>NZ_JBNTJY010000001.1:554647-1980262 GCF_051195095.1 Halolamina sp. C58 | reverse complement strand
CACGGAAGTTAAGCTCACCTACGTGTGGGCGAGTACTGGCGTGGGCGACCCGCTGGGAAAGTGCACTCGCCGTCTCTTCATTCATTGCGGTATTCTCGTCTTGTCGAGCGGTGAGCGAGTCGATCGCTCCCCGTTCGTACTCTTCCGACACACAGCGAAAGCGCCCGATACGGTACGCTTAAACGATTGAGTGTCCAACCACCAATCGCGCCAAGGTGGCAGAGTTCGGCCTAACGCAGCGGCCTGCAGAGCCGCCCATCGCCGGTTCAAATCCGGCCCTTGGCTTACTACTGACGACGATTGACGAGTAGCGCCAGCCGTCGCGACCGTCTCTATTCGTTCGAGGACCGTGACGAGATTCTCCGTCGATGAGAGTTCGGATATCCGGACGAACCCCGACTACCGATCCGCGTGCGCGGCGAGCAGTTCCGCGCGCTCGTGTCGTCCCAGTCGCTCGTAGGCGTCGGCCTCGTACTCGAGCGAGAGCACCGGCACCGATCGCCCGTCGAGATCGACGAACGCCCGGTGTGGCTCGATCTCGACCGGCGGTTCCCACGTCCCGTCGGGGCGCCGCTTCTGGACTGCGCCCATGATCTCGACCCGCAGTCCGTGCAGTTCGACTGCACCGAAGTGGGACGCGATACGTTCGGTCGCCGAGTGTGAGACGGGATCGAGAACTCGGTCGGCGAACGCCTCCTCGATCGCGTACGCGCCGGCCGCGGTCGTCTGCACGTCGATGTCGTCGGGCTCGACGGGGACGCCCTGGAGCGCGAAGCTGGCGCTGCCGGTCAGCGCCCACGGCACCTCGTCCAGTCGGGCTGCCAGCGTTTCGATCGCGTCCCGGTACTGCCCGTCGAGCGGCGGCACCGCTACGCTTCGACCTCGGTCTTCTCCACCAGCACGGGCCGCTCCGTCAGTCGAAGCACCCGGTCGGTAACGCTGCCCAGCAGCGCGCGGTACTCGTCGGGTCGGCGTTTCGTCCCGAGCACGAGCAGGTCGGCGTCGGTCTCGTCGGCGTAGTCGACGATCGTGTTCGAGGGGCGACCGTGCCGGAGCGTTTCGACGCAGTCGACGCCGGCGTCGCTCGCGCGCTTCCGGACGCCCGCGGTCGTCTCCTCGCCGTGTTCCTCGAGCGCGTGCTCGGGACCTTCGGCCTCGTCGACGTACTCGTCGCCGCTGTAGGCGTTGTAGACGGTCTCGTCGACGACGTACAGCACGTGGAGTTCGGCGTCGTGTGCGGCAGCGAGCTCGATCGCGTGGGACTCGGCGTCCGTCGAGGCGGCAGTTCCGTCGGTCGACAGCAGGATTCGGTCGTACATTCGTCCAGACGTTACACTGACAGCTACAAATTACCTCGGCATCGGGGCCGGCGATCGTCGCCCAAAGAGGAACCGTTTTTACGCCGGGTCTACCACCATCAGGACATGCAACGACGCGCTGTGGCAGTCGCCGCCGCCCTCTTCCTGATCGTGGGGGCGCTGTCGCTCGGACTGGTCCTCACTTCCGAGGCACCGGCGCTCAATGCGGCGGACGACTCGGTCTACCAGGAAGGTGACGAGTTCACCGTCGGCGACCGGACGTACACCGTCGCGACGGTCGAGGCGAGCGAGTCCAGCGGCGGCGGCCACGGTGGTGGGGGCGGCGTGACGTACGAGGCAGTGATCGAGTGGCAGAACGAGACCGGGGCGACCCAGAGCGCCTCGGTCGGCCAGCACGGCAACGTCACGCTCTCCGGCGAGACGTTCTTCGCCCACTTCGAGTCGGGCGAGGAGGTCGTCATCTCGTCGAACTTCGAGACGCTCCGGCAGTACAACACCGCGACCGAGCAGTACCAGGAGCACACCAACGGGCTCTGGGGCGTCAGCATCCTCACCGGCTCGACGCTCATCCTCCTGCTCGGGATGGCGTACCTCCCCTCGCGGTACTGAACGGCCTCGTTTTCACGCCGCCGTTTCGAACAGTTCTTCGGCGAAGTAGCGGTCGTAGTGTCGCCGACAGCCGGGGTTGAACTCCGCGCCACAGTCCGGACAGCGGTCGTCGCAGTCGACGTACTCCGCGACGGTCAGCACCGTCCCGCAGACGCCACACAGCACCGCGTCGGCGCTCTCGTCCTCGGTCGGTGAGCGCCCCGCCGCGTCGTCGCCCCACCGTTCGGGCTCGTGGTCGGCGGCCGCGAGGTGACACTCGTAACACGGGTAGAACGTTTCACAGCACGGGAACCGGATCGCGATCACGTCGAGCTCGCTGTCGTAGTGGCGACACCGCGTCTCTGGGCCGACGTCGACGCCGCGGACCGTGTGGCCGTGGACATCCATGCGTGACACTCGGGCGTCCTGTCACAAGGGCGCATCGGCGCACCGGCTGTCCGGGCGGGGAGGTGTCGAAGAAGAACCGTGCCGCAGTCAGGGTGCTTCGCCCGTCTCCAGCGTGAAGTCGTCACGCGGGTAGGCGACGCAGGTCAGCGTGTAGCCGTTCTCGAGCTCCTCGTCGGAGAGCATCTCCTGGTTGTCGTGCTCGACGAAGTCCTCGCTCGGGCCGTCCTGAATCTGCCCGGCACAGGAGACACACTGCCCCTGCCGGCAGGCGTAGGGGAGGTCGAACCCCTCGTCCTCGCCGGAGTCGAGGATGGGCTGGTTGTTCGGGAGCTCCACCGTCTCGCCCTGCTTGGTGAACTCCACTTCGAAGTACTCCACCTCGTCCTCGGGGATGTCCCCGGGCCCCGAGCTACCGGCGTCGGTCTCACCTTCGAGCTCGCCCTCCTCGGCGGCCTCGCCACCGACCGCGGCCGCGGGCGCGCCCCCGCCACCGATGGATCGGTTGTACGGCTCCGGGAACTCCGTCTCGGGCACGCTCGCGGCCCGGCGTTCGAGCACCTCCTCGGAGATATCCGGGGCGGACTCCCACTCCGTGCCGCGGACGTAGTGGAACACCGCGACCGCCCCGCTGAGGACGACGGCGAGCCCCAGCGCGGTCGTGTTCACAGCCATACTCGGGATTATTGGTTGCCCGGGTTAAGGTGGTTGTGATTCCGCGCGTCGGCTGCCGGCGTTCACTCGGGTGGATACTCGATCCCGCGGTCGTCGAGGAGCTCCGCGAACCCGTCCTCGTCGACGATCGGCACGTCCTCGGCCGCCGCGTCCTCGCGTTTCGTCCGTCCGGGATCGTCGCCGGCGACGAGGTAGTCGGTGTTGCCCGACACCGAACTCGTCGCGTTCGCGCCGTGGGCCTCGACCAGCGACTGCGCCTCGTCGCGCGTGACCGAGAGCGAGCCCGTGAACACGAACGTCAGCCCGTCGAGTTCGTCGCCCGCGGTCGTCGACTCGGGTGGTTCGGGCTCGACGCCGGCCTCGCGTAGGCGCTCGATCACTCGGCGGTTGCGCTCGTTCCCGAAGAACTCCGCGACGTGAGTGGCGACCGTCGGGCCGAACCCTTCCACCTCCCGGATCTCGGCCTCGTCGGCCGCCATCAGGCCGTCGAGATCGCCGAACGCCGCCGCCAACTCCGACGCCATCGTCGGCCCGACCTCGGGGATCCCCAGCGCGGAGAGAAAGGCCCCCAGCGACGGCGACTTCGAGTCCTCGATCTCCTCGCGGAGCTTCTCGGCGCTTCTCTCGCCCCAGCCCTCCAGTTCTGCCAGTTCCGCGGCGTCGATCGCGTAGAGGTCGGCGATCGACTCCTCGATCAGCCCAGCCTCGACCAGCTGATCCGCCGCCTCTTCGCCGAGCCCCTCGATGTCCAGTCCGCTGTCGCCGGCGTAGTGCTCGACGGACCGCTTGAGCTGGGCCGGACAGGAGAGCCCGCCCGTACAGAACCGCAGCGGGCCGTCCGCCTCCACGTCGCTGCCACAGACCGGGCACTCGTCGGGCAGTTCGAAGTGGCCCGCGGAGTTGTCCTCGACGACCTCGTCGACGTACGGGATCACGTCGCCCGCGCGCTCGACCGTCACCACGTCCCCCACGCCGACGCCCAGTTCGGCGATCTCGGACTGGTTGTGGAGGCTGGCCCGCGAGACCGTCACCCCGCCCACGTCGACGGGATCGAGCAGCGCGACCGGGGTGAGTCGGCCGGTCCGACCGACCTGCACGACGATGTCGGCGATCCGGGTCTCCTCGGTGCGGGCGGGGAACTTGTAGGCGTACGCCCATCGGTAGTGCCGCGAGGTGGTGCCCAACTGCCGGCACTGATCGCGGTCGTTCACCTTCAGCACGGTGCCGTCGATCTCGTAGTCGAGCTCCTCCCGGACCGCTTGGAGATCGTTCCGGAACGCGATCGCGTCGTCGACGCCGTCGACCAGTTCGTGGCGGTCGTTGACCTGCAGCCCCCACTCCGGCAGCTGCTGGTGTTCGTCCCAGTGGGTGTCGATCCCGTCGAGCGCCAGCCCACCCACGGAGGCGGCCTCCTCGCCGTTCTCGGGGCCGATCTCCTCGATCGGCGCGGGCTCCTCCTCGATCCACAGCACGTCGTAGAAGAAGCAGTCGAGCGGGCGCTCGGCGGTCACCGAGGGGTCCAACTGTCGCAGGCTGCCAGCGGCGGCGTTGCGGGGGTTCGCGAACGGCTCGTCCCCCCGTTCGACGCGCTCGCGGTTGTGTTCCTGGAACCCCGACAGCGGCATGTGGATCTCCCCGCGAACGACCAGCACCGCGGGCGGGTCGCCGCGCAGGCGTTGGGGGACCGACGCGATCGTCCGGACGTTCTCGGTCACGTCGTCGCCGGTCTCGCCGTCGCCCCGCGTCGCCGCGCGCTCGAAGCGCCCCTCGACGTAGATTATCTCGATCGAGAGCCCGTCGAACTTCGGCTCACAGACGTAGTCGACCGCGGCGTCGTCGCCGAGTTCGCGGCGAACGCGGTCGTCGAACGCCCGCACGTCCTCGGCCTCGCCCGAGGAGTCGATCGACAGCAGCGGCACCACGAGATCGACGCTCTCCAGTTCGTCCATCGGCTCGCCGCCGACGCGCCGCGTCGGCGACCCCTCGGTGTCGAGGTCGAACGCCGACTCCAGCGTCTGGAGGCGCTGGAACAGCTCGTCGTACGCACGGTCGGAGATGACGGGGTCGTTCTCGACGTAGTAGCGGTAGTCGTGGTAGCGGATCGCCTCGCGGAGCTGTTCGGCCTGCTCGCGGGCCTCGTCGGTCGAGAGCGCCTCGGTCGGCGCGAACTCGGTGTCGGGCTCCCGGACGTAGGGGTTGTCCGCGGGCGCGTCCTCGGTCATGGCTCGGGCTGGGGCGGGCGGCGTGAAAAACGGTCCCGTCGGCGCGGGCGCTACTCGCCGTTCGCGATCTCGCGGACCCGGTCGTCGCCCGCTTCGACGTAGCCGCCGTGGAAACAGATCGTGTGGTCGAACTCGAGTTCGCCGAGCAGCGCGACCGACTCCATCGCCCGCTCCATGTCGGGGGTGTGCTGCTCGGCGGGCCCGTGGAGCTCGCCGTCGGCGGCGGTCAGCGCGTCGCCCGCGATCAGCAGGTCGGCCTCGGGCAGGTGGAACGAGCTGTGGCCGGGCGCGTGACCGAACGTCTCGACCAGTTCGAGCGGGCCGGCGAGCGTGCTGAAGCCGACGCCGTCGATGAGCTCCACGTCGACGCGGGCCGGCGGGTAGCGCTCGTCGTCGGATTTGACCGGGAACTTCCGGCCGTCGACGTAGGGGGCCTCGGCCCAGTGGGCGAACGTCGGCGCGCCCGTGCGGTCCTGCACGGTCGCGAGTGCGCCCGCGTGGTCGCCGTCGTGGTGGGTGAGCACGACGAACCGCACGTCGTCGAGCCCGAACCCGTGCTCCCCGAGCGCGGCGTCGAGCTCGTCGGCGTACCCGGGCAGCGTCGTGTCGAACAGGATCAGCCCCTCCTCGGTCTCGACGGCGGTCGGCGTGAACGTCCGTTCGGCGCCGCCGAGGTCGAGCGTCACGGGCAGGCTGTAAACGTGGTCGGTGATCTCCATGCGCCGCCGTTGGAGCCGACGGGTGGTAGAACTGACGGCGGCGGCCCGTCGGCGGGTTCGGGGAGGTCGCTACTCCAGTTCGTACGTGGCGTCGACGCTGGCGGTGAACTCGATCTGCCCGGCCGGCACGCCGGCGCTGACCTCGGTCGCCAGCGCCTCCTCGACGATGCTGTCGAACCCCATCGTCTCCTTCGTGGCGAGGCTGACGACCGGCCCGAGCGCGTGCCCGTCGGCGGCCGCGACGATCTCGGCCTGCGCTCGGGCGTTCTCCGTGGCGGCGGCCAAGAGTTCCTCGCGGAGCTCCTCGCGCCGGGACTCGGTCACGCGGGGCTCCGTCCGGGTCACCGTCCCCCCGGCGGCCGCGACGGCGTTCGCAATGTCGTCGCCGGGGAGCCCGTCACACCGGAGTTCGACGGTCGCGCTGGCGACGTACGGGTCGTCGCAGTCGGGGTCGAACAGCTCGTCGGCCGAGGTGACCGAGCGCCCGGTGATGCCGTCCTTCGCGTCGTCGACGGCGTCGGGGAGCTCCCGGTCGAGCTCGGCGAGCCGGTCCTCGACCCGGCGCTGTGCGCCCGACACCGTCTCGCCGTACCCTTCGACTTCGACGACGAACACCGCGTACTCCGGCTCGGTTTCGACGGCGGCCTTCCCGGTGACTTCGACGGTCGGACTGCTCATACTCATGTTGGTGAAGCGAACGGTATACGCTTTCGGGCGAGAAGCCTACGCCTCGAACTTCGCGACGCTCCCGAACTCGCCGTCCCGGATAGCTTTCGCTAGCGCCCGGGTGTCGACCTCGTCGGGCATCTCCTGTGGGTACTTCTGTCGGAAGAAGCCGACGACGTTCTCCACGTCGCGTTCGAGCAGCTCGTCGGCGTTCTCGTGGTCGGTCGCGACCGCCTGCGGCCAGTCGAACACCGTCACGCCGCTCTCGGCGACGGCGACGTTGTGCTGGCTCATGTCGGCGTGGACGTAGCCCGCCGCGTAGGCGTCGCGGATCTCCCGGAGCACGAGGTCGCAGACGCCGACGACCTGCTCGCTGGGCAGCGACGCTCGCTTGAGTTCGACGCCCTCGAACTTCTCCATCAGGATCGCGTGGCGGTTCTGATCGACGGGTCGCGGGACGGACACGTCGGGGTAGAGGTCGGTGAGCACCTCGTGCTCGCGCTCGGCCGCTTTCCGGGCGGTGTAGAACCACGAGACGTGGTTGCGGTCGGCGGTGTACTCCCGCTCCTTGTCGACTTTCCGGAACTCCGTGTAGCCTTCGCGGTGGAACTTCAGCGCCATCGGCTCGTAGGACTGCACCTCGTACACGTCGCTCTCCTTCCCCACCCCGAGGGAGGCGCCCATCCCCTCGATCGTGCCGCGTTCCGAGAAGGCTCGGAGGGCGAGGCAGTCGTACCCCTCGAACGTGAGGCGGTACCCCTCGTACTGGATCGTCTTGCGCTCGATCAGTTCCCGGTCGGCACAGCGATCGATCCGGTAGTCGACCTCCTCGGCGGTCATGTCGGCGTACTCGGGGAGCTTCTCGCGCTGGACCCACTCCGAGAAGCGCATCCCCTGTTCGAGCCCGGAGAGGAGGTAGAAGTCCTCGGGTTCGAGCTCGGCCATCACGCTCGCGACGTTGCCGACCATACGTGGATTCCGTGTTGCGTGGGAAAAAGGGTGCCGCGTTCTTCGTCTGATTCGTTCTCTTTGGTGCAGCGACGACGGTTGTCAGCTACTGGAACGCTGGAGTCAGCAACACCGTGAAAGCCCCTGCCTGCTCCGGTCGGGGGGCTCGCTGCGCGCGTTCGTTCGCTTCGCTCACTCACGTGCTTACTTCGCCCGCCGTCCCGGAGCAGGCAGCCCCTTTCAGTCCCGCCCGGACTGCACAGCCCACACACCTCCCCAGCCGACTCGCTCCCTTCGGTCGCTCGCGCACGGAGGCGCGACCGCTTCGCGCCACCGCAACCGCTTTTCCCGCTCCCCCCTCACTCCGACCCATGACCGACCACGCCGACCGGGAGTGGCGGCTGATCCGCGAGGAGGCCCGCCCCGGCCCGCTGCAGATGGCGCTGGACGAGGTGGCCGCCGAGACCGCGGCCGCCGGCGGGCCACGAACGGTCCGTGTGTACCGCTGGGCGCCGTCCTGTCTCTCGATGGGGTACGGACAGGCCGTCGAGACCGTGGACTGGGACCACTGCGAGGCGGCGGGCGTCGACGTGACCCGGCGGCAGACGGGCGGCGGCGGCATCTACCACGACAACGAGGGCGACATCGCGTACTCGATCGCCGCGCCCGCCGACGAGCTCCCGGGCGAACTGATCGAGAGCTACCACGAGCTCTGCCCGCCGATCCTCGACGCGTTCGCGCGGCTGGGAATCGACGCCGACTTCGTCGAGGAGGAGCGCCCGCCGATCTACGAGCCCGCCTGTTACCTCCGCGGGCTTCACCCCGCCCACGACGTAGTGAGCGACGGCGGCGCGGGCCGCAAGCTGGCCGGGAACGCCCAGTACCGCCGGAAGGACGCCGTGATCCAGCACGGCTCGATCACCTACGACGCCCGGCCCGAGGCCCACCTCGCGGTCTTTTCGAACCCCGACGTGACCGTCGAGCAGTTCGAGGAGCGCGTGGCAGGGATCACCGACCTCGTCGACGCGAGCCGCCCCGAGGCCGTCGACGCCTTCGAGAGCGCGCTTTCGGAGTGGGCCGACGCCGACGAAGGAAGCTGGACCGACGAGGAGCTGGCGCGCGGCCGGGAGATCGCGGCCGAGAAGTACGAACACGACGCGTGGGTCCGCGAGCGCGACGCGGAGCGGTAGCGCGACATCGTCCGGTTGCCGGCCGCTCCCCCGCCTTCGAACCGCTTTTGGGAGTCGCTCGCGCAGTCGAACCATGCTCAAGATCGGCGCACACGTCTCGATCGCCGGCGGCGTGGACAACGCGGTCGAGCGACAGGTCGAGATCGGCGGCAACTGCGGGCAGGTGTTCACCCACTCGCCGCAGGTCTGGGACCACGGCAGCATCGAGGACGACGAGGCCGAACAGTTCCGCGAGGAGACCGAGGCGGAGCTCGCCGGTCCGTGGGTGATCCACTCCTCCTACCTCGTGAACCTCTGTACGCCGAAGGAGGATCTCCGGGAGAAGAGCCGCGACTCGATGCAGCAGGAGGTCGACGCGGCCGACCGCCTCGGCATCGAGTACGTGAACGTCCACCTCGGCGCCCACACCGGCGCGGGCGTCGAGGGCGGCATCGAGAACGCCGCGAACGTGATCGACAGCCTCGACGTGCCCGACGGCGTGACCGTCCTGGTCGAGAGCGACGCGGGCAGCGGCACCAAGCTCGGCGGCCAGTTCGAGCATCTCGCGAGCGTGATCGATCAGACCGACGAGGAGATCGGCGTCTGTCTCGACACCGCCCACATGTTCGCGGCGGGCTACGACCTCTCGACGCCCGAGGCCGTCGACGAGACGGTCGCAGAGTTCGACGACGTGGTCGGGACCGAGTACCTCCACTGCATCCACCTCAACGACTCCAAACACGAGTGCGGCACCAACAAGGACGAGCACGCCCACATCGGCGACGGCCACATCGGCGACGACGGCATGCGCCGGATACTCAACCACCCCGAGTGGCGCGACCAGCCGTTCGTGCTGGAGACGCCGACGGAGGACGGCCGCAGCTTCGCGTGGAACGTCGAGCACGTCCGGGAGCTCCGAGAGTAGCTGTCACGCCCCAAGTAACACATATACGTCTCTACCGACTCGCTCCTCCCATGTATCGGGGGCAGCGATGACGCGGGCCGCGGTGTCGTTCTCGTTCTCGGACGGCCAGCTGACGGTCCGTGACGAGGCCGGCGGCGGCGAGATGACCCTCACCGTCGACGGCGACGCGACCCCCACACCGGCGACCGACGCGTGGTTCGACGTGCCGGTCGACGACGCGGTGAGCGTGCCGAGTTCGTCGATCGAGATCCACGGTGGGGCCTCCGCCCAGATCCGCTGCCCCGACGGCGAACACTACGGGGCGATCGACGACGGCGAGTTCACGATCCCCGGCGAGGCGTACGTCGACATCGACGCCGCGCTCAAACTGCTCGTGTACGTCGACGGCGAGATCACCGGACGGCTGGTGGGCGGCGGGGAGAACCCCGAGTCGCTGCTCGTGACTGTCGGCGAGCAGTCCCAGGTCGTCGTCGGCGCTCGCTCCTACCACGAGGCGCCGGTCGCCACGCTGTCGGTGACCGACGACCCCGAGGACCTGATGACGGCAGCGTCGTACCTCGGCTCCGCGATCAAGGAGTGGTCGGCCGAGCGCTCGTGGCCGACGCTCCGGGGCCACCCGCCGGCGATCGAACACGGCGAGGAACTCCACGTCCCCGACGATCTCTCCAAGCCCGAACCCGACGTGACGGTTGCCGTCCCCCGGAACACGGCCGACGTGCTCCGGGTGACGCCGCTCGCCCACTACTTCGGCGCCGACGTGGTGCCCGGCGACCGCGCGGAGCTCCGACTCGGCAGCCAGCACGTCGAGCCGCTGGGGACGGGCGCGGATCTGGAGCGGTCGGTCGACGACCTGCTCGGCCACGCGCTCGTGCTCGACAGCCTCGTCCGCATCGGCGGCTACTACTCCATGCCACGCTACGAGTACGACGAGCTCGGGCCCGAACTCCCGTTCTACCCGCCGGAGCTGTACGACGAGCCGATCCACCGACAGCTGCTCGAGTACCTCGAAGTGCCGTTCGACACGGTGGCCCCGTACGTGCCGGACTGGCCGGCTGTCGGGACGCTCCGGCCGACGGCGACCGACGCCGAAGCGGTGCCGTACCTCCTGAACACGCTCGCCCGCGTCCACGTCACCGACGACGGAATCCCGCGAACGCCCGCCGACGCCGAGAAGCCGGTCGACCTCTCGACCAGTCCCGACGTTCCCCAGCACGTCGCCGCCCTCCCGCCCGCTGCCCGTACCCGTGCGAACGCCCACGAGCGCCGACCCGCCGAGGGCGCCGCCGTGCTGTTCGTGGGGTTCGATCAGCCGGAAGGGGACCACTTCGCCGCGGTCGACTGGGAACGGTTCGATCTCGACGAGCCGCCGACCGCCGACTACCGATCCGCCGTCACCCGCGACGAACTCCGTGCGTTGCTCCGGGAGCCGTACGCCCACGTCCACTACGCGGCCGACGTCACGCAGTCGGGGTTCGTCTGCGCCGACGGCGTACTCGGGTTCGACGAGCTCCCCGACGGCACCGTCGGATCCGTGACGTTCCGGTGGGGGCGGCCGTCGACGGAGGGGATAACCGGCCTCCACGACGCCGTCTCGGTCGCCTGTCTGACCGACGAGTCGCTCTCGTTCGAGGCCGCACAGGAGCTCGCGGTGTACCTCGTGCTCGGCTGTTCGGTCGCGTCCAGCGCCCGCCTCGCGGGCGTCGATGGAGTTCGGTACCTCGGCATTCCCACGCTCGCGGTCGCGCGCCGCCCCGTCGGCCACCCGCCGCTCGTTTCCCGGATCGAGCGCGTCGGCGACGAGGAGTACCACGTCTCCGCTCGGCTCGACTCCCACGAACACGATCCCGTCGGCCGGGTCGCCGCCCTCCGCGCCCAGAAGGCGCCGAGCACCTACCAGCTCGCGGGCACCCGGCAGCTGTTCGACGAGCCCGTCTCCCGGGAGGAGCTGTCGACGTATCTCACGCACGACAGCATCTTCCGGTTCGACTGGTGCTCGGAGGCCGAGCAGACGCCGTCGGTGCCCGACGACCTGCTGCCGGAGTAGCCCGCTTCCGAGGGAGACTTACGACGGCGCGCCCAACACCGCCTATGCGACCGCTCCTCCTCGTCGCGCTGCTCTCGCTGGTCGTCGCGCCCGCGGCGGGCGCCGGGACCGCCGCGGCGTCGGCGCCGGCAGCCCAGACCGACACCACGCTGTCGGGCACCGTCAGCTACCTGAACGGCACCGCCGTCGCGGACGCGACGGTGATCGTCGGCAGCGAGGCCCGCCTCGGCGACGCCACCGAGGCCGAACTCCGCGAGATCGCGGCCGACCCGCCCGAGGGCGTCGTCACGGCGACGACCAACGACTCCGGCGGCTACGAGCTGACGGTCCCCGGCGAGATCGACGCCGAGGTCGTCGTCGCCGTCGCCGACGACGGCGCGAGCCCGCCACGGAACTACGTCGCCGGCGAGATGGATCTCACAGTCCGCACGACCGCGACGCTCTCTTTCGAGCCGGGCGAGGTGACCGCCGAGCCGGGCGAGCGCGTCTACGTGCCGTTCTCGCTGACCAACACCGGCGACCAGCCCGTCGAGGGACTCTCGCTCTCGCTCACGCTGCCGGAGGGGTGGAACCACGTTTCGGCGAGTTCCGAGACCGGGACGTACCACCAGAGCAACCGGACGTTCACTTGGCGGACCGTCGAGCCCGGCGAGCGCGTCGAGGCGGAGTTCCGGATATTCGTCGGGCTGAACGCGATCAACGACTCGGCGGAGACGTACGAGCTCGCGTCGTTCGCCGACAGCCGCACCCACCCGATCCGGGTGCCAGCGGCGGCGGTCACCGTCCGCTACCCGACCGAGGCGACGCAGGCGGATATCCCCGGCTTCGGTCCGACGGCCGCGATCGCGGCGATCGCCGCCCTCGCCGGCGCGGCCGCGCTCGCTCGCCGGGACTGATCGCCCGTCCGACCGACCCGTTTTTCCTCGCCGCGCCCCGACCGCCGGCCGTGCGGGAGTTCACTCCGGAGTATCTCGACCACACGCGCCGCGGGATGTGGGAGTCGACCGCGGCGCTCGAACCGCTGGATCTCGGGCGCCGCGAGCGCGTGCTCGACGCCGGCTGTGGGACGGGCGAACTCGCTCGCGTGCTCGCGGCCGAGACCCCCGGCGAGGTCGTCGGCGTCGACGCCGACACGGAGCTGCTGGCGGTCGCCCGCGAACGGACCGGCATCCCGACGATCGCCGGCGACGCGACGCGGCTGCCGCTTCGCGACGATGCGGCCGATCTCGCGGTCTGTCAGGCGCTGCTGATCAACCTCCCCGACCCCGCCGCGGCGGTGCGGGAGTTCGCCCGCGTCTCCGACGACCTCGTCGCGGCGATCGAGCCGAACAACGCGGCCGTGGAGGTGTCATCGACCGTCGACGCCGAGGAGCGACTGGAGCGGGAGGTGCGGGCGGCGTACCTCGCAGGCGTCGAGACGGACGTGGCGATGGGCGAGCGCGTCGCCGACCTGTTCGAGGACGCCGGGATCGAGGTGGTCGACCGCCGGACCTACGAGCACGAGAAGCTGGTCGAACCGCCGTACAGCGAGCCGGCGATGGAGAGTGCCGCCCGGAAGGCCAGCGGCGCGGGCATCGCCGAACACGAACGGGAGCTTCGCAACGCGGGCGCGGACTACGACGAGCTCCGGGCTGCGTGGCGGGAGATGGGCCGGACGGTCGTCGACGAGATGGGCGAGGCGACGTATCGCCGCCGCGAGGTGGTGCCGTTCGAGGTGACCGTGGGGCGGGTCTGACTCGCGTCCCCGACTATTTTACCGCTTCCACGGGAGCTACTCCCCGATGCCCTCCCGAATCAGCGAGATCGTGTTCAGCGAACCGTCCGGGCGCCTCCACTCGATCGTCATGTTCGCGAGCGCCACCTTCTTCCTCGGGTTCTACGCCTACGCCCACGCCGACACCTCGGCGGGGTGGCTCCTCGTCATGGCGGCCGGGAACGTGCTGTCCGGGATCGCGGAGTCGCTCCCGGCGGACCGACGGCGCGCGGCCGGCGCCTTCCGGATCGCGGCGGTCTCGGTGCTTCTCTGTCTGTTGATCGGGATGGTGGTCGCGCCCGAACTCGTCGTCGGGTAGCTACACCGCTTCCATCGACGCCAGCAGCCGACACTTCCGGCAGACGTCCGCCGAGGTCGTCGAGCCACACTCCTCGCACTCGCCGAGGTTCCCCGCCTCGTCGCCGCCGTACGCCTCGGCGGCCAACTCGGCGAGCTCCTCGTACCCCGACATGATCGAGTGGCGCGTCCCGGGGTGGTTCTCCTCCAGTTTCAGCAGCAGCTCCTGTATCTCCCCGCGGTACGCCTCGCTGGCGTGGGGGCACTCGGTGATGTGGGCCGGCAGGTCGTTCACGTGGGCGTACAGCGCCACCTCCTTCTCGGGAATGTCCCGCAGCGGCTTGGCCCGCGGGACGAACGAGTCGCTCTCCTCGCGGTCGTCGAAGCCGCCGATGGAGGCGTCGAAGTGCTTGGCCACCTGCTTCACGTCGCCCTCGAGGAAGTTCATCAGCGCCGTCTGGGCCTCGTCGTCGAGGTTGTGGCCCGTCAGCAGCTTGTCGGCGTCCAGCTTCTCGGCGTACTCCTCCAGCAGGTCACGGCGGAACACGCCGCAGTACGCACAGGGCGCCATGTTCTCGGGGTCGTCCTCGACAACGTCGTCCATCCGCACGCCGAACTCCTCCTCGTAGCCGACGACCTCGTGGGCGATCCCCAGCTCCTCGGTCAGCTCCTCGCTGGCGGCCAGCGACTCGTCGCGGTACCCTTCGATCCCCTCGTGGATCGACAGCGCCACCAGTTCGATCCGGGGGTCCTCGCCGAACGTGTCCGCGAGGATCTCCGTCAGCACGACCGAGTCCTTCCCGCCGGAGAGCCCGATCACCCACGTCTCCGGGTCCTCGGGCGTCGCCTCGCGGGAGACGAGGCTGTCCTCGCGCACCCGGCGGCGCACCCGCTTCTCGACCGACCGCGTGAAGTGCTCCTCGCAGAGATGCGCCCCGGAGTAGGCGGCGTGCATCACCGCCTCGGAGCCGCACCGGTCACAGTCCATTTGTCGGCGGTAGCCGACCGCCGGGGATACGGGTTTCGCTCGGCGGGGCCGCGGCGGCTCGCCGTTTTCCCGCTCCATCACCCCATCGCCCTCCCAACAGTACCACCCTGGCGCGATCGAAACCGGGGGTTTGCTTTGGTTTCCAAAATCTGAGCGCGTTCGAGCGTTGGTTCTGAAGGCGCAAACGCACTAAGGGAGGAGCCCCTACACGTACCTAACCATGGGAACACGCACAGCACAACTGAACGTCACGGGGATGTCCTGCGCCAACTGTTCGGCGACGGTCGGCGAGGCGCTGGACGAACTCGACGGCGTCGTCGAGGCGAACGTCAACTACGCCACCGACGAGGGGTCCGTCGAGTACGACCCCGAGGAAGTATCGCTCGGCGAAATCTACGACGCCGTCGAGGCGGCCGGCTACGGCGTCGTCTCGGAGACGGCGACGATCGCCATCTCCGACATGTCGTGTGCGAACTGCGCCGACACGAACGAGAAAGCGCTGGAGGGCGTGCCGGGCGTCGTCGACGCCGAAGTGAACTACGCGACCGACGAGGCGCAGGTCACCTACAACCCCGAGGATGCCTCGCTCGCGGCGATGTACGACGCGATCGAGGACGCGGGGTACACGCCGGTCCGCGAGGACGGCGACGACGAGGGCGAGTCCGCCCGCGACGCGGCCCGAAACGAAGAGATCCGCAAACAGCGCCGGCTCACGCTGTTCGGTGCCGCGCTGTCGGCCCCGCTGCTGTTCTTCCTGCTCGAACACTTCTTCTTCGATAGCCTGCTCGCCGACTCACTGTTCGGCGTGCCGCTGGGCTGGGTGATGTTCGGGCTCGCGACGCCCGTGCAGGTCGTGCTCGGCCGGCCGTTCTACAGGAACTCCTACAAGGCGCTCGTCACGAACGGCCGCGCCAACATGGACGTGCTGATCGCGCTCGGCTCCACCACCGCGTACGTCTACTCCGTCGCGGCGCTTTTGGACCTGATCGCGGGCAGCCTCTACTTCGACACCGCGGCGCTGATCCTCGTGTTCATCACGCTCGGCAACTACCTCGAAGCCCGCTCGAAGGGGCAGGCCGGCGAGGCGCTGCGGACGCTGCTGGAGATGGAGGCCGACACCGCGACCGTCGTCGACGACGAGGGGAACGAGGAGGAGATCCCCCTCGAGGACGTGGAAGTCGGCGACCGGATGAAGGTCCGGCCGGGCGAGCAGATCCCGACCGACGGCGTGGTCGTCGACGGGCAGTCCGCGGTCGACGAGTCGATGGTGACAGGGGAGTCCGTCCCCGTCGAGAAGACCGAGGGCGACGAGGTCGTCGGCTCGACCATCAACGAGAACGGCGTGCTGGTCGTCGAGGCGACGAAAGTCGGCGCGGACACGGCGCTCCAGCAGATCGTGCAGACGGTGAAGGAGGCCCAGTCCCGCCAGCCCGACATCCAGAACCTCGCGGACCGCATCTCCGCGTACTTCGTGCCGGCGGTGATCGCGAACGCCCTGTTCTGGGGCGTCGTCTGGTACCTGTTCCCCGGGACGCTGGCCGGCCTCGTGAACGCGCTCCCGCTGTGGGGGCTGGTCGCCGGCGGCCCGGCGATCGCGGGCGGGACGGTCTCGGTGTTCGAGTTCGCGATCGTCGTGTTCGCGTCGGCGGTGCTGATCGCCTGCCCCTGCGCGCTGGGGCTCGCGACGCCCGCGGCGACGATGGTCGGGACGACCATCGGCGCCCAGAACGGCGTGCTGTTCAAGGGCGGTGACGTGCTCGAACGCGCGAAGGACGTCGATACGGTCGTGTTCGACAAGACAGGGACGCTCACCGAGGGCGAGATGGAGCTCACCGACGTGGTGGTGTTCGACGCTCCCCGCGCCGACGGCGACGCCGCACCGGACGGCGGGCAGCTAACCGAACGCGAGCGGCTCGACGAGGACGACGTGCTGCGGCTCGCGGCGACGGCCGAGAGCGGCAGCGAGCACCCGCTGGCTCGCGCGATCGTCGACGGCGCCGAGGAACGCGGGATCGAGGTCGGCTCGGCCGAGGAGTTCGAGAACGTTCCCGGCCACGGCGTCCGGGCGACGGTCGACGGGAGCGAGGTGCTGGTCGGCAACCGGAAGCTGCTCCGGGACAATGGCGTCGACCCCGAGCCCGCCGCCGAGACGATGGAACGACTCGAAGGGGAGGGGAAGACGGCGATGCTGGTCGCCTACGAGGGCGATCTCGTGGGCGTCGTCGCCGACGCCGACACCGTGAAAGAGAGCGCGAAGTCGGCGGTGAGCCAGCTCCGCGAGCGCGGGCTCGACGTGATGATGCTCACCGGCGACAACGAGCGGACCGCCCGCGCGGTCGCCGAACAGGTCGGGATCGACCCCGACAACGTCCGCGCGGAGGTGCTGCCCGAGGACAAGTCCGACGCGGTCGAAGCGATTCAGGAGCAGGACCGGCAGGCGATGATGGTCGGCGACGGCGTCAACGACGCCCCCGCGCTCGCGGTCGCGTACGTCGGGACCGCGATCGGTTCGGGGACGGACGTGGCGATCGAGGCCGCCGACGTGACGCTGATGCGCGACGACCCCGTCGACGTGGTGAAGACGATCCGGATCTCCGACGCGACGCTGCAGAAGATTAAGCAGAACCTCGTCTGGGCGCTGGGCTACAACACGGCGATGATCCCGCTGGCGTCGCTGGGGCTGCTCCAGCCGGTACTCGCCGCGGGCGCGATGGCGATCTCGTCGGTGTCGGTGCTGACGAACAGTCTGCTGTTCCGGCGGTACGACCCCGAGGAGGATTACGAACTGCTGGGGCTGCGCTAGGGGGTGTTCCCTCTCCTTCGTTCGTTTCTGTTGATATTCTCGAGACCGATCGGTGTTTGATATCGGTAAGTACAGCAACCTCTTTTACCGGGGTCCTCCCTCGCTTTGCTCGGTCGAACCCCGGTAAAACCCGTTCATGCCAAAAGCCGGACCCTCCCTCCGGTCGGGTCCGGAGAACCGCTCGCTTCGCTCGCGGATGCTGCTCAGGAGAGTTACTCACCGCGAACGAGCGAAGCGAGTGAGCGGCCAAGAGCCGACCGGAGGGAGGCTCGTAGGCTTTTGGTCGAGCTTTTGCAAGGGCCCTCCGGGGCCCGCAGCAAAAGGTCGGTTTGCAGTGCTACTTATCAGCTGTTTCACCGCCGGATTCGACGATTCGGATTTCGTCGCGGACGAAGGGAGTAGGTTCGGCGAAGAAGCCACAGACGCGTCGATTATCGCCGCCGGCCGTCGATCTCCACGTCCGTTCAGGCGGCGCTCGCGGTCGGCCCCGTCTCCGCGGCCTGCAGCAGCTCCTGGTAGCGGTTGCGGATCGTGACCTCGCTCATGTCCGTCGCCGCGCTGACCTCGCTCTGGGTGAGCGCGTTGTTGGTCAGCACGCCCGCGGCGTAGATCGCGGCCGCGGCCAGCCCCACGGGCGACTTGCCCGAGTGGACGTTCTGGGCCTTGGCGGTCTCGAGCAGCTCGCGGGCGCGGCGCTCGGTCTCGTCGTCGAGCTCCAGATCGCTCGCGAACCGCGGGAGGTACTCCAGCGGGTCCGCGGGCTGGACCTCGAGCTTCAGCTCCCGCACGATGTAGCGGTAGGCGCGCTTGAACGTCGCCTGATCGACGCGGGAGACGGCGCTCATCTCGTCGAGGCTGCGGGGGACGTTCCCCATCCGTGCGGCGGCGTGGAGGGAGGCGGTCGCGATCCCCTCGATCGAGCGGCCGGGCAGCAGGTCCTGATCGAGCGCCTGTCGGTAGATCACCGACGCGGTCTCGCGGACGTTCTCCGGCAGCCCGAGCGCGGAGGCCATGCGGTCGATCTCGCCGAGGGCCTGCTTGAGGTTGCGCTCCTTGTGGTCGCGGGTGCGGAACCGCTCGTTCCACGTCCGCAGGCGCTGCATCTTCTCGCGCTGGCTGGCCGAGAGCTGGTTGCCGTAGGCGTCCTTGTTCTGCCAGCCGATGTTGGTCGACAGGCCGTCGTCGTGCATCATCTTCGTCGTCGGGGCGCCGACGCGGGACTTCTGGTCCTTCTCGCCGGCGTCGAACGCACGCCACTCGGGCCCGCGGTCGATGGCGTCTTCGTCGACGACGAGGCCACAGTCCGCACAGACCGTCTCGGCCTGTGACTCGTCGGTCTCGAGGTCGCCACCGCACTCGGGGCAGTGGTGCTCCTGCTCGTTCTCTGCCCGCTCGGTCTCGGCTTCGCGGTGGGTGGTGTTGGTGCTCATTGGATCGGAACCGAAGTGATACCCGGCTCGGTGCCGGGCTGTCTTCACTCTAGGGTAGGAGAGAAAAGTATATAACTCTTTTGCCCGCTTCGATACCGCTTCTCACGCTGCTACCGGCCGATTTTGGCATGTAGAATCGATACAGACCGACCGATAGCTTCTTACGTGGTATAACCTTGGGTAAGCCTCACACGGACGCCACGCTGGGCGGGAGTTTCGGCCACGAAGAGGGAGGATCAGTCGCCGGCGATCTCACAGCCGCCGTCGTAGTCGACGCCGGACAGCGAGTCGATGCCGTCGTCGCCACAGACCGGGCAGTCGGGGTTCTCGCGGTACGGCACGGTCTCGAAGCTGAGCTCCCGGGCGTCGTAGAACAGCAGCCGGCCCGAGAGCGCGTCGCCGAGCCCGAGCAGCACCTTCACCGCCTCGGTCGCCTGCAGGCAGCCGACGGTGCCGGGCAGCACCCCCAGCACGCCCGTCGTCGCACAGTCCGGCACCGTGCCCGGCTCGGGCGGTTCGGGGAACAGACAGCGGTAGCACGGCCCGTCGGGAGTGAGCGTGGTGATCTGCCCCTCGAACTTGTAGATCGCGCCGTGACACAGCGGGACGCCTTCGATCCTGCAGGCGTCGTTGAGCATGTACCGCGTGGGGAAGTTGTCGGTGCAGTCGACCACCACGTCGTACTCCGTCACGAGCTCCCGGGCCTCGTCCGGCGCGATCCGGCGTTCCATCGCCTCCACGTCCACGTCGGGGTTGAGTTCGGCCACGAACTCGGCGGCGCTCTCGGCCTTGGGCCGCCCCACGTCGGCGTCGCGGTGGATGATCTGGCGCTGGAGGTTCGAGCGCTCCACAACGTCGTCGTCGACGATGCCGAGGTGGCCCACGCCCGCGGCCGCGAGGTACTGGATCACGGGCGCGCCGAGCCCCCCGGCGCCGACGACCAGCGCGCTGCCTTCCAGCAGGCGCTTCTGCCCCTCGGGCCCCACGTCGTCGAGGATGATGTGCCGGGAGTAGCGGTCGAGCTGCGTGGCGTCGAGCGAGAGGTCGGTCATGGAGCCGTGTTCGGGTCCGGCGAGGGTTAAGCGTACGGACGGTGGCGAACCCGACACGGCACCGTTCGCCGCCGGACTCCCGCCTTTACAGGCAATTATTGCCGTAGGCGCCGATCACGGTTTTCGCCGGTATCGAACGCAATCCCGGCGGAAACGGGCGATACGGCTGGATACGCCCGCTGTGGCGTGCACTCGATCGAGGCGCGATCACCCGCGGCGGCGCCGTTCATACCCCTCGGGCAGGTAGCGGTGCTCACCCAATGGACTCGACGTTACTCGTCGCGTTGACCGTCGGCCTCGGGCTCGGCGTGTTCCTACAGAAGGGGCGGTTCTGCTTCGTGCACGCGTTCCGCGACCTCTTCGCGTTCAAGGACACCCGGGTCACGAAGGGCGTGCTGGCGGCGACGACGCTGACGATGGTTTTCTGGAGCATCGCGTACTCGCTGGGCTACTACCAGGGGTTCTGGACCCCGGGCTGGGGGCTGACCGGCCTGTTCGGCGGCTTCGTCTTCGGCGTCGGGATGACGTACGCCGGGGGCTGTGCGACGGGCACGCTGTACCGCGCCGGGCAGGGCTACCTCCACTTCTGGCTCACGCTGCTGTTCATGGGCGTCGGCTACGTCGCGTTCACGGTCGCCTACCCCACGCTCCAGAGCACCTACTTCGCGCCGCTGACGTTCGGCGAGGGGATGACGCTGTTCGAAACCTCGCCCATCCCGGCGCCCGCGCTGGCGCTGCTGATCGCGGCGGTCGTCGTGCTCGTGTACGCCACCATCGTCGGACGCAACGCGGCGGGCGGCGAGGGTCGCAGCGGCGAAGCCCTCGCCGACGGCGGCGTCCCGTCGGCGCGCTCGGCGCCCGTCGCGGGCCTGCAGTCGTTCGTCCGCGGCACTCGCGCGTACGCGGACGGTCTCCGCGAGGCGTGGCGCGATCCGATCGCGAACAGCAAGCGGCCGTGGGACCCCCGGACCGCCGCGCTGGGGATCACCGCGCTCGCGGTCGTCTGGTTCACGCAGGTCTCCATCGTCGGCGTCACCGGTCCCGAAGCGCGCTGGGCGGGCTACCTGCTGAACCTCACGGGCGTCGACGCCGGCTCGTTCGAGTACTGGGGCTCGGTGCTGTTCCAGGGCGCCGGCGTCACGCTCACCGTCGACATGGTGATGATCGCGGCCGTGATCGGCGGCGCGTTCCTCGCGTCGCTCTGGAGCGGCGACTTCTCGATCCGCGTCCCGAAGCGCCGCCGCCTCCCGAACGCGGTGTTCGGCGGCTTCCTCATGGGCGCGGGCTCCCGGCTGGCGCCGGGCTGTAACATCGGCAACATCTACTCCGGGCTCGCGGAGCTGTCGGTCCACTCCTTCATCGCCACGGTGGGGATCGTCGCGGGCGTCTACGTCATGACCCACTGGCTCTACCGCGACGTGGGCTGTGCGATCTAGCGTGTCGGCGCCGTAGCCTCCTTCCCGGCGGCGCCCCACGTCCCTGTATGGTTACGACAGCGCGCTACTTCCTCGCGGAGCGACCCGACGGCGTGCCGGACGACGACACGTTCGACCGGCGGACGGTCGAACTCGACGACCCCGCACCCGGCGAGGCGCTCGTCAAACTCCGCTACCTCTCGGTCGACCCGTACATGCGCGGCCGGATGGACGCCGGCGAGTCCTACGCTGAACCGTGGGAGGTCGACGAACCACTGCAGGGCGGCGCGGTCGGCGAAGTCGTCGACGAGACGGGCACCGAGTTCGAGTCCGGCGACACCGTCGTCGGCAACATGTCCTGGTCGGAGTACCACCTCGCCGACGGCGACGACCTCCAGCGCATCGAGACCGGCGCGCTTCCGGTGTCGACCGCGCTAGGCGTGCTGGGCATGCCGGGCCGGACGGCGTACTTCGGCACGCGCGAGGTGCTCGAACCTCGTGCCGGCGATACGGTGGTCGTCAGCGCCGCCGCCGGCGCGGTGGGGTCGGTGGTGGGCCAGCTCGCGAAGCTGCAGGGCGCCCGCGTCGTCGGCTTCGCGGGTAGCGACGAGAAGTGCGAAGTGGTCGAGGACGAGTTCGGCTTCGACGCCTGCATCAACTACAAAGCGACCGACGACTACGTCGCGGCGCTCGCGGAGGCCGCACCCGGGGGCGTCGACGGCTACTTCGACAACGTCGGCGGCCCGATCACCGACGCGGTGTTCAGCCACCTGAACGTCGACGCCCGCGTGGCGGTGTGCGGGCAGATCGCGCTGTACAACGCCGAGGAGACCCCGACCGGCCCGCGGAAGCTGGGGAAGCTGATCGAGACCCGCGCTCGGGTCGAAGGGCTGCTCGTCGGCGACTTCGCGCCGCGGTTCGAGCAGGCCACCGCGGATCTCGCGGAGTGGGTGGCGGCGGGCGAGATCGAGTACCGCGAGACGGTGACCGAGGGGCTGGAGAACGCCCCCGACGCCTTCCTGGGGCTGTTCGAAGGCGAGAACGTCGGGAAGCAGGTGGTGCGAGTCGAGTAAGGTCTACGGTGGTTTCGTAGTTGCTCCTTCGACGACAGCCGCGAACAGCAGCTCACTCGTAGACCACTTGCGACCGCACCGCCCCGTACAGCCCACGAGTCTCCCCAACCGATTCGCTCGTTCGCTGCGCTCACTCGCTCATCCCTCGCGCTCGGGTCGCGCACGGAGGCGCGACCGTTTCGCGCCGACCGCACAGCAGCAGCTACTCGGTCTGCATCGAAAGAAAACGGACCAGTGATCGACCTTACTTCCCGCCGCGGTCGCCCGACGCGACGCTCGGTCGGACCTTCTCGGCACCCTTCCCGCGAGTGCGGAGACCGCGGTTGGACTTGCCGGCGTTGGTGAGGCCACGGAACGCGCGGCCGGTCTGGGAGTCGTCGCATATCCAGTTGAGGTCGTCGTCGTTCTGGATCGCGGCGTGTTCGGGGTCCACGAGGATCGCCTCGAACCACTTCTGGGAGCCGTCCTCACCGACCCAGTAGGAGTTCAGCACGCGGAGGTTCGGGTACTTCCGGGTCGCGCGCTCCTCGGCGATCCGCTGGATCGAGGTCCGGCGGCCGAGGCGGTTGACGCCCTGTCGCTTCGAGCGGCGGCCCGCCTTGTGTCGGCGCTTGCGCGCGCCGCCCTTGCGGACGGCGATGCGGACCACGACGATGCCCTGCTTGGCCTTGTAGCCGAGTTCGCGGGCCTTGTCGAGGCGGGTCGGGCGCTCGATGCGCTCGATGGCGCCCTGTTCGCGCCACTCCTGTTTTCGCTGCCACTGGAGCTCGGCGAGCTTGCCGTCGCCGGGCTGCTTCCACGCGTCCTTGATGTGGGAGTAGAAACTTCGTGCCATGGTTCTCTGCGGGCGCTTGCGATTCAGTCTGAGGGGGCTCCGCCCCGTCGGACCACATTTCGTCCCGAGCTATCGGGTGCCCGCTGGCGTCCCGTCGACCAGCGAGTTACCCGTCAGTATTCGGGATTCGGTGGTAAGGGTTTCGAAGCGCCCCGGATTCCGTGCCTGTCCTGAAGCGGACGGAGCGGACCGACGCCGAAGAACCCGGCTTAGACGCCCGTCTCGTACCGCAGGATCCCCGCGATCCCGCCGAAGGCGTTGAGCAGCTGTTCGCCCTTCTCGAAGTCGGTGCTGATGAACTTCGTCTCGGTGCCGCGCTGGTCGGCGATCTCCATCAGGTGGTCGACCACGTCTTCCCGCTCCTGCACCTCGGCGGGCTCGCCGCACTCCGAGCACTCGTGGTCGGTCGTGTTGTGCCGACGCTCGACGGTCTCGTACTCGGTGTGGCCGTTGGGACACTCGTAGATCACCACGTCCTCGGTGAGATCCTCCGAGAGCAGCAGGCGGTCGACCGAGCCCATCACGAGGTTCTCCCGGGTCGGCCCCAGCCCGTAGGTGGCCTCGCCGCCGGTGTGGAGGTTCTCGAAGAACTCCTCCATCTGGTTCTTGTCCTCGACCAGCTCCTGGTCGGCCAGCGCCTCCTGCCCGGCGTCGACGAGGTCGTACAGTCCCGACTCGTCGGTGTACGCGATGTCGAACTTCCCGAGCACCTTGTCCTGCAGCTCGTGGTGGAGGTAGTCGCCGTCGAGGAACTCGTCTTTCGTCGGCGACGGACCGCCGACGAGGATCCCGTCGAGCTCGTGGCGCTTGGGCACCATCAGGTCGTCGGCCATCTCCGCGACCTCCTGATAGAAGTTGTCGATCGCTTCGAGGCGCAGTCGGGCGAATCGCTGTGCTGACTGGCCACCCTTTCGCTGCTTGCCCGGCACCAGCGAGGAGGCCGACTTCACGGGCTCGACGCGCTTGCCCTTGAGCCAGCCGACGTTGGCCTCCCGGCGGTCGAGCACGATCAGGCCGAACAGCCCCGAGTCGGCCATCATGTGCTCCAGCGGCTCGATCAGGAAGTTCGAGTCGCAGTGGTAGCGGAACGACTCGATGGGGTCCGGCGGCGACTCCAGCGTCCGGGTGATCATCTCGGTCTGCCCGCCGCCGGAGTCGATCGCGCCCGAGAAGATCACCATCCCGTTCTCCGGCGGGTAGGTGTCGTAGTAGCGCAGGCGGTCCTTGATCGACGTGAGCGCGTCCTGCACGTTCGTCCGCGTCTGCTTGGACTTGATGTTGGCCGCCTCGGAGTGCTCCTGCGTGACGTGGGCGACCACGTCGGAGACCTGTCGGTCCTCGGGGATGTAGATGGTGACGAGCTGCGTTCCTGATCCCTCGTACTCCTCCAACTCTTCGAGGAGCTTGCGGAACTCGTACTTCCGCCTGTCCTCGCTTGTCTCTTCGGCGTCGGTACTCATTAGTTCAGGATAGGCGCCATCGCGTGTAAGTACCTGTTGACTGCCCCGTTCGTCGAACACGCCTCCGGCGACGCCGAAACCGGCCGCGAACGGGACGCTGGCCGGCCGTGACGCTCCCCGGCGCTACATCGACTCCGGCGCGGCGACGCCGAGCACGTCGAGCGCGTTCCCGACCGTGTGTGCCGCCGCGGCAACGAGCGCCAGCCGCGCGTCACGCAGTTCCTCGCTCTCGGCTTCGAGCACCGGACACTCCCGGTAGAACGCGTTGAACCGCTCGGCGAACGTCCGGGTGTACGTCGCGACGCGGTGGGGTTCGAGATCCTCGGCGGCCCCCTCGACCACCGCGGGGAAGCGGGCGATCGTCCGGAGGAGGTCGCGCTCCTCGGGCGTTTGGAGCAGGTCGCCGTCGACCTCGGCGGGCACCGACTCGCCGTCGAGGATTCCGCGACAGCGGGCGTGGACGTACTGGACGTACGGCGCCGACTGCGCCTCGAAGTCGAGCGCGCGCTCCCACTCGAACGTGATCGCCTTGCTCGGCTGCTTGGCGACGATGTCGTAGCGAACGGCGCCGATCCCCACCTGCCGGGCGATCCGATCCACGTCCTCGTCGTCGAGCTCGTCCTCGCGGATGCGGTCGTCCATGCGGTCCTCGACCTCCTCGCGGGCGCGGGCGACGGCCTCGTCGAGCAGGTCGTCGAGATCGACGCCCGTCCCCTCGCGGGTGCTCATCCCCTCGCCGCCGGGGAGGTTCACCCACGAGTAGAACTGCTGGTCGAGCTGGTCGGTGTCGTGGCCCAGCAGCTGCAGTGTCTCGTTCAACTGTTCGAACGTGAGCTTGTGGTCCTCGCCGATCACCGTCACCGCGCGGTCGAAGTTCTCGAACTTCCACTCGTGGTGGGCGATGTCCCGGGTGGTGTACAGCGTCGTCCCGTCCGAGCGCAGGAACACGAAGTTCTTCTCGATGCCGTGCTCGGAGAGATCGAGCTGCCACGCCTCCTCCTCGTAGACGGCCTCGTCCAGCGCCTGCAGGCGTTCGACCACGTCGTCGGTGGCGCCGGTGCGCATGAACCGCGTCTCCTTGACGAACTCGTCGAACGTCGCGGGGAGCCGTGAGAGCGTCTGTGTCATGCCGTCGAGCACCGTGTCGACCACCTCGCTCACGCGCTCGTACGTCTCCTCGTCGCCCGCTTCGAGCCCCTGCATGATCGACTCGATCTCCTCCTCGGCGGCCGCAGTGGCGGCCTCGTCGGCGTCTTCGAGGTAGCTGTTCCCCTTCCGGTAGTACCGCACCAGCTCGTAGTCGGGCTTCTCGCGTTCCGGCTCCGGCAGCTCGCTCTCGTCGAACGTCTCGTACGCCCACGTGAACAGCGCCATCTGTCGGCCGGCGTCGTTGACGTAGTAGTGCCGCTCCACGTCGTAGCCCGCGTAGTCGAGCGCGTTGGCGATCGCGTCGCCGATGATGGGGTTGCGGGCGCGGCCGACGTGGACCGGGCCGGTGGGGTTCGCGGAGGTGTGCTCGACGACGACCGACTCGCCCGTCGGCGGGCGCTGGCCGTACGCCTCGTCGCCGGCGGCGACGAGCGTGTCCTCGTAGTACGACTCGTCCGGCGCGAAGTTGAGGTACGGCCCCTGTGTGGTGATCTCGCCGACGTACTCGTACTCCGCGGGGTCGATCTCCGCGGCCACTTCGGCGGCGACCTCCGGCGGCGGCGCGCCTACCTCGCTCGCGAGCCGGAACGCGACGCTGGAGGCGAGCACCGCGTCGACGTCCGCCGGCGGCTCCTCGATCCCGAGGTCGTCGGTCGGCAGGTCGCGCGCGGCCAGCGCGGCCGCGACCGCGTCCTCGACCGCCGACCGGAACTCGATGAACATGGGCGACCGTTCCGCCCGGTGAATAAAGGGGCTTCCGAAGCGTTCGGCCGGGGCAGCGCCCGTCACGGTTCTGCACCGCACCGCATCCAGTATCGTTAAGCGTCTCGATACTGAACTACGTCCCATGCAAGAGACGACTGCGGGCGTCGACGCCGCCGAGGTGGCGGCGCTGAAGGAGATCGCGCTGTCCGGCGGCGTCGACGGCGAGCGGAAGGTGTCGTGTGCGGCGCTGGGCGAGCGTCTCGACGCGTCGAGTCAGACCGCCTCCCGACGGCTCCAGCGGCTGGAGTCCGCGAACCTGATCGAGCGGGAGGTCGTCGCGGACGGGCAGTGGATCTCGCTGACCGCCGACGGGAAGTCCCGGCTCCGCGGGGAGTACGCCGACTACCGCCGGCTGTTCGAGGACGACGCCGCGCTGACGCTCTCGGGGACGGTGACCGCCGGCGCCGGCGAGGGGCGACACTACATCTCGCTGTCGGGGTACAAGCGCCAGTTCGAGGAGCGACTCGGCTACGAGCCGTACCCGGGCACGCTCAACGTCGATCTCGACGAGGGGAGCACCCGGAATCGGAGCGAGCTCGCGGCCGTCGAGGGCGTCCGCATCGACGAGTGGGAGGACGAGGAGCGCACCTACGGCGCCGCGACCTGCTACCCCGCGCGGCTGGACGCCGACGCCGGCAGCGTCGAGCCGGTCCACGTGATCGTCCCCGACCGCACCCACCACGACGAGGACCAGATCGAGCTCATCGCCCCCGAGATGCTGCGCGACGAGCTCGGGCTGGCCGACGGCGACGAGGTCGCCGTGGAGATCGAGGCGGCATGAGTTCGACGACCGACACCGTCGACAGCGTGGCGGCCGCACGGGACGCCTTCGCCCGCGGGGAGCCGGTGCTGATCCACGACGCCGCCGACCGCGAGGGGGAGGTCGACGTCGTCTACCCCGCGCGGGCGGTCGACGCCGACGCGGTCCGCCGGCTGCGCAACGACGCCGGCGGGCTGATCTGCGTCGCGATCACCGACGCGGTCGCCGAGGCGTGGGGGCTGCCGTTCCTCGCGGACGCGCTCGACCACCCCGCCGCCGAGGCGGCGCATCTGGACTACGACGACCGCTCGTCGTTCTCGCTGCCGGTGAACCACCGAGAGACGTTCACGGGGATCACCGACGACGACCGCGCGCTCACGATCGGCGAACTGGGCGCGGCGGCCGACGGCGCCGTCGCGGGGACGTTCGACGCCGACGACTTCGCGGAGTCGTTCCGCTCGCCCGGCCACGTCACGCTGCTGCGGGGCGCGCCGGACCTGCTCGCCGACCGGCAGGGCCACACCGAACTCGGCCTCGCGCTCGCCGCGGCGGCCGACCGCGAGCCGGCGGTGGTCGTGTGTGAGATGCTGGACGGCGAGACCGGCGACGCGCGAACGCCCGGCGACGCGCGTGCCTACGCCGAGCGCGAGGGGCTGGTCTACGTCGAGGGGCGGGATCTGCTGACCCGGCTCGACTGAGGCCGGCGTTTCTGACGATTTTAAGACCCCGCCGTCCCCATACGCGGGTATGAGCGCCTTCGAGGAGATGGAGCAGGACGGGACGATCTGGATGAACGGCGAGTACGTCGACTGGGAGGACGCCCAGGTCCACGTGCTCACCCACGCGATGCACTACGGGACGGGGATCTTCGAGGGCGTCCGCGCCTACGACACCGAGGAGGGCACCGCGATCTTCCGCTGGGAGGAACACCTCGATCGCTTCTACAACTCCGCGAAGCCGTACGACATGGAGATCGAGTTCTCCCGCGAGGAGCTCACCGAGGCGACGCTGGAAGTGATCCGGCGCAACGACCTCGACTCGGCGTACGTCCGTCCGCTGGCGTACTACGGCTACAACTCGCTCGGCGTCTCGCCCGGCGACTGCCCGACCGACGTGACGATCGCCGCGTGGCCGTGGGGCGCCTATCTCGGCGAGGAGGCGCTGCAGAACGGGATCGAGGTGAAGGTGTCCTCGTGGCGCAAGCACGCCTCCAGCCAGATCCCGACCAACGCGAAGACCACGGGGCTGTACGTCAACAGCATGCTGGCCGGCGAGGAGGCCCGCCGCCACGGCTACGAGGAGGCGATCGTCCTGAACAAGGAGGGCAACGTCGCCGAGGGGCCGGGCGAGAACCTGTTCCTCGTCCGCGACGGCGAGCTGTTCACGCCGGGGCTGAGCGAGTCGATCCTCGACGGCATCACCCGGGACACGGTGATCACGCTGGCCGAGGAGCGCGGCTACGAGGTCCACGACAACGTCAGCATCTCCCGCGGCGAGCTTCACACCGCCGACGAGCTGTTCTTCACCGGCTCCGCCGCCGAAGTCACGCCGATCCGGCAGGTCGACAACGTCGAGATCGGCGAGGGCGGGCGCGGGCCCATCACGGAGGAGCTCCAGAGCGCGTTCTTCGACCTCGTGGAGCGTCGCACCGACGACCACGAGGAGTGGTTCACGTACGTTTAGACCGACACGCTGCGCCGGCTCCGTTTTCGCTTCTTCGCGGCCGTTCCTACCGGAACGACGCCAACTGCTGACTCCGCCGCCCGATATCGAACGGCGGGTCGAGTTCGTCGACCTCGGCTAACCGTTCCAGCGCCAGCCGCACGTCGACGCCGGCCCGCTCGGCCGCCTCACACAGTTCTTCGATCGCCGCGCGCTCCAGCGCCAGCGAGTCGAGCTTCCCCAGCGCGAGCGCGAACGCGACCCCGCCGCGGCCGGTCGGGAACGACTCGTGGATCGCCGAGAAGTCGGCGTTCTCGGGAACGTCGTCGACGCCGGCTTCGCTGGCGGCGACGGTCCGCAGACAGGAAGAACAGATCGCGCTCTCGGTCGCCGGCGCGTGTTTCCGGAGCGCCGCCGGGACGGTGAACGCGACCACCGGGGCGTCACACGCCGGACAGGACACGACTCAGTCGGCTTTCGGCGACGCGGGGGTCGCGCCCTCGCGCTCGTCGGCTTCGATCTCCGCCTCGTCCTCCTCTTCCTCCTTCTTGGCCTTGATCTTCTTGAGCCGGAAGATCTCCTCGCGCTCCTGCTCCTCGAGCTTCTGCTCGATGTACTCCTGATTCTCGTACAGCTCGGGCAGGAGCTTGAACTCCAGGGCGTTCACGCGGCGCTTGGTGGTCTCGATTTCCTCGAGCATCTTCTTCATCGCAGTCTCGACCTCCGCGGCGAGGATGATCGAGTCGATCAGCTCCTCGTACGCCTCGGCGGTCTCGTCGATGCGCGCCGAGGAGCCGATCAGCCCGTACCCCCGCTCATCGATGGGTTTCCGGACCTTCGAGGCCTCGATTTGGGGCACCACGACGCCCATGATGTTCTTCGACTGGGTCGTGATCTCGGGGTGCTCCTTCAGGGCGGCGGCGGCGCCGCGGACCGCCACGTCGCCCTCCATCGCCCGCGTCATGTCGAGCTTCTGCTGGGCGGTCTGGTAGTCGGCTTCCAGATCGCTCCGGATGTCCTGGGCCTGATCCAGGATGTCCATGAACTCCATGATGAGGCCGTCGCGCTTCTGCTCCAGCGTGTCGTGGCCCCGCTCGGAGAGTTCGATGCGGTCCTCGATCGCCATGAGGTTCTTCCGGGTCGGTTTGACGTCCTCCGCCATTCTTAGGGGTCTCTTCCGGCCGAAGGTGGTTAATAGTTGTTAGTCCCGGTCGAGAGCGATCGACCGCTGGCCGCGACGGACAGAACGATTCGAAGAGAATCGCCGATTCAGGGCTGCTCGCGGACGTTCCAGCCCTGCTGCATCTCGTTGTGCTTGCGTTCGAGGAACGAGTAGACGGCGCCGTGGGGCGCGCCGTCGAGGATCATCCCGGCCGCGCGCCGGACCGCGTCGATCTCCTCTGGCTCGCCGATGATCCCCAGCGTCGAGCCGTAGATCACCACGTTCGCGCCGGTGAGCTGTTCCATCAGCTCCCGTGTCCGGCCGTCCTCGCCGATGAGCCGACCTTTCTGTCGCTGCAGGTCGTTGTCGTTGCGCGTCTGTTCGGTGAGGTCAATCAGGTCGAGCCGTCGCAGGTCGCTCTCCAGCAGCCCCAGCGCCGTCTCGGGCTTGAACCCGCGGCCGATGGCCTTCACGATGTCGGGCGCGGCCATCGCGTCGATGGGGTCGCCCACCGTCTCGATGCCCACGGACCCGTCCTCGGAGTCGATGTCGAGGCGAACGCCGGCGCGCTCCTCGATCTCCCGCATCGTCTCACCTCCCGAGCCGATGAGGACGCCGATACGGTCCTGTGGAACCGTTACGTGTTGCATGACGCGGTTTAGCCGCTGGAGGGTTGTAAGCGTTCCTCGTCGGTCGTTCACGCGGGGCTGTCGGGCTCACCCGACGGATCGGCGTCGGCCTCGGTGACGTACGCTTCCAGCTCGTCGCCGGTCACGTCGAGCCCCTGCCGCGAGAAGAACGAGGCGACGTTCTCGCAGTCGCGTTCGAGGAACTCCCCGGCGTTGGGGTGGTGAACGGTGACCGCCTGCCCCATGTCGATGATCACGAGTTCGCCCTCGTGGACGATCATGTTGTACTCCGAGAGGTCGCCGTGGACGAGGCCGGCGCTGTAGAGCCGGCGCATGTACTCCCGCACCACCTCGTACGCCTGCTGGGGGTTCTCCACGTCGACCTCCGCCAGCCGGGGGGCGCGGCGCTCGTCGGCCTGCCCCACGAGCTCCATCACGAGCACGTTCCGCTGGACGGCGATCGGTTCGGGAACGCGCACGCCGGCCTTCTCGGCGCGCTTGAGGTTCGCGAACTCCTTGCGGGTCCACGCGAGCACGGTGGCCTTCTTGTTGTCCTCCAGCCCCTCGAACCGCGGGTCGCCTTCGAGGTACTCCCGCATCTGCCGGAAGTCGGAGGCGTTGATCCGGTAGATCTTGACCGCCACCTCGCCCGCCTCGCCGCGGGCCTCGTAGACGTTGGCCTCCTTGCCGGTCGACAACGGCCCGCCGAACGCGCCGACGTGGCCGTCCTGCACCAGCTTGTACAGCGCGCCCAGCGTGGCGTCGTCGAAGGCGCCCTGCTCGACTTTGAACTGCTCGGTGTTCTTCAGCCGCTTGCGGAACTCGTCGAACTCCCGGTCCTGCCGTCGGGCGGTGCTGTCCGCCTCGGTGTCGGCGACCTCGATCTCCTCGAACTCGTCGCCGGGCTCCGCCATCTCCTCGTCGACGAAGCCGTAGTCCTCGCTCATTCACTCTCGTTTGGGCGTCGCCGCGTAAAAGGATGGTCCGAGCCGATCACGTCGACGAGAGCCGCAGGCTCTCGTCTGCCATCGAGGGACTACGTCCCTCGGGCAACCGGAAGCCGCCGGCCTCCGGTGACAACCAGAAATCGGAGATTTCTGGTGACGGCCAGCGACCTGTCGCGCGCTCCGTCGCGCGACGGCGGAGCCCTTGCCGTGATCGTGCAAGCCGTTGGCGTTCAGATGTCCGTCTCAGTGACGTACCCGCCCTCGCGCAACTGCTCGGCCTCGCGGTTCTCGTAGCGGTGTTCGATGTCGGCCTTCTCGTCCTGCCAGTCCCACGGGCTCACGAGCACGAGGTCGCCCTCGCGGATCCAGTCGCGCTTGCGCATCCGGCCGGGAATGCGGGCGGTACGTTCTTCCCCGTCGGCACACCGGACCGTCACTCGATTCGCGCCGAGCATCTCGACTACCTCGGCGAACAGCTCGTCGTCCTCGGGGGCCCGGATCCCCTCGGGGAGGTCGTCGTTGCTCATCAGCACCGGCTTGGACGGTGGGGTGGTTAAGCGCTGTGGGATTTCGGACCGGCGACACGCACAAGCTATTTGTCACGTCGTCCGGTCGGTCCGGCCGTGACTCCCCCGGCCATCGAGACCGACGGGCTCCGCAAGCAGTACGGCGACACCGTCGCGCTCGCGGGGCTGGATCTCCGGGTCGAGCGCGGCGCGGTGTACGGCTTCCTCGGCCCGAACGGTGCCGGGAAGACGACGACGATGCGGCTGCTGACGACGCTGCTGCGACCCAGCGGCGGCGAGGCGTGGATCTGCGGCGAGCCGGTGACCGACCGTGAGGCCGTCGCCCCCCACGTCGGTCACCTGCCGGAACGGCCGCCGCTGTACGACGAGCTCACCGGTCGCGAACAGCTCCGCTTCGCCGGCGAGCTCCGGGGGCTCGCGAGCGAGGCCGCCGACCGACGGGCCGACGAGCGCCTCGACGCGCTCGGACTCGACGCCGACACCGACCGGATATCGACGTACTCGACGGGGATGCGCAAGAAGCTCGGGATCGCACAGGCCACCCTCCACGAGCCGGACGTGCTCTTCCTCGACGAGCCGACCAACGGGCTCGACCCCCGGGCCGCGCGGGCGGTCCGGGACCGACTGACCGCGCTCGCCGCCGACGGCACGACCGTCTTCCTCTCGACGCATATCCTCCCGGTCGTCGAGGAGGTCGCCGACCGTGTCGGCCTGCTCAACGCCGGCGAACTGATCGCGGCGGGCCACCCCGAGCGCGTGATCGACCGCGCCGAGGGCGGCGATCTGGAGGACGCCTTCCTCGAACTCACTCACGAGGAGCGATGAACTGGCGCCGCCGCGCGCTGCTGGTCGCGCGAGTCCACGTGCGCCGGCGCGTCCGGCGGGCACTGGATCGGCCGAAGCGGAGCCTGCTGCTGGTCTCGCTGTTCCTCCTCCCGGTCGTGTCGCTGTTCGCGCCGGACCAGTTCGGCGGTGGCGGCTTCGCTGTCGGCCCCGACGGGACCGTCTCCGCCGATGACGGCGCCGCGACCGCCCGGATCGCGGCGATCCTGCCGCCGATGTTCACGGCCGTTTGGCTGTTCCTCTTTCTGGCCGGCGCGTTCACGGTCGACGACCGCGTCGACGACGTGGACGGCGGCGACCTGCTCGTGCTCGGCGGCGGGATCCGCGCGACGGTCCTCGGCGTCTCGATGGCCGAGCACGCTCGCCGCCTCGTCCTGTTCGGCATCTGGTTCCTCGTCGGCGTGATCGCCGTGATCGTCGCCGGCGCCGGCGTCACCGCGCTCCCGCTCGGCGCGGTCGGGTTCGTCCTGTTGCTGGTCTCGGCGACGACCGCGGGCCACGCCGTCGGCCTGTTCGCTCGGCGCGAACTGCTCGACCGCGGACTCCCCGTCAGGCGGACGGGCGTCGGGCTCGCCGTCGGCGTCTACCTCGCGTTCGTCGCGTTCGTGACGCTCCCGATCGGCGTCGATCTCCCGCTCCGCGAGGTGGGCGCGGCGCTGCCGACGGCGTGGTTCGCCGACTGGCTGCTCCTCGAGTACCCCGGTGCGACGGTCCGTCCGGCCCGGCTCCTCGGCAGCGTCGCGTTCGGCGGGGGTGTCGCCGTCGCGGGCTTCCTCGCGAAGGAGCGCCTCGCCGCCGACGTGTGGTTTCGCGATCCGGGTCCCGAGCGCGACGCCGGAGACGGGGCTGCCCTCGACGCCGCCGGCACGATCGGTCGACTCGTCCGTCCGGTCGTCGGCCCCGCGGCTGCGGCGGTGACGTGGCAGGTCCTCCTCCGGCGCCTTCGTACCCCGGCCGTGCTCTCGATTCCGGTGGTCGGCTTCCTCCTCGTCGAACACGAGCTCCGCACCGGACTCCCGGCGGGCTGGTACCCCTTCGCTGTCGCCGGCTTCGCCGCGCTCGCGCTGCCGGCCGCGGTCGCGCTCAACCCCCTCGCCGACGAGGGCGTCGGGCTCCCGCTCGTGCTCGCGAGCGGCCTCGGCGGGCGGTCGTTCGTCGCCGGCTACACCGCCGCCGCGGCGATCGCGGCGTGGCTCGGCACCGCGGCCGCGTTCCTCGCCGCCGGGGTTCTGTTCGGCGTCCGACCGCCCGCTGCCGCCGCCGCGCTCGTCGCGGTCGTCCCGCTGGCGCTCGTCACCGCGCCCGTCGCGATCGCGGCGGGCACCGCGCTCCCGCGGAACGACGCCCACGAGACGGCCGCCAGCGAGGGTGTCGGCTTCCCCTCGAAGTACGCGTTCGCGGTCTACGCGCTCGTCGTCGCGGTCGTCGCGGCGCCGTTCGTGGCTGCGGCGGCGTTCGCTCCGGGGACGCTGCTGCTCGGAGGCGTGGGATCGCTCCTGCTGGGCGGCGTCGCCGCCGCGGTCGGAATCCGGGTCGCCGCATCGCGGTTCGAGTCGTTCGCCCTCGACTGAGCACCGCTGCCGTTTTGAGGACACCCCCCGGAGTCGGGGGTATGTACGACCGACTCGGGGCCGGCGGTGTCGCCGGCGTCGTCCTCGTCCTCGCCGGGATCGCGCTGGTCGCGTGGCAGGCGCCGATCGTCGCCGCCGGCCTCGCGTTCGTCCTCGCGGGGCTGGGGCTGGTGGTCCGTGCGCTCGTGGGGAACGTGATGCGGCAGTTCGGGATGGTCTAAGCCGAGAAACGTCGGACCGTCGTTAGCTGCGCTGCTCTCTGAGCTTCGCCCGCCCCGGCTCGATCAGTTCGTCGAGGTACCGCGCAAGCGTCGGCTTCGCGTCTGCGGGGTGGAGCTCGCCCGACGCGAAGTCGGCCTCCAGTTCGTCGTAGCTGTCGTACTCGAGGTCGCCGCCGTACTCCTCGGGCCGTTCGACGACCACCTCGTCGAACCGCGGGAACACGTGGTACTCGAAGATCTCCAGCACGGGGTTGTTGCGCTCCTCGCCGTCTTCCGTCGGGTCGGGGTCGACCTCGCCCGCCGGGCAGAACGCGCCGTTGACTTTCTCCTCGATCTCCTCGCGGGAGTCCTCCATCGAGATGGTGACGCCCGAACTGCTGGACATCTTCCCGATCCCCGTCGAGAGCTCCGAGATCAGCGGCGTGTGCAGGCAGGTCGGCGACTCGTAGTCGACGCTCGGCAGCGTGTCGCGAGCGAGCATGTGGACCTTCCGCTGCTCCATCCCGCCGACCGCGAGATCGATGTCCAGCCACTCGATGTCGAGCGCCTGCATCAGGGGGTACACCGCCTGCGACACCGTCACCGAGTCGCCCGAACCGATCTCCGACATGGCGCGTTCGGCCCGCGAGAGCGTCGTCTCCAGTTCGAGCGCGTGGAGGTCGAGCACGTACTCCTCGTCGAACTGGAACTCCGACCCGAGCCGGAACTCGGTCTTGTCCTCGTCGAGGCCGTAGGCGACGAACTGCTCCTGCATCCGCTCGGCGGTGTCCCGGATCTCTTCGAACGTCCCCTTCCCGTTGAGGTAGGCGTGGACGTCCGCGAGCAGGATCACGACCTCCATCCCCGCCTCCTGCAGGTCGATCAGCTTGTTCGCCCCGAGCATGTGGCCGATGTGGAGCACGCCCGAGGGCTCGTAGCCGACGTACGCGCGCTTCCCCTCGGGGTCGGCTGCCAGCTCCTCGACCTCGTCCTCGGTGACGACCTCCGCGGCGTTGCGGGTGATCAGGTCGTGTGCGTCCATACGTCCGAATTTCGGAGCGAGCGGTTAGGCCTTCTGGATGCGTGTGAACGAGCCGCGAGTCGCCGACCTCGCCCGTCGGCGGTCGGGTTTTTGCTGATGGGTCTACACGTGGGGGTATGCTCGCTCAAACCTCCCCGGCCTGGCTCCGGGAACTCCTCGCGGGGTACGGTCCGGTCGTTCGGGAGCTGTTCTGGTTCACGGTCGGCCTCGTCACCGTCTACGCGCTGGGACGGCTCCTGCTCGTCCCGGCGGTGACCCGGATCGTCAGTTCGCGCAACCGGAACAACCCCACTATCGCGTCGGCGACGAGCACCTACCTCCGGGTGCTGCTGGTCGGCTTCGCGGTGCTGACGGGGCTCGTCGCCGCCGGCTACGGCAGGCTCCTCTCGAACTCCGCGGTGATCATCGCCGCCATCACCTTCGTCACCGGGATCGCGGGCCAGCAGATCTTCGGCTCGCTGATCAGCGGCATGTTCCTCGTCGCCGACCCCGACTTCAACGTCGGCGACTGGATCGAGTGGGACGGCGGGCAAGGCACCGTCGAGGCGGTCCACTTCCGGGTCACCCGGGTCCGCACGCCGAACAACGGCACCATCGCGGTGCCGAACACCCAGCTCACCGACTCCTCGCTCACCCGCCCGTTCGGCCGGGATAGCTACCGCGTCACCGAGCAGATCCTCGTCGGCTACGATCAGGACACCGAGCACGCCCTGCTCGAACTTCGACAGACTGCCGAGGAGGACGAGGCGGTGATGGCGGAGCCCGCCCCGAACACGCGGGTGCTCGACCTCGGGCCGAACGCGATCACGCTGCAGGCGGAGTTCTGGATCGACGACCCGATGGACCGCAACATCGTGACGATCCGGTCGGACTTCCGCCGCCGGGTGAAACGCCGCTTCGACGAGGAGGGGCTCACCATCGCGCCCCCGTCGGGGCAGTCGCTCTCGGGTGAGATCACCGTGGAGAACCGCGGGGAGACGCCGACGTCGGGCGGGGACTGACGCCCCCGGCGACGACGGCGTTCGTCTACGCTCCTTCCCCGCCGAGGCGCTCGTCGGCGCGGTGTTCCGAGATCACGCGGTCCATCATGCTCTCGGTCTGCTCGCGCCGGCGTTCCGCGGCGCGCTCTTCCCAGTCCGCGATCGCTTCCTCGACCTCGCTCTCGCGGGCGACCGCGAGCTCGTCGACCTCCTGAATCGTCACGGGATCGGCCGGCGCCACGGGGATCTCGTGGTCGAACAGCACCGTGTCGGCCTCCTCGGAGAGGTTCCCGTTCTTGAGCACGAGCCGCGGCTCGGTCTCGGCGAGGCGTTCGGCCGTCGACGTGCCGGCGCCGCTGGCGTCCCGGAGGTAGAGCACGTCGCCGGCGGCGAGGCCGAACTCCTCGTCGGCGCGCTCGATCGCGTCGCGGGTGAACTGGGGGATCGTCTTCACCGCGACGAGATCGCGGTCGCCCGCCACGTCGCTGAAGTTCGAGTGGTCCAGCTTCCAGAGCGTCTTCAGCCGGGCGAGCTTCTCGTGGAGTTCCTCGTTCTCGGCGATGGCCTCGTCGCGTTCGCGTTCGAGGCGTTCCGCGCGGCGCTCCAGTCGGTTCACCTCGCGGCGCTCGCGGGCCTCGCGGCGCTCTTTCTTGCGGGCGTCGCTGAGTTCGCGCTCGTACTCGCGGATCTCGTTCTCCTTCTCCTCGAGCTCTTCCTCCAGCTCCTCGGCGTGTTCCTTGAGTCGCCCCACCTGCGCTTCGAGGTCGCGGATTCGCCGTTCCTCCTCGGTGAGCTCGCGCTCCTCGTGTTCCTGTTCGTCCGGCTCGTCGCCGCCGTCGTCGGTCAGCTCCCGGACCACGGCCTCCACGGACTCCTCGCCGGAGACGACCCGGGCGATCACCGCCTCGCGGTCGAGCTTCGGGGGGACTTTCGCGGCGATGCGCTCGAACTGGTCCTCGTGGTCGTCGACGGCGAACAGCGCCGCCGCGAGCGCGTCCCGCTCGTGGTCGTTCTCGTACTCGTGGTCGCGGGTGCGGTGGAGCTTCTCGTCGACCGGCAGGTCCGACTCGGGCGTCCAGCCCGCCGCGTCGAACGATCGCCGGAACTTCTCGACGGTCTCGGGTATCGGCGTCACGTCCGCGGCGACGAGCATGGGTCGACCGCGCTCGATCAGCCACTCCGTGAGTTCGGCGGTGTCGCTCGTCCGCGAGGAGAACAGGTCGTGGACGGTGCCGTCGAGCCCCACCACTGCCGCGGCGGTGGTCGTCCCCGGGTCGATGCCGACGACGACGTGGTCCCGACGCTTCACGAGCGGTTCGAACTCGATGCCGTCGCGGCGCTCGCGCTCGATCTCGATGCGCACGTCGCCGTTCCGGGTCGCGGAGACGGGGATCTCCTCGGGCCGGGCCTCGACGGTGAAGACGGCGTTGGAGAGGCCGCCGTACTTCTCGGTCACCTCCTTCTCGTAGTCGAGGTTCGCGCCGTCGAGATCAGACTCCACCTCGCGGGCGGCCTTCCGGACGTTGCCGTGGATCCGGCGGGTGAAGCGGTCCTCGCTCCACCCGCCCCCACCACCGGTCGAACGGCCACGGGAGACCTTCACCGTGGTCGTGTCGCCGAACGCGGTCACGCGCTGGCCGACGTTGCGGTGGGCCAGCCGCGCGGCCGCTTCGGCCTCCTTCATCGGCTTCTTCGCGTAGGGGACGCCGTAGCGCTGGGCGACTCGCGAGAGCGGTTCGGGGCGGTTCGCGCCCGTCACCTGCACGAGATCGGTGCCGGCGGGGAGCGAGCGGAGAAAGCCGACGAGGGCGTTCTTGTCGGCCGCGAGTTCGTACATGTTGTCGACGGCCAGCCGGGTCGGCTCCGCCTGCTCGATCAGGCGGCGGAGCTTCCGGCGGGAGACGGCGTCGCGCTCGACGCCGGCCTCCCCCTCGTCGCCCTCGTCGGGGCGGAGGATCACGAGAGCGTACGTCGGCGCGTCGCCGCGGACGTCGCCGCTCTGGATGTCGACGCCGAACACCGGCCCGTCGGTGGGGCTCGGGGCGTTCACACCCCGAAGGAGGCGGTCGTCGGGTAAATATCCGACGCCGGGATGGACGTTCGCCCCCGTGTCTACGCCGCGTCGGGGAACGGGAGCTCCACCGTCTGCCCGTCCTCGGCAACGAAACACTCCCCGTCGAACGCCGCGCCGGCCTCGTGCTCGTGGCCCGAGACGTCCCCCGGGTATCGCGAGGAGATGTGGGTCAGCGCCAGCCGCTTCGCGCCGGCGCGCTGGGCGATCTCGCCGGCCTCGCGCGCGGTCGCGTGCCCGGTCGAGCGCGCGCGGTCGGCCATCTCGTCGTCGAACGTCGCGTCGTGGATCAGCAGGTCCGGCTCCTCGGCGACGTCGACGGTCGCGTCGACGGGCCGGGTGTCGCCGGTGTACACGAGCGAGCGGCCCGGTCGCGGGTCGCCGACGACCTGTTCGGGCTCGATGACGCGGCCGTCGTCGAGTTCGACCGGCTCCCCCGCGTGGAGCTTGCCGTACGCCGGCCCGGGCGGGATCTCCAGTTCCTCCTCGGCTTTCTCGCGTTTGAACCGGCCTTTGCGGTCGTCTTCGAGCAGCGCGTACCCCTGTGAGGTGGTGCGGTGTTCGGTCTCGAACGCGCGGATCTCGAACGCGTCGCCGTCGATCGCGACGCTGCCGGGTGCGACCTCGTTGATGCGGACCGGGAACGCGGTGTCGTGGCCGCCGGCGGTGATCAGGTCGCGGAGCTTCCGGCGCGAACCCGGGGGCGCGTGGATCGACAACGCGTCCGTGCGATCCTGGAAGTCCCACGTCTGGAGCAGGCCGGGCAGCCCGAGGATGTGGTCGCCGTGAAGGTGCGTGAGGAAGACGTGTTCCACGTCGAACCCGGTGTTGAACCGCATCATCTGCCGCTGGGTGCCCTCGCCGCAGTCGAACAGGAACCGCTCGCCCTCGCGGTTCACCATCACCGCGCTGGGCGCGCGCCGCGTCGTGGGGACGGCCCCGCTGGTACCGAGGAACGTCGTCCGGAGAGTCATGTCCGTGGCTGCTCGCGGCGGGAATAAACGGCTGTCGACTCGGCGAACGTTCCCCGTGGGGTTCCTGTCGGGCTCGCGGGCTTTATCCGACTGAAATCCCTGCCCATCCGACTGAAACGCCATCGGGGGTTATCCCGCTCGGCCGAGTTGGGTTCGACTACGATGGAACGACAAACTGTTGCGACGGTTCTCGCCGCGGCCATGCTCCTCCTCGCGGGGTGTGGCTCCGGCGTCGCTCCGGGCGGGGGCGACGGGGGCGGGGAGGGGACGGTCAACATGTACGTCAGCGACCAGAACAACGCGATCGACGACTTCGAACACCTCAACGTCACGATCACGCAGATCGCGGCCCACCGGGTCGACGACGAGAGCGAAACCGAGGCGTCAGAAACCGAAGTTTCGGCGACGGAGCCCTCCGAAACCGAGGAGATCGACCCCGAGGACGACGGCTGGGTCACGCGGGACGTGGACAACGTCACCGTCGACCTGACCGAACTGCAGGGCAAGAACGCCACGATGGTCGGGCAGATCGACGCGCCCAACGGCACGTACGACAAGGTGTTCGTCCACATCAGCGACGTGAACGGCACGCTGACCGACGGCTCCTCGACCGACGTGAAGCTGCCGAGCAGCAAGCTCCACCTCAACGAGGAGTTCACGGTCGGCAACGGCGAGGAGATCGACTTCGTGTTCGACATCACCGTCGTGAAGCGCGGCCAGTCGGGCAGCTACAACATCCAGCCCGTCGCGAGCGAGTCCGGCACGGATCAGGAGATCGAGGAGCGTCCCGCCGCACAGGAGGGCGAATCTGACGACGAGGCCGAGGAGACCGAGACGGAAGCCGCGTCGACGGAGGATACAGAGACGGCGACACCGGCGGCCGAGACGGAGGCGAGCCTCGACTTCTACGTCAGCGACGAGCGCAACGCCATCGCCGACTTCGAACACCTCAACGTCACCATCGAGAAGGTCGGCGTCCACCGCGCCGACGGCGGCGGCGAGAACGAGAGCGCGTGGGTCGAGAAGGACGTGAACAACGCCACCGTCGACCTGACCGAGCTCCAGGGCGCCAACGCCTCGAAGCTCGGGACGCTCGGCGTCCAGAACGGCACGTACGACAAGACGTTCGTCTACGTCTCGGCGATCAACGGGACGCTCACGAACGGCGAGTCGACGAACGTGAAGCTCCCCAGCGAGAAGCTCCAACTGAAGAAGGAGTTCACCGTGGGCAACGGCGAGTCGATCGACTTCGTGTTCGACATCACCGTGTTCAAGGCGGGCAACTCCGGGAAGTACATCCTCAAGCCGGTTGTGAGCGAGTCCGGTACCGGCGATCAGGTCGAGATCGAGGAGAAGGACGATCGCCCCGAGGAAGCCGAAGAGAACGAGACTGAGGACGAGGCCGACCAGCCCCTCGAACTCTCGCTCGACGGTAACGCGACCGCCGGCGAGAACGTCACCGTGACGGTCACCCAGAACGGCAGCGCCGTCGCCGACGCCGTCGTGACGGCCAACGGCGAGGAAGTCGGCGAGACGGGCGAGAACGGCACGATCGTCGTGACCGTGCCCGCCGACGCCGAGGAGCTCGAACTCGCGGCCGAGAGCGGCGAGGCCGAGGGCGAACTCGAGGTCGCCGTCCAGCAGTCCGGCGGCGAGCAGACCGCCACGGCGACCGCGACCGACACCGAGTCGGCCGCCCTCGCCGGGTCCGTCTTCTAACCACCGCGACCGCGCGGTTTTCGGTCCTTCTTCCGAGCGCCCACCCCGATAGCGACGGCGCCAGCGTCGCCCGGACCGGGGAGTTCTTACCGCCCGACGGGCTACCCCCTCCCAATGGACGAGCCGCTCTGGACCGAGCGCCACGCGCCCGCCATCGCGGACCTCCCGCAGGCGGAGACCCGCGAGCGCCTCGAGCGGGCCGTCGACGAGCCGATGAACCTCGTCGTGCAGGGGCCGCCGGGGGCGGGGAAGACCGCTGCCGTGCGGGCGCTGGCCCGCGAGGCCCACGAGGACTACGAGAACGACCTCGTGGAGATCAACGTCGCGGACTTCTTCGACCGCACGAAGAAAGAGATCCGGGAGGACCCCCGGTTCGCGCAGTTCCTCGAAGGCCGCAGTCGGATGGCCAAACGGGACATGATCAACCGCGTGCTCAAGGAGTCCGCGAGCTACGCGCCGGTGTCGGGGGAGTTCAAGACGGTCCTGCTCGACAACGCCGAGGCGATCCGCGAGGACTTCCAGCAGGCGCTCCGTCGGGTGATGGAGCAACACCACCGCACCACCCAGTTCGTGATCGCGACCCGCCAGCCCTCGAAGCTGATCGCGCCGATCCGGTCGCGCTGTTTCCCCGTTCCCGTCCGGGCGCCCAGCCACGACGAGATCGAGACCGTGCTCGCGGAGATCCTCGACACCGAGGGCGTCGCGTACGACGACGACGGGCTGGAGTTCGTCGCGGGCTACGCCGACGGCGACCTGCGGAAGGCGGTGCTGGGCGCCCAGACCGCCGCCGCCCAGCACGACGAGGTGACGATGCAGGCGGCCTACGAGGTGCTCGACGACGTGGGCCACGACGACGAGCTCTCGGCGGCGCTCTCGGCCGCGGCGGCGGGCGACTTCTCGACCGCCCGCTCGACGGTCGACGACCTGCTCGACGAGGGGTACGACGGCGAGGAGCTGCTGCAGGAGCTGCTGCGGGTCGCCCGCAGCGACTACTCGGGGGAGAAGCTCGCGCGACTCTACCGGCTCGCGGGCGAGGCCGACGCCGACCTGATCGAGGGGAGCGACGACACGATCCACCTCACCCACCTGCTGAGTTCGTGGGCCGCGGGCCGCGAGCATCTGCGGGGGGAGGCCTGATGGCCCTGCCCGGGCCGTCGCTCGCTCCCGGCGTGCTCCGCTACGGGCTCCCGCCGCTGTTGGCCGGCGTCGTGCTGACGCCGTTCTCTGGGCCGTTCGGCCTCGGACTGGTCGCGCTGGGGATCGCGGTGATCCTGTTCCACCGCGATCCCGAGCGTGAACCGCCCGAATCAGGGATCGTCGCGCCCGCGGACGGCAGCGTCTCGGTGATCCGCGAGGAGGAGGGCCGCATCCGCGTGGGCGTGTTCATGAACGTCACCGACGTGCACGTCAACCGTGCGCCCGGCGCCGGCACCGTCGAGTCGGTAACCCACCGCCCCGGCGCGAACAAGCCGGCGTTTTCGAAGGAGTCCGACCGGAACGAGCGTGTCGAGATCGACTGCGGCGAGTACGAACTGTCGCTGATCGCGGGCTGGTTCGCGCGGCGGATTCATCCGTACGTCGAGGAGGGAAACTCGATCGAGCGCGGCGAGAAGGTCGGCCACATCAGCTTCGGCAGCCGCGTCGACGTGCTGCTGCCCGAGCGCGTCGAGCACGCGGATCTGCGCGTGAAGGAAGGTGAGGACGTTCGGGCCGGGGAGACCGTGGTCGCGGTGGAGTCCGGGGAGTAGGCTGTTTTGTCGGCTGTTGAGGTGGGATTGTGAACAGGACCGCGGAGTTCGTTATTATCGACGGTGGGCGTACCGCGTATCTCGGTGTCCCAACTCCGAACAGGACCGCGGAGTGAGCTAGACCACTTGCGACCGCACCGCCCCGCGCAGCCCACAGACCTCCCCAGCCGACTCCCTCACTACGTTCGGTCGTCCCTCGCGCGCTCGTTCGCGCCGTCGCGCTCACATCGCGCGCCACCGCCGGCTGCGGTAGCGGGGCGGTGGACGCCTCGCGCTCGCCACGGTCGGCGAGCGCGGGGGGAGGGGTGGGGACTCGGTACTGTGCCGGACCTCGTGTCCGGCACCTTGCGGTCACAAGAGGTCTATGAACGAGCTGCTGTTGCTGTCCGCTGTCGCAGTTGCCGACAAACGAGATGCTGTTGCGGTCGCAGTTGCTAACTATCGAGTACTGTCGCGATCCCTGTTCGAGCAGCCACAGCCGGACCACGACACCTCCCCTACCGACCGTCCGGCCGTTTCTCAAGCACGTGTACGTGCCGCGTCAGCGACCGATGTACCCGGCGCTCGAAGCGATCCGTGACCCGCCACGCAGTCCCCGAAACCGCCTCGCGCCAGTCACGGTCGGCCATCAGGACGCAGGTCGCGTCGGCGCTGCTCACCCGCGCCGCTTCCGACAGCGCCCCCTCGACCAGATCCTCCAACCGATGCGTCGCGATCTTCGACTGCCGGCCGTACGGCGCATCGAACGCCACGCCGTCGACGGCGCCCTCGCGCAGCGGCAGCGCGGTCGCGTCCGCCCGCGCGACCGCCGAATCGACGCCCTCGACCAGCGCGTCGAGGTTCTCCTTCGTCCCGCGGACCATCTTCCACTGCGCGTCGGTCCCTACGAGATCAGCGCCGACGAGGCCGGCCTCGATCAACAGCCCACCCGTCCCGCACATGGGGTCGAGAATCCGCCGTCCCGGCGCCGCGCCGGCGATGTTCGCGAGCGCCCGGGCGTCCATCGGCGCCATGCTCCCGGGCTGGAAGAACGGCCGGTCCGTGGGCTGGCGCTCGCCGAAGTCGCGCTGGGACTCGCAGTCGAGCCAGCCGAGCACGCAGACGCCGTCGCTCGCGGGAATCTGCCCCTGCTCGGCGGCCGCGGCGTCGCTGTCCGGGTCCGGGAGCCCGTCCTCGGCGGAGAACAGCGCCCGGAGTTCGTGGTCCGGATCGTCGAGGTCGACCTCGAACCCGCGGTCCACGAGCACGCCGCCGAGCCGGCGTTCCGCCTCTGCGGTGCTCACGCCCGTGAGCCCGCGTACGTCGCGAGCGCGGACCGCGACCGTGCCCTCGCGGTCGATCCTCGCGGCGTCGAGCGCGATCGCGGCGGCGTCGATCCCCGCCTCCGTCCGGGCGACCAGCTCGTCGGCGGCGTGGGTGTACGCCAGCCCGCGGAGGCGGTCGCGGTCGACGTGGCCCGCGCGGGCGAGGCCGGGGGCGAGCAGCTCGACGCCGGCGGCGGCCGCCTCCGCCTCGCGGGCCGCGAAGGCGTCGTCCTCGCCGGCGAGTTCGAGACAGTACACGCCCGAGGGTGGGTCGGGGGTGGGAAAGAGGCTGACGCTCCGTGCGTCGGCGCCCCCGCTGGGGGTTCCGTTCTGCCGGACCCACCAACCTATTTAAACCTCACAGTTAACCTTAAAGCGATGACCGATCCCAAGGAGACGATCACCATCGAGAACGTCGTTGCCTCGACGGGCATCGGCCAGGAGCTCGATCTCCAGAGCGTCGCTATGGATCTGGAGGGTGCCGACTACGACCCCGAGCAGTTCCCCGGGCTGGTCTACCGCACGCAGGAGCCGAAATCCGCCGCGCTGATCTTCCGTTCGGGCAAGATCGTCTGCACCGGCGCGAAGTCGACCGACGACGTCCACGAGAGCCTCCACATCGTGTTCGAGAAGCTCCGGGAGCTGAGCATCCCGATCGAGGACGACCCCGAGATCACCGTCCAGAACATCGTCACCAGCGCCGACCTCGGCGAGAGCCTCAACCTCAACGCCATCGCGATCGGGCTCGGGCTGGAGAGCATCGAGTACGAGCCCGAGCAGTTCCCCGGGCTGGTCTACCGGCTGGAGGAGCCCGACGTGGTCGCGCTGCTGTTCGGCTCCGGCAAGCTCGTCATCACGGGCGGCAAACAGCCTGCCGACGCCGCCGAGGCCGTCGACGTGATCACCGAACGGCTCGACGACCTCGGCCTGCTGGACTGACAGCGTGGTCTCCTTGGCCGTCGTTCCCCACGTAGCCACGCTACAGGCGGCGCCGCTGCAGACCCAAGCCGTCTCGGTGATCGCGACGTGGCTCCTGTTCTCCGCGTTCCTCTCTCTCACCGCGTTCCTCGCCGCCCGGAACCTGCTCGGCGACGTGTCGCTGCGCCCGCACGCGCTCGTCGGCCCGCCGATCGCCGCGATCGCCTTCCTCGCGGCGGCGTTCGAGTTCTCGCCGCTGCTCGCGCTCGTCGCCGCGCTCGCCGTCGACGCCGCCCTCTTCCGCTACATCCACGGTCTGAACCGCCGGCTGCTCGCCGGCGTCGTCGTGATCCACTTCACCGTGAGCGTGATCCTCGGGGCGGTCCTGTTCAGCCTGATCGCGCTGATCGGCTCGGCACCGGTGTAGCCCGGCAGCCGTCGCCGCGGAACGACGGCTTAACGCCCCCGGCCCCGCCACTGCCGGGCATGAATACGCTCCGCATCGCGAACGGTCGCGTGCTCCGCCCGGATCACTCGATCGCCGCGGCCGACGTGCTGATCGACCAGTCGACGGGCGAGATCGAACGCGTCGCCGCCCCCGAGGAGATCGACGCCGCGGCGGACGAGACGCTCGACGCCGACGGCGGGCTCGTCGTCCCGGGCCTCGTCAACGCCCACGGCCACGCCCCGATGACGCTGCTCCGGGGGTACGCCGACGACAAACCGCTCGACGCGTGGCTGCAGGAGGACATCTGGCCCGCGGAGGGCGAGCTCACGGCCGAGGACATCCGGGTCGGCACCGAGCTCGCGGCGGTCGAGATGATCCGCACGGGGACGACCGGCTTCGTCGACATGTACTTCGAGGAGCCCCACGTCGCCGGGGTCGTCGAGGAGTCGGGGCTGCGCGCGCTGCTGGGCCACGGCTTCGTCTCCGTCGGCAAATCCGACGAGGACGCCCGCGAGGACATGGAGAAGAGCGTCAACTTCGCCGACCAGTACGACGGGCTCGCCGGCGGCCGCATCTCGACGGCAGTGATGCCCCACTCGCTGACGACCGTGAACGAGGAACTCCTCCGCGAGGCGGTCGAGCGCGCCCACGAGGCCGATCTCCCGGTCCACATCCACGCCAACGAGACGGAGGACGAGGTCGCGCCGATCGTCGACGAGCGCGGCGTTCGCCCGCTGGAGTACGCCGAGGACGTCGGCCTGCTCGAGGACGACGACTTCCTCGCCCACTGCGTCCACATCGACGACGCGGAGATCGACCTGCTCGCCGACTCGGGCGCCGTCGCGGTCCACTGCCCGGCCTCGAACGCCAAACTGGCCTCCGGGATCGCCCCCGTCGCCGAGATGCTCGACGCCGGCGTCACCGTGGGGCTCGGCACCGACGGCGCGGCGTCGAACAACGATCTGGACATGTTCGACGAGATCCGCGACGCGGCGATGCTCGGGAAGCTCGGCGCCGACGACGCCGCCGCGGTGCCGGCGAGCGCGGCGATCCGGATGGCCACCGAGGGCTCGGCGGCGGCGCTCGGCTTCGACTCGGGTCGGGTCGAGGCGGGCGCGAACGCGGATCTCGCGGTCGTGGATCTCGACGCCGCACACCTGACGCCACAGCACGATCTGGTCAGCCACCTCGCGTACGCGACGAGCGGACAGGACGTGCGACACACGGTGTGTGACGGGCAGGTGCTGATGGAAGACCGGGAGATTCAGACGCTGGACGCCGAGGCGGTGACGGAACGCGCCGAGGAACAGGCCGCGGCGGTGGCCGACAGGGTGGAGTAGCCGGGCGGATGGACCGTACCGACCTTCGGTTCTCGGGCTGGGAGCTGGTCGCCGCTGCCGCGCTGGTGATGGGTGCCGCGGGGATCTACCAGTTCGGCTGGTCGTCGATCCGCCTCCCGCTCGGGAGCCGGCTGGGGGCGCCGGAGTCGGCGCTCGGCACCGTGTTCACGCTGTTCGTCGTCTTCCAGACGCTCGGGCAGTTCCCCGCGGGCTGGGTTCGTGACCGCTACGGCCCGCGACTCCCGCTGCTGGCGGGGGCCGTCTGTCTGACCGGCGGCCTCGCGGCCATCGCGGTCGCGCGCTCGCTGCCGGCGGCCTACCTCGGCTACGCGCTGGGCGGTATGGGCGTCAGCGCCGTCTACACCGTCGCGGTCAACACGCCGGTGAAGTGGTTCACCGACCGTCGCGGGCTCGCCACCGGGATCGTCGGTATGTCGTTCCCCGGGCTCAGCTTCTTCCTGATCCCGGCGCTTCGGGGCGGCGTCGTCGCCCAGTTCGAGCGGACGCTGCTGGTGCTCGCGGCGGCCGTCGGCGGCGTCGCGCTCGCGGCGGCAGCCGTGCTCCGGGACCCGCCGTCGACGACGCCCGACACGGACACAAGCGTCGACGCCACGGACGACGACGCCGTCGGGTGGCGCGACGCGATCCGGACGTGGCAGTTCTGGCTGCTGTATCTCGTCTTCGTCGCCGTCAACGGCGTCGGGCTGATGGTCATCGGCAAGGTCGTCTCCTTTGCGTCGGCGCTGTCGCTGCCGGCGGCGGCCGGCACTGCTGCGGCGTCGGCGGTCGCGCTCTCCGAAGCCGGCGGGACCGTGGTCGGCGGGAGCCTCTCGGACCGGTTCGGCCGCCGGCGCACGGTCACGGTGTCGCTCGTGCTCTGTGGGGTGGCGCTCGCGGGCGCCGTCGCCGCCGGGGAGGCCGGCTTCGGCGCCGGGTTCGTCGTACTGATCGGCGCCACTGCGCTGTTCCGTGCGCCGGTGTTCGCGGTGTTTCCCAACCTCGTCGCCGACTACTACGGTCGAGCCTACTCCTCGGAGAACTACGCGGCGCTGTACACCGGGAAGCTGTTCGGCGGCGTGCTCGGCGGGACGGTCGCGAGCGGGCTGGTGCTCGTGATCGGCTGGTCTGCCTCCTTCGCGATCGGGGCCGTCCTGGCGGTGCTGGCGGGTGTGGCGATGGTGTTCCTCCGACCGACCGCCGCCGCGAACTGACCGTTCGATCGGCACGGCTGGCGGTTGCCGTGCCGTCCGTTCGACCGTCACGGCCGGCGGTTGCCGCGCCGTCCGTTCGATCGTCACGGCTGGCCGTTGCCACGCCCCACCTTCGGCGCGCCCGGGTGAGCGTTCCCGGACGCCCCTTCGACACGGTTTTGCCCACACCACCAGAACCCCCAGCCATGAGTTCCTACGAGCGCGTCACCGCGCACGTCGACGACCCCGAGGCGCTCCGCGAGGAGGGCCGCCGGAAGATGGACTGGGCGCTGCAGCACATGCCCATTCTCCAGTCGATCCGGCAGGATTTCGAGGCGGAAAAACCCCTGACGGGAGAAACGATCGGGATGGCGATGCACGTCGAGGCCAAGACGGCGATCCTCGTTGAGACGCTCGCACTCGGCGGCGCCGAGGTCGCGGTCACCGGCTGCAACCCCCTCTCGACCCACGACGACGTGTCTGTCGCGCTGGACGACGTGGACAACGTCACCTCCTACGCCGTCCGCGGCGTCGACGACGAGGAGTACTACGCCGCGATCGAGTCCGTGATCGATCACGAGCCGACGATCACGGTCGACGACGGCGCGGACATGGTGTTCCGCATCCACCAGGAGCACCCCGAGCTGATCGACTCCATCGTCGGCGGTGCCGAGGAGACCACCACCGGCGTCCACCGACTGCGCGCGATGGACGACGACGGCGAGCTTCAGTACCCGATGTTCGCGGTCAACGACACGCCGATGAAGCGCCTGTTCGACAACGTCCACGGCACGGGCGAGTCGGCGCTGTCGGCGATCGCGATGACGACCAATCTGTCGTGGGCCGGCAAGACCGTCGTCGTCGCGGGCTACGGCTACTGCGGCAAGGGTGTGGCCTCCAAAGCAGCAGGGCAGGACGCCAACGTCGTCGTCTGTGAGGTCGAACCCCGCAAGGCGCTGGAGGCACACATGGAGGGGTACGACGTGCTCCCGATGGCCGAGGCCGCGGCGGAGGGCGACGTGTTCGTCACCACCACCGGGAACAAGGACGTGATCACCCGCGAGCACTTCGAGAAGATGCAGGACGGCGCCATCCTCGCCAACGCGGGCCACTTCGACGTGGAGATCAACCTCGATCATCTCGACGAGCTCGCGGTCGACCGCTACGAGGCCCGCGACGGCGTCGAAGCGTTCGAGATGGACGACGGTCGCCGGCTGAACGTGCTCGCGGAGGGGCGGCTCGTGAACCTCGCCGCGCCGGTCGGGCTGGGCCACCCCGTGGAGGTGATGGACCAGTCCTTCGGGATTCAGGCCGTCTGTGTCCGGGAGATCGTCGAGAACGGCGACAGCTACGAGGCCGGCGTCCACGAGGTGCCCGACGAACTCGACAAGGAAGTCGCGGAGGTGAAGCTGGCGGCCGAGGGTGTCGAGTACGACCAGCTCAGCGACGAGCAGCGCGAGTACATGGACTCCTGGCAGCACGGGACGTAATTCTCGGCGCGTTTTCCGGAGGGTTTGCTGGCGTCGTCGACCGCTTTCGAACAGGTGACTCGCACAGCAACAGCAGTTCGAGGCTAGACCACTTGCGACCGCACCGCCCCGCACAGCCCTCGTCCCTCACCAACCGACTCCCTCCTTCGCTCCGCTCAGTCGGTCGTCCTCCGAGAGAGCAAGCTCTCTCGTGCCCTCGTTCGCTCCGCTCACGAGGACCTCGCGCGCTCGTTCGCCCACGGAAGGGTCGTGCGGGCGACCCACGCGTCGCCCGCACTGCCAGCGAGACCGTCGGTCTCGCCCTGCTCACGTCGCGCGCCGACCGCCGCAGCGGTGCGGTCGCGGTGGACGCCTCGCGCTCGCCAGCGGTCGGCGAGCGCGGGGGGAGGGGTGGGGACTCGGCGCAGCGCCGAGCCTCGTGCTCGGCGCACTGCAGTCGCAAGGTGCCAACGATAGAGTTGCCGTTGCTGTCCCAGTAGTCAACGATAGAGTTGCCGTCGCGGTCGCTGTCGAACGCACTACCCAATACCCTCACGTCTCCCACCTTTCACCGACCGCCTTTTGCCCCCTCGTACCCCACTCTCACCCAATGCCGACGAACAAGAAAGGCGACCGGCGCGAGCGCGAGCTCGTCAACCGGCTCGACGACGCCGGCTTCGCCGTCATGCGCGCGCCAGCGAGCGGGAGCGCGACCCAGCGGGAGCTCCCGGACGTGCTCGCGGGCAACGGCGAGAGCTTCTACGCGATCGAGGCCAAATCCTCCGCCGGCGACCCGATCTACCTCACTGGCGAGGAGGTGCAGGCGCTCGTCTACTTCGCCCAGAACTTCGGCGCGAAACCCCGGATCGCCGTGCGGTTCGACCGCGAGGACTGGTACTTCTTCCACCCGAGCGACTGCTACACGACCGACGGCGGCAACTACCGCGTGAAGAAGGAGACCGCGCTGGCCGACGGCACCGACATGGCCGAACTCGTCGGCGACACCGAGAAGGTCACGCTGGAGGAAGCGACCGAGCGCGGCACCGCGACCACCGATCCTGCCGGGGACGACCACCCCGACGACGGCGTCCGGAAGCTGCTCCAGGCCGTCGCCGACGGCACCCTCACCGTCGACGAGGCGGCCGAGGCGCTCGACTGAGCCGCATCGAAGTGCTTTAGGGCGCTCCCGGGCGACTCCGGGGTATGGATATCGAGGAGGGCATGGGGCGGAAGATCGTGCTCTCGATCGCCGCCGTCGTCCTGTTCATCGTCTCGTTCGTCGTCGTCGGCACGACTTTCGGTGTCGACGAGGGACTCTCCGCGACCGGCGGCCTCGCGATGGTGGGCGCACTGACCGGGTTCATCCTCCTCATGGGGGCACTGGGGCTGTACTTCGCGAGTCAGGACTGAGCCGGCTCCCGATCGCGCCAGTCGACGCGCTCCTCCGGCGGCATCTCCCGCAGTCGCTCGCGGTACAGCACGAGCGGGTGGTTCGCGCGCTCGCGGTGGCCGTTCTGGTTCGTACAGATCCCGTAGGCTTCGAGCGTCTCGCACGACGGCGGCGGGTACTGCGCGCCGCGTTTCTCCCCGAGTCGCTCGACCGCGTAGCGAACCTGCGCCTCCTCGAGCGTCGTGTCGGCACAGAACGCCGCCGCGCCGTCGGCGTCGAGCCCGATCGCGGCAAGGAAGGAGAGGAGCGCGAACGACTCGGTGTCGTCCAGCGGCTCGGTCTCGGCCCGGGTCAGTAGCTCGTCGAGACAGTCCGGGAACAGGTCGGGCACCACGGCGTCGATGTCCCGGACGCTCACGCGCTCGCCGAGCAGGTCCCGCAGCGCCGACAGCGGCGCCGCGAGCGCGTCCTCCAGCGCGTCCCGGCGGTCGTCGCCGAGATCGAACGGCAGCCCCGCCGCCACGCGGCGGCGAACGGCCTCGACGAGCAGCCCCTCGCCGTCGCTGCCGTACAGTTCGCCGCGCTGGACTCGCACCTCGCCATCGGCGAGCTCGCGGTTCACCAGCCGCCACTCCTCCCCCCAGTCGTCGCTGAGCAGGAGGTACCGCTCGACCGCGACGCGGTACCAGTCGCGATCGGTCGCGCCCGCGCTGCGGTTCCGCTCCGCGCCGGCGAGCCGTTCCTCCCGGACCGCGCCGTCGAGGTCGAACTCCCGGAGGATCTGCGGCAGCGACACCGAGGCGTCGGTCGTGCTGCGCAGGCCGTCGTCGCCGCTGGTCACGTCCTCGGCGAAGCGGGCGGCGGCCGTCGACGCCTCCGCGGCGGCGTACTTCTCGACGGCTTTCTCCTCCGACAGCAGCGAGACGAGCACGCGCGCGACGGGATAGGAGAGCAGTTCGGCCTCGTCGCTCCACCGCCCCGGCTCGGCGGGCGCGGTAGTTCCCTCGGTCAGCGCGCGCTCGACGCGCTCCCGGCCGCGCTCGACGGCCGGGTCGCCCGACTCGGCGAGTTCGGGCACCGAGGCGCCCAGCTCCCCGACGGCCTCCCGGGCCGCGTCGAAGAACGGGTAGCGGGCGTGGATCGGCTGCATACCCCGGGCTTCCGGAGGAGTGTGAATAAGCACTTCGGACCCGACCTTTTTCGTCGTCGGGTGCGCCTCCGGCGCACCGCTCCTCGAAAAAGCTCGACCAAAAAGGCCGCTCGCTCGGGCTTCGCCCTCGCTCGCGGTGACTAGTTGGTGTCCTTCCGCAACCGCGACAGCGACGACTTTTCGTCGCCCCGCTACTCCTCGTCGTCCAGCGACAGCGCCGCCAGCAGCGCTTCCAACTGCACTTGCTCGTTCGCGCCCTCGGCGATCCGGTAGTCGGCCTCGCCGAGGCGTTCGAGCAGCCGCACGACCGCGCGGTCGTCGAGGTCGAACTCCCACGCCGACCGGTGGAGCTGGTCGACGATGTCGCCGCCGGCCATCCCCACGTCGGTCAGCAGGGTGTCGAGCGTCGCGCGGGCCTTCGGGAAGTCGCCGGCGACGGCGGCGGCGACCATCTCCTCGACCTCCTCGGGCCGGGCGGTCGCGGTGACCGTATAGACCGCCTCCTCGTCCACCACGTCGCCGGTCGTCGCTGCCGCTTGGAGGTTGTTGATCGCGCGGCGCATGTCGCCGTTGGCGGCGTAGACGAGCGCGTCGAGCCCCTCGTCGGTGATCTCGATGTCCTCGGCCTCGGCGATCTCCCGGATCTGTCCGGCGACGGCGTCGTCCGAGAGGGGGGAGAAGCGGAACACGGCACAGCGGGACTGGATCGGGTCGATGATCTTCGAGGAGTAGTTACAGGAGAGGATGAAGCGGGTGTTGTCCGAGAACTGCTCCATCGTCCGGCGCAGGGCGGACTGGGCGTCGGAGGTGAGGGAGTCGGCTTCGTCGAGGAAGATGATCCGGTAGTCTTCTCCCCCAAAGGCCGAGCGCGCGAAGTTCTTGATGCGGTCCCGGACCACGTCGATCCCGCGCTCGTCGGAGGCGTTGAGTTCGAGGAAGTTCCCGCGCCAGTCGTCGCCGTAGATCTCGCGGGCGATCGCGGTCGCGGTCGTCGTCTTCCCGACGCCCGCCGGGCCGGTGAACAGCATGTGGGGGAGTTCGCCGCCCTCGACGTAGCTCTTCACGCGCTCGATCGTCTCCTCCTGCCCGTGGATGTCGTCGAGCGTCTGCGGGCGGTACTTCTCGATCCAGATCTCCCGCCCCGTGCTCTCGCCGGCGTCCTCGGCGTCGGCCTCGCTCATGGGTAGAGAGGGGCGCGGCCGGGGCATAAACGGACCGGACCCGATTGCGATTCGTTTTGGTTCGAGTGGTCTCCAGGGTCGCAATGTCGACGGAGAACACCGTGAAAGCCCCGAGGCGCTGGGCTCGGGGGGCTCGCTGTCGTTCGAGAGAGCGAAGCCCTCTCGTGATGACGAAAGACGCCGGAGGCGTCTTTCGAACCACGGTCCTCGGCTCGCTCCGCTCGCCTGCGGTCCTTGCGTCGCCCGCCGTCGCCCAGCGCCTCGCCCCTTTCAGTCCCGCCCGAACAGCCCACACGCCTCCCCAACCGACTCGTTCGCTCCTTTCAGTCGCTCACTCGTCCCTCGCGCTGAGGCGTCGACGAGAGCCGCAGGCTCTCGTCTGCCAATCAGAAATCGGAGATTTCTGATGACGCGGCACGAGGCCGCGCCCGTTTCGCGCCGACAGCCGCGGCGGTGCGGTGGCGGTGGACGCCTCGCGGCCGTCGACGGTCGACGGCCGCGGGGGGAGGGGTGGGGAGTCGGGGCTGCGCCGGACCTCGTGTCCGGCGCACTGCGGTGGGCGGGACTGAAAGGGGCTGCTCGCTCGGCGAACCCCGGCGACGTAAGCACCGCAGCGAAGTGAGGAGCGCAGCGAGCCGCGGGAGCCGAGCGAGCAGGGGCTTTCACGGTGGTGTTCCCTATCCCAGAGCAGTTACCGAATCTACCAGAACCAGACGCCCTTCAGGAGGACAACCCTCAAACCCACTCCCCACCCACCCAAACCCATGCAGCTAACGGTCGAGGTCGTCGGCGAGGACGAACGCACCGTCACCGTCGCCGACGACGCCGACTACGCCGCGGTCGTCCGCGAAATCGGCTACAGCCCCCACGAGGTGACCGTCCTCGTCGACGACTCGCCGGTCCCGGAGGACGCCCCCGTCGAAACCGACCACGTGCGCGTGCTGCGGCTGATTGCCGGCGGCTGAACCCGGTATCGGGCGGGCGTCGGCGTTTTGTACTCTCGGCTCCACGTCCCACCATGAACAGCGGGTTCGTGCTGCCGAACGTCGGGCCCGGCCCCGACCCGCTCTCACTCGGGGAGCTGGAGGCGGATTTCGCCGTGTTGCTCCTCCACCGCGACTTCTACTGCAGCGAGTGCCGCCAGCAGGTCCGACGCGTGAAGAAACGCTACGACGAGTTCGAGGCCCGCGACGCCGAGGTGGTGTCGGTGCTCCCGGAGGACCGCGAGACGGCGGCGGAGTGGCAGAAGCAGTACCACCTCCCGTTCCCCGTCGTCGCCGACCCCGACACCGAACTCGGCGACCGCTACGACCAGCCCACCCGGTTCGGCCTGCTCGGCAAGCTCCACGACGTGATCGGCCGGATGCCCGCGGTTGTCCTGCTGGATCTCCGCTGGAGCGACCCCATCGAGACGTACGCCCACCGCGGCGACTCCCGGACCGATCGCCCCCGGATCGACGAGATCCTCGACGCGATCGACCACGCGGCCACGCTCGACGCCGGCGACACGGAGGAACACGCCGCCAGCGAAGCCGCCCCTCCCGTCGAGAACGAGCAGTCGTCCGAACCGCCGACTGTCGACCGCGTGCCGCCGCGTTCAGCCGACGACACCCGGCCCGCCGACCCCGGCGCGACGAACGGGGGATCGACCGCGACCGAGACACGCTCCGGGGACGCGTCGACCCCCGACGAGGGGGCGGAACTGCTCGACGGTGAGCGCCCGCCGAAGCCCCAGCGCCCGCTCCCGGCGCCGGAGAGCGTCGACCTCCCCGAGGACGTGGAACTCCGGCGGGGGACCGACGACGACGTGGTCGCCGCGATGCGGGTGCTGCAGGGCGCGCTACTCGACATCGACGGCTCGACGGTTCGGGACGCCGCCCCCGAGGGCGAACTGTTGCTCGCCGAGGCCGGCGACTGGATCGTCGGCGCGCTGGTGCTCCGGGACGGGCACATCGAGGGCGTCGCCGTCCGGCGGAAGCGCCGGGGGGAGGGGATCGGCTCGGCGCTGATCGAGGCGGCGGTGGCCGACGAGGACGGCACCGTCACCGCCGACTTCCGCGCCGGCGTCCGCGGGTTCTGGAAGGATCTCGGCTTCGAAGTCGAGCAGGAGGGGAGTCGGTTCTGGGGCGTCCGGCACCCCTGATCGGCGCTTACTGCTTCCCGACCATCACTTCGCTGGCCTTGATCACGGCCTCGACTTCGTCGCCCGCTTCGAGGTCGAGCCGGTCGGCCGAGCCCCGCGTGATCGTGGACGTGATCGTCTGTCCGTCGGGGAGCTCGATCACGACCTCCGCCATGATCTCGTCTTTCTTCACTGACTGGACGGTGCCGGAGACGGCGTTTCGCGCGCTGAGTGCCATGCTGGTGTCAACGGAACGACCGAAGATAGCGTTTCCGTGAGCCGAGATATCTCGGCGCAGCCGAGCGTCGGCCGCTGCCGTCAGATCAGCGGTGCGACCAGCTCCCGACCGGCGTCGAGCACCGCCTCGACGCGGGCGGCCGTCGACGCCTCCGCGTACACCCGGAGCTTGGGCTCGGTACCGGAGGGACGCACGAGCAGCCACGAGCCGTCCTCGCAGAGGAGTTTGAAGCCGTCGACGGTGACGGTCCGCTCGACCGGGACGCCCGCGACCGCGTCGGGGATCTCGTCTTCGAGATCGTCGAGGACGCGTTCCTTCTCCGAGTCGGGGCAGTCGAGGCTGACCTTGTCGGCGACGATCCCGCCGTGCTCGGCTTCGAGGCGCTCGATCCGGTCGTCGTACGGCTCCTCGGCCTCGATCGCGCAGGCCAGCAGCGCCATCAGGACGCCGTCTTTCTCCCGGACGTGGCCGCGGATCGAGAAGCCGCCGGACTCCTCGCCGCCCATCAGCGCGTCGTGTTCGCCCATCGCGTCGGCGACCCACTTGAAGCCGACCGCGGTCTCGACCACGCGCTCGCCGTGGGCCTCGGCGACGCGGTCGATCAGGAACGTCGTGGAGACCGTCCGGACCGCCGGCCCCGACTCGTTCTCCAGCAGCGCGTCGTACGTCGCGGCGAAGAAGCGGTTCTCCCCGAGGTAGCCCGCCGGCGTGATCACGGCGATGCGGTCCGAATCGCCGTCGTTCGCGATCCCGATGTCCGCGTCGCCGTCGACGACGTGATCGGCGAGCGCGTGGAGGTTCGACTCGGCGGGCTCGGGCGCGCCGCCGCCGAACTCGGGATCCTCGTCACACCGCAGGCGCTGGATCTCGGCGCCGGCCTCCTCCAGAACGGCGTCGGTCACCCCCCGGCCGGAGCCGTGCATCGCGTCGTAGGCGACGGTGAGCCCCGAGAGGTCGACGGCGCCGTTCTCGGTGCTGAACCCGTACGACGCCACCAGCTCCGCGACCGCGTCGGCGTGGGGAGTCACGAGGTCGTCGCGGACGACGGCGCCGCGTTCGCCCTCCGGGAGCGCCTCGGGCTCGCCGAGGTTCGCCTCGATGCGGTCCGTAACCTCGGGCATCGCCGGCGCGCCGTCGCCGGGGAAGTACTTGATCCCGTTGTACTCCGGAGGGTTGTGGGAGGCCGAGATGATCACGGCGCCCGCACAGTCCCGGTCGACGGCGTTCCACACCGCGGTCGGCGTGGGGACGTCCCGCTCGGGCAGGATCACGTCGAACCCGTTGTCGGTGAGCACGTCGGCGACGCTCTCGGCGAACCCCGGCGAGGAGGGCCGGGCGTCGTAGCCGACGACGACCGGGGCGTCGACGCCTTCCTCGCGGAGGTAGTCGGCGACGCCCTGTGCGACGATGCGCACGCGGTCGTCGGTGAACGTGTCGAGGGTGGCCCGCCAGCCGTCGGTGCCGAACTGGATGGCGTCGGTGGGGTCGGTCATGGGTCGTGGTTGGTGGGTCGGCCTCAAAAAGGGAAGCGTCGCGCCGCGGCGTTTCGACCCCCTTTTGGGCGGGTGTCCTGAAACGCGTTCACATGACCCGAGTCGTCGCCGTCAGCGGCAGCCTCCGCGACGGGAGTTACACGAAGGCCGCCCTCCAGTACGCGTTGGACGCCGCGGCGGCCGCGGGCGTCGAAACCGAGCTGATCGACCTCGCGGCGGTCGACCTGCCGTTGTACGATCCGGACCGCGACACCGCCGCCGCGGGCGACGCCGCGGAACTGCTCGCGCGCGTTCGCGCGGCCGACGGCGTGCTCCTCGGCACCCCCGTCTACCACAGCTCCTACTCCGCGGCGTTCCGGAACTTCCACGACTACTGTAGCTTCGACGAGTACGAGGAGACGGTCGTGGGGCTGCTGGTCACCGCCGGCGGCGGCACGATCGCCGACACGCTCAACGACATGCGCACCACCGTCCGCGGCGTCCACGGCTGGGTGCTGCCCACCCAAGTCGGGCTACGGAACGCCAGCAGTCGGTTCGCGGAGCGCCGTCGGGAGCCCGACCCGGACGAGATCGGTGCCGACGCCGCGTACGCGTTCGTCGACGACGATCTCCGTGCTCGGACCTGCACGCTCGGCTACCGCGTCGGCACGTACGCCCGGCGCGCGCCGGCGTTCCTCGGCATCGAGGACGAGCCCGAGTGGTGACGGGCCGTCTACCATCCGACGGCGGCGTCTCACTCCAGTTCCGGCGTCGGCGACGATTCGACTAACCGCTCCTTCTCGGCCCGGGAGAGCTGTTTGATCTCGTGTTCGCGGGACATCGCCGCCGACTTGGTCTCGAAGCACTCGACGTGGACGGGCTCGACCGGGGTCCGGCCCCGAGTGTACTTCGCACCCTCGCCGGCGTCGTGCTCGGCGACGCGCCGAGCCACGTCGGTGGTGTACCCCGTGTACAGCGTGTCGTCCGCACACGAGAGTACGTAGACGTAGTGCACGGTCGTCCCAGCGGTGCCGGGCGCCTAAGCGGTCCGGTCCGAAGCGGCCCAAAAGTGGGAGCGGGTCGGGGGCCGGCGCGGCGCCGTACCACGCCGGGAACGTGGCGGTCGTGTGGCGATACCCCGTCAGTGGGTTTCGGTACGGGTCCGGTCCCGGGCGACCTCCGCGATGCCGGCGTTCGCGGCACACGAGGGACAGGCGTCGAGCCGGCCCTCCTCGTCGGCGAACACGCGGGCGAATCGCTCGGAGACGTGTGACCCGCAGTGGTCACAGCGTGACATCGGTTGTCCGGTATCCACCGGTACCGGCGATTGTGGGTACGCAACCCACGGGTCAATAGGTTTATGGGTATTCTCACCCCGACGGCGTGAAACGAACGGCTCCGGGCGTCGTCCCCCGGTTTCGTTCAGTTCGCGCCGGTCGTATCTCCCGGTTTTCGGCCCCGATCGTGTCGGCGCGACGACGCCGATCGAGCGGTGGACCGCCACACCTAAATGTCCTGATTTCGGGCCGTGGCGCGGTCCCTTCGGTCGATTTGGGAAATCTTATTAAGAGGGGTCGAGTAGCATGGGACGCACATGTCCAACCTTATCGTCAAGGCCGCCGTCAAGGAGTACCTCGATGAGAAGAACGTCGCTTCGGACTTCTACGACGCCCTGGACGAGGAAGTCGAGGAGCTGCTCGACGACGCCGCTCGCCGAGCCGAGGAGAACGACCGAAAGACGGTCCAGCCGCGCGACCTTTAAATCCGGTAGCAGTCGTTCGGTTTCCGTTTTTCGCGACCCAACCGAGTAGCGGCGCCGCCGTCAGTACGACGTGATCTCGACGCCGTCGTCGCTCCCGACGTGGAGCTCGTCCGCCAGTCCGACGAACAGCCCGTGTTCGACGACGCCGGGGACGGCCGACAGCGCCCGTGCGAGCGCCTCCGGGTCGTCGATCTCGCCGAACGCGCAGTCGAGGACGAGGTTCCCGTTGTCGGTGACGACAGGGCCGTCCTTGCGCTCGGCCGTTCGGAGTTCGGGCTCGCCGCCGATCGACCGGACGGCGTCGGCGACCGGGGCTCGTGCGTCCGGCAGCAGTTCGACCGGGACGGGGTGTGAGAGCCGGTCCGCCTCCTTGGTCGGGTCGGCGACGACGACGAAGCGGTCGGCGGCGCTGTCGACCAGCTTCTCCCGTGCGTGCGCCGCGCCGCCGCCCTTGACGAGCGCCCCCCCGGCCGCGACCTCGTCGGCGCCGTCGATCGCCACGTCCGGCAGTGACTCGTCGAGATCCGTCAGGGGAACGCCGACCTCGCGGGCCAGTTCACGGGACTGGAACGAAGTGGGAATCCCGCGGACGTCGAGCCCGGCGTCGACGCGATCGCCCAGCGCACGGATCGCGTGGGCGGCGGTGCTGCCCGTTCCGAGCCCGACCACGTCGCCGTCGTCGGGGATCTCGGCCGCCGACTCCCCCGCGCGTCGCTTCGCGTCCTCGCCGCCGCCGGTCTGCTTCATGCGCCGGCGTTCGACTCGAGGGGAAAAAGACCCGTCGGCGCTGCTCGCGCGCCGCGATCGCTATTCGTCTTCGAGCCGGTCCAACACCGCTTCGGGCTCGTACGCCAGCGAGAGCGAGCGCGAGCGCCCGCGGCCCTCCACGTCAGCGTACTCGGTCTCCAGCACGCCGAGCTGTTCGAGCTTCTTGACGATCTCGGAGTAGCGCGTGTAGCCGAGGTCGGTCTCCTCGTGGAACGCGTCGTACACGTCGCCGGCCTGCTCGCCGCCGTGTTCGGCGACGACCCGGACCAGCGCGCGCTCGGAGTCGGAGAGCTCCCGGAGGCTGCGCGCGAGGTGGACGTACTTCGAGCGCTCGTACGCCTCCTCGATGTCCTCCTCCGCGATCGTTCGCGAGCCGCGCATCTCGGCGTTGAGGCCGGCGCGGCGCAGCAGGTCGATCCCGACCCGGAGGTCGCCGCTCTCGGCGGTGAGTTCGGCGACCCGGTCGAGTTCGGGCGCCGAGAGCACGTTGTCGTGGAAGCCGCGCTCGACCCGTTCCCGGAGGATGTCCACGATCTCGGGGGCGTCGTAGGACGGGAAGAAGATGTCCTCGGGCCGGAACACGCTCTGGACCCGGGAGTCGAGCTCGTCCATCACCGACAGCGAGAGGTCCGAGGAGACCACGACGACGCCGATGCGCGCGCCGGTGTGGGTCTCGTGGGCGCGCAGCAGCGAGTACAGCGTGTCGGAGGCCTCGTTCTCGTAGAACAGGTAGTTCACGTCGTCGAGCGCGACGATGAGCACCTCCTCCTCCTCGACGAGGCGGTCGGTCACCTGCTCGAACAGCTTCTTGAAGGAGACGCCGGAGGAGGGCGGCTCGTAGTCGAACACGCTCTGGAACAGCCGCGAGAACACCGCGTACCGCGTCGAGTCGACCTGACAGTTCACGCGGACGGTCCGGACGTTCGGCGCCTCGACGCCGAGCTCGCCGAACAGCTTCTGGACCGCGGTGGTCTTGCCCGTGCCCGGCGGCCCGCGGATCACGGTGTTGAGCGGGCGGGAGCCCCGGACGGCGGGCCGGAGCGCGTACTTCAGGCTCTCCAGCTGGCTCTCGCGGTGTTTGAACGTCTCGGGGACGTAGTCGACTTCGAAGACGGACTCGTCGCGGAACACGGACTCGTCCCACGAGAGCATGCCGTCGGGGTCCCCGGTCATGGCTCGATGTGGCGTCGGTGACCACTTAACGGTTTACGAGCGATGGGTGGGGTGTTTGGACTGTGTGGGCGGTGCTGGGTTGACAGGTGGCTCTATGGAGGTTTCAGGAAGTGGTCGGCAACACCGTGAAAGCCCCTGCCCGCTCGGCTTGGGGGCCTCGCTGCGCTCCTCGGTCGCTCCGCTCCCTGCGGTGCTTGCGTCGGCCACCGTCGCCGAGCGGGCAGCCCCTTTCAGTCCCGCCCACGGCACAGCCCACAGACCTCCCCAGCCGACTCCTTCGTTCACTCCGTTCACTCAGTCGTCCCTCGCGCGCTCGTTCGCGCACGGAGGCGCTCACGTCGCGCGCCACCGCGACCGCGGTGCGGTGGCGGTGGACGCCTCGCGCTCGCCGACGGTCGGCGAGCGCGGGGGGAGGGGTGGGGATTCGGTGCTGTGCCGAGCCTCGTGCTCGGCACTCTGCGGTCACAAGTGGTCTACGAACGAGCTGCTGGTGCGGTTGCTGTTTCAGTTGCCAACGATCGAGATTTCGTCGCCGTCGCGGTCGCCGTAGCTGTCGAAAACACGCGAAACCAAGAGACTGTGCCCGACAAATCCGCTCCAGAATCAGGCCAGCGGCGTTCGCTCCACAACGGTCCCGTCGTAGTTGGGGTACTGCTCGACGATCTCGCCGTCGTCCACGTCGCCGTCCTCGACCATCTCCTCCAGCAGCCACCACGCCACCTCGACGTGGTCGGACTTCACCGTGTAGTACTCCTCGGGCACGCCCAGCTCCTCGAAGCGCTCGGGCTCGGCGTAGCTCTTGCCGTAGACGAGCGTCCCGTCGTCGGTCACGTCGTCGAACTCCCGGCGGACGTTCCGGGCCATCCGCTTCAGCCGGCGGCGGTGCTGGGCGGCGTCTTTGAACACCGAGGTGCAGAAGTACACCTTCTCGTGATCCCCCATCACGTCGAGGATGTCGCCGCGGGAGTCCTCGACGGCGCTCATGTGGCCCTCCTTGCGCTCGAACCCCTCCTCCTGCATCCGGCGGTAGTTCCCGTCGGACATCTCGAACTCGTTGACGTTACAGAACTCGGCGGCGCCCTCGTCGAGGAACTCGAGGAACTCCGGCTCGGGCCGGATGCCGGGGATCTCGAACGCCGGGGTGAGCCCCTCCTCGCGGGCGATGTAGAGGATCTCCTCCCACTCCGTGCCGTGCATGTCGCCCCACAGTTCCAGCGGCGGGTGGAAGCGGATCTCGTCCAACCCCGCCTCCGCGAGCCGGCGCATGTTCTCCCGGCCGCCCGGGATCCCGGTGTAGAGGTGGATGTGGTGGTCCTCGCCGAACTCGTCTTTGAGCAGTTCGATGTAGTGGCAGGTCCGCTCGAGCACTTCCTGTGGCTCGCCGCCGGTGATGGAGGAGCCGAGCGCGTCCATCTTCTTCGCCTCCGCGATCACGTCCTCGTCGCTCTCGACGGGCCGCTCGTTGGCGTACACCTGCTCGACGTTCTTCCGGTTCTCGCCGAGGGGACAGTAGAAGCAGTCCCGCTGGTCACAGTAGCCGTAGACGAACATCACCATCTTGCCGCCCTTGGCGCACTGTTCACAGCCCTTCGAGATCATCAGTTACCCTCGCTACCCGGCCGAGCCCCAAAAACGGCACGGTGCGGCCGTGTGCCGGCGTCTCACGGACTCGCCCCGGCCGACGCGGCGGTCACTCTTCGGCCCGGAACCGCACCTCGATCCCGTCCGGCCCCGTGACGGCGACGGCGCCGTCGATCGCTGTCGGCTCGTATCGGCTCCCAGCGAGGCGGTCCCGGAGTGCGTCGAGCGCGTCGTCGTCCGGGAGCACGACCTCGAACCACGACAGCCCTGCGTCCGCCGCCGGCGCCGACCGACGCTGCCACGTGTTCGCGCCGAGGTGGTGGTGGTAGCCGCCCGCGGAGACGAACGTCGCCCCTCGCACCGTGCTCTGCTGTTCGAACCCCACCGTGTCGATGTAGAACTCCGCGAACGCCTCGATCGAACGCACTTCCAGGTGGACGTGGCCCACGTCCGTCCCCTCGGGAACCGTCGACTCCCCCGCGGCAGCGCTCGCGACGGCGTCGAGGTCGAGCGGATCGGTGCCCATCTCGACGCGTCCGTCGTCGCCCCGGGGCCACTCCGCACGCGGGAAGTCGCGGTAGATCTCGACGCCGTTCCCCTCCGGGTCCGAGAGGTACAGCGCCTCGCTGACGCGGTGGTCCGAGGCGCCGTCCAGCTCCCACCGGTCCCGAATCCGGGTCAGCGCGTCGCCCAGCGCCGCGCGCGACGGCACCCGGAACGCGTTGTGGTACAGTCCGGCGCTCTCACGGGGCCGCGGAGAGAGGTCGCCGTCCGAATCGAGAACGAGGAGCGGGGTATCGGCGGCGCCGAGGACTGTCCGCGACGACGACTCGGAGAGCGTTTCGAGTCCCACGACGTCCCGGTAGAACGCGGTGGTCTCCGCGAGATCGTCGACGCGGAGCGCGGTGCGGCCGATACGTGTCTCCGGCGGAAGCGGATCCGTGGAACTCGACATCGTTACGTCGACGGTGGGCTCGCGGGCGTATATCGCTGCGGGAACAGGTGCCGACCGCCGCGACCGTAGCTCACCCCTTCCACGCGTACCACAGCATCGGCGCCGCGAACAGCAGCGAGAACGCGCCGGCGTACGCCACGACGAGCATCCCGCCCTCCGGGGTGTCGCCGACGAGCAGGGCGAGCCCCGGGCCCGTTGCCAGCACGCCGAGCGCGACCAGCGCGACGACCGCCCGTTCGGCGCGACCGATCGGGTCGGCTTCGGGGTCGGCGGCGACACCGGCGTCGAGGCGTTCGCGAACCACGCTCGCCCGATCGCGCGGGACCGCGAGCACGCGAGGGTTCCGGAACCCGTCGGCGCCGCGGGCGTACGAGAGCAGGAGGATCGTCGTTCCTCCAACGCCGACCGACCGGACGCCGGAGAGCGTCCGCAGATCCACCGCGGTGTACTGTGTCTCGAGTCGGAGATCCCCGTCGATCGCCCCTTCGGTCGACAGCGCCATCGCGAGGAGCCCCGCCGCGACGCTCCCGACGGCGACGGCGCCCATCGCGACTCGCGAGTGCAGGGAAGCGGCCAGCATCGCGGCGCCACAGAGCGCCGACGCGGCGAGCACGCCCCACCAACTCGGCTGCCAGCCGTCGTCCCGCGGCGACGTGTCGACCTCGTCGCTCCGGATCGCCGCCAGCACCGGCGGCCGGGCGAGCGCCACGACCGCGGCGACGCCGAGCAGGAGCAGGAGTCCGATCGAGCCCTCCCGGACCGCGACGAGGGAGAACGCGACACCACCGACGGCGAGCACGAGCGCGATCGCGCCCAGCGGTGCGTACAGCCCGTAGGCGAGCAGGCCGAGCCAGCGGTTCGTCTCGGGTGTGACCACCCAGGACAGCGGCGGGGAACCGGACGACTGCGGGGACTCGGGGACCATACCGACGGGCAGGGCGTCCCGTAGCATAAGCGTACCCACCTCCCGAAAACAGATATGGCCCCGCGTCGTATGCCCCCGTGATGCTGTTGGTCCTCGCGGTCGACCTCGACGACGACCTCGGTCGCAAGACCGGGCTCTCGACGCCCGTACTGGGCAGGGAGGACGTCGAGGACGCGGCCACGCGGCTCGCGACCGCCGATCCCGAGGACTCCGACGTGAACGTGCTGTTCCAGGCGATCCACACCCGCGACGAGCTCGCCGGCGAGGGCGAGGAGGTCGCGGTCGCCGCCGTCACGGGGTTGGACGGGAGCGACGTGAAGGCCAACCGCGCGGTGGGCGAGGAGGTCGACACCGTGCTCGCGGCGCTCTCGACCGGCGAGAACGTCCGCGCGGTCGTCATCACCGACGGCGCACAGGACGAGTCCGTGCTCCCGGTGATCCGCTCCCGGGTGCCGATCGACGGCCTGCGGCGCGTCGTCGTCCGGCAGGCGCAGGACCTGGAGTCGATCTACTACACGATCAAGCAGGTGCTCGGCGACAAGGAGACCCGCGGGACGCTGCTCGTCCCGCTGGGCGTCCTCCTGCTGGTCTACCCGATGGTGTTGGTCGCCAACGCGTTCGACGTCGCCGGGGTCTCGGTGCTCGGCGTGCTCTCCGGGGTCCTCGGGCTCTACACCCTGTTCCGCGGGCTGGGGCTGGAGGAGGCGGTCGACGACGCGGTCGAGGAGCTCCGCCAGCTGCTGTACGCCGGCCGGGTGACGCTGATCACCTACGTCGTCGCGGTCGCGCTGGTCGCGATCGGCGGCTGGCAGGGGTACGGGGCGGTGACCGAGGGGGCGTCCTCGGTCCAGCTGCCGACCCAGGCCGCGGTGTTCGTCCACGCCGCGGTGAGCTGGTTCGCGGCCGCGGGCGTCACCTCCAGCCTCGGGCAGGTCACCGACGAGTACCTCGACGGCGCGTTCCGCTGGCGCTACCTCAACGCGCCGTTCTACGTGCTCGCGATCAGCGTCGTGCTCGACGCCGTCTCGGGATTTTTCCTCCCCGGCGAGGGCGCGATGGCGATCACCGACCTCGCGCTGGCGCTGACGGCGGGAACGCTACTCGGCGTGTTGAGCACGCTCACGTTCGCGATCGCGGAGAACCGTTTCCCGGCGAGCGCGGAGGCGGCCTAACGCTCCCGGCTGACGACGTACTCCGCCAGCTGTTCGAGGTACTCCCGCGCTTCGCCGTCCTCGACGGTCGCCGTCGCCAGCGCGTCGAGCGCGCGGTCGGCCTCCTCGCGGGCCCGGTCGTCGGCCTCCTCGGCCGTGAGGTCGGTCACCTGGATCAGCGAGGGTCGGTCCATCTCGGCGTCCTGCCCGGCGGGCTTGCCCAGATCGGCGGCGTCGCCGGTGGCGTCCAACACGTCGTCGCGCATCTGGAACGCGACGCCGACGCGCTCGGCGTACTCGCCCATCGACTCGACGGTGAACCCGTCGGCGCCGGCGGCGATGGCGCCAACTTCGGCCGCCGCACGGAACAGCGCGCCCGTCTTCCGGCGCGCCAGCTCCATGTACTCGCTCTCGTTTTCGGGCTCGGAGACGAGCTCGGTCGCCTCCCCCTCGCCGAGCTCGACCATCGCCTCGGCGACGACGCCCATCGCGTGCTCGTCGGCGGAGAACAGCGCGAACGCTTCGCCGAGCAGGCCGTCGCTCGCGACGATCGCCGGGCCGTAGCCGTACTCCGCCCACGCGCTGGGAGTGCCGCGGCGGATATCCGACCGGTCGATGATGTCGTCGACGACCAGCGAGGCGTTGTGTACCAGTTCGATCCCGACGGCGAAGTCGACGGCCTCCTCGGGGTCGCCGCCGGCAGCCTCGCAGGCCAGCAGCGTCACTGCCGGCCGGACGCGCTTCCCGCCCGACAGCGTGACGTGAGACAGCCGCTCGGCCAGCTCGGGGGGCTCCACCGACTCGACAAGCGCCGACAGGCGCTCGTCGACGAGTTCCACCCGACGGTCGAGCGTCTCCATTACGGCTATCTCGGGGAGGATCGCCCAAGTACGTGACGATAGCCACCGATCCCGCCGCTCCGGAAAACCGCAGCATTATGGCCCGCCCGCGCCAAGACGGGGCCAATGGGAGTTCTGGAGGACAAAGCTCGGGCACGGACTTTCTACAAGTACCTCTCGAAGGTGTACGACACGGTCAACCCCCTCGTCTGGAACGAGGAGATGCGCGACGAGGCGCTCTCCCGGACCGGGATCGAACAGGGCGACCGCGTGCTCGATGTGGGCTGTGGCACCGGGTTCGGCACTGAGGGGCTGCTCCAGCACACCGACGACGTGCACGGGCTGGATCAGAGCGTCCACCAGCTCGAGAAGGCGTGGGCGAAGTTCGGGAAGACCGACCAAGTAAAGTTCTACCGCGGCGACGCCGAACGCCTCCCGTTCGCGGACGACAGCTTCGACCACTACTGGTCCTCCGGCTCGATCGAGTACTGGCCCAACCCCGTCGACGCCATCGAGGAGGCCCGTCGCGTCACCAAGCCCGGCGGCACCGTCCTGATCGTCGGCCCCGACGAGCCGAGCAACAGCCTGTTCCACAAGATTGCCGACGCGATCATGCTGTTCTACGACGCCGACGAGGCCGACCGCATGTTCAGCGAGGCCGGCTTCCCCGAGCGCGAACACGTCGTGATGCAGGCCAACCCCGGAAGCCCGCGGGCGATCGTCACGATCGCGACGGTGCCCGAGGAGTAGCCAGACTCGTCGCTCCCGCTTCTCAGTTCACCCGTGTCGAGAGCGATGCGATCCGTTTCCCGCCGTGAAACAGTTCGACGGTCAGCCGCGCGCCCGGTTCGAGCGCCGGATCGTTCGTCGCCGCGACCCGGAGCGTCGCCGTCTCGCCGACGCTCCACTCGTCGTCGGTCTCGGGGTTGAACGCGCCGCTCGGCCCCCCGTGGAACCCCTCGGCGGCGAAGAACGGCACCGGCGGCTGGTGGGTCAGCTTCTCGCCGTCGACGCCGATCTCGACCCGGAGCGCGTCGAGCTCGATCGGATCGCCGCCCGCGTGGCTGATCGTGATCCGGTCGCCCTCGGCCGCGAGGTCGAACGTCGCCGTCGCCGACGGCCCGGCCAGCGCGGTCGCCTGTCCGAGAAGCGCGGTTCCGACGACGGCCGCGACCGCGACGGTGATCCCGACGAGCACGACCGCACCGAGCGCCGGCGAGACCGCGCGGTCGGTGTCCGCCGGCGAGGGGAGTGCAGGGAGCACGACGGGGTTGGCCGCGCTCCCCTACTTCAACTCTCGGCTCAGGCGTCGAGCGTCGGCGGGGCGGTCGAGTTCGTCTCGACGTACGCCGCGGTCGTCTCGTCGCCCACCGCGAGGACGGTGTAGCTCCCGCGCGGGGAGATGGCCCAGAGCGTGCCGTCCTCGCCGGTCCGACCGACTGCGGTCCGCTCGGCCTGCCCTTGACTCAGCGTGATCGCGAGGTCGATCGGGTCGCCCGACTCGGCGTCGGTGACGCTGATCCGGAGCGGCCCGCCCGGGTACGTGCGGTTGACGGTGACGTTGATCCCGTTGATCGTGTTCGAGGCGACGGCGTTCGAGTCGTACTGGTCGAGCGCGAACCGCTGGTACTCCTTGAACACGGCTTCTTCGCCGCCGTCGACGAACGCCGTCAGTGACCGTTCCGGTCCGGTGACCGTCACGATGCTGATCGTTCCGGAGGTGGTCGCAGAGGTGTCCCCGAGCCTGAATATATCGGGGTAGCTTGCTTCCACTATCTCGCTCGCCTCGTCGGGACCGATCGTCGCGTCAGTGGTTCCCGAGTACTCCGCGCCGCGGTACGCCTCGCGGTAGTAGCTGCCGTCGTCGACGGTCGCCAGCTCGTACCCCTCGGGGCCGGTGGTGACGAAGAACTGCGTCGGCCCGGCGGTGCCCCGGATCGCGTTGACGGCTCGTTCGCGGACGGGGCCGCCGAACGTGCGCAGTTCGTACTGGATCTCCGTCGGCCGCGAGAGGCTGAACCCGTCGATCTCCTCGGCGAGGTCGGTCAGCCGCACCATCCGCGCTTCGAGCGCGTCGGCCTTCGCCGAGATGGTCGCGAGCTCGACCACGAACTCCTCGGGGGTAAGCTCGCCGTCGTTGAACGCCTCGATCGCCTCCTGCTGGCGGTCTCGCAGCGTGATGATCTCCGTCTCGACGGTCGAGGAGGCTTGGATGATGCGTCGGCTTCGCTCGCTGTCGTCCTCGGCGGCCCGGACGTACTCGACGATGGCGGCGGTTTCGATCTCGACGGCGCTGACGTTGCTGTTGAACTGGGTCGCCGGGCCGAGGTTCAGCGTCGCGCCGTCGATCTCGGTCCGCTGGACCGCGCCGTCGGGCACGACGAGCACCCGCGTCTGATTGCTCCCGTTCGTCGGCGCGTCGACCTGTGCGGGCGTCACTGCGCCGTTGGTTCCGGACCCGTCCGTCGGCGTCGCGCCGATATCGTCCCGGAGGTCGTCCGTCACCGCGGTGTCGACGGATGTGCCGACCGCGCCGACGCCGGCCGGCGCCACGAGCGCGAGGGAGAGGGCGAGCACCGAAAGCAGCGCGAGGGACCTCATCGATCCACCGTACCGCGGCCTCCCCCTTAAATCTCGCCGGAGCGAGTCGGAGGGGTGATAGAAAGCGTTTTGCCCGGGGGCTGTCACCCTGGGGACATGCGGTACGTCCTCGTCGCCCTCCTGTTAGTCAGTGCGCTCTCGGGCGCCGCAGTGGCTCAAGAGTCGCCCGACATCGACGCGGCGACGACGACGTTCGACGTGAACCTGCAGGCCGACGGCGACGCCGACTGGACGGTCCGGACGACGATCCCGTTCGACACCGACGAGGAGCGGGCGGGGTTCCGGCGGTACGCGGAGCGGTTCGCTGACGGTGAGGTCTCGAGCTCGCCCGGGATCGCCTTCTTCGAGTCGGCTGCGGCGGCCTCGTCGTCGGTCGCCGACCGGGAGATGAACATCACGAACGTCGACCGCGGCTACACGGTGGGCAACGAGTCCGGGACGCTCCGCCTCCGGTTCCACTGGACGAACTTCCTCGCCCCCGTCGACGACGGCTACGAACTCAGTGACGCGCTGCTGATCGAGGACGGGACGTGGCTGCGATCGCTCGAACCCGGCCAGGAGATCGCGATCCGGACGCCACCGGGGTACGAGATCCAGCGGAGCAGCATCGAGGCGCGACAGGAGAACGACTCGCTGGTCGTCGTCGGCCCCGAGTCGTTCGACCCGCAGGAGTTCTCGATCACCTACGCCCCGGAAGCGGGCAACGGACCGGGCGAGTCGCCCGGCTCGCCGAACGGCCCCGCCGACGGCTTCGACCCCCTCGTCGCGGTGCTGTTGGGGCTGCTGTTCGTCGCCGTCCTCGTGCTGGCAGTGTGGCGCTGGCGTGGCGGCGAGCCCATCGCCGAGGTCGCGAACGGCGGGAGCTCGCCACCGTCGCCCGACGAGGCCGAGGTCGAGCACGAGGAGTCGGAGGCCGACGGCGTCGACCCGGAACTCCTCTCCGACGAGGAGCGCGTCGAGGCGCTGCTCGAACGGAACGGCGGGCGGATGCGACAGGCCGACATCGTCGAGGAGACCGACTGGTCGGACGCGAAAGTGTCCCAGCTGCTCTCCCGGATGGCCGAGGAGGGGAGCGTCGAGAAGCTCCGACTGGGGCGGGAGAACGTGATCTCGCTGCCCGACGGCGAGGACGAGGAGTAGCCGCCGGCTCCCCGTTCGCTGGGGCATAGCGAAAGGATTTACCCCCGGCCGCGGGAATTTGGAGCCGATGAAGATTCTGGTGACCGTCAAGGAGGTGGCTGCCGTCGAGGACGACTTCGAGATCGACGGGCTGTCCATCGACGAGCGGTACCTCGAGTACGACCTCAACGAGTGGGACGACTACGCCGTCGAGGCGGCGGTCCAGATCGCCGAGGCCGCCGACGAGGACGTGGAAGTCGTCGCCGCCACCATCGGCCCCGAGCGCAGCGAGGAGACGATCCGGATGGCGCTCGCGAAAGGCGCCGACCGCGCGGTCCGCGTCTGGGACGACGCGATCGCCGAGCAGACCCTGCTCGACGTGGACGCCAAGGTCAGCGTGTTCGAGCAGGTCGTCGCCGAGGAGGAGCCCGACCTCGTGTTGACGGGCGTACAGGCGGCCGACGACGCCTTCGGCGCGACCGGCGTCGCGCTCGCGAACCGCGTCGGCTACCAGTGGGCGGCGGTCGTCAACGACCTCGACTACGCGGCCGGCGACGACGTCGCGACGGTTCGACGCGAACTGGAGGGCGGCGTCGAGGAGATCACCGAAGTCGACCTCCCGGCGGTGCTGTCGATCCAGACCGGGATCAACGAGCCCCGGTACGCCAGCCTGCGCGGAATCCGACAGGCCCAGCAGAAGGAGATCGCGCCCCACGACCTGAACGATCTCGGCCTCGACGCCGAGACGGTCGACGGCGCGCTCGAACTGGTCGACATGTACGAACCCGAGAGCGAGTCCGACGCGACCATCTTCGAGGGCGGTGCCGAGGAGACCGCCGCGGAGTTGGCTGCCGTGCTGCGGGAGAAGGGGGTGGTCGGCGAATGAGCGATGTACTGTTCGTCGCCGAACACCGCCGCGGCGACCTGCGCGACGTGAGTTACGAGGGGATCTCCGCCGGGCGCGAACTCGCGGACGCGCTGGGCGGCGAGCTCCACGTGGCCGTGATCTCCGGCGCGGTCGAGGAGTTCGCGGCGTCGCTGAACACGCCGGCGGTCGACGCGATCCACACCGTCGACGCCGGCGAGGAGTTCGACCACGACACGTACGCGGCCGCGACGGAGGCGCTCCACGCCGAACTCGACCCGGCCGCGCTGCTGCTGCCGAACTCGGTCAACGGGCTCGACTACGCGCCCGCGGTCGCGGACTCGCTCGGCCTGCCGTACGCGACCGACGCGGTCGACATCGCGTACGACGACGGGCTGACCGTCACCCGCGAGATGTACGGCTCGAAGGTCGAGACCACCGTCGACGTAGCGGGCGACCAGTTCGTCGTCAGCATCCGCGGCGGCGAGTGGGCCGCCGCCGACGGCGCCGGCGACGCCGAGGTCACTCCCTTCGAGTTCGACGCGTCGGGCGTCGACGACGGCGCCCGCGTCCAGGGGTTCGAGGAGGTCGGCGGCGGCGACGTCGACATCGGCGAGGCGGAGTTCCTCGTCTCCATCGGCCGCGGGATCGAGGAGGAGGAGAACCTCGACCTCATCCGCGATCTCTGTGACGCGACGGGCGCGACGCTCTCCTCGTCGCGGCCGATCGTCGACAACGGCTGGCTGCCCAAGAACCGTCAGGTCGGCCAGTCCGGGAAGCAGGTGACGCCGACGGTGTACCTCGCGATCGGCATCTCCGGCGCGGTTCAGCACGTCGCCGGGATGAAGGGGTCGGAGACGATCATCGCGATCAACAACGACCCCAACGCGCCGATCTTCGACATCGCGGACTACGGCATCGTCGGCGACCTGTTCGACGTGGTGCCGGCGCTGATCGAGGAGTTCAACTAGGAACCTGAACCTCTTTTGCGGGGGCATGTCCTCGCGGGCGACTCCGTCGCCCGCTGCGGCCAGACCCCCGCAAAACCCGTTCATGTCGCCAGAAGTCTCTGACTTCTGGCTGCTAACCAGAATCGCTCCGCGATTCTGGTGATGCCAAAAGCCCGCTCGCTCGGGCTTCGCCCTCGCTCGCGGTGACTACCGCTCCGCGACAACTACTGCTCCACTCCGCAACGATTACCGCTCCGCTTCGCGACGGCTCCCGCTTCGCGGCCGGTAGTGGCCGCCTCGCTTTCGCAAACACCTTATACGCCCCGGAAAAACCACGAACCGATCAGCTAATGCCCAGACCGGAAGTTCTTGATCGGATCAAGGAGGCGGAGGACGACGCCGACGAGATCGTCGAGGAGGCTCGCCGGGAGAAGGAAGAACGCATCGCGGAGGCCCGGGAGGAGGCAACCGAGATCCGGGAACAGGCCGAGCAGGAGGCCGACGAGCTCGAGGCCGAGCGGCTCGAAGCGGCCCGCGAGGAGATCGAGCAGGAGAAAGCGGAGATCCTCGAGGAGGGTGAGGAGGAGCGCGAGGCCCTGATCGAGGAGGCCGAAAACAACATCGAGGAGGCCGTGGAGTACGCGGTCGACCAGTTCGAGGAGGCGGTGCATGCTCAGGCCTAAGCGGATGAGCAAGCTCTCGGTGGCCGGCTCCAAGCAGGTGATGGGGTCGGTTATCGAGGTCGTCCACGACGCGAACGTGCTCGACGTCTCCGAGTACGACGGCTCGTGGGAGGGGTTCCAGCCGGGCGACCCGGAGGCCGAAGCCGAGGAGGCCTCCGAGAAGCTGGTGACCGTCCGCTCGCTCAAGAGCATGCTCGACGTCGACGCCGAGTCGGTCGACGCCAGCCGCACGGTCTCCGAAGCAGAGATCGAGAGCGAGCTCCCCGAGCTACAGGACCGCGTCAACGATCTCGACGACGAGCGTGACGACCTGCGGGACGAGCTCCGCGCGATCGACGAGCAGCTCGACGCCGCACGCCCGTTCGTCGACCTCGGGATCGACCTGAACCTGCTGTCGGGGTACGACAGCCTCGAAGTCGCGGTGGGTCGCGGCGACGAGGACTCCGTCGAGCGCGAACTACTCGACGCCGAGGGCGTCCGACAGTACGAGATCTTCACCGGCGGCGACGTGCTCGCGGTGTTCGTCTACCCCAGCGAGCACGCCGAGGACGTGCTCGACGAGGCGCTCGTCGGCGCGGCGTTCACGGCGATCGACGTGCCCGACGCCGCGGTCGCCCCGGAGTCGTACGTCCGTGAACTCGAAAGCGAGAAACAGGCCATCGAGTCCGATATCGCCGAGATCGAGGACGATCTCGCCGAGATCCGACGCCAGCACGCCGAGTTCCTGCTGGCCGCCGAGGAGCATCTCTCGATTCAGGTCCAGAAGGCCGAGGCGCCGCTCTCGTTCGCGACGACGGCGAACACGTTCGTCGCCGAGGGCTGGGTGCCGACGGAGGAGTACGAGGCGGTCAACGCGGCGCTGAAAGACGAGCTCGGCGACCGGATCGAGGTCGAGGAGGTCGAGCGTGCCGCGTTCAAGTCCGACGGCGAGGCGGTCCACGAGCACGGCGAGGCCGTCGCCGACGGCGGCACCACGATCGGGACGGACGAGCCGCCGGTCGTGCAGGACAACAACGGCCTCGTCCAGCCGTTCGAGGTGCTGGTCGAGGCGATCGGCCGGCCGAACTACGACGAGTTCGACCCGACCGCGCTGCTGTTCCTGACGTTCCCGCTGTTCTTCGGCTTCATGATCGGGGACGTGGGGTACGGGCTGGTGTACACCGCCATCGGCGGGTTCCTCTACACGCAGTACGACAGTCCCGGCTTCAAGAGCATGGGCGGCGTGACGATCGCGGCGGGGCTGGCGACGATCGTGTTCGGCTTCCTCTACGGCGAGATCTTCGGCCTCCACACCGTGAGTGAGGTCGTCTGGGGCGGCCACGCGCCGCTGCACAAGGGGCTGATCCCCGAGTACAGCTACTGGGTCCCCGGCTGGATCCTGATCAGCGCGATGGCCGCGCTGGTCCACCTCAACATCGGCTACGTGCTGGGCTTCTTCGAGGAGCTGCAGTTCCACGGGCTGAAGGCGGCAGTCGTCGAGAAGCTCTCGTGGATCTTCGCGATGAACGGCCTCTGGATCTTCATCGCCAGCAAGTGGTTCGCCGGCTCGAAGCCGGAGTTCATCTTCACCGTGTTCGACAGCGGCGAGAAGGCGGCGTTCGCGCTCGGCTTCAGCGGCTTCCCGGTGATCGTCGGGCAGGCCGGGATCGGTCTGTTCCTGCTGGGCGCCCTGCTGCTGGGGCTCGGCGCGCCCGCCGAGCTCGTCGAGATCTTCGACGCGCTGGTGAACGTGCTCTCCTACGCCCGACTCGCGGCGGTGCTGCTGGCGAAGGCGGGGATGGCCTTCGCGGTCAACCTGTTCTTCTTCGGCGTCGCCGTCACCGGTGAGGGCGAGAACGCGTCGTGGCACTTCATGACCGGCCACGCCTACGAGGTCGGCGACATGTACCACGGCCACGAGGTCACCGAGATCATGTTCGGCGGCCTGATGCACGGCGGCGTGGCGTCGCTGATCGGCGGCATCCTCGTGCTCGTGCTGGGCCACGTGCTGGTGCTCGCGCTGGGTGTGACCAGCGCCGGCCTGCAGGCGGTCCGCCTGGAGTACTACGAGTTCTTCTCGAAGTTCTTCGACGGCGGCGGCCGCGAGTACGAGCCGTTCGGGCACGAGCGTCAGTTCAGCCGACAGGACTGACGCCGCCCCCGCGATCGTTCCGTCACGCTGACGATTTTTCGGCGGCTGACGCCCTCGGAAGCGGCGCGTGTGCGCCCGAGTCGCACGGTTCTCTCGGGCACTTTGGGAAGGTTTATGACCGTCGTGGGGCCAACTACGGCTTGTTCGGAGACGACTGACTACGAACCCGAGTTGATACCCATATGTTCGAAAGCGCACCCCAATTCGCAAGTCTCGTACTGCAGGAAGGAGCCAGCGGCCCCGCCATCACCTCGACCGGTATGGCAGCCCTCGCCGTCGGCCTCGCCGGGCTCGGCGCGGGCTACGCGGAGCGAGGTATCGGTTCGGCCGCCGTCGGCGCCGTCGCGGAGGACGACGATCTCTTCGTGCAGGCACTGATTCTGACCGTCCTGCCGGAGACGATCCTCATCTTCGCGCTGGTCGCCATGATCCTGGCGTAACTTTCCTCTCCCTTTCCGCTCATGAGCTTGGAAACCGTCGTCGAGGACGTTCGAGACGAAGCCCGCGCGCGTGCCGAGGAGATACGCGAAGAGGGCGAGAGCCGGGCAGAGGAGATCATCTCGGAGGCGGAGGCCGACGCCGAGGAGATCGTCGAGCAGCGCGAGCAGGACGTCGAGGCACAGATCGACGAGGAGCGCGAACAGGCGCTGTCGAGCGCGAAGCTCACGGCCAAACAGAAGCGCCTGGAAGCCCGTCGTGACGTGCTGGAGCAGGTCCGCGAACAGCTCGAGGAGCGCGTCGCCGAGATCGACGGCGAGCGCCGCGAGGAGCTGACCCGGTCGCTGCTCGATTCGGCCGCCGAGGAGTTCGACGATGACGCGGACGTACAGGTGTACGGCCGCGCCGCCGACGAGGAGCTGCTGACCGACCTGCTCTCGGAGTACGAGGGCTGGTCGTTCGCCGGCACCGAGGACTGCCTCGGCGGCGTCGTGGTCAGAAGCGAGAGCTCCCGCGTCAGCGTCGACAACACCTTCGACTCCGTGATCGCGGAGGTCTGGGACGAGGAGCTCAAACGTATCAGCGAAAAACTCTTCGAAGAATGAGCGCTACCGGCAGTTCCAACCCGGAGTACGTCAACGCTCGCGTGAGCGCCCGGCGTGCGACGCTGTTCGACGAGGAGGACTACCGGAAGCTGGTGCGGATGAGCCCCGACGAGATCACCCGCTACATGGAGGAGTCGACGTACCAAGGACCGATCAACCGACTCGGTTCGCGGTTCTCCGGCGTCGACCTCCTCGAGTACGCGCTGAACGCGGGGCTGGCGGAGACGTTCGACGAGCTGCTCGCGTGGGCGGACGGCCGCCTCTACGAGCAGGTCGCGCGCTACCTCCGGAAGTTCGACGCGTGGAACGTGAAGACAGTCGTCCGCGGCATCTACGCCGACGCCGACACCGAGGCGGTCGAGGACGATCTGATCCGTGCCGGCGAGTTCGACGATGCGCTCCTCGATCAGCTGGTCGAGACCGAGAGCATCGAGGCGGTCGTCGATCTGCTCGACGGCACGATCTTCGGCGACGCCCTCGCGGCGGCCGCCGAGGAGTACGAGGAGACCGGGACGCTCGTCCCGCTGGAGAACGCCATCGACCGCGCGTACTACGAGAACCTGTTCGAGGGCGTGACGAGCGCCTCGGGCGCGGGCCCGGAGTCGGCGTACGCCGAGTACCTCCAGGCCGAGATCGACTTCCGGAACGCGCGGAACGCGCTCCGGCTCGCCCGCAGCGGCGCCGAGATCGACCCCGCGGAGTACTACATCGAGGGCGGCGCGCTGTTCGAGCCCGAGGAGCTGTCGGCGCTCTCCCGGGACAGCGAGCAGTTGGTCGAGCGCATCCGCGAGAGCCGGTACGGCGACGAGCTCTCGACCGCGCTCGACGAGCTCGCGGAGGCGGACAGCCTCATCGAGTTCGAGCAGGCGCTCGACGCGGCGCTGCTCGAACACGCACGCAACGCGGCACACGCACACCCGATGTCGGTGTGCCCCGTGATCGCGTTCGTGCTCGCGAAGGAGCGTGAGGCGGACAACATCCGTGCCATCGCCCGAGGCAAGGAGGCGGGGCTCGACCCCGACGATATTCGGGCGGAACTGGTGGTACGATGAGTCAGGAGATCGCCGTGATCGGAAGCCCGGAGTTCACGACCGGGTTCCGCCTCGCCGGCGTCCGGAAGTTCGAGGACGTTCCCGAGGAGGAGAAGGCCGAGCGGCTCGACGACGCCGTCGAGTCGACGATCGCCGACGACGACGTGGGGATCGTCGTGATGCACGACGACGACCTCGACCACCTCTCGCGGGGGACCCGCGAGGACGTCGAGACCAGCGTCGAGCCGACGTTCGTCACGCTCGGCGGCGGCGCCGGCAGCGGCGGACTGCGCGACCAGATCAAACGAGCCATCGGTATCGACCTGATGGACGACGAGGACTAACAATGAGTCAGGCAACAGACGTCGCCGCGGAAGACCGCGGCCAGATCGAGAGCGTGAGTGGTCCGGTCGTGACCGCCGTCGACCTCGACGCCCGGATGAACGACGTCGTCTACGTGGGCGGCGACGAGCTGATGGGCGAAGTTATCGAGATCGAGGGCAACGTCACGACGATCCAAGTGTACGAGGAGACCTCCGGGGTCGGCCCCGGCGAACCCGTCGTCAACACGGGCGAGCCGCTGACGGTCGACCTGGGGCCGGGGATGCTCGACTCCATCTACGACGGCGTCCAGCGACCGCTGGACGTCCTCGAGGAGAAGATGGGGTCGGCGTTCCTCGACCGCGGTGTCGACGCACCCGGCATCGACATGGAGAAGCAGTGGGAGTTCCACCCCGAAGTCGAGCCGGGCGACACCGTCGAGCCCAGCGACATCGTCGGCGAGGTGCCCGAGACCCAGACCATCGACCACAAGGTGATGGTCCCGCCGGACTACGAGGGCGGCACCGTCGAGTCCGTCGAGGAGGGCGAGTTCACCGTCGAGGAGACGATCGTCACCCTGGAGAACGGCGAGGAGATCCAGATGCACCAGGAGTGGCCGGTCCGAGAGTCCCGGCCGGTCGAGGAGAAGCAGACCCCGACCGAGCCGCTGATCTCCGGCCAGCGCATCCTCGACGGCCTGTTCCCGCTCGCGAAGGGCGGAACGGCCGCGATCCCGGGCCCGTTCGGCTCCGGGAAGACGGTCACCCAGCAGAGCCTCGCGAAGTTCGCCGACGCCGACATCGTCGTCTACATCGGCTGCGGCGAGCGGGGCAACGAGATGACCGAAGTGATCGACGACTTCCCGGAGCTGCCCGACCCCCAGACCGGGAACCCGCTGATGGAGCGGACGACGCTGATCGCGAACACCTCGAACATGCCCGTGGCCGCACGGGAGTCCTGTGTGTACACGGGGATCACGATCGGGGAGTTCTACCGCGACATGGGGTACGACGTGGCGCTGATGGCCGACTCCACCTCCCGGTGGGCCGAGGCCATGCGCGAGATCTCCTCCCGGCTGGAGGAGATGCCCGGCGAGGAGGGGTACCCGGCCTACCTGGCCGCGCGCCTCTCCCAGTTCTACGAGCGGGCGGGCTACTTCGAGAACATCAACGGCAGCGAGGGGTCGATCTCGGTGATCGGCGCCGTCTCGCCGCCGGGCGGTGACTTCTCGGAGCCCGTCACCCAGAACACGCTGCGTATCGTCAAGACGTTCTGGGCGCTGGACTCCGACCTGGCCGAGCGCCGGCACTTCCCGGCGATCAACTGGGACGAGTCCTACTCGCTGTACAAGGACCAGCTCGACGAGTGGTTCGAGGAGAACGTCGACCCCGAGTGGCCCGACCGGCGACAGTGGGCCGTCGACGTGCTCGACGAGGAGAGCGAGCTCCGCGAGATCGTCCAGCTGGTCGGGGAGGACGCCCTGCCCGACGACCAGCAGCTCACCCTCGAAGTCGCGCGCTACATCCGCGAGGGGTGGCTCCAGCAGAACGCGTTCATCGAGGTGGACCAGTACTGTCCGCCCGAGAAGACGTTCCAGATGCTGGGCGCGATCAAGAAGTTCAACGACGAGGCGTTCGAGGCGCTCGACGCGGGGGTCCCGATCGACGAGATCACCGAGATCGACGCCGCGCCCAAGCTCAACCGTATCGCGACCACTCCCGACGACGAGGTCGAGGAACACGTCGAGGAGCTGCGAGACGAGATCGAGACCCAACTCCGCGAGCTCTACTGATGAAAGAGTACCAAACCATCACCGAGATTTCCGGCCCGCTCGTCTTCGCCGAGGTCGACGAGTCCATCGGGTACGACGAGATGGTGGAGATCGAGACCGCCGACGGGCGAGAGCTCCGTGGGCAGGTGCTCGAATCCGCCGACGACCTCGTCGCGATCCAGGTGTTCGAGGGCACGAGCGGTATCGACCGCGACGCGTCCGTGCGGTTCACGGGCGAGACGCTGAAGATGCCCGTCACCGAGGACCTGCTCGGGCGGGTGCTCGACGGGTCGGGCACGCCGATCGACGGCGGCCCCGACATCGTCCCCGACGAGCGTCACGACATCGTCGGCGAGGCGATCAACCCCGTCTCCCGGGAGTACCCCGAGGAGTTCATCCAGACCGGCGTCTCCGCCATCGACGGCATGAACACGCTGGTCCGCGGCCAGAAGCTGCCGATCTTCTCCGCGTCGGGGCTCCCCCACAGCGAGCTCGCGCTCCAGATCGCCCGACAGGCGACCGTCCCGGAGGAGGACGAGGAGAGCGACGACGGCGAGGGGTCGGAGTTCGCCGTGGTGTTCGGCGCCATGGGGATCACCCAGGAGGAGGCCAACGAGTTCATGGCCGACTTCGAACGCACCGGTGCGCTGGAGCGCTCGGTCGTGTTCATGAACCTCGCCGACGACCCGGCGGTCGAGCGGACGGTCACGCCGCGGATGGCGCTGACCACCGCCGAGTACCTCGCCTTCGAGAAGGGGTACCACGTGCTGACGATCCTGACGGACATGACCAACTACTGCGAGGCGCTGCGAGAGATCGGCGCCGCGCGTGAGGAGGTCCCCGGCCGGCGTGGCTACCCCGGGTACATGTACACCGACCTGGCCCAGCTCTACGAGCGGGCCGGCCGTATCGACGGCCGCGAGGGCTCGGTGACCCAGATCCCGATCCTCACCATGCCCGGCGAGGACGACACCCACCCGATCCCGGACCTGACCGGCTACATCACCGAGGGGCAGATCGTGATGGACCGGGACCTCGACAGCAAGGGGCTCGAACCGCCCGTCAACGTCCTGCCCAGCCTCTCCCGGCTGATGGACGACGGTATCGGCGAGGGGCTGACCCGCGAGGACCACGGCGACCTCAAGGACCAGCTGTTCGCGGCGTACGCGGAGGGTGAGGACCTGCGCGACCTCGTGAACATCGTCGGTCGCGAGGCGCTGTCGGAGACCGACAACAAGTACCTCGACTTCGCCGACCGCTTCGAGGCGGAGTTCATCGATCAGGGGTACCAGACCAACCGCGACATCGAGGAGACCCTCGACATCGGCTGGGAGCTCATCTCGCTGCTCCCGAAGACGGAGCTCAACCGTATCGGCGAGGACCTGATCGAGGAGTACTACGTCGAGGACCCCTCGGTCGACGCCGACACCGACTCCGAGGAAGCGCCCGCGGACGACTGACGACGCTCACTCTCTCTTTCCCTTCTCCCGTTTCCGCCCTCGCCAGCGCTCGCTCCCCACGCGTGCGCGGAGTGTTAACCGCCGCCTCCGTGGCGCTCCGGGACGGATATTTAAACCCTGTCGTGTGAACAGTTAGCAAGCCGTCGTTGCGGCTGTATGCGTGGGTGTCTCACGGTTTGAACGTAACATCTTTATAGAACCACGGACAATCTGTCGGTGAACATGAGCCAGCAACAGCGTATGGGCAATCAGCCCATGATCGTACTCTCCGAGGACAGCCAGCGAACCTCCGGGAAGGACGCCCAGGAGATGAACATCACGGCCGGGAAGGCCGTCGCCGAGTCGGTCCGCACCACGCTCGGACCCAAAGGCATGGACAAGATGCTCGTCGACTCCTCGGGCGGCGTCGTCGTCACGAACGACGGCGTGACGATCCTGAAGGAGATGGACATCGATCACCCCGCGGCCAACATGATCGTCGAAGTCTCCGAGACACAGGAGGAGGAGGTCGGCGACGGCACCACGACCGCCGTCGTCGTCGGCGGCGAACTCCTCGATCAGGCCGAGGAACTGGTCGAGTCCGACGTCCACCCCACCACGATCGCGCAGGGGTACCGACAGGCCGCCGAGAAGGCCAAGGAGATCCTCGACGAGGAGGCCATCGAGGTCACCGCGGACGACTACGACACCCTGACGAAGATCGCCGAGACGGCGATGACGGGCAAGGGCGCCGAGACGGCCAAGGACACGCTGGCCGAACTGGTCGTCGACGCCGTGCTCGCGGTGCGTGACGACAACGGTATCGACACGGACAACGTCTCCGTCGAGAAGGTCGTCGGCGGCTCGATCGAGAACTCCGAGCTGATCGAGGGCGTCATCGTCGACAAGGAGCGCGTCAACGAGAACATGCCCTACGCCGTCGAGGACGCCGACGTCGCGCTGTTCGACGGCGCCATCGAGGTCAAGGAGACCGAGATCGACACCGAGGTCAACGTCACCGACCCCGACCAGCTCCAGCAGTTCATGGAGCAGGAGGAGGAGCAGCTCCGCGAGATGGTCGACCACCTCGTCGACGTCGGCGCGGACGTGGTGTTCGTCGGCGACGGTATCGACGACATCGCCCAGCACTACCTCGCACAGCACGGCATCCTCGCGGTCCGTCGCGCGAAGAACGACGATCTGAAGGCGCTGGCTCGCTCGACCGGCGCGACGACCGTCTCCGCCCTCGAGGACATCGAGGAGGAGGACCTCGGCTTCGCCGGTAGCGTCGCCCAGAAGGACATCGGCGGCGACGAGCGCATCTTCGTCGAGGACGTCGAGGAAGCCCGCTCGGTCACGCTGGTGCTCCGCGGCGGCACCGACCACGTGGTCGACGAGCTCGAACGCGCCATCGACGACTCGATCGGCGTGGTTCGCACGACGCTGGTCGACGGGCAGGTGCTGCCCGGCGGCGGCGCGCCCGAGACCGAGCTCGCGCTCCAGCTCCGCCAGTTCGCCGACTCCGTCGGGGGGCGCGAGCAGCTGGCCGTCGAGGCCTTTGCTGACGCGCTGGAAGTCATCCCGCGCACGCTCGCCGAGAACGCTGGTCTGGACCCGATCGACTCGCTGGTCGACCTGCGCGCCAGCCACGACGGCGGCGAGTTCACCACGGGTCTCGACGCCTACACCGGCGACATCATCGACATGCAGGAGGACGGCGTCGTCGAGCCCCTCCGCGTGAAGACCCAAGCCGTCGAGTCCGCGACGGAGGCCGCGACGATGATCCTCCGCATCGACGACGTGATCGCCGCGGGCGACCTCGCCGGCGGTCAGGTCGGCGACGACGACGGCGACGACGGCCCCGCCGGCGGTATGGGCGGCGGCATGGGCGGCATGGGCGGTATGGGCGGCATGGGCGGCGCGATGTAAACGAGGCGGGAAAACTCGCCTCCGGCGAGGCAAACCGCCTCGGAAAGCCGAGCGGGGAACGAACGTGACCCGCGAAGCGAGATCGGTCTCCGACCGATCTTCCGTCGGTAGTCGGACTTCGCTGGCGACTTCGAGGAGATCGCCACCGAAGCCCGCCCGCCGCAACGCTCCCGAACCGAGGTCAGACATGCACACACCCCGGAAACGGGGTGAAACTTCTCCCGCGTTTCTGTACGACCGTCACATTTCTCCGGAATTTATTAGTGAACGCCTACCCGCGTTTCAGTCACCCGACTGGTCCGTCGGGTTGTCAGAGGCAGACCGGCGGGTCCTCTCCCGCTTCGTCAACCGGGTTCGCTCCCGGTTTTTCCGACGCGTGTCGGTTTCACACTCCCGAGTAATCGAAGCGAGGAGACGACTCGGACGGCTGTCGCTCGGCGGCCGAGTCACTGCCTCCGGTACGGCTGGACGCGAACCACGGTCGTTCCCGTTCGCTTGCGCACCTGCCTACTTCGAACAGCACACGCGACGCTCTCGGGTTCACTTCGTTCGAGACGGGAGCGGGCGCGGTGGGATTCGAACCACGGTCGGACGTGCTCGCTTCGCTGCGCGCGACCTCCCTGATTCGAATCCCACGTGCCGTTTTCACGGCTCGCTTCGCTCGCCGGAAAACGGGCGCGGTGGGATTCGAACCCACGACCACCGGATGGCTCCCCCCGCGGGACCACCGGGGTTAGAAGTCCGACGCTCTGTCCAGCTGAGCTACGCGCCCTCACACGTCCATTACCCTCGGCGAGCAAAAGCGGCCGGGTTCGTCCCGTAGCCCTTAACCCCGCCAGCCGAGAACCCCGAGCCGATGCGAATCATCGGCACCGTCGGGCTGCCGGGCAGCGGCAAGGGCGAGGCCGCCGCGGTCGCCCGGGAGGAAGACATCCCCGTCGTGACGATGGGCGACGTGATCCGGGCGGAGACGCGGCGGCGCGGCCTCGACCCCAGCGAACACCACGGCGAGATCGCGGGCAAGCTCCGCGAGGAGGAGGGCGAGACCGCCATCGCCGACCGCTGCATCCCGATGGTCCGGGAGGCCGCCGAGGGGCAGGACGGCGAGCCGGTCGTGCTCGTCGACGGCCTGCGCTCGATGGCGGAAGTCGAGCGCTTCGTCGACGCCTTCGGCGAGGAGTTCCTGCTCGTCTCCATCGAGGCCCCCTTCGACCTGCGGGCGAAGCGGCTGGGCGACCGCGGCCGCGAGGCGACCGATCTCGACCGCGAGAAGCTCCGGGAGCGCGAGGAGCGCGAACTCGGCTTCGGGATGGGCGAGGTGATCGACGCCGCCGACCTCACGATCCACAACGACGACTCGCTGGAGCGCTTCCGCGAGCAGGTCCGGGCGGTGCTGGAGCGCGGGACGACCGACATCGACGACGGAGCCCACCAATGATCTACAGTATCGACGTCACGATCGAGGTCCCGGTACAGGCGACGGAGGTGGCCGACCGCGTCGAGGACGCCGTCACCAACCTCTTCCCCGACGCGGAGTTCCGGCGCGAGCCCGACCGCTTCGTTGCCGAGAGCCACTCGCTCGACGCGTTCTCGGACGTGCTCCACGAACAGGAGATCCTCGACACCGCGCGCCGGGAGTTCTCCAACGGGATGGACGAGGAGGGGTTCGCGTTCGACCTGAAGAAACAGCCCGCCTTCGAGGGCGTCGTCAACTTCGCCGTCGGCTCCGAGGACGAGCTCGGCGACATCCACGTCCGCGTCGACGTCCGGGAGCCCGGCGTGGAGTCGTTCATCGACCACGTCGCCCCGCCGACGGAGGAGGGGCGCCCGGTCGACCCGGACGACCGCTGAATCGATGTTCTCGGTCAGAGCCGGCGCCCACGCCGGCGTGTTGCTCGCGGTGACCGGCGCCGCCGCCGTGCTCACCGGCCGCCCGTTCCTGTTCCCGAGCCTCGGCCCCTCAGCGTACCTGTTAGCGACGACGCCCGACGCGGCAGTCAGCCAGCCCCGGAACGTCCTCGGCGGGCACGCGATCGGCGTCGTCGCCGGGCTGCTCGCGACCACCCTGCTCTCGCCGGGGCTGGTGGTGATCGACCCCATCGCGCCGCTGTCGCCCGAAATGATCAGACTCGCCGCCAGCGCGGTCGTCTCGGTCGCGCTGACGACCGGCGGGATGCTCGCGACCGGCTACGAGCACGCGCCGGCGTGTGCGACGACGCTGATCGTCGCGCTCGGCCTGCTCTCCACACCGACGGAGGGCGCAATCGTGCTCGTGGCGATCGCGGTGCTGGTGGCCGCCGACGCCGTACTCCCGCACGCTAGAGCGTGAGCTGGACGACCGCGAACAGCACCACCACCCCGAGCACGTCGCAGGTGTTCGTGACGACGGGAATCACCACGTCGTCCGGGTCGAGCCGGTAGCGGTAGGCCACGTACGTCGCGCCGAGCGTGATCCCGACCGCCAGCACCGCGAGCACCACGCCGCTGAGAAGCGAGATCCAGACGACGGTGCCGACGGCCAACTGCGCCCCGCCGAGCAGCGAGCGCAGCCCCCACGCTCCCGCGCCGACGACGGGAAACAGCGTCACCGCGAGCGCGACGGTCGCGACCGCGTTGCCGGCCAGCGACTCGTCGGTCGGCGAGAAGTCGAGCGTGCCGAGGTGAAACGCCGTCGAGAGCCGCGACGCGAGCACGCTGCCGAGGTTGCCCGCGGTCCCGATGGTGACGGGGACGAGCACCAGCAGCGTCGGGTACCGGTAGAGCTCTGCTTCGAACGTGCCGAGCACCAGCCCCGAGCCGACCTCGACCATCGTCATCACGAGCAACACGGGCAGCATCGCCCGCGTGATCGCTCGGACCGTCCAGTCGGTCGTCACGCCCCACCCCCCAGCGCCAGCACGACCCGCACCGCGACCAGCAGGAACGCGACGCCGACCACGTCGCCGGTCGTCGTCACCACCGGCCCGACCAGCGTGTCGGGATCGCGCCCGCGGCGGTAGCCCGCGAACACGACGACGACCACGACCGCAGTCAGCGCGACGCCGGAGAGCAGCCCCGCGACGAGGCTGATCCCGACGAGCGTCGTCGCGGCGGCCACCGCGTCACCGAGCGCCGTGAGGATCAGGAACACCGCGACCGCGGCGACGGCGCTCGCGAGCAGGCCGTTCGCGAGCGCGGCCGCCATCGCCCCGCGCAGCCGTCGGTTGCCGAGGTCGACCCGCGGCTCGACCAGCCCCTGGTGGAGTCCGGTCGAGAGCCGCGCGCCGAGGCTGCCGTACACGTTCCCCCGCGTCGCGAGCAGCGCCGGCACGAGCACCAACAGCCCGGGGACCGCCCGGAGTTCGGCCTGCATCCCGCCGAGCACGACGCCCGCGAGCAGCCCGCCGACGACGCTCGCCCCCAGCGCGGGCAGCGCCGACTCGTACGCCTCCCGGGCGACGGCGAGGACGCTCATCGACTGTGGCGTCGGCGCCGCCGGTGAAAAACCCCCGAGCCGGCTACCGCTCGCGGCTCAGCAGCGCGATCAGCCCCAACAGCGCGAGCGCGACCACGAACGAGCCGCCGAGCGCCGCGAACGCGGCGTCGTACCCCTGCGTGTCGATCAGGAACCCCGTCACCCCGGGCGCGATCGCGCCGGCGGTCATCAGCACCGTCCGCACGACGCCCAGCCCGCCGCCGGCGGCGTCGTCGGGCAGCAGCGACATCAGGTACGCGCTCCGGACGGGGCGGAAGCCGTGACAGCCCAGCCCGAACAGGGCGACTGCGGCGCCGACGGCCGCGACACCCCGCACCGAGAGCAGCAGCGCCGCGCCGGCGACCGCGGCGGCGACAGTCGCGAACAGCATCGGCAGCCGCCCCACGCGGTCGGTGAGCTCGCCCGTTCCCAGCTGGACCAGCGACACCACGAACAGAACGGAGTAGATCGTGTTGGCGACGGCCCGTCCCAGCCCCGCCCCTGCGTCGGCGGCGAGGTAGCTCGGCAGGAACGCCACCACCCCGTTGTAGCCGAACGCGAACGCGACGGTGACGCCGACGAACAGCGCCACGCGGGGCGGCTTCATCAGTTCGAGGTAGCCCAGCAGCGAACTGTCGACCCCGCTGTCCCCGCCGTCGGACGCGTCGACGGCGCCGCGGCCCTCCAGATGCCGCGGCGTCTGCCGGACGAACAGGACGGCCAGCGCCGCGACCGCGAGACCGCTCGCGAGGAAGAGGCCGCGCCAGTCCGGCAGCGCGTAGGTGACCGCAAGCGGCGCCGCGACGCCGCCGAAGGCGGCGACGGTGTCGAGCACGCCCAGCGCCCGCCCCGTCCGCTGCTCGTGAACCGTCGCGAGCAGGCGGACGGCGACGGTCTTGTGCGCGCCCGTCCCGACGCCGATCAGGAGCATCCCGGCGACGACGCCGAGGAATTCCCCCGGCACGGCCGAAACGGGGCCGACCGGCACCGGGAGGTCGGGCAGCGGGAGCGGGACGACCAGCGCGAGCGAGCCGAGGGCGGCGACGACGGCGCCGGCGGCGATCACCCGGACCGGCCCCCGTCGGTCGGCGATCACGCCGGAGGGGAACTGCATCAGCGCGTACACCGTCATCAGCGCGGAGAACGCCAGCCCGGTCGCGGTGTTGGAGACGCCGAAGGCGGCCTGAAACGGGTCGAATAACGGCGGGAACAGGTAACGCACGAACTTCGCCATGAACCACAACAGCGTCGTGAGAACGAGCGCGTCGTAGCGCGCGAGGCGGCGAAGCTCCATCGGGGCGGGCTACCCCGGCCGCGGGCAAAAAGCGCGCGGATGCGGCGAGCGGTTCGGGGTCGGCGGCGTGACCGACGCCCGGCCGTCGTCGGGGTGGGACGCCCCGGGCCGGCGGTTCAGTAGATCGGCCCTTCCTCGTCCTCGCCCGCCGGAGTGTCCGGCGACGGGTCGAAGATCTCGGGGCGTTTCTCGCCCTGCACGTCGACCATCGCCATCAGTCCGCGTCGGGCGACCCGCGACAGGGCGTGATCCACCAGCTTGATGCGTTCCGGCACGGGCGTGTCCATCTCGCCGATCATACAGCTCCCCGGCGGGACCTTCATCGTCTGGACGTTCCTCTCGGCGGCGGCCTCGAGGTCGCCGTTCTCGGGGAGGGCGCCGTCGCGGTACGCCCGACTCCAGACGTTCCCGATCGGGTGGAAGTTCGAGGAGTAGTTCGGGCCGCCGGTCACCATGAAGACGCGCACTCGATCGCCCTGGTTCGTCTTGATCGTGCCGTGGTTGTCCGGGGTGAACGGGTACTTCTCGCCGTTGAACAGCACGTACGTGGGCTGCTCGTTCGCCATCGCCTCGAAGTCGAAGCTGTGGTGGCCCTCCTCGCCGGCGGGTTTGTCGGTGTACACCTCGTGCTGGCCGAGGTACAGCTCCTGATCGACCGGCGGGAGCCCCTCCTTGGGTTCGACGAGGATCATCCCGAACATCCCGCTGGAGATGTGCATGTCGAGGTTCGGGACCGCACAGTGGTAGATGTAGGCGCCCGGGTACTCCGCTTTGAACTCCATCGCGTTCTCCTCGCCGGGCGACGCGGTCGTCGCGACGTTCCCCCCGCCGGTGCCGTAGACCGCGTGGAAGTCCACGTTGTGGGGCATCGCGTTGTCCGTCGCGTTCTCCAGGGTGAACGACACGGTGTCGCCCTGTCGGACGCGGATCATCGGCCCCGGCACGCGCCCGTCGAACGTCATGAAATTGAACGTGACGCCGTCTTCGATCTCCGCGACGTGCTCCTGAGCCGTGAGCAGGACCTCGTGCCGTTTCGGTTCGCTGCGGCTGATCGGATCCGGAAGCGTGGTCGGATCGGCGGCGATCCGATCCACGTCGATCGACTGCTGTGCTGCGGTCTGCGACGTCGTCTCTCGTGTGGTTTCGGTGTCCGTGGTGGGTGCCGCACTACAGCCAGCGAGGGATGCTGTCCCCCCGAGCCCGACCGCCTGTACGACTCGTCGCCGGGTCGTCTCGAACATGTGGAGTCACCTCCCACACGGCTCTTGGGGGGTACCGTCCTTCAATCGGGGTCGCGATTATCGGATATCAAAAATCGGACTCGAACATGTTCTTTGAGGACGTATAAGCAGGGTCGAGGATCCGGAACGGCGCTCCCACCTCGAACGTCGGCTTCGCGGGGACCGACTACCCGAACGGCCCCATGCCGCCGAGGCCGCCGCCGCCGTCGCCGCCCTGCATCTTCTTCATCATCCGCTGCATGTCGCCGTCGCCCATCCCCTGGAACTGGTTCAGGGTCTTGTCCATCATCTTGTGCTGCTGGAGCAGCTCCTGCACCGTCTCCTCGTCGGTGCCCGAGCCGCGGGCGATGCGCTTGACCTGCTGGGCGCCGATCGAGCGGGGGTCTTCGAGCTCCTCGTCGGTCATCGAGTCCATGATGACCTCGAAGTTGCGCATCCGGTCCTGAGTCACGTCCATCGCGTCGTCGGGGAGCTGGTCCATCATCCCGCCGCCCATCCCGGGGATCATGTCCATCACCTGATCGAGCGGCCCCATCTTGTTCATCGCGTCCATCTGGCGCTGCATGTCCTTCAGGGTGAAACTCCCCTCCAGCATGTCCTCGGGCTCCCAGTCCTCGTCCTCGTCGCCGGTCTCCTCCATCGCGCGCTCGACGCGCTCGGAGAGCTGCTTGAGGTCGCCCATCCCGAGCAGCCGGGAGATGAAGCCGTCGGGCTCGAAGCGCTCGATGTCCTGCACCGTCTCGCCGGTCCCGAGGAAGGCGATGGAGGAGTCGGTCTCGTTGACCGCCGTCAGCGCACCGCCACCTTTCGCGGTCCCGTCGAGCTTGGTGATCGTCACGCCGTCGACGCCGATCGCGTCGTCGAACTCCCGAGCCTGCTCCTTGGCGCCCTGCCCGATGGCGGCGTCGAGCACCAGGAGGTTCCGGTCGGGGTTCACTTCGCGTTCGATCTCCTCGATCTCGTCGATGAGCTCGGACTCCAGCGCGTGTCGGCCCGCGGTGTCGACGATGTGCACGTCGGCGTCTTCGGTCGCTTCGAGGCCGTCGCGGGCGATCTTCACGGGGTCCTCGGCGTCGGGATCGCCGTAGAAGGAGACCTCCGCGTTCTCGGCCATCTGCTTGGCCTGCTGGTAGGAGCCGGGCCGGAACGTGTCGGTCTGGATGACCGCCGGGCGTAGCCCCTTCTTCGAGAACCACCACGCGATCTTGGCGGCGGTCGTCGTCTTCCCCGACCCCTGCAGCCCCGAGAGCATGATCGTCTGGGGCTCCAGCGGGATCTCGGTGGAGTCGCCGACGACCTCGACCATCTCCTCGTAGACGATCTTGAGGATGTGGTCCCGCGCGGAGGTGCCGCCCGGCGGCTCCTCGTTGAGCGCGCGCTCCTCGATGTTCGAGGAGAGATCCATCACCAGGTCGACCTCCACGTCGGCCTGGAGCAGCGAGCGCTGGATCTCCTTCACGATCTCCTGGACGTCCTCCTCGTCCAGGCGGGACTTCCCGCGGAGCGTGTCCATCGTGCTCCGGAGGGAGCTCCCGAGATTGTCGAGTACCATCTTACCCCACTGTTGTCGGCCGACCCATAAACGCTTGTCCGTCCGGCAGGCCCCTACGACACCCGGACGCCGAAGCTGGTGACCCGCTCGAACCGCGCGGGGACCCGGACGAACGTCGCCGCCACGTCGCCGCGGGGGTCGGGCTCGCAGTCGGCCTCGCGGTCGACCGCCCGGTAGCGGAGTTCGACGTCGGCGCTGCCCGCCGGCGCGTCCGCGTCCTCGCCCCACGCGAGCCGTTCCAGCTCCCAGCGCTCGCAGGCGTCGACGGGATGCTGGTGGACGAGCACCAGCGCCGAGGCGAACTCGGTGTCCTCGATCAACGACAGCGCGGCGTCGACGCCCGCGGCGCCGTCGGCGAAGTACAGCGCCTCCCGGTCGTCGCGATCGGCGACGAGCCACTGGCTGTCCGTCCACCCTCCGACCGGGTCGACCAGCGTCGACCGCACCGCGGCCGTCTCGGCGGCGGTACGGACCGTCCGGCTGACGGGCTCGCCGATCCCCTCGTCGTACGTTCGCTCGCCCGCCGTCGCGGTCGGCGTGGCGGTGCCGTCGTCGACGCCCGAACAGCCGCTCAGTCCCGCGAGCAGCGCGCCGGCGCCGAGGAGGGCCTGTCGTCGCGTGCGGGCCATACCAGAACCCACGCCCGCCGCTCCGGTAGTCGTTGTGCCTACAGCCGGACGACCCGCACGTCGTCGAAGTAATGCGTCGCGTCGGACTCCCAGACGACGCTCACGCCGAGCGAGAGGAACAGCGTCTCCGGCACCGAGTCGGGCTCCCACGTGAAGCTGTACTCCTGCCACCCCTCGGCGAGGTGGAGCGGTTCGCGCAGGCCGCCGTAGGGGGCGCCGTCGACGTTCGAGGAGTTCTGCCCCGGGTCCGGGAAGTCTTCCTCGGCGTCGGGCGCTTCGGGACCGAGGTACGCGACCGCGTTCCGGAGGATGTTGAACGACTCCGACTCGCTCCAGGCGTCGAACGTCACTTCGAACGCCTCGGCGTCGCCGGGGTCGATCTCGGTGGTCGCCCACGCCGTCCCGTCGTCGTGGTCGCCCTCGGTGAACACCGAGAGGCTCCAGTCGCCCTCGCCGGCCTGCGCCCGCGAGCGCTCGATCGCCCACTCGAAGTCAGATAGCTCCTCCTCGGGGCCGATGTGGGCGGCCGTTTCCCAGCCGAAGCCGTCCTCGAAGCTCTCGGTGAACAGGGCGCCGTCGGCGCCGTTGTCCGGCATCGAACAGCCCGCGAGTACGCCGCCGAGGCCGACCGCGACGCCGGCTTTCAGCGCGGTTCGACGGCCCATCTGCCGACCGACTCTGTCGTCACTCATGGCTGAACGGACGTTTCACGGAGCCAATTGCTTTTCGACCACTCGCGTTCGCGTCACTCGTTCGCGAGCGTCCAGACATCCGCCTCGCCGCCGGTGCGCGTGTCGCGCTCGCCGACGCCCTCGATCACCTCCCGCGCGAACGCCGCGGCCTCGTCGAGCTCGCCCGGAACACCGGCCTCCAGCCGACCGAACGCCAGCTCCGCGCCCGTCCCGAGCGCGACCGGCGAGTCCTCGATGACGCTCCCGTCGGCGTACACCGCCCGGACCCGTGCACGACCCTCGTCGTCCCGTGCGGCGACGGCGGCGTCGGTGCCGACCGTGCCGGCGGCGTCGGTCGCCATCCGGGTGAACGGCTCGATACCGGGGTTCTCGCCGTGGTCGGTTTCGTACGCCCGGCGTTTCCCGTCGAGCTCGCGCCGGAACTGATCCGGGTCGGCGACCGCGGCGGCGCCGCAGTCGTCGAACGCCGCGAGCCGTTCGGCGCGCTTGCTGCTGACGGTGTGGTTGTCGACGACCAGCCTGTCGGCCGCGAGCACGGCGCCTCCCTCGGTCTCGAACGCGACGACGGTGGGCATGGGCCGGGGTTGGGCGTCCCGACGGAAAACCGTCCCGCGCCGGAGCGGCCAAGTGCGTCCGCGGCCAACCCCGGACGAATGCCCTCCCGACGCGATCTGCTCGCCACGATCGGCGCCGGCGCGGCCCTCGGGCTCGCCGGCTGTGCCGGCCGCGATTGTACGCCCGTCGAACCGACCGGAATCGACTGGCCCAACCCCGGCGGCGGCCCCCGGAACGCCGCCGCGGCGCCGGATCTGCCCGCTCCCGGCCGCGTCGCGGAACGCTGGCGCGCGACGCTCGCCCCCGAGGGGGGTTTGGACGCGTTCGCGGGCGTCGTCGCCGACGGCGACCGGCTCGTCGCGCTCGGCCGCAGCGGGGACGCCGGGTTCTGGAGCCAGTTCGACGCCCGGACCGGCGAGCGGACGGCCCACGCCGAACTCCCGGCGACGATCGCCGCGCCGCCGGTGCTCGTCGACGGCCACACGGCGCTCGTGTTCCAGACGGCCGACGGCGCCTCCCTCCGCCTGCTCGACGACGGCGAGGTGGTCGACCGCCACTCGCTCGCGAACTACCCGACGACGCCGCGCGCAGCCGACGGCGTCCTGTTCGGCGGCGACGCCGACGGCGCGTACGCCGCCGAACTCGGGACTGGGGAGCGCTGGCGCCAGCCGTTCGGCGACCCCGAGGAGGCCCCGGCGATCCCCTACCCCCCGACGGTCGACGAGGAGCGAGTGTACGTCACCGTCACGAGCGCGAGCGACCGCGGCGTGTACGCGCTGGACAGGCGCGACGGCGAGATCCTGTGGTCGGCCCCGGGGGTACGTGCGTTCCGACCGCCCGCCCGGAGCGGCTCGCTCCTGCTCGTCCCCGTGCAGTCCGGGTTGGTGGCGCTCGACGCCGCGACCGGCGAGGAACGGTGGACGACGCCGACGCGTGACGACCGCCCGGCGTTCCCGCCACCCGCGGGGCTCGGGGCACAGCTCGCGCTCTCGGACGGCGGGGCGGTCCACGGGATCGACCGCGCCACCGGCGAGAAGCGGTGGTCGACCGACCTCGACAGTCCGGACCGGCCGGCCGTCGTCGGCGACAGCGTGCTCGTCGCCGCGGACGGAATCGTCGCGCTGGACCTCGCCGACGGGAGCGAACGCTGGCGGCTCGACGGCGTGTCGGCGGCGCTCCCGCTGGGCAACGGCGTGCTCGCGCGGCGCGGGGACGAGCTGATCGCGTGTACTGTCTGCGAGAACTAGCCCGGGGAGCTACGCCTCGTCGGCGAGTAGCTCGTCGACCAGCGCCTCGGGGTCGAACTCCCGGATGTCGCCGTACCCCTGCCCGGTGCCGAGGAAGAGGACGGGCTTGCCCGTCACGTGGGCGATGGAGATCGCGGCGCCGCCGGAGGAGTCGGCGTCGGCCTTCGTCAGCACCGTGCCGTCGATCTCGGCGGCGTCGTCGAACTCCTTGGCGCGCTCGACCGCGTCCTGTCCGGCGACGGCCTCGTCGACGAACAGCGTCATCTCCGGATCGACCACGCGGTGGATCTTCTCCAACTGGGTCATCAGGTCGTTGGAGGTGTGCAGGCGGCCGGCGGTGTCGCCCAGCACCACGTCCACGTCGTTGGCTTCGGCGTACTCGACGCCGTCGTAGATGACCGCGGCGGGGTCGCCGCCCTGCTCGTGGGAGATCACCTTCCGGCCGACGTTCTCGGCGTGTTTCTCGATCTGCTCGTTCGCGCCGGCGCGGTACGTGTCGCCGTTCGCGAGCACGGAGCTGTAGCCGCGCTCGCCCAGCCACTCGCTCATCTTGGCGATCGAGGTGGTCTTGCCGACGCCGTTGACGCCCGTGAACACGATGGTGACGGGCTTGTCGGCCTCGGCGATGCGCTGCTCGAAGTCGAACTGCCCGACGGAGATCACGTCGACCAGCGCGTCGTGCAGCGCCTCCTCGACCAGTTCGGCGGTGGTGTCGACCTGCTTGCGGCTCTCGCCGATCAGCTGCTCGCGCACCGCGTCGAGGATCTCCTCGGCGACGCTCATCTCCACGTCGCTCTCTAACAGCGCCATCTCCAGCGACCAGAGCGGCTCCTCTAAGTCCTCCTCCTCGATGATGACCCGCCCGGTCGCGAAGGCGGCGGCCTGCCGGAGCCGGCCGGGGCCGCCGTCGTCGTCTTCCTCGTCGCTCGACTCGCGGTCCGGCGCCGCGGCGGGGGTCGAGGGTTCGTCGTCGGCCGTGTCGTCGGCCGACTCGGCCTCCGCTTCGGCCGCAGCCTCGGCTTCGGCCTCCTTCTCCTCGACCTCCTCCTCGACGTCGTCGCGGAACGAGCCGAGCTTATCCTTCAGTCCGTCGAACATAGGGCCTTACTGGCCGCCTTCCTCGTCGCCCATCTGCTGCATCTGTTGCATCTGCTGCTGCTGCATCTGCTGCTGCATCTGCTGGGCGCGCTGTTCGAGCTCGGCGCTCTCCTCCTCGAGCTCGGTGATCTCCTCGCGCACCTCGCTGATGCGGTCGTCCAGCGACTCCTTCTTCGACTCGAGGGCGTCGATCGCGTCGCCCTGCTCCTGCTCGGCCGCGTAGCCGCCGCCGAGGTCGACGATGATCTCGTCGATGTCCTGAACCTCCGCGCGGACGTACGCGCCGCCGCCGAGGGGGACCTGCACCGTCGAGTCGCTGTCGAGCGTCTCGATCGCCTCGATGGCGTCGTCGACGCCCGCCTTCTCCTCTTGGAACTCCGCGATCTCGGCTTCCTTCTCCTCGATCTCGGCGTCGAGCTCCTCGAGCTCCTGGGAGAGCTGCTGCAGCTGCTGCTGGCCACCACCCATCATGCGGCGGTCACCTCCGTGATCTCGATCTGCGTCCGCTGGAGGTTGTGCTCCGCGCCGAACTGGGAGAGCACGTGCTCCTCGGCGACGTTCTCGTTCTCGGCGTCGACGCTCCGCTCGAAGGCCTGTCGCCCGTCCCGGGCCTCGAACGTACCGCTCACAGTAAACTGACTCATAGCCGAGAATGGCCGGGCGAGCGGGAAGTAGCTTCCGAAAGGGTACTCGCTCGGCGACGGCGGGCTCACGAGAGCCACGGCATCGAGCGCCGCGAGCGTGACACGGCGGTCACGCCCGGTCACTCATCGCGGCTCCCTACTCCAGATAGCCCAGCGTGTCCTCGATGCGGCCCAGCTCCGGCCCGGTGGTGTCCTGCCCGACGACGTACCCCTCGTCGGTCGCGACCAGCCCCGAGCCGACCAGCGGGGCGCCGTAGTTGATCGTCCCCACGTCGGCGTACACGTCGAGCAGTTCCTCGACGGTCTCCAGTTCGGCCTCGCGGGCGTCGGGCTGACAGAGCACGCCCTCGTTCGTCGCGACCGCGGCGGTGCCGACGGTGTCCACGTCGCCCAGCGACCCCCGTTCGACGGGGACCGCGAGCGCCTCTTCCACGACGCCGACCTGCTCGTCGGTCAGGTCGGGGTGGACGTACGCGCCGCTGTCGTTAGCGAGCACGACGTTGCCGGCGGCGTTGATCTTCCCCGGCAGCCCGTAGACGGGCTTGTCGGTCGCCGTCTCGATCCGCTCGCGCTCGCGTTCGGTGACTCGACCGGAGACCAGCAGGCCGTTCTCGTTGCCGACCGCGAGCGCGCCGACGGTGTTGGAGCCGGCAACAGTGGTCGGCAGGGCGTCGACGCCGAGCTCGTCGGTCATCCCCTCGATCACGTCCTCTTCGGCGTCGGGACGGATCAGCAGACAGTCCTCGGTCGCTCGCGCGAACACCCCGACGTACGAGGAGCCGGCGAAAGCCGCGCGGAACACGGCGTGTTTACTCCGCCGGCTCGGCTTCGACGACCGTCTCGCCGTCCTCGTCGAACCGTGCGGCCCGCACGCGGATCGAGCTCGGGGGCTTGCTTCGCCCGCGCTCCCAGACGACCTCGTTGACGGCCGGGTCCAGACGGACCTCCTCCTCCTCGACGGAGAACTGGGTCGCGAGGTGCTCGGTGACGATCGACATCGCGGCGTCGGCGCGCTCCTGCTTGGGCGCGCTCTTGGCGTCGCGGAGCGGGACGGTGACGACCCGCTCCTCGAAGTCGCTCGCGCTCATTACTCGTCGATGTTAGAGCGCCGCCAGTTGCGCCGCTTCGGGTTGCGGGTGACTTCCATGTCGGTCTTCATCATCACCCACGCCGGCACGCGGGAGTTCTGTCGCTCCTTCTTACCGAGTCGCTTCTTCTGCGCTTTCGATTTCTTCCCCATAGTGGCCGCCAGTTCCCTCGCTCGACGTAAAACGCTGTCCATCCGCGCGCTCAGGGCTCGACCCCGAGGTGGACGGTGAGCGTGACCACGTCGCCGCCCCGGGCCGCCCGATACGCCCCGCAGGCCCGGTGGTTCCCGTCCAGCAGCCGCGGGGGCCACTCGCCGTCGCGCTGCCACGCGACCGCGGCGCCGAACTCGCGGTCGGGGTGCTCGGCGAACCACGCGACTTTCTCCGCCGCGCCGGGGGCCTCCGCGGCGACCGACCCGTCGTCCAGCCGTTCGACCGCGCCCGCGACGGTGCCGTCCGCCGAGAGCCACTCCCACCCCGACCCCGGGAACGTCCCCAGTTCGCCGACTTCGTCGCCGTCGAGCGCGACCGCGTACCACTCCAGTCCGTCGACGACCGGCTCGGCGGGCTCCTCGTACGTGTCGGTCAGCTCCCGCAGGAGTCGCTCGCGACTCCACTCGGTCGGATCGGCGTCGGGGTAGGCGTCCTTCCGGGCCTCGCGCTCGACCCACGCCCGGAGGACGGTGTCGACGGCGATCGACTCGCCGCGCTCGGTCCAGTCGGTCACGGTGAGATCCCTCGGGAGCGTGGAGAAAGTTAGTTCGTCGTCGACTTGGAGCTCCCCTCGTTGTCGGGGGAGGAGAACTCCGCGCCCTCGGCGGCCTCGGCGGTTTCGACCTGCTTCTCGGTGTCGACGTGCCAGCGGTCGACCTCGGCGTCGTACTGCGCGAGGCGCTCGCTGACCTCCTGTTTCAGGTCGTCGTCGTTGACGTTCACCTCGAACACGAACTCGGTCTCGTCGCCCCGGGAGCTGCGCTGGACGTTCGCGCTGATGAGTTCGTTGTCGAAGTAGTACGGCGCGAGCTGGGTCATCACCTTCCGGTAGACGGTGTCCTCGACGGTCCGGATCGCTTTCCGGCCAGCCGAGTCCGCGGCGCGGGTCGCGTAGTCGATGGAGTCCTGCCAGCGCTCGATCGCGCCGCCGTTGTCGCCCTCCTCGACTTTCTCGTAGGACTCGGTCAGCTTCTCGCCCGCGGACTTGATGTCGTCCTCGGGGCCTTTCCCCTCGCGCTCGCCGGGGCCCTCCTTGATGCTGGCCTGTTCGGCGGTCTTCTCCTCGACGTCCTCGCCGAGGGTCTCGTGTGCTTTGGGGCGCCACTCGTCCCACTCCTCGAACGCCTCGCCGTCGACGCCGGCGTCCCGGAGCGCACGGCTGATCCGCTCGCCGTGTTCGACGATGTCGCCCCACGAACCGCGCTGTTTGAAGCCGGCGATGCTCTCCTCCATCTTCTCGCCGGAACGAACGTCGTGCGGCCACATAAGTCCACGCAGTCCGTGTTCTCACGGCGCACAGCCGGTGCCGGTGGCGCTCGGCTTTTAGCGCCGGCCGGCCGACCGCGGGGTATGCGCGACAGCGCGAGCAGCCCGGCGATCCCCGACCTCGTCGAGACGGAATCGCCCGATTTCCGGGCGATCCTCTCCTGTGTGTTCGGCGTGCAGGACCACGAGAGCCGAACGTATCTCGTCCTGCTCGACAGCCCCGACAGCACCGTCGCGGAGCTGGCCGAGGAGCTCGACCGCGACCGCAGCAACGTCAACCGCTCGCTGACGGCGCTGCTGGAGAAGGGGCTGGTCGAGCGCCGGCGCCGTCTGCTCGACCCCGGCGGCTACGTGTACGAGTACACCGCCGTCCCGCTCCCCGAAGCCAAGGAGATGCTCCACGAGGCGCTGGACGAGTGGGTCGAGCACGTCCACGAGCGCATCGACGCGTTCGGCCGGGACTGATCGCCGGCCCACTTTTCTCCCCCGCGCTCTCACTCTGTCTCGATGACCGACGCGCTCTCGCTCGACGCCCCGGCGCCGACCCGGCCCGACGGCGTCGACGCCGACTGCTGGCTGGCCTGTATCGACTGCGGCGCCACCTACCCGCCGTTCGAAGCGGTGCGCTACTCGTGTGACGACTGCGGCGGCCTGCTCGAAGTCCGCTACGCCGACCTGCCCGACTGGGACGCGTTCTCGGGCCGGGGCGTCTGGCGCTACGCCGACGCGCTCCCCTTCGAGACGGGGCGCACCGGCCCGATCGATCCGGAGAACCCTGCAGGAGTGAGTCTCCCCGAGGGCGACACGCCGCTTTACGAGGTGCCGACGATCGAGGCCGACCTCGGACTCGACCGCCTCCGCGTCAAGCACGAGGGGATGAACCCGACGGGGAGCTTCAAGGACCGCGGCATGACCGTCGGCGTCGGCGCCGCGGCCGCGGTCGGCGTGGACCGGCTGGCCTGCGCGTCGACGGGGAACACCTCCGCCGCGCTCGCGGCGTACGGCGCCCGCGCGGACCTCGAGACGCTGGTGCTCCTCCCCGCCGGGAAAGTCGCCGCCGGGAAGGTCGCACAGGCCGCGATCCACGACGCACGCATCCTCGAAGTCGACGGCAACTTCGACGACTGCCTCGACATCGTTCAGGAGCTCGCGAACCGCGGCGAGGCGTACCTGCTGAACTCGCTCAACCCCTTCCGGCTGGAGGGCCAGAAGACGATCGGGCTCGAGATCCTCGAACGGTTCCGCGACGAGGAGGGCGGCTTCCCCGACCGGATCGTGCTCCCGGTCGGCAACGCGGGCAACACCGCGGCGCTGTACAAGTGTTTCCGCGAACTCGTCCAGGCGGGCGCGCTCGACCGCGACGACGTGCCGAAGCTCACGGGGGTCCAAGCCTCGGGCGCCGCTCCGTTCGTCGAAGCGATCGAGAACGGCGCCGAGACGGTCAAGCGCTGGGAGCACGTCGAGACTCGGGCGACCGCGATCCGGATCGGCGAGCCCGTGAACGCGCCGAAGGCGCTGCCCGGCGTCCGGGAGACGGGCGGCACCGCCGTCGCCGTCGAGGACGAACAGATCACCGCGGCCCAGCGCGACCTCGCCGGCGAGGGGATCGGCGTCGAGCCCGCCTCCGCCGCCTCGATCGCCGGGCTGCGGAAGCTCCGGCAGCGCGGTGAGATCGACGCGGACGAGCGCGTGGTCTGTCTGACGACCGGCCACCTGCTGAAAGATCCCGAGGCCGCGACCGCCGCCAGCGACGACCCCGAGCCGGTCGAAAACGACGTGGACGCGGTGCTCGATCTCGTCGGCGAGTAGTCGGCCCGACACGCTCTTGGCGCCGCCGCCGCTCCGTCCCGGCATGGAGCGTACCGCCGCGCTCGACCGCGTCGAGCGCCTGCTCGACACGATCGAGTCCGACACGATGCCCGTGCCGGTCCGGGAGGTCTGGCTGTACGGCGACGCCGCGCTCGGGCTCGACCCCGTCGACCGCCTCGACGTCTACCTCACGAAAGACATCCTGCTGGAGAGCGACGACGCGGCCGCCGACCGCTTCGAGCGGGAGTACGGCGTGAAAGGCGTCGGCAGCACGGTCCGTGCCGAGTGGGCCGAGCAGTTCCCCGACTGCCTGCGCGCCAGCGAGAACGGCTACGCCGCACCCGAGAAATGCCTGGCCGCCCACCTGACCGAGGCGGACGAGCCGATCCACCTCGAAGTGTGTAACGCACCCTTCGGCGACAACGTGACCCAGCGCCTGCAAGGGGCGCTTGACCGCGACGCCTACGAACAGGTGCTCGACCCCCGCGGGGCCTGCCTCTGGATCGACGGGGAGCGCGAGACCGAGACGATCGAGAAGCTCCGGGCGGGCGAGCTCGCGTTCCCGACGCTGCCCGAGGCGCTGGAGATGCTCGGCGCCGACGAGGCGGACGCGCGTGCCGCCGCCGAGGCGGTCCAGCGCCGCCGCGCGGAACAGGACGGCGCGACCGTCCGCGGCGACGTGGTGTAGGCGCAGCTATTCGCGGGTGAAAAACGGGAGAACGGTGCCGCGTCAGCGGATGACGTCGACGCTGCTGTCGCTGTCGTCGTGGTCGCGGCCGCCGCCGTCGCGGGCCGCGCCGCCGCGCTGCGTGGCCTCCTGTGCGTTGCTCTTGGCGTCGAAGTCGACGTTCTCGAGGTCGTCCTCGTTGAGCGCGCGTCGGGACTCGTTGGCCTGCTGCTGCGTGCCCGACCCGAGCACCTGTGCCGACTGGACGCCGGTCATGATGGCCATGACTCGCACTTTCCCCTTGTACTCCTCCTGGATTCGGGCGCCCCAGATGACGTTGGCGCTGGCCTCCAGCCGTTCGGTGATGTTGTCGGCGATCCCCTCAGCCTCTTTGAGGGTGAGGTCGGGACCGCCGGTGATGTGGACCAGCCCACCGGTGGCGCCGCGGTAGTCCACGTCCAGCAGGGGGTGGTTCATCGCGTCGTTGACCACCTCGTCGGTCTTGTTGGAGTCTTGGGTCTCGCCGACCAGCATCACCGCGACGCCGCCCTGATTCATGATCGTGGACATGTCCGCGTAGTCCAGATTGATCAGGCTGGGCTGGGTGATAGTCTCCGAGATGCCCTTGACCGTCTCCGCGATGATCTGGTCCATCACGGAGAACGCTTTCCCGATCGGCAGGTTCGGGACGTAGTCCAGCAGACGGTTGTTGTCGAGCACGATGATCGAGTCCGCCTCGTCGCGGAGCCGCTCCAGCCCCTCTTCGGCCTTCACGGTGCGGGCACGCTCGACGTTGAACGGCGTCGAGACCATCCCGACGACGATCGCGCCCTGATCCTTGGCGATGCTCGAGACGACGGGCGCGGCGCCCGTCCCCGTCCCGCCGCCCATCCCGGCGGTCACGAACACGAGGTCCGCGTCGCCCAGCACCTCCTTGATCGTCCCCTGGGCCATCTCGGTGGCGCGCTCGCCCATCTCGGGGTCGCCGCCCGCACCGAGCCCTTGGGTGAGGGACTTGCCGACGAGGATCTTCGTGTCGGCTTCGATCATCTTCAGGTGCTGCTTGTCCGTGTTGATCGCGATGGTCTCGGCGCCCTCGACGCCGATGTTGTAGAGGCGGTTGATCGTGTTGTTCCCCGCCCCGCCGGCACCGACGATGACGATCCGGGGGTCCCCGAACTCGTCGTCGTCGGTGTCGACGTCCTGCATCGATCGCTGCTCGGCCTCCGCGTTGTCGAGTGCGTCCTGAACGATATCCTGCATGTATTACACCTTGGCCAAGCTGCGATCACGGCCGCCGTCGGCCGTGTCGTTCTCATCGATCATCTCACGGACGGCCGAGCGAATCGCTTCGCTGCGGTTGGGGAACTCCCCAGTCTCGACCATCTGTTCGACCTCTTCGACCTGCTGTCGTGGAATTCGCAGTGTGACACGCTCCATGTTGGTTTCCCCCGGTAAGACGAACCGGCGCGAGCCGCCGCCTACAGTCCCGTCCGGCCGGGTTCCCCGCCCCGCCGGTTCTGTAAGACGACCGTCTTACGCGTGCACACCAACGTAGCTATCTGATAAAAAGCTTCCGCCGGTTTCGGTCGGAATGTAAGACATCGCCCCCGATGTCAGACACCCTACGCGCGGTCGAACAGCTCCGAGGTCGGGCTGCGGCGGCCACATCCCGGGCAGAACGTCCAGTCAGATCGGATCTCCTCGCCACACTCGCAGTGGGCCTCGCGGCGGCGTTCCTCGCCGCAGTTCGGGCAGAACGAGTGGTCGGCGCTCACGGCCGCTCCGCACTGTTTACACGTCGTTTCGTCGCCCTCGGCGCTCTCCGTCGCGACGTCGACGCTCGTCTCACCCGCACCCTCGACGCTCGCTTCCCCGTCGAGGTTGATGTTGACGGTGAGTTCGGGCGCCGCCGCTCGGTCGTCGTCGGTCGTCGACCCGCCGCTCCCGCCAGCGTCTCCCGTCACCTCCCGCTCGCCGCCCACGTCGGGGTGGCGGTCGAGGAACTCCCGCAGCGCCTCGCGCATCACCTCGCTTTTGGACGCGTCGAGCGCGTCCAGCTGCTCGACGAGCGCGTCGTCGGCGCGGAAGGTGATCTTGCTCACACCCGACCGGTTGGGTCGCACCCGTTAAGTAGTTTCCCCAGACCCGTCGGAGCGACGGTCGCGCGGCCGTTTACGCCCGCGCTCGCGCACGCGTTGATTCACTCTCTCGCCGGCTCCTCGGAAGTCATAAACCTCCTCCGCCGGTTATCACGGGTATGGAGTACGAGGAGCAACTCGATCGGGCGCTCGAGAACGTGCCCGAACTGGGCGGGAGCGACGAGCGACTCAGCGTCCCCGACCCGCAGGTACAGAAAGACGGGGCGTTCACTCGCTTCACCAACCTCAAGGAGATCGCCGACGCGCTCTCGCGGGAGGCCGAACACCTCCACCGCGAGATCCAGAGCGAGCTCGGCACCGCCGGCCAGTTCGAGGACGGCCGCTCGCGCTACAACGGGAGCTTCTCCCAGCGGGACCTGCAGGCCGCCATCGACAGCTACATCGAGGAGTTCGTCCGCTGTTCGGAGTGTGGCCTGCCCGACACCCGGCTGGTCAACGAGGACGGGACGATGATGCTGCGGTGTGAGGCGTGTGGGGCGTTCCGCCCGGTCACCAAGCAGTCCACGAGCAGCAGTCAGGAGACCACCACCGACATCGAGGAGGGCGAGACGTACGAGGTCGAGATCACCGACACCGGTCGGAAGGGTGACGGCGTCGCCAAGCGCGGCGAGTACACCATGTTCGTCTCCGGCGCCGAGGAGGGCGAGACGGTTCGCGCCCGGGTCAACAACGTCTCGGGCAACCTCGTATTCGCCCGCAAAGTGAACTAACCGCCCACGCTCCTGCCGGCCGCCACTCCCTTGCCTGTCGCCACCGTATCCTGAGGTATGCCCGACGATGTTCCCCCCGACGAGCAGGCCGAACGCCGCCAGCGCGACCGTCGCGAGCGACAGGAGGAGATCCTCTCGGAGTTCGAGTCGGCCGTCGACGACGTGAAGTTCCCGAGCAACAGCGCCGAGATCCGGGCGGAGCTCCGTGACGCCCCCGACGAGGTCGTCGCCGAGGAGGAGTCGCTGGGCAGCGTGCTCGATCGCCTCGACGACGAGTTCGAGGACGAACAGGCCGCCCGCGACGCCATCATGGAGGAACTCGGCGAGGCCGAACACGCCGATCCCGCGCGAACTGAACGCGAGGAGATCGCCGAGACCGAACGCGAGACGCCGGGCAACGTCGACGAGACCTGATCGGTCTCGTCTGCTCACGATCGCTCCGCTCTCGTGACCGTCGACGAGATCGGCGAGGGAGACGGGCAGTAGTCGCCGACGACCCCGAGCCCGTCAGCCGTCGGCCCGGACCACGACGGTCAGCGCGGTCTCCCCGCGGTCGTCGACGACGCTGAGGTCGTACGCGACCGCCAGCAGGTGGGTTTCGCCCGCTCGTTCTTGGACAACCATCCCGCCGATCGCCTCACAGTCGCCGAACAGTCGGCCCGCACCGCTCGGGCAGTTCGCCGCCGCCCACGCGTTTGCGGCGCTCCCGTTGCGCTCGATCCGGACCGCGACCCCCCGTTTCACCTGCGCGGCCTCGATATCCCGCTCCCGCGGCGCGAGCGACGCGTTCACCTGCGCGACCGCGCCCGCCCGGCCCTGCCACGGGTGGCCGACCGCTTCGCCGCCGGCGTCGTACACCGCGCGTTCGAGCAGGCGAATCGTCTCGCTGCCGGGGCTCTCCGGCTCCGTCGATGCTGCCACGTCCTCGTGGTACCCCAGCTGGAGGTACGCGAAGCCCAGCGGGATCAGCGCCAGCGCCAGCATCGCCGCCGCGACGAGCACCGTCTGCCCGCGGTCGCTCCCCCGACTCCCCGGTTCCCGGCTCACGCGTACCACACCCGGATTACCACCCGCCCACCCACGGTCGGCACCGTCGCGCGGCCGGTCGGCACGCCGGTCGGACGCCGGAATCCGACGGCGCCGTGTGGCGTCTCGACCCGGTACATGAGGTTCTCCGGCAGGATCCGCTCGACGCGGTGGGCGAGCGCCGCCCGTTCGCGCTCGAACGCCGATTTGGACTGGGTCACCTCCGAGAGCCGTGTCAGGCCGCCGTGCTGGGGCGGCTCCCGGGAGAGCACCGTCCCGGCATCGTCGGCGTAGCGATCGAGCTGGGCCTCGTCGACGCCGGCGGCGGGCAGCCCGAGCGCGAACGTCGCCGTCGCTGCGAACAGCAGCAGCACTCCGACGCCGGCCTCCACCATCGTGAGCGAGAGCTGCCCGCGGTCAGCCATCGACGGTCACCCGGAGCGTGGCTTTCTCGGTTCGCAGCGGCCGCGACTCGACCCCGACCTGTGCCGTGCCGCCGTCGAAGCTCAACGTCACTGTCTCGTACCGCGAGGGTTCGACGACGAACTGCCCGACGAGCCCGCCGGGGTCGTGGAGGACGATCCGGCCGTCGGCTCGGACCGTCTCCACCGTCGATCCGGGGCCGAACGTCAGTTCGACGCGGTCGGTCCGACGGGGGAGCGTGAGCCCGTCGCCGTCGCCGACGGCGACCGACCGAGAGCGCGTCGTGCGCTCGGCGACGAGCACCACTCGCTCGACGGTCGTCCCGGTCGGCTCGCCGCGTTCGAGTAGCGTCTCCCCGTCCAGCCGAATCCGGACCGAACGGTTCGCGACCGGCGGCGCGAGCGCGTCGAGGTCGGACGGCGAGAGCGCCTCGACCGCCGCCCGATCGAGCACGTTCTCCCGAACGGTCGTCGCGTCGGCGCTCACGAGCCGCTCGGCCGCGGCGCCGGCGGCGCGGCGCTCGCCGGGGTCGCGGTCGGTGCCGGCCAACGCCCCGTCGGCGATCACCAACCCCAGCGCGGTCGCCGACACCAGCGCGGTGAGCGCGACCGCCAGCGAGAGCAGGTTCGCCTGCCCGCGGTCGTCGCTCATCGTCCACCTCCGAGCTCCTCGCGTGCAGTGAGTTCGACGCGGAGCCCACCACGGTCGCCGGTCACGACCACCATGGCGTCGTCGCTGCTGTGCCACACCCCCTCGACGGACACGACGCGCTCGGGGAGTGCGAGCCGAGCCCGGGCGTCGACGGCCGCGGCGGGGTGATCGAGCACCAGCGTCCGGTTCTCGACGGCGATCCGGTAGTTCTCGCCCCGGATCGACCGCGGCAGGTCGACACCGTGGACGGTCCGGGCGTCCCGTGCGGCCGGCGGCACCGCGTTCTCGACGCGCTCGGCCGCCGCGACGACCGCACGATCACCGATCTCGGCGCCGACCGCGTCGCGGTAGTCGGGCACCGCGCCGCCGTACAGCGCGGTCGTCATCGCGCCGACGAACAGCACGACGATCCCGACCTCCAGCGCCTTCCCGACCGCGGGCGTGACCCCGCGATCGTCCGAGATCACGTCTCCACCTCCAGCTCCGTCTCGTGGACGACGAGATACCCCGTCCGCTCGCCGGGGAACGCGGCGACGACGCTCCCGTGTTCGTCGCCGTCGAACGTCCGGCGGCTCGCGGTCGCGTTCGTCCCGGCGAAGTGGCGCTCCCACGCGCCCGGGGTCGCGGTCTCGATCGCGAGGCGGTACTCGCCGCTGCCGAGTTCGTGGCGCTGGTGGCTCGTGTCGGTCCGCAGCGTCGCGGAGACGCCCTCCCCGGCGACCGAGGCGCTCCCGCTCGCGTTCAGGACGGGGAGCCCGACGAGCAGGAGACCGTCGCCGGTCGCGATCGGTGGCGCTTCGTCCAGCCGGGAGGCGTTGCCGACCCCGCGGGCGACGGCGCCGGCGAGGAACGTCACCCGGCGATCTCCCGCCTCGAACACGATCGCCCCGACTTCGTGCTCGGCAACGACGCCCTCGCTGTCGAGCAGCCTGACCGTCCGTGGTTCGACGGTCAGGTGCCCTTCGCCGAACGCGAGGTCGTGGCGTGCGACGCCCGTCGACGTCGACGGCTCCATCGCCGCGAGGGAGTCGGCCACGCGGTCGGCGTCGGCCGCCGCGGCGTTGCTCTCGACCATGCTGCCGACACCCGCCGTGAGCGCGCCCATCGAGATCGTCGTGATCGCGAGGAGGAGCGCGACACCGACGACGTGCGACTGTGCGCGGCGGCACGATCCCTCGCTGTCGCTCACGCCAGTCCCACCCCCGCGAACACCGCGGCTGTCAGCCCGGCCAGCAGGCTGGAGTGCAGCAGCGCGTCGTAGGGGCCGCGGCTGGCCATCCCCGCGAACCAGCCCGCGGCGATCGAGGTCGTGGCGGCGACGACCGCGAACCGGAACCGCTCCCGCTCGGGCTGGATCGCGTTCGGGTCCAGCGCGAACCCGGCGGAGCCGGGCATCGCCGACAGCTGGCTGAACCCATCGAGCACGTACAGGTCGACGGCGAGAACGATCGCGACCACGAGCAGCGCCGTCACCCAGCCGACGCCGACGTACACCGCGAGATCGCTCCGCAGCGCCTTCTTCTCGTGGTAGAGCTGGCCGACTTCGGTCTGGAGCGTCTCGAACACCGACTCGGTGTCGCTGCCGGCGTCGAGCGCGCCCGTCACCAGCCCCATCGTCTGGGCCGCGAGCGGCGTGCCCACGCGATCGACGAACCGCGACAGCGCCGCAGTCCGGCGGTCCGTCCCGCCGGGGCTGTCCGACAGCGAGAGGTCGAACGCCAGCGAGGCCACGTCCCCCTGCAGCGGGCCGAGATCCACGTCCTCGGCCACCAGCTCGACCGCCTCGCCGAACGGCCGCCCGAGCCCGACGTGGCCCGAGACGGCGTGGACGAACTCCTGGATCTCCCGATCTTTCGCGTCGTCGATCCGCGCCCGGCGGACCGCGACGGCGCCGACCGGGACACCCCACGCGACGTACCCCGCGAGCAGCGAGCCGAGGGGGTGGACCCGGACGAGATGGCCGGCACCGATCCCGACGAGCGCCAGCGGCGCGAGCACGAGCGCGGCGCTCGCGGGGTTGGTCGGTGCCGAGCGCAGCGTCGCGAGCGCGCCGTCGGGCCGGCTGTACGTCACCTGCCGCTCGGTCGGCCGGAGGTGGCCGACCGTCGCCGCCGCGCCGGCGCCGACGAGCAGCACGAACCCGGCGGCGCCGTAGATCAACACCGCGCGCTGGGTGATCGACCCCAGCGGCGTCGATATCGGCGCCGAGAGCCCCGGCGCGAGCACGCTCATCACGGTGAGCACGACTACCAGCAGCGCGGGCATCACGAGCAGCACGACGAACAGCTCCGCGACCAGTTCGAGGAACCCCTCGTTGCGCCGCTGGGCCTGGGAGCGCTGGTGACCGAGCATCCGGGCCTCGAGGCCGAGGTAGTTCGCGAGCGCATCCCCGCCCTGCTCGCTGTGTTCGCGGAACTTCAGGAGGAACGGCGCGAGCGTGTCCCGCGAGGGGGTGTCGCGGGCGACGCGGCGCAGCCCCTCGTCCAAGCTCCCGGTGAGTGCGGCGGTGTTGAGCACCTTCCGCGCCGCGACCGCGGTCTCGCCGTAGGCGTCGTTCTCGGCGACTTTCCGGAGCATCGCCCGCGGCCCGTCGGCGCCGGAGGAGAGCGCGTGGAGGTAGCGGGCGGCGCCGGGGAGCGTGCGCTCGATGTCGGCCTTCCGGGCGCTCGCCAGCCAGCCGAGGTAGCGCCCGCCGAGGGCAATCACCCCGCGACGGGTCACGACCCCGACAACCGTTCCGACGACGGCGCCGACGAGCAGGCGGGGCGGGCGCGGCGCGACGCCCACGGGTGCGACCCGCGCGAGCAGTCCCGCGAGCGCGTCGTACGTGCCGGGCGGCGCCGCAAGCGCGATCGCGAGCGTCGGCACGACCGCCAGCACCGCCGTCAGCCACGCGAGCCCGTGGAGGCGGGCGACGTACACGTCGAAGCCGACGCCGAGGTCGGTGCCGCGGTACTGCTCGCGGTGGGCGCTGTGGCGCGCGGCGTCGGCCTCGCTCGCGAACAGCGTGTACAGCGTCCGATCGAGCACCGAGAGGCGAGAGGACGCGGCGTCGGCGTCGACCGCGCCGGGGATTCGCTCCGCGCTCATCGCTCGTCCTCCCCGTCGGCGACCGCAGTCCGGCGGAGGCGTTCGACGGTCGCTGCCTCGTCGGTCCGGAGATCCGCGAGCAGGTCGAACAGCTCGTCGAACTCCCGGACGCCCTCGTCGTCGAGGAACTCGACGTAGCGACGCTTCCGCCGGAACTCCCCCTCGACCGCCTCGGGTGAACGGTCCGTCGCGGCGGCGATCCGATGGAACAGCCGGAAGCCGCGGTCGTCGGGCGTCGCGGGGTCGGTCGGCCCGGAGAGGGTGAACGCCCCGGCCACGTCACGGGCGAACACTTCGTTGACGTGGATCGTAGTGTCGCCCTTCTCGACCACTTCCCCCGCGCCGGGCGGGAGCTTCTCGGCCTGTTCCGGCGAGAGGAACTCGACCGCCCGGGCGACGTAGCGATCGCCGTCCGAGCGGTGCGGGAAGACGACGAGGTCGATCTCCTCGAGCAGGTAGGCGGGGACGCCCTGCTCGACCACGCGGTTCACGAGCGTCCGGACGTCCTCGGCGTGGGTGGTGCCGACCACCCCGTGGCCCGTGTTCACCGTCTCGGCGAACGTCTCGAAGCTCTCGGGCGTGTTGATCTCCGCGATCACCTCCGTGTCGGGGTTGAGGTAGTTCGACTCCGTCATCAGATCCGCCATCGTCACCCGCTTGTACTCGCTCTCGTGATCGCGCGTGGTGAGCGAGACGCCGGTCTCGTGGGGCAGGCGGACCTCCCGCGACCCCTCGTCGATGGAGACCGGGCGGTCGTCGTACGGGACAAAGGGCATGTGGGCGTTCATCAGCGTCGTCTTCCCCACCCCGGTCGGTCCGGAGAACAGCACCACGCCCTGGTGCTCGTAACAGAGCCACAGCAGCGCGACGAGATCGACCGACAGCGTGTCGTTCCGGAGCAGATCGACGGGCGTCATCGCCTCGGCGGCCTGCTTCCGGATGGAGACGTGCGGGCCGCCCTCGCTGATCACCGGCAGCGCGACCGCACACCGCACCGTCTCGGCGACACCCGGGGGGTCGAGGTTCACCTTCGCGCTGGGGTTCGAGGCGTCGAGTTCGACCCCGTCGCTCGCCGCCAACTGGGTGACGACGTTGACGAAGCTGCTCTCGCCGTCGAACGCGAGGTTCGTCGGCACCCGCCCGCCGCCGGCGATCTCGCTGCGCGGCACGACCTTCACGCGCTCGCCGACGCGGTTGGCTTCGATGTCCTCCAGATTCGGGTCCCGGATCGGCACCGTCAGCGGCCCCTCGCCGACGTAATCGCGGAGCACGTGGTAGACGAGGTCGTCGAGTCGGTCCGACGCGTAGCGATCGTCGACCGGCGGCAGCCCCACGCCGAGATCCGCCAGCGCCGACTTGATCCTGTACTTCGCCGACGCCAGCCACTCGCGGGTGTTGCGCCCGGTGAGTCGCCGGGAGAGCAGCCGCCGCGCGCGCTCGGCGACGAACGCGCGGCGGTCGACGCCGTCGCCGATCACGTCCTCGGTGCTGGCCTCCCAGACGCGCTCCTTGCACTCCGCGATCAGCTCCTCGTCGCCGGGCAGCAGGTCCGGCTCCAGCACCGCGTACCGCGTGGCGAAGCGGTCGCTCCCGAGCATGCCGTCGCGGTAGACGACGACCGGGACGGGGTAGCCCGCGAACTCGACCTCGTAGCGCCGCAGGCGCTCGGCCGCGACGCGATCGACGAACGCGCCATCGGCGTCGAGATCGGTCACCGCGGGGGCGAAGTCGGTGGTGTGGACCACGAGGCTGCCGTCGGCCGCCGCCTCGCTGTCGGCGACGCCGACCTCGTCGTCGAGCGCCAGCGGCGTCGCGTCGCCGAGCAGGCGGAGGTCCCGCAGCGCGTGGTAGTGCAGCCGCCGGCGCGCACCTGTGCCGCCCGAGAGCAGGCGGTCGAGGGTGCGCTCGTACTTGGGTGAGAGCCCCGACTCGGCGCGCTCGACGGCGCCCTGTCGCGTGAGCGGGCGGCGGCGCCGGGTGCCGGCGAAGTGCTCGCGGACGCGATCGAGTTCGGCGCGCTCGCTCGGCGACAGCGGCGGTTCGCGGGCGTCGTAGGCGAACTCGGCCGCCTCGCTCTCGTTCCGGGAGACGGTGGCGACGACGCCGGGCGTACTCTCGTACTGGGCGAGCGTGTCGGGCGCGTACCACGCGTCGCCGTCCTGTGGCGGGGCTGGGGCGGGCACACGGTCGAACCGTGGTTCCGTGGTGGACATGGGGATCTTGGAAACCGTTGTTTCGCTATCTGGTTTAAACGTTTTGACGAAGAATTAATTTCTGAAAATATCGTCCCTGCGCGACCGACCCCTGTCGTCGCAACGGACGAACGCCGCTCAGTCGCCGGCGCCGATCGCGCGGCGCTGGAGGGCGACGGTCGCGATCGAGACGACGACGACGGCGAACAGGTGGCCGACGACCGCGGCGACGAGCACGGGGTGGCCGAGCACGAACGGCACCATCGCGACCTGTACGCCGGCGAACGCGACGTTGAGCGCGTCGAGGCGCGTCAGCTTCGCGGTCGTCTCGCGGTCGAAGCCGTACCGGAGCGCGCGCCAGAACCCCACGACCGTCGCCCACCAGCAGGCGCCGATACGGTAGATCACGTCCCACGTGACGAGCAACAGGAGCACGACGGCGATCACCGGCGGCTCCGGGCCCAGAAGCTCCGTCAGGAGCGAGCCGCCGTCCCGCGGGTCGACGACGAACAGGTAGGTGACGAACAGCACGAACGCGAGCACGCTGAGCGCGAGTTCGATACTGGAGCCGAACAGCAGCCGGCGGTACGTTCGCGGCGGCTGGAGCCGGCGGACGGTCCGGCTGAACGTCAGCATCAGCCAGCTGCCCGCGACCGCGACGACGATCGCCGCGGTGCCGGCCGGCACCGCCGCCCAGAGATCGTAAATGGCCGCGACGGCGAGGACGATCGCCTCGAAGACGACGAACTGCGTGAGCAGCGCGGTCCGATCGGAGAGGTCCAGCCCCGGCACCGCGCTCACGAGGCTCTCGTACACCCACGTCTCGCCCAGATCCGGCGCCATTCAGCGCCCCTCGGCGGCTGCCTCTTCGTCGAGCGCCTGCTCCACGGCCGCCTCGAACGGCGTGCAGTCGACGGGGACCAGCGACTGGATCCGGTCGTCGGTCACCACCACGTCCGTCGCCATGCCGTCGATCAGCGGGTACGCAACGCCGGCGGGCACGTCCGTGACGAGGTCGACCCAGTACGCCGAGAGCCGCGGGGTGAGCACCGGCACCGGGACGATGATGGGTTCGCGCCCAGTCAGGACGCGACCCACCGTCGACAGCATCTCGCGGTAGGTCAGCACCTCCGGGCCGCCGATCTCGAACGTCCCGTCGGCGGTCTCGGGCTCGTCGAGTACGCCCACGAGGTACGCGATCACGTCGTCGATCGCGATCGGCTGGACCCGCGTGGACACCCAGCGCGGCGTGATCATCACGGGGAGCCGCGAGCCGAGCTGGCGGACGATCCGGAAGCTGGCGCTGCCCGCGCCGACGATGATCGCCGCCCGGAGCACGGTCAGATCGTACTCCCCGCGGCCCAGCACCGTCTCGACCTCCCGGCGCGAGCGCAGGTGGGCCGAGAGGTCGTCCCCGTCGACCCCGAGCCCGCTGAGGTAGAGCACGCGGTCGACGCCGGCCCGCTCGGCCGCCGTCGCGAAGTTTCGTGCACCGCGCCGGTCGCGCTCCTCGAAGCCGCGGCCGCCGCCCATCGCGTGGATCAGGTAGTAGGCGGCGTCGACCCCCGTGAGCGCCTCGTCCAGCCCCGACGGCTCCAGCACGTCGCCCTCGAACACGGTCACGCCCTCCGGGGCGTCGTACGTCGATCGGTCCCGGACGAGGACGGAGACTTCGTGGCCCGCGTCGAGCAGCGCCGGGATCAGCCGCCCACCGACGAACCCGGTCGCCCCCGTGACGAGAACGTTCATACGCACGGTGGGTCCCGACGCCGCTTAGGTGCTGTGCCGGCGCTGCTCCCTCCGAAGCGAGTCGCGGGACCCGGATCGTCGTGTCACTGCCGGTAGCGTTATTCTGTGCCACTTGTTACCATTACTATGGGAGAGCTGACCGAGGCGGATATCGACCGGAAAGGCATCGTGCTCGACTACTTCCGACGGCTCGACAGCGGCGGCGACCTGCTCGAACTGTTCGCCGAGGACGCCCGCGTGTTCTACCCGAAGTGGGGGATCGCCACCGGCCGGGAGGAGATCGGCGAGATGTTCGGCGACGTGGGAGGGGTGGTGAACGCCATGAACCACGACTACGAGACGTTCAACTACGTGATCGACGGCGACACGGTGGTCGTCGAGGGGACGAGCACCGGCGAGACCGCCGACGGGACCGAGTGGCGGCCCGACGGCGAGCCGGGCGGCGGGCGCTGGTGTGACGTGTTCGAGGTGCGCGACGGCGAGATCGCGCGGCTGTTCATCTATCTCGACCCGGACTACGCGGGCCGGGACACGGAGCAGTACCCCTGGCTCTGAGCCGCCCCACCGACAACCCTACCCACACCCCACCCCAACCCCGGCCAAATGCGCGCCGCAGTGCTCCGCGAGTACGGCGAACCGCTCGACGTGACCGAGCTGCCCGACCCTGAGCCCGCGCCCGACGGCGCCGTCGTCCATGTCGAGGCCTGCGGCATCTGCCGCAGCGACTGGCACGCGTGGCAGGGTCACGGCGAGTGGGCAGACGATCAGGTGCCGCTTGACTACGTGCTCGGCCACGAGCCGGCGGGCCGAGTGGTCGCGGTCGGGGAGGACGTCGACCGCGTCGCCGTCGGCGACCGCGTGGTCGTCCCGTTCAGCCTCGGCTGCGGGGGCTGTGGCGAGTGCCGGACCGGCCACGGGAACACCTGCGAGGACGGCCTCGCGCTGGGGTTCGAGTCCGCCGTGCCCGGCGCGTTCGCCGAGAAAGTCGGCGTCCCCCACGCCGACCACAACCTCCAGACCCTTCCGGAGGGCGTGAGCTTCCGGGACGTCGCCGCGGTCGGCTGTCGGTACATGACCGCGTTCCACGCGCTCGCCCACCGCGCCGACGTGGGCGGCGGCGACTGGGTCGCGGTCCACGGCTGCGGCGGCGTCGGGCTCTCGGCGGTCCAGATCGCCGACGCGCTCGGCGCGCGACCGATCGCGGTCGACGTGAGCGACGCCGCGCTCGCCCGCGCCGCGGACGTGGGCGCGAGCGAGACGGTGAACGGGAGCGACATGGACGTGGTCGAGGAGATCCACGAACTCACCGACGGCGGCGCCGCGGTCAGCCTCGACGCGCTCGGGCGCGCGGAGACCGCGCGGAACTCCGTGCAGTGCCTGCGCTCCCGCGGCACCCACGTGCAGGTGGGGCTGACGACCGACGCCGAGAAAGGGGAAGTGTCGCTGCCGACCGACTGGATGACCCGCTGGGAGATCGACTGGCTCGGCTCGCGGGGGATGCCGCCCGCACGCTTCGACGAACTGCTCGCGATGGTCGACGACGGGACGCTCGACCCCGGCGCGCTCGTCGGCCGCGAGGTCGGCCTCGACGACGTGTCGGACCGGCTGGCGGCGATGACCGACTACGACACCGACGGGATCGAGATCCTCACTTTCGACTGACCGCCTCGCCGACCTCGAGCCCGTTCTCCAGCGCGGCGTGGAGGCGGGCCTCGCCGGCGACCCAGTCGCCCGTACAGTAGAGCCCCTCGTCCTCGGCGGCGGCGAGCGGGCCGGCGAGCGCCCCGTCGTCGGGCAGCGCGTAGCGCCACCCCTGATGGTCGGTCCAGTCGGGGTCGACCAGCCGCTCGTCGCCGACGATGTCGGCGGCGTGGCTCGCGAGCGCGTCGACGTTGCTCGCCGGGTCGTCGTCGTAGTGCTCGACCGACCAGTCGTGGTTGGCCTGCACTACCAGCAGCGACTCGCCGTCGGGGACGTGGCCGCGTTTGCACTCCTCGCGGGCGATCCAGCCCACCTCGTGCTCCTTGTCCGTGTTGACGAGCGCGTAGTACGGCAGGTCGAGTTCGAACGGGTAGTGAAGCACGGCGGTCCAGATCGTTCGGTACGGCACGTCCTCGACGGCCTCGACCAGCGACTCACGCGCCGGCGACGCCCAGTCGGCCCCGCGGAGCAGGTCGGCGGTCTGGGGTGCGGGCGGGTTCAGGAGCACGGCGTCGAAGGGGCCCCACACCTCGCCGTCGGCGTCGACGAGCGTCCACGTCTCGGACCCCGAATCGTGCCGGAGCGTCTCGACCCGCGTTCGGCGGTGGATCTCGGCGTCGGTCCGGCCGAACAGCCGTTTGGCGATCTGTGTCAGCCCCTCGCGGTAGGACCACTTGTGGCCGCCGGGCTCACGGCCCGGCGTCACCTCGCCGGCCTCGTCGAACGTGTCGATCCGTTCGGTCACGTCGACGAGCCCGTCGTCGTCGAGCGTTCGAGTCAGGAGCTCGCGCACGCGGTCGCTGTCGGACTTCACGTAGTTCGCGCCGTAGTCGTACGTCAGTTCGCCGTGTCGCCGTGTCGCTGCGCGGCCACAGAGCCCGCCGGACTTCTCCAGCACGGTCACGTCTGCCTTCCCGTCGAGGACGAATGTCGCGGCGGCGGCCGCGCTCCCGGCGCCGACGACTCCGATCTCGGGCATACCGGCCGTGCGGGCGCCACACGTATCAAGCGGGCCGGTGCCGGCACGCCCGGCGCCGTCGGCGTTCCCTACGACGATCGCTTTCGTCAACGAAACCACTATACCTTGGTTGTAACAACCACGCGGTGTGCAGCGGGACACTGCGGTCGCGATCGTCCTCGCCCTCCTCGCCCTCCTCGCGATCGGCGCCGCGGGCGCCACGCTGGAGAACCCTGCCGAGACCGACTCCGGGTCCGGATTCGGCTCCGGAAGCGGGAGCGGCTTCGGGAGCGGGAGCGGCGGGAGCGGTGACGGCAACGGGAGTTCGACCACCGGCGGCAGACCCATGCAGCTGGGCGGACAGGTCGGCGGCGCCTGTATCGCCGCCCTCCAGACGCTCCCGGCGAAACTGCTCCTGTTCGGCTCCGTCGTCGCGCTCGCGGGCTACGTCTGGCGGCGGACCGACTCGCCGGGGATGGGGCTCGTGACGGCGGTCCTCTACGGGCCGATCGTCTACATGCTCTGGTACGCGCTCGCGACCTGTAAGACGATACAACAGGCGTCGCCGGCCCGACAGTCGGCGAACGCGACCCGGACCGCGAACGGGAGCGCCGGCGGCAGCGGCGGGCTCGGCGGCGCCGTCGAGACGACGACCAGTCAGCCGTCGGTCCTGCTCGTGATCGTGCTCGTCGTGCTGGTGCTCGCGGCGATCGTGCTCCTGTACGTCGCGTCGGCCGACGACATCGTGAACTCACAGATCGATCGTGAGGCCGACGAGGAGGAGGAAGTGAACCCCGACATCGCGGCGGTCGGCCGGCTCGCCGGCGAGGCCGCCGACCGGATCGAGGCGGGCGACGCCTTCGACAACGAGGTGTTCCGCGCCTGGGTCGAGATGACCCACCACCTCGCGGTCGAGCACCCCGAGTCCTCGACGCCGTCGGAGTTCGCGGCCGCGGCCGTCGACGCCGGGATGGCGCCCGACGACGTGCGCGAGCTCACCGAGCTGTTCGAGGAGGTGCGGTACGGCGATCAGGACGTGACCGACGAACGCGAAAAGCGCGCGACCGCGGCGCTGCGGCGGATCGAGGAGAGCTACGCCGAGGAGGGCGAGGAATGAGGCGCGCCCTCGCCGGCCTCGGCGCCGTCGCGGTGCTCGTGGGGCTGTTCGTCTCGTTCCAGCAGGAGTTCGCGGGGCTGCTCCCGGGGAGCTGGATCTTCGTGCTGCTGATCGCGGTCGCCGCCGGGATCCAGTCGGTGAGCACGATCCTCGCCCGGCGCCGGACGCCGATCTACGAGACGGAGACCGGCGACCCCGAGCGGCGCTACGAGGCGCCGACGCCCGGCGACGACGTCCACGAGCTGATGGGCTTCGCGAGCAATCGCTCCCGTGGCGCTAACCGCTCCCGCGATCAGGTCCGCGAGCGCCTCGTCGCGGTCGCGGCCGCCGGCATCGCCCACGCCGAGGGCTGCACCGAGAGCGAGGCGCGCGACCGCATCGAGCGCGGCGAGTGGACAGACGACCCGGTCGCGGCGTGGTTCCTGAGCCGGGACGTGCGCCTCACCCCCGCCGAGCGGGCACGCCTGCTCGCGGCGGCGCCGTTCTCGCAGTACGAGGCGGCGTTCGATCGGACGGTCCGGGCTGTCGACGAGATCGCGTCCGGGGGTGACCGATGAGCGCCGCCGACGCGATCGATACCGAGCACTGGGCGGGGATCGGCGCGCTGGCGTTCGTGGCGTTCGCGCTCGGGCTGCCGTTCCAGCGGCCGGCGCTGTTCCTCGTCGCGCTGGTCGGCGTGGGGTTCTCGGCGTACGCCCGGCTGGGCGAGGCGCCGCCGGTCGACCTCAGCGTCGAGCGGGAGCTGTCCGAGGCGTCGCCGAGCCCCGACGAGGAGGTGACGGTCACCGTCACCGTCGAGAACGAGGGCCCGGCGACGCTGCCGGATCTCCGGCTGATCGACGGCGTGCCGCCGGGGCTCTCGGTCACCGACGGCGCCGCGCGGCTCGGCACCGCGCTCCGGCCGGGCAAGCGCGCGACGTTCAGCTACACCGTGACGACGAGCCGCGGGAGCCACGAGTGGGAGCCGCTGACGGCGATCGTCCGCAACGCCAGCGGCTCGCGGGAGCGCAGCGTCGAGATCGAGGCGGGGACGACGCTGCGCTGTCTCCCGACGCTCGAAGCCAGCAGCGACCTGCCGCTGCGCGGGCTCACGACGCCGTACTCCGGCCGGGTCGCGACCGACGTGGCCGGCTCGGGGCTGGAGTTTCACTCCACCCGGGAGTACCGCCGTGGCGACCCGCTCTCGCGGGTGGACTGGAACCGCTACGCTCGCAGCGGCGAGCTCTCGACGGTGTCGTTCCGCGAGGAGCGTGCGGCGACGGTGGTGCTGCTGATCGACACCCGGGAGGACGCCTACCGCGCGCCGGACGAGGAGACGCCCAACGCCGTCGAACGGAGCGTCGAAGCGGCGGGCGAGGCGTTCTCGGCGCTGCTCTCGACGGGCGACAGGGTGGGGATCGCGAGCTTCGGTCCCGAGGAGTGCTGGCTCGCGCCCGCGACGGGCGAGCGCCACCGCGCGACCGCCCGACGGCTGCTCGCGGACCACGCGGCGTTCTCGGTCTCGCCCGCCGAGGGGCCGTTCTACCCCTCGATCTCGCTCCGGCGGCTCCGGCGACGGCTCCCCGCGGACGCCCAGATCGTGCTGTTCAGTCCCGTCGCCGACGACTACATCGCGTCGGTCGCCGAGCGCCTCGACGCCTACGGCCACCAGCTCACGCTGATCAGCCCGGATCCGACGACCGACGACACCGCCCCGCACCGCCTCGCCCGGCTGGAACGCGACACGCGGCTGCGGAACCTCCGGAGCCACGGCATCCGGGTGATCGACTGGGGCGACCGCCCGCTGGCGGTCGAACTGGCACGGGCGACCCGGAGGTGGTCCAAGTGACAGAGATCACCCGCGAGCCGTCCCGCTTCGGCATCGCCATTTCGGCCGGGTTCGCGCTGCTGTCGATCACCGCGACGGCGCTCGTGGCGCCGACCGGCGCCGCGGTCTCGGCGGTGGGCCTGCTCGTCCTGGTGGCGGGGCTGGTGCGCGCGTCGCGCCGGCTGGTCACCAACGGCGGCGGGCTCCTGCTCCTCGGCGTGCTGTACGCCGGCTACTCCGGCGCGCCGCCGCTGCCGGTGCTGATCGGCGCGCTGCTGGGCGTGCTCGCGTGGGACGCCGCCAGCAACGCCGTCTCCGTCGGCGAGCAGCTGGGGCGGGAGACCGACACGACCCGGGCGGAGGTCGTCCACGTCGTCTCGTCGTTCCTCGTCGGCAGCCTCGCCGTCGCGGTCGGCTTCGGCGTGTACGTCGCCGCCGCGGGCGGGCAGCCGATCGCGTCGGTGTTCCTGCTGGTGGCCGGCGCGGTCGCGCTGGTGAACGCGCTCCGCTGAACCGTAACCGATTAACCGGAGCACGTCCCACGGTTAGCTGAGCCGAGGTAGCCTAGCCTGGCCAAGGCGGTAGATTCGAAATCTACTGTCCTCACGGACTCAGGGGTTCAAATCCCCTCCTCGGCGTTTCTGTCGTACGACGCGCCCAGCCCGGAGCGTCGGCTCCGGGCACGGCGCCGTACGCGGTAGTAGCCGTACGGGGATTTGCATCAGGGAGTGAAGCGAACGGAGTGAGCGGAACGACTGTGGTTCAAATCCCCTCCTCGGCGCTTCTGCGTTCTCACGCCGACTAGCGTCGCGTTTGCTACCCCGTCGAGCCCCGTCCGAACCCTCCGTCCACCCCACTGTCGCTCGCACCTCTCCACGACCTCACACGTTTTGGCCTGCCTAAACTTCGACGGGCTTATACACGATTAGGCCGGCCTAATTCCCATGGCAGACCAACCGAAGTCGACGCGTCGAGCGTACCTCGCGAGTGGAGCCGCCGTGACCGCCGGCCTGCTGGCGGGCTGTACCGGCGGCGACGGAACCGACACCCCGGCCGGGAGCGGCGGCAGCTACACCGTCTCCATGGAGCCGGTGGGCGAGGTCGAGTTCGACGGCGTCCCCGAGACGTGGGTCGCCAACAACGGGAGCTGGGCCGACATGGGGATCGCGCTGGGACAGGCGCCGCCGGAGGCGCTGTGGCTCACCAGCCGCTACCACACCCAGTACTACGACGAGATCGACGGCGTGAGCGTCGACACCGAGGGGATGACCGACCTGTATCAGGACGGCGTGAGCATGGAGCTGTTCTACGAGCTCGGCGCCGACGTGCACGTCATCGACCCGAACTTCCTCATGAACCGCTTCAGCGGGTGGGAGCAGGCCGACGTCGACGAGATCGAGGAGAACGTCGGCCCCTTCTTCGGCAACAGCATCTTCTCGACCGGCTACGGCTGGCACGAGGAGTACCAGTACTACGACCTCTACGAGGCGTTCGGCAAGCTCGCCGAGGTGTTCCAGGAGACCGACCGCTACGACGCGTTCACGGAGCTGCACTCGGAGTTCCAGTCGAACGTCGAGGGGGCCGTACCCGCCGAGGGCGAGCGCCCCGAGGCCGCGGTCGTCTGGGCCGCCGGCAACGAGCCCGAGTCGTTCTCGCCGTACATCGTCGGCGAGGGGACGAGCTTCAAGCACCTGCGCGAACTGGGCGTGCAGGACGCCTTCGCGAACACCGAGGTGCGTGACTTCCACAGCAACCGCAGCGAGGTCGACTACGAGACGCTGCTCGAAGTCGATCCCGAGGTGCTGCTCTGCCGCGGCCACGAGCACCAGACGGCCGAGGAGTTCCAGAACACCGTCGTCTCGTTCATGGAGAACCACGACGTGGCCAGCGACCTGACCGCGGTGAAAAACGGCGACGTGTACCGTGCCGGCCCGCTGTACCAGGGGCCGATCACGCACTTCGTCGTCACGCAGCGGCTGGCCGAGGACCTCTACGGCGTCGACGAACGGCTGTACGACGCCGGCCGCGTGAGCGACATCGTCAACGGCGAGTTCTGACTGCTCGGTCGCCTCCCCTTTCGACCCCGCACACGGGGTTTGATAGTCCCGCCCCGAGAACGACCGGTATGAGCACCGAAGAGCCAACCGAGCAGTGTTACTCCGAGATCGTCTCTCGGCTCGAGGAGGGCGAGCGCGAGACGATCGCGGAGGCGGCGGCGCTGCTCGCGAGCACCGCCGACCGGATGGCCCAGCTCGAGAGCGACGACGGGGCCGAGGGGATGGCGGTCGAACTCCGGCGGATCGCGGACGAGCAGGCCCGGATCGAAGAGATCGCACTCTCGCCCCGATCGGGCGCGAACTGACGCCGTCGCTCGATGGGTTTCGATCTGAACACGTACGTCGAGTACCGAGTGAGCGTCGGCCTCGTCGGCCGCGTCCTCCAGTACATCGGGCTCGCCCCGCTGGTCCCGCTGCTGGCCGCACTCTACTACGGCGAGAGCCCCCTCCCGTTCGTCGCGACCAGCGCGGTCATGCTCGCGGTCGGACTGCTGTTCGAGCGCGTGCTCGGCCGCGAGGGCGAACTCGGCCGCCGTGAGGCGTTCCTGCTCGTCAGCCTCGCGTGGCTGGTCGTCCCCCTCGCGGGCACCGTCCCCTACCTCGTCGCCGGCACCGGCACGGTCGCGTCGCCGGTCAACGCGCTGTTCGAGTCGATGTCGGGCTTTACGACCACCGGCGCGACCGTGCTGGGCGCGATCTCCGTCGACCGCCACGGCCACGCGATGCTGCTGTGGCGCCAGCTCACCCAGTGGCTCGGCGGCATGGGGATTCTCGTCCTCATGGTCGCGATCCTGCCGGAGATCTCCGTCGGCGGCGCGCAGGTGATGAACCAGGAGGCGCCGGGGATCTCGCTGGAGAAGCTCACGCCCCGCATTCAGGAGACCGCCCGCGCGCTCTGGGGCATCTACGCCGGCTTCACGCTGCTTGCGGCGCTGGTCTACTTCGCGCTCGGCGCCGTCGGCGTCGCGCCGAACATGGACCTCTACAACGCGGTCGCCCACGCGCTCACCACCCTCCCCACCGGCGGCTTCTCGCCGGAGCCCCGCAGCGCCGAGGCGTTCGTCCCCGCGATCCAGTGGGCGATGATGCCGTTCATGCTGATCGCCGGGACCAACTTCGCGCTGTTCTGGCACGTGTTCCGCGGGGAGCCCCGTCACCTGACGGAGAACGCGGAGTTCCGGGCGTACCTGCTCGCCGTCCTCGGCGTCGGCGCGGTGCTCTCCGCGGTGCTGTACCTCGGCGTCGGCATCGCGGAGGCGCCCGCGAACGTGGACGCGATCGCGGGCAACGTCGAGAACGCGCTCCGGCAAGGGTTGTTCCAGACGATCGCGATCGTCACTACCACCGGCTACGCCAGCATGGATCTCAACACGTGGGACGCCTCCGCACAGACGATCCTGCTGTTCGCGTACTTCCTCGGCGGCTCGGCCGGCTCGGCGGCGGGCTCGATCAAGATCGTCCGCTGGGTGATCGCCAAGCGCGCGACCGACCGCTCGCTGTTCGTCGCCGCCCACCCCGACGCCGTCAGGCCCGTCCGGCTGAACGACGAGGTCGTCGAGGAGGAGACGATCATGGAGGTGCTCGTGTTCGTCGTTCTCTTCCTCGTGCTGTTCGCGCTGGGGACGGTCCTGCTCTACCTCGACAGCCACCGCACGCCGGGATTGACGCTCTCGGGACTGGAAGCGATGAGCGCATCCATCGCGACGCTGGGCAACGTCGGCCCGGGCTACGGGCCGGTGGGACCGATGGACAGCTTCCTGCCGTTCTCCGACGCCGCGAAGCTGTTCATGGTGTTCCTGATGTGGATCGGCCGGCTGGAGATCCTCTCGGTGCTGGTGATCTTCACGCCGTCGTTCTGGAGTCGCTAGTACCCCAGCCCCGTCAGCGTCTCCCGGATCGGGTCGAGGTACGCTTCGCCGAAGTGACGCAGGTGGACCAACAGCGGCAGCAGCCGGTAGATCGGTCGCCGGTCGGCGACCCCCTCGGGCAGCCCCGCTCGTTCCCGGTAGCGCTCGCGGAAGGCGTCGCCGCCCGTGCCGGTCCACGCGACGTAGGCCAACTCGACCTCCGGATCGGCGTAGTAACACGCCGGATCGAGGAACGCCCGCACCGTCTCGCCGTCCGTGATCAGGTTCTCCGCCCACACGTCGCCGTGGATCAGCGACGGCTCGGGATCGTGATCCAGCAGTGTGGGCAGCTCCGCCACGAGCGCGTCGATCCGCTCCCGATCGGCGGCCGGAAGGACCCCCTCCGCGGCCGCGTGCTCGGCCATGTACGCCAGTCGGTGCTCGCCGAAGAACGTCGGCCAGTCCGGGGTTCGGGGGTTCGGCAGGTCGAGCTTCCCGGTCAGCGTGTCGAACGGGAAGCCGAACGCCGGCGCCTCGTGGCCGTGCAGCGCGGCGAGCCGGTCGGCGAGGTCGCGCTCGACGCTCGGCGTGATCGCCGACCCGCCGTCGACGAACGCCAGCAGGAGGATGTCCTCGGTCGCGTGATACACCTCGGGCACCGCGAGTCCGCGCTCGGCGAGGTGACGGAGCATCCGCGCTTCGATCCGGAGGTCGGTGTCGGCGGTTTTCGCGACGACGCGCCGCCCGTCGGCGAGATCGACGCGGTGGACGCTCCCGACCTCGCCGCCGTCGAGTTCGGTTGTGTCGGCGACAGCGCCGCCCCACGACTCGACGGCATCCCGGAGACGATCGTCCATCGCGTCGGGGTTGGGAGCGTACGGCAAAGCCGCTTCGGTAGCGTTTTCTCGCCGGGAGTGACGTGGCAAGCCTGTGCCCGAGAACACCGACGCGAAAAGCTGGCGCGACATCCGGCCGGTCGCACTAGCGGTCGTGACGCGTGCCACCGACGGCGGCGAAGAGCTTCTCGTCTTCGAACTCCGCGACGAGGCGGCCGACGAGACGTTCTACCGTCCGCCCGGCGGCGGGGTCGAGTTCGGGGAGGCCGCCGCCGACGCCGCCGAGCGGGAGTTCGAGGAGGAGTTGGGTGTGGCAGCGACGGCGGGCCGCCGGATTGCGGTCCTCGAAAACCGATTCACGTTCGAGGGCGAAACGGGCCACGAGTACGACTTCGTCTACCGAGTCGAGCCGAGCGAGGACGTCTCCGACCGCGAGGAACTGACCGGGACGGAGACGGACGGGAGCGAGTACCGGGTGACGTGGAAGCCGCTGGCAGCGTTCCGCGCGGCTGAACCGCCGCCGCTCTACCCCGAGGGGCTCGCGGCGGCGCTCTCCCGCTGACGCTCTTTCGACGCCGAACTCGCTGCCGCCGGCTCAGAGCCCGGTCGGGTGGTCGACGAACACCGTCTCCAGTCCCCACTCCTCGGCCAGCGCCTGCAGCGACCGCACGCCGAACGTCTCGGTCGCGTAGTGGCCCGCCAGCAGGACGTTGATCCCCGCCTCGCGGGCCTCGTGGTACAGCTTCCCCTTCCCTTCGCCGGTGATCAGCGCGTCGGCGTCCGCGTCGACGGCCTCGTCCAGCCAGTCGGCGCCGCTGCCGGTGAGCACCGCCACGCGTTCGACTTCCTCGGGGCCGAACCCGAGCGTCTGGACGCCCTCGCCGCCCGTGTCGAGCTCGTCGGCCAGCAGCTCCGAGAGCGCGCCGACGTCGATCGGCTCGGTTCGCTCGCCGAGCAGGCCGACCGTCTCGGGGCCCACCTCGCCGAACGGCTCCCGCGCGACGAGATCGAGCAGGTCCGCCACGCCGGCGGCGTTGCCGATCGTCGGGTGGCCGTCGAGCGGCAGGTGGGAGACGTACAGCGGGAGGTCGTTCCGGACCAGCGGCTCGATCCGATCGTACTCCCGGCCAGTCACGCGGTCCAGCCCACCCCAGACGAGCCCGTGGTGGGTGACCAGCGCGTCCGCGCCGGCGTCGATCGCGGCCTCGATCGTCGCGTCGGCGGCGTCGACGGCGAACGCGACGGTCTCGATTTCACCCTCCCGGCTGCCGATCTGCAGCCCGTTGGGGCTGGCGTCCACGTCGGCGTACGCGTCGGTGCGGAGCTCCTCGTCGAGCCTGTCGAAGAAGTCTGCGCGGTCCATGCCCGTGCCGTCGAGCGCGGACGGTTTGTACCCCGCGGCTCCGGACGCGAAGCGGGGCAGGTCGGCGCCTCAGTCGTGTGAGGCTTCCGTCTCGACTTCGTGCTCGTGTCCGTGAGCACCGTCGTGTGAGTGGTCGTGGTCGGACTCGGTGTCGCTCCCCGGCGAGCCCTCCCAGTTCTCGAAGTCGTCCATGTTCTTGAGGTTGTCCCGCTCCTCGAACCCCTTGACTGCGTCCATCACGTCCTCTTGGGTGAGTTCGCGGCGGCCCTCGGTCAGCGCCTGCAGCACCGCCTCCCGCAGCACCATCCGCAGGTCCGAGCCCGTGAGCCCCTCGGTCTCGTCGGCGACCGCCTCGGGGTCGAACTCCGCCATCTGCATGTCCTGCGTGACGATCCGGAGGATGTCCGCACGCATCTGCCGGTCGGGCTTGGGGAAGTTCACGACCTCGTCGAAGCGCCGCCACGCGGCGGCGTCGAGCTGGTCGGGGTGGTTCGTCGCGGCCACCGTGAGCACCTCGTCGCGGACCAGCGAGATGTCGTCGATGCTCTTCAGCAGCGTGTTGACCGCGCGCTTGAGCGCGGCGTGCTCGTCGGACTTCCGGGTCTTCGCGACGGAGTCGAACTCGTCGATGAAGAGGATACAGGGGGAGAGCCGCTTGGCGACCTCGAACGTCTTCTCGACGTTCTTGGCGGTCTCGCCGAGGTACTGGCTGGTGACCATCGACAGCTTCACCTCGACGAACGGGAGCCCGAGCTCGTGGGCCAGCCCGCGGGAGATGGTGGTCTTCCCGGTGCCGGGCGGGCCGACGAACAGGATCTTCCCGATCTCGCTCAGGCCGATGCTCGCGAGGTAGTCGCGGTTCTCGATCGCGGTGACGATCTTCTGGACCTCGTTGCTCTGGTCCTCGGTGAGGACGAGGTCGTCGAGCGTCGTCTCGATCTCCTCGGGCGCGAGGATGTGGACGAGGTCGAGCATCTCGGCGTCCTCCTCCTCGTCGAAGTACTCGTCGAGCAGCGAGTCGATCCAGACACGGTCGGCCTGAATGGGCTGGTTCTCCTCGCGGGCCTGCTCGCGGGTCACGTCCACGTCCGCCTCGTCGTCGTTCTCGGCGGCGTAGGCCAGCGTGGGGTTGGCCGCGAGCCGGTCCTCGTCGGCGTGGTCGAGATACCACTCCAGCGCCATCTCCGGCTGGGTCAGCGAGATCTCGCCGGAGAACTCGGTGCGCTGGGTGAAGAGGAGATCCGAGACGGCGTCCCAGGGGTGATCGACGCTGGTGGCGGTTCGCGCGCGGTCCTGCGTGACTGCCAGCGGACGCTCGATTGACCCGTCGGACCAGAACACCTGCCGGTACCGCGGCGGGAGATCGTCCTCGTCCAGTTCTTCCGCCTCGGTGTAGGTATGTGCGGTCAACAGGAACTCTACGACGTCGACTGCAGGGTCGCTCATCCCGATACCGTTGCCGGGCCAATCGGTTAAGCGCGTCGGACCCCAGCCCCGTTCAGGAGTGAACAGATCTGTCCGCCGCCCCGTCGCCGAGCCGCGACTCGTCGACGAACACGACGACCGCCTGCTCGTGGTAGAGCCCGAGCTCGTAGCGCGTCCGCTCGTACCCTCGTTGGTCGAGCACCGACGCCGCGCCGTCGGCTTCCGGGGGCGCGGCGAACACGACCGGGGGGATCGACTCGCGCTCGCGCAGCGCCGCCGGGTCGCGGGCGTACGACGACTCCGCACCCGCCCGCTCGACGTACCACGCCATCGGCAGGCGGTTCAGCCACCAGCCCAGCCACTGCTCCCCCGCCGTCGGCGGGTCGTCGTCGATCGTCTCGTTCGGGAGGTAGTACGCCTCGCCGTAGAACAGTACGCCGCCGTCGTCTGCCGAATCGTCGACGGCCGCCCCCATCGACGAGAGGTCGTCGGGCGGCTGGGCCGACTGTGCGAGCACGTTCACGTACAGCGGCGGCGTGATCGAGCTCGCGGCGACGACCAGCGGTACCTGCACCGCCGAGAGCACGACCAGCGCCGCCAGCGCGTACCGGGCGTAGCGCCGACGCGTCCCCGCGTCCGGGAGCGTGTCGGCGTCGGGGAGATCGACGGCCCACGCCCGTTCCCGAACGATCGCGATCCACCCCACGGCGGCGGGGACGAACAGCGGGAACGCGATGTGGAGGGAGATCCACGGCGCGGGGATGTCCGTCGCCAGCGGGTAGCCGAGCATCGCGGCGACGCCCCACGCGAAAAGCGGGACGACCAGCGGTCGCGACGGCGAGCGGAGCTCCCGGACGAACGCGACGCCCGCGCCGACGACGACCGGGAGCGCGCCGACCAGCAGGTAGCCCAGCAGCTTGCCGGCGTAGATCGGGTAGGAGTGCCCTCGACTGCTGGCCCAGAAGCTGGAGGCGAACGTCTCCCACGTCCCCACGGTCGCGCGTTCGATCAGCGCGAGCCAGCCGGCCTCGCCCGCGAGTGCGGCGCTCAGCGTGGGGTCGCCCGCGGGACCGCGCGGCGCGAGGAAGAACACGACCGGGACGAGCGCGACCAGCAGCGCCAGCGGCGCGGCGGGGAGGTGCCGGGCGAGCGCGGCGCGAGCACGACCGATCGCGCTCCGGAGCGCCGCCGTCGCCGCGGTTTTCGGCTCGCTCTCGTCGTGCCACGGCAGCAGCGGGACCACGGCGGGCCAGCAGATCGCGACCGCCGCGGTGCCGAGAGCGCAGGCCGCGTACAGCAGGACGTTCTCCTTCGTCGGGATCGCGAGCCCGACGAACAGCCCCGAAGCGAGCACGTGGCGTCGACGCCCGGTCGCGAGCGCCCGGACCGCAAAGCCCAGCGCGAACAGCGCGAACACCGCCAGCGGCACGTCCGAGCGCATGAACCGCGAGTAGTAGACGAGGCTGGGCGTGACCGCGAGCAGCGCCGCGAGCGCGACGGTTTCCGCGTCGTCGAGGCCGACATCGAGCGCGCTGGAGGCGGAGGTGGCGGTCCGGCGGAACAGCAGCGCCGCAAGGGGCGCGAGCCCGCCAAGAACCGCGACCGGAAGGCGGGCCGCGAACGCCGTCGGGCCGAGCAGTTCGAACAGTGGCGCGACCGTGATAGGGACGAACGGGCCGTGGATCACCGGGCGGTAGGCGAAGCCGGCGCCGCGGACGTACCGCAGCGTCCAGTAGGCGACGCGGGCCTCGTCCCAGTGCATCGTCCGGGCGCCGAGGGCGACCAGTCGGAGGAGGAGGGCCAGCGCCGTCAGCGCCAGCACGGCCGCGACCGGGCGACGGCGCGCCCAGCGAGCGGGGCGGAACACGTCCGGAACGGTCCGGCCCGGGCTGTAAGTACTTTCTCCGTCGGGAACTCTCGACCACGCACGCCGCGTTCGGTCGGATTTATCCCCGTGCCGCTCCCAACCCCGAGGTATGTCGACACCTGTCGTCGTACACGCTCGACGGACCCCGCAGGGGAAAGAGGACGGCGTCTTCGCCGACACCCGGAGCGAGGACCTCTCGGTGCCGCTGATCGAGGACGCGCTGGAAACGACCGGCGTCGCCCCGGAGCAGGTCGAGGACCTGATGTGGGGCGTCGCCCAGCAGCGCGGCGAGCAGGACAACAACGTCGCCCGCGTCATCTCGCTGCTCTCGCCGCTGGGCGAGGGGACGCCGGCGACGACGATCAACCGCTGGTGTGCGTCGTCGATGCAGGCGATCATCTCCGCCTCGGACGCGATCGCCGCGGGCAACCGCGACTGCATCATCGCCGGCGGCGTCGAGAACATGAGCCGCGTGCCGATGGACGGCGACTCCTACGAGCACCTCCACCCGGCGCTCTCCGAGCAGTACAACGTGTTCCAGCTCCAGATGGGGATGACCGCCGAGAAGGTCGCCGAGGAGTACGACGTGAGCCGCGAGGCACAGGACGAGTACGCCGCCCGCAGCCAGCAGCGCGCGGTCGAGGCCACGGAGTCGGGCCGCTTCGACGACGAGATCCTCCCGATCGAGACCGACGAGGGCGTCGTCGAGGAGGACGAGGGGCTCCGCCCCGGCACGACCGCGGAGAAGCTGTCGGGCCTCCCGCCGGCGTTTACCGGCGACGGGACGGTGACCGCGGGCAACTCCAGTCAGATCTCCGACGGGGCGTCGCTGGTGATGGTGACTTCGGAGGCGTTCGCCGAGGAGCACGGGCTCGATATCGTCGCCGAGATCGGCACGAACGAGGTCGCCGGCGTCGATCCGACGGTGATGGGGATCGGCCCCGTGCCCGCGACGAAGGGACTGCTGGAGCGTGCGGGGACGGAGATCGAGGATTACGACCTCGTGGAACTGAACGAGGCGTTCGCCTCCCAGTGTGTGTACGCCCAGGAGGAGCTGGGGATCGACGACGACCAGTTCAACGTGAATGGTGGGGCCATTGCGATCGGTCACCCGCTCGGGGCCAGTGGGGCGCGGCTGCCGGTGACGCTGCTGCACGAGATGGAGAAGCGCGGCGATAGTCGGGGGCTGGCGACGCTCTGTGTCGGCTTCGGGCAGGGTGCGGCGATCGAGTTCCTGATGGACTGAGGCTGATACTGCGGTTTTCGGTTGTGTGTGAGCGCTTTCTTTGTTGGGGGTAGTTTGACCGCGAACAGCAACAGCAGCTCGTTCGTAGACCACTTGCGACCGCACCGCCACGCACAGCCCACATTGCTCGCGGCTCACTCCGTTCGCCGCTCGCTATCGAGGCGGTTTGCCTCGCCTACGGCGAGTTTTCCCGCCTCGCTTCCTCCCCAGCCGACTCGCTCCCGTTGGTCGCTCGTCCACGGAGGGACTCGCGCTTCGCGCCGACAGCCGCAGCGGTGCGGTGGCGGTGGACGCCTCGCGAGCGCCAACGTGGCGCTCGCGGGGGGGAGGGGTGGGGATTCGGTGCTGTGCCGAGCCTCGTGCTCGGCACTCTGCGGTCACAAGTGGTCAGCAATCGAGCTGCTGTTGCGGTCGCTGTTCCGGTAGTCAACAATCGAACAGCTATCGCGGTTACTGTACCAGCCACCACCCATCGAGAAGTCACCAGAATCGTTTTCTCCCGCCCCACCGGCCACCAACGTATGGCCATCGGCGACGTTCAGGCAGTCTCAGGCACCGAGAACGTCCACTACGTCGACACCGGGATGTACGACACCCCGCAGTACGGCTCCGTCTACGTCATCGACGGCGAGCGTACCGCCGTCGTCGACTCCGGCACCGGCGGCGACTACGAGCAGATCGCCGGCGCGCTCGACGAACTCGGTATCGACGCGCTGGACGCCGTCGTCCTCACCCACGTGCACCTCGACCACGCCGGCGGCGCCGGCCGGCTGCTGGAGGACCACCCCGGCGCGCAGGCGTACGTCCACGAACGCGGCGCGCGCCACCTGATCGACCCCGATCGCCTCGTCGCCGGCACCAAGGACGCCGTCGGCGAGCAGTGGCAGTACTACGCCGAACCGGTGCCGATCCCCGAGGACCGCCTCACCCGACTCGCGGACGGCGACGCGGTGGATCTCGGCGACCGGACGCTCACTGCCCACGAGGCGCCGGGCCACGCCCCCCACCAGCACGTGTTCCACGACGCCGACGCGGGGATCGTCTTCACCGGCGACGCCGCGGGGATCTACGTCCCCGAGGTGGACACGATCCGGGAAACCACGCCGCCGCCGCAGTTCGGTCTGGATCAGGCCCGCCGAGACGTGTCGACGATCGCGGATCTGGAGCCGGAGATCCTCGCGTTCGCGCACTTCGGCCCGCGCGGGTACGACGCGGAGCAGTTGCAGGGGTACAAGCGCACGCTGATGGAGTGGGTCGAGGCCGTGCGGCGGAAGCGGGCTGAGCTTGGTGATGACGAGGCGGTGATCGAACACTTCGTGGACCACGCCGACGAGATGGCCGGCGGCGAGGTGTGGGGCGAGGAGAAGGCCGAGGCGGAAGCGCGGCTGAACACCCGGGGAGTGCTGGCGTATCTGGAGCAGCAGTAGTCCCTCAGAACTCGCCGTCGAGCGAGCAACGCGGCCCGCCGAGGGGGTCGACGGCACCGCGTGCTACCGTGGTTCGTCAGTCGCCGCCGGTAGCGACCGCGTTGATCGTCAGATCGATATCGTACGCCTCGTCCCGAATGGGGACTCCGTGCGTGTCGATCTCTAACCCGCAGACGAGCGGGCCCGATCCGACGCCGAGTTGTGAGGACGGACTGCTCTCGGTGAGCAGATCACCCGTGTCGACGTTGTACATCGTGACCGACGGCACCCCGTCGGTCGTCTCTTGGGTACTGTACACCTCTACCGGCCGAGTCCCTTGGTTCCGAACGGCGAACAAGCCGGTTTCGTCGTGGGCAGCATCCCCGCCGAAGCGGTAAACCGAGTCCGTACCGAGGCCCTCCGGGTCCGTCGACTCCCCGGTCGGATAGTCCCCCTCGTCGTCGCCGGGAATACTGAACTCCAGAGTGCCACTGTCGATCTCGGAGCGTTCACCGCCGCCACGCTCGTTCAGCCTGAGAAACGCGTAGGCGTCGTCGGCGACGCCGATGGAGACGCTTCGCTCGACGTTGGCGAAGTTGAACGCACCGGAGCCGACGACGAAGCTACTCGCACCTGCAACCCCTGCGAGTCCGGTTAGGAGACGACGCCGTTTCATGGTTTATGGATGGATAGCTCCGTTCGGAGCGACGGAGTTAGTTCCCCGCGGACGCGTCAGCCACCACGTTGATCTGGGTGGGCAGGTCGGCCGCAGAGTTGTTCCGAGTCAGGACGACGAGGTTGACGTACACCTTCTCGCCCGGATCCAGTGCGTACGGGTTCCCGTTGCCCTCGATGGAGTTGTCGAAGTCGGGCTGGTCGTCGTTCGGAACACCGGACCACGAAACAGTATCGGCGCCGTTGCTGTCGTCGTCGTCGTTGATCCAGACGCCGACCGACTGGTTGCCCTGGTTCTCGATGCTGAAGACACCAGTGAACGAGTAGTCCGAGTCCTCGTTGATACCGGACCCGCCCGCAGCGGTTTCGAAGTCGAAGCCGAGAGTGTTCCCGTTGTTGTTCGTGTACTCGCTTTCGCTTTCGAGTGCCAGGAACGCGCTGTCGTCCCCGGCAGTGGCGATCGTCATGTCCCGTTCCACGTTCGCGAAGTTGAACGCGCCCGTACCAATGCCCGCCGCGCCAGCAGCGGTCAGCGATCCCAGACCAGCGATGAACTTTCGTCGTTGCATTGTCGTTTGACCTCGTTCGCGTCCCGAGCTTGCCTCGGGAACGCTTCATCCACCACATACCCCCCTTTGTAAGTAGTATTGACTCGGCTGACACGATTCAGGGGAGACCAGTTAGATATCCTGAATTTCTCCGACCAGCCCTGAGAACCGATCCCGAACCCACAGACCCCCTCTGACCGCGCCTCAAGCCGGCCTTGAGACACCCTCCAAAACCGGTTCCCTCTGGCGTTTCGACCGTTCACCCCTCGATCCGGAAACAACGCCGAGAAACGGAACTCGCGTGGCCGAACCGCCGTCAACGACAGACTGTGCGATCAGGATGTCGAACGAAGCGGCACTACTTACGGAACTAACGGCGCCGACGCAGTCAGTACGTCTCGACGTCGACGCCCAGTGCTTCGAAATCTTCGGGGTTCCCCGTCAACACGGGTTCGTCGTACACTTTCGCCGTCGCACCGATGTAGCAGTCGCCCCAGTCGACGCCCTCGGACTGATGGCGAGCGTAGAGTCGTCCCGCGATCCGAGCGATACGTTCGTCGACGCCGACGGTCGGGTAGCCGTTCAGCGCGTTCTCGACCTGCCGGCGCTCGGCGACGCCGGCCACTTCGACGCCGTAGAACAGTTCGAAGTGAACCTGTACCGGGACCCGGCGCACGACGCCCGCCTCGAACAGCTCGACGCCCTTCCGGAACGCGTCCGGGTCACCCCGACGAGTCAGATCGAGGAAGTAGGAGGTGTCGTAGATCACGCCTCCTCCTCGAACGCTTCCCGCGCGCGCTGGAGGCGATCGGACTCCTCGTCCAGCATCTCGTCGATCTCCGCCTCGACGGCGTCGGCGTCCTCGGGGGAGAGCATCTCCCGCGTCTCCGACGGGTGCGGGCGGTCGAAGTACCGTGCGATGGTCTCGGCCATCGTCTCGTCCTCCCGTTTGGCGGACTTGATCTCCTCGTGGAGCGCCTCGGGGATCCTGACCGTCTTCGACATCGTGTGTACGTCGTATACGCACCTCGCGCACTTTACTGTTCGCCCCACAACACAACCCCAAGCAACACCCCCGTCGTGTACGGAGCTTTATGGTCGTTCCCCGCCCATCCCGACGTTATGGACATTCGCGACGCCGAACGGGGGTTCGACCACCCCGTCATCGACGACGACACGCTGCCGGCGATGTTCGAGGCCAGCGCCGAGCGCAACGCCAGTGAGGTGGCCCAGCGCTACAAAGGAGGGATCTACGACCGCTCGCTGGTCGCCGAGGGCGTGATCCCCGAGGCGCCGTCGGGCGACTACGCCGAACTTCGCTACGAACAGACCCGCGAGATCGTGCGCCACCTCGCCGCCGGGTTCCGCGATCTCGGCGTCGAGGCCGGCGACCGCGTGGGGATCTTCGCCGACACGCGGATGGAGTGGGCCCAGGCCGACTTCGGCGTGCTCGCCGCCGGCGGCGTGGTGAACACCGTCTACAGCGGCTCCTCGGAGCACCAGACCGAGTACCTGCTCGGCGACGCCGGCTCGGAGGGCGTGGTCGTCGAGAACGGCGACCTGCTGCACAGGGTGCTGAACGTCGAGGACGAACTCGACCTCTCCTTCATCGTCGTGATGGACGAGCCCGCCGACGGTAGCGGCGCCGCGGCGGCGGTGCGGGACCGCGACGACGTGCTCACGCTGGGCCAGCTCCACGACCGCGGCGCCGACGCGTTCGACGAGGACGCTTACGAGGGCTGGCTCGACGAGCGCGACGGCGACGACCTCGCGAGCCTCGTGTACACCTCCGGCACCACCGGCCAGCCGAAGGGCGTGGAGCTCACCCACTGGAACTTCCGGTCGAACGTGAACCAGTGCTACCGGCGGTTCGGCCCCCGCCCCGACCGCGACCCCGAGATGCCGACGACCGACACCGACACCGTTGCGCTATCCTTCCTCCCGCTCGCCCACGTGTTCGAGCGACTGTCGGGCCACTTCCTCATGTTCGCGGCCGGAGCGACCATCGCCTACGCCGAGAGCCCGGACACGCTGCGGGAGGACTTCAAGCTGGTCGAGCCGACGACGTTCACCAGCGTCCCGCGCGTGTACGAGAAGCTGTACGCCGCCGTCCGCGAGCAGGCCAGCGAGTCGCCGGTCAAACAGCGCATCTTCGAGTGGGCCGTCGACGTGGCCCGGAAGTACGAGCGCACCGAGAACCCCGGCACCCTGCTCTCGCTGAAACACGACATCGGCGACAAGCTGGTCTACTCAAGCGTCCGCGAGGCGCTGGGGGACAACGTCGACTTCTTCGTCTCGGGCGGCGGCAGCCTCTCGGAGGATCTCTGCCGGCTGTTCCACGGGATGGGCATCCCGATCCTGGAGGGGTACGGCCTCACGGAGACCGCGCCCGTGCTCAGCGTCAACCCCATCGAGGACCCCAAACCCGGCACGATCGGCCCGCCGGTCGTCGACGTGGAGACGAAGCTCGACGAGTCCATCGGCGTGATGGGCGACGACATCGCGGGCGACACCGGCGAACTGCTCGTCCGCGGGCCGAACGTCACCGACGGCTACTGGGAGAAACCCGACGCGACCGACGAGGCGTTCGACGACGCCGACGACGGCGGCGACCCGTGGTTCCGGACCGGCGACGTGGTCGAGATCCGCCCCGACGGCTACATCGCGTTCCGCGAGCGGGCGAAACAGCTGCTGAAGCTCTCGACGGGGAAGATGGTGCCGCCGGGGCCGATCGAGGACGCGTTCGCCGACAACGAGCTGATCGAGCAGGCGATGGTCGTCGGCGACGCCCGGAAGTTCGTCGGCGCGCTGATCGTCCCCGCGTTCGACGCCGTCCGCGCGTGGGGCGAGCGCGAGGGGCTGGACCTCCCCGCGGACGACGACGAGCTCTGTCACGACGACCGCGTCCGCGACCGGATCCAGCGGGAGATCGAAGCGATCAACGAGGGGTTCGAGAGCCACGAGCAGATCAAGCAGTTCCGGCTGGTGCCCGAGGAGTTCACCCCCGAGAACGACCTGCTGACCCCGACGATGAAGAAGAAACGACGAAAGATTCTCGACCGCTGGAGCGACGAGGTCGAGGACCTCTACGAGTGACTGGCCGCGGTAGTCAGCCTTAAGCCGCCCCCACCGGACAGTTTCCGTGTGAGGGCGAACGGATCAGCGACAGCCGAGGTGCCGTAGATGGCCGGGAACGAGGCAGCCGTGCTGATCGCGGTCGTCGCCGGGATCGTCGGCATCGGCGTGATCGCACAGGTGCTCTCGGACCGCTTCCGGGTGCCGAGCATCGTCTTCCTGATCGCGGCGGGGATCCTGCTCGGCCCGGAAGTGACCGGACTGCTCAACCCCGAGGAGTTCGGGACCGCCGCGCTGTCGGCCATCGTCGGGCTCTCGGTCGCCATCATCGTCTTCGAGGGCGCGTTCCACCTCCGGATCGAGGAGATCCGCGAGGCGCCGAAGACGGCGTTCCGACTCGTCACCGTCGGCGCCGTGATCGCGCTGGTCGGGACGGGCGTGGCGGTCCACTACCTGCTCGGAGTCGGCTGGCTCGTCGCGTTCCTCGTCGGCTCGCTGCTCGTCGCGACCGGACCGACGGTCATCGCGCCGATCCTCGACGTGGTTCCGGTCCGGGACCGCGTCGGCGTCGCGCTCGACACCGAGGGGATCGTCAACGACGTGACCGCCGCGATCACCGCGGTCGTCATCTTCGAGATCATCACCACCGGCGCCTCGGGGCCGAGCGCGCTCGTGACCCTGTTCGCCGAGCGACTCGGCTACGGGCTGCTCGTCGGGATCGGGATCGCCGCGCTGCTGTACTACATGCTGCAGTACGTCGACCTCTCGCCCGGGAACGCCCCCCGGAACGCACGGCTGCTGGTGCTCGCGGGCGCGCTCGTCGCCTACGCGGCCGCGAACTACCTCGCCAGCGAGGCCGGCGTCGCCGCCGTCGCCGTCGCGGGCATCCTGCTCGGCAACGCGGACGTCCCCTACGAGGAGGAGATCTCGGCGTTCAAAGGCGACGTGACGCTGATCGTGCTCTCGTTCGTGTTCATCACGCTGGCGGCGCTGTTGGAGTTCGAGGTGCTGCTCGATCTCGGGCTGGCCGGGATCGCCGTCGTCGCCGTCGTCGCGCTGGTGCTCCGGCCGCTGCTGGTGTTCGTCTCCAGCGCGGGCGACCGGATCACCACGGAAGAGAAGCTGTTCATGAGCTTCGTCGGCCCGCGCGGGATCATCCCGGCGTCGGTGGCGACGCTGTTCGCCATCGAGCTCCGGAGCGAGGCGATCGGGATGCCCGAGGCGGCCGACGTGCTCGTCGGCACCGTCTTCCTGACTATCCTGCTGACCGTGCTGTTCGAGGCGGGGCTCGCCCGCCGGATCGCGGAGAAACTCAACGTCATACCCATGCGAGTCATCATCGTCGGGGGCGGGTCGGTCGGGCGCGAGCTCGCGACCCGCCTCGAAGACAGAGGCGAGAACGTCGTCATCGTGGAGAACAACCAGGAACGCATCCAGAAAGTCCGCGACGCCGGGTTCACGGCCCACCACGGCGACGGCACCGACACGGACGTGCTCCGATCGGCCGGCGCGGACAACGCCAAGATCATCGTCGCCGCGACCGGCGACGACGACGCGAACCTGCTGATCTCCCAGCTCTCCCAGTCGAAGTTCTCGCCGGAACGCGTGATCGCGCGAACGAACAACCCCGAGAACGTCGACGCCTTCGAGGAGCTGGGCGTTCGCACCATCTCCTCGGCGATGGCCACCGCACAGGCCATGGACAACTACATCGAGCGCCCGGCGCTCGCGAACTGGATGCAGGGGATCGGCGAGTCCGGCGACGTGCAGGAGATCGAGGTCACCGCGGATCCGCTGATCGGCGAGTCGATCCGCGACCTCGGCCCGCAGCTCCCCGAGGGCTGTCTGATCGGGCTGGTCTGCCGCGGGGAGGAGTCGTTCGTCCCCGAGGCCGACTTCACGCTCGAGCGCGGCGACCGCGTGACGTTCATCGGCCGGAAGGAGTCGGTCCGCGAGGCGATGAAGTGGGCCCACCCCGAGGAGTAGCGAGGCGGGAAAACTCCCCTTCGTGGAGGCAAACCGCCTCGGAGTACGAACGGCGAGGCCGGCAAACGTCGCGAACGGAGTGAGCGACGGGAACCGGCCGCGAAAACGAGCGTGGAGGAACGACCCGCGAGCCGCGGTCGCCGTAACTCTCCGCGCCGCCGACCGATACCGACGACGGTTTCTCTCCCGAACCCCGACGGTCGGTGATGGCGCTCTCACGCCGTGCGTTCCTGCCCCTCCCGGTCGTCGTCGCGCTCGCCGGCTGTACGTCGCTCACCAACGACGAGGTCGAACTGGCCATCGAGAACCGCAGCGGCGGCGCCCGGGACGTGACCGCGACGGTGACGCCCGTCGCCGAGTACGACGGCAGTGACCCGCCCGAGCCGGACTTCGAGGGGACGGTTCCGCCCGGCTCCCGGCAGTTGGTCCCCGACGTGGCCCCTTCCCCCGACGCTGGTGAGAAACCGATCCCCACCCGGGTGCACATCGTCACCGGTCCGTACGAGGACGTGCAGGAGGTGGCAGTGACCGGAACGGGGACGATCGACGTGCGGATCACGCGGAACGGGCTGGAGATGTTCTTCGCGGCGCAGGACTGATTCGGGGTTTTGTTCGGTAGTTCTGGAGGAACCGCACAGCCCACACTGCTCGCGGCTCACTCCGTTCGCCGTTGCCGGCGGCTCTGCCGCCGGCTGCCAGCGGGACCGAAGGTCCCGCCTCGCTCGCTTCGAGGCGGTTGCCACGCCTTCGGCGAGTTTTTCCCGCCTCACTTCTCCCCAGCCGACTCGTTCGCTCCTTTCAGTCGCTTACTCGCCCCTCGCGCTCGGTTCGAACACGGAGGCGTCGTGCGGGCGACTCACGCGTCGCCCGCACTGCCAGCGAGACCTTCGGTCTCGCCCTGCTCACGCTTCTCGCCAACCGCGGCCGCGGTGCGGTGGCGGTGGACGCCTCGCGAGCGCCAGCGGTCGGCGCTCGCGGGGGGAGGGGTGGGGACTCGGCGCTGTGCCGGGCCTCGTGCCCGGCACCCTGCGGTCGCAAGAGGTCCGCGAACGAGCTGCTGTTGCTGTGGCGGTCGCCGATGGTCCCAGTATCGTTTCCGTCGCACTTACCACCCCAACAGCCGACGCCCACGACTGCCACTGATTCCCATCGACCCGACACGGTTTTCCCGAATCACCGAGAAGCCCGCCCATGATCAGCCGACAGACGCTCCGCGAGGAGCCAGAGCGCGTCCGGGACGCGCTCGACGCGAAGGGCGTCGACGACGTGGACCTCGACGAGATCCTCGAAATCTACGACGAGTGGCGCGACCTGAAAGCCGAGGGCGACGACCTCCGCCACGAGCGCAACGAGGTCAGCCGAAAGATCGGCGAGCTCAAACGCGAAGGCGAGGAGGAGGAAGCCCAGGAGGCCATCGACCGCTCGAGCGAGCTCAAGGAACGCCTCGACGAAGTGGAGGACCGCGCCGACGAGCTCGAAGCGGAACTCGAGGAGCGCATGATGCGGATTCCGATGCTCCCGGACGACGACGTGCCCCGCGGGGCAGACGAGAGCGAGAACGTCGAACGCCGGCGCGAGGGGTTCGACGACCTGCGCGACCTGCCCGAGGAGGTCACCCCTCACTACGATCTCGGCGAGGAACTGGACATCCTCGACTTCGAGCGCGGCGCGAAAGTCAGCGGCGGCGGCTACTACTTCGCGAAGGGCGAGGGCGCCCGCCTCGAACACGCCCTGATCCAGTTCTTCCTCGAAACCCACCGGGAGCAGGGGTACACCGACGTGTTCCCGCCGATCCCGGTGAACAGCCGGTCGATGGAGGGCACCGGCCAGTTCCCGAAGTTCACCGAGGACGCCTACCGACTGGAGGGGAGCCACGACGAGCCGTACGACGACGACGACCTCTGGCTGCTCCCGACCGCCGAGGTGCCCGTCACGAACCTCCATCGCGACGAGATCCTGCTCGACGACGACCTGCCGCTGAAGTACCAAGCGTACTCGCCGAACTTCCGGCAGGAGGCCGGCGAGCACGGCACGGAAACGCGCGGGATCGTGCGCGTCCACCAGTTCAACAAGGTCGAACTGGTCAATTTCGTCCGGCCGGAGGAGAGCGACGAGCGCTTCGAGGGGCTGGTGGCGGAGGCCGAGTCGGTGCTGCAGGAACTGGGGCTGCCCTACCGCATCCTCGAGATGTGTACGGGCGACCTCGGCTTCACGCAGGCCAAGAAGTACGACATCGAGGTCTGGGCGCCCGGCGACGACATGGACGAGGGGCCCGAGCAGGGCGGTCGCTGGCTCGAAGTCTCGTCGGTGTCGAACTTCCGGGAGTTCCAGGCCCGGCGGGCGGGGATCCAGTACCGGCCCGAGCAGCACGAGTCGGCGGAGTACCTCCACACGCTCAACGGCTCGGGCGTCGCCGTCCCGCGCGTGCTGGTGGCGATCCTCGAGTACTACCAGAACGACGACGGCACGGTCGACGTGCCCGAACCGCTCCAGCCGTACATGGGTGGCCAGGAACTCATCGAGGGGCAGGAGCCCGTGGGTGAGAGCGCAGTGGGAGACGGGAACTGAGCGCTATTTGGTGAACGTCCGCAGATCGACGATCGCCCCGTCCTCGACGGTGAACAGGTCGACGAACGCGAACAGTTCCTTGCCGTCCTCGGCGAACAGCCGGCCGTGCGCCGCGACCTCCCGTCCGCGGGCGTCGTCGTCGGTTTTGGGCAGGAACAGCGTGTCTACCGCGTGGACGGTGTCGGTTCGGGGTCGTTCGTTCATCATGAACTCGACGAACCGTTCACGCCCCTCGATCGTCCGGTCCGGGCGGTCGTGCCGGAAATCCGGGGCGAGCACCGCCGCGAGCCCGTCGGCGTCCATCGCGTCGATGGCCTCGTAGTAGCGCTCCACCGGATCGGTGTGGCTCATACCCCACGTCGGGCCAGCGGGGCCAAGAAGGCGCGGGTCTCCGGGGGGCATTTGTCGCTCGGGCGCCGAGGATCGGTGTGGACCTGCACGTCCGGTACGAGGGTGACGACGACCCCGAGAAGTGTACCGCCCGGAAGCTCGCGCGGTTCGACCTCGCCGAACTCCACCGCTCGGACCGCGCGACGCCGTACGGTGTGGTGCTCAACCCCCACGCCGACCGAGCGCTCTCGCCAGCCGACCGCGAGGCCGCCGAGCACGCACTGGTCGCCCTCGACTGCTCGTGGGAGTCCGCCGGCGAGAAGCAGTTCACCATCGACGGCGACCACCGCGCGCTGCCGTACCTCGTCGCCGCCAACCCCGTGAACTTCGGGAAACCGATGCAGCTCACGACCGTCGAGGCGTTCGCCGGCGCGCTCGTGATTCTGGGCGAGAACGACCACGCCGAGCGAATCCTCTCGAAGTTCACCTGGGGCGAGACGTTCCTCGAACTCAACGAGGAGCCGCTCAGGCGCTACTCGGAGTGTGACGGCTCCTCGGAGGTGGTCGAGATTCAGCAGGAGTATTTGGATCGATGAACCGCAGAGAGCGATATCGAATCCGTTCCAGAGATTCGGCGTTTGGATCTCTACAAACCAGTTCAGGTAAGCCAGCAGTGGTTGTTGCTTCCAGATCGAAAAACCCCGCCCCGACGACGCAGGCACGACCAGCGGCAGCGCGCAACGGCCGCGGCCGTAGCGACTCGGACTTTCGAGTGGTACTCCCAAGGATTATCCGAACACTACCCCGAATCGGGAAGAAAATTTAAAGTAGAGTTTAATTGCCGGACCGGGCCGACCGCTCAGCAAGGATTGTCCGGAAGAACGAGAGCCCTATTGCGATCAACAGTAGGCTTCCGACAAGCTGAATCAGGGAGACGAGTGATTCAAACCCTTCGGTGGTAATGACGGTGCCACTCCACCAAGGGAGCGATACCATCACGCACACAACAATCATCAGCAGTATCCTGTTTTTGTATTTCATGCTTAGGGTGATCTACTGAAATGTGGTCTGCCGCGTTTACTCAGTACGCATAGCAGTCTCCCGCTGGGAAGACGTAGGTGTCCGGCGGTGAAAAGACTCCGGGGTAGGTAACACACAGTCCCAGAGAGTTGATCTCACAGTCGGTGTTAAGTAAGTCCTCGAGGGACTCGGCAAGCCCACAGCTCCCGGTCAGTACTGTCCCTACGGCAACTGTTCCGACAGCAGTTGAACCCGGCTCGGGGATCAACATCAGGATCCCTCCTGCAATAGTTGTAATCCCAGCGAGAACCCCACAGACGGCGCCGTTTGCGGCGTAGGTGCCGCTAACCATACAGTTCCATGGCCAGTCTTCAGATGATATAGAAGCCTGCAAAGCCCGCCTACGCTGTAACTCAGTAACCTCGACAACTTCCTCACTCGATTCGCCCAGAACTTCGTTAGAGTCCTTCAAACCGTCGTCATCCCCTTTCCCTACCGTTCGAGGAGTACACCGATACCCTGTTCCCTCGATAGTCGCCTCCGCGGTAACAGTTCGACCCACATCGGTAGGCGTTACCTCGCTATCGTACAGCCTCAGTTGGAGACTTCCACTACGAGATCCGTCCGAACTCTCGAGCGAAGCGTCGACCAGGACATGCTCGGGGAACTCGTTGGCACTTAGTCGATGACCCGATAGAGAGCCCATCTCTATCTCGTAATCTTTCTCCTCGAGAAAACTTCTCATCTTCTCCCCCGACTCTACCGAGGTAGCCTGTTTGAGAGTTCGCTTCGTCTGGGCGGCGGTTAGCTGTTCAGAGCGGAGCCCGGAAACGTCCGGACTATGATTTGCTTCGTCGCCTGCAGTAGCGAGTCCCGAAAGGGATCCAACTGCAACCGTGGACACGCCGATCTGTTTCAACACACCTCTTCTATTTAAGTTACTCTCGTCCGATATTACAAATAATACACTACATCCTAATAAAATAAATTTTGGGGTGGTGTTACAAAGCGGTGTTCAGATAAGCCAGCTGTAGTTGTTGCTCCCAGCTCGAAAGCCCCGCCCGTCCGACCCGGCCCCGACGACGCAATCACGTGACCAGCGGGAGCGCGCACAGCGAGCCCCGCGACCGCAGCGACTCGGGGCTTTCGAGTACCCGGAGCTATTGACTTATCTGAACACTACCGCTTGGTGATGCGGTCTTCGACCCTGGACTCGATGTCTTTCAGGTCGTCAATGTTTCGCGGATTGTACGGAGCGACTGGCACGGCCTCCAGCGGACTGCCGGAGGTCGTGCCAGTCGAGGACGTCGTACAGCCGAAGCCGTAGTAGTACTCGTCGGTTGTTGGATCGTCGTTCCACGAGGGAGCGTCGTTGTATCGGATCGCTTCGACATCGGTCGAATCAACCGCGTACGTTGAGTCGAGCCTGTCGACGTCATCGTCAGTAGCGTGCTCTCGGTCCGTGAGAAGGCGATCACCCGTGTCTCTACATGGCGGTTTATTGAGTCCGCAGTAGTACCAGACAAGCCGTTCTGAAGTTCTCGTGCAACTTGGCGTGGGCCGTCAATCTCGTTCCAAACCCTGCAGCCTCGCTTGGGCGTTCTATGCCTCTTTCTTATCGCTTAACTAAGTCGTGGGAAAAATAGATAATGGATTAGTACATGGTATCATTCGAATGAAAACGAACGTAGTTGATTACCTCCATCAGCCGGAATACACCGGTGAAAACAGATGTGAACCGTGTACGGTGCTGAATCTGATTATTGCTGCGTTGCTTGGCTCTATCGTCGCGCGCAAATCAAAGCTCGGAGGAGTACTCACAGTGGTGATCTCTGTCGGTTTGATTTATCTACGGGGGTATCTCGTTCCAGGAACTCCCACCCTGACAAAGCGGTATCTCCCACCGAGCGTCCTTCGCTGGTTCGGTAAAAACCCCGAGCCAGAGATAGCAAGCGGGTTTGGTGATACTGCGATAGCAGACTCCTCTTCAGTAGATGCTCCGGATCCATCAAACGATGAGCAGGCAACTGCATCGAACGGTTCACCCAGTCGAAACGGAACGGGTGCTGAAGATGCTGGCTCATCCAAGGCTACGGAGCCAACCGAGGGGAGTGATTTGGAAACCTACTTCCTAAAACACGGCATTTTAGAGCCCTGTTCGAATACGGATGACCTCTGTCTCACCGAGCCGTTCGAGACGGCCTGGTTCGACGAAATTGAACCACTGCGAGACGCCGAGATTCACACGTCTGAGGTCGTCAAGGCCTTTGGAGTTGAAGACGATGCGAACCAGTTTGAGTTGGTTACCCGTGACGAGGCACGTCTTCTGCGATCCGAATCGACGCAGATCGGTCAGTGGCCCTCCCGCCAAGCGCTCGTCGCGGATATCGCCGCCAGCCGTGTCCTTCAGTCGTGGATATCCGATTGGAATTCGTATGATTCTCAGCACAAGGGACAGCTCCTCAATAGCCTGCGGATGTTTCTCGAAACGTGTCCAACAACAGGCGGAGACATTCAGACCGGGGAGGAGGTAGTCGAATCCTGCTGTAGCTCACACAAGGTCATCGCGGTCACCTGTGAAGAAACAGAGGAGCGGCTCTTTGAACACCGTCTAGCCAACGTTGAAACCTGACTAGAACGTATTGACAGGGTAGATTTCAGCAGTATCGGGCTGTCAGACGCTGTTTCGGCTTCCTAGCTACCACCAACCGAAACAGCGTCTGACCCCTCGGCGCTGCTGGAACTTACGTCGCGCCGTTCTAAGGGATCGATTAATGAGGGGAGCTACGCCCTTGCCTTCCGTACTACCGAATTGCGTCGCAGCTGCTTTTCGGAAAGACTTCTGAGAGCGATGAATGCGCCGAAGAAGCCTGCTACGGCCGCGAGCGTTCCGAGGCCGCGACTTTAATTACGGGGTCGGGTAACCGTATTCGATCGCCGGCTGATTGTCACTCGTTTGGAGGTGATCCATGTTCGAAAAGTTTGGTTCGACTGCCCACCCGTGTCGGCAGCTACTTCCCTGTTGAACGTTTATTCAACCGCGTTCACATGGCGGCGATAGATGTCGACGGGCTCACCAAGCGCTTCGGGGAGACCGTCGCGGTGGACGACCTCTCGTTCACCGTCGATGAGGGGGAACTGTTCGGCCTGCTCGGCCCCAACGGCGCGGGCAAGTCGACGCTGATCAACATGCTCGTCACGCTGCTCGGACCCACCGAGGGGACGGCGACGGTCGACGGCCACGATATCGTCGACGACACCGCGGCGGTCCGCAACAGCATCGGGATCGTGTTCCAGGAGCAGGCGCTCGACGAGGAGCTCACCGGCGAGGAGAACCTCGCCTTCCACTCCCGGCTGTACGGCCAGTCCGCGGCCGAGCGCGAGGAGCGTATCGACGAGATCCTCGACCTCGTGGGGCTCGACGCGGAGCGCGACGATCCGGTCGGCACGTACTCCGGCGGCATGAAGCGCCGGCTGGAGATCGGCCGCGGGCTGCTCCACGAGCCCGCGGTGCTGTTCCTCGACGAGCCGACGACCGGACTCGACGCCCGGACGCGGCGGGACTCCTGGGAGTACATCCGCCGGCTCAACGAGGAGGCCGGCGTCTCGGTCGTGCTGACGACCCACTACATCGAGGAGGCCGAACAGCTCTGTGACCGCGTCGCAGTCGTCGACGACGGCGAGATCGCGGCGATCGACGCCCCCGACGCGCTCACCGAATCCATCGGCGGCGACGTGGTCAGCCTCGAACTCGACGGCTCGACGGACGCGCTCGGAACCCGGCTCGCGGCACAGTCGTGGGTCTCGGCGTTCTCGGCCACCGACGCCGGCCTCCGCATCACCGTCGACCACGGCCGGCAGCGCATCGCGGACCTCGTCCGCCTCGCCGACGACGCCGGCGTCCCGGTCACCGCCGTCGACGTGCGCGAGCCCAACCTCGAGACCGCGTTCCTCTCGCTGACCGGCGCGACGATGGCCGAACGCGAGGCCGACGAGGCCGACGGCCCGGCGTCGGACGACGCCGAGGCAGTCGTCGGCGCCGCCGGGGGTGACCGATGAGGCGGATCGGCCCGCTGGCGATCTACGCGCTCTGGCTCCGGGACGTGAAGCGGTTCGCCCGCACCCCCTCGCGGATAATCGGCTCGATCGCGATGCCGCTGCTGTTTCTGGTCTTCCTCGGCTTCGGCTTCAGCGGCGCGGCGATCCCCGGCCTCCCGGAGGGCGTCGACTACCTCCAGTACCTCGTCCCCGGGATGGTGGGGTTCACGATGCTGTTCGGCGCCTCCTTCGCCGGCATGTCGATTCTCGCGGATCAGGAGGTCGGGTTCCTGAAGGAGATCCTCGTCGCGCCCGTCAGCCGCACGTCGATCGTGCTCGGGCGGATCGCCGGCGGCTCGACGACCGCGCTGGCGCAGGCGGCGCTGATCCTCCTGCTGTCGATCCCGCTGGGGTTCGAGATCCGGAGCCTGCTCTCGCTCCCGCTGGCGGTCGTCGTCCTCCTGCTGATCGCGACCACGTTCGTCGGCTTCGGCGTCGCGCTGGCGTCGCAGTTCAGCGACAGCGAGGGGTTCGGGCTGGTCGTGCAGTTCGTGATCTTCCCGATCTTCTTCCTCTCGGGCGCGATCTACCCGGTCGGGAGCCTGCCCGCCCCCGTGAGCACGCTCGCGCTCGCGAACCCGCTGACCTACGGCGTCGACGGGCTTCGCGCCGTGCTGGTGGGCAGTTCGCGGTTCCCGCTCGCGCTCGATCTCGGCGCGCTCGTCGTTTCGTCGATCCTGACCGTCGCGATCGGCACGTACCTGTTCGAGCGCGTCGAGGCCGTGTAGGGGTGGGGTGACCAGTCGTTTTACCTGCGGTCGCGCAGTACGTTCACCATGGCGAGCTTCCAGATCGGGCGAATCTACGGGATCCCGATCAAGATCGACGTGACGTTCCTGCTGGTGCTCCCGCTGTTCGCGTGGGTGATCGGCTCGCAGGTCGGTTTCTGGGTCGAGATTCTGGGGATCCTCCCGTCGCCGGTGCCCGGAACGGCGCCGTTGACCGAGGGTAACACGCCCTGGATACTGGGCGCGGCGTCGGCGATCGGCCTGTTCGTGGGCGTGCTGTTGCACGAACTGGGCCACTCGCTGGTCGCGATGCGCTACGGGTTCGAGATCGACTCGATCAAGCTCTGGCTGCTCGGCGGCGTCGCCCAGTTCACCGAGATGCCGGAGGACTGGAAACAGGAGTTCTCGGTCGCCGTCGCGGGGCCGATCGTCAGCGTCGCGGTCGGCGTGGTCTCCTACGCCGCGTTCGTTTCGACGCCCGGCAGTCTCCCGGCGGTCCAGTTCGTGTTCGGCTACCTCGCGCTGGTGAACGTCATGCTCGCGGCGTTCAACATGCTGCCGGGGTTCCCGATGGACGGCGGGCGCGTCCTGCGGGCGCTGCTCGCACGGAACCGCTCGCACGTCCGCGCGACCCAGATCGCGGCGACGGTCGGCAAGGGGTTCGCGATCCTGCTCGGCTTCGTCGGCCTGCTGGGTTTCGACCTGATCCTCGTCGCGGTCGCCTTCTTCATCTACATGGGCGCTTCGAGCGAGGCCCAGCGAACGGTCCTGAAGGCGGCGTTCGAGGGCGTCACCGTCCGGGAGATCATGACGCCGGCCGAGGAGCTGCAGACCGTCGACGAGGAGACGACCGTCGCCGAACTCATCGGGCGCATGCTCCGGGAGCGCCACGTCGGCTACCCCGTGTTGCGAAACGGGGAGTTCGTCGGGATGGTGACGCTCGAAGACACGAAGTCGGTTTCGGAGGTCGAACGCGACGCCTACCTCGTCGAGGACGTGATGAACTACGACGTTCCGACCCTCGACCCCGACAGCGAACTGATGGACGCGCTCGACGCCTTGCAGTCCCACCGCACGGGCCGGCTCCCCGTCGCCGACGAGGACGGCAACCTCGTCGGCCTGCTCTCCCAGACCGACCTCGTGATGGCGTTCAACATCTCCCAGACCAGCGGCGGGCTGGCGGGGCTGGGCGGGCAGGAGCTCCCCCGACAGCCGTAGGTTACACCGCCTCGGGACCCTCCTTTCCGGTCCGGATCTGTACCGCGTGACTGACCGGGAGCACGAACACCTTTCCGTCGCCCTTCTCGCCGGTGTGGGCGGCGTCGCGGATCGCCTCGACCACGTCGGTCGTGGGAACGTCCGCGACCACGCACTCGATCTTGGCTTTCTCGTGGAGGTCGACGGTGTACTCCTCGCCGCGCCACTGCTCGGTTTTCGCGGGCTGGGACCCCCGACCGGAGACCTCCGTCACCGTCAGCGAAGGGGCGCCGACTTCTGCCAGCGCCGCCTTCACGTCGCCGACTTTCTCCCGGCGGACGATCGCCATCACCATCTCCACGTCGTCACTCATCGGCCTCACCTCCGTCCGTCTCGTCGACCGCTGGCGGCGTCGTCCCGCAGTCGATGGTCGGCGACGCCGTCCCGCTGCCGTCTGCCGAGTCGTCACGGTCGGGGATCGGCTCCCCCATCGGGACGCCGGTCGGGACGCCGCCGTCGGTTTCGACGCGCCCGGCCTCGTCCTCGGTCGGCGGCCTGCCGCCGTCGGCCCCGTCGGTCGGCGGTACCGTTCTACCGCCGTCGGCGCTCACCGTCGGCTCGGGCGCGCCGTCGCCGGTGAACTCGGGGTAGACCGAGACGCCGTGTTCGCCCTCGTCGAGCCCGAGCTCCTCCTCTTCCTCGCTCACGCGCAGGCCGAACAGCGCGTCGGCGATCGTGAACGCGGCCGCGGTGCCGACCACCGCCCAGAGCGCGATGATCGCACAGCCGACGATCTGCATGATCAACTGATTCACGCCGAGGAACGACCAGGAGCCGCCCTGTACGCCGAAGACCGGGATCAGGATCGTCCCGAGCGCGCCCGCGGCGCCGTGGACCGGGAAGACGCCACACACGTCGTCGATACCGAGCTCGTCGACGACGAAGCGGTACGTCGGCAGCACGATCGCGCCGCCGAGCCCGCCGAGGATCAGCCCGCCCCACCACGTCACGTGGGGGACCGCGCCGGTGACCGCGACCAGTCCCGCCAGCAGGCCGTTGGCGGTCCAGAGCGGGTCGGGCTTCCCCTGTCGGCGGGCGGACATCGCCATCGCCGCCAGCGCGCCCGCGCCCATCCCGAGCGTGGTGTTCAGCGCGACGCGGCCCAGCTGGGCACCCAGCAGCTCGTTGCTGCTGTTGAAGATCGCCGACGTGCCGACGTTGAAGCCGTACCAGCCGAACGCGAGGATCAGCGTCCCCAGCACTGCCAGTAGCATCGAGTGGCCGGGGATCGGCTGGCTGTTGCCGTGCTCGTCGAAGCGACCCGTGCGCGGGCCGACCATGTACGCGCCGGTCAGCCCGGCGAGCCCGCCGAGCATGTGGACGACCGTCGCGCCGGCGAAGTCGAGGTAGCCGACGCCGAGCAGGTCGGCGACGAAGCCGGGGTTGTCGCCCGCCGCGAGCAGGCCGCCGTCCCACGTCAGCCCCGTCGCGACCGGGTAGATCACCGCGGTCATCGCCGCGGCGACGAACACGTACGCCTTGAACGACATCCGCTCGGCGACCGCCCCGGAGACGATCGTCGCCGCGGTCATCGCGAACACCGCGCCGACGAGCCAGCCGATCCACTGCCCCGAGTCCGAGACGTACGCGAACGCGGCCCCGACGTCGAGCGGGGAGGTGCTCGTCAGCGCGGCGACGACCACCGAGAGCCCGAAGCCGACGAGGAAGTACGCCAGCACGCCCAGCGTCCAGTCGGTCATGTTCTTCATCAGCACGTTCCCCGCGTTCTTCGCGCGGACCTGTCCGGCTTCGAGCAGCGCGAACCCCGGCTGCATGAAGAAGATGAGGAACGCGACCACGAGCGCCCAGACCGTGTTGATCCCCTCCGCGACGGCCGGTTCGACGGGCATCAGTGGTCACCCCCAATCGAACCACGGTTCTCGCTCGTCGATAGCGTACGGAATCCGGATTTGACCCCACATACGTTGGAGTCGATGGATAAAACTGTAACGTTCGTCGGTTCCATGTGCAGTCGAACCTCTGCGATCCGTGGTACGTAATACCTCGCTTCCAAATCAAAATTTACTGAGCGAAATAAAGTCAATTCGTAAAGAAATAACCGCATATCGGGAACAATACAGGTGATAATTCGTTATAGATTGGTCGTTCGAACTCTCGGGCCTTTTCGAACCGCGTGGGATCGACGCGGGAGCTGGACGGACGCGTTTTTACGCGCTGGCCGGCTACACTCCCGTAATCGATGACTTTCGAAGATCTACCGACCACGCCCCGGTCGGAGGAGCTCCTCGACAAGGCGTTCTCCCGGGCGTCGCGGACGGGGCGGGCGAAAGACCCCTACGAGGCACAGGAAGCGATGCTGCGGACCGCCGGCAACATCCTCTCGGACAACCTCCAGAACGTCGCGGGCGCGTGGCCCGACTTCGACTACGTCGACCCGTTCTACTACGAGCTTGCCGACGCGATCGTCGACGTGGACCGGCTGCGACAGGCGCTGAGCGAGGTGACGTGGGCCGGCAACCAGATCGAACAGCTCCGCGACGAGTACGCCTCGAAGATCCGCAACAGCGACACCGACACCGCCCGCAAGCACCGCAAACAGGCGTTCGCCCGGATGGCCGACATCGTCGAGGAGATCGAGGACGACCTGCTCGTCGTCGGCGAGGCTCGGGACGAGCTCAAGACGCTACCGGACATCCGGCCCGACGAGCCCGCGATCGTCGTCGCGGGCTACCCCAACGTGGGGAAGTCCTCGTTCGTCAACGAAGTGACCAACGCGAGCAACGCGATCGAGTCCTACCCGTTCACCACGACCGCGGTCCACGTCGGCCACTTCGAGCGCGACCACATCCGCTACCAGATCGTCGACACGCCGGGGCTGCTCGACCGCCCCGAGGAGGAGCGCAACGACATCGAGGCGCAGGCGGTCTCGGCGCTGCGCCACCTCGCCGACGCCGTGCTGTTCGTCGTCGACGCCTCCGGCAACTGCGGCTACCCGCTGGACGCCCAGCTCGAACTCCGGAACGAGCTCGACGAGCGCTTCGACGCGCCGGTCGTCACCGTCTGCAACAAGTCCGACGTGTCGACCGACGTCGAGGCCGACGCCTACATGAGCGTGGCCGAGGGGGAGAATGTCGACGGCGTGCTCGACACGATCGTCGCGGCCGTCGACTGGGAGCCCGACATCCCGCCCTCGCGCAACGCCTGAGTCGCCGGCGCGTCACCCGCGCCGCCCGCCGTCTCGACCGCCGTGTACCGCACCGCGACCGCGACGTTCTCGCCGTTGCTGAGACCGAACGGGCCGCCGTCGATACTGTCGATCCGGTCGGCGAGCCGCTCGGCCAGCGCCGGCGGCTGCTCCCCCGGCGGGTAGCCGACGGTCACCACCACCCGTTCGGGGCTACGGAACGGGAACGCGGCGCCGTGCTCCACCTCGAACGTGATCAGCGACAGCGATGGCTCCCCCGCTAACAGCGACTCGGTCTCCGCGCGGGCGTCGTCCGCGAACGCCGCGCGCTGGGTGGAGGCGTACGTCGCGCCCGCGAGCACCGTCGAGAGGATCAGCACCGTCACCGCCAGCGCGCCGATGCGCTTGGCGGTGTCCTTCCGGGCCTCACCCACGTCGAACCACTGCTCGGGCTGGTACCCCTGGTACCAGAACACCGCCAGCGCGACGAGGTTGATCGAGAGGAAGTTCACCGCGACCAGCACCGCCGAGCCGACGACGGCGCTCGGTCGTCCCCACGCGATCCCGATGCCGACGACGGCGGTCGGCGGCACCAGCGCCGCGGCGATCATCACGCCCACGAGCGCCGAGGAGACGCCCGAGGACAGCGAGAGCGCGCCCGCGATCCCGGCCGCGAGCGCGACCACCAGCGACGGCACGCCCGGCGAGAGCCGCTCCCGGACCTCGCCGATCGCGAACACCTCGTTCACGCCCATCGGGACGATGTTCCCGAAGCGCAACAGCCCCGCGAACGCGACCGCGCTCGCGACCGCGAGCAGCGCGCCCGCGGCTTGGAGCTTGATCCCGCGCACGAACAGCTCGCGGTCGTCGACGACCGACCCGACGCTGGTGGCCATCGCCGGCCCGATCAAGGGGGCGATCACCATCGAGCCGACGACGACTGCCGGCGAGTCGAGCAGCAGCCCCGCGGTCGCGACGACGGCGCTGACCGCCGTCATCACCAGAAACGGCACCCAGTCCGGCGCGAGATCGGCCGCGCGCGTGACCAGTTCGTCGCGGGCGATCCGCTCGCCCTCCGCCCCCTCGGTCCACTCCTTCTCCAACTGGTCGTAGCGCTCGGAGACGACCGTCTCGGCGTCGAGCACCACCGTGTAGGCGTCGCGGTCGATTCCGGTCTCCTCTCTGAGCTGGTCGAGGATGGGTTCGACGGCGTTGGTCGGCAGCGGGAACGAGACGACGCCGGTGTAGCGCCGGCCGCTGGTCTCGTCCGACAGCGCGTAGTCGATCCCGTTCTCGTCCAGCACCGAGAGCACGGCCTCCCGCTTCCCGGCGGGGATCATCACCTGTACGAGTCGCACGGCTGTGTCTCTCGGGGACCGAACAAATAGGCGACGACCGGGCGCGGCGCGAGCGGCGGGACGGTGACACTGCGGCGCCGCCGAACTGAGGGGTGCCGTCACCCCCTAAGCGTGTTCTTTCGGGCTGAGGAGCGTCGATGGACGGATCGAGGCCGGTCGCGGGCTGTCAGAGGGAGTCCTCTTCGGCGCCGACGAGGCCGCGGTACTGCGCAACCCGATACGTGGCCACCAGCGCGAAGCCCAGCGGGACGAGCACGAAGAAGCCGACGATCGCGTCCATCCTCGTCAGCGGGCCCGGGAACTGCCCCCTCGTGAACGGCGGGACGGCGATCAGCACGAGCGGGAGGAGGATCAGGCTCACCGTCATCAGGGCCGCCATGAGTCGGTTCCAGGAGCGTTCCCGGGTCATTGGCGGACCTCCTGTTTCCGCGGCTGTGCCGGCGGGTTCTCGGACTCTGTCGCCTCCCAGCCCTGTTCCGCCCACCACATCGCTCGGCGGACGCGTTCGTGTGCAGTCACGAACTGGACGTCGTCCGCCCGTGACTCCGCGAACCGGAGCCGGCGCAGCAGGCCGTCCATGTTCGCGTTCTGGATGCCGAGCCCGGGCCGGCGGTTCACCTCCAGAACCATCGGGCCCCGATCGGCGTCGAAGACGATGTCCACGCCGGTGTAGCCGAATCCAGACGCGATGGACGCGCGTGACGCCGTTTGGAGTACGGACTCCCAGTTCGGGATCCTGAACTCGAGCGACGCCCCCGTATCGGGGTGGGTATCGACGAAGGCGTTCCGTGTCTGCTGGTACCCGCCCGACGCCGTCCCCGACGCGATGTCGACGGCGACGGCGACGGCGCCGGTGTGAATGTTGGCCGTCCCCTTCGACTCGACCGTCGGCAGCCGTGACATCGCCATTATCGGTATCCCCTGGAGAACGATGACACGGAGGTCCGGGACGCCGCTCTCGACGCGGCTGGCCAACAGCCCGTCGGGGTCGACGACCGCTTCGACGATCGCGCTGTTCCGGGCACCGTAGTCCCCGTTCCCGCCGACACAGATGTTTCGGGCGTGGGAAACGACCTCCTCCCTCGTGAGCTCACCCCGGTTCGTGGTGAAGGCTCCGTCGGAACCCGCACGGCCACGAACGACCAGCACCCCCCGTCCACCGCTCCCGTCGGCCGGCTTGACGACGAACCGATCGTGCTCCTCGAGGAACGAGTCGAACCGCTCCAGCCCCGACTCGTCGTCGAGGAGCATGAACGTCTCCGGTGTCGGGATGTCGAGTCCGTGGAGCAGCCGCTTCATCTTCACCTTCGTGAACCCCGACATGAGCGGTGCCGGATTGTACCGGCTGATGAAGTCCCGATTCCGTGTTCGCATCGTGAGGATGCCGCTGGCGTCGTCGCCGAGCGACCGCGTGAGGCGTCTGAACCGGAGGTACTCGCCCAGCCGGATGTTCGTGCCCGCTCCGAGGAAGATGTTGATCGCCGCGAGCCCGACCCAGCTTTCGGGGTTCTGGCTGACAAACGAGACGATCGGATCGGCCCCGGCGACGAGCGCGGCTGCGACGACCCCGACGAGCGTGAACGTCAACCGCCGGGACGCCGGGGCCCAGCCGGTTTCGACGACGCTCTCGACGAATCGTTCGGCGTACCAGGTGGTCAGGATTATCGGGAACAGCAACACCGCGTTCAGCGATGGGATTCCTCGTACCTGCCCGACAGCTTGCATGGTGAACACCGCGATCCCCGTGATCACCAGCAGCGCCGCGACTCTGTGTGGCGTACCGAGGTCGAGCCCGGTCAACGTGGTTCGGGCGGTGACGGTCACGACGAACGGGTACGCGATCATCAAAAAGCCCCAAAGTGGGCCCACCTCGACCCACGCGAACGCCAGGATCGCCGGCCCGAACACCCCGAAAGTGGACATCCCGGCTTCGTTCCGGAGGATCGCGATTACCGTGCCGGCGAGCATCAACTGAAAGACAAACGTGATCGATGCGGTGACCGTGAGAAACGACGGGACGTTGGTTCGCAGGTAGAGCGTCGCCAGCAATAACCCGAGTAAGAGCGCGAGAACCGAGGTCTGATCTCTCCAATTAACCATGCCCTACTGAGGACTTACTTCAGCTTAACTTTGCTGGATAGTGATAACTCAAACGAACGGAAGGATATTTCGCCGACGATCGAACGCCGGCCGGACGGTCGTTCTGGGGTCCGAGAAGCCGAGTTCGGAAACATTGTCGCTTCGGGGGGAGCCTACTGATTCGACGGAGCCACCGACTTCTCTATTGCAGTTATTACTTTACGACCCGTCCTCGCCGACCCGTGAGCGTTAACCCCGGCAGCCGGCTATCGACGACTATGCCTTTCGAGAACCGACCGAACCGCGGGGACGAGGTCGTCCTCGTCGGTCGGTCGAACGTGGGGAAGTCGACGCTGATGCGGGAGCTGACGGGCCACAGCTTCGACACCGGCGGGAAGCCGGGAGTGACTCGCCAGCCCAACCACTACGACTGGGCGGGACAGGACTTCATGTTCACCGACCTGCCGGGGTTCGGTTTCATGTCCGGCGTCGACGAACAGCAGCGCGAGCGGATCAAGACCGACGTGGTGCGCTACGTCGAGGAGAACGCCGACGACATCCTCGCGGGGGTGCTGGTCGTCGACGGGAAGGCGGTGATCGACATCATCGACCGCCACCGCGAGAACGGCGACATCCCTCACGACGTGGAGATGTTCCACTTCCTGCAGGACGTTCAGGTCGACCCGATCGTCGCGGTCAACAAGATGGACAAGGTCGACGACCGCGACGAGCGGCTGAACGACCTCTGTGACCGGCTCGGCCTGTTCCCGCCGTGGCAGCAGTACCGGGAGACGATCTGTCCGATCACCGCGAAGACCGGCAGCATCGAGCCGCTGGAGGAGGTGCTCCGCCAGCGGTTCCGCGAGGCCAAGCGCGACGAGCTCCTGCAGTTCGTCAGCTGAGCGTCGATCCCTCGCGTAACGCTCTTCCGCTTCGGCACCCCTCTTTCGGGCATGTCTGCGGTCACCGGGCCCCCGCCGGAGCTCGACGAGCGCCGGGACGAGCTCACGCCGATGCTCCAGCAGTACGTGGATCGCTGCCGGGAGCACGACGACGCGCTCGTGCTGTTCCGGGTGGGGGATTTCTACAAGACGTTCTGCGGCATCGCCGAGGAGGTCGCTCGGCTCTGTGAGCTCACGATGATCGAGCGGGAGGACTCAACGGGCACCTACGACGCGGCGGGGATCCCCGTCGACAACGCCGCGGAGTACATCGAGCGCCTGCTCGAGGCCGGCCACCGCGTCGCGATCGCCGATCAGGTCGAGGACCCCAGCGAGACAACCGGGATCGTCGAGCGCGCGGTCACCCAGATCATCACGCCCGGCACCGTCGTCGACGACGAACTGCTGTCACCCGACTCCACCTACGTCGCGGCGGTCGTCGGCGACGACGAGGCGTTCGCGGTCGCGAGCGTCGACGTGTCCACCGGCGAGTGCCGAGTCGCCCCCGCAGCCGACCGTGCGAGCGCGCGGGCGGAGGTCGCCCGCGTCGGCCCCGCCGAACTGCTCTCCGGCCCGGGCGCACCCGATCTGGACGCCGACTGCCCAGTCACCGACTGGGGCGACGACGCCTTCGCCGCTGACGCGGCCCGCGAGACGCTGGCGAACTACGCCGAGCCCGACCGCTTCACCGGGGTCGAGGCCCGCGCCGTGGGCGGGCTGCTGGCCTACGCCGAGTACACGCAGGGCGACGACGGTTCCCTCGACTACGTCTCCCGCGTGCAGCGCTACGACCCCGCGGACTGCCTGCGACTCGACGCCGCCGCGCTCCGCAGCCTCGAACTGTTCGAGAACCGCGCCGGCGGCGACCGCGACGGCGACACGCTGTTCGAGACGGTGAACGAGACGGTCTGTGCGCTGGGACGGCGCCGGCTGGCGTCGTGGCTCCGCCGCCCGCTGGTCGACCGCCGCGCGATCGCGGCCCGACTCGACGCCGTCGAGGAGCTCTCGACCCGGACGCTGCTCCGCGAGGAACTTCGTGACGAACTGGGCGCGGCGTACGACCTCGAACGGCTGGTGTCGCGAGTCTCCCGCGAGCGAGCGAACGCGCGGGACCTGCGCTCGGTCGCGGGGACGCTCGCGATCGTGCCGGAGCTGAAAGACGCGCTCGACGACGCGGAGTCCGAGCGCCTCCAGCGACTCCGCGAGGACCTCGACGAACTCGCCGAAACCCGGGCACTGATCGAGGACGCGATCGCGGAGGACCCGCCACAGGAGATCACCGAGGGCGGCGTGATCGCCGACGGGTTCGACGACGAACTCGACGAGGTGCGCGCGACCGAACGCGAGGGCCGGGAGTGGGTCGCCGACCTCGAAGCCAAGGAACGCGAACGGACGGGGATCGACAACCTCGAAGTGGGCCACAATCAGGTCCACGGCTACTACATCGAGGTGACCGACAGCCACCTCGATTCGGTGCCCGAGGAGTACCGCCGGCGGCAGACGCTGAAGAACTCCGAGCGGTTCGTCACGCCCGAACTCCGCCGCCGCGAGGACGAAATTCTGGGCGCCGCCGAGCGCGCCGACGCGCTGGAGTACGACATCTTCCGTGAGGTGCGCGCGGAGGTCGCGGACGCGGCCGACCGCCTGCAGGCTTTGGCCGACGACCTCGCGGCTCTCGACGCGCTCCTCTCGCTCGCGACGGTCGCCGTCGGGCCGGATTTCTGCCGGCCAACGTTCCACGACGGCGACGAGCCACTGGAGATCGAGGCCGGCCGCCACCCCGTGGTCGCGCAGGCGCAGGACGAGTTCGTCCCCAACGACGCCGACCTCCCCGCCGGCAGCGTCGCCCTGATCACCGGTCCCAACATGAGCGGGAAGTCGACGTACATGCGGCAGGTGGGGCTGATCTGCGTACTCGCGCAGGCCGGCGGGTTCGTCCCGGCGGCGTCCGCGAGCCTCCCCGTGCTCGATCGCGTGTTCACTCGCGTCGGCGCCAGCGACGACATCGCGGGCGGGCAGTCGACGTTCATGCGCGAGATGAGCGAACTCACGGACATCCTTCACGACGCGACCGCGGACTCCCTCGTTCTGCTGGACGAGGTGGGCCGGGGCACCTCCACCGCCGACGGGCTCGCGATCGCCCGGGCCGCCACGGAGTTCCTCCACGACGAGGTGGGCGCCCGGACGCTGTTTGCGACCCACTACCACGACCTGACCGCGCTGGCGGACGAGCGAGAGGGGGTGTTCAACCTCCACTTCACCGCGATTCGGGACGGCGACGACGTGACTTTCCTCCACCGCGTGGACGAGGGACCATCTTCCTCCTCCTACGGCGTCGAAGTCGCGCGGATGGCCGGCGTGCCGGAGCCGGTCGTCGACCGCTCGCGGGAGCTGGTCGAAGACGACGAAGCGGCTGCGGAGGCGACGGCTGACGCGGCGCCGGAGCCGACGCAGGCAGCGACCGACGGCGCAGGCGTGGACACCGCCGACACGCTGGACACCGACGACGCCGAACCCTCCCCGCCGCCGGGCCAGCGGACGCTGCCCGGAACCGAGCCCGAGGACGGCGACGAGATCGCAGCCGAACTCCGCGAGATCGACCTCGCTCGCACTACCCCGATCGAGGCGCTGAACCGCCTGCAGGAGCTTCAGGACCGCGTCACCGACGAATGAGCCACGAGGCCGACCCGCCGACGGTCGAGCATCTCGACGAGGCGACGGTCGATCGCATCGCCGCCGGCGAGGTGATCACCCGGCCCGCGCGGGTCGTGGGCGAACTCCTCGACAACGCACTCGACGCCGGTGCGGACTCGGTCCGGATCGACGTCGACGGCGACGGCACCGAACGGATCAGGGTCGCGGACGACGGCCACGGGATGGCCCGCGCCGACGCCGCGCGTGCGGTCGAACGGCACGCGACGAGCAAGCTCCGTGACGCCGCGGCGCTCCCGGCGACGACGAGCCTCGGCTTCCGGGGCGAGGCGCTGCCGAGTATCGCCGATGCGGGCCGGCTCGAACTGGTGACCAGCGACGGCAGCGAGCCCGGAACCCGGCTCGTCGTGGACGGCGAGGGAGATATCCGGATCACCGACGCCGGGCGCGCCCGCGGGACGACCGTCGTCGTCCGGGACCTGTTCGCCGACCGGCCGGCCCGGCTGGCGTCGCTGGGCGGCGAGGGCGCGGAGTTCGCGCGGATCTCCGAACTGGTCGCGCGCTACGCGCTCACCCGTCCGGGGGTGTCGTTCTCGCTCTCCCACGACGGCCGCGAGGTGTTCGAGACGCCCGGCAGCGGTGCCTACGAGGACGCACTCGCGGCCGTCTACGACCGCCACGTCGCCGCGCGGTCGACGACGTTCGCCCACGAGACGACGCTGTCGGACGGCGAGACGCTCCACGTCGAGGGCGTCCTCGCGTACCCTTCCACGACGCGCGCCGATCGCTCCCACCTCCGGACCGCGATCAACGACCGCCCGGTCGTCGACGGTGGGATCCGTCGCGCGATCGAACGCGGCTACGGCACGCTGCTGCCCGACGGCCGGCACCCGATCGCGGTCGTCGCGGTGTCGTTGCCGCCCGAAACCGTCGACGCGAACGTCCACCCCGCGAAGGCGGAGGTCGCGCTCTCGGCGCGCGACGCGGTGGAGGCGGCGGTCGAGACCGGCGTGAACGACGCGCTCACAACCGCGGATCTCCGGCGGTCCGGCGAGGTGGCGATGGGGCTGGATGAGTCGCTCGCGCCGAAAGAGAACGAGTCAGCGCTGGCCGACGCCGCGGTGCTCGGACAGTTCCGCGAGACGTACCTGCTCTGTGCCGAGGGCGAGGAGCTGCTCGTGATCGACCAGCACGCGGCCCACGAGCGGGTGAACTTCGAGCGCCTGCGGGCCGCCGTTTCGGGTGCGGAGATCGAACGCGTCGATCTCTCGCCCCCCGAAACTGTCTCGCTGTCGCCCGCCGAGGCCGCGGTCGTCGAGGAACGTGCCGACGAGCTCGCGGCGCTGGGGTTCGACGCCGAGCCGTTCGGCGGGGCGACGGTGAAGCTCTCGACGGTCCCCGCGCCGCTGGGTCGGCCCGCCGACGTGGGGGCGTTCCGAGAGACGCTCGCGGCGCTCGCGAGCGGCGACGATCCCGCTGATGCCCGCGAGGACGCGCTCGCGGATCTGGCCTGTCACCCGTCGCTGAAGGCGGGTGACGCGCTGGAAACCGACGAGGCACAGGCACTCGTCGAGCGACTCGGGCAGTGCGAGCAGCCGTTCGCGTGCCCGCACGGTCGGCCGACGGTGCTCAGCGTGAGCGAGGAGACGCTGGCTGCGGGGTTCGAGCGAGAGTAATCACCGCTACCACTCCTTGCAGTCCGGACAGACCAGCGCGTCCGGGTCGAGATCCGGGTTCTCCGCGGCTCCGCCCTCGCCCGCGTGCCAGCGCTTCTCCACCGTCGCGCCGCAGGCCGCACACTCGGCGCCATCGGGCGTCGACGTGTAGGTGAACGTCGGTGTCTCCGGGGTTTCAGTGGTGGAGTCGTCCGATTCCGGGGCGTCGTCCGGATCGGGCGCGCCGTCCTCGGGATCGATCGCCCCCTCGTCGGCGTCTTCAGCGTCGTCTCCGCCTCCCTCACTCCCCGCGAAGTCAGTGAGGCTGGCGTCGTCGCTCATGCTCCCGAGTGGGGCCGGCGGGGGTTTAGCGCTGGCGTCCCGCAAGCGAACCCTTTTCACCCGTGACGGGCCGTTACCCGGGCATGGACCCCGGACACCCGCTGCAGGGCATGACCGACCTCTGGGACGACACCATCGACGACATGCAGGCCACCGCCGAAGAGCTCCGGGAGTCGGGCTGGGAGACCGTCGAGCTCCGCCCCGGCGCGGTGACGCCGCTGCCCCGGCTGGAGACCGACGACGGCTACGAGGACGACCGCACGGGGTTCGACGTGCTCGTGCCGGGCAACGAGTTCGAAGCGGTGCAGGAGGCGGTCGACGACGCCGAGTTCGACGAGTACGAGGCGTACAACGCCCAAACGGACGGCGTCGTGTTCGCCGTCGTCGTGATGAAGGCCGAAGATGCCGGCCGGGCGGTGCTGATCCCGATCTACTACGAGGTCGAGAACGCCGAGGAGACGGTCCGCCGGATCGAGGCCGAGGGCGAGAGCCGGCTGTACGTCCGGCCGCTGGACGACAGCGAGCGCGTGCTGTTCGTCCAGCGACAGCCCGCCGCGCTGCTGCCGGGCGAGGAGTAACGGCCGCGCTCGGCCCACCCCCGCCGGAACGGGCGGTTTCGACGTGTTTTTCAGCCGCGGCCGAGATTTTCGGGTATGGCCGAACTCAAGCTCGTCGTGTCGGACCCCGACACGGGCAACACGTACCAGACGGAGGTCGACGGACAGGACGCCAACCGATTCATCGGGCGCTCGCTGGGCGAGGAGGTCGACGGCGACGTCGTCGGGCTCTCGGAGTCCACGCTGAAACTGACCGGCGGCTCGGACGCTGCCGGCCGACCGATGCGCGAGGACGTCTCCGGCTCGAACCTCAAGCAGCTCCTGCTCGAGGGGGGCGTCGGCTACCACCCCGAGAAGGACGGCGAGCGACGCCGCGTCACGGTTCGCGGCGCGGAGTTCAGCGAGGAGAGCGCGCAGGTCAACGCCAAGGTGATCGGCGACGAGGACGTCGCGGCCGCCTTCGGCGAGGGCGCCGACGAAGACGAGGAGTAAGCTTTCTCTCACCTCTCGATGGCCGATCGCATCCCCAGCGACCACGCTAGCGTTCGCACCGAACGGGCCGAAGTCGCGCGCAGCGGCGGCACCCGCCGACCATGCCTCCGACTCCCGGCGGATCTCGACCTCGAACCCGGCTCGTTCGTGCGTGTCGTGATCGACGGCGAGGAGCGCCACGCCGAGGTGCGCGAGGACCGCTCGGGGTTCCTGCTCCGCGGCGCCTACGACCTCAAAAGCGAGGCCCGCGATCCGGGCCGTGCCGAGAACCGACTGGTCGAGTGGCTGCAGGCACAGGAGCGCGAGCCCGGCGATCCCGTGGAGGTCGACGAAATCGACCCCGGCGAGCGCTACGGGATCAGGCTGCCGGGCGAGCGGACGTTCTACCGCGACACCAGCGGGCCGGGCGGGTCGCTGCAGGATATCGCGAGTGATCTGGACGGCGAGGGTAGCGATCCGGACGGCGCCGGTGACGACCCGTTCGATCTCGACTGAGCCGACCGGAACGCGGTCGCTTTTTCCCGCTCAGGCGCCTCGTCGGGGTATGAGCAAGCTCTCGGAGTTCCTCGCGGGCGAGCGGCTGGAGGACGTGGCGCTGTTTCTCGCCGAGGATCAGTTGGACGACGCGGGCAAGCTGGCTGACGCCGGCGAGGAAGTCGACGGCGGCGTCGTGCTCGTCCGCCCCGGCGAGCAGGGCCGGAAGCTGTTCGACGCCGGCACCGGCAAGGACGCGATGGAGTTCGCGAAGGAGGCGATGGGCGAGGGCGGCAGCGTCGACGCCGACCTTTCGGGCGGTGAGTGTCCGGCCGGAGAGGGGGACGAACACGAGGTCCAGTACGTGTTCGCGTTCGCGGAGGCCGAGAACCCCGAGGTCGGCGGGCTGTACGCCGACGGTGACGTGATCCATGCGTATGCGAAGTGTGCCTGCGGGGAGTCGTACTCCGAGAAGTGGGTGGTCGGGAGTCGGTCGGCGGAGTAGGTCCGGGTTGGTTTTGTCGGTACTGTCGTTCTCGACTGCGTTTCGGATGGAACAGCGACCGCGTACAGCGACGGCGACAGCAGCTCGTTCGTAGACCACTTGCGACCGCACCGCCCCGCACAGCCCACACCGCTCGCGGCTCACTTCGTTCGCCGCTCGCTATCGAGGCGGTTTCCCGCTCCCGTTGGTCGCGTTTTCCCGCCTCGCTCCCTCCCCAGCCGACTCGTTCGGGCTTCGCCCTCACTCGTCCTCCGAGTGAGCAAAGCTCCCTCGTGCCCTCGTTCGCGCACGGAGGCGCTCACGTCGCGCGCCACCGCCGCTGCTGGGCGGTGGCGGTGGACGCCTCGCGAGCGCCACTCACGGCGTCACCAGAACGCTTCGCGTTCTGGTTGGCAGCCGAGAGTCTTCGACTCTCGGCGACGCTCGCGGGGGGAGGGGTGGGGAATTGGTGCTGTGCCGGGCCTCGTGCCCGGCACACTGCGGTCACAAGTGGTCAGGCATCGAGCTGCTGTCGCGGTCTCAGAAGGCACCGATCGAGACGCTGCCGCGGCCATCGACACGACCAACCCCGGAAAGAGTACCCCAAACCCCGAAAACGACTCAGTCCGACTCTTCAGCTAACGCCTCGAACGCGCGCCGAATAACCGTCCGCGCCGCCTGCCCCTCCGTCGTCCAGTGCTGGGCCATGTCCAGCATGTCGTCGTAGATATCCGGCTTACAGCCCGCGGCTTTCGGGTGGCCGCCGCCGTTGACCTGCCCCGCGACCTCGTGGCAGCGCTCGAACCCCTCCGACCCGCGGATGCTCGCGCTGCCGGAGGGTTTGACGATCACCGCGGCGTCACAGCCCTGCTCCCGCAGCGCCTCGGCGACCTCGTTCTGCGAGCAGCGGCCGTACGTGAACCCGACCGTCCAGTCGCCGATCTGTCGCTCGTTCGCCCGCGAGACCGCGGCCTCGATGCGGCGTTCCTTCTCGACGCGGCGGTGTTCCACGTAGTCGAGCACCGTCTCCGGCAGCGCGGCGCCGTACTCGCCGACGACCGTGGCGTACTCTTCCGGGCCGCTCCAGTAGGCGTAGTCCGCGAGGTCGTCGCTGCGCTCGTCCTGCTTCAGCCAGAGGTCGTGGTCGCGCGTGACCTCCGCGAGTTCGGCGTAGCGCTCGTCGAACGCGTAGTCGAGCGAGCGCAGCGCCACGTCGGTCGTGCACTCCTCCTCGCTGTCGCCGATCACGAGGTCGACACCGGCGTCGCGGACCTGCTGCTCCAGCTCCTCGCCCCACTGGTGGTGATCGAACCACCGCACCTCGCCGCAGCGATCGACCAGCGTCTCCAGATCGTCGGCGATGTACTCGTAGCTGTCCGGGCAGATGTCACAGACGAACAGATCAGTCCCCGCCTCGACGTACTCGGCGACCAGTTCGAGGGACTCCTCGATGTCCCCCGGGCCGGAGGCGACCAGCGCGACGGTCGATCGCTCGTGGGGCTCCTCCTCGTCCTCGCCTTTCTCGTCGTCGTCCTCCGCCTCCTCGTCGGCCATCTCCTGGGCCAGCGCCTCCTCGAAGGGGGCCACGTCGAGCGCGGCGTCGCGGGCCTCCCGGATCAGCGCGACACAGCCCAGCCCGTCGGCGTCGGAGTCGGTGATCACCACGGTGTCGGCGCCGTCGACCGCTTCCCGAACGCGTTCCTCGGTACGGTCCTCCTCCAGCGAGTCGGGGTAGAAGAAGCCCTTCCCGGGCAGCAGCGAGCGCCGGTGCAGCGAGAGCTCGCTCGTCTCGATGAGTTCGTCGTCCATACACGACGGTCGGCGAGCCGGGGTATAAGCGCCGTGGAACGCCCTACGCCGTGGCTTCCGGTCCGTGGTCCCCGTCGGCTTCCCCTTCCAACTGCCGGACGGTCAGCACCGGGACGGGACAGCGCCGGACCACGCTCTCGGCGACGCTGCCGATCAGGTAGCGGTTCTCGCCGTGACGCCCGCGTGTGCCGATGGCGACCACGTCGGCGTCGACCTCACGGGCGTAGTCGGAGATGGTCGCAGCGGGGCGGCCCTCCCGGACGGCGGTGGTCACGGCGCTCTCCGCGCGGGTGGCGACCGCGGCGACGGCGTCCTCGCCGTCGTCCTCCAGCCCCGTGCGGAGCTCCTCGCGGACGCTCTCGGGCGAGGACTCGATCTGCCCCTCGTCGACGACGAACAGCGCGTGCACGTCGGCGTCGAACCGCTCGGCGAAGTCGAGCGCCACGTCGACCGCCCGCTGGACGCTCTCGGAGCCGTCGGTGGCGATGACCAAGGTGTCGAACATACGCGTTCGGTTCGTGCGGGGAGGGATAACTCCGACGGGCCTGATTCGTTCTCTGTGGGTTCGAGTCTCCTGTTGGGTGCGGTATGGTCCTCTCTGTCTGTTTCTGCTTGCAAGGAGACTGCTGGGTCAGCAACACCGTGAAAGCCCCTGCCCGCTCGGCTCGCGCGACTCGCTGCGCGCTTCGCTCACTACGTTCGCTCTAGTGCTTGCGTCGTCGTGCTTCGCCGAGCGGGCAGCCCCTTTCAGTCCCGCCCGACCGCACAGCCCACGCACCTCCCCAGCCGACTCACTCGTTCACTCCGTTCACTCGTTCGTCCCTCGCGCGCTCGTTCGCGCACGGAGGCGCTCACGTCGCGCGCCACCGCCGCTGCTGAGCGGTGGCGGTGGACGCCTCGCGAGCGCCAATTACGGCGCTCGCGGGGGGAGGGGTGGGGACTCGGTGCTGTGCCGGGCCTCGTGCCCGGCACACTGCGGTCACAAGTGGTCAGGCATCGAACTGCTGTTGCTGTCACGGTTGCTGCCCTCAGAAGCCAACGAACCAGATGCGACTACCACAACTACTGCCGTCTCAGAAGCTACTTCCCCCAGCCACCCACCACTCCACCCATGCGCACCGACATCGGCAACGCGCTCGGCGGCGACCCCGAACTCACCCGCGACGCCCTCGACGAACTGGACGCCGACGTGGCCGCGGCCCACGAACGCATCGCCGACGGGATGGCCGACCGCGAGTTCGGCTACCGCTCGCTGAACCTCCCCGAGACTGCCGACCCCGAGCGTATCCGAAACGCCGTCGCCCCCTTCGCCGACAGCGAGACGGTGCTCACGGTCGGCATCGGCGGCAGCGCGCTCGGCGCCGCGACGCTCGCGAACGCCCTCGAAAGCGACGTGGACGCCTACTTCCTCGACAACGTCGACCCCGAGCACACCACCCGGCTGCTCGACGCGCTCGATCTCTCCCGAACCGCGGTCAACGTCGTCTCGAACTCCGGCACCACCGCGGAGACCCTCTCCAACTTCCTCGTCGTCCGCGACGCGATGGACGCCGCGGGCGTCGACTGGACCGAGCGGACGTTCGTCACCACCGGCCCCGAGGGGAACCTCCGGAACCTCGCGAACAAGCACGATCTGCCCGCGCTGGACGTGCCCGAGGGCGTGCCGGGCCGCTTCTCGGTGCTCTCGACGGTCGGGCTCGCCGCCGCGGCGATCCAAGGCCACGATCTCGAAGCGATCCTCGCCGGCGCGGCCGACGAGCGCGATCGGCTGGCGGGGTCGCTGTACGACTCGCCCGCCTACGCCTACGGCGCGACGACGTACGCGCTGGCCCAGCGCGGCGCGCTGACGAACGCGTTCATGCCGTACGCGGAGTCGCTGGAGACGTTCGCGGAGTGGTTCGCCCAACTGTGGGCCGAGAGCCTCGGGAAGGACGGGCAGGGCCAGACCCCCGCCAGAGCGCTCGGCGCGACCGACCAGCACTCACAGCTTCAACTGTACCGGGCCGGCCCGCGGGACAAGCTCGTCACGCTCGTCCGTCCCACGGAGCGCACGGACCGCGGGATTCCGGAGACCGATCTGGAAGGACTTTCCTATCTCGGCGGCCAGTCGCTCGGCACGCTGCTCGACGCGGAGTTCGAGGCGACCGAGGCGAGCCTCACGGCCGCGAACTGCCCGAACGTCCGAATCGAGATCGACCGCGTCGACGAGCGCGGGCTGGGCGAACTGCTGTTCGGGATGGAGGCCGCCTGCATCTGCTACGGCGAGCTCGCCGACCTTTCGACGTTCACGCAGCCGGCCGTGGAGTGGGGGAAGAAGGCGGCCCGCGGCCTGCTCGGCGGCGGCGAGTTCGAGGAAGCCGAGGCCGTACGCGGGAAGGATCGACTGGTCGTGGAGTAGCGCGGCCGGACGGCGAACGTCGACGCCCGACCGTCACCGCTTTGCCCGGGCAGGCGCTTGCTCCGGGCGATGAGCCAGTCGTCGCCGGGGGACTCCCGGCTGCTCCGGATCGGACAGGCGATCACGCTGTTCCTCGCGGGGGTGCTCGGTCTCAGCCTCGGGAGCTCGCTGTGGATCGGCGCCGCGTCGACGCTGGGGATCGCCGAGGGGACGACGGCGCACCAGATCGTCGGCACCGCCGTGCGGTATCTCGGCTTCGTCGCGCCGGTCGCGCTGTTCGCCGTCGCCGAGGGGGACCGAACGCTGCTGTCGGGGCGCGTGCCGAGCCGTCGAGGGGCGGCGATCGCGGTCGGCGCCGTGGTCGTCCTCCTCGTCGGCCAGTACGTCCTGCTCTGGGCGTTCTCGCTGATCGGCGTGGCACCCTCACAGAACCCCGCGCTGGACCCGGAAACCCACGCGCCGGTGTACTTTCTCTTGATGGTGCCCGTCTCGCTGCTGGTGGTCGGGCCGGCCGAGGAGCTACTGGTCCGTGGTGGGCTGCAGGGCGTGCTGCGGCGGAGTTGGGGCCCGTGGCCGTCGATCGTCGGCGCGAGCGCGCTGTTCGGCTCGCTACACTACATCGGCGGCGGCAGCGGCGCGCTGGCGTACGTCGCGTTCTCGTTCCTGCTGGGGATCCTGCTCGGCTACCTCTACGAGCGGACGGGGAACCTGCTCGTACCGGCCGTCGCGCACGGCGGCTACAACGCGGTGCTGTACGCGATCCAGTACTGGCAGGTGATCTGAGAACAGTCAGGCCGGGTTCTTCCGGGTGAGGTCGCTCCCGCAGATCGGGCAGCGCTCGCGGTCGTCGTCGAACTCGCGGCCGCAGCCGGCGCACTGGAACGTCCACTCGCGTTCCTCCTCGATCCCTTCGCGGGCGATCACCTGCACGTCCACGTCGAGCTTCTCGGCGACGTTCTGCATCGCGTAGTCGTCGGTCACGAGCGTGGCGCTGAGCTCGAACGCCGTCGCGAGCAGGCGCGTGTCGGTCTCGGAGAGCTCGTCGGCGTCGCCGGTCTCGCCGGCGGCCCGGCGCACGCGGTCGACGGTCTCGTCGGCGGGGAGGTGCAGCTCCATCCCCGCGCCCTCCATCGCGTCGAAGCGGTACTCGTTGCCGCCCTCCAGCTCCTCCTTGACGAGCGGGATCGAGACCTGCTCGTCGTCGGTGTGGTACTCGTGGATGAACGCGGACGTGTCGAGGACCTCCATCCTTACCGTTGAACGACGATGTAGTCCTTCACGGCCTGCACCCGGGAGACGGGCACCCGGAACCGACCGCCCTCGTCGCGCTCGAAGTTGACTTTCCCGCGCGGGGTGTCCTCGTTGGGCGAGACCAGCAGGTCGTGGAGCTCCCCCGTCTTGAGGTCCATCGTGATGTTGTACAGCATCCCCAGCTCTGTGCCGTCCGAGCCCATGACTGCCTTCCCCGAGAGGTTCTCGGCGAGTATGTCGGCCATGCGCGGCAAAACAGGGCGCTGTGCAATAAACGCCACGGGGCTGGCTCCGGGTCGCGCGCCCCGGCAGCGCCGCGCGCGGAGTCGAAACAGGTAACTGGCGCCCGCGACTCTCCACAGCCAAGAGACGTTCTCTCGGTGATTTTCGATGCCCGACGCCAACTCTGACACTGACGCGGACGCTGTGACCGACCCCGGATCGCTCCGGACGCCCATCGTCGCCGTGCTCGGCCACGTCGACCACGGGAAGACGAGCCTGCTCGACAAGGTGCGGGGCTCGGCCGTCAGCGAGGGCGAGGCCGGCGCCATCACCCAGCACATCGGCGCCACCGCCGTCCCGCTGGACACGGTGTCGTCGATGGCCGGCGACCTCGTGATGGCCGACGACTTCGACCTGCCCGGCCTCCTCTTCATCGACACGCCGGGCCACCACTCCTTCTCGACGCTGCGGGCCCGCGGCGGCGCGCTCGCCGACATCGCCGTCCTCGTCGTCGACGTGAACGACGGGTTCCAGCCCCAGACCGAGGAGGCGCTGGACATCCTCCAGCGCACGGGGACGCCCTTCGTCGTCGCGGCGAACAAGATCGACACCACGCCGGGCTGGAACCCACAGGCCGACGCGCCCGTTCAGGAGACCTACGAGAGCCAGACCGACCGCGCCCGCCAGCGGCTCGACGAGAACCTCTACGAGATCATCGGCGAGCTCTCCGACGCCGGCTTCTCGGCGGACCTCTACTGGCGCGTCCAGAACTTTCAGGGGAACATCGGCGTCGTCCCCGTCTCCGCGATGACCGGCGAGGGGATCCCCGACCTGCTCGCGGTGCTGATGGGGCTCTCTCAGCGCTACATGAAGACGGAGATGGAGGTCGACCTGACCGGTCCGGGGAAGGGGACCGTCCTCGAAGTGAAAGACGAGAAAGGGTTCGGCGCCACGCTGGACGTGGTGCTGTACGACGGCGAGATCGAGGAGGGCGACCGCATCGTCGTCGGCGGCGTCGAGAGCCCGATCGTGACGGAGGTCCGCGCGCTCCTGCGCCCGAAAGCGCTCTCGGAGATCCGCACGGAGGCGGAGTTCGAACGCCTCGACTCGGTGCAGGCCGCCTCGGGGGTGAAGCTCGCGGCGCCCGACCTCGACGACGCGATGGCCGGCGCGCCGGTCCGCGTCGTTCGCGGCCGGCCGCTGGAGGACGTGATCGCCGAAGTCGAGGAGGAGCTCTCCGAGATCGAGGTCGACACCGCAGACGAGGGCGTGGTGGTCAAAGCCGACACGCTCGGCAGTCTGGAGGCGATGGCCAACGCGCTCCGGGAGGCGGAGATCCCGATCCTCCGCGCGGAGGTCGGCGACGTGGCGCCGCGTGACGTGGCGGTCGCGAGCACCGCCAACGAGGCCGAGCACCGCGTGATCCTCGGCTTCAACGTCGACGTGCTGCCCGACGCCGAGCGCGAGATCGACCAGCAGGACGTGAAGCTGTTCAACCACGACGTGATCTACCAGCTCGTCGAGGACTACGAGGAGTACGTCGAGGAGCGCCAGCGCGAACAGCAGGAGACGGTGCTGGACAAGATCCACCGCCCCGCACGGTTCCGCATCCTCGAAGACCACACGTTCCGGCAGAACGACCCCGCGGTCGTCGGCGTCGAGATCCTCTCGGGGACGATCGAGAACAACCGCCGCGTCGCGAAGTTCGAGGACGGCGAGTCCACGCGCGTCGGCGAGCTCTCCGGGATGCAGGAACAGGGCGAGGACGTGGACGAGGCCCGCGCGGGCAGCCGCGTCAGCGTCGCCATCGACGGCCCGACGGTGGGCCGGGACATCGAGGAGGGCGACGAGCTCTGGATCGACCTGCCCGAGAAGCACGCGAAGATCCTGGAACAGGAGCTGAAAGAGGAGATCCCGGCCGACGAGCGCGAGGCGCTGAACGCGTATCTGGAGAAAATGCGGAAGCGCGATCCGTTTTGGGGGAAGTGAGAACCAGCCGCGGCGAGTGAGCTGCCGGGGCCTCTGTGCCCCGGCTACCGAGCCCACGCCGCGGCTGTGTACGCCGACCACGGCGAGCGACCGGCGACCGACGCCACGTCGGTCGCACGGAGTCGATGCCGTGATCGTGTAGCAACAAGTCGCTGACTGAGCAGCCGATTGGCGTCGATTACGCTTCGTTCTCGACCAGTTCGACACCGGTAAACTCGAACCGCGCTCCGCCGTCCTCGCTCTCGACCAGCGACACGTCCCAGCCGTGGGCGTCCGTGATCTCCCCGACGATCGCGAGGCCGAAGCCCGTACCCTCCTCGGCGGTAGTGAAGCCGCTCTCGAACACGTCCTCGCGACTGTCGGCGTCGATGCCGACCCCGTCGTCGGCGACGGAGAACCCCACGACGCGTCCGTCGTCGGTCACGTCCCCGACCGTGACGGTGAGGCCGCCGCCGTCGGCCGCCGGCGACGGGGGCTCGTCGGCCGGCTCGTCGTTCTCTCCCTGCTGAGGGTCGGGCGAACCGTGTTCCACACTGTTTCGGAAGAGGTTCTCCAGCAGCTGCCGGAGGCGCTCCCGGTCGGCGAGTATCGCGCTCTCGGTCGCGATCGTCAGCGTCGCCGTGCCGGTGTCGACGCCCGACCACGACTCGCGGGCGACCGACGCGAGTTCGACGCGTTCGGTCCCGTCGATCGCGTCGCCCGCCCGGGCCAGCGCGAGCAGGTCGTCGATCAGCGTCTCCATCCGCTCGACCGCGTTCTCGGCACGCTCGAAATGCTCCGCGTCGCCCGTCTCCTCGGCGAGCTCGAGCGATCCGGAGACCACGTTCAGGGGGTTGCGCAGGTCGTGGGAGACGATCGAGGCGAAGCGATCGAGCTTCTCGTTCTGTTGGCGCAGGCGTTCGGTGTTCTGTCGGCGCTGGAGCTCGTAGCTCACCCACTGGGCCAACAGGTCCACGAGCGTCACGTCCCACGGCGAGAACTCCGCGCTCCGGCTCTCGGTGTCGTAGAAACACAGCGAGCCGTACACCTCGTCGCCGAGGTAGACGGGCGCGCCGAGGTAGCAGGCGATCCCGCGTTCGGCGTGGGTGTCGCGCTCGACGACCCGGCTGTCGGTGCGCGCGTCGTTGATCACCAGCGTCTCCCGGTCCGCGACCACCACGTCGCAGAACGACTCGTCGACCGGAACCGACTCCCGTTCCGCGATCGGACCGCCCCCGTCGACGATCTCGAAGTTGGTTTCCTCGCCCCGGACTCGCGAGAGCGAGCCGGCAGCGAGCCCCAACTCCTCGCGGGCGAGCGCGAGCAGCGCCCGGATCTGCTCGTCGAACGATCGGTCGCCGTCGGCGATCACCTCGTGAGTCCGCTTGAGGACGCGCTCGCGTTTCTCCAGCTCGCGGCGCTGTGCCAGCCGTTCGCTGATGTCGTGTCCCAGGACGGCGATCCGGCCGCCGTCGAGGCGCTCCAGATCGAACTCGTAGGCGCAGCCCACCCCGGTGAGCTCCGCTTCGACGGTGGCGTCCCCCGACGTGGCGGCGCGTTCGAGCGCACGCTCGACCGCGTCGGTGTCGTCGAACAGTGCGAGGAACGGCCGGTCCCCCAGCGACTGCTCGGTCGCGTCCGCGGCGGCGGCGTTCCACTCCGAGACGTGGCCGTCGTCGAGGACGAAGAACAGTTCGTCGAACGCGTCGAGCGCGGCCGCGGCGGTCGAGTCGTTCACGTCGTCGCCCGACCACGGGCGGCCGAGGCGGTCGCTCGGTGTCGCTCGGTCCGAAGCCGGCGCGCGCTCGATCGGTCCATCTCGGCTACCGGGCGACGGGAACCGGGTCGTCCCCCATGGCGTACATCACCTGTGCGGCGGCGCTCGCGGCGAGTCCCTTCGCGACCTCGTCGCGGTCGGCGTCGTCGAGCCCGGCTTCGATGTCGTCGGCGTCGGGCTGGAACCCCGCGCTGACGGGGTGGCCCGCCGGCGGGCGGACCGCGACGGTGGCCTCCGGCCCGTCGGAGCCGTAGGTGAGTTCGGAGCCGACGACGTAGCCGTCAGGGAGGTAGGACTCGGTGCGGGAGACGATCCCGGCGACGGCGCGCCGCAGCCCGCGCTTCTCGTCGGGGGAGAGCTCGACGTTGTTCGACGAACCCCCCATGATACCCGGCGCTCCGGCGAAATCTGTGCCGTTCATCTTGCCCGTGTTTGGCGGTATCCCCTGATAAAGTCACCGGCGGTGGAAGCTCTCGAACCCCTCCACGGCGTCGCGCTGGGCTCAGGAACTGCCGTCCGTCGATTCGTCGAGCGCGGCGTGGTCGACCTCGTAGATCGTCACCGCGCCGCCCTCGAACGCGACCGAGAACGCCTCGCGGTCGAACGACCGCATCGAGTCGCCGTACACCTCGCGCTCGTTCGGCCCGACGTAGACGTACGTCACGTCGTAGCGCTCCAGCAGCGCCGCGGCGCGCTCCCAGTCGCCGGCGTAGATGATGTCGACGTGGCGGACCCGGCGCTCGTAGGCGTCCATGCTGCGGTACTCGGCCTGATGATCCCACCCGACGACCGTGGGCAGCCCCGAGAACGTCGACGCCGGGCTCGTCCAGTCGTAGGAGGCGCCGGGCACCTCGACGATCGTCGGTCGGCCCGAGCGCTCGTCGAGCCACTGCAGCGCCTCGTACTCGTTGGCGTGGAAGTTCTCGACGGCCTTCATCCCGTCGAGCGAGGGGTCGTAGTGCCCGCCCGCGACGGGGCCGCCGATCTCGGCGGCGACCATCATCACGGGGAACACCGCGGTCGCGAGGACGACGGCGACGACCAGTACGATCGCGAGCGCCGAGGTCGCGGTCGTCCGGGCGTCGGGCGAGTCCGGGACGGTCTCGCCCAGCGCCTCGATCTGTGACGCCAGCCGGCCGCCGTGCTCCCGGAGGAGCGCGACCGACGCGGCGGCCGCGCCGGCGGCGCCGAGCGTCCACGCCTGCACGCCGACTTTCAGCGACGTGTTCCAGCGCGGGTTGTCGATCAGCGGCAGCCGTGCGTGGGCCAGTTCGAGCGCGGCGAGCAGGCCCGCACCCGCCACGAGCAGCACCATCCCGAAGCCGGCCCGGCCCGAGCGCACGAGCAGCCAGCCGGCGACGATCAGCGCCCCGAGCAGCGCGAGGACGGCGAAGTTCTCGATCACCGCCGCTGCGACGATCGTCCCGAGGAGGAGCACGCCGATCGCGCCGAGCCACGGCGCCGAGAGCTCGTCGACCGCGGGCCACCCCCGGGCGGCCACGTACGCGGCGAACGCGGTCACGAGGCCGCCGTACATGACGAGGAACGCCGGCAGCGGGCTGCGCGGCGGGAGGAAGCCGATCCCCTCGTTACTCGGGACGTGGCCGAAGATCAGGAACGGCGACGCGATCGCGACGCCGATCGCGAGCACGATCACCGCGGCGACGGCCGAGAGCGCGACCCGCCACAGTTCGTGCGCCAGCCACTCGGCGCGGCTCTCGGGGGCGGAAGCGGGCTGGAGGCGGTCGGCCAGCGAGTCGGGCAGCAGCGTCGCGGGGTGGGCGTCGGCGGCGCCGACCGCGAGGGCGGCCAGCCCCGCGGCGGTCGGCAGCGACCACGTGTTCATGAAGCCGAACACGCCGGCGACGGCGCCGAGACCGCCGAAGACGAGCGCGAGCCGCCGCTTCCGCTCGGCCGCCGGCGTGACGTAGTACGAAAGCGCCAGCGCCGCCGCGAACACGACGTAGGGGTTCGCGAACGTGTGGCCGTGGAGGTCGGCTTTCACGAAGGAGTACAGCGGCACCTCCTGAATCGTTCCCGGGACGACGTAGCGGGTGTACCACCAGCCCCAGTCCAGCGGTTTAGAGAGGTTCGCGACGGTCGCCGCGAGGTCGCCGCCCTCGAAGCGCTGGGCGACGAAGCCGAACGCGGCTTGCTCGACGATCCCGCGGACCGAGTCGGGGAGGTACGGCGTCGCGAGCCGGACGGCCGTGGTCGCCGCGCCGCCGAGCGCGACGAAGAACGCGCCCGCGACGCCGCCGACTCGGAGCGAGCCGCCGCGGCGGGAGACGAGCGCGCCGCCGACGCCCGCGGCGGCGACGAACAGCATCCCGTAGAACGTCGCGATGCCGAGGTTGAAGCCGTAGCGCATCGCCGTTCCCGTCAGCATCGCGAGGCTCGCGACCTGCAGTTGGGTGCCGTAGTAGTACCGCAGCGGCTTCCCGGCGAACCAGACGTCCTCGGGCGGGAGCTGTTCGGCGCGTTCGAGCGTGTTCACCAGCGCGAAGTGGAGGAACTGCTCGCCGGCGGCGGCGGTGATCGCGGGGTTGGCCGCCCGGAACGCGAGCATGATCCCGAAGCCGACGACGAACACGCCGTACATCGCTCCAACGGACCGCCAGTCGGGGCGGGCGCCGCGGCGCCACGCGAGCACCGAGCCGGCGAGGACGATCCCGAGCCCGAGCAGCAGCGTGTGGAGGCCGAACGTGAGCTGGCCGATCCAGAAGATCAGGATCGCGAACGGAACGAGTGCGGTCGGGAGCGCGAACGCGGCGCCCTTCCGGGGGAGGTGCTCGAAGAGGGCGGCGGCGATCGGCGCGCCGATCGCGGTGAACGCCGCGACGAGCGCGAGATACGCGAGGACGGGGAGCCACTCCATGGGGTAGGCCTACAGGCGGATCGTTTTGGTCTTTCTGGACGCCTCTCCAGTTCTCCCGGCTGCGCTGACGGATCGCCGGCGGTGCGGTGGCGCGAAAGCGGGCGCGACTTCGTGTCGCGCCTCAGCGCGAGGGACGAGGGAGCGAAGCGACCGAGTCGGCTGGGGAGGTGTGTGGGCTGTGCGGTCGGGCGGGACTGAAAGGGGCTGGCCGCTCCGGGAAGGTGGGCGACGCAAGGACCGCAGGCGAACGAAGTGAGCCGAGGACCGCAGCGAGCCCCCCGACTGGAGCGGGCAGGGGGCTTTCACGGTGGTGTCGGTGCTACTCACTCGTTCACGACGAGCCAGATCGATGGAAGAAATCCACCCGAAAGGGACGCCACCGACGAATCGACCGAAAACTCAACAGATCGGTTCGCTCTCGCCGTACGCCGCCAACGCCACCACGCACGTGTGCTCGCCGGGCGCCGCCTCGGCCGACTCGATCAGCGTCTCCTCGTGGTCGAACGACCACTCTCGGAGCTCCCGCCCCGCCGCGAGCCCCGCCTCCAGCCGGGACTGCACGTCGACCTCGGATTCGGCGTCGGCCTCGTAGAACAGCCCCGGGCCGGGCCCGGTCGCCCAGCCGATACCGGCGGCGACGGTCTCGGGGCCGACCGCGCTCCGCTCGGCCTGCACGACGTTGAGGCGGTTCCCCGCCGGGCCGAGATCGGGCGCCTGCTCGACGGTTACCACCTCGGCGTCGGCCGGGACGATCGAGGAGACGGGGACGAGGTTGTAGTTGTGAAGGTTCGCGTCGGCCAGCGCGGCGTCGTAGGCGGCCTTCTCCGTCGGCGCGGTGCCGGCGCCGGCGACGACGTGGATGATGCTGCTCACGGCCGATCTCGACGCCGGGCGGAGAAAGGGGCTACGGACTCACCCCGGGAAGCCGACGGCGATGACGATGACCACGATCACGAACCCGATCACGACGGTCGCGACCCCGTAGGTGATCACGCCGAACGTCAGCGCGATCCGGCCGTCGTACTCGCCGTCGGCTTTGGGCCGCCACCGGCCGAGAAGCGGGAGCGCCACCCCGACGACCAGCCACCAGAGCACGAGGTTCACCAGCGTCATCCCGGCGAGCCAGCCGACCACGTTGCGCTCCAGGCTCCCGCCGTGGAGCGCGACGGGAACGAAGATCGCCACCAAGTGGACGATCGCGAACGCCGTCGTCCCGGCGAGGTAGTTCGGGATCAGGTAGTCGGTCGGCCAGTCGGCGAACAGGCGTCTCACCGCGCTCGAGATCAGGATCGGGAGGAGCGCGGCGCTGTCGAACACCCAGAGGGCGAGGAGGAACAGCAGCACGTCGGGAACGATGCCGGGGACCATGCCCGGCGCTGGTGTCGATGCCGTGAAACGCTTTGTGGTGCTACCCGCGTTCGGCTCTGCGCTCCCGGAGCGCGATCAGGAGGCTCACCCCGGCGAGCACGCCCGCCGTCGGGAGGACGAAGATCCACAGCACCGCCTGCGGCAGGCCGAGCAGCGCGAGCAGTCCGGCGCCGACGGCCGCGAGCCACGCGCGCCCGGTGACAGCGCCGGCCGTGCCGAGGACGGCCGCGCCGGCGAGTGTGCCGAACAGCAGCAGCCGGAGCGGCGTGTACCCGGGGCGGTCGAGATACACGACGAGTACGCCGAGAAACAGCAGCAGCGCCGCCAGCGCCAGTCCCTGCGCCGGATGGGTGTCCGGGAGCCGGTCGCCGGCGCTCATCAGCCCGTTACTGGAACGCGACCGGGCCGGTCGTCGGCGCCTCCTCCGAGGTCTCCTCGATCTTCTCGTGGGCGTCCTCGAAGTCGGTCGTCCGGACCTCCTCGCGGCCGTCGCGGATCGCGAACATCCCGGCCTCGGTCGTGAGGGCGGCGATGTCGGCGCCGGAGTACCCCTCCAGCGCCTCGGCGAGCTCGTCGAAGTCCACGTCGTCGCCGAGGTTGAGCTCGCTCGCGTGGATCTCGAGGATGCGCTTGCGCCCTTCCACGTCGGGCTTGGGCACTTCGATGAGGCGGTCGAAGCGGCCGGGCCGGAGGATCGCCTCGTCGAGCATGTCGAAGCGGTTGGTCGCGGCCATGATGCGCACCTCGCCGCGGTCGTCGAACCCGTCCATCTCCGAGAGCAGCTGCATCATCGTGCGCTGGACCTCGGCGTCGCCGGAGGTCTTCGAGTCCGTCCGCGTCGTCGCGACGGCGTCGATCTCGTCGATGAAGATGACGGCGGGCTCGCGCTCGCTCGCGAGCTCGAACAGGTCACGGACGAGGCGAGCGCCCTCGCCGATGAACTTCCGGACCAGCTCGGAGCCGGCCATCTTGATGAACGTCGCGTCGGTCTCGTTCGCGACGGCCTTCGCGAGCATCGTCTTCCCCGTCCCGGGCGGGCCGTGGAGCAGCACGCCGCTCGGGGGCTCGACGCCGACCTCGCGGAACGTCTCGGCGTTGATCAGGGGGTCCTCGACGGCCTCGCGCACCTCGCGGATCTGGTCGTCGATGCCGCCGATGTCGGCGTAGGTGACCTCCGGCGACGCCTCGACCTCCATCGCCTGTGCGCGGGCGTCGGTCTCGTCGTCGAGCAGCTCCTGGACGGAGAAGGAGTCGTCGATCGCAACGCGGTCGCCCGCCTCGACCTCTCCCTTCAGCGCGGGGGAGAGCTCGGTCAGCACCTCCTGATTGTTGCCGTGCTGTTTGATGACGACGCCGTCGTCGGTCAGCTCTTCGACGGTCGCCAGATACAGCGACGACGTCTTGAGCGTCTCGTTGCGGCGCTTGAGCTGGTCGACCTCGTCGCGGAGCTCCTCCTTGCGCCCCTCGGCGTCCTGGAGGCGCTCGTTCAGCTCCTCGTTGACCTGAACGAGCCGCTCGAAGTGTTCCCGGATCGCCTCCAGGCGCTCGGCCTGTGACATCTCGGGGTCCAGGTCCAAGCGGGGGCGGTCGGGAAGGGACGGGCTGCGTGACATCTCTCTGGTTCGGTTAAGGGGTAGGCGTAAATGTGCCTTTGGGTCGGGGAATCGCTCGCTCCAGCCGCCAACCGCGTACGTCGGTCGGAACGCGAAAGCGGGCGTCGCGTCAGTTCAGGTCGAGCAGGTCGGCCGCGTCCTCGAGCCGGTCGCCGTACACCGACAGCGCGGACTCGATGGGGTCGGCGCTGGTCATGTCGATGCCCGCGATGTCGAGCACGTCGATGGGGTACTCGCTGCCGCCGGCTTCGAGCGCGGCGCGGTAGTCCGCGGCCGCGGGCTCGCCCTCCTCGCGGATCTTCTCGACGATCGCGACCGCCGCGGAGATCCCGGTCGAGTACTGGTAGACGTAGAAGTTGTAGTAGAAGTGGGGGATGCGCATCCACTCCTTGGCGATCAGGTCGTCCACGTCGGCGTTGGCGTAGAACGTCCCCTTCAGGTCGCCGTAGATCTCGTCGAACGCGTCGGGGGTGAGCGGCTGGCCGTTCTCGGCGCGCTCGTGGATGCGCTGCTCGAAGTCCGCGAACATCGTCTGGCGGTACAGCGTCGAGCGGAACCGTTCGAGGTACTGGTCCAGCGCGTGGGCGCGGATCTCGTCGTCGTCGACGTTCTCGAGCAGGTAGTGGGTCAGCAGCGTCTCGTTGACCGTGCTCGCGACCTCGGCGACGAAGATCTCGTAGCTGGAGTACTGCCACGGCTGGGCTTCGCTGGCCAACTCGGAGTGCATCGAGTGGCCGAGCTCGTGGGCCAGCGTGTACATCGAGTTCACGTCGTCCTGGAAGTTCATCAGGATGAACGGCTGGGTGTCGTACGTCCCCGAGGAGAACGCGCCCGAGCGCTTCCCGCGGTTCTCGTACACGTCGACCCAGCGGCTCTCCAGCCCCTGCTCCATCCGGGCCTGGTACTCGTCGCCGAGCGGCGCGACGGCCTCGACGACCCACTCCTTGGCCTGCTCGTAGGTGATCTCCGGCCCCTCCTCGCCGGTGAGCGAGGTGTAGAGGTCGTGCATGCCGAGTTCGTCGACGCCCTGGGCCTGTCGCTTGAGGTCGGCGTGGCGCTGGAGGTAGTCGAGGTTGTCGTGGACCGTGTCGACGAGCGTGTCGTACACCTCAGTCGGCACGTTCGTGCCGTCGAGGGCGGCCTCGCGGGCGGTGTCGTAGTTCCGCGCTCGGGCCAGCTTCACGTCCTTCTTCGTGCTGTTCTGGAGCGCGGTTCCGACCGTGTTGCGGTAGTCGTCCCAGGTCTCGTAGTACTGCTCGTACACCTCACGGCGGAACTCGCGGTTCTCGTGTTTCTGGAGCTTCGTGAAGTTGCTCTGGGTGATCTCCACCTCCTCGCCGTCGGGCTTCTCGACGGTGGGGAACGTGAGGTCGGCGTTCGAGAGCATCCCGTAGATGTCCGACGGCGCCCCCGTGACCTCGGAGAGGTCCGCGAGGAGTTCCTCCACTTCGGAGGAGCGCGTGTGGGGTTTCATCCGCAGCGCGTCGTCGAAGAAGTGTTCGTACTCCTCGAGCGCGGGCTCTTCGGCCATCAGTTCCTCGACCTCGTCCCAGTCGAGCTCCTGAAGTTCGGGCTCGAGGAAGCTGGTCGCGCTGGAGGCGTCGGACTGCAGCGACTCGGCCTTGGCGGCGAGCGCCTGGTACTCCTGGTTCCGCGTGTCCTCGGCGGAGCGCAGGCGGGCGTAGGCGGCGACTTTCGACACGTCGCGCATCACGGCCTCGTACTGTTCGAGCAGTTCGGCCAGCGTCTCGGCGCTCTCGGTCGCGCGACCCTCGTACGCCCGCAGGTCGTCGACGCGTGCCTCCACGTCGTCGTAGGCTTCCTGCCACGCCTGCTCGTCCGGGAAGATCGATTCCAGATCCCACTGGTACTCCTCGTCGATGTCCTCGCGTTCGGGGACGGTGCTCATCGTGATACTGTAGTGTCGAATCCGGTGGTAAGTCTTCCCACTTCACCCGACGAGGCGGCCGGTTTTGCCGTGTTTTCCGTCCGCCGCCACACTCGCCCGGAACGTCTTTGGGCCGCCCTCCCACACGCCGGGGCATGGACGGATTCGACGCCGCGATCGGCCGAACCTGGATCGACGACCGACCGGGCGAGTTCCTCACCGACCTCACCGCGATCGGAAGCCGGATGGGCGGAAGCGAGGGGGAGGCCCGGGCCGCCGATATCGTCGCCGACGCGTTCCGCGACGCGGGCGTCCGCGAGGTCGAGCAGGACCCCTTCGAGATGCAGGCCTGGCAGCGCGGGGACTCCTCGCTCCGCGTTCGATCGCCGGTCGAGCGGGAGTTCGAGACGATCGCGCTGCCGTACTCCCCGGCAGGGGAGGTCGAGGGCGAACTGGTCGACGCGGGCTACGGCACGCCCGAGGAGATCGACGAGCTCGACGTCGAGGGGAAGATCGTCGTCGCCTCGACGACGACGCCCGAGGGCGGGCGGTTCATCCACCGGATGGAGAAGTTCGGCTACGCGATCGGGCAGGGTGCGGCGGCGTTCGTGTTCGTCAACCACGTGCCCGGCCAGCTTCCCCCGACGGGCTCGCTCACGTTCGGCCGCGAGGCCGAGGCGCCCGCCGTCGGCGTGAGCAAGGAGACCGGCGCGTGGCTCACCGAGTTCGCCGAGGACGACGTTCGGGTCCGCCTCACCGTCGACGCCGAGACGACGACGGGGCGGAGCCAGAACGTTCAGGGGCGCCTCGGCCCCGACACCGACGACGAACTCCTCCTGCTGGCCCACTACGACGGCCACGACATCGCGGAGGGCGCGCTGGACAACGGCTGCGGCGTCGCGACGGTGCTCACCGCCGCCCGCGTGCTCAGCGAGGCCGAGAACGGACTGGACCGCGGCGTCCGCGTCGTCGCCGTCGGCTGCGAGGAGGTCGGGCTGCTCGGCGCCGAACACCTCGCGGAGTCGGTCGACCACGACGACGTGGCGGCGGTGGTGAACGTCGACGGCGGCGGGCGGTTCCGCGATCTGGTCGCGCTGACACACACCTCCGAGTCGACGGGCGAGGCGGTCGAGCGCGTGAGCGAGCGGGCGAACCACCCGATCGAGGTGGAGTCCGACCCGCACCCGTTCAGCGACCAGTGGCCGTTCGTCCGTGCGGGCGTGCCGTCGGTCCAACTGCACAGCGACAGCGGCGAGCGCGGGCGCGGCTGGGGGCACACCCACGCCGATACGCGGGACAAGGCCGACGGGCGGAACATCCGGGAGCACGGCGTCCTGACCGCGCTGCTGGTCGACGAGCTGGCGTCGACGGACGCCGACCGGCTGGACCAGGAGGAGCTCGCCGAGGCGTTCCGGGAACTGGAGTTCGAGACGGGGATGAAGGCGGCGTCGCTGTGGCCCGAGGGGTGGGAGTGACCAACCACGGCGCGCGACCGGCCGTGCGCTCCGTCGCGCGACCGCGGAGCGCCATGCCGTGGTTGTTGTGACACCAGATCGACGCAGTAAGCAACGCCGCACAACGCTGAGCCCGGTGCGCGACCGCGGCCACGCCGCGACTCTCGACCGCCGACCTACTCCCCCAGCCCGTCCAGTACCGTCTCCGTCACGCGAACGCGCTCCAGCGCGCCCACGCGCCGCTGGCCGAACACGCCGCGGGCGCTCTCGAGCGCTTCCTCGTCGACCGAGAACGTCACGTCCGGGTAGGTGACGCCAGTCAGCACCAGCGGCTCGGCCGCCGTCCGCGGGACGCCGCGGCCGCCCTGTAGCGACTCCTCGCTCAGCACCTCGGCCACTCGGGAAAGCGGCTGCCCGTCGACGGCCACCTCCGCGAGCACGCCGACCAGCCGCCTGACGAACCCCCGTGGGAAGCCGCCCGCGGAGACCCTGACGACGAGGAACTCCCCGTCGCGTTCGAGCCGGACCGAAACGTCCCGGACGGTCCCGCTCTCGTCGCTGGTGAGGTTGTGGAAGTCGTGCTCGCCGGCGAGCCGCTCGGCGGCCTCGCGCGCGGCCCGGTCGTCCGCGTCGGGGGCGTGGAGGTGGTACGTGTAGCGCCGCTCGCTCGCGGCGTGTGTCGCGTGGAAGCCGTCTGGCACGTCCGCGGCGGCCCACGCCCGGATCGACCCCGGGAGCCGGCCGTTGAGCGCGGCGGGCGTACACCAGTCCGGCGCCTCGAACGCGACCGTCTGGGCGACCGCGGAGACGCCGGCGTCGGTCCGGCCCGCGGCGGCGTACCTCGGCGGCGTCTCCCCCTCGTCGACGATCCCGGCCTCGACCAGTGTTCGGAGGAGCGTCCCCTCGACGGTCTGCACGTCGGGCTGGCGCTGGAAGCCGTAGAACTCCCGGCCGTCGTAGGCCAGCCTGAACGCCCGCATCTACCGCGGCACCGTCAGTACCGGTGCGGGGGAGTGCCGGACGACCTTCTCGGTGACGCTGCCCAGCAGCGCGTGTTGCAGCCCTTCGCGGCCGTGGGTCGCCATCACCACCACGTCGACCGCCTCGGCGGCGTCGACGATCACGCTCGCCGCTGGGCCGCGACCGACCCGGCTCTCCACGTCCAGCCCGCGCTCCTCGGCGCGCTCGGCGGCCGTCTCCACCGCCGCCTCGGCCTCCTCCTCCAGCGCCTCGTGGAGCTGCTCGGTCTCGACGGTCATCGGATCGAACACCGCGGGATCGATCGCACTCACGAGGTGGAGCGTGGCGTCGTACTGCGCGGCGAGATCGACCGCCCGGCCGACCGCCGGGTCGTCCTCGGCTTCCCCGAGCGCGACGGGGAGTAGCACGTCGTCGTACATGAACCGAGGTTTCGGTCGGCGACCCTAAACGGTGCCGGCCGGGGGCGCCGGACCGGCGCTGTGACCCACGAACACCCCCTTCCTTCGAGTAGAAAACCCGGCGAAGTAACCGCGGTCTCGTCGGACGCGTTTCACTTCCGCCGTGGTTCGGTCAGGGTTATACCGACCGCTTCCCTACCCCTACACGAGTGCCGCGACGGCGGCCACACGCCTCACACCATGACCAGCAACAGCCACCAGACAGTACAACCGAATTTGTACTACTGCAACCGTACCGGGAACCAAACGGTTAATGCGGGTCCACGGAATAGGACTTCTCCGCTACAGATGTTCGATCTACCCACTCCCGACGAGAACCGCATCCGCCCACACGGGGTGAGTGCACAGTGAGTTCGCCCGATCTCGGCGCCGACGAGCTGACGCTCCCGATCAAGCGTACCGACGGCGAGACGCTGGAGGACCGCCTCACCGAGAACGCCTACCAGAACATCCTCCCCGCGCGGTACCTCCGGAAGAACGCCGACGGCGAGGTCGTCGAGGACCAGGAGGAGCTGTTCGCCCGCGTCGCCAAGAACATCGCGCTGGCCGAGGCGGTCTACGAGGCCGAGCGCCAGGGCGTCGAGGTGACGGTCACGCCCGAACAGCTCAAGCCCGACCACCCGCGGCGCGACGAGCTCGCCGAGGACGTGTTCGGTGCGGGCGTCGACGCCGAGACCGACACGGAGACGACGCTGAACGAGCACAACGTCAACAAGTTCGCCTACGACACCGTCGTCCCCGAACTCGACGAGGAGATCGCGGCGGCCGTCCGCGAGACCCGCGAGGAGTTCGAGACGCTGATGACGGATCTCTCCTTCATGCCGAACTCGCCGACGCTGATGAACGCCGGCGACGAGCTGCAGCAGCTCTCTGCCTGTTTCGTCGACTCTCCTGCTGACGACATCACCGACATCCACCAGACGGCCAAGGAGGCCGCCGAGGTGTTCCAGTCCGGCGGCGGCATGGGGTACGCGTTCTGGAAGCTCCGCCCGTACGGCGACTCCGTGGGCTCGACCGGCGGGATCGCCTCCGGCCCGATCACGTTCATGCGGACGTTCGACCAGATGTGTGAGACGATCGCCCAGGGCGGCGCCCGCCGCGGCGCCCAGATGGGCGTGATGCGCGTCTCGCACCCGGACGTGATCCAGTTCATCCACGCGAAGAACAAGGACGTGAGCCTCGCGAACACGCTCCGTCTCAACGACCCCGACGACTTCACGCACAACTCCTTCGCGGACGCGCTGGAGGAGGCTCGCGACCTGATCGACGACGAGGGCCGCGTGCCCGAACACCTGCGCAACGCCGTCGAGGGCCACCTCTCGAACTTCAACATCTCCGTCGGCGTCACCGACGACTTCATGGAGGCGCTGAAAAAGGGCGAGGAGTTCACGTTCACCAACCCCCGGACGGAAGAGCCCCACATCGCGACGCCGGAGACGAAGGAGCTCTACGACATGTTCGGGCTCGGCGAGCACGTCGAGGTCGGCGAGGAGCTCTCGGTGCCCGCCGAGAAGCTCTGGGACCAGCTCATCGAGGGCGCCCACGAGAACGGCGAGCCGGGCGTGATCTACCTCGAACGCGTCAACAAGCGCCACTCCTTCGACGTGGAGGAGCACCCCGACCACCGCATCCTCGCGACGAACCCCTGCGGCGAGCAGCCGCTGGAGGAGTACGAGGCCTGTAACCTCGGCCACATCAACCTCTCCACGCTCGCGGCACAGGACGCGCCCGACTGGCGTGTCTGGGCCGACGAGCACGCCGACGAGTACGACTCCCACGAGGAAGCCGTCTCGGCGTTCCTCGACGAGGCGATGAACTGGGAGGACTTCGACCACCGCATCGCGTACGGCACGCGCTTCCTCGAGAACGTGGTCACGATGTCGGACTTCCCGGTCGACGAGATCGAGCAGAAGGTCCGACAGATGCGCAAGATCGGCCTCGGCGTCATGGGGCTGGCCCAGCTGTACATCCAGCTCGGCGTGCGCTACGGCACCGACGACGCCGACGAGATCGCCCGCCAGCTCATGACCCACATCAACCACGGGTCGAAGGACGCCAGCCACGAGCTGGCTCAGGAGCGCGGCACCTTCGCCGACTGGGAGGACTCGAAGTTCGCCGACCCCACGTCCTACCCCGAGTGGTTCGAGCACCACACCGGCGAGGACCCCGAGGAGTGGGCCGAGGGCTACCCGCTGCGCAACCACAACACGACGACGATCGCGCCGACGGGCACCACGTCGATGATCGGCAACACGACCGGCGGCTGTGAGCCGATCTACAACGTCGCCTACTACAAGAACGTCTCCGGCGACGTGCAGGGCGACGAGATGCTCGTCGAGTTCGACGACTACTTCCTCCGCGCGCTGGAGGACAACGACCTCGACGTGCAGGCGGTCAAGGAGGAGGCTCAGGAGCAGATGGCCAACAACGAGTTCGACGGCGTCGAGGGGCTGGAGACGGTCCCGGACGCGCTGGGCGAACTGTTCGTGGTCACCGGCGACCTGAGCGCCAAGCAGCACGCCTCGATCCAGTGTGCGGCCCAGGAGGGCGTCGACTCCGCCATCTCGAAGACGGTCAACGCGCCCAACGACGCCAGCCTCGCGGACGCCAAGGAGGCGTTCGAGTACGTGTACGACAACGGCGGCAAGGGCGTCACCTACTACCGCGACGGCACCCGCAGCAAGCAGGTGCTCACCACCCGCGCCGACAACACCGAGTTCGCCGACGAGGACGAGGCCGCCGAGGCGCTCGTCGAGCAGATCACCGAGGTGTTCGGCGGGCTCGAAGGGTTCCTTGAGAACGAGGACGTGCAGGCCGCCCTCGACACGCAGGTCGAGCAGATCCTGGCCGACGCCGACGGCGAGGACACGCCGCTGGGCCGCAAGCGCCCGCGCCCGGACGTGCTCCACGGCGTCACCCAGCGCATCGACACCGGCTACGGGAAGCTGTACGTCAACATCAACGAGGACCCCCAGACCGGCGAGCCGTTCGAGCTGTTCGCGAACATCGGCAACTCCGGCGGCTTCACCGCCTCCTTCACCGAGGCGCTGGCGAAGACGATCTCCACCTCGCTCCGCTCGGGCGTCGACCCCGAGGAGGTCGCCAGCGAGCTGCAGGGCATCCGCAGCCCGAAGGTCGCGTGGGACAAGGGCGAGCAGATCCAGTCGATCCCCGACGCCATCGGAACGGCGATGCGGCGCTACCTCGACGGCGAGATCGACAAGGGGATCCCCCAGCAGCAGACGATCGACCAGCTCGACGAGGAGGCTGCCGAGCCCTCGACTGACGGTGGGGCGACGACCCAGCCGCCGAGCGAGCCGACGAACGTCGATATCGACGACGCTGCGGGCGCCGCCGAGGCCGCCACCGAGGACGACGCCACGAGCGAGCTGATCGCGTCGGGCGAGAGCCCGGAGTGTCCCGACTGCGGCTCGATGAGCCTCTACTACTCCGAAGGCTGCAAGACCTGCGAGTCCTGCGGCTGGAGCGAGTGCTAAGCTAGCGAGCCGTCGACGTTTTTACGCTTCGCCGTCTTCCGCCAGCGGCAGCGACACGGTGATCCGGTTGCCATACGTCGCCGGCGCGTCGACGTGGATCTCCCCGTTGGAGAGCTCCACGGCCAAGTAGACGAGCCAGAACCCCAGCCCGCTGCTGTGGTAGACGTTCGTCATCTCGTCGTAGTCGCCGGTGAGCACGTCCGCCTCGATCGCGGGGATCGGCTCCCCGTCGTCCTCGACGACGAGCTCGGCGCTGGTGTCCGTCTTCCGAAGTCGGACCGTCACCGTCGGGGTCGCGTCCTCGCAGTGCTGGACGGCGTTCTCCAGTAGCTCGGTGACGGCCTGCTCCAGCTCCGGCCGGCCTTGGACGACTGCCGGCGCCAGCGTCCCCACCTCGATCACGCTGTCGGGGTAGCGGTCGCGGACGGTCTCGACGCCCGTGACGACCGCCTCACGGACGTCGAACGGTTCGCGCCACCGTTGATCAGTGAGCAGGTCGATGATCTCGCGCTCCTTCTCGGCGCTCTGGAGGAGCTCGTTCCCGACGCGGTGGATGATCTCGGTGTACTCCGCCGCCTCGGGGAACTCGTCGTCGATCAGGGCTGCCTGCCCGAGCACGACGTTGAGGTCGTTCCGGAGCGTGTGCCTGAGGAGGTTGTCCATGACGACCAGCTGTCGCTCCCGACGCCGTCGGTCGGTGATGTCCCGTGCGAACCCGGCGACGCGCACGACCTCGCCGTTCTCCGTGATCGGCTCGCCCTGGACCCACACCCAGCGCTTGAACTCCTCGTCGGGGTTGACGCGGTACTCCATCTCAACCGAGTGGCCGGCGGCGACACGCCCCATCGCCTCCTCGACCGCCGGCCGGTCCTGTGGGTGGATGGCGTCGAGGAACGCGCTCGGATCGTCGTACGCCTCCTCGATCGGTCGGCCGAAGATCTCCTCGTAGGCGGGGTTGACGAACAGCAGCTCCGACCAGTCGGCGTCGAACATCCAGAGCACGTCGCCCGACACCGCGGCGATCCCCTTCAGCCGGCTGGCGGTCTCCGCCCGCTCACGTTCGGCCTCCACGCGGTCGGTCACGTCCCGCGAACTCACCACGTAGCCGTCGAGCTTCTCGTCGGTGAGGTTCGACATCCGGCTCTCCAGCCACACCCAGCCGCCGTCGCTGGTCCGGTACCGGTACTCGATGGTCCCTTCGAGGAGGCTGTCGCTCCGAACCGTCCGGTAGAACTCCTCCCGGACGGTCTCGACGTCGTCCGGGTGGACGAACTCGAAGACGTCCACACCCACGAGTTCGTCGGGCTCGAAGCCGAGGATGCGCTCGGCCGCCGCGTTGACGTAGGTGAAGGTTCCGTCCTCGTCCAGGAGCGCGATCTTGTCCTGAGCCCGATCAAGGAGGAGTCCGAACAGGTCGGACTGATCCATCGTCTATCGTTCGACGCTCTGTGGGGATAATTCCCACGACAGTTCAGATATCACAATTCTTCCACTACGGCCGGATCGTCTCGCTGACCCAGCCCGTCGCGCCCGAGGGGCGGACCCCCTCCCGCTCCCGGGTTTGCCGCTCGCCGTCGCCGTCGATCGCCCGGACCACCACCTCGTGTCGCTCCTCGGCGTCGTACTCGTGTTCCCACATCCGCCACGCGTCGACGGCCTCGCCGTCGGGCTCGGGCTCGTCGGCGTCGAGCGGCACCGCGCCGGGGAGCGGCGCCGAGAGCGTCGCGTCGGTCCAGTTTTCGCCGCCGTCGGTCGACACCTCGACGGCGTCGATCCCGCGCGTGCCGGCGTAGGCGTGCCCGCCGACGCGGGCCGTCCCGTCGCGGACGGTGGTGCTGTGGAGCTTGGCGACCGTGTTCACCTCGCCGGTCCCCTCCCAGCCGCGCTGCTCCCAGTAGCCGTCCTCGGGCTCCTCGCGGATCTCGATCTCGGTGAGCCACTTGGCGTTCGTCTCGCCCCAGTGCCCCGGCACGAGCGTCCGGAGGGGCGCGCCGTGGCTCCTGGCGAGGGGGCGACCGTTCATCCCCCACGCGAGTAGCCCGTCTTCCAGCGCGGACCGCGGGAAGGAGACGAAGTAGTCGTCGGCGGCGTGGAGCGTGACACAGCAGCTCTCCGGGGCGTCGACCGCGTCGAGCACCGTCGAGACGGGGACGCCGTCCCAGAGCGCGGTGTCGATCTTCTCGCCGTTCAGCGAGTCGCTCACGCAGCGCAGCGTGACGAACCGTCGCTCGGCGTCGAACGCTTGCAGCTCCGAGAGCGTGAACGACCGCTCCGCGGGCACCTCGCCGGTGACGGCGAGCGACCAGTCGTCGGCCGAGATCGACGGATCGACGGTCGCGATGTCGACGGTGTAGAACCCCTCCGAGACCAGCCCGTCGGCGTCCGGCAGCGGGAGCGAGCGCTCCTCGGCGACCGAGAGCAGCGACTGGGCGGCCGGGTCCGGCGGCTCGGGGCTGCTCGCCGATCCCGAGCCGGCGCCGCCGAGTCGGACCGCGCCCGCCGCGAGCGTCCCGAGCGCGGCGGCGCCGGCCTGCAGCAGGCGGCGGCGTCCGGGCGACCGCACGGCCGTCCGCCCGGAGCCGAGGGGCCGGGACGCGGCGAGTACGACAACCGCCGCCGCGACGCCCGCACCGGCCGCGCTCGCGAGGCTGCCCGTGAGCAGCAGCGTGATCCCGCCGACGAGCGCCAGCGTCGTCGCCCCAGCCGCAGCGGCGCCGTCGACGGACCGCCGGGCGAGGATCGCCGCCGCCGCGTACGCCCCGAGCAGCAGGAGCCCGGTGACGACCGCCAGCAGCGGCTGCGCGAACTCCCCGAGGCCTCTGACTTCGACCGCGACGAACCCGGGTGCGGCGTCGCGCACGACCGCGGCCCCGCCGGCGCCGACGAACGCGGGCGTGTCGCCGGCGACGAGCAGCGATCCAGCGACGGCGGCGACCCCCGCGAGCACGCCGATCACGGCCTCGATCGACTGCCTCCGGCTCGGACGGTACATACCCGTGTTGTGGTGTGCCACGGGGGAAAGCGTTCCTCCGGCGGCATCGCTCGTAACTGCTTTCTCGTCGGCGCTCTCACTCCCGACCGTGAGCGACACGGAGGAGTCCACGGCGCCCGGCCGGCCCTGCCCGCACTGCGGGGAGACGATGGTTCACCGCCACTGCGAGTACGTCTGCCCGCAGCACGGGGTCGTGTTCGACTGTGCGGACACGTTCTACTGATTTCCGTGCCACCGTGCCGCACAGTTAAGCCGCTCCGGGGCAATTGATACGGTACGCGATCGCTCCCGAACACCGTCCCGGCGAGCGTCGCATCACCATGGTCGAACAACGACAGCTCGCCCGGAGCAAGCAGATCCACCGGGAGACGGGCAAAACGTTCTACGTCGCGACGCGGTTCCTCCCGGAACGGGTGCGTCACCCGACGTACGTACTGTACGCGTTCTTCCGCGTCGCCGACGAGGTGGTCGACGGCGACAACGATCTCGCGCCCGCGGAGCGCGCCGAGCGACTGGAGTCGTTCCGCCGCGCGGCGCTGGGCGAGGAGCCGACCGACGACCCCGTGCTCGCGGCGTTCGCGGAGATCCGCGAGGAACACGACATCCCCGAGTCGGACGTGAACACGTTCGTCGACGCGATGGCGACCGACGTGGAGAAGGCCCGCTACGAGAGCTACGACGAGCTCCGCGAGTACATGGACGGCTCCGCGGCCGCGGTCGGGCGGATGATGACCGCCGTGATGGCGCCGGAACACGCCGAGGCGGCGCTGCCGGCGGCGACCGCGCTCGGCGAGGCGTTCCAGCTCACCAACTTCGTCCGGGACGTGCGCGAGGACGTGCTCGAACGCGACCGGATCTACCTCCCTGCGGAGACGCTCGAAGCGCACGGGTCGAGTCACGAGCAGATCGCCCGACTGGAGTTCGACAGCAACGTCGCGGGCGCGGTGCAGGCCGAGCTCTCGCGAGCGGAGGCGCTGTACCGCGACGGCGTCGCCGGCATCGAACTACTCCCCGAGGACTGCCAGTTCCCGGTGCTGCTCGCGGCGGTGCTGTACGCCGACCACCACCGGCTGATCCGGAAGCTCGACTACGACGTGGTGTCGACGACGCCCTCGCTGTCGACGCCGCGGAAGCTCTGGCTCGCCGCCCGGACCCGGATCGCGTGGCAGCGAAACTCGGATCCGCTGGCGGTGTTCCGCACCGTGAGCGCGATCCCGACCGACGAGAACTGTCACCGACTCCACCGACTGACCGGGCGGCTGCCGGTGCCTTAGCTCGGCGGCCACCAGTTCAGCGACTCGTTTCTATCCGCGAGATACTCGTCGGCGATCCCGGCGTCTCGGAGCCGATCGAGTCGATCTCCGTGACGGTCTCGCAGGCTCTCCGTCATCCAGCGGTCAGCTGGGTCGTACTCGGGGTTCACCCACAGACGTCCGGCTTCGTCGAACGTCCATAGCGCCGCGTCGAACGCGAAGTGGTGGGTCCAGTTCAGCAGCAGCGCATTCCGGGGGTCCTCGGCGATGTCCGGTCGCTCGGCTCGCGGGAGGACGTGTGAGACCGTGAGCAGGCTCGGGTGATCGATCCCCGTGACTGCACAGCGGCCGTCGAAGCGGTCGTAGACGGACTGCTTGAACGACTCGGAGACGCGCACCCCGGCTCGGGTCTGCGTGACCGTGCGGCCGGCGGTGTCGACGGGGTCGAACGGCGCCGGCGGAGTGTCGACAGCTTCGTCGTTCTCGACCACCTCGCTCGTCCGGCCGTCGAGGTGGCGCATCTCGAACTCCAGCACCTCGCGTTCGCCGCTCTCGTCGTACACCGTTTCGTGCCCTTCGACGGCGACTTGGCCCTGGTACTCCCAGCCCGGCCCGTCGCCGGACTTGTAGAAGAAGTAGATCGGGACGGGGTCGGATTCGGCCTCGATCAACGCGGCGTTCCCCAGCGTCTCCGGCGACTGGTCGCCCTTGTCGGGCAGCCCCTCCCCGACGTAGGTGAACGTTCTCGCAGAGACGTCGTCGTCGTAGGGCCCGCCTTCGCGAGCGAACAGCAACACGTAGCGATCCCCTTCGTCGTCGTTCCGGACGTTGATGCCCGAGACGCGGTAGCCGAAGCCGGTGTCGAACAGGGCCTCGATGTCGGTCTGCTCGTAGCGCTCGCCGCGTTCGATCTCCGGATGGGGATGCTCCATCGCGTTCGGGAGTGGGCTCGGCGGGCGGACTGTTCAAGCTACCGCCCCGAACTCCCGACGAACGGCACCATCCCCGCGTCGAACCGATCCGTCCGGAGCAGCCCCGCGCCGATGACCGCGGCGACGAACACGGGCAGCCAGTTGCCGTAGACGGCGTTCACGCCGCCCCACAGCAGGACGAAGCTCACCATGTCGTCCAGCGCGAACTCACAGGCCTCCAGCCGCGCGCCCAGCGCGGTCCGGTCGAACGTCGCATCGAAGACGACCACCGCGACCGTCGCCGAGAGCACCCAGCCCGCGTAGTTCGAGAGGGGGACGCCGTAGAAGGCGCCGCCGCCGTACGTCCAGAACCCCAGCGCGACCGCGCCGGGGTCGAGCACCACGTCCATCGCGAGCACGAGCGCGATCACCGAGAGCAGTCTGGGCAGCGCCCGATCCGCGAGCGTCCCCAGCAGGAGCAGACAGAGCAGGTACGCGTTCGCGACCAGCGGGAGGAAAAAGACCGGGAGCGCGACCGGCACGCCGCCCAGCATCGGGCCGAGCGAGACGCCGTACTCGAACTGGCCGTACGGCCAGCCCGTCGTGACGCCGACGATCTCGATGGCGTAGCTGTACGCCGCCAGCGCGGCGACGCCCAGCGCCGCGCGGCGGTCGACGACCGGGAGCACGCCGACGATCAGCGGCGAACGCATCACGACCACGCCCGCCAGCACGAACAGGGGGTTGAACGCCAGCGGTTCGGGGAGCCACCCCTCCGCGCTCGCGATCAGCGAGACGGCGCCGACCGCCGGGAACACGACCGCGATGGTGAAGCGGTGCTCGCGGATCAGCTCCGCTAGTGCGAGCTCCCACGACCGACGGTCGGTGGGGTCGTCGGGCAGCCATCGGGCGACGCTCACGCGATCCACCCCTGCATCGCGAACAGCCCGCCGAGGGTCAGCACCATCCCCACGACGCCGTTGACGAACGGGAACCACCAGTATGCCCGGTCCACGTCGACGCCGGTGCCGACGGTGCCGAGCAGGAACAGCGGATAGACCCCGAGCAGCGCGCCCAGCCGCGGGTCGAGCAGGCCGAACGCGACCGCGGCGAGCGTCCAGCAGCCCCCGCAGTAGAGGTACGTCCGCTGCTCGCCGAGCACGGTCGCGGTGGTCTCGATCCCGGCCGCGCGGTCGGGCTCGATGTCGGGGACCGCGGAGTAGGTGTGCATCGCCATCGTCCAGAGCCAGCCGCCGACGAGCGCCGGCGCGGGCGGGTGCGTTCCTGCGATCGCGGCGTAGGCGGCCGCGCCCGGGAGGAGGTACAGCCCGTTCGAGAGCGAGTCGAACAGGGGCCGGGCTTTGAACCGCAGCGGCGGCGCGCTGTAGGCCGTCGCCAGCGCGAAGAAGCCCGCGAGGTAGGGCCACGCGACCCGGGGCGTGAGCGGGAACAGCGCGAGCCCGACGAGCCCCGAGAGCGCGACGACGGCCGTGACTTCCGAGGAGTCGCGCCAGCGCGCTTCCGGGCTCCCCTCCGCGGCCTTCTTGGGGTTCTCGGCGTCGATCTCGCGGTCGAAGCGGTCGTTGACACCGTAGAGATAGACGTTGGCGGGCAGCAGGAAGTAGAGGAAGAGGGCGGCCGGCAGCGCCGCGAGCAGGTCGCTCACCGCGTCGGCGGCGTAGGCGACGCCGACGAGGACGGGCCCGGCGGTGTACAGCCAGAACCGCGGGCGCGAGAGCGTCAGCAGGTAGCGCAGCATCAGGCTTCGCGGTCGCTCATCGCCTCGGCGGTCAGCTGTCCGCTGATTAGGCACATCGGGACGCCGATCCCGGGGGTGGTGTACGAGCCGGTGAAGTACAGCCCGTCGACCTCGCTGGAGGCGTGGGAGGGCCGCAGCAGCGCGGTCTGCCGGAGCGTGTGCGCCAGCCCGAGCGCCGAGCCCTGCATGGAGTTGTACCGCGCGCCGAACTCCGAGACGGAGAACGTCTCCTCGACGACGATGCGGTCACGCAGGTCGGTGTCGGTGTTCTCGGCGATGTCGTCGAGCACCGTCTCGCGGTAGGCTTCCCGCGTTTCCTCGTCGTCGTCCAGCCCGGGCGCGATGGGGACGAGCGCAAAGAGGTTGCTGTGTCCCTCGGGCGCGACGGAGTCGTCGGTCTTCGAGGGCGCACAGAGGTAGTACGCCGGGTCCTCGGGCCATGCGGGCTCGTCGAAGATCGTCTCGAAGTGCTGGTCCCACTCCGTGGGGAGGACGAGCGTGTGGTGGGCCAGTTCGGGCAGGTCGCCCTCGACGCCCATGTAGAGCAGGAACGCCGAGGGGGCGTAGGTTCGGGAGTCCCAGTACGCCTCGCTGTACTGGCGTTTGTTTTCGGGCAGGAGCGCCTGCTCGGTGTGGGCATAGTCGGCGTCGCTGACGACGAGATCCGCGAGTTCGTAGCCGCCGGAGTCGACGCGCCAGCCCTCGTGGCGGTCGCTCGGCGCGAACTCGGCCGGGTCGGCGGCGGCGTAGTCGACCTTGAAGCCGCCGCGCTGGCCGTGGATCTGCTGGACGTCCGCGCCGGCGCGGTACTCGACGCCCAGCTCCGCGCCGAGGTCGACGAGCCCGTCGATCACCGCCGCGAGGCCGCCCTCGGGGTAGTAGACGCCGAGGTCGAAGTCGACGTGGCTCATGAGGTTGTACAGCGCGGGCGTGTTGTGCGGCGACCCGCCGAGGAAGACGAGGGTGTACTGCATCACCTGCTGGAGCTTGGGGTGGTCGAAGTAGTCCTCGACGTGGTCCTGCATCGAGCCCAGCAGGGCGAGCCCCTGTGCCCGTTTCCCCACTTCGGGGTCGAGGTAGTCACGCAGCCGCGGGCGATCCTCGTAGACGAAGTGCTCCATCCCCACCTCGTAGGTGTACTCGGACTCGTCGAGGTAGGATCGGAGGGCGTCGCCGGCGCCGTCCTCGTACTGCTCGAAGCGTTCGACGTTGGTCTCCACGTCGGGCGCGAGGTCGAGCGAATCGCCGTCTTTCCACTGGATCCGGTAGTGGGGGTCGAGCCGGTTCAGCTCGTAGTAGTCGCTCACGTCCCGATCGAAGTGGGCGAAAAAGCGCTCGAACACGTCGGGCATCAGGTACCACGACGGCCCCATGTCGAACCGGAAGCCGTCGCGTTCCATCACGCTCGCGCGGCCGCCGAGCTGCTCGTTGCGTTCGAGCAGCGTCACGTCCGCGCCGGCGTCGGCGAGGTAGCAGGCCGTCGAGAGGCCGCCGACGCCGCCGCCGATCACGACGATGTCGCGGCCGGCGAGGGAGGCGAGATCCGGAGCAACGTCCATGCGCTCACCAGGGGCGCGTGGGGCTTAAAACGGCCGACGCCGGTAGGAGCGGCTCCGGGAGGCGTACCGATAAGTCGGCGGCGCCCCTCCGGCCACCATGGAGAACTCCACAGTCGTCGTCACCGGCGCCGGGGGCGCGATCGGCGGGGCACTGGTCGAGGCGTTCGCCGACGAGGGCGCGACGGTGTTCGCGGGCGTCCACAGCGACGAGGGGCAGTTCGCGGACACCGACCGCGTCGAGACGATGCGCGTCGACGCCCGCGACGAGTTCGACGTGGAGTACCTGATGGAGGACGCCGCCGGCACCGGGGAGATCGACCTCGTGCTCCCCTGTGCGGCGGTGTTCCACGGCGATCCGGGCGAGCAGCGGCTGGCCGAGGAGGGGTACGCCGCGTTCGACGACGAGTACCGGACCAACGCCCGCGGCGTGTTCGTCGCGATCAAGGAGGCGCTCCCCCACCTCGCCGACGACGCGCGGGTGCTCGTCCCGTCGGGCTCGATCACACAGGACGCGAAGCCGGGGTACGGCGGCTACGCGGTGTCGAAAGCCGCCGCCGAGGCGGTAGCGCGGCAGTTCGCCGCCGAGATCGACCAGGCCGTCGGCGTCGTCGATCCGGGCGTCGTCGCGAGCGACCTCACGGGCGAGCAGGGGCGCGATCCCGCCGACGTGGTCGGGCTGTTCCACTGGGCGGCGACGGCGTTGGCGGCGGGCGAGCTGGACGGCGAGCGCGTCGGGCTCGGCGACTGGAAGAAAGCGACGCGGTAGAGCCGTACGTTCTTGACCCTGCCGCGCGTTCGTTCGGCCATGCAACTGGAGGCCATCCGGACCGCTGAGGGGGAGACGGTCTACGTCGACCGGACCGACGGCGAGAAGGGCTCGAAGGGGGCCTTCTTCGTCGCGTACGTCTCCGAGGCCGGCGAGGAGCGCTGGGGCTTTTTCTGTCAGAACTGCGAGACGACCGACAACGCGGTCGACCCGATGGGCCGGATCGAGTGCAACGTCTGCGGCAACGTGAAAAAGCCCGACGAGTGGGATGCAGCCCACGAATAAGCCGGATAGCGACTGCCCTAGAACGCCGCCTCGATCCCCGCCGCCAGCGCCTCGACGGCTTCGTCCACGTCCGCGCGGTCGACACACAGCGGCGGCGAGCAGATGACCTGCGTCGCGGGCCGGCCCGTGCCGAACAGCACGCCGTGGTCCTGTGCCACCTCGCACACCGCCTCGACGGGGTTGTCGGCGTCGGGCTCGACCCGCGGGTCGACGAACGGTTCGCCCGTCTCCGGGTCGGCGAACACCACCGACCAGAGCAGTCCCCGACCGTGGACGGTGGCTACCTCGTCGTAGCGGGCTTCGAGGTCGCCGAGGCGCTCCTCAAGGTACGGCGCCAGCTCGCGGCAGTTCTCGATCAGGCCGTCGGCGTAGGCGTCCATCGCGGCGTTGCCCGCGGCGCAGGCCACGGGGTGGCCGGCGAACGTCTGGCCGAGCGGGTGGCCCGCCGCGCGGATCCCGCTGCCGATCTCCTCGCGGGCGATCACGCCCGCCAGCGGCGCGTACGCGCTCGTGACTCCTTTCGCGAACGTGATCATGTCCGGCTCGACGCCCTCGGTCCCGATGCCGAACCAGTCGCCACAGCGGCCGAACCCCGAGATCACCTCGTCGACGATCAGGAGCACGTCGTACGCGTCACAGATCTCTCGGACGCGCTCGAAGTAGCCCGGCGGCGCCGGGTAGGCGCCGGAGGTACCCGCGATCGGCTCGGTGAGCACGGCCGCGACCGAGTCCGGCCCCTCGTTTTTGATCACGAACTCCAGGTGGTCGGCGGCCTGCTGCCCGATCTCCGCGGGCGTGTCGCCGTCGAAGGGGGAGTCGTGGACCATCGGCGGCAGGAACTTCCCGACGCCGGTGGTCGCCGCGTGGCGTTCGACGACGGCGCGGGTCTCGGGGTCGCCGGAGAGGCCGCCGGCGGCGTACGTCGAGCCGTGGTAGGAGCGCCAGCGCGTCAGCACTTTGGAGGCGTCCTGCTGTTCACGGGCGATCTGGATCGCCGACTCGTTGGCCTCGCTGCCCGAGATCGAGAAGAACACGTCGTTCAGGTCGCCCGGCGCGCGGTCAGCCAGCCGCGCCGCCAGTTCGTCGCGTGCCGGCGTCGTCTTCGAGGAGGAGACGTACGGGATCTGCCGGGCCTGCTCGGCCATCGCGTCGACGATCGGCTCGCAGGAGTGGCCGGCGTTCACGCAGTACAGCTGTGCGACGAAATCGAGGTACTCGGCGCCGTCGTCGTCGGTGACGCGGGCGCCCTCGCCCGCCGTGATCGAGAGCGTCTCCCCCTCGGGGGCGTACCAGTGCGGGATGTTCCGCGATCGGTCCGTGCGTGCCATACGCTCGCAAAGTCGAACGGGTGGTTAACTCTATCCCCGACGCCGCTACCACTAACTGCGCCCCGGCGGTCGCTCCCGTATGACCGAACCACAGTACGTCGTCAACGTCGACCCCGTGATCGCCCGCGAGGGGACAGACGGGACGGAGTACCTCGTGATCGTCCGGAGCGACGACGAGGAACACGCGCCCGGGATGCTGGGGTTCCAAACATAGAGAACATAAGAATTGAATAAAGTTCTCTGCTGTCCGGGGGACAGACGTGAGAGTGAGCGGGAGTACCCGCCGGTTGAAACAATTATGACGTTTCGCGTTCGCCGGCATAAGTGACTTTCTCTCAGAGATTGGTGAAATATAGTCTGGATTTAACCGATTGTCCACTTCTAAAAGAGTGTACTAAAAATATGTACACTCTAAGGTAGCCCACAGTCGCCGTGAGAAACTTCGTGGGGTTATGAGTAGCTGGGGCCGTCTCAAAATCAAAGCGATTCTAAGGCTACTCACGGCTCTTAGAGAGCATAGGAGATTCTGACCTAAGCCGCCGATTTTCAGACTGTTGGGGAATAGTAGAGGAGCGAGTATGGGAGAAGCCCTTAGAGACGGTAATAATTCTTCTAAAGTGTTTAGCACATAGACGGAGAGAGAAACCCCGCCTCAATGCGCCGAAACTCTCCGGACCCAGATACAACATTAATCCGGTGTGAACTTGCGTTGCTGTGTTCACTAAGTAGACAATAATTGCTGTGTTCTCGTAACGACCGAAGGGAGCGAGAACTACTCGAAAAGAGAGAGGGAAAGGAAAGGGGACTACAGGGGATAGGATAGGAGAGTAGAGTTTGACAGCGCGTGTCTTTGAGACGAGAGGAAAGGAAAGGGGACTACAGGGGAGAGGGAAGGGAGAGAGAAAAGACGCGCTGTTCTGTTAATGAACATACTTATCAGACGGCAGAGAAAAGTAACCTTATGGGAATAGCTATTCGGAATGGAGTTGCCCTTGCAGGGAAGATGGCACTTGTCGGTTTTATTCCAGTTATTGCCGCTTCTTCTCAGTTAGATGGCCCAGAGGGTAATATGGGGATAGTTCTCTTTTGGATCTTAGTGTTGGCTGTTTTACAGGGTGTCGTGATAATGAACCAAGCGAAGATTGTCGCAGAAGGGGTTTTTCGATCTCACGAAACATCTTCTGAGTGAGTCCCCGCCGAAATACCGGGATTACTTTTTGCTACGCTCGAAAATGCCCATAGCCGACCGTTCCAGCTTGTGGATAATCTCGACAAGTTCGGAATCCCCTTCAGCCTCGGCGTCGATACGGAGTTCCTTCAGGTTTTGAGCCAACACCAACGAACTACTACGGTACTGGTCAAGTTCCCTGTGAGCTTCCTGTAGATCGCCGGCTATCTCCCGAAGGGTCATATCGGTTTCTGCGTAGGAGAGTGATTCCGTGGTGACGGCGTCGGGTATTCCGATTGTGCTATCAGACACAAAGAATCTTTTAGCAGGCTTCTACTTAGTTCTAAGCTCTTAAAGATCCGACATTGATTCTTTGGCGGCACTTACGTTGCGTAATGCCGCCTACCCCAGTAAAGCCGTGGAGGGGGTATTCCGGCGGGAGAAGGTGGGGGTTTGACCCTTTAGAAGTCCGTGAACCGTTTCGACTTCTCTTTGGCTTCCTCGTCAGACATATTCACGTATATCATAGTAGTGTCAAGTTCTGAATGGCCCATCAATTTTTGAAGTGTGACCACATCTACTTTCTTGAGCTTATCCATCGCAAATGAATGTCTTAGGGTATGTGCGGTTATTTTGTGCTGTTCTCTGCCATTTGAATATATGGCTGCAGTTTCCTGTATCCCTGCATTTTCAGCTGCTTTTTTCACCATACGATTGAGATAATTGCCAGAAATATGCTCTCCATAATTTGTCGGGAACAAAAAGTCTGAATCAGGGGCGTAAGTCATACTCTCACGACCACCACGGTTTAGCCAACGGTCCAGTAGTAGAGAAGTATCTTCTCGGAACCCGACAATACGGCCTTCCGATTTTCGGGGCGGAATCCTGATAGTATCGTCTTCATTGACGTGTTCGACCTTCGCGTTAGCCAACTCTCCCCGCCTGAAGCCGCAGTCGAACAACAAGCGAATGATAAGCTCATTTCGCAAGCGGGGAGCGGGGACATTATTTATTAATTTTTCAATCTCTTTGTGGCCAATGTATGGATATTTGTCTCCGTCCGACTTTTCGAGAGATTTCTGCTTTTTTGAATCCCCATTAAGCATCTTTCTGTCTTGATCGTTAAATCCATCATAGGGATTAGTTGGTACGTCCGGCATACCATCATACCTATCTTCGATCCTATTACAATCTTGATAGAATATGGAAATAGCTGAAACGCGTTGACTGACTGTAGACGGAGCCTTACCGTCAAAAATCAAGTCTTCGACAAACAGCCGGAGATCGGTTGTTTCAGCTTCCCAGAGTGTCTTATTTCGTTCTTCAGCGAGCCAACTTTTCCAAGTCCGAACGTGGGTTATATACGTGTCAGCAGTTGCTTCGGTGGATTCACCAATATCTGACGTTCGACGTTTTTTAAACTCCGTTAGAATACGTTCAAAGTCCATCAATTGTTACCAATATGGGCGTAGAAGTTCTGGCCTTCGACATTTTCGACTCTCTCGACAATGCCCATCTCATTGCCCATCTGTGACAGAACCTCCTCAACACGGTGGGGACTTTCATTAATTTCTTCTGCCACTTCTTCTGCCGATTTCCCGGTAGGCCCTTCCTGTGAGTCTATCTCCGGTAGTGCGTCAATGATGTTGTTTTTCAGCTCAACCCGTTTGGTGGTCGTAACCTCTTTCTCAATCTCCGTTAGCCGTTCGTCAAAGGCTGTAAGGGCGCTTTCGATGTTTTCGAGAGTGTCAGGTACATCCTCAAAAGCCTCCGGAACAGCCTCCGCCTGTTGCGTTTCGTGGCCTTCTGCTGTGCGTGGGGCCACGGTTGGAGTATCGGAAAGCTCGTGTGCGACAGACTTCCGGATTAGATCCGACAGACTGCTGTATTCCGTTGATTGTTCTGCGGCGTTGTCCCATTCTGCTTTCGTCTCCGGGTTTACGGTCAAGTTGACACGCACCTTATCAGCCATATGACCCAAGAGACACACGGGCTATGAATAAAACTTGTGTAATATTCGCCGGGAAGCTGGGGTTCCCCGGCGGGAAAGTCGAGGCCGGCCCGGGCGAGTCGGACGTGCTCGACGCGACCGCGAAACGCGAGGCGCGCGAGGAGGCCGGCGTCGAGATCGACAATGTCGCGCAGGTGACGAGCACGACGTTCGAACTCGACTACGGCCCGACCTGTCTCAACGTCGTCGTCACCGCCGACTACGCCGGCGGCGAGGCCCACGCGGCCGACCCCGAGGAGGTCGCGGCCGTCGAGTGGCGGAGCGCCGAGTCGGTGATCGACGACCCCGACACGCCGCCGTGGACGGCGGAACTGCTGGCGGAAGTCGTAGCGTACCGGGAGTAGGCCGCAGCTCGCGCCGAGAACGAAGATTTTGTCCGTCCGTTTCGACTCCCCACGACGTGATCAGTCTCGGGATCGCGCTGGCGTTCGGCGCGCTGGTGTTGTTCGGGGGATGGGCGGTGACCGCTGGCGTCGCGACGCGGTCGCTATCGGCCGTCAACGCCGTCTTCCTCTCCTACGTCGCGAGCATCACGCTCGTCGGCGGCTACGTGCTCTGGATGCGCCGACCGATCAGCGGCACCGGGACGGACGTGGGGTTCGCGCTGCTGTCGGGGGCGTTCCTCGCGGTCGGATCGATCAGCTTCTACGCCGCGCTCGAACGGGGGAGCGTCGCGATCGTGTCGGCGATCGCCGCGCTGTACTTCGTCGTTCCGGTGATCGTCGGTGTACTCTACTTCGAGGCGGAGCTCAGCACGGCGAACGTCGCCGGCATCGGGCTGGCGGTCGTCGCCGTCGTCCTCATCGCGTCTTGACGCCGCTCTTCGGCGGCGACCCCCGCGTCGAGCCCGATCAGGGGTGGGCGTAGTACGCCACCGACTCCTCGTCCTCGTGCTGCTCGTCCACCCGTGCGAAGCCGACGCGCTCGAACTGCAGCATCGCGTCGGCGTCGTAGTCGGCATACCCCGGCTCCGCGTGGCCGGTCTCGTCGCCCTCGATCGTTCGCAGGCGCAGGGGGACGTTCTCGCTCGCGGGCACCCAGTGGATCACGTCCACGTCGCCGCTCTTGACCACTTCCAGATCGTCGTCGGTGTGCTCGAAGCCGTCGGCGGTGCGCTTCACCGGTCCGAACCCTTTGAGCCAGACCTTGCCGCCTTCCTCGGGGAGGTCCCCTTCCTCGACGAGCACCGCGTCGCCGACGGGGATGTCGCGGGTCCCGCGGTCCTCGTGGTCGGGGTGCAGCGGCGGGTTCGCGACCTCGGGACCGCCCGAGATCGGGAGTTCGACGCCGTCACGGACGAAGAACCGCCGGTCGGCGTCGTCGTCGATCAGCTCGCGGTTGTTCGAGTAGACCGTCGACATCGCGAGATCCACGTCCGAGGTGGAGAGCCCGAGTTCGAGCATCGCGTCCACGAGCGCTTGCCCGCGGATGCCGCGCCGGCGGACGGACGCGATGGTGGGCGCGCGCGGGTCGTCCCAGCCCGAGAGCTCGCCGTTCTCGATCTTCTCGATGATCGTCGACGTGCTCATCTTCACGTCGTAGGCGTCGATCTGGACGTGGCCCCAGTGGAGCACTTCGGGGTACTCCCAGTCGAAGTAGTCGTAGACGAACCGCTGGCGCTTCGCGGAGTCCTGCAGGTCGATCCCGCGGATGATGTGGGTGACGCCGGTGAGCTGGTCGTCGATGCCGGACTGGAAGTCGAGCATCGGCCAGCAGCGGTACTCGCTGGCCTCCTCGCGCGGGTGGGGAGTGTCGACCATCCGGAACGCCACCCAGTCCCGGAGTGCGGGGTTCTTGTGCTCGATGTCGGTCTTCACGCGGAGCACCATCTCGCCGGAGCTGTACTCGCCGGCGATCATCGCGTCGAACTCCTCGTGGACCGTCTCCGTGTCCTTGTCGCGGTGCGGGCAGGCCTCGGCGTCGTTTTTGAGTTCGGAGAACGTCTCGCCCGAGCAGGAGCAGGTGTAGGCGCCCCCCGCGTCGATGAGGTTCCGGGCGTGCTCGTAGTACGTCTCGACGCGATCCGAGGCTTTGAGCACCTCGTCGGGCGTGAAGCCGAGGTACTCGATGTCGTCGAGGATCGCGTCGTAGGCGTCGAGGTCGGGCCGCTTCGTCTCGGGGTCGGTGTCGTCGAACCGCACGATGAAGTGGCCGTCGTACACCTCCTCGGTGTAGGTGCCCATCACCGCCGGCATCCGGGCGTGGCCGAGATGCCACGGGCCGTTGGGGTTCGGCGCCGCGCGCATCCGGATCTCGTCGTACTCGTCGGCGTTCGGGAGCCCGGGGAGGATCTGGTCGTCCTCCTCCTCCTCGGCCATCAGCTCCTCGTACAGCGCCTCGTCCAGCTCTTCGAGGCGCTGTTCCTGCTCGTCGGCGTCCATCCCGTTGACCCGCGAGACGACCGGGGCGACGACGCCCGCGATCTCGTCGCCGTGCTGGCGGAACTCGGGGTTCTCGCCCATCAGCGGCCCCATGATCGGGCCGACCTCGGCGTCGCTGCCGTGTTCGAGCGCGTTGAACAGGGCGTGCTTCTCGGCCTCCCGTTCGATCCGCTCGCGGATGTCGTCGTCCATTACCGTGGAGTACTGCCCGGCGTCGCAAAAAGGGGTGTGAATCGGGCGGACTGGGTTCTTCAGCCGGCGTGAGGCATATATACCCCCTGGTGGGTACGCCGATATATGTTGAGTGACAACATTCTGGAGGGAATAGCTACGGCAGGTAGTTTGTACTTCCTGTTTGACTTCATGGTCTGGAATGGCGGACTCGTGAATCCAAGCATACTGACACGGATTCAGTCGGTGGGGTTCTGAATAGTAACCCCAACTAGACCAGTCTATAGTCCCGAAACCGAGGGAATCTACGTCCGATGGTACGCCCCCCACTTCGGGAGTGACCGTCGATACAGCCCCATCCCGACCGCACCGAGCACTGCGCCACCGACGCCCAACCCAGCCAATAGCCCCGCCGACACCGGCGCGAGCGCGAACGCGACCACGAGAATCGGCACCAGCGGGATCGCGACCGCGGCGCCGAAGGCGGCGTACAGCCCCGTGTCGAACAGGAACTCGTTGGGCGACAGCCCGGCGAGGTAGATCGTCAGCCCGAACACGTAGCAGGCGACGCCGACGAGCACGACGGCGCCGACGAGCGCCTCCGCGAGGGGGGTGCCGCGCCAGAGAACGCCGACCGCGTAGAACGCCAGCCCGACCGCCGGCCCGAGCAGCAGGAACGCCCGGAGCTTCCCGTGGAACACGGCCGCGGCGTCGAGCGGGTGAGCGAGGTAGCTCTCAACGTCGTCGTTCGTCGTGAGCCAGTTGTACGTGGTAAAGCCCGTCAGCCCCAGTACGGCGCCGAAGGAGACGCCGACGGAGGGCGCGACGCCAGTGATGTCCGACGCGAGGTCGACCAGCCCGGCTGTCACCCCCAGCAGCACCGCGGCGGAGAACAGCACCTTCCCGAAGCCGCCGGAGCTGCGGTGGACGTCGAGCAGCGTCTTCGCGGCCACGGGGTCCTCGACGCGGGCGAGCCAGCGGCGGAACTCCGGGCCGACGGTGCGATCGGTCGACCGGACCTGCGGGTCGAACGTCGCCGCGCCGACGGCGTAGGCCGCGACGATCAGCGCGCCGGCGGAGACGGCGCTCGTGAGGCTCGGGTTCTCGTAGAGCCCGTAGGGCGTGTAGTCGAGCACCGGGACGCCCGTGTACCACGCCGCGGCGCCCCCGGCGAGGAGGACGAGCAGGAGCCCCCTTCCCGGGAGTCCTTTCGCCGAGAGCCCGACGCCGGCGATGGTGAGCCCGATGCCGAGCACGAACGTGGTGACGAGGGTGACCCACAGCAGCGGGATGGCCGCGAGACCGATCCCGGCACCCGAAAGCGCCGCGGGCGCGACGCCGACGGCCATCGGCAGCAGGAACAGCGCCGCGTAGTAGCACACGTCCTTCACGACGAAGATCCCCAGCAGGCGCGCCTGCGAGAGCGGGAGCGTCCGGGCGGAGAACACCACGAGCGTCACGTCGCCCAGTACGTTCCCCACCGCGTCGCGGCCGACGAAGCCGATCGAGCCCGTGTGCAGGCCGAAGACGAACGCCAACGCGTGCATCCCCGCGACGACCGCGCCGGGGTCGGTGCCCGTGAAATCGAGCAGCCAGACGGCGCCGGCGACCAGCGCGACCACGAGCAGCGGGAACGCGCCGAAACTGCCGCCGCCGAGCAGTTGGCTGTGTAGTCGCCACTCCTCGCGCAGCATCTCGCGGAACACCAGTTTGTCGCGCTCCCACCGGCTCGGTGGGTCGCCGCCGGGACCGCTCCTGGCCTCACTCATCGCTGGCCCACTCCGCCTCGTCGTCGACGTGCGCGACGAACACGTCCAGCAGCGTCTCCCCCGCCGCCAGTTCGCTCGGGACGACCTCCGTGACCAACTCGCCGGCGTTGACGATGCCGACCCGCGAGCAGAGTTCGGCGGCCACCTCGACGTTGTGCGTGGAGACCACCACGGTGTTGCCCGCCTCGCGGTAGTTCGTGAGGAAGCGCTTCACCCGTTCCTGCACGATGGGGTCGAGGTTCGCGAGCGGCTCGTCGATGAACACCACCTCGGGCTCGTGGAGGAACGCGCCGGCGATCATCGTCTTCTGCTGCTGCCCGCGGGAGAGATCCGTCGACAGCGTGTCGAGCTTCTCGGCGAAGCTCAGACGCTCGGCCCACGTCTCGGTTCGCTCGTCCACCTCCTCGTCGGCCATCCCCCGGACGGCGCCGACGAACTGGAAGTACTCCCGGGGCGTCGAGAAGCTCGGCGGCGACTCCTTCTCCGGGAGGATGCCCACCTTCTCGCGGACGCCGATCGGATCGGCTTCGGGGTCGACGCCGAGGACTTCCGCCTCGCCGCCGTCGGCGACGGTCTGCCCCGTCAGCACGCTCATCGTCGTGGTCTTCCCGGCACCGTTCGGGCCGAGTAGCCCGTACAGCTCGCCCGACTCGACCGCGATCGAGAGCCCGTCGAGCGCCGCGAGATCGCCGTAGGACTTCCGCAGGTCGTCGGTCCGGATCACGCTCATGAACACTCGTTCAGCCGGGGGGAAGATAGTTCGTCCGCCGCGGCTATCGACTGTGAAAACCGGCGCCGTCGCCGCCACCGGAACCGTTACCCCGGTCCTGACCGAACGTTCAGTCATGAGCTGGGACCGATCGTCGATGGCCGAACAGACTGACAGGACCGTGATCGTCACCGGCGCGAACAGCGGGCTCGGCTACGAGGCCACCGAGGCGTTCGCGGGCCACGGCGCCGACGTGGTGCTGGCCTGCCGGAGCCTCGACCGGGCCGAGGCAGCCGCCGAGGAGATCCGGGCGACGCTCGCCGACGGGCCCGCGTGGGCGTCGGCGCCCGACGCCGGCTCGCTGACGGTGATGGAGCTCGACCTCGCCGATCTCGACTCGGTCGCGCGCTTCGCGGACGCCTTCCAGTCGAACTTCGAGGACCTGCACGTGCTCTGTAACAACGCCGGCGTGATGGCGGTCCCCCGCGGGGAGACCGCGGACGGCTTCGAGCGCCAGTTCGGGATCAACCACCTCGGTCACTTCGCGCTCACGGGCCACCTGTTGGACGACCTCCGGACGACGGCGGGGGAGACCAGAGTGGTCACCCAGAGCAGCGGCGTCCACGAGCAGGGGGAGATCGACTTCGACGACCTCCAGCACGAGGAGTCCTACGACAAGTGGGGCGCCTACGCCCAGAGCAAGCTCGCGAACCTCCTGTTCGCGTACGAACTGGATCGCCGACTCGACGCGGCGGATGCCGACACGATCAGCGTCGGCTGCCACCCCGGGTTCGCCGACACGAACCTCCAGTTCCGCGGGCCCGAGGAGTCGGGGTCGACGCTGCGGCTGTGGGCGATGAAGGCCGCCAACGCCCTGCTCGCCCAGTCGGCCACGCAGGGCGCGCTGCCGATGCTGTACGCGGCGACCGAAGCCGAGATCGACGGCGGCGAGTACGTCGGCCCCGGCGGGCTCATGAACATGCGCGGCGCGCCGGAGACACAGGAGTCGAGCGCGGCGTCGTACGACGAGGAGACTGCGGCACGGCTCTGGGACGTTTCAGAGGAGTTGACGGGCGTGGAGTACGATCTCCCCGAGGCGTAGAAACGACGACGAACTGCGAAAAGGGACCGAGGGAGTTACTGGAACGTCGGCGCGGCGGGCTCCTGTTCCTCGCGCTCCACGTCGCTGCGCTTGAAGCGCTGCTCGATCTCCTGGTACTGCTCGCGGGTCTCGTCGGTGACCGACGGGACGACTTCGTCGAGTGCCTCCTCGAAGTGGTCCATCGTCACGCGGACGTTGCCCACGCTCTCGGCGGCCTCCTCGGGGTCGACGCTGTTGATGAACTCCCGGGTGGCGTTCATCGACGCCTCGCGGGCCAGCGCCTCCAGATCCGCGCCGACGTAGCCGTCGGTACGGGCCGCGATGTCGTCGAGATCCACGTCGTCGGCCAGCGGCTTCTCGCGGGTGTGGACCTCGAGGATCGCGCGGCGCGCGTCCTCGTCGGGCACGGGCACGTGGACGTGGCGGTCCAGTCGGCCGGGGCGGATCAGCGCACTGTCGATCAGGTCCGGCCGGTTCGTGGTCGCGACGACGACCACGTCCTCCAGCTCCTCGAGCCCGTCGAGCTCCGTCAGGAGCTGGCTCACGACGCGTTCGCCGACGCCCGAGTCACCGCTGTTCTGCCCGCGCTCGGTCGCGATGGCGTCGATCTCGTCGAAGAACACCACCGTCGGGGCGTTCTCGCGGGCCTTGCTGAAGATCTCGCGGACGCCCTTCTCGGACTCGCCCACGTACTTGTCCAGCAGCTCCGGCCCCTTCACCGAGATGAAGTTGCTCTCGGCCTCGTTCGCGACGGCCTTCGCGAGCAGCGTCTTGCCCGTGCCGGGCGGGCCGTACAGCAGCACGCCCTTTGCGCTGTCGACGTCCATCTGCTCGAACACCTCGGGGTAGTCCAGCGGCCACTGGATCGTCTCGCGCAGGCGCTCCTTCGTGCCTTCGAGGCCGCCGACGTCCTCCCACGTGATGTCGGGGACCTCGACGAACACCTCGCGCAGGGCGCTGGGTTCGATGCCGCGCAGCGCCTTCTTGAAGTCGTCCTCCGTCACGTCGAGGCGTTCGAGCGTCTCCGCGTCGATCTCGTCCGCCTCGAGGTCGAGTTCGGGGCGGAACCGCCGGAGCGCGATCATCGCGGACTCCTTCGCGAGCGACTCGAGGTCCGCGCCGACGAACCCGTGGGTGTTCTCCGCGAGCTCCTCGATGTCCACGTCGTCGGCGAGCGGCATGTTGCGCGTGTGGACCTGCAGGATCTCTTCGCGGCCGTGGGTGTCCGGCACGCCGACCTCGATCTCGCGGTCGAAGCGGCCGCCGCGGCGGAGCGCGGGGTCGATGGCGTCGACGCGGTTGGTCGCGCCGATCACCACGATCTCGCCGCGCTCCTCCAGCCCGTCCATCAGGGAGAGGAGCTGGGCCACGACGCGGCGCTCCACGTCGCCGCCGGCCTCGTCACGCGCGGGGGCGATGGCGTCGAGCTCGTCCATGAAGATGATCGCGGGGCTCTGCTCTTGGGCCTCCTCGAACACCTCACGGAGCTGCTCCTCGGACTCCCCGTAGTACTTCGACATGATCTCGGGGCCCGAGATGGTGTGGAACGAGGCGTCGATCTCGTTGGCCACCGCCTTCGCGATCAGCGTCTTCCCCGTGCCGGGCGGGCCGTGCAGCAGCACGCCCTTCGGGGGCTCGATCCCCAGCCGGCCGAACAGCTCGGGGTGGCGCATCGGGAGCTCGATCATCTCCCGGACCTGCTCGAGCTCGTCGTCGAGGCCGCCGATGTCCTCGTAGGCCACGTCGGGACCCTCGGTGGCCGAGCCGTCGGCGCCGGCGCCCCCGCCGCGCTCCTGTCGGATCTGCTCGGCGGGCTGCTGGCTGATCTCCACCTCGGTGGAGTCGGTGATCACGACCGTCCCGCTGGGGTCGGTCTCGGCGATCTTCAGGGGCACCGCCTGCCCCTGCCCGCCCATCAGGCCGAAGCCCAGCGGGAGCTGGACGTCCTGCCCGGTCGTGACGGGCTGGCCGGAGAGCTCCTTCCGGACGAGGCTGCCGATGTCGCCGCGAATCCCCATGTTCTGGGGGAGCGCCACGGTGACGCTCTCGGCGGGGTTCACGTCGGCGGGCTCGACCTCGACGCGGTCGTCGATGCCGACGCTGGCCTCCTGTCGCAGCCGACCGTCGATGCGCACGACGCCCGTGCCGTCGTCCTCGGGGTAGCCCGGCCAGACCCGGGCGATCGCGGCGCCCTGCTGGCCCTGGATGCGGATGAAGTCGCCCCCCGAGAGATCCATCTCGTCGGCGGCGACGCGGTCGACCGCCGCCAGTCGGCGGCCGGCGTCTTTCTGCTTCAGCGGCTTGACGGTGAGCTTCATGCGTCCACCTCGATCGTCAGCACGCCGTTGTTCACGCTGCTCTCACGGGGCTCGCCCGGGAGTTCGACCTCGCGCTCGGTCGAGGTCCCGTCCGGGCCCTCGACCACGACGATGGCGGTCTCGCCGACCGTGTCGACGGCGACCTCCCCCTCGGCGTCGGCGAGATCGAGCGCGACCACGAGACTGTCGTCGTACTCGTAGACGCGACCGAACTCCTCGTCACTGATACTGCGTTGGTGAGTGGTCATTAGCTAACTCCAAGTAATCGGGGTATCTATTTAAACCTTTTGCCAAAAAATCGCATGACGGCAGCGGGTCGGTGGATTAGGGGTGAGGTAGCGGTTCCGTTCCGGGTCATGCCTCGCCGGGGCGGCCGTCGGTCCCGCGGATTTATGCTCGCCGCGGGTGACACGACGGTATGAAGCGGGTTTCGCACCACGGTCGGGGGATCTCGTACCGTCGTTCGGCGCGGACCGACGACGGACCGGGGCTGCTCTGTGTGCACGGCAGCGGCGGGAACGCGGGCGTCTGGAACTCCCAGTCGCGGCTCTCCGACCGGACGCCGGTGACGGCGATGGATCTGAGCGACCACGGCGAGAGCGGGTCGCTGACCGCGCAGGCGGGGTACGAGACGCTGTCGGGCTACGCCGACGACGTGGTCGCCGTCGCCGAGGAGACGGGCGATCGAGTGCTCTGTGGCAACTCCCTCGGCGGCGCGGTGGCGATGCTCGTCGCGCTGGATCGCGACCTCGATCTCGACGGCCTCGTGCTCACGGGGACGGGCGCACGCCTGCCCGTGCTCGACGACCTGCTCGTCTGGCTGGAGTCCGATTTCGACCGCGCGGTGGAGTTCCTCCACGGCCCGGACCGGCTGTTCCACGACCCCGACGAGGAACTGGTCGAGATCAGCGAGGCGGCGATGCGCGAGACGGGGCAGGACGTCACCGCCCGGGACTTCCGGAGCTGTCACAGCTTCGACGTGCGCGACCGGCTCGACGAGATCGACGTGCCGACGCTGGCGATCGTCGGCGAGCACGACAAGCTCACGCCGCCGCACTACCACGAGGCGCTGGCGGCGTCGATCCCCGACTGCGAACTCGCGACGATCGACGACGCCGCCCACCTCGCGATGCTCGAACAGCCCGCGGCATTCAACAACGCGCTGGAGTCGTTCCTCGACCGTCTCTGATGCCCGAACACGTCGCCACGACCGACCCCGAGGGCGTGGATTTCGGCTGGGTGATGCAGGTGACGTTCGTGCTGACGATCGTCGTCGGCGCGCCGCTGGTGGCGCTGCTGTCGACGCAGGTCGCGCTGCCCGACTGGGGCTCGCGAGTCTCCTTCGCGGTCCGCGTGGGCGCGCCAGTGTGGGTGGTGACGGGGCTCTGCGTGTACCTGTACGCGCGGTGGCAGGAGTCGGACGGTTCTGCGTAGTTGGCGGACGATTCTGCGTAGTTGGATTTCTCTGAGGGTTTCGACGGGGACCGTGACAGCGGCCGCGACAGCAACTCGATCGTTGGCCACTTGCGACCGCACCGCCCCGCACAGCCCACGAACCTCCCCACCCGACTCCTTCCCTCGTTCCACTCGGTCAGTCGTCCCTCGCGCTGACACGCGGCACGAGGCCGCGTGCGCCTCGCGCCGACAGCGACGGCGGTGCAGTAGCGGTGGACGCCTCGCGGCCGTCGACGAGAGCGAAGCTCTCGTCTGCCAACCAGAAATCTCCGATTTCTGGTGACGGCCGACAGTCGGCGGCCGCGGGGGGAGGGGTGGGGACTCGGGGCTGTGTCGAGCCTCGTGCTCGGCACTCTGCGGTTACAAGTGGCCAGACATCGAGATGCTGTCGCGGTCGCTGTCTCAGTTGCCGACGATAGAGACGCTGTTGCTATCACCTCGTTCGGAAAAGCCGATACTGCCAACGAACCCGCCTAATCCAACAACGACCGAGCGATGATCGTCTTCTGGATCTCGCTGGTCCCCTCGTAGATCGTCGTGATCTTCGCGTCGCGGTAGAACCGCTCCACGTCGAACTCGCTCATGTAGCCGTAGCCGCCGTGGATCTGGACCGCCTCGTTGGTCACGTCCACCGCTGCCTCGCTCGCGAAGTACTTCGCCATCGACGCGATCACCCGCGAGTCCTCCCCCGCGTCGGCCTGCCGCGCGGCCTCCCGGCAGAGCAGCCGCGACGCCTCCACCTGCGTGGCCATGTCGGCGATCTTCTGCCGGATCGCGCCGATGTCGCCGATCGGCTTGCCGAACTGTTCGCGCTCGCCGGCGTAGGCGATCGCCTCGTCCAGCGCGGCCTGTGCGACGCCGACCGCCTGCGACGCGATCCCCAGCCGGCCGCCGGTGAGGATCTTGAACGCCGCCGAGAGCCCCTTCCCCTCCGGCGTGAGGCGGTACTTCTCCGGGATCTCGACGCCGTCGAACGTCATCCCCGTCGTGTCGCTGGCGCGCAGGCCGAGCTTGTGCTCCTTCTTCCCCACCTTCACCCCGTCGTAGTCGGCGGGGACGAGGAACTGCGTGATCGACCCCCGGTCCTCGGGGTCGGTCTTCGCGAAGACGATGTACACGCCGGCGCGCTCGCCGTTGGTGATCCACTGCTTCTCGCCGGAGATGCGGTAGCCGTCGTCGGTTTTCTCGGCGGTGGTCGTCATCTCCGCGGGGTTCGATCCCGCGCCGGGCTCGGAGAGACAGAACGCGCCGACGGGCCGGCCGTCGACCATCTCCGGGAGCCACTCCTCCTTCACCTCGTCGCTGCCGAACTCCGCGATACAGGAGGTCGCGAGACAGTGGACCGACAGCGCGGTCGCGACCGCGAGGTGGCCGTAGGCGACCGCCTCGTTCACGACCGCGTAGGTGGCGCTGTCGGCGTCGAAGCCGCCGTACTCAGCCGGGACGGTCAGCCCCGTGAGGTCGAGTTCGGCGAGGTCGTCCCACGCGTCCTCGGGGAACGTCTCCTCGGCGTCGAGCTGCTGGGCCGCGGGCCGGAGCTCCTCGAGCGCGAACTCCTCGACGGCGTCCCGAAAGGCGCGCTGCTCGTCGGTCAGCGCGGAGTCGGTCTGGATCTGCATGGCCGAGTGGTGGGCCGCGCGGCGCAAAAACGGTCCGACTCCCGGGCCTCAGTCGTCGTTCCGCAGGTAGCCCACCACTTCGAGCGGCGGCGCCGGGATCCCGCCGCCCTGAGCGAACGTCGGGCTGCCGCCGCCGCCGCCGCCGAACTCGTCGGTCACGTCCTGCACGACCGCGTTGGCGTCGCTGTCGCCGTCGGTCGCGACGACGACGAACGTCTCGCCGGACGTGCCCGCGACTGCCACGCCGTCGATCTCCTCGCCGACGTACCCCTCCAGCTCGCCCTGCAGGTCGTTCGGCGTCGTGTCTTCGACGGCGCCGACGAGCCAGCGCCCGCCGTCGCGCTCCACGGGGTCGAGGTCGTCGAGCCGGTAGGAGAGGAGTTCGGACTTGAGGTCGCCCACCTCCGCCCGAAGCTCGTCGCGTTCGCTCGTGAGTCGGTCGACGGCGTCGGGGATGTCCGCCGGCGCCACGTCGAGGTCGGTCGCGGCCTCGCGGGCCGCGTCGTGGAGCTCGGCGGCGGCGTCGATCGCGTTCGGCCCGACCGCGAACTCCACCCGGGTCGCCCCCTCGCCCGGGTTCGAGCGCTCCAGCACGTGGATCGGGCCGATCTCGCTCGTGTTCGAGACGTGGGTGCCGCCACAGGCCGCCACGTCCCAGCCCTCGACGGTGACGATGCGCACCTCGTCGGCGTCGCTCATCGCGCCCTCCTCGGTCTTGGTGTTGAACGCCACCTCCTCGCGCTCGCGGGCGGTCTCCGGCGCCTGATACTCCCACGTCACCGGCAGGGAGTCCCAGACCGCGCGGTTCGCGAGCCGCTCCATCTCGACCATCACCTCGTCGGTGATCTCGGTGTCGGCGGTGAAGTCGACGCGCACGCGCTCCTCGCCGATGTCGAAGCCGGCGTAGCCGACGTCGTCGAGCACGCGTCGCCCCGCCCCGAACAGCACGTGGCTGGCGGTGTGAGCGCGCTTGCAGTAGGTGCGGAACGCGGCGTCGACGACGCAGTGGACCGTCTCCCCTTTCTCGAAGTCGGGTGCCTCGGCGAGCGTGTGCACGACGCCGGCCTCGGACTTCTGCACGTCGACCACGTCTACGTCGTCGATCACGCCGCGGTCGGCGGGCTGGCCGCCGCCCTCGGGGTAGAAGTACGTCTCGTGGAGGAGTACCTCGCGGCCGTCGACGGCCGCCGCCTCGGTGTCGAAGGAAAGCGTCTCGGGGTTGTCGGGCGCGAGCGTCTGCATGGGTGCGGGAAACGCCCCAGTCAGCAAAAACCCGTGGGCTCCGGCTATCGTCGCCCGCGCCGTCCCGACGCCTGCCGCCTACTCCTCCGCCAGTTCGATCCCGAACCGGTCTTCCAGCTTGGCGATCACGCTCCCGCCCACGTCGGCGCGGATCGCCCGCCCCTCCTCGACGGCGATCAGGTCCTCGGCGTCGATCTCCAGCTCGTCGGCCAGCTCCGCGGGCGTGAGGCCGGCGTCCTGTCGGGCCTCGGTGACCAGATCGCCGTAGTCGGAGACGAGGTACGGGAGGCTGTCCTCGTCGTACTCGGCGCCCTCGACCCACTCGGTGTCGGGCTGGTTCGAGTCCATCAGCTTCGCGGTGTTCTGGGCCGCGCGCTTCTTGCGGTTCGTGCGCTCGCCGTCCCGCGTGCCCTCCTGCTGCTCGCGTTTCTTCTCGTCCTTGTGGCGATTGGCGCTCATCGGCTCGCAGTCCGAACAGACGAGCAGCTCCGCCCCCGCGACGTTGGCTTTCCGCAGCGACGCCGACTCCGTCCCGCAGAGCTCACACGCGTCGCCGTCGTCGCCACCGCCGCCGCTTCCGGTCGAGTACTTGGCCATGCGCCGGCTACGTGCCGGGCCGACATTAATTCGTGGTCGTCTCCCCGGGTCAGCCGACCAGCGCCGGCCCCGCGGTGACCAGCGCCACGCCGAGGACGATCAGCGCCGCGCCGACGACGACGCCCCGGGTCACGCGTTCGAGGTCGCCGAGCAGGAAGTACGCGAACGCGGTGGTGAAAAGCGGCGCCGTCGCCGCCAGCGGGTCGACGATCGCGACGGTGCCCTGCGGGTGGCCGAGCGCCGCGAACAGCGACAGCAGCGCGAACGCGGTGATCGTCCCGCTACCCGCGAAGTACGCCCACGTCTCTCGGGGCGCGTCGCGGAACTCACCTAGCCGCCCGCGGGCGGCCGCGTAGCCCGCGAGCACGGCGAGCGCGGCCAGCTCGTTGATCGCGACCGCCTCCAGCGAACTCACGCCCGAACTGGTCAGCCCGTAGCGCCGGAGCACGTTCCCGATCGCGAAACAGATCGCCGCCCCGACCGGGAACAGCAGTTCGTACGACTCCCAGCCGCCGATATCGCCGCCTTTCCCGAGCGCCAGCGCAGCGAGTCCGACGACGAGCACGACGACGCCGACGGCGGTGGTCAGCGCCGCGGGCTCGCCGAGGAAGCCGACCGCGAGCAGCGTCGCGAACAGCGGTCGCGCGGAGACGCCGGCGCTGTTGACGCTCGCGCCCACGCGGTCGACGCCCGCGAACGTCGCGAGCCGGCCGAGCGCGGTGCCGAACACGCCCGCGACGACGAACACGCCGATCGTCTCGGCCGACAGCCCCGCGAACGCGCTCCCGCCCCGGAGCGCCGCGAGCGCGAGCAGGTAGAGCCCGCTGTCGACGATCACGACGACCAGCGACGCCTGCAGCGAGGTCCCGCCCGCGGCCATCCCGCGCTTGGAGAGCACCGGCGAGAACCCCCAGAGGAGTGCGGGGACCAACGCGAGCGCGTACACGACCGGCGGCGCGGCCAGTGCGTCTGCCATCGTCGGCATCTCCGCCGCGGGACGGAAGGAAACGTCGGTCGCGGCAGCGCGTGTCGCCGGAACGTCCGCCGTCGACGGGGCGGCCGATACCCCGTCACGCCATCGCGTACCGACGGGATTATGCGCCCCACGCTCCCGAGTTTCTCTAGGCGATGAAACTACACGAGTATCAGGCCAAGGAGGTGTTCGCCGACGCCGGCATCCCGGTGCCGGAGTCCCGACTCGCTTCCTCGGTCGACGAGGTCGTCGAGGCCGTCGGAGAGATCGGCTACCCCGCCGCGATCAAGGCACAGGTCCACGTCGGCGGCCGCGGCAAGGCCGGCGGCATCGAGATCGTCACGAGCGAGGACGAGGCCCGCGAGGCCGCCGAGTCGATCATCGGCATGGACCTCAAGGGCTACACCGTCGAGCGCGTGCTCGTGGAGGCCGGCGTCGACTTCGTCGACGAGCTGTACGTCGGCGTCACGATGGACCGCTCGGCCGGCGAGCCGGTCGCGATGGTCTCGACCGAGGGCGGCGTCGACATCGAGGAGGTCGCCGAGGAGACCCCCGAGGCGATCGCCCGCGAACACGTCGACCCCGCGTTCGGCATGCACCCCTACGAGTCCCGGAAGGTCGTGTACGAGGCCGGCGTCGACCGACAGTTCGCCGGCGAGGTCGCGTCGATCCTGCGGACGCTGTTCGACCTCTACGAGAGCTCCGACGCCTCCGAGATCGAGGTCAACCCCGTGATGATCACGGCCGACGACGACGTGATCGCCGCGGACGCCGTGATGAACATCGACGAGGACGCGCTGTTCCGCCAGCCCAAGCTCGCCGAGATGGAGGAGGACAGCTACGAGGACGACCTCGAGCGCAAGGCCGGGGAGTACGGCTTCGACTACGTCCGACTGTCGGGCAACGTCGGCATCATCGGCAACGGTGCCGGCCTCGTGATGACGACGCTCGACCTCGTGGACTACTACGGCGGCACCCCTGCGAACTTCCTCGACATCGGCGGCGGCGCCAAGGCCGAGCGCGTCACTCACGCGCTGGACATGGTGTTCTCCGACGAGAACGTCGATTCCGTCGTGTTCAACATCTTCGGCGGGATCACCCGCGGCGACGAGGTCGCCAAGGGGATCAACGAGGCCTTGGAGCAGTTCGACGAGATCCCCAAGCCGGTGACGGTCCGGCTGGCCGGGACCAACGCCGAGGAGGGGATGGAGATCCTGAACACCGACCTCGTGACGGTCGAGAAGACGCTGGAGTCGGCGGTCCAGCGTGCGGTTGCTGACGCCGAGGAGGTGAACCAATGAGCATTCTCGTCGACGACGACACGCGCGTTGTGGTACAGGGCATCACCGGCGGGGAGGGGAACTTCCACGCCGAGCAGATGATCGAGTACGGCACCAACGTGGTCGCCGGCGCCGTCCCCGGCAAGGGCGGCCAGACCTCGGCGGGCGTCCCCGTCTACGACACCGTCGAGGAGGCGGCGATCGAGGAGGACGCCGACGCCTCCGTGATCTTCGTCCCGCCGGCCTTCGCGGGCGACGCGATCTTCGAGGCGCTCGACGCGCCGCTCGACCTCGCGGTCGCGATCACCGAGGGCGTCCCCACGCAGGACATGGCGAAGGTGAACAAGCGCCTCTCGGAGGTCGACACCCGCCTGCTCGGCCCGAACTGCCCGGGCATCATCACCCCCGGCGAGGCCAAGCTCGGCATCCTCCCGGGCAACATCTTCGCGGAGGGGAAGGTCGGGCTCGTCTCCCGTTCGGGCACCCTGACCTATCAGGTCGTGGACAACCTCACCCAGCGCGGCATCGGGCAGAGTACCGCCGTCGGGATCGGCGGCGACCCTATCATCGGCACCTCGTTCATCGACGCGCTCGAACTGTTCGAGCAGGACGACGAGACCGAGGCGGTCGTGATGTGCGGCGAGATCGGCGGCGAGGACGAGGAGCAGGCCGCCGCGTACATCGCCGAGAACATGGAGACGCCGGTCGCCGGCTTCATCGCCGGCCGAACGGCGCCGCCGGGCAAGCGGATGGGCCACGCCGGCGCCATCGTCTCCGGCAGCGGCACCGGCACCGCCGAGAGCAAGATCGACGCGCTCAACGACGCGGGCGTCCCCGTCGGCGACACGCCCGAGGAAGTCGCCGACCACGTCGAGAGCTTCCTGTAGGCTACTCGTCGTCGGCCGCCCCGCCGACCGCGGCCGACGTTTCCGCCTCGATGCCGACCCGCGGCTCCGTCGGTTCGCCGACCGTCGCCGCGAGCACCGAGGAGACGCCGCGGCGGAGGCGCTCGGAGAGCGCCTGTTCGGAGATGTCGAACTCCTCGGCCAGCGTTCCGAGGTCGGTCTCGCGGGGCACTTCGTAGTAGCCGGCGTGCAGCGCCTCCCGGAGCGCCTCAGTCTGTTTCTCGGAGAGCCCGTACTCGCTGCCACCGCCGTCGTCGGCGTCGTGGGCCCGCAGGAGATCGACGGTGAACCCGCTCTCCCGGAGGCGGCTGATGTACTCGCTCAGCGCCTCCCGGTTCGGGAGCCGCACCTCGAGCACCGCCCCGTCGACGGTCGTCTCGATCGAGAGCCGCGAGGCGCCGGTCTCCCGGTCGATCGGGGTGGGGTTGGTGGTGACCTCACGGTTGACCGTCACTCGGTAGAGCCGTCGGTCGCCGCGGTCGTCGATACACTCGTGTTCGCCGATCGTTGGATCCTCCGGAAGCGCCGCCTCGAACGCCTCGAAGTCGCCGCCCGAGGCCCACACGAACAGCATGGGGTCGGCGGTGCGGTCGGCGGCAGTCGCCCACTCCCGTTTCAGGGTCATCCCGGGCGCCGCCTCCAGCGACGGCCGCAGCACCAGCTGTGCGTCGGCCAGACGGAGTTCGGCGATGAGGCTCACGGCCCCCGCTTCGGCGGCCTGTTACTAAGGTTATGGGGCGAAGGAAAAGGGGTGGACGGGAAGGGGGTCACACCCCAATGTCAGAGGCAGCCCATCCGGCGTGAAGGCGCCGGTGGACACGTAACTGTTCAACGCGATTCGGGGTAGTCCTTTGGCTTGTGTGGTCCGGGTTTTATAAATACTCTGTGATAGTTCACTCCGACGGCGCCCCCGACGCGTCGATTCGGGCGGCGTCGTACGGTCGATCCTGTCCTCCGAGCTCGCCGACCGTCGACTCCAACACGGCGGCGACGCCGCGGCGGAGGCGCTCGGAGAGCGCCTGTTCGGAGATGTCGAACTCCTCGGCCAGCGTTCCGAGGTCGGTCCCGCGGGGCGTCTCGAAGTAGCCCGCCTCCAGCGCCGCACAGAGCGCCTCGACCTGTTTCGTCGAGAGGTCGTACCGCCCGTGGTCGTCGTCGGCGGGGTACGCCCGGAGCAGTTCCACCTCGTAGCCGTGCTCGCGACAGTGTGCGATGTACGCCGCCAGCGACTCGTGATCGGGCAGCCGCTCCGTGACGATCGCGTAGTTCGCCCCCGTCACCATCCGGAGCTGGGAGGCGCTGGTCTGTCGGTGTAACACGCCCGGGTCGATGAGGTCGGCGGTGTCGTCGAGGACGACCTCGTACAGTCGCCGGTCGCCGCCGTCCTCGATCAGCTCGAACTCCCGTACCGTGGGGTCCTCGGGCAGCGCCGACTCGAACGCCTCGAACTCCCCGCCCCACCCCCAGAGGAACACGACGGGACCGACCGGGGCGGAGACGCTGTACTCGGTCTCGGCACGCATCCCGGGGGCCGCACTGAGCGCCCGACTCAGTGCGAACGGCTCGCCGGAGATCCGGAGTTCGGCGATCAGACTCATGACCCTCCGTTCGACCCCCCCTTACAAAGGTGGTGGGGCGACTCCGGGCCGACCCCGGCTCCGGACCGACGCCGACCCCCTTCGAGTCGGCCGGATCCTCACTCGAACAGCAACCCCAGCGCCGACAGTTCGACGCGGTCGGTTTCGGCCCCGCCACCGGCGCCGCCGAACCCGCGCCCGGTCGCCACCAGTGCGGCCGTGTCGCCGTCGGCCAGCACATCGCGCTCTCGAAGGCGTGAGAGCGCGGCCAGCGTCGTCGCGGAGGCGGGCTCGACCGCCAGCCCCGCGTCCGCGAACCGCTCGCCCGCCCGCTCGATCGCGTCGTCGTCGACGGCGACGACCGCGCCGTCGGTCGCTCGCGCCGCCGCCAGCGCCCGGGTCCCGCTCGGCGGGTCGGCGTTGGCGATGGAGTATGCGACCGTCTCGCCGCCCTCGACGGGGGTGACGGTGTCGTCGCCGCGCGCGAACGCCTCGGCGATGGGCGCACACGCGGCCGCCTGCACGAAGCAGAGCTTCGGCGGCGAGTCGAGCAGCCCCGCGGCGGTCAGCGTCCGGACCGCCTGCCACGCGCCGCTGGCGTGACCGCCGCTGCTGACCGGGAGCACGAGCGCGTCGGGTGTCGGCGACTGTCGGCCAGCACCGGAGAAGTTCAAGTTCACGTCTCCGCGTCGCCGGAACTGCGCCAGCACCTCCAGCGCCGTCGTCGCCTGCCCGGCGACCCGCCACGGGGCGTCGCTGTTCAGGAACCGCACGCCGGCGTCCCGACCCGCGTCGAGCGCCTCGTAGTAGAGCCGCCCGTAGTCGCCGTCGACGCGCACCAGCCGCGGGCCGTAGCGCGCGATCGCGGCCAGCCGCTCGTCGGCGATGTCCGCGGGGACGAGCACGGTGCAGTCCATCCCCGCGTCGGCGGCGTGGGCGGCGACGCTCTCGGCCATGTTGCCGTGGGAGACGGTGCCGACCCGGGTTTCGCCGCGTTCGCGCATGGCGGCGACGCCGAACGCCGTTCCGCGGTCCTTGAAGCTCCCGGTGGGGTTCAGCCCCTCGTGTTTGACGTACACGCCCACGCCGTCGGTGTCGAGCGACGCGGAACGCAGCAGCGGCGTGCCGCCGGCCGCGGTCGGCAGCCCCGCCGGCGGTTCGGGGGCGTCGACCCCGAGCAGCGGCAGGACGTCCCACATCGACTCGACGTGTGCGGGCCAGCCGTCGGGCACCGCCCCGGGGTCGGCGTCGAGCCAGCGCGGTTCGCCGCAGTCACACCGGACCCGGCGCTCGTCGTCGGTTCGGCTTCCACACTGCCAGCAGACGCGGCGCATGGCCGGTGGTTCGCTGGCGCGTGCAAGAAAGTCGGGGTCACCGCTCCAGCGAGTCGATTCCGGTGATCTCGAAACGCGCGCCCCCGGTCGCGCTCTCGACCGCGGTCACCGTCCAGTCGTGGGCGTCGACGATCCGACGCACGATCGAGAGCCCGTACCCCGTGCCGGCCTCCCGGGTCGTGTAGCCGTACTCGAAGATCTCCTCCCGGGTCGACTCGGGGATTCCGGGACCGTCGTCGGCGACGTAGAACCCGTCGGTCAGCGGGCCGACAGTGATCGCACAGCCGTCGTCGGTCGTGCCGTGCTCGACCGAGTCGTCGGGCGCTGCCCGACTGCTCGCGGAGCCGTGTTCCACGCTGTTCCGGAACAGGTTCCCCAGCAGTTCGTCGAGCCGGCTCCGGTCCGCCTCGACGGTTCCGAGTTCGCCCTCGATCTCGAGTGTCGACCGGCCGGACTCGACGCTCCGCCACGCCTCCCGGACCGCGGCATCGAGGTCGACCCGTTCGGTGTCGCCGATCTCCTCCCCCTCCTTCGACAGCGCCAGCACGTCGTCGACCAGCTTCTCGATCCGGTCGAGCGCCTCCCCGACGCGATCGAGCTCCTCGCTGTCGTACTGCTCGCTCGCGATCTCGGTGTACCCCGTCGCGACCGAGAGCGGGTTCCGGATGTCGTGGGCGAGAATCTCGGCGAACTGGTCGAGCCGGTCGCGCTGTGCCCGCAGCTCCGCCTCCCGCTCGCGGCGCTCGCTGATGTCGCGGAGGATGCCGGTGAAGTACTGCTCGCCGTCGAACTCGTGCTCCCGGAGGCTGATCAGCACGGGCACCTCGTGGCCCTCCTTGTGCAGTGCCGGGAGTTCGATCCCGTCCCAGTCGACGTGGCGCTCCCCGGTCTCGACGTACGCCTCGAGCGCCGCGGCGTGAACCGGGCGGAGCCGCTCGGGGATGATCTTCATCTTCGAGCTCCCGACCAGCTCCTCGGGGGTGTAGCCGAGTATCCCCTCGATCGCCGGGTTCGCGTAGACGATCCGGCTCTCGCCGTCGATGGTCAGCATCCCCTCGGCGGCGTTGTCCACCAGCGCGCGGTAGAACTCGTCGGGGGAGGCGGGGAGCTCGCGATGCGCCATTCCCGTAGATATCGGTCGTCTCGCGTGAAATTTCTGCTGGTGACGGCGCGACGGACTGGTGTCGACAGGGAAGGGGATTTAACGCCCGGGGTCGGACACCGCTCCATGCCGACGGCCCCGCTGAGCGAGCTGGTTCCCCTCGATGCGGGCGATCGCCGCGTGGACGTGCTCGTGGTCGACGACGACGAGCAGGTGGCCGAGATGACGGCGACGTTCCTCGAACGGGAGCTGGCGAACGCTCGGACGACGACGCTGACCGACCCTGCGGCGGCGGTCCCGACGCTCCGGGCGGAACAGTTCGACTGCATCGTGAGCGACTTCGACATGCCGCCGCTGTCGGGGCTCGAACTGCTGGAGCGCGTCCGCGGCGCGGGGATCGAGATCCCGTTCGTCCTGTTCACGAGCAAGGGCAGCGAGGAGATCGCCAGCCGCGCCATCTCCGCCGGCGTCGACGAGTACCTCCAGAAAGGCGGGCCGGAGACGTACTCGGTGCTCGCCAACGCCGTGGCGAACCTCGTCGAGAAACACCGGGCCGAACAGGAGCTCCGGCAGGGGTACCGCGCGCTCGAGTCCGCCGAGGAGGGGATCGGGATCATCGACGAGGACGGCGTCTACCGATACGTCAACGAGGCGTACGCCGCGGTGTACGACCGGGACCGGACCGAGCTGATCGGCGAGCACTGGGGACTGCTCTACCCCGACGACGAGGCCGAACGGTTCCGCGAGGAGATCCTGCCCGAGCTCGAACGCGAGGGGTCGTGGCGGGGGATCTCGACGGGGATCACGAGCGACGGCGAGCGCGTCCCGGAACGGCTCGTGCTGACACAGATGGACGACGGCGGCCACGTCTGTATCGTTCAGGAGATCAGCCGGGGCGAACGGGTCGAGGCGCTGTTCGAGCTCTCGCCGGACATCGTCGTCGTCCACGACGCGGACGGCGACATCCTCGACGTGAACCGCCGGGCTTGCGAGGAGCTGGGCTACGAGCGCGAGGCGCTCGTCGACATGTCGGTCTGGGACGTCGACGCGACCGCCGACCCCGAGCGCGCGCGGTCGTTCTGGCAGGAGCTCCCGATCGACACTCCGCGGCGGTTCGAGGGGCGTCTCGAACGCGCCGACGGCTCGACGTTCCCCGTCGAGATTCACCTGATCCGGCTGACCGTGAACGGCGAGGACCGCTTCGTCGCGATCGACCGGGACATCACCGAACGCAAGGCCCGCGAGGAGGAGCTGCTCCGCAAGAACGAGCGGTTGGAGGAGTTCTCCAGCGTCGTGAGCCACGACCTGCGGAACCCCCTGCAGGTCGCACAGGGGCGGCTCGAACTGCTCGCCGAGGAGGTCGACAGCGAGCATATCGCGGACATCCGCGGCGCGCTCGACCGGATGGGGACGCTGATCGACGACCTGCTCGCGATCGCACAGGAGGGGGCAGACGCCATGGAGTTCGAGCCCGTCGGGCTCGAGTCGATCGCCCGCGAGGCGTGGGCCACCGTGGAAACCGGTGAGGCCTCGCTGGCCGTCGACGCGGACGGCCGTGTCGAGGCCGACCGGGACCAGCTCCGCCAGCTGTTCGAGAACCTGTTCCGGAACAGCGTGGAACACGCCGGTCCCGACTGCACGGTGACGGTGGGCGCGCTCCCGGACGGCTTCTTCGTCGCCGACGACGGCCCCGGTGTCCCCGAGAGCGATCGCGAAGCGGTGTTCGACCCCGGCTACTCCACCAACAGCGAGGGGACGGGGTTCGGACTGAACATCGTCCGGAGCGTCGCCGACGCCCACGGCTGGACGGTCTCGCTGACCGCGAGCGACGACGGCGGCGCCCGCTTCGAGATCACGGGCGTCGCGTAGTCCTCAGCGCCCGCCCCGGACCGCCACGAGCACCGGCACGTCGACGCTCCGGAGCACCTTCGACGCGACGCTGCCGAGCAGCGTCCGCTTCACGTTCCCGCGGCCGTGGGAGCCCATCACGACCGTATCGACGGCGTGTTCCTCGACGTACGCCTCGATCTCCGCGGCGGCGCCCGTCGTACTGGTCTTCTCGACGGCAGTTCGGACGCTGACCCCGGCGTACTCGGCTTCGAGCGCGTCGGCCACCTGCCGGACGGCCTCCTCGCCGCGCTCCTCCAGGCGCTCGACGAACTCGGGCTGGAGGCCGCCGGCGTCGAACGCCCCGCCGGCGTCGGTGAGGTCGACGACGTTCAGCACGTCGACGGTCCCGCCGTCGATCCGGGCGAGTTCGGCGGCGTGGGGCAGCGCCAGCTCGGCGTTCTCGCTCCCGTCGGTCGGCAGGAGCAGGCGGTCGGCCGCGAACGACTCGGCGGCGTCGGGGACGACGAGCACCGGCGTCTCGCTGTGGTGGAGCACCTGCTCGGTCACGCCGCCGAGCAGCCGCCGTTTCACGCCCGAGAGCCCCTGCCGGCCGACGACCACGAGGTCGGCGTCGGCCGCGTGGTCGGTCAGCCGCGTCGCGGGGTCGCCCTCGGCGAGTTCGTCGTCGACGGGGTGGCCGACCTCGTCGGCGATCTTCTCGATCCCCGCCAGTACGGCGGCCCGTTCCCGCCGGAGTTCGGTCTCCTCGCCCGACCCCGCGGCGAGGTCGAGCGCGCTCTCCTCGACGACGTGGAGCGCGGTCACCGACGCGTCGACGCGCGACGCGAGTTCGAGGGCGTACCGCGCCGCACGCTCGGACTCCTCGCTACCGTCGACGCCGACCAGGATGCGGTCGTACATACGCCGGGGTTTACGGGCCGTCCCCTTACCGTTGCCGCCACGGCCGCGGGCAGTCGCTACTCTCGGATCGCCCGACGCCGTTCTGCCACGAGGTCGAACGCGTCCTCGGTGTCGCCCAGCACGAGCAGCGCGTAGTAGCGCAGGTACGTCTGGACCGGGACGGCGACCAGTAGCGAGAGGACGATGGTCGCGACGACGAACAGCACGACGACGAAGACCAGCACCGCGCCGCCGACGATCTCCGACACCGAGAGGAGTACGCCGCCGGCGATCCCGAGGACGACCAGCGGGATCGCGAGCACCAGCAGGCCGACCCCGGTGACGACGCCGGTGAGGATCCCGACCGCGATCGAGAGCACGATCCGCAGGACGGCGTACGCGAGGTACTCCTTCCACTCCCCGACCATCGTGGGCCAGAACCGCTTCCACGCCCCGAGGACGCTTCGGTCCTCGGCCACCATCACCGGGACGACGAACTGCGTCGTGAAGCCGGTGAGCAGCCCGCTGACCATCGCGACGACGAGCGCGACGCCGATCGCGGCTAGGAGCACGGCCACCGAGAACTGTCCGCCGGTGACCAGCGGCCAGAGCGCGGCCACGATCGCGCCGCCGGCGATCGCGAGCGAGAGCAGGCCGACGACCAGCCGGAAGCCGAACAGCCGCACGCCCTGCCGCCAGCGGTCGCTCCAGTACTCACGGATCGAGACGCGCTCGCGGCGCAGCGACTCGACGAACACGAACTCCATCACCGCGCCGACCAAGCCCAAAATCAGGCCGAGCAGCAGTATCGCCCCCACGATCGCGCCGACGATCGCCCACTCGGTCGGGGTGAGCGCGTTGACGATCTCTGAGTAGCTGGGTAGCTGGCCGGGCTCGTTCGGCGTCCCGCTCGGGGGGCTTCCCCCGCCGAACTGGACGGGGTTGACCGCGCCGGTGCCGCCGAGGAAGAACACCACGAACGCGAGCTTGAGCCAGCGCCCGAGATCGAACGGCCAGAGGAACGACCGCGTGGCGTCGAGGGCGTCGTCCACGTTCTCGAGGGCGGACAGCGTCATCGAGCCACCCCCGTCGACGGGCGGGGGTCGGAGGGCGGTACGCGTGGACCATGGAGGGACATACGCCACTCGTCGGTTCGCAACGAAATATAGCTTCGGCCGTGTCGGCGGCGTTCGGACACGACTGAACCCCGGGACGCGACGCCGCCGCGCGACCCCCGATCGAGACGGCCCGCCGTCTCACACAGCACACTCCCGGAGGGGCAAGGGGTATATGCGAGGCACCCCCACCTAAGCGTGTCAATATGGTAGACGATACCAAACATCTAAGTAGGCGAGACGTGCTCCGCGCGACCGGCGTCGCCGGAATCGCAGCGACGGCGGGCTGTGTCGACCTCGGCGGCGGCGGTGGCGGCCCCTACGAGATCGGGATGGTTGACTCCCAGACCGGCTCGCTGTCCGCGTTCGGGGAGCGCAACCAACGCGGCCGCGATCTCGCGCTGTCGCACGTCAACGACGTCGGCATCGGGGGCAGGGAGCTCTCGATCAGCGTTCAGGACTCCCAGAGTCAGCAGTCCACCGGGGTCAGCGCCGCCCAGCAGCTCGTCAATCAGCAGGGCGTCCCGTTCCTCATCGGCGCGGTCGGGTCGGGCGTCTCGATCGCGATCTACCAGAGCGTGATCGAGGGGACGGACGTGGTTCAGCTCTCCCAGAACTCCACGAGCCCCGCGCTCTCGGATTTCCCGGGCCTGCTCCGGATGTCGCCGACCGGCCGCACGCAGTCCTCCGCGCTCGCGGACCTGATCAGCGAGGACGGCAACGAGTCGGTCGCGCTGACGTACGTGAACAACGACTACGGCTCGGGGATCACGCAGGCGTTCCGGAACGCCTACGACGGGGAGATCCTCTACGACTCCTCCCACGATCAGGGGCAGTCCTCCTACAGCAGCGTCGTCAGTCAGATGGCGAACACGGACGCCGACGCGTGGCTGTTCATCACCTACCAGCCGGAGTTCACGACGATGACGCAGGAGGCGTACAGCAGCGGCGTCGAGGATCAGGCGACGTGGTACGGCGCCGACTCCGTGCAGGGGTCGGACGTGCTCGACAACACCCCCGAGGGGAGCCTCGAGGGGATGAAGGTCGTCCTGCCGTCGGCGCCGGTCGACCAGGAGAACTACCAGTCGTTCGCCTCCGAGTTCGAGGCGGAGTACGACCGTGAGCCCACCGTGTGGGCGGCGTACGCCTACGACTGCGTGGTGACGGCCGCGCTGTCGATCCAGGCCGCCGACGAGTTCACCGGCGCGGCGCTGAACGACGTGGTCCGGGACGTCACCCGCCCCGAGGGCGAACAGGTGACCTCCTTCGAGGCCGCGAGCGAGATCCTCGCCGACGGCGGGAGCGCCAGCGACGTGGACTATCAGGGCGTCAGCGGCCCGATCGACTTCGACGAGAACGGCGACCCCGTGGCGTACCTCCAGATCCTCACGGTGCAGGACCACGAGTACGAGTCGACGGGGTTCATCACGGGCGAGTAACCCGATGCGCCAATGATGGGCAGTCTCTCCGCCGCCGGCGTGCTCGCGTCGGCAGTCGCACAGCAGAGCGGCAGCTACCTCCCACAGCTGTTGAACTACGTCGCGAACGGCGTCGTGTTCTCGGCGATAATCGTGCTCGGGGGGATCGGGCTGTCGCTCGTCTACTCCATCGGGAACTTCGCGAACTTCGCCCACGGCGACACGATGACCGTCGGCGCGTACGCCGGCCTCGTCACGCTGGGCGCCGTCGGCACCGCGGGCCCGACGCTGTTCGCGCTCCCGATGGGGTTCTACGCGGCGCTGTTGGCCGGGATCGCCGTCGCGGCCGTCGTCGCCGTCGCCACGCACTACCTGATCTACGAACCGCTGGACGCGGACTCGATCGGCCTGCTCATCACGAGCATCGGCGTGGCGTTCGTCTACCGGGCGCTCGTCCAGCTCCGGTTCGGGACGGGCACGTACGAGTACGACATCGCCACCCTCCGACCGATCCCGTGGCTCGAAGATCTCACGGGCATCACGCTCACCGAACACGAGGTGGCGATCGTGCTCGTCTCGGCCACGCTCGTCACCGCGCTCCACGTCGTGCTCCAGTACACGACACTCGGGCGGACGATGCGCGCGACCGCCGACAACGAGGAGCTCGCGAAGGTGTCGGGCATCCGCACCGAACGCGTCATCACGTCGATGTGGGTCATCGGCGCCGGCCTCGCGGGCGCCGGCGGCGTGTTCCTCGGGCTGTACAATCAGCTCAGCCCCCGGATGGGGTTCAACCTCCTGCTCGTCGTGTTCGCGGCCGTCATCCTCGGCGGCATCGGTAGCGTCTACGGCGCGATGCTCGGCGGCTTCGTCATCGGGATGGTGAACCGCCTGACGCCGGTGCTGACCGACGTGGGCATCCCCATCGAGCCGGCGTACGCAAACGCCATCGCGTTCGTCATCATGGTGCTCGTGCTGCTCGTGCGCCCGACCGGCATCGCCGGGGAGGAGGTGACGTAGATGGCCGACGAGACACGCTCCGCCTTCGAGGAGAGCGAGGACACGAGACAGGCCCAGATCGAGCGGGCGACCAACGCCGTGCTCGCGGCGGCGGCGCTCGCCCTGCTCGGCGGCACGCTGGTCGGCCTCGTCTCGCCGTCGTACCTCCTCTTCCTGGTGTCGCTGGCCGCGATGTACGGCCTGCTCAGCCTCGGGCTGAACGTCCAGTGGGGGTACGCGGGCCTGATCAACTTCAGCGTCGCCGCGTTCTTCGGCCTCGGCGCGTACGTTCCCGTGTTGCTGTCGGCGACCGGCTCGCCGATCACCGACGCGGTGCCGCCCATCGTGGGGCTGTTCGTCGCGATCGTCGTCACGGTCCTGCTCGCGCTCGCGATCGCGATCCCGACGCTGAGCCTGCGCGAGGACTACCTCGCCATCGCCAGCCTCGGCCTCGCGGAGGTCGTCCGGCTGGTGTTCCGGAACCAGGAGAACTGGACCGGCGGGACCAGCGGCGTCGGCGGCATCCCGCTGTTCTTCGAGGGGGTGCCCGTCTTGGAGACGCTCCCGCGGGACATCGGCACCGTCGACTTGGGGATCTACACGCTCGGCTTCCAGTTCTGGAACGGGCTGCTGAACGCGCTCATCGTCGGGAGCTTCGTGCTCGTCGCCTACCTCGTGTTGCGGCGGGTCCACCGCTCGCCGTGGGGGCGCGTGCTGCGGACGATCCGCAGCGACGAGGACCTCGCGGAGGCGCTCGGGAAGAACACGTACGCGTTCCGGATGCAGGCGTTCGTGCTCGGCAGCGTCGTCGCGATGTTCGCCGGCGTCTACTACGCGTACTCGAACTACTTCCTCACGCCCGGCATCTTCGACCCGATCTACACGTTCTACGCGTGGATCGCGGTGATCCTCGGCGGCAGCGGCTCCAACCGCGGCGCGCTGTTCGGCGGCGTCGTCATCGTCGCCATCATCGAGGGGACGCGCTCCTTCGGTGTCAGCGCGTCGTGGCGGCTGTTCGCCGTCGGCCTGCTGATCATCCTGGTGATGCGGTTCCGGCCACAGGGCGTGTTGCCGCCCCGGGACGAACTCATCTGGCCGGGTGCTCGCAGAGGTGGGACCGATGAGTGAGCCCGTGCTCCGCACCGAGAACCTCCGGAAGTCCTTCGGCGGCCTCACGGCCACCGACGACGTGACGATGGCAGTCGAGCGCGGCACCATCACGGGGATGATCGGGCCGAACGGCGCGGGGAAGTCGACGTTCTTCAACCTCGTGTCGGGGTTCTACGAGCCCGACGGGGGTTCCGTCGTCGTCAACGGCACGGAGACGACGGGGATGGAGCCCCACGAAGTGACCGAGCACGGCCTCGTCCGGACGTTCCAGACCCCCCGGAAGCTGGAGGGGATGACCGTCCGGGAGGCGATGCTCGTGGGGCCGCAGAACCAGCTCGGGGAGTCGTTCATCCCGCTGTTCACCCAGCCCGGCGCGGTCGCCGAAGAGGAGCGCCGGAACCTCGAACGCGCCGAGGAGCTGCTGGAGCGCTTCGAGATCGACCACCTCGCCGGCCAGCCCGCGACCGACATCTCGGGCGGGCAGCTGAAGCTGGTGGAGCTCGCGCGGGCGATGCTCGCGGAGCCGGACCTGCTGCTGCTGGACGAGCCGGTCGCGGGGGTGAACCCGACGCTCGCGAACAAGCTCGCCGACATCATCGAGGAGCTGAACGACGACGGGATCACGTTCCTCATCATCGAGCACGACATGGGGTTCATCATGGATCTCGCGGATCCGATCGTGGTGCTCAACCAGGGTGCCGTCCTGATGGAGGGCAGCCCGGACCAGGTGCGCAGCGACGACCGCGTCGTCGAGGCGTACCTCGGGGGTGGTGGCGATGTCTGATCGCGTCCTCGAGGTCGACTCCGTCGACGCCGGCTACGGCGACGTGCAGGTGCTCGACGACCTCTCGATGCATCTCCAGTCGGAGGAGATCGTCTGCCTCGTCGGCCCGAACGGCGCGGGGAAGTCCACCGTCCTGAAGACGGTGTTCGGGCTGCTGACGCCGTGGGAGGGCTCCGTTCGGTTCCGCGGCGAGGAGATCTCCGGGGCCGAGCCCCCGGATCTCGTCCGGAAGGGGATGGGGTACGTCCCGCAGGTCGACAACGTGTTCGGCTCGATGACGATCGACGAGAACCTCCGCATGGGCGGCGTGTCCCGCGAGAGCGGCCTCGAGGAGACGATGGACGAACTGTACGACCGCTTCGACATCCTCGACGACAAGCGGCGGGCGAAGGCCAGCACGCTCTCGGGCGGCCAGCGGCAGGTGCTGGCGTTCGCTCGCGCGCTGATGACCGAGCCGGACGTCCTGCTCATCGACGAGCCGTCGGCCGGGCTCGCGCCGAACATCGTCCAAGACGTGTTCCAGAACGTCCAGACCGTCAACGAGCTCGGGACGGCGATCCTGATGGTCGAACAGAACGCCGTCGAGGGGCTGGACATCTCCGACCGCGGCTACGTCCTCGATCAGGGGACCGTGCGGTTCGAGGACGACGCCGACGCGCTGCTGGACAACCCCGAGGTCGGGCAGCTCTACCTCGGGGGGTGACGGCGGGGCGGCGAGAGTGTCCCGATTTCGGCCACCCGCCGTGACCGTTCGCCGACGACAGGCTGTCGAAGAGACGCGACGCTCGTCGATCGACGATCGAGCCGAGAAAGTGGGTCGGCCAAGATTTGAACTTGGGGCCTGCTCCGTGTGAAGGAGCCGTCATAACCGGACTAGACCACCGACCCTTCACCACGAACAACGCCGAGGGCGGACTTAAGCGTACTGTCTCACTCCTCGCGCTGCTCGCGGTAGGCGGTCACGCGCTCCCGGGCGTTTTCGACTGCTTCGCGGGCCTCGCCGGAGGCGCGCCCCTCGAGCTCCTTCAGGTCGGCCTGGAGCTTCTCCAGCCGGCCGGGCTCGGGCGCTTCTTCCGTCCCCGTCAGTTCTCGAACGCGCTCCTCCAGCGACTCCAACTCCTCCACGATACCCGCTTTCGCGTGGTCGACCGCACGACCCATGTAGTAGCGCGCGTCTTGGAAGTGGTCGGCCATATCTAGTGTTGTGCGACCGAGGTCGAAAAGCCTTGAGGCCGACTCAGTACGTCGGCGATTCCTCGGGCACCCCGTCGCGCTGGTTCACGAGCCGTGCGGCGGTGAACAGGTAGTCCGAGAGGCGGTTGAGATAGGTGATCGCCTCGGCGTTGACCTCTTCGTCGTCCTGCTCCGCGAGCGCGACCGCGCGTCGCTCGGCGCGACGGGTGACCGCGCGGGCCTGGTGGAGGCGCGCGCCGGCGTCGCCGCCGCCGGGGAGGATGAACGAGGTGAGCGGCTCCAGTTCCTCGTCGGCCTCGTCGATCCAGTCCTCCAGCTGCTCGACGTCCTCGGGGCCGATCTGGGGATCGTCCTCGCCCGTGTCGGGATTGGCGAACTCCGCCTGCACGACGTGGAGGCAGTTCTGGACCCCCTTGAGCTGCTCGTCCACGTCGTCGTACTCCGTCGGGCGCACGCGGCCGACGAGCGCGTTGGCCTCGTCGACGGTGCCGTAGGCTTCGATGCGGTGGCTGGTCTTCGAGACGCGTTCGGCGTTGCCGAGGTCGGTCTGCCCCTCGTCGCCGCGGCCGGTGTAGACGGTCACGCGAGGGTCTTCTCCACGTACTCGACGATGTTCGCGCTCTCGGCCATGGTGACGCCGTGGTCCTCGTCGACGAGGACGGGCACCGCGCGCTGATTGCTCACGCGGGCGACCTCGTCGCGCTCGGAGTGGAGCGCGTCGACCCAGACCGTGTCGTACTCGACGCCGGCGTCTTCGAGGGCGTCGTGGGCTTTCTCACACCACGGGCAGCCGTCCAGTGCGTACAGCGTGACGGACATGGACGGTGGTTGGGCTGGGTGGGGGAAGTAGCTTGTTACGACGGTGTTCGGTTTTCCGTGATCGACGTCGAAGTGGGGGCGATGACTCTGAACGCGACCGAGATTTCGGTGTTTCGACCGCGAACAGCGACAGCATCTCGGAGTCTGACTACTTGCGACCGCACCGCCTGGCACAGCCCTCGAACCTCCCCAGCCGATTCGCTCGTTCGCTTCGCTCACTCGCTCATCCCTCGCGCTCGGCTCGCGCACGGAGGCGCGAGCGCTTCGCGCCGACAGCGACCGCGGTGCGGTCGCGGTGGACGCCTCGCGATCGGCGATCGCCGCCGATCGCGGGGGGAGGGGTGGGGACTCGGGGCTGTGCCGAACCTCGTGTTCGGCGCACTGCGGTCACAAGTGGTCTACGAACGAGCTGCTGTCGCTGTCGCGGTCGCTGTTCCATGTGCCAACGAGCGAGATACCGTTGCTGTCGCGGTCGCAGTCACGTACTCACCCCTCGAACCGACCAATCCGACCGTACTCACGGCGTCGATGGAAGAAACGACATCTTCAACACGCCCACGACCGAACTCCACAGCCATGAGCCTCGAAGCCGAACACGAGTGCCCGGAGTGCGGGGGAACACGGACGTTCTGGAAGACCGCGTCGATGAACCTCCACCTCGGGAAGAAGACGAAGTGGCAGTGTGAGGACTGCAACTACGGCTTCATCGAGATCAACGGGATCAGCACCCAGCAGCCCGCATAACGCGGACCGCGGTTTCTCGATTCGCTACTCCTCGTCCAGCGCCTGCCACGAGAGCCGCGGGTTCCGCGCGGCGCTCGTCTGGTCGATCCGCGTCGCGGTCGTCCGGCTCGGCGCGTCGTGGCGCTCCTCGTCGGTCGACCCCAGCGCGGCGTCGAACGCCGCCGCGAGATCGTCCAGCGACTGCTTGCTCTCGATCTCCGTCGGCTCGGTCAGCATCGCCTCCGGCACCATCTCCGGCCAGTTCGTCGTCGGCGGGTGGACGCCGAAGTCGAGCATCCGTTTGGCCACGTCGGCGGCCTCGGCGTCGCCCGCCGTCGCCGCGAACTCGTGGTGGAACGGCTCGTACGGCACCTCGAGATCGATCTGCTCGGCGAGGTAGTTCGCGTTCAGCACCGACTTCGCGCTCGCGTCGCGCAGCCCCGCGTCACCCAACCGGGCGATGTAGGCGTACGCCTTCACGAGCACGAGCCAGTTCCCCTGGAACCCGTGGACGCGCTCGATCGCTTCGTCGGTCTCGACCAGCTCGTAGCCCGAGTCGGTCTCCGCGACGCGGGGGTTCGGGAGGTACGGCTCCAACTCCTCGGTGACGCCGACCGGGCCGGCACCCGGCCCGCCGCCGCCGTGGGGCGTCGCGAACGTCTTGTGGACGTTGTAGTGCATGATGTCGAACCCCATGTCCCCGGGCCGCGCGCGGCCGAGCAGGGCGTTGAGGTTCGCGCCGTCGTAGTACAGCAGGCCGCCGGCGTCGTGGACCACGTCCGCGATCTCCTCGATGTCGCGCTCGAACAGCCCCACCGTGTTGGGGTTGGTGAGCATCAGCGCCGCCGTGTCCTCCGAGACTGCGGCCTCCAACGCCTCCATGTCGACGCGACCGTCGTCCCCGGAGGGGAGTTCGACCACGTCGTAGCCCGCAAGCGCCGCCGTCGCGAAGTTCGTCCCGTGGGCGGAACTCGGGATCAGCACCTCGCTGCGGTCCTCGCCGTTGGCGCGGTGGTACGCCCGGGCGATGGCGATCCCGGTGAACTCGCCTGCCGCGCCGGCGGGCGGCTGGAGGGTCACGGCGTCCATTCCGCCGATGCGGGCGAGGTAGTCCTGCAGCCCCGCGAGCAGGCCGAGCGTCCCTTGGATCGACGAGTCCGATCGATCGGGGTGCACCGCCGCGTTCGGGTCGGCGGCCACGTCCTCGGTCACTGGGGGGTTGTACTTCATCGTACACGAGCCCAGCGGGTAGGGGCCGGACTCGATGCTCCAGTTCATCTGGGAGAGCCGGGTGTAGTGTCGCGCGACCTCGGGCTCCTCGGGGTTGGGCAGCGTGAGTTCGTCCCGCGTTAGATCGTCCGGCAGCGCGTCGCCGGGTTCGACGGTGTCGCTGCGCTTCTCGCTCAGCAGCGGCTCGTTCTCCTCGTCGCTCACCGCATACGTGGCTTGGTCGTACGTTCGCCCGGGCTCGCGTCCGTCCGGTCCGTTGCCGCTCATGCCGCCACCTCCTCGAACGCCGCGACGAGATCGTCCGCCGCGTGGGCGTTCGCGTCGGTGATACACACCTGCAGGCGGTGGTCGCCGACCACGTGGACCGCGAACCCCTCCTCTTCGAGATCGTTCGCGACCGCCTGTGCGGGCTGATCGGTTCCCACGACGAACTCACGGAAGTGGTGGCGGTCGTCGACCGGTGCGCGTAGGCCGGTGATCTCGTCGATGTCCGCCGCGAGATCGCGGGCGAGCGTCACGCAGTCCTCCGCGAGGTCGACGAGCCCGTCGGCGCCCAGATACGCGGCGTGCATCGCCGCCCGGAGCGCGACCCACGCCTGATTGGTGCAGATGTTCGAGGTGGCGCGCTGTTTCCGGATGTGTTGTTCGCGGGTCTGGAGCGTGAGGGTGTACGCCCGCGTCCCGTCGGCGTCCTCGCTGGCGCCGACGAGCCGGCCGGGCACCTGTCGGAGGAACTCCTCCTTGCAGGCGAACAGCCCGAGTCCCATGCCGTAGGCGGCGGGCAGGCCGAGCACGCCGGCCTCGCCGACGACCACGTCGGCGCCGACGCTCGCCGGCTCCTCGAGGATCGACAGCGCCACCGGATCCGAGCCGAGACAGAAGACGGCCCCCGCCTCGTCGGCGATCTCGCCGATCGTCGCGAGGCTGGGCTCGATGCAGCCCCGGACGGTCGGCGTCTCGGCGTAGACGAACAGCGTCTCGTCGCCGGCCACGTCGGCCAGCGCGTCCACGTCGGCGGTCCCGTTCTCGATCGGGTAGCTCTCGATCCGCAGCTCCGCGCCGTCGACGTAGTTCGCGAGCACCGAACGCTTCCCCTCCCGGAGCGTCTCGGGCACGAGTACGACCTCGCCGTCGGCGCTGCGCACGCGGTCCGCGAGCAGCGCGGCCTCGCCCAGCGCGGTCGCAGCGTCGTACATCGAACAGTTCGCGATCCCCAGCCCCGTCAGCTCCACGAGCATCGACTGGTACTCGAACAGCGCCTGCAGGAACCCCTGCGTGATCTCGGGCTGGTACTGCGTGTAGGAGGTGAGGAACTCCGAGCGCTGCGAGAGGCTGTCGACCACGCTCGGCACGTAGTGTTCGTAGTGGCCGCGCCCGAGGAACTCGGTCAGGTCGTCGTTGCGATCGAGCAGCCCCGAGAGCTCCCGCCGGAGCGCCTGCTCGCTCCGGGGTTCGATGCCGAACTCGCCGTCGAACGCGACGGGGTCGGGGATGTCGAACAGGGCGGCCTCGTCGTCGACGCCGACGGCGTCGAGCATCGCCGCCGTCTCGGCATCCGTGTGGGGGGCGTACGGGCTTCCGCTCATCGTCCCCCTCCGTGGTGAGATGGGTTCCGGCCGTGGTCCGAACTGCCGTTGCTCATGGTCGAAACCGTGGTCCCTCGGGGACAAAGACGTGCCGACTCCGGCCAGTCAGGCGGGGTGGCTGTACAGGGTCGTGGGGCGACCGCCGGCCCGCGGGGTCAGCTACTGCTGCTCCCGGCCTCGAAGCTCGCGAAGTTCACGACGACGAACAGCGCCAACAGCGCGACGCCGCCGACGCCGAAGACGAGCGCAGTGGTGCGCTGCTGTGTGGGCGTGAGGTCGAACCGCTCGGCCGCCCACGGCGTCGCGACGACACCCGAGAGCAGCAGGCACAGTCCTGAGAGCCCGAGCCACGCGCCGGCCAACGGCGACGCACCGAACACGAGCGCGCCGTAGCCGAGCAGCGCGACGCCGAGGGCGGCGACGACGACGGGGAGGAAGCCGACCGACTGCTGGGAGGATCTACTGCTCACGACTGTCCTATGGCTCGCTCCGGGGATAGCTATTGCGGGCGTGGCGCCCGGAGAAAAGCGGCCCCTGCCGGCCGAATCAGGCGATCTGCTCGCGGTACTCCTCGGCGTCCATCAGCTCCTCGAACTCCGACTCGTCGCTGGGCTCGACCTCCAGCAGCCAGCCGTCGCCGTAGGGGTCCTCGTTGACCAGTTCGGGCTGATCACGCAGCGCCTCGTTCACGGCGACGACCTCGCCGGAGATCGGCGCGTAGAGGTCCGACACCGCCTTGATCGACTCGACGACGCCGAACGCCTCGTCGTGGGAGATCTCGTCGCCCTCGTCGGGCAGTTCCACGAACACCACGTCGCCGAGCTCGTCCTGCGCGAAGTCGGAGATGCCGATTCGGGTGGGCTCGTCGGTGGTGACCCACTCGTGCGATGCGAGGTAGTGCCGGTCGTCGGGTACGTCGAAGCTCATTGGTCGATGAAGGGGGGTGTGGTGACTGTCGCTCGCTTCTCCTCGCCGCGGATCACGACGTGGAGTTCGGTGCCGTCCTCGGCCAGCTCCGTCGGCAGGTAGCCCAGCGCGATCGCCTCGCCGAGCGTCGGGCTCATCGTCCCGCTGGTGACCTCGCCGACACGCTCGCCGTCGTGGGTGATCTCGTAGCCGTGGCGGGCGACGCCGCGCTCCTGCAGCGTGAGCCCGGTGAACGTCTCGTCGATCCCCGCCTCGTTCTGGGCCGCCAGCGCGTCCCGGCCGACGAACTCGGTGTCGAGGTCGACGGTGAAGCCGATCCCGGCCTCGTAGGGGGTCCGGGGGTTCTCCTCGGGATCGAAGTCCTGCCCCGAGAGCAGCAGCCCGGCCTCCATCCGGAGGGTGTCACGGGCACCGAGCCCGCAGGGCTGGGAGTCGAACGCGCTCCAGACCGCCTCGGCGTCGTCGGTCGAACAGAGGATCTCCACGCCGTCCTCGCCCGTGTAGCCCGTGCGGGCCACCAGACAGTCGACGCCGGCGACGGTCGCCTCGGTCGCCGTGAACCGCGAGAGGTCGGCGATCTCGTCGCTCTCCGCGGCCAGCGGCGCGCCGATCGCGTCGACGGCCTCGCTCGCGAGTCCGACCGCGTCCGGCCCCTGCACCGCGAACATCGCCCAGTCCGCGGTCTCGTTGGTGACCGCCGCGTCGAGGTCGTGCTCGTCGCGGTAGTCGACCCAGCGTGCCTCGGCCTCCTCGTCGTGGCCCGCGTTGGGGACGAACAGGAACGCCCCGCCGGGGAGCTTGTAGATCATCGTGTCGTCCTGGATGATCCCGTCCTCGTCGGTGATGCAGGTGTACTGGGCGTCGCCCGCGTCCATGGCGGACACGTCGTTGGTCGTGAGCCGTTGCATCAGGGTCTCGGCGTCGGGCCCTTCGACGCGGATCTCCCCCATGTGGGAGACGTCGAAGATCCCGGCGGCCTCCCGGACGGCGGCGTGTTCGGCCCGGATGGAGTCGAACTCCACGGGCATCTCCCAGCCGCCGAAGTCGGTGAACCCCGCCCCGCGGTCCTCGTGGACCCCGTACAGCGGTGGTCGCCGTGTGGCCATAGAGGCAGTGCCGGTGGCGGGAAGTAATGTCTTGCCATCCGCCCCCTGCGGTCCCAAAGGCTAACTGCGATAGGGTCAAGCAACATCGTGTGCCAGCGCTCGTCGAACTGTTCCGGCTCGGGCAGGTCGTCGTGCTGTCGACGACGCTGCCGTTGGCGGTCGTCGCCGCCCGCGGCTTCCGCGGGACGCCGTTCGGGCGGGTGGTCCGCCCGCTCGTCCCGATCACCGGCGCGTACCTCGCGATCGCCGCGACCAAGGTCGTGGCTCCCGCGGCGGCGGCCACCGCCAGCCGCGTCTTCGGTACGCTCGCCGTCGTCCTGATGGCGTGGACCGCCGTACAAGCGATCCTGCTCCTGAGCGGACGGAGGGCGCTATGAACCACGTCCTGTTCACGGTCCAGACCGCGGTGTTGGTCACGATCTCGCTGGCGATCCTCTACCCGGTGGTGGCCTACTCCCGATCGGTGCTGCACACCGAAGCGATCGTGTCGCTCGCGGCGTCGATGCTCGTGTTCACCGCCGGCTCGCTGGTCGAACAGGCGCTCGGATACCCGGTCGCCGCCGAGGGGATCTACCTCCTCTCGGGGGTGGTGCTCGCCCTTGCCGTCTGGCTGTTCGCACGGGAGTTTGTCCGTCCCGGGGAGACTGCCTTCGAGGAGGGCGACGACACCACGTCGGGAGGGTCCGCCGGGTTCGGTGACGCCGTCCCCGACGCGGCCGAGGGCGGGTTCGCGAGCGCTCCGGAGGACGACGATGGCGAGTAGCGAGTACAGCCGCGCCGACCCGGAGCTCGATCTCACCCCCGGGGAGGCGGCGTTGGTCCGGCTCTCGGGCCGGGCGTCGGCGGTCGAGCAGCTCCCCCGGGAGGCCTACGAGAACCTCCTCGTCGTCACCGTCGACGCCCCGGAACGGGTCGAGGCGGCGGTCAGGAACGGCGGCGGCAACCCCGAGAACGTCGGGATCGTCCCGGTGTCGGCGTCGCCGGTGCGCTACGACGGTCCCTGCTGGACCGCCGACCGGGTGTCGCCGTCGGACCTGACGGGGATCAGCATCCAGTTCTCCCGCGGTGAGCGCTACCTCCGCGAGGGGTCGGGCTGGGTCGTCGTCGACGGGCTGGGGACGCTGCTGATGTACACCGACGAGGGGAAGCTCTACCGGCTGCTCTCCCACCTGATCACCCGTGCCCGGGAGCGACAGCTCCGGCACGTCACCGGCGTCGGCTCGGGCGTGCTCTCGCCGGAGACACTCGCGCGCTTCCGGGGGGTCCACGACCGCTCGATCGACTTCGAGTGATCCGCGGAACCGCGGCGACGGCGGGGCTCCCGGCCCGTTCCAAGAGGTTTATACCGTTCACCCGGGAACCCGCAGGCATGGCGAAAGAGCAGAAGCAGGTGCGCGAACTGCAGGAGGGGAGCTACGTGATGATGGACGAGGCCCCCTGCGAGATCAACCACTACAGCACCGCCAAGCCCGGCAAACACGGCAGCGCCAAGGCCCGGATCGAGGGCGAGGGCGTGTTCGACGGGAAGAAGCGGAGCCTCTCCCAGCCCGTCGACGCCAAGGTCTGGGTCCCGATCGTCGAGCGCAAGGGCGGGCAGGTCGTCTCCGTCGAGGGCAACGACGCCCAGATCATGGACCTCGACACGTACGAGACGTTCACGATGCGCGTCCCCGAGGACGAGGAGCTCACTCCGGACGACGAGATCGAGTACCTCGAGTACGAGGGCCAGCGGAAGATCGTGTGATGGGGTTCCCCGGCGCCGTCGCCGAGCGCGAGCACGCCGACTACGCGATCGTCGGCGCACCGCTCGATGTCTCGACGACGTTCCAGCCGGGAGCCCGGTTCGGCCCGGAACGGATCCGGCGGTTCGGCCAGTCCTACGACGACTACGACCGCCGCACCGACCAGCAGTTCTCCGAGTTGGGGGTCCACGACGCCGGCGACGTGCGGGCGTGGGACGACGCCCCCGAGTACCTCGAGTTCCTCGGCGGCAGCCTCGCCGATCTCGTTCGCGACGACGTGACCCCCCTCACGCTCGGCGGCGAGCACACGGTCACCGCCGCGGGCGTCCGCGCGACCGACCCCGACGTGCTGGTCGTGCTCGACGCCCACCTCGACCTCCGGGAGGCGTACGACGGGAACCCGTGGAGCCACGCCGCGGTCACGCGGCGCGCGCTCGACGGCGACCCCGCGGACGAACCGCTCTCGACGATCGACGGCACCGCCGACCGTGCGGTGGTTCTCGGCGCTCGAACGGGCTCGGAAGCCGAGTGGGAACGCGCCGAGCGCGACGACGTGACGGTCGTTCCCCCTGAGGACGTGGCCGACTGGGAACCGGAGTTCGGCGACGAGTCGGTCTACCTCTCGGTGGACATCGACGGCGCCGATCCGTCGGTCGCACCCGGAACCGGGACGATGGAGCCGTTCGGGCTCTCGGCACGCGAGATGCGCGACGTGGTCCGTGCCGTCGCCCCGACCGCCGTGGGCTTCGACGCCGTCGAGGTGAACGACCGCGACGACGGGCAGGCCGCGGCGCTGGCGGCCAAACTGTGTAAGGAGTTCGTGTTCGCGAACGCCGACCCGGACCACTAAGTCCACGGCCGCCCGCTCCCGAACTGAATGCGCGTCACCCTCCTCGGCACCGGCGACACCACCGGCACCCCGACGGTCGGCTGTGACTGTGCGACCTGCGAGCGGGCTCGCGAGCGCGGGATCGAGCGCTCGCGGTTCTCGGTCCACGTCGAGAACGAGCGCACCGGCGAGTGTCTGCTGATCGACGCCTCTCCCGACTTCCGCTCGCAGTTCCTCGAAACGGGCGCCGCCCTCCCCGACGCCGCCGTGATCACCCACATCCACTTCGACCATCTCGACGGGCTGGGGAACGTCTACCGCCTGACCGACGACCTCCCGGTCCACGCCGCCAGCGAGGTCGACCCGTTCACCGACGAGAGCGTCGCCGACTCGATCCGGGAGCGCTACGACTACCTCGATGTGGTCGAGATTCACGGACAGGAGCCCCTGACGACGTTCTCGGCCTGCGGCTTCGAGCTGACGCTCGTCCCGGTCGAACACCCGCCGATGGCGTGCTACGGGCTGGCCGTCGAGGAGCCCGAGACGGGGGCGAAGCTCTCGCTGTCGGGCGACACGAGCTACGACATCCCCGAGGCGTCCCGCGACGCGCTCCGCGATCCGGACCTGTTGCTGGCCGACGCGATCGTCCCGGCATCGCTGGCCCCCAAACACCCCATGGGCGGCTCGGACTTCGTGGACGACGTACCGATGACGTTCGGCACGAAGCACATGACCCGCGAGGGGGCGATCCGGCTGGGTGAGGATCTCGACGCCGACGAGACGCGGCTGGTCCACCTCGCCCACTACTACCCGCCCGAGGAGGCGTTCGAGGAGCCGTTGGCCGTCGACGGCGAGGTGTACGAGCTCTGAACGACCGCTAGAACTGATCCAGTCCCGTCTGCCTGCGAGCGACGCCGGCGGGGTCGCGGACCCACTGGCTCCGCTCGTCGCGGACCGCGTCCGGATCCACGCCGGGCGCTTCCCCGGACTCGTACCCCGGACAGTCGCTCCCGCAGTCCATCGACGGCGCGACCGGGCGATCGTGGAACGCACAGTACGGAACGCCGGCGTCCGTCGTCGAACACCGCGTACAGCCGGGGAACGCGTCGGGCCGCCACCCCTTCCCCCACGCGCGTTCGGCGATCCGGCGGCGCTGGCGGGCTTTCGCGTCGGCGCTCACCAGACGTATGTCGGTCCGGAGCGCCTCCTCGGCGCGGAGTTCGATCCCCGGCTCGTCGACGGGAAGCGGCGACGCTTCCCGGACCGTCTCACGCTCGCCCGTCTCGGGGTCGAACCGCCAGACGCCCACGGAGTCAGGAATACGGTTCAGGTGGGCGCCGGTGACGTAGCTCTCTGTCGCGAGCCACACCTCGTCGAACAGCGCGAGTTCGACGTCGAAGCGGAGTTGGAAGTCCAGATCGCCCGGCCGGCCGAGGTCGGGCTTGTTCTCGACCCCGACGAGTCGGTCGATCCAGTCGGGGTAGCGCGTCGTCTGCCGGACGTACGTGCGGCCGCCGCGGCGCTCGCGCTCGAAGAACCCGAGTTCGGCGGCGTGTTCGGCGACCGCCTCGGCGCGCTCCGTGCTGCAGTCGAGCGCGTCGGTGACGGCCACCGCCTCCCCGGCGCCGACGGCGCCCTCGATCGCCAGCGGCGGGATCGTCTCGCTGGTGATGGCGGCACGGTCCGTCACCGCGTCGGTGGGGACGACGCCGACGGTGTCCATCACACGGGCGCCGGGGTTCTCGACGGCGGCGCCCAGCTGGCGAGCGACGACCCAGTCGGTCGCGGCTTCGAGGTGGGCCGACAGCGCGAGTTCGAACGCGACCTCCACAGTCGGTGGTGGGTGACCGGCGGACAAAAGCGCGTCTCTCTCGCCGACGCGGCCGTCGCGAGGAGGGGAGAACAGCACCTTTATCAGTCGCTCGGGGCGAATTTAGCATAGAATTCCTCTCAGGAGGTCACATGGTGACGGAGAACTCAACACAACCGGAGGTGAACATCGGACTGGTCGGCCACGTCGACCACGGGAAGACGACGCTCGTGCAGGCGCTGAGTGGTTCGTGGACCGACAAGCACAGCGAGGAGATGAAACGCGGGATCTCCATCAGACTGGGGTACGCCGACGCGACGCTGCGTCGGTGTCCCGAGGAGGAGGAGCCCGAGTGCTACACGGTCGAGGAGCACTGCGAGGAGCACGACGTGGACACCGAGATCGTCCGCGACGTGTCGTTCGTCGACGCCCCGGGGCACGAGACCCTGATGGCGACGATGCTCGCCGGCGCGGCGATCATGGACGGCGCGGTGCTCGTCGTGAGCGCCACCGAGGACGTGCCCCAGGCCCAGACCGAGGAGCACCTCATGGCGCTGGACATCATCGGCATCGAGAACGTCGTCATCGCCCAGAACAAGGTCGATCTGGTCGACGGCGAGCGGGCCCGAGAGAACTACCGCCAGATCCAGGAGTTCGTCGAGGGGACCGTCGCCGAGGACGCGCCGGTCGTCCCGATCAGCGCCCAGCAGGAGGTCAACATCGACCTGCTGATCGACGCGATCGAGCGCGAGATCCCGACGCCCGAGCGCGACCCGACCGCCGACTCCCGGATGTACGTCGCACGCAGCTTCGACATCAACAAGCCGGGGACGACCGCGGACTCGCTGCTCGGCGGCGTCGTCGGCGGCTCGCTCGCGCAGGGGACCCTGAGCGAGGACGACGAGATCGAGCTCCGCCCCGGCCGCGAGGTCGAAGAGGGCGGCGAGAGCGAGTGGCGGCCCATGACGACCACCGTGCGCTCGATCCAGGCCGGCGGCAACCCCGTCGAGGAGGCGACGCCGGGCGGGCTGCTCGGCGTCGGTACCGGGCTGGACCCCTCCTACACGAAAGGCGACGCGCTCGCGGGGCAGGTCGCCGGCGAACCCGGCACGCTCCCCCCGACCGTCGAGGGGTTCGAGATGGACGTGGAGCTGCTCGACCGCGTCGTCGGAGAGGGCGACGAGGTCGAGGAGATCTCGACGGGCGAGCCGCTGATGCTCACCGTCGGCACCGCCACCACCGTGGGCGCCGTCACCAGCGCCCGCGGCGGCGAGTGTGAGGTGTCGCTCAAACGGCCCGTCTGTGCGGAAGCCGGGGCGAAGATCGCGATCAACCGCCGCGTGGGCGCGCGCTGGCGGCTCATCGGCATCGGCACCCTGAAGGAATGAGCACGACGGCGGTGCTGGACACCAACGCCCTGATGATGCCGGTCGAACTCGACGTGCGCGTGTTCGACGAACTCGACCGGCTGCTCGGAGCGTACGAGGCTGTCACCCCCCGAGCGGTCGTCGCGGAGCTGGAGAAACTCCGCGACGGCAACGGGGCGGAAGGCACCGCCGCCGCGGTCGGCCGTGATCTGGCCGAGCGCTGTCGGATCGTGGAGACGGAGGAACCGTACGCGGACGACGCCGTCGTCGCGGCCGCGAAAGCGGCCGACGGCGACGTGTACGCGGTGACCAACGACCGCCCGCTTCGCGACCGCCTGCTCGACGCGGGCGTTGACGTAATCGGTTTAAGGGGGCGGAACACACTGGAGATAACTGAAACCTAGCATGTACAAACGGGTACGACTCAAGGACACGGTCGAGGTGCCGCCGCGGAACCTCGCCGACGTGACGGAGGAGCGGGTGAAAGCCCTGCTCCAGGACAAGCTCGAGGGACGGATGGACGAGGACGTGGGCAGCGTCGTCAGCGTCGTCGAGGTGCACGACATCGGCGACGGCGCCGTGTTGCCCAACCGGCCGGGCGTCTACTACGAGGCGGAGTTCGACGCCATCACCTACGACCCGGACATGCAGGAGGTCGTCGACGGCACGGTCGTCGAGGTCGTGGAGTTCGGTGCGTTCGTCGGGATCGGCCCGATCGACGGCCTGCTCCACGTCTCCCAGATCTCCAACGAGTATCTGGCCTACGACGGCGAGAACCAGCAGCTCGCCTCCTCGGACTCGGACAAGACCCTCGGCGTCGACGACGCCGTGCGCGTCCGGATCGTCACCAAGAGCATCGACGAGCGCAACCCCCGGGACTCCAAGATCGGCCTGACGGCCAAGCAGCCGGGGCTCGGCAAGCACGAGTGGCTCGCCGAGGAGTACGAGCAGCGACAGGAGGAGGAAGCGTAGATGGCAGATCCGCGACTGGCGTGTCGGGAGTGTCACTACGTCAACGACCCGGACAGCCAGAGCTGTGACTACTGCGGCTCCTCCAGCCTGACGGAGGACTGGGCGGGGTACGTGATCATCAACCACCCCGAGGAGAGCGACGTGGCCGACGAGATGGAGGTCACCGAGCCGGGGAGCTACGCGCTGAAGGTTCGCTAACGTGCTCACGCTGCCGCCCGAGCTTCGCGAGGCGTTCAAGGAGCCGTTCGGCCCGCTGTTCACCGACGTGGAGTCGCTGCTCGCCGAGGCCGAGGAGCCGATCATCGCCGTCGGCGACATGGTCACCTACCACCTGCGGGAGGCGGGCCACGAGCCACACGTCTCGGTCGTCGACGGGCTGACCGAGCGCGCCGCGATCCCCGAGGAGGTCCGTGCGGCGCTCGAAGACGCCGGCGAGCACCGGACCGAGGTGGTGAACGAGCCCGCGGAGCTCTCGCGGGAGCTGCTGCTCGCGCTCCGGGAGGCCGTCGACGCCGAGGCCGACACGCTGCTGGTCGTCGAGGGCGAGGAGGACCTCGCGACGCTGCCCGCGGTGCTGGCGGCGCCGCTGGGCGGCAGTGTTGTTTATGGCCAGCCCGGCGAGGGGATGGTCCTGATCGAAGTGACGGAGGCGGCACGGGCGGAGATGCGCGATCTGCTGGTGCGGTTCGACGGCGATGCGGATGCCGCGTTGGCTGCGTTGGGTGTGTGAGTTCGGCGTTTCTGACCGTGTTCGTTTCTGGGTGGATGGTCGTCTATCGCTGGTAGCGACTGCGACGGAAGCGGTGACTGAGACGGAAGCGGTGACTGCGACATCAACAGCAGTTCGATCGCTGGCACCTTGTGACCGCACCGCCCCGCACAGCCCACGAACCTCCCCAGCCGACTCGCTCCCTACGGTCGCTCGTCCCTCGCGCTCGGCTCGCGCACGGAGGCGCTCGCGCTTCGCGCCACCGCGACGGCGGTGCGGTGGACGCCGCGGCCGCCGACGGTCGGCGGCCGCGGGGGAGGGGTGGGGACTCGGTGCTGTGTCGGGCCTCGTGCCCGACACCCTGCGGTCGCAAGTGGCCAGCGATCGAGCTGCTGTCGCGGTCGCAGTTGCCAACGATCGAGCAACGGCCGCCGTCACAGCCCGACCCTGCCACAGTGACCACCGAAACGCCGTCACCGCCACACCGACGCCCATCCAACGCGACACAGCCCGACAGTAGCCCTTCGAAATCCTTTTGCCGTTTTCCGGCGCATCTTCGGGCAACTGACCATGGAGATCGAAATCGTCGACGAGACCGAGAACCCGATGTTGCACCGCACCGACGTCCGCTTCGAGCTCACCCACGAGGAGGCGACGCCCTCGCGCCTGCAGGTCCGCGACAGCCTCGCGGCGACGCTGGACAAGGACTCGGACGAGGTCGTGATCCGGAAGCTGGACACCAAGTTCGGCATGCGGAAGACGATCGGCGACGCGAAGGTGTACGACTCGCCCGACGACGCCCGCGACGTGGAGCAGGACCACATGCTCGAGCGGAACAAGATCGAGGCCGACACCGACGCCGAGGAAGCGGCCGCCGACGGCGAGTAACGCCGGATGCGCGTTCTGGGTGTCGAGGGCACGGCGTGGTGTGCGAGCGCCGCCGTCCACGACACCGCGACCGACGAAACCTTCATCGAGTCCGACGCGTACGAACCCGAGAGCGGCGGCATTCACCCGCGCGAGGCCGCCGAACACATGGGCGACGCCGTTCCGCGCGTGATCGAGACCGCGCTCCAGCGGGCCGACGGCGAGATCGACGCCGTCGCGTTCTCACAGGGGCCCGGACTGGGCCCGTGTCTGCGCGTCGCCGGCACCGCCGCGCGGGCGCTCGCCGGCACGCTCGACGTGCCGCTCGTCGGCGTGAACCACATGGTCGCCCACCTCGAGATCGGGCGCCACGAAGCCGACTTCGACTCGCCGGTCTGTCTCAACGCCTCCGGCGCCAACGCCCACCTGCTCGGCTTCCACGACGGCCGCTACCGCGTGCTCGGCGAGACGATGGACACCGGCGTCGGCAACGCGATCGACAAGTTCACGCGCCACCTCGGCTGGAGCCACCCCGGCGGCCCCAAGGTCGAGGAGGCGGCGAAAGACGGCGAGTACGTCGATCTCCCCTACGTCGTCAAGGGGATGGACTTCTCGTTCTCGGGGCTGATGAGCGCCGCGAAGGACGCCGTCGACGAGGGAGCGGCCGTCGAGGACGTCTGCTTCTCGCTGCAGGAGCACGTGTTCGCGATGCTCACGGAGGTCAGCGAGCGCGCGCTCTCGCTGACGGGGAGCGACGAGCTCGTGCTCGGCGGCGGCGTCGGGCAGAACGACCGCCTGCGGGAGATGCTCGCGGCGATGTGCGAGCAGCGCGGCGCCGAGTTCTACGCGCCCGAACCCCGATTTTTGCGGGATAACGCGGGGATGATCGCCGTCCTCGGCGCGGAGATGGCCGCCGCCGGCGACACGATCGATATCGAAGACAGCGCGATCGACCCGAACTTCCGTCCGGACGAGGTGCCGGTGACGTGGCGCGAGAACGAGTCCGTGGCGGTCGGCCGCGGTGCGACCGCGGATCGGGCCTCGGGGCTCACCGACCCCCGCCGCGGCGCGGAGGCCGTCGTCGACGTGCAGGACGGCGTCGTGGTGAAGCGCCGGATTCCCAAGGCGTACCGCCACGCCGACCTCGACGCGAAGCTCCGCCGTGATCGGACCGTCCTCGAAGCGCGCCTGCTCAGTGAGGCGCGCAGGGCGGGCGTGCCGACGCCGCTGGTCCACGACGTGGACGTGCCCGAGGCGACGCTTCGACTCCAGCACGTCGGCGACACGGACCTCGCGGACGCGCTCACGACCGAGCGAGCGCGGGTGCTCGGCGAGCATCTCGCCCGGCTGCACGGCCGGGAGCTCGTCCACGGCGATCCGACGACGAAGAACGTCCGCGTCGGCGATCGACTCTACCTGATCGACTTCGGGCTCGGCTATCACTCCGGCCACCCGGAGGACCACGCGATGGACCTCCACGTGTTCGAGGGCTCCGTCGAGGGGACGGCCGGCGAGCCGGCGCCGCTCTGTCGGGCGTTCGAGGCCGGATACGCCGCCGTCGGCGACGGAGCGGTGCTTGACCGCCTCGCGGAGATCCGCGGGCGCGGCCGCTACCAGTAGCCGGCGGCGCGCGGTCCAAAACGATTTATCGCCGCCGGTCCACGGTTCGCCCATGGGAGACAACGAGAGCGGCAAGCCCGAGTCCGGCGAGCTGTTCGGCATTCCGTACAACTTCGAGGAGCCGAGTATCGGTCGGCTGCTGTCGAGCCACTGGCAGCCCGACGAGGGGATGTTCGTCGAGCAGCCGTTCGGCGTCGGCTACACGCTCAACCTCGCCAACTGGCGCTCGTGGGTCGTGGCCGCCGTCGCGCTGGGCCTGTGGTGGCAGGAGAGCCAGCAGGGTCACGAGGAGACCGACGACGAGGAGCCGGTCGAAGTCATCGTCGACGACGACTGATCTGTCCGGCGACGGTCGGCCGGACAGGACGACTGATCTCGCCGGCACGCTGTCAGCCGGCGTGGGCGACTGATCCCGCCGGTCCGGAACCGCGAACTCTTTTCCGAGCCGTGCCGACGGTGCGGTAGATGCTGCGCTACGTCACCACCAACCCCGGGAAGGTCCGCGAGGCCGAGGAGTACCTCGGCGACGACTCGGTCGCCCAGCTCGACTACGACTACACCGAGGTCCAGAGCGACGATCTCGGGACCATCGCCGCCCGCGGCGCCCGGGAGGCGTACCGCCACGCCGGCGAGCCGACGCTCGTCGACGACGCGGGGCTGTTCGTCCGCGCGCTCGACGGCTTCCCCGGCCCGTACTCCTCCTACACCGAGGAGACGATCGGCGTCGAGCGAACCTGGGAGCTCGCCCGCGAGGAGGAGGACCGCGCGGCGTCGTTCCGCTGCGTGCTGGCGTACTGCGACGGCGAGGGGTTCGACGCCTCGCCCGACCCCGTCGACGTGGACGACCGCGTCGCCGCCGCCGCGGCGGGGCCGGACGCCGACGACGAGGCGGAGGCGCTGCCCGTGAAGCTGTTCGAGGGTCGCGTTCGCGGGACGCTGGTCGAACCGCGCGGCGAGGGCGGGTTCGGCTTCGACCCGATCTTCGAACACGAGGGGACGACGTTCGCGGAGATGGACGAGGCCGAGAAGAACGCGATCTCCCACCGCGGCCGCGCGCTCGCGAAGTTCGCGGAGTGGCACGCCGAGCGGTAATCGGGGACCGGGAGGCTGTGGCACGCCGAGCGGTAAGCGGGGGTGCGACGCCCGGGCAGCCAGTCCCGACCAATTTTTGCCTGACGCCGACGCCGTTCCCGCATGCAGATCCGTCCGCTCCACGCGTCGGAAGTCCCCGCGTTCGTCGATGAGCTGTGGGTGCCGTTCTGTCGGGAGATGGCCGAACACGACCCCTACCACGCTCTCGCCGACGAGTACCGCGAGGGCGTGATCGAGTTCCGCCGCGAGCGGCTGACCGAAGACGGCCGGATCGACCACGTGGCAGTCGTCGACGACGAACTGGCCGGCTTCGTCTCCGCCGAGGTGCAGGAGGCGCCGCCCGTGTTCGCCCACGACGACACCGCTCACGTCAACGAGATCTACGTCCGGCCGGCGTTTCGACGTGAGGGGATCGCGGACGAACTGATGACGGCCGCCGAGTCGTGGGGGGCGAAGCGGGGCTGTGCTCACGTGACGCTCACCGTCGACGCGTGGAACGAGTCCGCACAGGCGCTCTACGAGGACCGAGCGTACGACGTAACGCGACACACGATGCGCAAGCCGCTGGAGTGATTCCGGAATCAGGCTCGCGGGTCCCGATCCGGCCCCGGGTACTCGCCGCCCACCACTTCGGGGTAGAGCTTCTCGGGGTCGAACAGCGTCGCGAACGCGTCCGGCGTCCGGACCGCCGTCTCGACGCGGTCGCGCACCATCGTGTTCCCTTTCGCCCCGGTGAGTCGCTCGTCGAAGGAGAGAACGTGCATCGCGCCGCCGTGGTACGCCGACGCCAGCGCGGGGTGGTCGCCCTCGGGCTGGTCGACCGGCTCCCGGCAGTCTTCTATCCGGTCCCGCCAGTCCGCCGCGAGCTCGGCGTCGGCGAGGCGTTCGATCACCGCCTCGGCGTCGTCGAGCAGCGGGTCGCTGGCGACCAGCGTGAGCCACGAGTGGCTCCGGATGTGGTCCAGACACGTCCGCGCGTCGCCGCCGGTCAGCAGATCCGCCGCGAGCACGTCGCTGTCGGCGACGATCCGGGCCGGCGACGGCTCACTCATCCCTGACCTCCGCGAGCGCGTCCCTGACGGCTGCCTCGTCCGCCTCGTACTCGGCGGCGCGGGCGAACAGCGACTCCCAGCGTTCGGACATACCTCCACGATCGGCCGACCGCCGTATCGGTGTTGTGGGTCGCGGGCGAACCGAGCGTCTGACGCGGCTTTAAGTCAACTCGTTCGCTGTATCCCTGTGGGCGCACACCTACAGTTCCCATCCTCGCAGTGTGCCCGACACGACTCCACCGACGACGCCCGCCCGTCGATTTCCCCGCCCCCGGTGACGGAGCGGGACGTCGTCGTTTCCCCACTCGCCGTGAGCGTTATCCGCGACTGGCGCCTATCTTCGGGGGATGATGGCCACGACCCACGCGCTGGCGGGGCTGCTCCTCTCGGTACCGGTGGCGCTGGTCGCGCCGGAGTTCGCCGTCGTCGCCGCCGTGGCGGGCTTTACGGGCGGCGTGTTCCCGGATCTCGACATGCCCGGGCAGCACCGCCGGACGCTCCACTTCCCGGTGTACTACGCGCTGGCCGCCGCGGCGGTCGGCGTCGCTGCCGTCCTCGTGCCGTCGGTGTGGACCGTCGGCGGCGCGCTGTTTCTCGGCGGCGCGGCGGCCCACTCTCTCACCGACGGGCTCGGCGGCGATCTCGAACTCCGGCCGTGGGAGCAGCGCGGCGACCGTGCCGTGTACAGCCACTACCACCGCCGGTGGTGGCGGCCGCGGCGCTGGGTCCGGTACGACGGCGCGCCCGAGGACGCCGTCGCGACCGTCGGCCTCGGCCTCCTCGCGCTGTTGGCCTACGACGGCGTGTTCGACGCGATCGTCGCCGGGACAGTCGCCGTCGGGGTAGTCTACGCCGTGCTCCGGCGACGGATCGTCGATTGGGGCGAGCAGGCGGTCGACGCCCTCCCCGAGGAGGCGGTCGACCGGATGCCCGACTCGATGATCGAGGACCTGCGCTGACGCCGGCGACGCGCTTTTCGCTCCGGCGTCCGCGCGATCTGCCATGGAGACCGTCGACATCGACGAGGCGTTCGACGCGTTCGAGGAGCGGTGGGCGCCGCGGCTACTCGCGTCGCTCAACGGGCAGGAGCTGAAAGCCGCCAAGCTCGACGGCTCGTTCGTCTGGCACAGCCACCCCGACGTAGACGAGCTGTTCTGGGTGATCGAGGGTGACCTGACGCTCGAACTCCGGGGGGAGCCCGACCAGCACCTCGGCGACGGCGAGCTCGGGGTCGTCCCGGCGGGCGTCGAACACCGCCCGGTCGCCGACGGGCTCGCGAAGGTCGTCCTCTTCGAGCCCGCCGGCACCGAGAACACGGGCGACGCCGACGCCGAGGACCGGAAGCGGGAGGTCCAGACGCTGGAGGAGGATTAGGAATCGACAGCGCCGCTCTCGCCGGGCAGTCGGTCCAGCGCGAGCGCGCCGGCGAGCACGATCCCGGCGACGACGAGGCCGCCGACCGCTTCGCCGACGGTGTGGGCGCCGGTCGCGATCCGGCTCCAGACGAGCAGCGGCGCCACGAGTACCAACGGCGCGAACCGCCGATCGGCGGCGACAAGTGTGCCGGCGGGCACGGCGGCGTAGATCACGTGGCTCGACGTGTCCCACAGCGGGACGACGACGAGGTGGAGGAGGGAGGTGACGATCAGGAGCACGGCGTACGGCGGGACGAGTGCGCCCCAGTCGAACTGCCGCCACGCGACCGCGATGCCGGCGAAGGCGACGATCAGGCCGAGTGCGGCGAAGAAGTCGTCGCCGCCCGGAACGCCGGTGCCGGCGATCGTCGGGCCGCCCTGATAGACGGCGAACGCCAGCGCCCACGCGCCGGCGACGACGGCGAGCCGCGGCGCGATCGACTTCGGGGCGAGATCGTCGCGACCCTCGTAGCCGACGAGCAGTAGAGTCGCGAGAAGGACGAACAGTTCGGGGGCGAAGACGGTGGAGACGGTGTCGGCGACGGCCATACGCGTGGGGGTGGGTCGGTGCGAAAAAGGCGTTTCGTCACGGCGTAGCTGTCGTCCGCCCGTCTCGAGTGACGGGCAGTACGACGGATCGGCAGAAAACCGCGTCACTCGATCGGTAAGCGTCAGCCGAGGCGGCCAGACCGGATAGCGTCGTTCTAACGACGCGCTCCCGCCGTGGACGTGAGAACGAGTATCGTCGCCGTCGGTGCGGTCGGCACGATCAGCCGTTCGTGAGCCGGTCGAACCACGGGCTACCCTGTTCCCGTATTTGATACGCGATCGACGCGAGGAGTACGACGAGTGCACCGGACGCGTACGCTGCCGGGTCGAGTGTAGACAGCCCCGGCGTACCGATGGCGCTGGCGAGCGTGGCGACGAGACCGAGTACGACGATCCCGAGATGATACTCGCTCCAAGAGAGGTGGCCGCGTTCGACGGCTTCGAGGTAGATGTCGATCTCGTTCGCTCGATCGCCGAGCGCTACCGTCTTCGACGTATCGTCGTACTGGACGAGATCGAGCGAGTCGAGTTTCGGGAGATGGTTCTGGTGGAGCGTTACGTAAACGCTCTGTCGAACTTTCCGCGGCGCGGGCGACTCACCCGACTCGGCGGCGGCGATGTCGTTGGCGAGCGAGCGGAGGTCTCGTGGATTTTCGTCGCTGAGGAGATTAAGCACGCGATACCGACGGTTGTTGCTCAACACATCGTGGATCTCTGCCCGGTTCAGCGACTCGTTCCTCCTTCGTTGTTCGAGCATTTTGTATCCTCCTCGTGTACGGTCCTGTCACCTACTTCCCTATCCCAGGGGGCTGGTACCCTTCCTTATTATTGTACGTTGGGTAAGAGGTTGTATAGTTAATTGGTGAGAGCAGTTTCAAATCGTGAAATTCCGCTTCTTCTTAATATGAAATTGATACGAGGAACTATTGCAGGTGTTACAAATATCTTGGGGTATGGGAGACAACAACGCGCCCCATATCCTCCGAACCGCCGCCCGTCGACAGCGGGCGTTCGCGGAGTTCGAGGAGGGGAACGCGACGCGGTCGGATATTCAGGACGCGCTCGGCGTCTCGCGTTCGACCGCGTTTCGCGTCGTCAACACCTTCGAATCCCTCGGGCTGATCTCCCGCCAGAATGGCACCTATGAACTCACCCCGTTCGGCGACGTCGTTCACTCCGAGACTTCGCGAGCGATCGGAACGATCCGCATCGCCCGCAGCCTGTCGCCGCTTCTGGACGCACTCGAGGAGACTGAGGAACCGATCGAAATCCGCGCGTTCGACGATGCGACAGTCACGGAACTCGAACCCGGCGACCCGTACAAACCGATGCGGCGGTTTCTCTCGCTCACCGAGGAGACGTCTTGCATCCGGGAGTTCACGCCGACAACTCCGGATCCGGCCTATCAGAACACGCTTTACGACCGCGTTCGGGACGATCTCTGGGTGGCCGTACTCTATCCGCCGTCGGTGGTCGACCAGCTGCGGCAGGAGGGCGATAGCGAGTTCGAACGCGCGCGTGAGGAAGGGGAGTTCCACGTACGCGTCAGTGACCCACCCGCGTTCCGCCTCGTCGTGACGGACGAACGTGTCTACGTCGGTGGGTACAACGATGACGCATCGTTCCTGCAGCTCGTCGTCGACACCGCAAACCCTGACGTACAGGAGTGGGCGACACGCTGTTTCGAGAGTCAGTGGAAGCGGGGGACGCCGTTCGACTCGTACGTCGAAGGCCTCCGTTGAGGCTGCCGAAACGAGCGCCGATACCACCGTCCTCACTCGGCCGTCTCTGTCCCCGTATCTGTCGTGTTCTCGGTCGCTGTTGAGTTCTCTGTCGCGGTTGGGGTGGGGGTTGCGGTCGGGGTCGGCGTTTCGGTGGTGTTTGGCGTCGCTGTCTCGGTCGGTGTTGGGGTCGAGGTCGCAGTTGGTGCCGTGACCGGGGTCGCTGTCGCGGTTGTGTTCGTCGTTTCGGTGGTGTCAGGCGTCGCTGTCGCGGTTGTGTTCGTCGTTTCGGTGGTGTCAGGCGTCGCTGTCGCGGTTGTGTTCGGTGTTGGGGTCGGTACTGCGGTTGCGTTCGGTGTTTCGGTGGCGTTGGGCGTCGCCGTCGAGGTTGTGTTCGGTGTTGCAGTCCGTGTCGTATTCTCTCCGGCTTCACTCGGTGTCACCGAGCTCTCAGTTGCCGGCGCTTCGTTGACGTTGACAGCCACTCCGACTGTCTCGGTGTCGGTCAGCGCGGCGACGGTGAACCCGCCCGTGAATCCGGCAAGCAGGATTGCCACAACCATAACGAGCACGCTGGGCTTACTCGCCATCGTTCTCACCTCCAGTCCCGTCAGTGCTGCCAGATGCCGGGCGGGTTTCGCCACCGTCGGTCACCCGGGGGTCCCGTGGTTGGCTACCGGTGGAGGACGATTCACGTCCGGCGATGAACACCGTGGTGACGAACGCGACGACGATCGCTGCGCCGGCGAAGACGCCGACGCTCACCGGCTTGGGGTCCTGGTACGCGATGTAACCGCTGTAGACCGCGAGGGCGCCGAACCCGATTGTGCTCAGCTGGAGATCGCGGGTCGTGACTACGAGGCCGTCGTCGGCCACCTCCGCCGGCGAGCCGAACTCGCCGATATGCCGTCGAGGGGTTGGTTCAGGCTCTTCTCCCTCCGCCGCATCACCTCGCGTGAACGTGTAGAGTTCGGACACGACGAACGCGACCACCGGGAGGCCAATCAGGAGGGCCATCCCTCTTGTGGTGTTCGCGAACATCACCACGTGACCGACGTACGGGAGAACCATCCAGACCTTGCCCGTGACGTTCTCGGCGGGCACGAGCGCGGGGTCCGGACTGTCGTTGGCATCGCCTTTCGTCCGGAACGCTACTCCGTCCTCGGTGTCGACGACTTCAACGACGCGGTGTGTAACCGGCGTCGATTCCTCGGCGCGCACGAACGTGATGACGTCACCGGACTCGACATCAGCAGGGTCGACGCTTTTCACGATAACGGCGTCGCCGGACGATATCTCGGGCTCCATACTCCCGGAGAGAACGACGTAACTGGCGTCGGCACCGATGATGCCGGGAACGGCTTGGACGACGAAGACGCCGACGAACAGGATCGCCAGGACGGTGACGGCGACCCCCGCGACGCGCCGGGAGGAGGGGATCACGCCGACCACCCCGCAAGCGTCGATACAAGCGATCGTTCTCGGTCGTGGGTAGTTATTGCCATGGGTTTCTCGGAATCGTGTGACGGCATTGGCTGGCGAACAGGTCCAGATCGAACGACACCGACTCGCCGGCGACCGATGTCGGGTCCGAGAGATACCAGTCCAGAGTGAGAAACGCCGGCTCGCAGCCGACACAGATGTCGCCGACACAGTCGAAGACGACGAAGTGACTGAGGCCGCTTGGATTCCCGGCCGGGTTCGATCCGGTGACCAACTCGCTCGCCGTGGCGGCACAGTCAGGCCGGTAGATCACGAGACCCGTATCGGGCCCGCCGCCGCCTTTCACGTCCACGCGGCAGAACTCGAAGGCGTCCGCCTGGAGGTCGACACCACGGACTTCGTCCCCGTCGTCCTTCCGGTAGAGTCCCGTGATTTCGACGTCGACAGGACCATCAGGCCCGTCGAGAGTCAACGTTCCGGGGACGGCGTCGACGGGCAGCGACTCCCCGGTTCCCTCGACGACGAACTCGGCAGGGTCCTCGGTGAGTTCGACTTTTCCGAGCTCCCTGCAGTTTCCGGCACCGAGCAGGCTCCCATCGGCGTACGCGTCGTACAGTCCGGAGAGGGACCCCTCGTAGAGCTGCCGGCTGGCTGCCCCGGCCGCAGGTGCGTACGTGAGCGTGACGTCCATCGCGTCGGCAAGTACATCGGACTCGCCGTCCTCCACCCGCAACCAGACTCGGCCGGAGTTCTCACACAGACGGAACGCGACAGTCGTCGATCCGGACGTTTGGCCCTGATTCGGGTCGATAGCCGGGAACGCGACGGTGATCGTCGACTCCGGCACAAACGTCGACGGGAACGAGCCGTCCTGTTCCGGGTTGTACGACGTCGTGGACTCGGACTCGGTACGCGTCGCGATTTCGAGATCGAGCGAGCCTCCCGCCATGGTGTTCGAACCGAACAGCTCGCCGTCGGTGAAGTACGCGTACGCACCGACTCCGGAAGCGCCGCCGAGGCTCGCCGCCCCAGCGAACGTGACGCCACGCAGGATCGACCGCCGCGAGACGTCAGGCATCGTCGCTTTCCTCCGTTCCTGTCCGGGGCACGTTCCGGAGTACGTCCATTGTTGGCATACTTATTGGTCTGTTTAGGCGCCGAACCGGCCGTTTAACCGGTCGTGAAACGGTCACGTCTCATCACACGGTTCGACCGTGAAGCTGAGCGACGTCTCGACGCTGTCGCCCTGTATCCGGTTTCCGACCGAACCGGGCAACGACCAGGAGATGCCGACACAGACCCCACTCGTCGGGCCGAGGCAGTCGCCGCCGAGCGAAACCCCCTCGGCGAGGGCGGCGTCCGCGTCGACGAGCGACCCGTCCACGAGCGTGGTTTCCGAAGCGTCTAGGTCGCCGTCACAGCCGCCGAGCTCGGACACGCCGAACGAGCCGGTGTCGTACCAGGCCGAGACTTCGAGCGCGTCCGCGAGTTCGCCGCGGTCCGCCGTCGCATCCCCGGCGATCCTCTCGGGCTCGTTCCAGCCGTTCTCGTTGTTTGCGGTGAGTACGAGCGAGAACCACACGCGTACGCTCTGGTCGGTGGCGGGCGTCACGCGGAACGCTACGGTCCCCGAGTCGCCCGGCTGGGCGGTTTCGACGTCGAGTACCGGGCCGTCGCTGTCGCCGCCGCGGTCCACGACAGTGCCGTTGTACGTCTCCCGCCAGTTCACGCGAACTGATGGGTCGCTGCCGACCGTCGTCGACGACTGGTAGGCGACCGCGTCCGAGCTGAGCGCGGTGAGGCCCGATACTGACACCACACCAGCCAGCGCAGCGGACCCGAGCAGTCGACGGCGGTTCAACCTCACGGCTGCGCCCCCGTGACTGGGCTCGTCGTCCCGTCGTTGTTCCGGCGCTGTACTGCCACGAACGTGAGGTCGAAGGTCACGCTGTCGCCCGGGACGACGTTCCCGACGCTCGCGGGGGGCGCCCATTCGAATCCGCGGTACCGGACCTGTTCGTCGCCCGGCTGGTCCTGTGGGAAGCAGTCGCGGTCGGTAGTGTCGGGATGGCCGTCCAGTGGTATACCGTCGTCGACTGCCGTGAGCAGCTCTCCGAGCGTCCCCTCGAAGACGAACGGGCGCTCGGGCGGCGTCTCATCTTCGACCGCCGGACTGTTCGTGCGGAGTTCGTCGCGACTGTTCGGGTCGTTCTCGTACTGCTCCGGAAACGCGCTGACGTACTCGGTCCTGTTGTCCCGGTGGCACTTCTGTTCCCAGTCCCGTCGCGCGTCCATCGCTTTCGCCGTAATCGTGTTCTCCTCGAACGTTTCGGTCTCACTGAGAAAGGCGGTCGTGCCGAGACTGGCGCCTGCCGATGCCAGCCCGACGCTGTCCACCCCAACGTGTACGTTTCGCCGTGAGAGTCGGTAGTGGTGTCTGTCGTCGCTCATAGTCGCTCCTCGGACGGGAAACCCACCGGCGGAGTCGAACCGCCGTTCCGCGGCCGCCGCGGCACGACCTCGGTACCGCGGGGCCCGTGTTCCAAGTGGGCTAGTCGACTGCACGCTCAGCTGGGCGCGGTGTAGTTGCCCGCTTCGTAGAGGACTCCCTCGTCGGGGTCCGTTATCTGGATATCCACGGAACGACTCGAACCGTCCGTCGCGGGATCGGTCGTCGTGTACGACAGCGTGTACGCGGGATCGGTGATCGCGCCGACGACGTCGTTCAGGATCGTGTCGAAGTCCGCGTCGAAGATGTCGATCCACGTCCCGTCGTCGACGTTCTCCGCGATGTCGCGCTTCGAGACGCTCCCGGAGCCGACACTCTCCGGCGCCACGGCGTAGAACGAGAAGTTCCCGTCGTCGAGGAACGTCTCGATGTCAGACTGACTGAACCGCGTGTCTTCGTCCGTTTCTGGCGACGCGCCGACGTCGGTGATGTCGATGACGACGCGCTGGGCGCCCGACCGGAACGCGGACAGCGAGTCGCCGTCGCCGTCTTGGGCGGCGGCGTTGCCAGTCCCGACCGCCAGCGCGTCGAGGTTGTCCTCCGGCGTGTCGCCACCGCCGGACGCACTCAGGCCGTTGACCGCGTTCTGGAACGTCGATGCGTCGGTGAAGTCCTGGTCCAGTTCCTCGATGTCTTTGAACGAGACGAGCGCGTAGCGGGCGTCGATGCCAGCGTTCTCGATGTCGGTCGTGAGCGACGTGACCTCGTTCTGCAGCGTGCTAATCTGGCCGCCCATGCTTCCGGTGTCGTCGAACACGACGACGATGTCGACGATGCCGCCGGAGTCGAAGGCGACGTCGAGCGTCTGTGCACAGCCACCCTCACAGACCGCGAAGTTCGACGCGGTGAGGTCGCCGGCGTTCCCGGTCGGCGTGTCGACGCGGACCCGGGCGTCGATGTCCGGGAACCCCGACGTCGCGTCGGGGCCGACGGAGAGCAGGTTCGAGAAGTCGTCGTCCGTCGACCCGGGTTCGAACCCGCAGTCGACGCACTCGGTGGTGTCGTCAGCACACGGGTTGTGGGTGCCGTCGTTGTTCCGGCACTGTTCGGCGTGGAACTCCAAGTCGAACTCGAGGGAATCGCCCTGTATCTCGTTGCCGACCGAAGTCGGCACCTCCCAGTCGAGGCAGAGACAGGGGTTGTCGGGTTCGGCGGCGTCCGTGCCGGCGAAACAGGCCTGTTCTCCCGGCGCGTCGAACCCGCCGCCGCTGGCCGGCTCGCCGTCGCCATCGAGTGGCACACCGTTCTGAATCGACGACACGAGATCGGCGAAGCTTCCGCTCCACACCTCCGTGAGCACCGTGACGTCACCCGGGTCGAAGCTGTCGCCGACGTCGTCGGCAACGTCGCAGTAGTTGACGGTGACGCTGATGCTCTCGGCCAGTTCACCGGCGCCCTCGGGGTCGCCGGGGTCGTTGATATCACCGGCCTCGCTCGTTTCGGGTTCCGGCTCCGTGTAACCGTTCTCCGAGTTCGACGTGATATCCCCGCAGAGCCAGAGGTATGCGGGGTTGGTCTCGATAACGGGGCAGAACGCCAGGAGCCCACTGTCGCCCGGCTTGACGTCGGTCAGCTCGCCGCTGACGGTGCCGCTGCCGTCTTGGGTCCCCTGCACGCTGCCGGAGCCGGCCATCCCCTGGTCCCAGTAGGAGTAGTAGCCGACCAGCAGGTCGAGTGTCCCCGCTGTGATGGTGTTGTCTTCGAACGATTCGGTGTCGTTGAGATACGCGCTCGTCCCGAGGCCCGCGCTCGCCGACGCGACCCCGGCGCCGCCGAGACCGGCGAGCACGGTTCGCCGCGAGAGGCGGTATCGATCGTTACGGTCACTCATGGTTGATCCCCTCTCGGGGAAGACTCACGAGCGGAGTCGAACCGCTCGGCACGCTGTTCGTGCCGCACCTGCGTGAGCCGAAACCGCTGGAAAGAAGGCTGAAGCCGAGCTTGGATTAGCTCCCTCCTGGGGTGTCGTTGTTCCGGCACTGCTCGGTGTAGAAGCCGAGGTCGAAGCTCACCTCGTCGCCCTGGATCTCGTTGCCGACGTCCGTCGGTACCCACCACGCGAAGCCGAGGTAGCGGGTGTAGCCTGGCTGGTAGCAGTCGCCGTCGTTCAGCATGTGCCCGTGACCCTCTTCGCCCGGGGATAACTCGCCGATCGCCTCGGCGAGCGTCCCGGAGAAGATCTCCTCCTCACAGAGGTCGCTGGTCGTCAGGTCACCGTAGGTGTGGTCGATGTCGAGAGTCAGCTGCTCGAGCTCGTTGCCATCCTCGTCGAAGATGATCATCTCGTTACTGCCGGTTACGGACGCGATGAAGTCGCCCGTACCGGAGTTCTGGAGTGCGAGACCGGTCAAGTCCTTCTCCGTCTCCAGCGTGGCAACCTCGCTGACGTCGCCGGTGATCAGGTTCATCGTGTGGAGCACGTGCCCGGCGTTCGTGTAGAAGTAGAACTCGTTGTTCGTCGTGAACGCGTTGTCGGCGCCGCTGATGTCCACGTCGAGGTCGGTTCTACTCTGTACGGTCGGCGATCCGCTACCGGGGTTGCTGACCTCGAATATCGCGTTTTCGCTCATACTACCGAGGTAGAGCGTCCCGCTGGGACTGACCGCAGCTTGGACGATCTTCCCCAGCGATCCGTAGCCGTTCTCGTCGATCCCCGTGGGAGAGCCGAGACTGTCGCTCGCGACGTCGTAGACAGCCAGCTGCGGATTGTCTTGATCGACGATGTAGACCTCTTCGCCGTCGGGCGAAGACGCGACGTGTGACGCGCCGAACTCCGTCGTCGAAATCTCGGTTGTGCTGGCAGTACCCCCACCGATATCGAGCGTGACCTCGTAGAGGACGGTACCGCTGCTGTCCGAGTGGTCGACCATGTACAGCACGTCCTCGCAGTCGCCGTCGTAGACGTTGTCGCCGCCGTCGTACCACCAGACGGTCTGGATGTTCTCGGCGAGTTCGCCGTTGTCGGGTGTCGGCTCTGGTTCGGCCGTCTCTCCACCGCTCTCCGTGAAGCCCATCGCCCGCAGCCACACGTACCCTGGGTTGTCACAGAGGTGGAAGCTCAGCGTGAACTCCCCGAAGTCCCCGGGTTTGACGTCTTGGAGGTTGATGAGGGGCTCCCCATCCTCCATGTACTCTAAGTCTGTGCGTGTGGCGTTCCCGTCACTCGGGGTGAGGTGTTCGGGCAGGTCCGCGCCGTGGTCACACGGCATGTACGTCCAGTCCTCGTACTCGACTTCCTGTGCGCCGTCGTTGTTCGGGTCCGGGAACGCCTCGATTGACGTGTTCGTCATGTACGTTCCGAGGTCGTCCTCGTGGACCCAGACCTGCGGATTCGATGGGTCGGGCATCCCGACGTAGTTGTCCGGTTCGTCGGGCTCCGAGCGATGGACGCCGTGTTCCAGCCCGTTCTCGGGGTCGTCGAACCCGTAGAGCTGCGGGTAGGAGTAGTGCTCCTCCCAGTCGACTTTCAGGTCGAGTTGGCCCGCTGCGATCGTGTTCCCCTCGAACGATTCGGTGTCGTTGAGGTACGCGGACGTTCCGAGCCCAGCGCCTGCCGACGCAAGCCCGACACCACCGAGTCCCGCCAGCACCTTGCGACGCGAGAGTTCGAACGACGTGGATTTGCCACTCATCGTTCCCCTCAGGTCCCCGTGGTGTTGGTCCCGGTGCTGTTACCAGCGAACGGGCTGCCGTTGTTCCGGACCTGCTCGGCGTCGAAGACGAGGTGGAAGCTCAGCGAGTCGCCCTGAACCTCGTTGCCGACCTCCGACGGAATCTCGAGCAGCAGGCAGAACGTCTCCATCTGCTCCCCGGAGCCGACTTCTATCGGATCCTCGCTGCCGCCGAGCGTGACGCCCGTGCTGTACGTGTCGTACGCTTCCTGTAGGGTCGTGTAGTGAGTGTCCTCGTCGACGACACCGCCCTCGTCGCGTGACGAGTTCCAACTCTCGGCCTGACTCCCGCCGGCGACGTTCGTTGTCCCATCCAATCCGGACAGGCCACTACGATCTCCCGAGTCGTCGTAGCTGTCCCAGATGGTCGCGAGAATCGCGTCGTCGAGTTCACCTTCGCCGTTTTCGTCCTCCGGCTCGGGCTCCTCGTAGCCGTTCTCCGACGACGAGAGGTTGGCAGTGCTGACTTGGACGTAACCGGGGTTCTCTCCGATGGAGATATCGAAACAGATGATGCCCCAGTCGCCGGGTTTGACGTCGTCAATGGTGACGCCGGAGACCGCTTCACCATCCGCGGTCGCGTCGAGATCGACAGCACTCGACCAGTACGAACTGGCTGCTTCGACGGTCGCGGTAACGCTCATGTCGAGCGTGCCCGCCTGAATCGTGTTGTCTTCGAACGATTCCGTATCGTTGAGGTACGCGGAGGTACCGAGCCCGGCGGCGGCACCGGCGACACCGATGGTGCCGAGTCCGCCCAGGACGCGACGCCGCGTGAGTTCGAGTTTCTTTTTCGACATGGTTTCGGTCGGCCGGCCACCGTGGCAGGCCTTGCCACATACCCTATTCCCCACCCACATAGCTAATCGCGAAATTCGTGGATAAACGGCCAATTGAACGGCTCTTAGGCCAGTATTGAGGTTTTTAAACCCGACTCAACACGGGCTAAACCGGCCGTTAGAAATCCGGAATAGTGGTAAGAAAGACGATAAATATGTGGATGGAACCGTTCGAGTTCGTGCATGAGCCTCTCCCGGTCGTCGCGGCTCGCCGAAACCGACATTCACGATATCCTGCGCAATGACCGGCGGCGGCGCGTCATCGAGCACCTCCAGGAATCCGTGGGGACCGTGACGCTGCGCGAGCTCGCTGAGACCATCGCCGCCCACGAATCTGGCGACTCCCCGCCACCACGGCCGGTCCGGGAGAGCGTGTACAACTCGCTCCATCAGACCCACCTCCCGAAGCTCGACGACGAGGGCGTCGTCGAATACGACGAACACAGAAAAACCGTCAAGCTGCGGCCGGGTGCCCGCGATGTCAACGTCTACATGGAGGTCGTAACGAAGTACGGCATTACGTGGGCGGACTACTATCGGACAGTTGCGACGGTCGCGCTCGCGGTCACAGTCGCCATCGAACTCGGTACGCCCGTCGTGAGTACCGCTCCGACGCTCCTCTGGGCGAGTCTCGCGCTCGTCGTCGTCGCCGCATCCACGGCGTATCAGCTGTGGACACGGCGATGGACGTACCTGAGGGCGTTACTGGACTGAATGTCGCCCGGACACGAAGCGGTCACCCCTACGGCTCGCTCGGGAGCTGTGCCTCGAAAATGCGAGCCCCACAGGACGTGCAGGACGCTTCGACTACGTTGACGGACCGACAGCACGACTCGACCGTATCCTCGCTGAGTTCGACGGTGCCGTCACAAACCGAGCACCGATCGAGCCAGAGGCGGAGTCCGCCGAGCAGTTTCGTCCGTTCCTCGAACCCGCGCTCGGCCCATTTCGAGTCGACCTCGGCGAGCGCGGCGGCGCCCGCGGCGTCGGCGACGAACGCCGCGCGTGAGGGCCACTCCGCGACGGTGGTTCCGGACACCCGGGTAACGACAGTATCCCCACGGAACCCGACATCCACGGAGTGGTCGAACGACGACGGAAGCAGGCGGGAGATCGCGTCGTCGAGGTCTTCCGCGGCCGGCGCCATCTCCGAGCGCCACGACGTGTGAAACACCGAGTCCAAGCAGAGGTCGTCACGATCGAGACAGGGCGTCAACGCCCCGGCTGTGAGGAGCTCCGTCTCGGGGTCGAACTCGCTGTTCCCGTCGTTCGCTGAGATGGTCGTTTCCGGCCTACTGTGTTCGAAGTACCTGAGCACGGCGTCGGGAAGAAAACGCTGTGTCAGAACCGGTGTCCCCGGAACAACGTACCCGCGAAGATAGACGAGCCCGAGTCCGACAGTCACCACGGCGATGCCGACGACTGGGTCGTACAAGGCACCGACACCCAGACCGACAGCGGCGACCAGCACGACGTTCAGGACAGTACAGGGGAAACACCGGTTCTCACCCGTGTACTCCGGTTTCCGGAGTGCCTCGACCGCGTGTCGAGCCTGCATGCACGCGTCTTGGCAGGACGCAGTGTTAGGTATTAGCGTGCTAAGGCCCCTGAACAGCCGATTAAACAGTCAACGCTGCCGGTTTATTCTCCGAAAAAGTCCGGCGTCACCGGGGTGGGAAAACGTAGGAAGCCTAGGCCGGGATTTGAACAGCGTCAGACGGTCGCTCGCTCCGCTCGCGCTGCGACTGACTGGCTCAAACCCGGCTACAGCTTTCGCTCGTCACGTTGTTCCTCGCAGAAAGCCTAGGCCGGGATTTGAACCCGGGCTCTCGTCCTTACCAAGGACGCGCTTTACCGCTAAGCTACCCAGGCGCGCACCTCCTCGTACTGCGGTTCCGTGTATAGGGATTTCGATTCGCCCCGGCTCAGGGATCCGTTCCCGCACTCCGCGTCGCCGAGCCGACGTAGCCGTCGGAGAAGCCCGCGAGTCGATCCCGGGTCGGCTCCGCGAGCAGCTCCGGCGCCGCCGGGAGCGCCCCCTCGTAGGAGCGGGCAAGCTCCGCCGCGAACCCCAGCAGCTCCTCGGAGGCGCCCCCGTCGACGGCCGCGACGCCGGCGACGACCGCGAGCTCGAACACGTCGGCCTCGAGGTTCCGGTCGATCCCCGCGGGGTTGTCGGTCCGCTCGCGGTCGGTCTGGTCGCGCCCGAACGCCCGGACGGTCTCGACCGCGCGGTCGGCCGCGGGCGTCCGGGCGAGCAGCGAGAACCCCCGGGAGACGAGCACGTCGGCGGCGACGACGGAAAGGTCCGCCTCAATGTCGTTCTCGGGGTCGCTCGCCCACGGCTCGTCGTGAGCCAGCTGGCGGGTGAGCGAGAGCCCCTCGTAGATCAACTGCACGCCGGCGGCGAGCTCCCCCAGCGTCGTCACGTCCACGTCGTCGTCGAACGCCCGGGCGGTCGACAGCGTCAGCGCCCCCGGAACCATCGACGCCGTTGCCAGCCGCTGGTCGAGCGTCTCCCGGAGCGGCTCGGGCTCGATCTCCCCCAGCGCATCCCGGGCCGAACGGCGGGCCACGGCGGCGTCGTCCATCGTCTAGGGTAAGTCGCGGCGGAGGCAAATGCCTTTGGAAAGCCCCCGAAAGCGCCACGAGCGCCGCCCAACGGAGCCGGTTCGTCGATCCGCCGCGACCACCCGATAGCGAAGGGTTATGGGTGACGGGGGCGGTGTACGCTGTATGGTCGAGTGTGAGTACTGCGGGGCGGCCTTCGACGACGAGGAGGCCCACCTCCAACATCTCGGCGACGAGCACGCCGAGGAGCTCGGGCCGATAGACCGACGCCGCGTCGACGCCGCGGGCGACGACGAGGAGGGGCTCCCGATCGTCGGCCTCCTCTCGGGCGCCGCGGTGCTGGTGGTGTTCGTCGTCGCGATCTGGTTCTTCTTCCTGAGCGGCGGGGGCGGGACGAACCTCGACGCCGAACCGGCCGGGATGGAGGACGAACCGCTGCCGAACCGTGGCGGCGACGAGTGGATCTCGCAGGTCGAGACGTTCGAGAGCAACGGCGCCGAGCACCGTCCCGGTGAGGAGATCGACTACGAGCGCGTGCCGCCGCTGTCTGGCCCGCACTGGAACGACTGGGTGTCGGCGGGCTTCTACACCGAGACGCCGCGGATGGAGGAGCTCGTCCACTCGCTCGAACACGGCGCGGTCGTGATCTACTACGACGAGGGGAACCTTTCCGACGAGGCCGAGGCCAGCCTCAGGGCGTGGGCCGCGAACAAGGACGGGCAGTGGCAGAGCGTCGTCGTCGCGCCGAACCCTAACGACGACCCGCGCGGCGACTACGTGCTGACGGCGTGGACCCACCGGCTCGTGATCGACGATTACGACGCCGAGGCGGTCCAGGCGTTCGCCGCGGAGTACCTCGGCCGCGGGCCGGAGAACCCGGTTCGCTAGTCCGTCGCTCTACTCCCGCACGGAGAGTTCGGGCGACGGCGGCATCGAGCGCTTGTGTGCGCTCCCTTCGACCAGTTCGTCGACGCGCTCGACGTGCTCCTCGGTGACGCCGTCGACGTAGCGCACTGTCGCAGCCTTCGACAGCGGGCCGTCGACGTGCAGCGCGAGCACGGCGTCGAGGTGGTCGTAGTTCAGTCCCATCTCCTCCTCGTCGGTCTGCCCCTCCCACATCTCGGCGGTCGGGGTCTGCATCACTAGCTCGTGGGGGACGCCGACGTGAGCCGCGAGCTGGCGGACCTGCTGTTTGTACAGGTCACCGATGGGGTTGCAGTCGACGGCCTGATCGCCGTACTTCGTGAAGTAGCCGGTCATCGCCTCGCTGCGGTTGCCCGTCCCGAGGACGATCCGGTTCTCGGTGTTCGCGACGTAGTAGTTCATCACGGCCCGCGTCCGGACGCGGACGTTCCCCGCGGCGGTCTTGTCGTCGACGCCCTCGGGGTAGGCCTCGTCGAACGTCTCGGCGATGGGCTCGATCTCGATCACGTCGTAGGGGATCCCCAGCGACTCCGCGACGGCTTCGGCGTCGCTCATCAGCGCCTCGTCGCTGACTCGCGCGGGCATCGTGAGCCCGTGGAGCCCCTCCTCGCCCAGCGCTTCGACCGCGAGGTAGGCGGTCAGCGTCGAGTCGATCCCGCCGGACATCCCCAGTACGGCGCCCTCCGCGCCGGCGGCGTCGACGGTGTCCCGGATGAACGAGACGATCTCCTCGCGGGCGGTTTCGAGCTCTGCCTCCGAGAAGCGGATGTCCAGCGGTGCGTTCTCCGTCAGGACGTCTTCGGGCATGGACGATCGTTCTGCCGCGGGTGACAAATAGGCACTCCCCGACTCCGGGAGGTGGACGCGCGTCCGGTTCCGGCACCGACGGGGGTGGCGGAATCCGAAACCGACTTACCGGAGGCTGGCGTTCAGTCGAGTGCGAGCGCTGGCAGGCCTCGCGAATGAAAACCACGAACGCGGATGTGGTCCAGTGGTAGGACAGTAGCTTCCCAAGCTACCGGCCCGGGTTCAATTCCCGGCATCCGCACTTTTGTTGCCTTCTTGCATCTTTAGCCGCAGGGAGGCTATTTCCGGTGAATGGGCAGATTCGGAGTGTCTCGAACCACGAGTGAGTCAGTGTCGTCCATTCATATTTCGAATGATAGGTGAAATATAAGCACCCGTGTGCTCACATTGAAGCCGTGGCAGACGACTACGTGCGTCGGACAGCAATCACTCGTCTCGTGGTGACGGACGAGCAACGCGAACTTCTCGAAGAGACGGTTTCCGCGTGGAAGCGTGGTTGCCAAATCGCTACGGATATGGCGTGGGGTAAGTGCAACGCCAAGAGCGACGTACAGCCACTCGCCTACGAAACTGTACGCGAACAGACCGACCTCGGGAGTCAGCACGCGGTTCTCGCCACCCACCAAGCCGCCCAAGCGATCACCGGCTGTATCGAACGCCAGTCCAATGGGAAGAAGGTCAGTAAGCCCACCTTCACTGCACCGACGGTGAAGTACGATACTCGGACCATGACGTTGTTCGACGACGATACGGTGTCGCTCTCCACAACGCAGAGTCGCGTCCGGTGTGAACTCGCTCTGCCCGATGCCGACGACGGCTACCAACGCCAGTACCTCGATTCCGACGAGTGGAGTGTCACGGAAAGTACGCTCACCGCCCGCGACGGCGACTACTTCCTGCATATCGGCTTCCGCCGACACAAGAACGATACCGAACGGAACACTGCCGAGGACGGAACGGTTCTCGGGGTCGACCTCGGTATCGAAAACCTCGCGGTCACCAGTACTGCCTACTTCTTCAGCGGACGGGAGTTGGCCCACAACCTCCGCGAGTTCGAGAAGGTGCGTGCCGGCCTCCAACAGACCGGGACGCGGAGCGCCCATCGCACTCTCGAACGATCGAGCGGCCGTGAACTTCGCTATGTCCGTGACGTGCTTCACCGAGCGTCGAACGCTATCGTCGCGGAAGCGGTTCGGTACGGCTGTGACGTGATCGCGTTCGAGGACTTGACCCATATCCGCGATCAAACGGGCGCGTCGTGGGGCCACAGGTGGGCGTTCCGAACGCTCTACGAGCAAGTGGTGTACAAAGCCGAAGCGGAAGGTATCGCGGTGAAGCAAGTCGGGTCAGCCCACACGTCCACTCGGTGTGCCGAGTGTGGATTCACGGCGAGTGAGAACCGCTCGAACCGAAACGACTTCCGGTGTCTGAACTGCGGGGCGGAAGCGAATGCGGACTACAACGCGGCGAAGAACATCGGAATGCGGTACGTCCGTCGAGGCCAACAGTCGTCTCGGCGGACGGGCAACAGTCAGCTTGCCCTGAAGTCTGGAATGGTGACGCCGAGCGGCGGATTTACCGCCCACCCGGACGGGTTCGAGGCCGAGTTCACGGACAAACCCAACCCTCCACGAGCGAACCCATCAGGGTGAGGTAGCTGACTTCCCGGACGGCGCATTGCTACCGATTTCGGATCTTCGAGTGCCGCAGAACGTCGAGTCTCTCCGGCCCTAGCGACCGTCGCCGCCCGGCGGCTGCAGATCCCGCCCGAACTCGTCGAACACGTCCAGATCCTCGGGCAGGTCGTACTCGATCCGGCGCTGTTCCTTGTTGCGCTCCAGTCGATCCTCGACCGGGTCGGCGACCTCCTCCCAGCCCGGCTTCACGCGGACGGATTTCGCGGGCTGGCCGACTGCGACGTGGTGGGCGGGCACGTCGCCGTCGACGACGGCCTTCGCGCCGACGACGGAGTTCTCGCCGAGTTTGGAGCCGGCCCGGACCATCGTGTCGTAGGTGAGTCGGGCGTCGTCCTCGATGATGGTCCGGTAGTTCACGACCTCGGTCTGATCGACGATATCGTGGTCGTGGGAGAGCACCTGTGCGGAGTCCGAGATGGAGACGCGGTCGCCGATCTCCAGCGCGCCGCGGTCGTCGAGGTGGACGTCGTCGTGGACGACCACGTTGTCGCCCATGGTGATGTTGTGGCCGTAGGTGAACGTGATCCCCTTGAAGAAGCGGCAGTTCTCCCCGACCTCGTCGAACAGGTGGGTCGCGAGCATCTGTCGGAACCGCAGCGCGAACTCGATGTTGTCGGCCATCGGCGTCGCGTCGAACTGGCGCCAGAGCCACTGGAGGTGTTTCGAGCGCTGGAACCGGTCTTCGTCCTTCTCGGCGTAGTACTCCGACTCCAGCGTCGCGTTGCAGGGATCGTACCCCTGCAGCCGGACGCGCTCCGCGGGCGTCACGTCGCCGCCGTCCTGCCAGCGCTCGTAGGCCTCCCGATCGCCGAACAGGTCGACCAGCGTGTCCTGCACAACGTCACAGGTGTCCTCGTCGGAGGAGAGCCGCTCGTCGACTTCCTCGATGAAGGCGTCCACCCCGGCCTCGGCGTCCGGCGGGAGCGAGGCGTACCGTTTGGTCATGCCCGGAGGGTGGAGTGGCCCGGCAAAATGGGTTCGGGTGTCCGCACGTGGTGCACGCCCGGTGGATTATGGACGTTTCTTCTCGTTAGAGGTCGCACCTGCGACAGCGTCTCGATCGTTGGCAACTGCGACCGCGACAGCAGTTCGTTCGTCGACCACTTGTGACCGCAGTGTGCCGGACACAGGGTCCGGCACAGCCCGGAGTCCCCACCCCTCCCCCCGCGATCGGCGACCGTCGCCGATCGCGAGGCGTCCACCGCCACCGCACCGCTGTGGCGGTCGGCGCGAAACGCTCGCGGCTCTGTCCGCGAGCCAGCGCGAGGGACGAGCGACCGCAGGGAGTGAGTCGGCTGGGGAGGAAGCGAGGCGGGGAGCGGAGCGACCCGCGAGCGATGAGGGCTGTGCGGGGCGGTGCGGTCACAAGGTGTCAGCGATCGAGCTGCTGTCGCCGTGGCTATCGCCGTCGCTGTCGCCGTGGCTATCGCCGTCGCTGTCGACGAGAGCCCGTCTCACTACGAAAACCGCCGAAAACGGGCGACCCCTCTCGAGACCGAATCAGGCTAGGAACACGTGCCGCGGCCGGTCCGCCAGCACGTCACGGCCCCACTGCACCGTGTCGCGGAACGCGTCCGAACGGAAGAACGCCATCGCGTCCTCCTGCGAGCGCCACTGGCTCGCGATGAACATGTCGTTCTCGTCTTCGCGGTTGACCATCAGGTCCGTCTCGAAGTGGCCGTCCATCTCCTCGAGCATCCCGCCGACGGTGTCGAACTTCTCGACGAACTCCTCCTGGTAGTCGGGCTTGACGGTGTAGAACATCCCCATCGTGCCGAAGCCGGACTCCTCGCCGGCGCGCTCGACCACGCCCGGCAGATCCGAGAGGAACCCCGCCGCGGTCTCGGCGGCGCTGGCGGTGTCCCAGATGCTCACGACCGCGACGCGGTCGGTGTACGTCCCCTCGTAGACGGCCGTCTTGACGTGCGTGTCGTAGTGCTCGAAGTTGCCCCGGAGCCCGTCGACCTCCTCGCTGACCTCCTCGGCGTCGGCCTCGCTGTACAGCACCGTCGCGTACACGTCCTCACCGTGAGGCTGACCCGCGTAGATGTCGAGGTCCTCGAGCTCGCCGCGGATGTCGCCCGCGTCGGCCTCGTCCTCGTCGTCGCCGTGGTGTTCGTCCCCGTCGTGGTGGCTTTCACCATCGCCGTGGTGCTCGCCGTCGCCGTGATGGTCACCTTCTCCGTGGTGATGCCCGTCGCTCTCGCCGTGGTGGTGCCCCTCGTCGCCCGTCGGCACCGTCTCGCCGCGCAGGTACGCGCCCAGATCCGTGGGCGGGAACCGCCGGCCGACGTAGAACGAGCCGAACTCACCGTACTTCGAGGTCGCGTCGTCGAACCGGAGCTCGTAGACGATGTCCTTGATGTCGACGGCGTCGCCGGCGAACAGCGTCACGCCCCACTCCCAGTCGTCCAGCCCGAGCGAGGAGGAGATGATCTGGTCGACTTTCCCGCCCCACTTCCGGGCGGTCTCGCCGTGGCCGGCCATCAGGTCGGCGCGCTCGTCGAACGGCAGGTCGTACCAGTTGACCTCCTCGCCGCGGCGCTTGTCCATCGGGTAGAAGCAGACGTACTCGTCGTCGGGCAGGTCGGGCTTGATCTTCCCCTCGATGTACTGCTTCAGCCCCTCGTCGACCTCCTCCTCGTCCTCGGCGAAGTAGGCGTCGGAGACGTAGCCCGACACCTCCGTCACGGAGACGTACGAGGTGGCCTGCTCGGTGTACTCGCCCAGCGCGGTGTGCTCGAACCGCCGCTCAGCCGTCGAGAGGTGATCGAGCGTCGGCCGCAGGTGCATGACCATGAGGTCGGCCTTGTCGCCGACGACGCTGAACACCGCCGAGGTGCCCTCGTCGGCGTCGGCGACGGCCTCGTGGTCCGCCAGATACTCGACGCCCTCCGCGATCGCCCGCTCGCGCTCGCGGTCGGGAGCGTCGCGCCAGGCGTCCCAGTCGACGTTGCGGAAGTCGTGGAGGACGAACCAACCCTCCTCGGTCTGCGGTGGCTCGGTCATGCTTCGGGGTCGGGCCCGCGGGGGCTTGGGCGTTGCGTGTCAGCCCGCTCACGAACCACGGACCGGCCGGATATTCCCGTTTCCGCCCGAATCAGTCGCTGAATCGCCGATTACCGGACCGAAACCCTTTCAGAGAACCCCCTCCGTACGGGGAACGATGCGGAAGAGCGGCCCCCCGAAAGGCCTCATCTCGTACATCGTGCTCGAACTCCTCGAGGAGAAACCCCGATACGGCTACGAGATCCTCAAGGAGATCGGCGACATCAGCGGCGGTCACTGGGAACCCTCCTACGGCTCCGTCTACCCCATCCTGTACAAGTTCGAGGACAACGGCTGGGCCGAGCGGATCGAACGCGAGGACGAACCGGACCGGAAGTACTTCCAGCTCACGCCCGAGGGCGAGCAGGAGCTCGCCGAGAAGCGCGTCGAAACCGGCGCGAAAGCCCGGGAGTTCGCCGACGTGATCCTCGGTTTCTACCACGTCTACGTGAGCTTCGCGACCGACGAGCGGTTCGACGTCGAGCAGCCCGCCGAACACTGGCGCTTCGACGAGACGTTCTCGCGGTGGATCTGCGAGCAGGTCGTCCGCCACCACGAGTACTACTTCGACGACTTCGAGCGTATCGAGGACACCCCCGAGGAGTTCTACGAGCGGATGGGCGTCGAGGAAGACCCCAACTGAGACTCAGTTGAGCAGTTCGGGCCCGAACACGACCAGCAGCAGCGACGCGAGCATCGCGAGCCCGACGCTCGTGGTGATCGCTCGCGTCAGCGTGTGTTTGTCCTCGACGGGGAGCCGCGCGACCACCGCCTCGACGCAGGCCCGGAGGATCCGCCCGCCGTCGAGCGGGTAGCCCGGGATGCAGTTGAAGAAGGCGAGGTTGAGGTTGATCCAGCCGGTCCAAAAGAGGAGGTTCGCCAGCAGGAACACCCCGCCGCCGAGCGGTTCGAGCGGCCCGGTGATCTCGTAGAAGTTGCGGTTGGCCGCGACAAAGCCCGCGAAGTTGTAGCTCCCGCCGCCGACCGCGCCGATAAAGGGCAGCAGCAGGACGACGAGCACGAGCCCGAGCACGGAGCCGCCCGCGGCGACGACGCCGACGCCGCCGTCACCGTTCAGCAGCGAGAGGAACCCCTCGGCGGGGTAGTAGTCGACGCCAAGGCTGCTCGTGCCGACGCCGCTGTACTCGCCGCCCGACAGCGGTGCGATCCCCAGGTAGCCGCCCGACTCGTTCTCGCGGTAGTCGTCGACCAGCGTCACCGTCGCGCTCCGGCGCTCGCCGTCGACGACCCCGACGATTTCGACCGTCTCACCCGCGCTCCGACCGTCGAGCGCCGCCGTCACGTCCGCGGCGGTGTGGGTGGGCTGCCCGTCGATACTGAGCAGCGTGAACGGCGTTCGGGACGGGAACCCCGCGGAGCTGTTGAGGGGGTGATCCCCCGGCTCGCCGCCGACGCCCGGCAGGTCCGGCGCGGTCGCGCGGACGACCATCCCCATCGGACCGGTCGTCGTGTCCCCGTCGGCGGTCGCGATCGTGACGCTCGTCCGGTTCCCGACCACCTCGCGGAAGCCGCGTTCGGTGCGGACGGTGGTGCCGTTGACCGCGGTGATCGTGTCGTTCACGTCGAGCCCGGCCGCGCCCTCGCGGTCGAACGGCGAGCCGCCGGCGACTCTGGTGACGAGCAGCGAGCGCTCGACGGTCGTCTCGGTGCCGTCGCCGAGCGTGACCGTCACCTCGGTGTCGCTGCTGCTCGCGAGGTAGGCGTCGAGATCGCTCCCGTTCGCGATCTCGCGGTCGCCGGCCATCACGATCCGGTCGCCGCCGTCGATCCCGGCCTCGGCGGCCGCCGAGCCGGGCTGGGCGCCGCCGATCGCCGCGCCGGGGGCGACGGCGATCGAGCCGACGATCGGCCCGAGCAGCAGCGCGAACGCGACGATGGTGACGAGGTAGTTGTTGGTGACGCCGGCCGCGAACATCCGGGCACGGGCGCCGCGGTCGGCGGCCCGCTGACTCTCCTCGTCGGGCTCGACGAACGCGCCGATCGGGATCACTGCGAGCGTCACCAGCCCCATCGAGTCGATGTCGATGTCGCCGACGCGACAGAGTAGCCCGTGGCCCCCCTCGTGGACGACCAGCCCGACCAGCAGGCCGGCGATTATCTCCGGGGCGACCGACAGCGGGAGGAACTCGTTGACGCCGGGGATCACCAGCACGTTCGCGGGCTCGTTCACGGGCGACGGCGCGGGTGGGTCCTCGAGGATCATCCGCCCCTGCTGGAGCAGCAGGACGAACATCCCGACCATCACCACCAGCGTCGCGCCGAGGCCGACGTTGGTCCACGCCCGCCAGAACCGCTTGGGGCCGGCGAGCCAGTTGAGGAACGCCCGACCGCGCTTGGTGTGGATGGTCGTGATCGGCCCGGAGACGCTGATCGAGTCGGGGACCAGCCCCCGTTCGTCGAGCCAGTAGGCCGCCAGCGAGTAGGCGGCTACCCCGACGAGGATCCACGTCAGCGGGCCGAGGGTGGGAATCGCCTGTAACAGCCCGTCGATCATCTGCGTGTGGATCCGGCCCGGCCGGGCAAAGGCGTTCGGGTCCGACGTGACGCCGCCGTTGGACGCGGCGACGGGAGCGGGGAGCTACCCCTCCCGGCGGAGCCGTTCGACGACGAACGACTGGTCGAGCTCGCCGAGGAACTCGCCCAGCCGGGGCCCCTGCTCCTTGTCGAAGAACAGCCGGTAGCCCGCGGCGAACAGGTCGCCCGTCTCCAGCCCGTGTTCCTCGGCGAGCTCGTAGATCTCGCCCTGAATCGCGTCGCCGTCGTGGCCCGCGGCGACGAACGCGGCGAGGTCGTCCAGCGCCGCCCGCTCGTCGTCGGTCAGGTCCACGTCGGGCAGCTCGGTCTGGAGCCGGTAGTTGTAGGCGTTGTCACAGCGCTCGGCCCACGCGCGGGCTTTCTCGACGCGGGCGAGCGCGTCGTCGATCGCCCAGTCCGGCGCGTCCTCGGGGATGTGTCCCTCGTTGCGGGCCATCTGGACGCGCAGGTCGCGGTCCTCGACCATCCCCAGCACCGCGGCGAACGTGTAGGGGAGGCGGATGCGCTCCTCGTGAATCTCGTCCACGACGAACGGATAAGCCCGGTCCGCGAACCGCGTTAGCTCCTCGTCGTCGACCTCGCCGAAGTACGCTCGCTCGAAGCGGTCGAAGTCGTCGACCAGCTGATCGAGCCGGGAGATGTCGAAGTCCCGGGCCTTGTTCGGGTCGAGCGCGAAGAAGTACCGCAGCACCTCGGGTTCGAGCAGGTCGAGCACTTCGGGAACGGTGACGACGTTGCCCGACGACGAGGAGAGCGGCTCGCCGTTGAGGGTGAACCACTCGTAGGTCATCGGCACGGGGGGCTGGATACCGAGCACCTTCCGGGCGATCTCCTCGCCGGAGGGCCACGACCCCTCGGCGTGGTCCTTGCCGAACGGCTCGAAATCGACGCCGAGCAGGCTCCACTGCGCGGGCCACTCGAAGCGCCACGAGAGCTTCCCGTCCCGCAGCGTGGCCTCGCCGGCGTGGCCACAGCCCTCGATCTCGCGGTCGCCCGCGGTGATGCCCGTACACTCGTACTCGACGCGTCCCTCGTCCAGGTCCGCGACGGTCACGTCGGTGGTGACGATGCCGCACTCCTCGCAGACGACGCGGAACGGTGAGTAGTCGGCGTCCACGGAGTCCTGGTAGTCGGCGAGCACCTCGCGGGCGGTGTCGACGTTCTCGAGGATCGTCCGGATCTCCGGCTCGAACTCCCCGGTTTCGTACAGTTCGGTGTTCGACAGCACGTCGACGGGCACGTCCACCATCTCGGCCGCGCCCGCGAGCAGGTCCGCGAAGTGCTCGCCGTAGGAGTCGTGGCAGTCGCCGAACGGGTCGGGGATCGCGGTGTAGGGCTTGCCGAGGTTCTTCCCGAGCGCGCCCGCGTCCACGTCGCCCAACTCCACGACGTTCCAGTCCGCGTCGGCCAGTCGTCGGGGGAGCTTTCGGAGCGGGTCGCGGTCGTCGGAGGTGAACACCTGCCGGACCTCGTGACCGCGCTCGCGGAGCACTTCGGCGACGAAGTACCCCCGGACGATCTCGTTGAAGTGGCCGAGGTGGGGGATCCCCGAGGGGGAGACGCCGCCCTTGATCACGATCGGGTCGTCGGGATCGCGGGCCTCCACGTCGTCGGCGACGGCGTCGGCCCAGAACGCGTGGAACTGTGTCTCGCCGTCGCCCTCGCCGGCGTCGCTGCCCGCAGTCGGGCCCGAGGACGGGCCGGCGGCGTCGGCGTCCGGGTCGGGCGTCTGTTCGCTACTCATGCTGGGTCCAGTAGGTGGGTTCGTCGCTCTCGCCCGTGGGGACGATGTCGGTGCCGCTGTGCTCGCCGCGCAGCACGGCGTCGACGACGGCTTCGGGGTCGGTGCCGTCGAGGACGATCGTGCGCAGCGAGGAGCGCTCGATCAGCTTGGCCGCGAGCAGGTCGACCGGGGCGGAGGCGCCCGCGCCGCGGTCCATCGGCGCGATCACTTCGACCAGTTCGCTGGGGGTGAGCTGGCCGTACTGTTCGGCGTCGTCGTCGGTCTCGGGGTCGGCGCTGTACACGCCGTCGGCGCTGGTCGCGAACACCAGCAGTTCGGCGTCGATGTACTCCGCGAGCGCGGCCGCGACGGCGTCGGTGGTCTGCCCGGGCGTGATCCCGCCCATGACGACGCTGTCGCCGTTTCGGATCGCCTCGCCGGCCTCGTCGTAGCTCGTGGCGGGCGTCCGCTGGACGCCGTGGCCCATCGCCGCGATCAACAGCCGGGCGTTGAGCCGCGTGACGCCGATCCCCAGCTCGTCGAGCTGGAACTCGTTGGCCGCCAGCTCACGGGCGGCGCCGATGTACTGTCGGGCGACGGTGCCGCCGCCGACGACCGCGCCCAGCTCACAGCCCTCTGCCGAGAGCGTGCCGAGGGCGTCGGCGAACCCTTCGACGCGCTCGGGGTCGAGACCGGGCGCCAGTACGCTACCCCCGATAGAGACGACGACTCGCATTAGGTGAGGTTCCGGGGGTGGCGCTCTTAAGAGCGGTGGTCGCCGCCCGGCGAGAAAAGGCCTAAGCCGGTCGCCGACCCCCATAGAGCCATGCAGGCTCTCTCTATCGTCGGCCCCGGCGCTGCCGACGTGCGTGACGCCGTCGCAGCACGGGTGGACGGTCGCGTCGCGACGGTCGCTCGGACCGACAGTATCGACGACGTGGCCGCCGCCGGGCGGTTCGAACTCGCCGAGGACGGCGGCTGGACCGCGGCCGGCGACGACCGCTCGTTCGAGTCGCTGCTCGACGACCTCGCGACCGACTACGAGTACGCGGTGATCTCGGGGTTCTCGAAGCTCCGGCTCCCTACGGTCGTCGTCGGCGACGAGGAGGTGCCGGGCGACGTGCTCCGCCGCGTCGACGACGCGAGCGATCTCGACCCCGACGCGCTCGCGGCGGAGCTGGACGAGCTCGATCCGTACGTCACGCTGGAGTCGCTGATTCAACGGGCCAAACAGTCGCCGCTCGCCGAACGCTCCGGCGCTATCGCGACGTTCACCGGCCGCGTACGGGCGAAAGACGCCGAGGACGACAGCCGCACGACCCACCTCAAGTTCGAGAAGTACGAGGGCGTCGCCGAACAGCGGATGGCCGACATCGCCGCGGAACTGGAGGAGCGCGACGGCGTGTTCGAGGTGCTGTTCCACCATCGGACCGGCGTCGTCGTCGACGGCGAGGACATCGTGTTCGTCGTCGTGCTCGCGGGCCACCGCCGCGAGGCGTTCCGGACCGTCGAGGACGGGATCGACCGGCTGAAAGACGAGGTTCCCCTGTTCAAGAAGGAGACAACCGAGGACGAGGAGTTCTGGGTACACGACCGCGCGTGACCCGTGCCCGACGCGGCGGCCGGTTCGATCCGGGGGATTACGCTCCCGATTCGGGAGCCGTAACGCATCTGGAACGGAACCGATGTAGATGGCTTAGAACAGTTCATAAAACGTCTAGAACTCTCTGAACCGCTCGTGAACGATCCGTTTTAGCTCTGTTTCACCGTTCGACCGGCTTGAAACGGTTCGAACTCCGGGGGACGGTCTGGAGTTTATATGCCCCCGTAGGCCGTGGGACGGAGTGAGGCGAACACCAATGAGCGCAACCCGGAACCCCTCCACCGACGGCGTGGCTGAGACTGACGAGCTCTCCAAAGAGGAGCGCCTGACGCGCTACCTGCGTGAGAAGGCCGAGGACGGCGAGATGTACTTCAAGTCGAAGTTCATCGCCGACGAGGTCGACCTCTCCCCCAAGGAGATCGGCGCGCTGATGGTGAAGCTCAGCGACGCCGCCTCCGACCTCGAAGTCGAGAAGTGGTCGTACACGAGCGCGACCACGTGGCGCGTCGAGACGGCCTAGTAACCGCGTCGACCGACTACCGCCGGGCAGCGCACGCCGCCGGCGGTCCCCGCTGACGGTTTCCCTCCGTTCGGTCCCCCTTCTGCCGTACCAAGTCTTATGCGCGAGCGTCGGTAATCGCGACCGATGGCAGACAGATCCGGGTCCGACGAGATCCCCCACCCGGAGGCACTCGACGCGTGGTTCCACCTGACGGCGGTCCGGCGTGACGGCGACCGAATCCGCTACTACGGCGAGTCGCTGGTCCCGCGCTCCCGGCTCGCCGACGAGCTGGTGCCGGCGTTCGAGGCGGCGGGCTACGAGCTCCAGTTCTCGGCCGACGAGGCGGGGAACGACGTGCTGGTCGCCCGCCCGATCGGTTCCTCCGTCGCCTCGGAGACGAACCCCCGGCTCAACGTCGCGCTGCTTGTGGCGACGGTGTTCACGACCATGTTCGTGGGCGCGACCGTCTGGTACTACATCCCGCTCTCGGCGATCGCCGCGAACCCGCTCAGGGTTTTGGAGGCGTGGCCGTTCACCGCCGCGGTGTTGGGGGTGCTGTTGACCCACGAGATGGGGCACTACGTCGCCGGCCGACGACACGGCGTCGACGTGAGCCTCCCGTACGTGATCCCGTTCTACGTCCCGTTCGGCACGATGGGCGCGGTGATCCGGATGCGGAGCCGGGTGCCCGACCGCGAGGCGCTGCTGGATATCGGCGCCGCCGGCCCGCTGGCCGGGCTGGTCGCGACGGTCGTCGTCACCGCGATCGGCGTCTCGCTCGACCCGATGACGGTTCCCCAGCGCGTGCTCCAGGGGACCGGCGAGGCGATCGTCTTCCACAACCCCCCGCTGCTCGACCTGATCGCGACCGCGCTGGGGCAGGAAACCGGCTACAGCGACCCCTCGCAGGCGGTCCATCCGGTGGTGATGGGCGGCTGGATCGGGATGTTCTTCACCGTACTGAACCTCCTGCCCGTCGGCCAGCTCGACGGCGGCCACATCCTCCGTGCCGTGCTCGGACCCAGACAGGAGACGGTCGCCGCGCTCGTCCCCGGTGCGCTGTTCGGGCTCGCGGGCTACCTCTGGTACGTCCGTGATCTCGGGATGCAGAACTCCGTCGGCCTGTGGCTCCTCTGGGGGTTCATCACGCTGTTCGTCTCCTTCGGCGGCGCCGCGAACCCGATCGACGAGACGCCGCTGGGGTGGAAACGCGTCGCCGTGGCAGCGCTGACGTTCGCGCTCGGCGCGCTCTGTTTCCTCCCGGTGCCGATCGAGATCGCGACCGTCTGACCGCCGACCCTGTTCAGTCGTCGCCGTGCGTGTAGCCCCGATCGGGGAGCGACGAACCGTCGGCGGTCACACCGTCTTCGACGACTTCCCCGATCACCGTCGCGTCGGTTCCGGTCGCCTCGACCGCCTCGATCGCGGCGTCGGGATCCGGCGCCGTGAACACGAGTTCGAAGTCCTCGCCGACGTGGGCCGCACAGTCCCGGCGGTCGGACTCGCTCTCGGCGACTGCGTCGACGGCCGGATGGACCGGGAGTCGGTCCCAGTCGATCGCGAAGCCGCAGTCGCTCGCCTCCGCTAATTGGTGGAGCGAGCGTGCCAGCCCGTCGCTGGAGTCCATCATCGCGCTCGCGTGGCCGCGGAGGGCGCGTCCGGCGGCGACTCGGGGAGTGAACCGGAACAGCTCGTTCCCCGACTCGGTGTCGCCTGCAGCAAACCGACGGAGGGCGGCCGCCGTCCGGCCGAGTTCGCCCGTCACACAGACCACGTCGCCGGGGCTCGCGCCGTCCCGGTAGATCGGTTCGTCGACGTGGCCCACCGCGGTGGTCGCGGTCGTGAACTCCGTGTGCTCGTCGAGGTCGCCGCCGACGTACTCGGCGCCGACCAGTTCGCAGACCTCGCTCGCGCCCCGGACGAACGCCGAGAGCGCCGCGTCCTCGAACTCGGGGGCGGCGTAGACGGCGACTGCACAGGTCGCGTCGGCACCCATCGCCGCCAAGTCCGAGAGCGAGGCGCCGACGGCGCGCCAGCCGGCCGTCTCCCGGGTCGTCCCCGCCGGGAAATCCGAGCGCTCGTGGAGCATGTCGGTCGTGATCGCGAAGTCGTCGACGACGGCAGCGTCGTCACCCGCGGCGGGCACCGTCGCCGCCAACGCTGCCAGCGCGCTTCGCTCGTCCATGTCCCGGCGTGGGCGGGCGCTCCGGATAAACCCCATCGACCGCCATCGGAGGCTTGAAACGCGTCCCGAGAGTTCCACCCGGCATGGATACCGACCGGCTCAAGGCCACACTGGTTGGCTTCGCCGGCGCGATCGCCGTGCTCGCGCTGCTGCTCTACTTCGTCGGTGTCGGCGATCTGCTGCGGTACCTCCGGGACGCCGACGCGGCCACCGTCGGGCTGGTCATCGCGGTCACGGTCGCGTGGCTGTTCGCGTGGGGACTGGCGCTCCGGACGGTGTTGGACGTGCTCGGGCAGCACGTCTCGCCGATCAAGACGTTCCTCGTGTTCTCGGGGGCGATGTTCAACAACAACGTCACGCCGTTCGGACAGGCCGGGGGGGAGCCCGTGACCGCGCTGCTGATCTCGAAGGTGACCGACAGCGACTACGGCACCGGGCTCGCGGCCATCGCGAGCGTCGACACGCTCAACTTCGTCCCCTCGATCATCCTCGCGCTGCTGGGGATGGGGTACTTCGCGACGCAGACGACGTTCAACGCGCGGCTGGAGTCGGCGTCGATCGTCGTGGTCGGGCTCGCGGTCGTCGTCGTCGCCGGCCTCGTGTTCGGCTGGCGGAACCACGAGCGAGTGGAGGCGGCGGTCGTGAGTCTCGGGGCGCGTGCCGGCCGGCTCGCCGGCGAGTACGTCCCGCGCGTCGCCGACCCCGGACGCGAAGCGGTCGAGAAGCGCGTGAGCCACTTCTTCGAGGCGATCGAGCGCGTCGCGACGAACCCCCGGGGGCTCGTGCTCGCGCTGCTATTCTCCGCGCTGGGCTGGGGGCTCCAGATGTCGGGGCTGTGGCTCGCGTTTCGGGCGATCGGGGAGCCGGTGAGTCTGGCGGCGGTGATGTTCGTGGTCCCGATCGGCGCCATCGCGGGGATGACCCCGCTGCCAGGCGGCGCCGGCGGGATCGAGGCCGTCCTCGTCTTCCTGCTCGTCGCTGCGCCGCTGCCGGGCGTCACCGAGTCGGTCGCGCTCGCGGCGGTCGTGATCTACCGCGGCGCGGTGTTCTGGGTGCCGGTCGTGCTCGGGGGTCTGGTCATGGGGACCGTCGGTGCGGGCGCCCGCGCCAGCGCCTGACACCCTCACGGGAGGCCGATACGATGGGTTTATCCGGAGCAGGGAAGAATTCCTCCCTATGGCAACCCTCTACGACGTTCCGGCGGAGGACCTCATCGAGGCCCTCGCCGAGGAGCTCGACGGCCGTATCGAGGAACCCGACTGGGTGGAGTTCACCAAGACGAGTGTCGACCGCGAACTCCCGCCCCAGCAGGAGGACTTCTGGCACGTTCGTACGGCCAGCCTCCTGCGGAAGGTGGCGGTCCGCGGCCCCGTCGGCGTCGAGCGACTCGCGACGGAGTACGGCGGCTCGAAGAGCGGCACGACGCGCTACCGCGTCTCCGGTAACGAGCACACCGGCGGCTCCCGCAAGATCATCCGGACCGCGCTCCAGCAGCTCGAGGACGAGGGCCTCGTGGAGACGGCGAAGGGTGAGGGTCGACGCGTGACCGACGAGGGGCGGAGCCTGCTCGACACCGTCGCGAGCGAGACGCTCGAGGACCTCGACCGGCCGGAGCTCCAGAAGTACGCGTAACGACGCCGCAATCGTTTTGCGCGGAGAGCAGTAACAGCTACCTATGAGTGGCAACCCCGACGAAGACCGACTCGAAGAGCTTCGCCAGGAGCGACTCGAAGAGCTGCAGGAGAAAGCCGGCGGCGACGACGCCCAGCGGCAGGCCGCCAAGGAACAGCAGGAGCGCGCCAAGGCCCAGCAGGACGCGCTGCTGAAACAGCATCTCACCGACGACGCCCGCCAGCGGCTCAACGCCGTCGAGATGAGCAAGCCCGAGTTCGCCGAGAAAGTCAAGCGGCAGGTGACCGCGCTGGCACAGAGCGGCCGGGTGCAGGGGCAGATCGACGAGGAGAAGATGAAGCAGATCCTCCGCGAGCTGAAGCCCGAGGAGAAGAGCTTCGACATCCGCCGGCGCTGATGGAGCTGGCGCTCCTCTACAGCGGCGGCAAGGACTCCTCGCTCGCGGCCCTGATTCTCGACCGGTTCTACGACGTGACGCTCGTGACCGCCCACTTCGGGGTCACCGAGGAGTTCGAGAACGCCCGCGCGGCCGCCGACGCGCTGGGGTTCCCGTTCGACACGGTCGAGCTCGACCGTGACGTCGCGGAGGAAGCCGTCGACCGAATGATCGAGGACGGCTACCCGCGGAACGGTATCCAGCGCGTCCACGAACACGCGCTGGAGGTGGTCGCCGAGCGCGACGTGGTCGCCGTCGCGGACGGCACCCGCCGGGACGACCGGGTGCCGACCGTCTCCCGCGCCACCGCACAGAGCCTGGAGGACCGCCACGGGATCGACTACCTCTCGCCGCTGGCGGGGTTCGGTCGCGGTGCGGTCGACCGACTGGTCGAGCAGGAGCTCGACGTGGAAACCGGCCCGAGCGAGGAGATCGCCCGCGCCGACTACGAGGGCGAACTCCGCGAACTGATCCGCGAACGCGAGGGCGAAGACGCCGTCGAGACGGTGTTCCCCGATCACGACCAGACAATCGTCCGCGGGCTGGCCTAACACAGGATTCAAGCGCCGGCGGCCGGAACTCCCGGCCATGTACGACCGCCTGAAGGGGTTCAAGGATTTCTACCCCGACGAGATGGCCGCCCGTCGCGAGGTCGTCGACACGACCGAAGAGGTGGCCCGCCGCTACGGCTTCCGGGAGATCGCGACGCCCGCGCTCGAGGACGTGGGGATGTACGTCGACAAGTCCGGCGAGGGGATCGTCGACGAACTGTACAACTTCACCGACAAGGGCGGTCGCGAGGTAGCCCTCACCCCCGAGCTCACGCCGACGGTCGCTCGGATGGTCGTCGCGAAGCAGCAGGCGCTCTCGAAGCCGATCAAGTGGTTCTCCACGCGGCCGTTCTGGCGGTACGAGCAGGTCCAGCAGGGGCGGTTCCGGGAGTTCTACCAGACCAACGTCGACATCTTCGGCTCCGCCGAGCCCGAGGCCGACGCCGAGATCCTCGCGTTCGCCGCGGACACGCTCTCGGAGTTGGGGCTGCCCGCCTCGGAGTTCGAGTTCCGCGTCTCCCACCGGGACATCCTCGGCGAGCTCCTGCGGTCGTTCGACGAGAACGTCGACGTACAGGAGGCGATCCGGGCAGTCGACAAGAGCGAGAAGGTCGACCGTGCTGAGTACCTCGGTCTGCTGGCGGATGCGGGGCTCTCGATCGAGGACGCGGAGGCGTTCGACGACCTGCTCGCGGCCGGGAACGATGATCTGGACGCGCTGCTGGCCGAGGTCGATCGGCCGACGCTCACCGACGCCGTCGAGAACCTGCAGGCGGTGCTGTCGGCGGCCGAGGACTTCGGCGTCCGCGAGCACTGCCGAGTGTCACTCCGGACCGCTCGCGGCCTCGACTACTACACCGGCGTCGTGTTCGAGTGCTTCGACACCGAAGACCGCGTCTCCCGGGCGATCTTCGGCGGCGGCCGCTACGACGACCTGATCGAGTCCTTCGGCGGGCAGCCCACCCCGGCTGTGGGCGTCGCGCCTGGCGTGATGAACTCGACGCTGCCGCTGCTGCTGCAGGAGGCCGGCGTGTTCCCGGAGGAAGCGGTCTCGACGGACTACTACGTACTCACGGTCGGCGACACCCGCGAGGTGGCCGCCCGGATCGCCCGCGAGCTCCGGGCAGCCGGGAACGTCGTCGAGACCGACGTGTCCGACCGGAGTTTCGGCGCCCAGATGGGGTACGCCGACTCGATCAACGCCGAGACGGTCGTGATCGTCGGCGAACAGGACCTCGCGAACGACGAGGTCACCGTCAAGGAGATGGCGAGCGGGGACCAGACCACCGCACCCGTCGACGAGTTCCCCGGCGATCGCGAGCAGCCACGCTACGAGGACTTCGCGTAGTCCAGTAGCGCCGCTGCCCGTCGGCGAACAGGCGACTGCCGCTCCGTGCCGGGTGTGTCGCACTCCCGCCTCGTCCCCGACACGGCGGTTCTCAGCGCATACGGGTGGTGGTCGCGCTCTCCTACTTGAACTCGGCCCCCAGAGTTATGCTGTCGCGCGGCCCACCTCGGAGTATGTCCACCACACTCCCGGCGGCGTCGCTGGCGCTCCTGCAGCTACCGATGCCGGAGGGGCCGATCGGGCAGGCGCTGATCGCCGTCGTCGCTATCGGTATCGTGATCCTCGTCGGTCGAGTCGTGCTCAGTATCGCGTGGAAACTGGTGCTGATCGCGTCGGTGCTGATCGGCGCGCTCTGGCTGGTGACGACGTTCCTCGGCTAAGGCCGAATCACGGAAGCGCGCCGTCGAGGAAGTTGCCGATCACGTCGTGGCCGACGGCCGTGAGCACCGACTCGGGGTGGAACTGCACGCACTCGATCGGGTGCTCGCGGTGACGGACGCCCATTACGAGCTCCTCACTCGCTCCGTTTTCGCGTTCGTCCAGCGTCGTCGCCGTCACCGCGAACTCGCCGGGCACGTCCGTCGCGACCAGCGAGTGGTAGCGTCCCGCCTGAAACCCCTGTTCGAGCCCCTCGTAGACGCCCTCGCCGTCGTGTTCGACCGGGAACGCCTTCCCGTGGATCGGCCGCGGGGCGTGTCCCACCTCGCCGCCGTACTCGAACACGGCGGCTTCCAGACCGAGGCAGACGCCGAGCGTCGGCACGTCGGGGCTGATCTCCCGGAGCACGTCCATCGTGAGCCCCACGTCGCGCTCGTTTTTCGGGTGGCCCGGGCCGGGGCTGATCACCACGGCGTCGGGGTCGATCTCGCGTACGCGGTCGAGTGAGGCGGTGTTTCGCAGGACCTCGACGTCGGCGTCGGGCGCGCCCTCGCCGACGTACTCCACAAGGTTGTAGGTGAACGAGTCGAAGTTGTCGACGAACAGCACCGTCGGCGCCTCGCCGTCGTCGGTCGCCGGGGTGCTCATGGCTCACCTCCTTCGATACGCTCCAGCGCGTCCAACACGCCGCGGACCTTCTGTTCGGTTTCCTCGTACTCACTCTCCGGGTCGCTGTCGGCGACGACGCCCGCGCCGGCGCGGACGTGAACCTCGTCGCGGTCGCCGTGTTCGACCGTCGCGGTCCGGATCACGATCGCCGTGTCGGCGTCGCCGGTCCAGGAGAAGTAGCCGACGCCGCCGCCGTACACGCCGCGGGGGTTCTCCTCCAGATCGTCGAGCAGTTCCATCGCACGGACCTTCGGTGCGCCGGTGAGGGTTCCGGCGGGGAACGCCGCTCTGGTGGCGTCGAAGCCGTCGAAATCGGGATGAAGACGCCCGGTGACGGTCGACTCGATGTGCTGGACGTGGCTGTACTTGAGCACGTTCATGAACTCCTCGACGCGCACCGAACCCTGCCGGGACACCTGCCGCACGTCGTTTCTGGCGAGATCGACCAGCATCGTGTGTTCGGCGCGTTCCTTGTCGTCCGCGAGCAGTTCGCCCGCGAGGCGGCGGTCCTCGACGGGGCTGGCGCCGCGGGCGCAGGTGCCCGCGATGGGGTTCGAGACCACGCGCTCGCCGGTGACCGAGACGAGCGTCTCGGGGCTCGCGCCGACCACTGAACGATCGCCGAACGAGAGCAGGTACATGTACGGCGAGGGGTTCACCGCCCGCAGCGACTCGTAGAGCCCGAGCGTGTCCAGATCGCCCGCGATCTCGTGGCTGCGGGAGACGACCCCCTGGTACACGTCGCCGTCGAGGACGTGCTCCTGCATCTCGCTCACGGCGTCCTCGTACTCGTCGTGGGCGCCGGCAGTGGCCGTCTCGCGGTCGAACCCTCGGGTTTCGGGTGGGGTAGCGGCCGCGAGGTCGCCGGCGACGGATTCGGCCTCGGCTTCGAGTCGGTCGTAGACAGCCCCCGGGTCGTCGTCCGCGGCGACGACGGGGGTGAACACCAGTTCGACGGTTCCCTCGCGGTCGTCGAACGCCAGCGTCCGTGTCGTGAGGACGAACTGCGCGTCCGGCACGACGGGGTCGGGGCGGTCGACGCCCACCTCGTCGAGGTGGAGGTCGTACACCGCGTCGTACGCGAGGAAGCCGACGAGGCCGCCGTCGAGTCGCTGCCGGTCGCTGGCCTCGAAGCCGACGCGTTCGACGCCCGGGAGCGCGAGTCGCAGGCGGTCGAGCGTATCGGGGTCGTCCAGATCCTCGCCGCAGGCGCCGACCTCCGCGCCGGCGTCGGCGTCGAGCCCGTCGAGGAACCGCGCGGCAGGACCGAACCCTTCGACCTCGGTTCGGTCGGGGTAGACGGAGACCAGCGCCTCGGGGTCGTAGCCGACGAACGAGAACCGGGCGTGGCGGTCGGCGTCGTCGTCGCCGCCGTCGCTGTGGCCGTCTGCGGGGGCGAACGCCCCCGCGGGGTCGCTCGAAGCCACTTTCTCGGCGCTCTCGAGCAGGAACGTGTGGTCGCTGCGGTCCGACAGCGCGGCGTAGGCCGACAGCGGCTCCGTCTCGGTGTCGAGCGTCGCGGTGAGCCGGGCGACTGCGGGGCCGTCCACGTCGGCGAGAAGATCCGCGAACGCCTCGCGGGAGCGGTCGAACGACGGCATCAGGCGCCCTCCGCCGGGGGCTCCGTGTCGGCTGCACGGGTCGCTTCCGTGACGAACGCCGCCAGCGCGTCGTGGTCCTTTCGACCGGGCTCGTCGTCGCGTTCGACGCCGCTTGCCACGTCGACGGCGAAGGGATCGACCGTCGCCACGGCTTCACGGACGTTCTCGGGCGTGAGCCCGCCGGCGAGCACGAGGGGGGTCGAGAGCTCTTCGCGGAGCTCGCGGGTCTGTTCCCAGTCGTGCGTCTCGCCCGTGCCGCCGGCGTCTGTCTCGGTCAGCGAGTCGACGAGCAGCGCGTCGGCGGCGCCGTCGAGTTCGACAGCGCGGTCGCGGTCGTCGGCGCTGACGGCGACGACCACGTCGACGCCTGCGCGCTCGCGGATCTCTCGAACGTCGTCGGGGCCGAACTCGCCGTGGATCTGCAGGGCGTCGGGGTCGACGCGGTCGGCGACCTCGACGGCCGCGCCGACGCTCTCGGGGATCGTGACGGCGACGGTCGTGACGAACGGTGGAGCCGTGTCGGCCAGCGTCGCTGCGCGTTCGGGGGAGAGTTCGCGGGGCGTGTCGACGCCCACGTCGGTGATAAAGCCCAGCGCGTCGGCGCCGGCGTCGACCGCCGCGTGAACGTCCGCCTCGGTGCCGAGGCCACAGAGCTTCGCCCGGACCATCACTCCGCCTCGACCGACTCGCCACAGAGCGCGGCGAACTTTTCGGCGGCGTCGCCCTCGTCGATCGCCGCGGCGGCCTGCTCGACCCCGTCCGCGAGGTCGTCGGCGAGCCCGGCGACGTAGATCGCCGCGCCGGCGTTCGCGAGGATCACGTCCCGCTTCGGCCCGGTCACGTCGCCGGTGACGATCCCCCGCAGGTCCGCGGCGTTCTCCTCGGGCGTGCCGCCGGCGATGGCGTCGACGGGCGCGCTGTCGAGGCCGAGATCCGCGGGCTCGACCGTGTACTCGGTGACCGTCTCCCCCTCGACCTCGGCGACCGTCGTGGGGCCGTGGAGCGCGATCTCGTCCATCCCGTCGCCGTGGACGACGAGCGCGTGCTCGACGGGCATGTGGGTGAGCGCCTCGGCGATCTGTGGGACGAGCTCCTCGCTGTAGACGCCGAGCACCTGCGCGTCGGCGCCGGCGGGGTTGGTCAGCGGCCCGAGCACGTTGAAGATCGTCCGCATCCCGAGCTCCTTCCGCGGGCCGATCACGGCCTTCATCGCGGGGTGGAACACCGGCGCGAGCATGAAGCCGATTCCGTCGCGCTCGATCGCGTCCTCAACCGCGGGCGGTTCGGCCTCCACGTCGGCGCCCGCCACTTCGAGCACGTCGGCGCTCCCGGAGGAGGAGGAGACGGAGTAGTTGCCGTGTTTCGCCACCGCGACGCCCGCGCCGGCGGCGACGATCGCGCTGGTGGTCGAGACGTTGATCGTGCTGTAGTCGTCGCCGCCGGTGCCGCAGGTGTCGACCAGCGGTGCGCCGTCGGGGTCGATCGTGCGCGCGGCGTCGCGCATCCCCTGCGCGAAGCCGGCGATCTCGGCCTCGGTCTCGCCTTTGGCCCGCAGCGCGGTCAGCAGCGCGCCGATCTGTGCCTCCGTCGCCTCCTCGAAGACCAGCGTCGCGGCCTCGCGGGCTTCGTCGACGCTCAGGTCCTCGCCGTCGGTCACGCGTTCGATGAGTTCCTGCATGGGTGGGGGATCCGGATGTACGGATTGGGTGTATAGTGTACAACTTTGTTCATTGACTTAACGCTGTCGTGTGTCCGGGTGGCACGGCGGGTGGTGGGGAATCACCTGCCGGAGTCGACTTTCGAAACCTTCAACTAAACCCGCGCGGTAGATAGGGTGCGAAGTAAGCCCGGTCGGGTTGGTAGTCTAGTCCGGTTATGACACCTCCTTGACATGGAGGAGGCCGGCGGTTCAAATCCGCCCCAACCCACTTTTCGGCGGCACCCTTGACGATGAGCCGCGAGCGTAGCGAGCGGCTCGAGGAACCGTGCCGCCGTAAATGCGGTTCACGGCGGATTTGAAGCAGGGAGTGGAGCGAGCACCGCGAGCGGAACGACCGTGGTTCAGAATCCGCCCCAACCCACTTTCTGACGGCGCAACGACGAGGGGCAATAGCGACGAGCCTACTACCCCACACTACGACTCGTCACTCCCCGACGAATCAGGCAGTAACTGCCCCCACATCACCTTCTCCACCAGCCGCACCGTCATCGCTCCTTCCACCGTAATCCGACACGAGAGCCGCGGATACCCGAACCGTTCAGCTGCCGAGTCGTGCCAGTGCGTCGGCGCCGGGCCGTCCTCGATTTCCACCCCACACGTCCCACACAGCCCCCGGCCGCCGCAGTTGGCGTGTTTCGAGACGCGCCCGTACACCTCGAACCCCGCCTCGCGCAGCGCGTCCCGGAGCGTCCGCCCGCGCTCGACATGGATCGTCGCGCGGTCGTCGCCGTCGAAGACAGTCACGGGAACCGTCTCGTTCATGCCCGCGCGTTCGCGCCCCGACACCGTGAGTCCCGGGGTCGGCGGCGTGCCGCCGCCGAACGTCGCTAGCCAACCGCCCGCGCCGTGTGTGTACCGTGGAAGCTTTACCCGCCCCGCCGCTCCGTATCCAGTAATGCAGGGCGAGGACACCGCGACCGGCCGCCGAACGTTCCTCTCGGCGGTCGGCGGCGCGGCGGCGGCAGCGATGGCCGGCTGTACCGGCGGCGACGGCACCCCCACCGACGACACCGACGTGCCGTCCGTGACCGAGTCGGCGTCGACCCCCGAGGGCGGCCCACAGTCGGGGGGTACCCTCCGGGTCGGCTTCGAGTCCGAACTCACGGGGCTCGACCCCCACCAGACCGAGAGCGTGGTGTCGTGGGTCGTCGTGTTCAACGTCTGCGAGACGCTGATCACGTTCGAGGACGGCGCGCCCGCGGGCCGGCTCGCGACCGACTGGGAGATCGGCGACGACGGCCGCACGTACACGTTCACGCTGACGGAGGACGCCCGCTTCCACCCGCCCGTCGACCGAGGGATGACCGCCGAGGACGTGGTGTACTCCTTCGAGCGCATGAACCAAGAGGCGGCGATGGGCGCGGACCTCTCGGCGGTCGAGTCCGTCGAGGCGACCGGCGAGTACGAGGTCACCTTCACCCTCGCGGAGACGTTCGCACCCTTTTTCAGCTTCCTCGGGCGCGTCCCGTGGGTCGTCGTTCCGGAGGAGGCCGTCGAGGCACAGGGCGGCGAGCTCGGCGACTTCCAGGAGCCCGTGGGGACGGGCCCGTTCCGGTTCGAGGAGCACGAGCCCGGCGAGCAACTCACCCTCGCGGCGTTCGACGACTACCGCGACGCGGACACCCCGCTGCTCGACGCCGTCGAGATCACCCCCATCCCCGACGCCGACTCCCGCGTCGCCGCGCTGCGGGGCGACGACGTGGACATGGTCCGCGGCGTCTCCGGCAGCGACGCGGCGACGCTCCGCGACGACGACGAGACGAAGCTCTCCCGCCAGCAGGGGACCGAGTGGGGGCAGGTCCACATCAACTGCAGCCAGCCGCCGTGGGACGAGCCCGCGGTCCGTCGCGCGGTCGCCCACGCGATCGATCGCGGGGCGATCGTGGAGGCGGCCGTCTCGGGCTACGGGCAGGCGGCGTGGCAGCCCTACGCCGAGGACAGCATCTGGCACTACGACCTCGGCGACAGCCGGCGCACCCACGACCCCGAGCGCGCCCGCGAGATCCTCGACGAGGCGGGCAACCCCCTCGACGGGGAGACGCTGACGATCAAGACCAACTCCCGCTACGGGCTGATGGAGACCACCGCGGACCTGCTGGTCGCCCAGCTCGCCGAGGCCGGCATCGACGCCGAGACCGAGACGCTGGAGTGGGCGACCCAGCTCTCCGATTTCGTCGGCGGCAACTTCGGCGCGATGGCGTTCTCGGTCCCGTTCAAGATCGACCCCGACCGGCACTACTACGGGTTCATCCACCCCGACGGCGCCCAGTACAACCACTACGGCGAGGACCAGCCCGACGCCGAGCGGATGTACGAACTCTTAGAGCGGGGGCGCAGCGAGACCGACGAGGCGGCCCGCGTCGAGACGTACACCGAGTTCGAGAAACTGGTGAACAAGAACTGCCCGTGGATCTCCGTCGCTCGCGCCGACGGCATCTCCGGGCTGCGCTCGAACGTGTACGGGATTCAGCCGTGGCTGCTGCCGTACACGCGCTACTGGACGATGTGGAAGGGGGAGTGAGCGACGAGGGCGATGGTCTCACGGCTGCAGGCGTTCCTGATCCGGCGGCTGCTCTGGGCGCTGCCGGTGCTCGGGCTGGTGTCGGTGACGATCTTCGGCCTGATCAGGCTCGTCCCCGGCGACCCCGCGATCGTGATGCTGGGCGCCGACGCGTCGCCGGCGCAGCTCGCCGCCGTCAGAGCCGAACTCGGGCTGAACGACCCCCTGCCCGTGCAGTACGTCGACTACGTCACCGACGCGCTGCGGGGTGATCTCGGCCACTCGTACGTCACCGACCGCGCGGTCAGCGCCGCGATCGCGTCCCGCCTCCCCACCACGCTGTTTCTCACGCTCGCGGGGTTTCTGGTGTCGCTGACGATCGCGATCCCTGCGGGGCTGCTGAGCGCGACGAACCGCGGCGAGTGGCTCGACGGCGTCGGCCTCGGCTTCGGCCTGCTCGGCGTCTCGATCCCGAACTTCTGGCTGGGGATCCTCCTCCTGCTGCTGTTCGGCGTCAACCTCGATTGGCTCCCCGTCGCGGGCTACGTCTCGCCGCTCGAAGACCCGATCGAGGGGGTCAGATATCTGCTCCTGCCGGGGATCACGCTCGGCACCGCGATGGCCGCCGTCGTCACTCGGATGCTGCGCTCGGAGCTGCTCGAAGAGCTGCGCCGGGAGTACCTCGACGCCGTCCGGATGAAGGGGACGAGCGAGCTCCGGGTGCTCGCCCACGCGACGAAGAACGCGTTCATCCCCGTGGTGACGGTGATCGGGATGCAGTTCGGCTACCTGCTCGGCGGCTCGGTCGTGATCGAGCAGGTGTTCTCGATCCCCGGGATGGGGCGGCTGCTGATCGACGCGATCGGGAGCCGGGACTACATCACCCTCCAGGGCGTCGTGCTCGTCTACACCACGTTCTTCGTCGCGGTCAACATCGTCGTCGACGGCGCGTACTTCTACCTGAACCCGAAGCTGCGGGGTGAACAATGAGCGAGCGCGACGCCGCCACCGACGGCACCGCGGCCGAGCGGCCGGACTCGCCACTCCGCCGCCGCGGCCGGGCGTTCGCCGCACGCTTCCGCCGGAACACCCTCGCGATGGGCGGGCTCGTCGTCACGGCGGCGTTCCTGCTGCTCGCGCTGCTGGCGCCCGTGCTCGCGCCGTACGACCCCGCGGCCGTCGACGTGCCCGCGCGCCTGCAGGGCCCCAGCCTCGCCCACCCGTTCGGCACCGACCGTTACGGCCGGGACCTGTTCTCGCGAGTGCTGTACGGCGCCCGGATCGCGCTGCAGGTCGCCGTCGCCACCCCGCTGGTCGCGGGCGTGGTCGGCGTCCCGATCGGGCTGGTCGCGGGCTACGTCGGCGGCCGCGTCGACGACGCGCTGATGCGGCTGATGGACTCGATCTTCGCGTTCCCCGCGATCCTGCTCGGGCTGACGCTCGTCGCGGTGTTCGGGCAGTCGCTGACCAACATCGTCGCCGCGCTGGGGATCGTCTACATCCCGCAGTTCGCCCGCGTCACCCGCGGCAGCGCCGTCTCCGTCGTCGAGGAGGAGCACGTCCGGGTCGCGCGCTCGCTGGGGGCCTCACACCTCCGGATCGTGCTCGTCCACGTCCTGCCGTTCTGCCTCTCGGCGATCCTCGTGCAGGCAACCGTGACGGCCGCGCTGGCGATCGTGCTCGAATCGTCGCTCTCTTTCCTCGGCGTCGGCGTCCCCTCGCCCCGGCCCTCGTGGGGGTCGATCCTCCGGGTCGGCAAGGGGTACGTCGACAGCGGCGAGTGGTGGTACAGCGTGTTCCCCGGCGTCGCGATCGTGGTCGCCGTCCTCGGGTTCAATCTGCTCGGCGACGGCCTGCGCGACGTGCTCGACCCCCGAACCGACCCCAACAGGTGACTCACGATGGTTGACACCCCCACTCCCGACGGACGCGACGACGCGGCGGACGACCAGCCGCTCCTCCGGGTCGAGAACCTCCGTACGACGTTCGGCCGCCGCGACCCGCTGGTCGCCGTCGACGGGATCAGCTACACTCTCGGGACGGGCGAGACGCTGGGGATCGTCGGCGAGTCCGGCGCCGGGAAGTCCGTCTCCGTGCGCTCGCTCGTCGGGCTGATCGACGAGGGGCGGGTCGAGGGATCGGTCGAGTGGCGCGGCGAGGAACTGATCGACGCCCCGCAGCGAACCCTCCGCTCGGTCCGGGGGTCGGGGATCGGGATGGTGTTCCAGAACGCCGAGGCGGCGTTCGACCCGACCGAAACCGTCGGCGCCCAGATCGTCGAGGCGGTCCGCGCGAGCCGCGATCTGTCGAAGCAGGCCGCCCGCGCCGAGGCGGTCGATCTGCTCGAAGAGGTCGGGATCGGCGATCCCGAAGGTCGCTTCCGGGATTACCCCCACGAGTACTCCGGCGGGATGGCCCAGCGCGCGGTGATCGCGATGGCGCTCGCCGGCGAGCCGGACCTGCTGATCGCCGACGAGCCGACGACGGGGCTGGACGTGAGCGTGCAGGCCGGCATCGTCGACCTGTTCCGCGAGCTCGTCGCCGAACGGGAGATGTCGCTGCTGCTGATCAGCCACGATCTCGGCGTCGTCTCCCAGCTCTGTTCGCGGATCATGGTGATGTACGCCGGCCGGATCGTCGAGCGCGGCAGCCGGAAACAGCTGCTCGGCTCCCCCCGCCACCCCTACACGCAAGCGTTCCTCCGCAGCGTCCCCGACGTGGACGAGCGCCGCGACCTCGAACCGATCGGCGGCGCGCCGCCCAGCCTCGAAGACCCGCCCGCCGGCTGTCGGTTCCACCCGCGCTGTCCCGCGGCCGAGGCGGGGCTCTGTGACGGCGCGGCGCCGCCGACGGTCCGGTTCGCGGACGGCGCCGACGAGGCGGCCGTGGGCGGCGGGAGCGACGCCGGCCACGAGGCGACCTGCTACGCCTACACCGACGCGCATCCGGGCGACGACTACGACCGCTCGGCGGTCGCGTCGATCGAGTGGAACGAGGAGGTGGACGAATGACCGACCCCCTGCTCTCGGTTCGGGGCCTCACGCGTCACTACGCGGTCCGGTCGGGGATCCTCAAGCGCAAGACCGGGGCGGTTCGGGCGGTCGACGGCGTGAGCTTCGACCTCCAGCGCGGCGAGACGCTGGCAGTCGTCGGCGAGTCGGGCTGCGGGAAGTCGACGCTCGCGGAGACGGTGATCGGGCTCGACGAGCCCACGACGGGGGAGGTGATCTTCGACGGGGACTCCCTCGCCGACGGCGTCGACAAGGCGTTCCGCCGCCGGGTCCAGATGGTGTTTCAGGACCCGTTCTCGACGCTGAACGAGCGCATGACCGTCGGCCGGATCGTCGCCGAGCCGTTGGTGATCCACGACGAGCGCGAGGGCGACCGGGCGGCGTACGTCCGGGATCTGCTCGAGACGGTCGGGCTCGACCCCGAACGGCACTACGACGCGTTCCCCCACGAGCTCTCGGGCGGGCAGCGCCAGCGCGTGGGCATCGCCCGCGCGCTCGCGCTCGACCCCGACCTGCTCGTCCTCGACGAGCCCGTCTCCGCGCTCGACGTGAGCGTCCGGGCCGGCATCTTGGAGCTCCTGCGAGAGCTACAGGCCGAGCGCGGGCTGACGTACCTGCTGATCAGCCACGACGTGAGCGTCGTCCGGCAGCTCGCCGATCGCGTGGCGGTGATGTACCTCGGTGAGTTCGTCGAACTCGGCGACCTCGGAACCGTCCTCGACGACCCGGCCCACCCCTACACGGAGGCGCTGCTGTCGAGCGTCCCCAGAGTCCGCGCCGAGCCCGAACCGGACGAGCGGATCCACCTCCCGGGCTCGCCGCCGGACCCCGCCGACCCCCCCGAAGGCTGTCGGTTCCACCCGCGGTGTCACTTGCGCGAGCGCCTCGACGACGAGGCGGCCGACCGCTGTGTCGCCGCGGACCCCGAACTCGTCGAGCGAGAGTCGGGCGGGGAGCCCCGCTCGGCCGCGGCGGACGGTCGAACCGTCGCGTGTCACTTCCGCCCCGACGAGTAGCTGCCGTCGCTCGTTTTCTCTCTCCCCGCTCGTCGGCCGGTACGAACACCGTACCTCGCCGACAGCGTCTCCCTGTCCGCGGATCGGCCGTTCCGAACTCCACGTTCGCTCGCGGCGTGGCGACTCGTAACTAATCCCGTCCGGCGACAGGGGAGCAGTAACCGATCGGGGTCGACGGTCGACGGCGACCCCGCCCCGTTCGGAGATCAATCATGACCGACGACAACTCCATCAGACTGTCCCGACGGAAGGTACTCGGCGGCGTCGGAGCCATCGGGCTCGCGAGCGCGGGCGCCGGGCTCGGCACGACCGCGTACTTCACCGACACCGAATCGTTCACCGGCAACAGCCTCGAGGCGGGTGACCTCGACCTGTTCGTCCACGTCGACTACTCGGAGGATCAGGGCAGCTACGCACAGTACAGCACGCCCCCGGGGACGTTCATCGACGGCAACGTCGTGGGCGGGGGCGACGGCGAGCCCATCAGCATCCAAGTCACCGACCTGAAGCCGGGTGACTCCGGCGAGGGCGAGTTCTGTTTCTCGATCGTCGACAACCCCGCCTACCTCTGGATCTGCGGCGCGCTGACCGAGAACGCCCAGAACGGGACGACCGAGCCCGAGCAGGACGCCTTGGAACAGCAGTACGACTCGATCCCCGCGGGCGGCCAGTTGGCCGACGCGATGACGGTGACCATCTCCTACTGCACCGAGCAGGAGAGCGACGGCGAGACGACCACCGTGATCGGCGACGAGATCGTCTCGGGGTCGCTCGCGGAGGTCATGGCGGTGCTCGCGGCCGGGGTGCCCCTCGCCGGCGACGGCGACGCCGACGCGCCCGTCGCGAACCGTCCCACCTTCGAGGGCGTAGACGACGAGACCCACACCGCGGAGACGTGTCTCTGCTTCGAGTGGGAACTGCCGCCCGAGGTCGGCAACGAGGTCCAGACGGACTCCGTCGCGTTCGACATCGAGTTCTACGCCGAGCAGGCCCGGCACAACGACGGGACGCTCAACCCCTGCGTCGACGCCGCCTACAGCGCCAACTACGTCAACCCCGACGGGATCGCCCAGCCCATCCCCAACGGTGTGGCTCACGTCGACGTAGCCTACGGCGAGGAGCACGTGGTCTACGCGATCACGTTCGACGAGCCCGCGGGCAGCCAGTACAGCCTCGCGGACCCGAACTTCGCGAGCGCGAACTTCTCGCTGCCGTTCGACGTGGAGGACGACGGCACGTACGACTTCCAGGTGGCCTGGAACGTCGACGGCAACGACGCGTTCCACTACTCGGGGGTCACCAGCGCGCCCGCGTGGGCGAAGGACACCGCCGCCGGCTGGTCGGCGCTCCCCTCGGGGTTCACCGCCGTCAGGTTCGGTTCGCAGGCGTTCGTCAGCGTCCCCCGGTCGGAACTCGAAACCGGCGGGAACGCCTACGGCTTCGGCTTCAACGCCAGCGCCGGCGGCGAGCAGCCCTCGGTGTCGATCCCCACCGGCGGCCCGTACTCCTCGAACGCCAACTGGACTTCGAGCGAGAACAGCCAGCCGGAGACCGTCCAGTAGGCTCGATCGCGGGCCGAACGGCGGCATTCCCCCGATCTAACCCGACGACCCCGGAGATGACCGAATGAGGACGTGTCGACGAATCCTCGCCCGGCTACGGGCGGCCGTCGCCCCCGCGACCGGCCGCCGCGTCTCGAAGCGAACGGTCCTTCTCGTGCTCTCGGCGCTGTTTCTCCTCCTGCTCGTCGCCGGCTGGCTGGCCGGCCGCTGACCGTCAGCGTCCGTCGAGGTACGCCTCGATCTCGCTGTTGTCGACGGCGTCGAGCACCGCTTCGGTGTCGAGGTGGCCCGCGAGCCGCCGGTGGCCCTCGTAGCGCAGCCGTTCGATCTCCGCGGGCGAGCGGGCGGTGTCAAACGCACGGTCGATGTAGCGCTCCCGAAGTCGATCGATCTCGGCCTCGTCGGCATCGGTGTCGCCGAGTTCGTTCTCGAACCACTCCCGCCAGCGCTCGCGCTCGGCCCAGTCGCCGCTGAACTCACTCTCGGGCCGCAGCCAGTCGTAGACGGGCGCCACCTCGCCGGCCAGCCCCTCCGCTTCCCGGCGATCCTGTAGGAGCGTCCGGGCGACGTGGGCGCCGTGGCCGGCGGCGGTGATCGCCTGCGCGTTGCGCTGCTCGGTCGGCGCCGCGACGTAGAGCCCCTCGACTGCCGTGGAGCCGTCGGCGTTCGGGAAGTCGCGATCGAGCTGTTCGCGCTCCTCGCCGTGGTGCTCCTCGGTCTCGAACATCCCCCCGTCGTCGAGCGGCTGGAGGTAGGACGCGTCGTACCACGCGGCGGCGACGACGGACCGCGCCGTCACCGTCTCCCCGTCGGCGGTTTCGACGCGGAACTGCTCCCCGTCACGCTCGACGGACTCGACGAGGTCGGCGACCCGCGTCGCCCCGGCGGCGTCGAGGTGGTCGTGGAGCAGCGCCGTCAGCGTCTCGGGATCGATCCCGCCGGGGAACCCGGGGTAGTTCTCGACGAACGCCGCGCGGGCCAGCGCGGCGTTGCCACGGTCGTAGACGACGGTGTCGAGGCCGTACCGCGCGGTGAAGATCGCGGCCCCGGTGCCGCTCGGGCCGCCGCCGACGACGACCACGTCCCGGTCCGGCGCGTCGGCAGCCTCAGGCATCGAACTCCCCGGTCACGATGTCCGCGACGCGCTCGCGGTCGAACAGCTGCTCGCCGCCGAACTCCTCGGGGTAGAGCCCCTGTGCGGCGGATTCGAGCTGGAACAGGTGGATGATCGGCCCCTGATAGGTCAGGCCGCCGTAGATCACGCGGTCGTTCTGGACCGCGGTGAGGTCGCTCGCGACGTCGTCGTTCTCCAGCGGTTTGCGGACGTTCTCGTCGAAGTACTCCTCGGTGATCTCGCCCTGCAGGCGGACCGCGAGCGCGTCGGGGTCGATCTCCAGCAGCGTCTCGAAGTCGATCTCGCCGCCGCCGGCCTGCGCGTCGGTGATCCCGTGCTGGGCGAGCGCGTCGCCGACGCCCAGATCGCGCCACTGCTTGGCCTGCGTCCCCTCGCCGATCAGGTAGGGGTAGAACGACTCCGGCGGGATCCCGGCGGGGTACAGCAGCGCCACGTCGGGCCGCTCCTCGGGGAGCCGTTCCTGCACGTCGGCGAGCACCTCGTCGTGGAGCGTGGCGAACGCCTCGTAGCGTGCTCGCTGCTGGAACAGCTCGGCCATCTTCTCGAACGCCTCGTACATCGAGTAGTACTCGTAGTCGTGCCAGTCGTACGCCCGGGAGAACGTCGTGTTCCCCACGAACGGGCCGACGTTCTCGGTGATCTCCGTCACGTCTTCCTGCCCCCAGCCGAGGCGGTTGATCATGAAGTTCGGGTCGATCACCTGCACGTCGGCGCCGACCTCGTAGAAGATCTCCTTGTCCGTCCCGCCGTCGTACAGCGCCGTCAGCTCCTCTTCGTCGACGGCGACGCCGGGCAGCTCGTCGTAGTAGTGGGTACCGTAGCGCGCCTTGAGCCCGATCCCTCGCAGCCCGTCGGCCTGCCCGAGCGCGACGCCCATGTCGGCGTAGTCGCCCGTGTACGGCAGCCAGCTCTCGGGCACCTCGTCGAACGCGACCTCCCCGACGGGCGCCATCGTCACCGTGTACCCCGACTCGGGCGTCGCAGTCGCCGTCTCCCCGTCGGTCGGTATGTCCGTCGACGTCGATCCCGCACAGCCCGCGAGCAGTCCAGCGCCGGCGACGGCGCCCGTTCCGAGCAGCTTCCGCCGCGTGACGTGTTTCGCCATATGTTTTGGCTAGCCTAAACAGCTATAGTCGTTGCGATCTTTCGGCGGGCCTAAACCTCGGCACGGTGAAATTACTCAAGGGCATTTCTGCATAGGAATTATTAAGCTACTGCATCCGTTACGCCTCCCCATGACCGACCGAGTCGCGACCACGCTGGGACTGTATCCGCTGCCCGACTGGGCGAAAGACGAGCTCTCGGACCTGAAGGGGCATCAGAAAGGCGACCTCGTCGACGGGAGCGAGGGGCCCGAGATCCGCGAGGCGTACGAGCGCGTCCGCGAGGAGCTGATCGAGGATCAGCGTGCGGCCGGCCTCGACCGGATCGTCGAGGGGCAGGGTCGCTGGGACGACTTCCTCGCCCACCCGCTGGCAGTCCACGACGCCGTGGAGGCGGGTGGGATCGTGCGCTACTACGACAACAACAACTTCTATCGCGACCCCCGCGTCGTCGACGAACTCACGGCCAGCGGTGACGTCCCCGCCGAACTCGACGCGGCGACGGGGCTGCTCGAAGACGACGACTCCCTGCAGGCCGTCCTCCCCGGCCCCTACACGCTCGCCGAACTCGCGACCGACGAGCACTACGGGGACGAGGCGGAGTTCCTCGCGGCCATCGCGGCGTTCCTCGCCGGCGAGGCCGAGGCGCTCCCGGCCCACGAGACGCTGTTCCTGCTCGACCCCTCGCTGGTGACCGACCCGCCGGCGGACGACGAGAACGAGCGCGTCAGCGACGCGGTCGACACCGTCGCCGCCGCGACCGACGCCGACGTGGTGCTCCAGAGCTACTGGGGCGCCCACGAGGAGAAGACGTACGCCCACCTGATGGACGCCGACGTCGACGCGTTCGGCTTCGACTTCGTCGCCGGCGACCGCGACGCCCACCTGTACAACGTCACGGAGTTCGGCACGAAAGAGTCGATCTCGCTGGGTCTCGTCGACGGGCAGAACACCGCCGTCGAGAGCCCCGAAACCGTCGCCGAACGGATCGACTGGGTGCAGGAGCAGATCCCCAGTCAGACGTTCGACACCGTCTACGCCACGCCGAACACCGAACTCGCCTACCTCCCCGTCTCGACGTACCGCGAGAAGCTCTCCGTGCTCGCGGCGGCGGCCGAGATCGCGCCGGAGACGGAGGTGAGCGCCTGATGGCCCGCGACGCCGACAACCGCGAGCAGTTCCGCCCCGACGACCACGCACACGACCACTTCCTGCTGACCAGCGTCGTCGGCTCCTACCCCAAGCCGACGTGGCTCAACCGCGCCGACGACCTCGTCGACGACCCCGAGTCGTCGTTCGACGAGGCCGACCTCGACGAGGCGCACGACGACGCCTGCCGGCTCATCACCGAGGAGCACGAGCGTGCGGGACTGGACACGGTGGTCGACGGCGAGATGCGCCGCAACGAGATGGTGGAGTTCTTCGCGGAACGTATCGACGGCTACGAGTTCAACGGCCCCGTGAAAGTGTGGGGCCACAACTACTTCGACAAACCGAGCGTCGTCGAGGAAGTCGAGTACGACGAGCCGTGGCTGGTCGACGAGTTCGAGTTCACCGACGAGGTGGCCGAGCGCCCGGTGAAAGTGCCGATCACCGGTCCATACACCCTCGCGAACTGGGCGTTCGACGAGCACTACGGCGACAGCGAGGCGCTGGCGTACGACCTCGCGGACCTGGTGAACGAGGAGATCGAGAAGCTCGTTGAGGCGGGCGCCCGCTACATCCAGATCGACGAGCCCGCGCTCGCGACGACGCCGGACGACCACGCCATCGTCGGCGGCTGTCTGGAGCGCATCGTCGACGGCGTGCCCGACGAGGTGCGCGTGGGGCTGCACGTCTGCTACGGCGACTACTCCCGGATCTACCCCGAACTCAACGAGTTCCCGATCGACGAGGTCGACCTCGAACTCTGCAACGGCGACTACGAGCAGATCGAGACGTTCGCTGATGGGAACTTCGCGCCCGACCTCGCGCTCGGCGTCGTCGACGCCCACACCGCCGAAGTCGAGAGCGTCGAACAGATCGAGCAGAACATCCGCGAGGGGCTGAAAGTGGTCCCCCCGGAGAAGCTCACCATCTCGCCGGACTGCGGACTGAAACTCCTCCCCCGCGAGGCGGCCTACCAGAAGACCGAGAACCTCGTGACGGCCGCGCGGAACGTCGAGGCCGCTCTCGACGCCGGCGAGATCGACGTGCCGGCGCGGGACGTGGCCACTGCGGACGACTGAGAGACGACAGAACGGCGGGGTCTGCGTTACTCGTCGCTCGACTCGATCACGTCGACGACGGGCCCCGATTCGACGGTGTCGCCGTCCTCGGACTCCCCGTCGCTGGGCGTCGGCAGGAACGGCGCGATCAGTGCGGCGACGGCCAGCAGCACCGACGCGTACCGAACGGCGTCGACGTACCAGTCCTCGGGTTCGAGGTCTTCGGGGTTCTCGTAGCCGACCAGCATCGAGCGCGCGCCGATCTCGATCGACTTCTCGGGGAGGGCAGCGCCGGCGACGCCAGCGACGAACGTGATGGCTCTCAGGAGCATACACGAACCGTTCGGTCCCCGGACACGAGGCGTTTGTGGTTCCGGCGCCGTCGCTGGCCGGTCGAGAGAAACGGAAGGACGACGAAGCGTTACTCGTACAGCCAGGCTTCGTCGGGGCGCTCGTAGTCGATCAGCTCCGCCTCGTCGAAGAACAGCTCGATCTCGCGCTCGTTCGAGCCCGGATCCTCGTGGTCCGAGGCGTGGATGACGTTGCGCCCGAGGTCCAGCCCGAGGTCGCCGCGGATCGTGCCCGCGGGCGACTCGGCGGGGTCGGTCTCGCCGACCATCGATCGGACCTGTCGGGTCGCGTCCTGGCCCTCCCAGACCATCGCGAAGACGGGGCCGGAGGTGATGAACTCGACGAGGCCCTCGAAGAACGGCTTGTCCTCGTGCTCGCCGTAGTGCTCCTCGGCGAGCTCACGGTCGATCTCGATGAACTTCCCGCCGACAAGCTTCAGGCCGCGCTGCTCGAACCGGGAGACGATCTCGCCGATCAGCCCGCGCTTGACGCCGTCGGGCTTGACCATGACGAACGTGCGCTCGCGCTCGCTCATTCCTCGTCCTCCTCGTCGTCAGCCGCGGACTCCTCGTCGTCGGCCGCCTCCTCGCTCTCGGATTCGGCGTCCTCGTCCGCGTCGGCCTCGGCAGCTTCCTCGGCGTCCTCCTCGACCTCCTCGGTCTCGGACTCGGCCGCTTCCGCTTCCTCGGTCGCCTCTTCTTCTTCCTCTTCCTCGGCGGCCGCCTCGGCTTCGACGCCGTGGTCGCCGCCTTCCTCGGTCCACTCCAGATCTCGGGGCTCGCGCCCGAGGTCGGCGTTCTTCTCACATTTCGCCGAGCAGTAGTGGACGACGCTGCCGTTCGTGTGGACGAACATCGTGCCCGTGCCGGGCTCGACGTCGTCGCCACAGTAGTCACAGGTTCGGTTCTGGGGCATCAGGCACCTCCGATGGAGTCGGCGTCACGCTGGGTCTCCCGCAGCTGGAGGATGTCGCCCTCCCGCACGGGACCCAGCACGTTCCGCGTGATGATGCGACCTTGGTTCGAGCCGTCCTGGATGCGGCACTTGACCTGCATCGCCTCGCCGTGCATCCCGGTCTTGCCGACGATCTCGATCACCTCGGCCGGCGTCGATTCCGTGCCGTTCTCCTCTTCTGCGCTCATGGGTTACCGGAGTTCCTCGACCTTCTCGGAGATGTCCTCGACGTCGTCCTCGGCGTCGCCGGCGTCGACGATGCCGGCGGCGGCGCTGCCGACCTCGAGGCCGGCGGCGTGACCCAGGTCGTCCTGAGTCTCGACGAAGACGACCGCGATGCCCTTCTCCTCGGCGAGTTCGGGCAGGTGCATGACGATCTCCTCGGGCTCGACGTCCTCGGCGACGAACACGAGATCCGCGTTCCCGCGCTCGACGGCCTTGGTCGTCTCGTTGGTTCCTTTCTTCACGGTGCCGGTGTCCCGGGCGACCTCGAGCGCGTCGAGCGCGCGGTCGGCGAGGTCGGCGGGGGTCTCGTAGTCGACGTAAACTGGCATTGTTGTAGTACCTCGTCCTGCCTGCGGGCTCGACTGCCCCACCGGAACTGCGTCCCTGACGGTGGGGAGTATCATCAACCCCTGACAGGCTTCGACCGTCGATTCGCTAGCCCCACGTAAAAGCGTGTTCAAACTGCCGGCACCGTGACAGCGCCCGACACGGGCCGAAACGGGCAAACCGACGGCGGGCGAACGCCGCCCGTGACCCTCGCTTCGCTCGCCGCCGACCTCCGCGCGGAGGCCGACCGCGCGAACGAACGCCGCCTGCTCGTGCTCTCCGGCTCCGCCGACCCGACCCGCCGTGCGGCCGTCGACACCGTCGAGGCCGCCGACCTGCCGATCCCGGACTGCACCGCCGTCTCGGCTGCCGACGACTGGCCGTTCGAGTACGTCGGCCCGCGACAGTCCCGCGAACTCCTCGGCCGGACCCAGCAGGCCATCGTCCTCGACGCGCACGAGGAGTGCTCGCCCAACGCGATCGGCCGCACCGTCGGCGCGGTCGACGGCGGCGGGCTGTACGTCCTGCTCGCGCCGGATCTCGACGACTGGCCCGAGCGCCGCGACGCGTTCGACGAGACGCTCGCCGTCCCGCCGTTCGAGATCGACGACGTTGACGGGCAGTTCCGCCGCCGGCTCGTCGAGACGCTCCGGGCTCACCCGGGCGTGGCAATCTGCGAGGTCGGGGAGGAGTACGACGGCCCGGGGAGCGAGGCGGTCGATATTCGGGACGACGGACTCACCGACCCGTTCCCTGCCCGCCACCGGGAAACGCCCGAACCGCCCGCAGACGCGACGTTCGCCGACGACATCTACCGCGCCTGCGAGACGGTCGATCAGGCGGAAGCGGTCCACGAACTCGAAGCGTTGCGGGAGGAGAACGCCGCCGCCCCGGCCGTCGTCGTCGAAGCGGACCGCGGCCGCGGGAAGTCAAGCGCCGCCGGGCTCGCGGCGGGTGCGCTCGCCCGCGAGGGGGCGGACGTACTCGTGACTGCGCCCGAGCGTCGCGGCGCCGACGAGATCTTCGCCCGCGCCCGGGAGCGTCTCGACGCAGTCGGCGAACTGGTCACCGCCGAGGAGAACCGCGTCGACGCCGCCGCCGGCGGCCGCGTTCGCTTCGCCCCCCCGCCGGAGGCCGCGGACCTCCCCGGCGACCCGGACGCCGTGATTGTCGACGAGGCGGCCGCGCTCCCCGTCTCGCTGCTCGAACGCTTCCTCGACGGCCCGCCGGCCGCGTTCTGTACGACAGTCCACGGCTACGAGGGGGCGGGCCGGAGCTTCGACGTGCGCTTCCGCGGGAGCCTCGCGGACTCCGGGCGCGAGGTGGTCGACGTCCGCCTCGACGAGCCGATCCGCTACGCCGCCGGCGACCCCGTGGAGTCGTGGGCGTTCCGCGCGCTGTTGCTGGACGCTCGGCCGCCGGTCGATCAGTTGGTCGCCGACGCGACGCCCGGGACGGTCAGCTACGAGGAACTCACCACCGAGCGCCTGCTGGCGGACGAACACCTGCTCCGGGAGGCGTTCGGCCTGCTCGTGCTCGCCCACTACCGCACCGAACCCGACGATCTCGCACGCCTGCTCGACGCGCCGAACCTCACCTGCCGCGCGCTGCTGCACGAGGGCCGGGTCGTGAGCATCGCCCTCCTCGCTCGGGAGGGGGGCCTGAGCGACGAGACACGGGAGCGCGTCTACCGCGGTGACCGCATCCGCGGGAACATGCTCCCGGACGTGTTCACCAGCCAACTCCGCGATCGCGAGGGGGGCGTCCCCGTCGGCTACCGAGTGATGCGGATCGCGACCCACCACGCCGTCCGGTCGGGCGGGCTCGGCTCGCGACTGCTCTCGGAGATCGAAGCGGAGTTCGCCGGCGATGACGGGCGCGAGGCCGACCTCCGAGGTGAGACGGTGGACTATCTGGGCGTCGGCTACGGCGCCACCCCCGAACTCCTCGACTTCTGGTGGGAGAACGGCTACCGGACGGTCCACCTCTCGACCACGAAAAACGACGCCAGCGGCGAGCACTCCGCGCTGATGGTTCGACCGTTGACCGAGGTGGGCGCCGACCTCGCCGGCCGCCACGCCGAGTGGTTCCGCGAACGCGCGCCGGGCGTGCTCGCGGGGCCGCTCTCCGGCGTCGATCCGGACGTGATCCGCCGGGCGCTGCGGGCGGTCGACGACGGCGCGGTGCCGGAGGAACCGGGCCTCTCGGAACGCGACTGGCGGGTCGTCGTCGACGCCGCCAACGGGATGGGGAGCTACCACGCCGCGCCGGCGGCGTTCACCGAACTCGCGTTGCGGGAGCTGATCCTCGGAAGCGCGGGCCTAGAGCCGGGCGAGGAGCGCTTACTCGTCGAGAAAGTCCTCCAGAACCGCGAGTGGGACGAGGTGGCCGCGGATCTGGACCGCGTCTCGACCCGGATGACGATGCGGGCGTTCGGCGACGCCTGCGAGCCGCTGGTGGAGACCTACGGGACCCCGGCCGCGAAGGAACACCGGACGTACTGGCGCTGAGTGGACGGAGCGATGATAGCCACCGTCCGGGGGCCGCTCACTCCTCGAGCGGGACGGCATCGTTCCAGAGGTGCTGGAACTGGCGTTCGAACTCCTCGACGACGTCGCCGTCGGTTACGGCAATCACGCCGATACGATCCGCGACGCTCCCGGGGTGTGGGATATCGACCGTCGTTACCGCACGGTCGACCACGTCGAAGGAGACGGGGACCTCCGAGCGGACTCTGATTTCGACTGCCGCGGCGGTAGCAGTCGTGGCGTTGAGGAGCGCCTCGGGAGCGGTTTCGAGGAGCTGCTCGCTCACGAGCAGCGACACCGACACGTCCGGTGCCGTGCCGTCGAAGAACGCGTCGACCTCCCGTTCGAGCGTCTCCCACGGGGCCGCCTCGTAGGGCGGGCCGACAACGGCGTGAACCGACGAGTTCGCCGTCCGAACGTGCTCGCGAAGCGCCGTCCGCATCTCCTCGCTGCCGAGCGTCCCGAGCCAGAGACTCGCGTCGGCCGGTGGCTGCGGGAGGAGATCCGATCGGACGGCGTCGGCGACGTCGCGGTACCGAGCCCACTCCTGCCGGAGTTCGGCGCCCCGCTCAGCGAGGAGGCGACCGACCACGGTCTCCGGCTGTTCGGCGACGTACCTCGTCGGGTCGGTCGACTGCGTCCGAACGAGCTGCCGGGCTTCGAGGCCGTTGAGCACGTCGTAGATCCGGCCCCTGGGCACGTCGCTGGCGTCCGAGAGGTCCGCCGCCGTCGCTGCGCCAGTCACGAGGAGTGTCCGGTACACCGTTTCTTCGTAGCTTGAGAGGCCGAGTTCGCCGAGAGCCGTCATCGGGGGGCACTACGCGCTCCAGTAGTTAGTACACACGTCGCGTGTGGCTGCCCGCCGCAGGCGCCGGAACCGCTGGGCGGATAACCGCCTGCAAGTGGCACGTCGTTTCAGAAAAACTACTCCCGGTCCCGCGGACGGGGATGTCGTGAACCCGTACGTGATACTCGCGGCCGCGATCGTGTCCGAACTGGTGGGAACGACCGCACTCAAGCTCTCCGAGGGGTTCTCGAACCCGGTGCCGAGCATCGGCGTCGTTGTGGGGTACGGACTCGCGTTCTACTTGGTCTCCCTGACGCTCGAAGAGCTCCCGGTGGGCGTCGTGTACGGAACGTGGGCCGCCCTCGGCATCGTCGGTGTCGCCGGGATCGGCGTCGTAGTCTTCGACGAACCCGTCGATCCGGTCGGTGCCGTCGGAATCCTGCTCATCCTGGGCGGCGTGTACTGTGTCAACGTCCTCTCAGAGATGGCCGCCCACTAGCGACCGTCGCCATCGACGGCGACCGTCACGGTCCGGCGGCCGAGCCTCGTCGTTCCTAGAGCCCGCCGCCGCCCGCGCGGCTGGCGTCCACGTCGATGGCGTCGACCGGGCAGACGTCGACACAGAGCATGCAGTCGATGCACTGGTCCTCGAAGGTGGGCTCGACCTTGCGCTCGCTCTCGGGGTGGTCGGGCGTGTCGACCCAGGTGAACACGTCGACCGGGCAGTCCTCCAGACAGGTGCCGTCGGCGATACAGAGGTCGTAGTCGACGGCGACGTGGGTGCCGTGGATGCCGAGCTGCTCCGGCGGGTCGACGGGTCCCCAGACGGCGACGGCCGCCTCGTCCTGATCCTCGCCGCTTGCGGCCGCGGCCTCCTCGCCCTCGACGCGCTCGCGGTTGCTGTCGAAGTTGGGGTCGATGGGCATAGCCGGAGTTCTCCCGCTCGACGTAAGTATCCGCTGGTGCGCCCGCGGGGGTTCTTGTACGCCGGCCGCGTTCGCCCGAACGTGATCGACACCGTGACGGCCGTCGCGCTGGCGCTGCTCGTCGCCGCCGTCGTCGCCAGCGCCGTGCCGGGCGTCCCGTCGGGGCTGCTCGCGCTCGCCGGGGTGTACGCCGAGTACGTCTTCGGCCCCGGCCGGATGGGAGTCTGGCTCCTGCTGAGTTTCACCCTCGTCGGGATCCTCACGATCGTCGTCGACCTGTTCGGCGGCGCGATCGCCGGCAGAGCCCGGGGTGCGAGCACGCGAACGACGCTGCTCGCGGCGGTCGCCGGGCTGGCGCTGTTCTTCGTCTTCGGCCCCCTCGGCGTCCTGCTGGGGATGTTCGGCACGGTGTTCGCGCTGGAGATCCGCCGCGCCGACCGCGAGTTCGAACAGGCGTGGGAGAACGCGCTCTGGGCGACGGTCGGGATGCTGGCCTCCGGCGTCGCCGTCTTCCTCCTCTCGGCGTCGATGCTCGCGGGCTACGTCGTGTTCGTGCTCTGGCTCTAACAGCCGCGCAGGAACGCCCGGAGCTCCCGCATCGCGGCGTCGTACTGGCTCTGGAACACCGCGTGGTCGGCGCCGGGCACGTGGACGAGCCGCCCGTTCGGGAGCGCGTCGGCGGCGTCCAGATCCTCGCGACGGCGGTCGGGCTCGGCGTCGGCCCGCAGCACCAGCGTCGGCGCCGAGATTTCGGGGAACAGCTCGGCGACGTACGCCTCATCGGGGTACCCCTCGCGGGCGATCTCCGCGATCTCGGGACTGCACTCGACGGCCGCCTCGGCTTCCCGGCGGGGCTGCCCGGGCGCGGCGTCGAGGTACTCCTCGGGCAGTTCGTCGGCGTTCTCCTCGGCGATCGCGTCGACGCCGCGTTCGTCCCACTCGGCGACCTGTTCGCGGACGAACGCCGCGCGCTCGTCGGGGCTCATGGGCGCCGGCTCGCCGGTGAACCCCGCGGGATCGACGAGGACGGCGCCGTTGACACGATCGGGCGCCTCGGCCGCGGCGGCGGCCACGGTCGCGCCGCCCATCGAGTGGCCCAGCAACACCGGCGCCGACAGCGCCAGCGCGTCGAGCAGCCCGAGGAGGTCGGCCGCGCGGTCGTCGACGGTGTAGCCGGTCTCGGGCGCCGCCGATCGCCCGTGTCCGCGGGCGTCGTAGCTGACGACCGTGTGGATCTCGGCGAGATCGTCGATCAGCCGGCGGCGGCTCCGGCCGTTGCTGTAGAAGCCGTGGGCGTAGACGATCGGCGGCCCCTCGCCCGTCCGGTAGTACCGGAGGTCGACGCCGTTGGCCTCGACGACGCCGCTCTCCCAGTCCGGCGGTAGATCCATGGCTTCGCGTCGGCGTCGGCAGGAAAAAGTCCGCCGACTCCTCAGTCGGGTGATCGTTCGACCGAACCCTCAGTCGAGCGCCCGCTCGACAGACTCCGCCACCCGGAGGAGGAAGCCGTCCGCCCCCGGCGGGCCGACCAACTGCAGCCCCACCGGCCGACCGTCGACCTCGCCGCAGGGGATCGACACGGCGGGCGCCCCGGTGGCGTTGAACGGCGCGGTGTTCTCGACGGTGTCGAGCACCGACACGCCGCCCCTGCCCGGTACGGCGCCGAAGGCCGGCGCCGGGATCGTCGTCGTCGGCGTCGCGAGCACGTCGATCTCGGTGAGCAGCGACTGCTGCCGGCGGATCGCGCGCCGGCGCGCGTCCCACGTCCGGCCGTACGCGTCGGGCGCCCGTTCGAGCAACGCTCGCCCGGTCTCGATCAGGTCGCGCACCCGGCCGGGCAGCGAGTCCCGGCGTTCGTTCGCCCGCCGGAGCGCCGCCCGCAGCGCCGCCGGCTGGCCCGCGCCGAGCAGCCCGCCCCGCTCCAGCAGCGCCCCGAACTCCATCACCGTCGCGGCGTCGTTGGCGTCGACCGCCGCCTCGGCCTCGGGGAACGTCACCGACACGACCTCGGCGTCGAGCTCGACTGCGGCGCTCGTCAGGGCGGACTCGATCGCCGCCTCGACCTCGGGGGTGGCGGCCGCCATGAACTCCGCGGGGACGCCCAGCCGAAGCTCCGGCGGGGTCCGATCGAGGTCCTCGACGAACGAGAGCCGGTCGGGTGCGGTCAGCGACGCGGGGTGTGTCGCTTCGCGGCCGGCGACGGCCTCCAGCACGCGTGCGGCGGTCGTGACGTCCTCGGCGAGCACGCCGACGTGATCGTTCGACGGCGAGAGCGGGACGACACCCTCCGTCGGGACCATCCCGTATGTGGGTTTGTAGCCGACGATCCCACAGAACGAGGCGGGGATGCGGACGCTGCCGGCGGTGTCGGTGCCCAGCGCGGCGTCGACCTCGCCGCTCGCGACCGCCGCGGCGCTGCCCGAAGAGGAGCCGCCCGGGACGTGTCCATCGACCGCGGGGTTCTGCGTCCGGCCGCGCGCGCTCAGCTCCCCGGTCGTGCCGAACGCGAACGGATCCATGTCCGTGGTGCCGACGATCGAACCGCCCGCCGCCCGGAGCCGTTCGACCGCGACGGCGTCGATATCGGGCGTCCACTCGAAGCAGTCGGTGCCACACGTCGTCGTCACGCCGCCGACGGCGATGTTCTCCTTCACCGCGAGGTCGAGGTCGACCAGCGACCCCGACAGCGGCGCGTCGGCGATGAACGTCTCCGCGAAGGCGTCGTGGGGGTCCGCCCGATCCTGTGGATACGGCGGATCGAACGCGCCGGCGACGCTGTCGGCGGGTAAGGACCGAACCCGGTCGAGGTAATCGTCGACCCAAGCCCCGACTCGTGGCGGGTCGGCGTTCTCCATGTCCGGGGGTTTTCGCCGTACGCATAAGGGCTGTTTGGCCGCCACACGACTCCCCGTCACGGCCGCGAGCGCCCCGAAACGGCGGTCCTGTCACCCAAGGTACGGAAACAACTATTTACCACTCTGTAAAACAGGGAAGCGATGCGCACGATTACCAGTCCGGGCGGACGTATCGACAACGAGTGCGCGGCCGCGGGGATCCGCTGATGGCGCTCGAAGCGGAGTTCCTGCTCGCGGGGCGGCTCATCTTGGGGATCCTCTTCCTCTACAACGGGTACAACCACTTCGCGGACTTCGAGAGCCGGAAGGGGTACGCCGAGTACAAGGGGACGCCCATGCCCGGCTTCGCGGTGATCGCGTCGGGCGTGATCCTCGTCCTCGGCGCGCTCGGGATCATGCTCGGCATCTACCCCGTGATCGCCGCGGGGGCGCTCGCGACGTTCCTGATCGTCGCGTCGCCGCTGTTCCACGACTTCTGGAACGCCGGCGAGGAGGAGAAGGAGAACGAACTGAACCACTTCCTCAAGAACGTCGGCCTGCTCGGGGGGACGCTCGTGCTCCTCTCGACCGGAAGCGAGGCGTGGACGTACGCGGTCGGTATCGGGCTGTTCTAACGACGACTCAGATCACTATCTACCAACGACTCAGATCACTATGGAACTCGGACAATTCACGACAGCGGACGGCGAGCAGTGGATCGGCGCGGTCGTCGACGAGGGGGTCGTCTCGCTCCCCGAAGCGGGCGCGGCGACCGGCATCGACCTCCCGTCGACGCTCACGGCACTGTTGACGGTCGAGAACTGGCAGGCGAAGGCCGAACTCGCGGTCGAGTCGGCCGTCGACGCCGACCGGGCGATCTACGCGCCCGAGTCGCTCGAGACGCGGTCGCCGGTCACCGACCCGAACAAGATCGTCGCGATCGGGCTGAACTACTCGAAACACGCCGACGAGGGCGGCGAGGACATCCCCGACGTGCCGCTGGTGTTCTCGAAGTTCAACACCTCGATCACCGGCCCCGGCGACGCGGTCGAGTGGGATCCCGACCTGACCGAGGCCGTCGACTACGAGGGCGAACTCGTGGCGGTCATCGGCGAGGAGGCTCGGAACGTGAGCGAGGACGAGGCGCTGGAGTACGTCGCCGGCTACACCGTCGGCAACGACGTGTCCGCCCGCGACCTCCAGCTCTCCGACGAGCAGTGGGTGCGCGGGAAGAGCCTCGACACGTTCGCGCCGATGGGGCCGCACTTCCGCACGGCCGACGAGATCGACGACGTGACCGACCTCGACATCTGGACGGAGGTCAACGGTGAGCGCCTGCAGGACTCCAACACCGAACACCTGATCTTCCCGATCCGGGAGCTGATCGCGTTCTGTAGCCGCTCCTTTACGCTGCAACCGGGCGACGTCATCTTCACGGGCACGCCCGACGGCGTCGGCTACTTCCGCGAGCCGAAGGTGTTGCTGGAGGACGGCGACGAGGTGACCGTCGGCGTCGAGGGCGTCGGGGAGCTCACCAACCACTGTCGCTACACCGACTGATGGACTACCCGACACAACGACCCACCGATCTGGAGGGCGGCGACGGGCTCGAATCGATCCCCGCGGAACTCCACAGCATCCCGTGGATCGATATCCACAACCACGCTCACACGCTCTCGTGGAACGACCGCGAGCGCTACGCGCTGAGCGGCTGTGCGGGGATGGTGACGATGGCCGCCGCCTACTACTGGACCCCCTACAAGCCGGTTCACCCCGAGGACGTACGCTACCTCTGGGACGACGCGCTCAACCGCCTGCCGCAGATCCGGGAGTCCCACCTGCTCGACGCGAAAGTCGGCGTCGGCATCCACACCGGCGCCCGCGTCGAGAACTACGAGGAGCTGCTGGAGGTGCTCCCCGAGTACGCGGCGCTGGAGGAGGTGGCCGCGATCGGCGAGATCGGCATCACCGAGGCCCAGCACGTCGCGGGCTGGTCGCTGGAGGAACAGAAGGACGTGACGCGGCGGCAGTTCGAGGTCGCCGCCGACCACGACCTCCCGGCCGTGGTCCACACGCCCGCCGACTTGGAGGACGTGGAGTTCCCCGAGCGCGAGAGCGGGAACCTCCCCGGCTACGAGCTCGATCTCGCGCGCCAGCAGGAGCCGGTGCTCACCTCGGAGTACCCCAAACGCGAGGCGGTGGACATCGACGCCGCGCTCGCCGACGAGGCCGGGCTCGACCACGAGCAGGTCGTGCTCTCGCACATGGACCCGAAGATCGCGCCGTACGTGCTGGAGAACACGGACTGCTACCTGAGCTTCACCGTCAGCTACCCGTGGCTGCTGGGCGTCTCGCCGACCGACGTGGCCGAGGTCGTCGCAGAGTACGGCCCCGAGCGCATCCTCGTCGAGACCGACAGCGCCGGCGTGCTCCGCAGCGACGTGTTCGCGTTCAAGCGGACGATCGCCGAGCTGTACCGCCACGGCGTCGACGTCGACGCGATCCGGCAGGTGGTGTACGAGAACCCGCAGTCGGTCCTTCCCTGAAGGGGCCGCGGGCACCTGTCGCTATCGTCGACCCGTGTGAACGTATGGTATGCAAACGATTATTATGGTCTCGGTTTTACCAAGTGGTGAACCATGCCAGACGTACCAGGGCTACACCACGTGACGGCGTTCTGTGACGACCCGCAGGACAACTACGACTTCTTCACCAACGTACTCGGGATGCGGTTCGTCAAGGAGACGGTCCGCTTCGACGTGCCCGAGAAGATCTACCACCTCTACTACGGCGACGAGGTGGGGACGGCGGGCACCATCATCACGTTCTTCCCGATGACCAACATGCCGATGGAGGAGGGGCTCGTCGGCAAGGGGCAGACGAGTTCGGTCGGGCTGACGATTCCCGAAGGGTCGGTCGAGTTCTGGACCGACCGTTTCGACGACCACGACGTCGAGTACACCGTCGAGGAGCGCTTCGACGAGACGGCGATCGCGTTCGAGGGCCCCGACGGCGTTCCCTTCGAGCTCGTCACCGGGGAGTCCGAGATCGAGGCGTACACCGACGGCAGCGACGTGCCCGAGGAGCACGGCATCCGCGGCATGTACAACGCGACGGTCCACTCGAAGGACCCCGCGGGCACGATGGACGTGCTCGAGACGCTGGGCTGGGACCGCGTCGGCGAGGCGACCCACCCGCAGGCCGGCGACCGCGTGCGGTACGAGGCGCCCGGCGACGCGCCGTGTGCGTCGAAGGTCGACGTGCTGATCCGACCGAACGCGCCCAACGGCGTGCTCGGGATCGGCACGTTCCTCCACATCGCGTTCCGCGTCGCCAACGACTGGGAGCAGGACGAGATCAGCGACATCCTCCGCGAGAACGGCTACTACACCACCTCGACGAAGGATCGTGACTACTTCCACTCCCGCTACATCACCGAACCCGGCGGATCGGTGTTCGAGTTCGCGACGGACGGCCCCGGCTTCGGGATCGATCAGGACGTCGAGGAGTACGGCGAGGAGCTGAAAGTGCCCGACTGGCTCGACGTCGACGTCGAGCGCATCAAGGAGATGCTGCCGCCCCTCGAGAAGAACTAGCTCGCCGCGAGCCGTTTTCGGCCGCTACTCGTCGACGATCAGCGAGTCGATGACGAACTCGTCGATGGCCTGTCGCGCCTGCTCCGGGGCGTCGTCGTGGCCCAGCGAGAGCTTCCGCTCCCGCGCCGCGTGGATCACGTCGGTGATGAGCTGGGCCGTCCGCTCGGGGTCCGTCTCCCGGAAGTCGCCCTGTTCGATCCCCGCGGCTACCACGTTCGTGATGCTCTCCCGGAGCCGCCGGTGGTGTTCGTCGAAGATCTCGCGGTGGCGGTCGTCGTTCTGTGCGTGGGTGAACAGCTCGTGGTACACCTTCATCCGCTCCCAGTGGTCGAACTCCTCGAACCCCGGCCCGAACAGGCACTGCCGGATGCGGATATCCAGCTCCTCGCAGGGCGGCACGTCCCGATCGACCTCGACGCTGCCCTCGTACTGCTCGATGATGTACTCGAGGAAGTTCGCGAGCAGCTCGTACTTCCCGTCGTAGTGGTAGTGGATGATCTGTCGGGTCTTCTCCATCTCCTCCCCGATGTCGCGCATCCGCAGGTCGGCGTAGCCGTGCTCGCTGACGGCCCGGAACGTCGCCTCCATGATCTCGGTACGGGTGTCCTCGGGGACTCCCTCCTGCTCCAGCTCGCTCATGGGCGCTATACCCCGGTCGGCTATATAGCGCTTTTCTCGTTCGACGCCGCCACTCGTCTTATCTACCGTCGGACACAACGGCACCCCATGGACGTCGATACCGCGGTTCGGGAGGTCGACGAGGCGGTCGCCAAGGAGATCGGCGGCGAGGACGAGGGGTTCCGCGAGTCGCTCCGTGCGGCGCTGTCGACCGTCGAGGCGGCCGCCGGCGGCGACGCCGTGGCGGACCTGACTCGCTTCGTCGCGGGGCACGTCCGCGAGGAGGCCGAGCGCCCCGCCCCGCGGGCCGTCGACGAGCGCGCCGCCGAGATCGTCCGGGAGCACGGCGCGGAACTGCCCGAGAACTCGTACCTCCGGAACGTCTGACCGCCGCCGAACGGCTGTCACACCCCCGGGAGCTTTTTTGCGTCGCCGGGGTCACGACTCGTCCGTGCTCCCCACTCGTCGCCGCGGTATGCGCCGGCCGTAGCGACGGGTGGAGCCTTCTCGGCGCCGGCGCGGGGGAGGACACGCGGCGACGCCGTCCGGTGAACCCCTCGCTCCCGGGTACCGTTCGACCACCGAAACCGGCGGGCTTTAGGCCCGCATCGACAACTTCCACCCAGATGAGTCACGAGGAGTTCCCGACCGACCGTCCCGCGGTGGTGACGTGTGGACTGCCGTACGCCAACGGCGACCTCCACATCGGTCACCTCCGGGGGTACACCGCGGCGGACGCGCTGCATCGCTCGATCGAGAAGCTCGGCCAGCAGTCGGCGTACGTCTGCGGCTCGGACATGCACGGCACCCCCATCGCCGTCAACGCCGCCCAGGAGGGCGTCTCGCCCGAGGCGTTCGCGACCCGCTACCACGAGCAGTACGCCGAGACGTTCCCGAAGTTCAACGTCGAGTTCGACAACTACGGCCACACCCACGACGAGACGAACACCGAGATCACCCGGGAGTTCGTCGAGCGCCTCGAAGCCGAGGGGTACGTGTACGAGGACGAGATCATGGTCGCGTGGGACCCACAGGAGGACCAACCCCTCCCCGACCGCTACGTCGAGGGGACCTGCCCGTACTGCGGCGAGCAGGCCCGCGGCGACGAGTGCGACGAGGGGTGTGGTCGCCACCTCGAACCCGGCGAGATCGAGGACCCCGTCTCGACGCTGACGGGCAACGCCGCGGAGTACCGCGAGCGAGAGCACAAGTACTTCGCCGTCTCCGAGCTCGCCGACTACCTGAGCGAGTTCCTCGACCGCCTCGAAGGCACGTCGAACGCAAAGAACCAGCCCCGCGAGTGGATCGAGGAGGGGCTGCAGGACTGGTGCATCACGCGAGACATGGACTGGGGGATCGACTACCCCGGCGAGGACGACCTCGTGCTGTACGTCTGGGTCGACGCCCCGATCGAGTACGTCTCCTCCACGAAGCAGTACTCCGAGCGCGTCGGCGCCGACGAATACGACTGGGAGGAGGTCTGGGGCCGCGACGGCGGCGACGGCGGCGAGATCGTCCACGTGATCGGTCGCGACATCATCCAGCACCACACGATCTTCTGGCCGGCGATGCTCCACGCCACGGGCCACGCGGAGCCGCGCGCGGTCTGTGCGACGGGGTTCGTCACCATCGACGGCAAGGGGCTCTCGACCAGCCGCAACCGCGCGATCTGGGCCGAGGAGTACCTCGACGAGGGGTTCCACCCGGATCTGCTGCGCTACTACCTCACCACGATGGGTGGGTTCCAGCAGGATCTGGACTTCACGTGGGAGCGGTTCCAGGAGCGCGTCAACGGCGAACTGGTCGGCACGGTCGGTAACTTCGTCTACCGCTCGATGCTGTTCGCGGCGCGGAACTTCGACGGCACGCCCGACGCCGAGGTCAGCGACGACGTGCGGGAGCACATCGACGCCGCGGTCGGGCAGTTCCGCGAGGCCGTGAAGGAGTACGACGTGCGCAACGCCGGCGACGCCGCGGTCGAACTCGCGCAGTTCGGCAACGAGTACATCCAGCAGCACGAGCCGTGGCAACTCGAAGACGGCAGCGACGAGCAGGCACAGGTCATCCGCGACTGTCTGCAGGTCGCGACCGCCGTCGCCGTCCTGATCGAACCGATCTGCCCGGAGAAGGCCGAGACCGTCTGGGACCAGTTGAACGTCGACGGCGACGTGCACGCCGCCGAGACCGACGCGGTGGACGCCGAGCCGGGCGCGTTCGACGAGCCGGACGAGCTGTTCGAGAAGATCGAGGACGACCGCGTCGACGAGCTCGACGCGGCGCTGGAAGAGAAGATCGAGGACGCGACTGCGGACGAGGAAGACGAGGACGAAACCGACGAGGAGGACACCGAGATGGACGAGAGCGAACTCGAACCCCTGATCGACGACCGCATCGACTTCGACACGTTCGAAGGTCTGGACATCCGCGTCGGCCGCATCGAGTCGGCCGAGGGGATCGACGGGGCCGACAAGCTGGCGCGACTCGAGGTCGACATCGGCGTCGAGACCCGGCAGATCGTCGCCGGCATCAAGCAGCTTCACGACCTCGACGAGATCGAGGGGAAGAAAGTGATCGTGCTCGCGAATCTCGAGCAGGCCGAACTGTTCGGCGTCGAGTCCAACGGGATGGTGCTCGCCGCGGGCGAGCAGGCGGACCTGCTGACGACTCACGAGGACGCCGAGCCGGGGACGAAGGTGCGGTGACGGTAAGGGTCAACCGTCCCGTGACGAAGGTGCGGTGACGGCGATGGGCAGCCGTCCCGTGACGAAGGTGCGGTGACGGCGACGGGCAGCCGTCCCGTGACGAAGGTGCGGTGACGGCGACGGGCAGCCGTCCCGTGACGAATAAGCTGTAGAAGACTGCTACCCGCGTTCTCCGTTTTCAAACGAACGTCCGGTAGCCGATCCACGCCGCGATCGCGAGACACGCCACGCCGAGCGCGCGGGCGATCCAGACCCAGCGGTCCGGAACGGGGTCGTCCGTGCCGTACCGGCCGCGCTCTCGATGGCGCCCCCCGCTCAACACGGAGAGCTTGATCGCCGCCCGCGGGGCGGCCAGCAGCCCGAGTCCCAGCAGGACGCCGAGGACGGTCGCGAGCAGTTCGCGGAGCATCACGAACGCAGGCGTTCGATGCGCTTCTCCATCGGCGGGTGGGTGGAGACGATCTTCTGCAGGAAGCCGCTGTCGGGGCTGGAGATACACAGTGCGCTCACCTGCTGATCGACGCCGCCGTCCCGCTGACGGCCGCCGCGACCCCGGCGGCCGCCCCGCGACGACTGGGCGCCGCGCTGGTTCCCCCGGCTGATCTTCTCCAGCGCTCTCGCGAGCGGATCGCCGTCGCCGATCGCCCGCTTCGCGTCGGCGTCGGCGACGTACTCGCGGTACCGCGAGATCGCGAGCACGAAGATCATCACGACGAACTGGACGACGTTCCCCACCACGATCGCGAGGAAGAAGTCCGCGATGTCGTTGTCGCCGGTCAGGAGCACCGCGAACTGGGCCGCGATGCCGACGATGGAGGCGATCCCCTGCCCGAGCTGCATGGTGACTACGTCCCGGTTCGCGATGTGTGCGAGCTCGTGAGCGAGCACGCCTTCGAGCTCCTCACGGTCGAGTAGCTGGATCAGTTCCTCGGAGACGACGACGATGCCCGCACCTTTCCGCCCGACGGCGAAGGCGTTCGGAACGCCCATCCGGGCGATCTTGAGTTCGGGCTTGTCGATCCCCATCTCCTCGGAGTGTGTCTCCACCATCCGGTGGATCTCCGGGTACTGCTGTTCGGAGAGCGCCTCGGCGCCGACGCTTCGCAGCGCCGCCCACTTCCCGATCTTGTACTGGACGCCGACGAGGAGGACGCTACCGACGACGGCGATCGGGAGGATCCCCTCCCCGAACATCGCCCACGCGGCCGCGATCACGACCATGTAGAAGCCGGCGAGGATGCTGCCCACGACGGCCATCCGGAGTTTGAGTCCCGGGTGTCGCATACCCGTGGGTGGGAGTCGGACACGGATAAATGACTCACCGGAGCGCCGGCACGCGACCCGTTCGCGGCGGTCGGAACCCACCACTTACCACCCGACGCCCCGAACGCCCGCCCATGCGAATCGAGTACGACCGGGACACCTGCATCGGGATGTTCCAGTGTGTCGCCGAGTGGGACGCCTTCGAACGCGACGAGGACGCCGGCAAGGCGGTGCTCGTCGACGGCGAGGAAGCCGAGGAAGACGTGTTCGTCCGCGAGGTGCCGGAGGACGCCGAACTGGACGCGAAGTTCGCCGCGCGGGCCTGCCCCGTCGACGCGATCGCCGTCTACGACGACGGCGAGCAGATCGTCTGAGCCGCCGAACACCGCCGTTTCAGTTCCACCACGCTCGCCGAACCCTTATCGGCGAGCGCGCCCCAGTAGGGACAAATGGCGGCCACCGACGACGTCGGCCGGATCGACCACCCGCTGCTCACCCCCGACTTCCTCGAGCAGCGGCGCTACCAGCTCGAACTGGCCGGCACCGCGAAGGCCGCCCACACGCTCGTCTGTCTCCCCACCGGCCTCGGGAAGACGACCGTCTCGCTGCTCGTGACGGCCGAACGGCTGAACGAGGTGGGCGGCAAGGCGCTGATGCTGGCGCCGACGAAGCCGCTCGTCCAGCAGCACGCCGAGTTCTACCGCGAGGCACTCCGCATCCCGGAGGAGGAGATCGTCGTGTTCACCGGCGACGTGAGCCCCGACGACCGCGCCGAGCTCTGGGACTCTGCGCGGGTCGTCATCGCAACCCCGCAGGTCGTCGAGAACGACCTCGTCGGCAACCGCATCTCGCTGTCGGACGTGACCCACCTCACGTTCGACGAGTGCCATCGCGCGACCGGCGACTACGCCTACGTCTACATCGCCGAGCGCTACCACGCCGATGCCGCCGATCCGCTCGTGACGGGGATGTCCGCCTCCCCCGGCGGCGACGAGGAGGAGATCCTGCAGGTGTGTGAGAACCTCGGACTCACCGAAGTGGAGGTGATGACCGAGGAGGACGCCGACGTGGACGAGTTCACCCACGACACCGACGTGCAGTGGGAGCGCGTCGACCTCCCCGAGGAGATCCTCGAGATCCGCGAGCTGCTGAACGAGGTGATCACGGAGCGACTGGAGGACCTGAAGGAGCTCGGCGTCACCAACACCACCCAGCCGGACCTCTCTCAGAAGAAGCTCAACGGGATGCGCGCGGAGCTGCAGAAGCTGATCAACAACGACCAGAGCGAGGGGTACCAGGGGATGAGCACCCACGCGGAGGTGATGAAGCTCCGCCGCGCGGTCGAACTGGTCGAGACCCAGTCCGTCGAGTCGGTCCGGCGCTACTTCGAGCGCCAGCGCGAGGACGCCCGCTCCTCCGGCGCCTCGAAGGCCAGCCAGCGCATGGTGAGCGATCCCCGCGTTCGCCGGGCGATGCGGAAAGCCGACACGTACGACGGCCTCCACCCGAAGTTCTCGCAGGCCCGCATCATGCTCGCCCAGACCCTCGGCATCGGCGAGGGCGAGCGCGTCATCGTGTTCACGGAGTCCCGTGACACCGCCGAGGCGCTGACGGAGTTCCTCGGCGAGAGCTTCGAGACGCGGAAGTTCGTCGGGCAGGGCGACAAGGAGGGCTCCGACGGCATGACTCAGAAACAGCAGCAGGAACGGCTCGAAGCGTTCCGCAACGGGGAGTTCGAGGTGCTGGTCTCCACCTCCGTCGCCGAGGAGGGGCTGGACGTGCCCGAGGTCGACCTCGTGCTGTTCTACGAGCCCGTCCCGACGGCGATCCGGTCGATCCAACGCAAGGGTCGGACCGGGCGACAGGCCGAGGGGAAAGTGGTCGTCTTGCTGGCGGAGGACACCCGGGACGAGGCGTTCTTCTGGATCGCCCGCCGGCGCGAACAGGAGATGGAGGATGAGCTCCGGAAGCTGAAAGGCGTCGCCGACGAGGTCGAGGAGGAGCTCGACGACGCCCAGCAGTCACTGACGGCGTTCGACACCGACGACGGGGACGGCGAGGCGCGCGAGGAACGGCTCTCCCCGGGGTTGGACGACTTTGCCGACGCCGGCGACGAGGAGAACGACGGCGACGAAACTGCCGACATCGAGAACGGTGACGGGGCTGCCGCCGAGGGGATCGTCGCGACCGCCGACTCCGATCCCGACGAGGAGGAGATCGAGATCGTCGTCGATCAGCGCGAACTCGACTCGCCGATCGCGAAGGAGCTCTCCCGCCGCGAGGGCGTCCGGACCCGGCTGGAGACGCTCGAGGTCGGCGACTACGTGCTCTCGGATCGCGTCGCCGTCGAGCGGAAGTCGGTCGCGGACTTCCTCGACACGCTGACCGGCGGCGACCGCTCGATGTTCGAGCAGGTGGGCGACCTCTCGCGGGCGTACGCCCGGCCGGTGGTGATCCTCGAAGGGGAGGACCTCTACGGCGAGCGCAACGTCCACCCCAACGCGATCCGCGGGGCGCTCTCCTCGCTCGCCATCGACTTCGACGCCAGCGTCCTCCGGACTGAGGACGAGGACGATACCGCCGACCTGCTCGAAGTGGTCGCCGGCCGCGAGCAGGAGGAGAGCGACCGCGAGGTGTCGGTCCACGGCGAGAAGTCCGGGAAGACGCTGGCCGAACAGCAGGAGTACGTCGTCGGCAGCGTCGCCGACATCGGCCCCGTGACCGCGCGGGCGCTCTTGGAGGAGTTCAAAACCGTCGAGGCGGTGATGACCGCGAAGAAGGAAGACTTGATGGACGTCGACGGGATCGGCGAGGTGACCGCCGACCGACTCCGCGAGGTCGTCGGGAGCGAGTACACCGGCGACGGCTCGTGACCTGCTGGGACCTCCGTGTCCCAGCATCGGAACCCATGCTGTCGCCGTGTTACACCGAATTCCTACTGCTCTAAGGCCGCCAGTGCCTCGGCCGCCTCCTTCGAGGCTTCGAGCCACTCCTTCGCCGTCCGGGGGTCGGTGGCCTCGTTCGCGTTCCGTGCCGTCGTCGTCACCGCACGCCGGAGTTCTGCCCGCGGCCCCGCGGCGTCGGTGGCCGTCGATTCGACTGTTCGCTCCCCTCGCGCCGGCTGCTCGTCGGCGCTCGGTCCGGCCTGCTGCTCGACGTCGGCGCCGCTTCCGGCTTCGGGTCGTGGCGCCGGCTCGGCGCCGTTCGTTCGTTCAGCGCTCCGGGACGCCTCGGTCGGCTGCTGTGACTGTGGCTCCGCCGGCTGCTGCGTTTCTGCCGGCTGCTGCGTTTCCGCCGGCTGCTGCGTTTCCGCCGGCTGCTGCGTTTCCGCCGCCTGTCGGCTGTCTGCTGCCTGCTCCTGTCCACCGGCGCCGCTGCAGGTCGGACAGAACGTTTCCCCGCTGTCCCGGAACAGGGGGTCGCCGCAGCGCTCGCAGTGCTCGTTGGTCATCGTCGCCCCTTGCAGCAGGAGCTCGCTCATGCGCTGGGTCTGCTGGCGTTTCTCCTCGTCCTTCTCGAACTTCTCGCGCAGCTTCTCCCGTTCAGCCTCCTTATCGAACTCCTCGCTCATGGGCGTGGGTTGGCGCTCCGTACTGAAAAGGCGTGGTAGTCCGGCGGCGCCGCTACGCGGTCGAAAACACGGGAACGCGACGCGCGAGCGTTAGAACGGGGCCTGCGGCCCTTCGTCGTCCTCGCCGTCGTCGTCGCCCTCGCCGGGGAAGGAGGGGCTCATGCTGCTGCCACCGGTGCCGCCGAGGTCGCCGTCTGCGCCGCCGCCCATGCCCGTGTCGGCTTCGACTTTCTCGATCTCGGGGATCTCCTTGACCATCCGGGACTTGATCGCCTGGATCGTCATCGGGGAGATACCGCAGCCCGAACACGCGCCGCCGAGCTGGATGTGGACGACACCCTCCTCTCGGTCGAGGTGGGTGATCGAGGACGAACCGCCGTGCATCTGAATCTGCGGGAAGTTGCGCCGCAGGAAGTTGCTGATGCGGTCGCGAAGGTCGTCGCCGGACTGGCTCTCCGTGCTCATACGTTCACTTCGCGAGCGGGCGGCTTATGCCTTTGGTTCGGGGCGGCCCGAACACGTTCGATACCCGGCTCAGGCCTCGCTCTCGGCCCGCTCGACGCCGAACAGCTCGTGGAGCTCGGCGACGATCTCGTCGGTGTAGCGATCGAGCGTCTCGGTCAGCGTCTCGGCGTCGGCGTCGACCGCCGTCACGCGATCCGTGGGGCTCTCGGGGAGTTCGACCTCGAAGCGGCCGTCGACGAAGTGGGGCTCGGACTCGTTGAGCACCTGCTGATCGATCGCGTGGATCAGGTCCGAGTCGTACTGCCCGTTCATCGTCTCGAACGCGTTCTTGTAGGCGCGCTGGAGCTCGGCGAAGTGCTCGGTGTACTTCTCCTCCTCGAACGTCTCGGGGTCGAAATCGGCCATTACCCGCGATTGGCGCGGCGGCGGCAAAAGTGGGGCGAATCGCCGGGCTCAGAACCCGACCCACTCGGTGGGGCCGATCCCCGACTCGCGGTAGCGGAACGATCGCCCGTCCTCGTCGCGTCGGGTGGTGATCACGGCGTCGAACGGCTGGGTGAGCGTGGTGACCGCCTCCTCGCCGGCGGCGTCGTCGTCGATCACGGCGACGGTCGGCCAGTTCATCCCCCCCGACTCGGCGAGCAGCACGCGGAGGAACTGGTACACCTGTTCGGTGTTGCTGTACATCAGCAGCTCCGACAGCGAGTGGAGGCCGACGGCGACGTGCTCGACGCCGTCGTCCTGGAACCGGTCCACGAGATCGGTGAACTTCACGCCCACCTCGGTGAGGTTCTTCGGCGAAGAGGCGTAGCGGACGAGCTCGCCGCCGCCGTCGTCCTGTCCCTGTACCCGGCTGGCGCAGTCGACGACGCCGAAGCAGTCGGGGTCGCCGTAGGCGGCGAAGTCCGAGCGGGCGCCGCTGTGCTGTCGGCTGGTGGAGACGAGCAGCGAGCAGTCCGCCAGCGCACTCAGGAGGCGGAGGAGCAGATCGTACTTCCCGGACATCGCGGGCCCGCGGACGAGCACGCTCTTGCCCGCCGCGAGCTCGCCGACGGGGATGGCGGAGTCCAGGGCCTCGCTCGTGGGCTCCTCCATTTTCATACGCACACCTCGCGGGGAAACCACAAAACGCTGTTCCCTCCCTCGGCGGTGGTCCGAGAGGTTGATGGCGGTTCCGTGCCGACCCGTGTGTATGACGAGCGATTCACACGCCGCCGACCCGATCCGGGGGTGGCGCTGATGCGCTATCTGGCCCGAACCGCGGATGGCGAGGCGCTGCTGGGCGACGACGACGGCTTCGTCCCGCTCGCGGCCGCATCCGAGCACGCGAGCGTCCGCGACGCGCTGCCGGCCGCGGCTGCGGGGACGCTCCCGGCTCCGGATTCCGCGACCGCCGACAGGATCCCCCGGGAGAAGCGCTCGCTGGGCGCGTTCCTCGACGAGCCGGGCAAGCTGTTCGGCATCGGCCTCAACTACGTCGAACACGCCGGCGACCTCTCGGAGGAGGCTCCCGAGGAGCCGGCGAGCTTCTTCAAGCCCGCGACGGCGGCGACCGGCCCGGGCGGGCCGATCCGACTCCCCCCGGCGTCGATCAGCGAGCGCGTGACCGCCGAGGCCGAGCTCGCGGTCGTGATCGGCCGGACCTGCCGGAACGTCGACGCCGCGGACGCCGACGACGTGATCGCCGGCTACGCGCCGGTGATCGACGTGACTGCCGAGGACGTGCTCCAGCGCAATCCGCGGTTCCTGACGCGCTCGAAGAGCTTCGACACGTTCCTCGTGCTCGGCCCGCATCTCGCGGTGCCCGAAGCCGGCACCGACCTCTCGGACGCGACCGTCCGAACGATCGTCGACGGCGAGACGGTCGCGGAGAACGTCGTCGGGAACATGACGTTCCCGCCGCGGGAGCTGGTGGCGTTCCACTCCGACGTGATGACGCTCGAACCCGGCGACGTGATCTCGACGGGGACGCCCGGCGCAGGCGTGATCGAGCCGGGCGATCACGTGCGTGCCGAGGTCGAGGGGTTCGGCAGCGTCGGCGCGGACGTGGTGCGGTAGTCGGCCGGTTCGACCGCCCCGTGGCTCAGTCGTCGGTGTGTGACGCCTCGGGCGTGAACGTGACGCCGTCGATCTCGATCTCGTCGGGAACGCCGCTCGTGTCGTGACTGCCGACCGGCGGAAGGTTCACCGCCGCGGCGGGGGAGTCGTCGAGGTCGGTCGTGTCGTCGATCTCGGACATCTCGCCGTCGGCCTCGCGGGCGTCCTGATCGATCCGCATCGAGCAGAACTCGACGCCGCACATCGAGCAGAACCGTGCCTCCTTGTAGTTGTCTCCGGGGAGGGTCTGGTCGTGGTACGACCGGGCACGGTCGGGGTCGAGCGCGAGGTCGAACTGCCGGCGCCAGTCGAACTCGTAGCGCGCCTCCGAGAGCGCGTCGTCCCAGTCGCGGGCTCCGGGGAGGTCGTTGGCCACGTCGGCCGCGTGGGCGGCGATCCGGTAGGCAGCCAGTCCGTCGCGAACGTCTTCCCGCTCCGGGAGCCCCAAGTGCTCCTTGGGGGTGACGTAACACAGCATCGCGGCGCCGGCCCGTGCCGCCTCGGTCGCGCCGATGGCGCTCGTGATGTGGTCGTACCCTGGCGCGATGTCGGTGACGAGCGGCCCGAGCACGTAGAAGGGAGCGCCGTCACAGAGCTCCTGTTGGCGCCGGACGTTCTCGGCCACCTGATCCATCGGGACGTGCCCCGGCCCCTCGACCATCACTTGGACGCCGTGGTCCCACGCGGTCCGCGTGAGCTCGCCCAGCGTCTCCAGCTCCGCGAACTGCGCGTCGTCGCCGGCGTCGGCCAGCGACCCCGGCCGGAGCCCGTCCCCGAGCGAGAACGTCACGTCGTGCTCGGCGAAGATCTCGCAGATCTCCTCGAAGCTCGCGTACAGCGGGTTCTGCATCCCGTTCTCCTCGATCCACTGGGCGAGGATCGAGCCGCCCCGCGAGACGATCCCGGTCTTCCGCCCGTCCGTCAGGGGGAGGTGTTCCATCAGGACGCCGGCGTGGATCGTCATGTAGTCGACCCCCTGCGCGGCCTGCTTCTCGATCACCTCGAGCAGCAGCTCGTGGGTGAGGTCGGTCGGGTCGTCGACGTGGGTGACCGCCTCGTAGATCGGGACCGTCCCCACGGGGACGGGCGAGTGCTCGACGTTTGCCTCGCGGATCCCGTCGAGGTTCGCCCCCGTCGAGAGGTCCATCACCGTGTCCGCGCCGTAGTGGACCGCCGTGTGGAGCTTCTCGAGTTCGCCCTCCAGATCGCTCGTCTCCTCGCTGTTCCCGATGTTGGCGTTGACTTTCGTGGCGAACTCCCGGCCGATGATCATCGGATCCAGCGACTCGTGGCCGTGGTTGGCCGGGATCACTGCCTGCCCGTCGGCGACCTGCTGGCGGACGAACTCGGGGTCGCGGTTCTCCCGCTCGGCGACTCGTTCCATCGCTGCCGTCAGTTCACCGTCCCGGGCCCGTTGAAGCTGGGTTCGCGCCATTGATCACTCAGTTGTACCACTAGATAATGTCTCTTTTGGCTTCCCCGACGCGACCGCGGTCCACGTTCGCTACATTGATCCGGCCGACAGCGTACCACTACACAGAGTGGATCCCGCCCGCATTCCCGACTCGTTCCCCGCGCCCTCCTTCCGCGGCAATCAGGAGCGGGCGCTCGCGGAGATCCGCGACGCGTTCGCGGCCGGGAACGACGTGGTGCTCGTGCGCGCGCCGACGGGCAGCGGCAAGTCCCTCCTCGCGCGGTCGATCATGGGCGCCGCCCGGACCGTCGAGGCGGCCGACCCCGCCCAGCCCACCGGCGCCTACTACACCACGCCGCAGGTCAGCCAACTCGACGACGTGGAGGCCGACGACCTGCTCGACGACTTCCGCGTCATCCGCGGGAAGAACAACTACGACTGCATCCTCCCCGGCGAGCACGACACGCCGGTCGATCAGGCCCCCTGCGTCCGGAAGAAGGGGTTCGACTGCACCGTCCGCCACCGCTGTCCGTACTTCTCGGACCGCGCCATCGCGAGCAACCAGCCCATCGCGGCGATGACGCTCGCGTACTTCATGCAGACCGCCGGCAGCGACGTGTTTCGGATGCGCGACGTGGTCGTCGTCGACGAGGCCCACGGGCTCGCGGAGTGGGCGGAGATGTACGCCGCCGTCGAACTCACCCCACGCAGAGTCCCGATCTGGGACGAGGTGGACGTGCCGGACGTGACCGCCGCGACGGGCGATCCCGTCGAGGGGGCCGTTCGATTCGCCGAGCAGCTGCTCGAACGCTGCGAGGCCGAGAAGGACCAGCTGCTCGCGAAGCCCGAACTCACGCCGGAGGAGGCCGCCCGCCGGGACCGCCTGCAGGAGCTGATCAGCGAGCTCTCCTACTTCGCCGAGGACTACCGCGACGCCCAGTCGCCGACGACGTGGGTGGTCGACCAGCCAGACGGCGCCGGCGGCTCGATCACGATCAAGCCGCTCGATCCGGCGAAGTATCTCCAGCACACCGTCTGGGACCGCGGCTCGAAGTTCGCGCTGCTGTCGGCGACGATCCTCAACAAGGAGGCGTTCTGCCGCGGCGTCGGCCTCGACCCCGAGAAGGTCGCGCTGGTGGAGGTCGGCCACACGTTCCCCGTCGAGAACCGCCCGCTGTACGACGTGACACAGGGGAAGATGACGTACGAGCACCGCGACGAGACGCTGCCGAAGATCGCCGACCTGATCGTCCGCCTGATGGCGAAACACAGCGAGGAGAAGGGGCTGATCCACTGCCACTCCTACGCGATTCAGGAGCGACTCGCCGACCGGCTCGCCAAACTCGGGGTCGCCGGCCGCGTCAGGGTGCACGATCGGGAGAACCGCGACGCGCAACTGGAGGCGTGGAAGGCCAGCGACGAACCGGAGCTGTTCCTCTCGGTTAAGATGGAGGAGGCGCTGAATCTGGAGGACGACCTCTGTCGCTGGCAGGTGCTCTGCAAGGCGCCGTACCTGAACACGAACGACTCCCGGGTCGAGCAACGGCTGGAGGAGGGGCAGTGGGCGTGGTACTACCGCGCCGCGCTCAGAACCGTGATTCAGGCCTGTGGGCGCGTCGTCCGTTCGCCCGAGGACTACGGCGCGACGTACCTCGCGGACGACTCGCTGCTGGAGCTGTTCGACCGCGCGAGCACGGACATCCCGGACTGGTTCCAGGACCAGGTCGACCGTATCTCCCGGCCGAAACTCCCGGAGGCCGATCCGGCGGCCGCGCTCGCGGGCGTCGACGCCAGCCCGACCGTCGGGTCGACGGGGAGTTCAGGTCGGAGTGAGCGCCGGAACTCCGGCAGTTCGACGGGAGCCGCGTCACGTTCGTCCTCGCGGTCGTCGACGACTTCGTCGTCCGGGGCCGGGGGCGACTCGCCGGCGAACAAGACCGAGGCCGAAGCCGAGAAGCGCGAGAACCACCCGCTCTCGGACGTATGGGGCGACGGATGAGCAGTCGCACCAGTCGGGACGTGTGGGGTGACTCGTGAGCCGTCTCACCGACGCCATCCGGGCCCGCTTCGGCGAGGATATCTTCCGGCGGATGGCGATCGCCGCCGTCCTCAGCGCGCTGCTCGTGGGCGCCGTCGGGATCGCGGACCCGTTCTACGCCCCGCCGGAGCCCCAGCCCGTCGACGCCGACGCGCCGCCGGAGCAGGTCGCGCTGGACGCCCTGCACGCCACGGGGACCAACGACTACCGGATGGACTGGATCACGCCGTGTGACGACGAGAACGTGACGCGACGGGACGGCGGCTGTGTGTTCCTCCGGTACACTGTCGAGCGCAGCGAGCGCGAGTACGCCGTCGCCAACGGCGAGGGGTACTTCGGGGTCGGCCCGGACGTGTACGCCGACGAGGTCAGCGCCACCTTCACCGACTTCCCGGAGAACCCCGACCGGAGCCAGTCCCGGGCGTTGAACCTCTGGGCGGACGCCGACCGGCTCGATCGAAGTGATCTGGCGGCGTCGCTCGCGAGCGATGCGGTCGAGACGACCGTCTCGGCGTCGAACGGGACGATCCGGCTCCGGACCGACAACGACACCGTCGCGAGCCGCCTGCTCGGCAGTTCGGCGAACGCGTCGGCGCCGCCGGACTCCTTCGACGCCACCGTCACCGTGGCCGTCGACGCGGAGTCGGGCTGGCTCCGGTCGATCACCATCCGCTCGACCAACGGGAACGAAACGGACTGGCAGCGCTACCGCTACGATCGGTGGACCGACGTGACCGTCGAGCGGCCCGCGGGGACGAGCCGGCCGATCCTCGGCTGGCTCTTCGACGCGATAAACCGCGAGTACCGGCCGTAGGTCCGTTCAGAGCGCCAGCGCGTACGCCATCGAGGAGCCGAGCATCAGGGCGACCATCGTGATCGCGAGCAGCTGCTTCCAGTCCATACCGGACCACGCCGGGCCAGCGGCTTAAGCTCCCGCGTCGGCGTCGATCCCGCGCGTTCGCCCTACGCCGGGTCGTCGTCGGGGACCATGTGCAGCCCCGAGCGGGACTTCAGCACCCGCACCTGCTCGGCGTCGGTGTCGAAGAAGTCGGGTCGCGGGATGCTCACCGTCTCGAACGTCTCGGGGTCGAGCACCTGCACCGCGTGCTCGTCCTCGACGGCGACGACGGTGGTCTCGACGGCGTCCTCGCGCTCGCCCAGCCGGCGCGCGTCGGGGGCGTCCCCCTCGTCGAAGCGGGCTTCGTAGCGCTCGCCCGAGGCGAGTCTGATCCCCTTGAGGTTCCCGCGGACGGAGGTGACGAGCACCGGCCCGTCGCCGTCCTCGGGGTCGATGATCTCGCCCGGGCGGTAGCGCGGCAGCCGGACCGAGAACGTGACGCGGTACACCTCGTTGCCGTCGGAGTCCTCGGTGACGAGCGTGGCGTACTCCTCGAACTCGCCGCCGAACTCCTCGACGAGGCGCTTCGAGAGCGCGCGGCCCAGCTTGTTGGTCGAGAGCTTGATGTCGGCGCCGTCTTTCACCTCCTTGGCCTCGGTGACGAACGCTTCGCGGTCGCCGTCGGCCTCCCGTTCCCGGACCATCTCGTTGGCGATCTCGATGGCGCGCTCGCGCTCGTCGCTGGTAGGGACGCGCTCCTCGGCGCGGACCTGTACCTCGCCCGCGTAGGAGCCGCCGGAGATGCGGCCACAGCGCTCGCACGTCCCGCGGGAGACTTTCACCGGGACGACGACCTGCTCCTCGACGGGCGTCCCGCGGACGATCCCCGAGAACGTGCAGTGCATGCGGATCGTGTTCTGGTCGACCTGTTCGGGCTCGACGCCCCACTGGACCTGCTCGGCCTTGAGGTGGACGCCGAGCGCTTCGGCGACCTCGTCGACGGCCACGTCGGTGTAGTCTTTCGCCCCCACGTCGACCCAGCGGTTGCCGCGGTGGACCGCGCCGCAGCGCGAGCAGACGAGCACTTCGATGCGGTCGGGGGCGTCGACGAGGTCGAACTGCTCGAAGTAGCAGGCGTCACAGAGTGCGGCGTCGCGGTCCCGCGGCTCCCCGGGGAGTGGCTCGGGGCGCTCGGGCACGTCGTCGCCGCAGCGAGGGCAGAACTCGCCGGACTTACTCATTGTTGGTGAATCGTCGGTTCGGACTGATAAGGACCGCGCTGTGTGTTTGGGGTGGTGTGCGTCGGTTTTGTGGGGGTCAAGTCAGCATTGCAGGCAGGAACCGCAACCGCGACAGCAGTTCGATCGCTGACCACTTGTGACCGCAGTGCGCCGGGCATGAAGCCCGGCGCAGCGCCGGGTCCCCACCCCTCCCCCCGCGGCCGTCGACGAGAATCGGAGATTCTCGTCTGCCAATCAGAAATCGGAGATTTCTGATGACGGCGACAGGTCGCCGGCGCGAGGCGTCCACCGCCACCGCACCGCGGTCGCTGTGGGCGCGAAGCGTCGGCGCCTCCGTGCGCCGACCGAGCGCGCGAGGTCCTCGCGAGTGGAACGAGCGAGGGCACGAGGGAGCTTCGCTCCCTCGGAGGACGACTGACCGAGTGGAACGAGGGAAGGAGTCGGTTGGGGAGGCGTGAGGGCGGTGCGGTCACAAGGTGCCAGCGATCGAACTGCTGTCGCGGTCGGTGTCCCAGCGGTCGAGCATCGAGCCACTCCCGTCAAAATTACTCCCAGTGGATATTCATCGACCGACCCCGACTACTCAACCGAATTACGCAGCGTCCCGACCCCCTCGTACCAGATCTCCACCTCGTTCCCCGGCTCGATCGTCCCCGGGTTCCCCGGGCTCCCGAACGCCACCACGTCGCCGGGCCGGAACGTGAACCGCTCGGAGAGGAACGAGAGCAGCTCGTACGGCCCCCACAGCATCAGCTCCGTGTTCGCGTCCTGCCGGACCTCTCCGTCGATCTCGGTGTACATGTCGATCCCCCGCGGGTCCACGTCCGTCTCGATCCACGGCCCCAGCGGGCCGGAGCCGTCGAACGCCTTCCGCGAGGTGAGCCCGGGCTGGTCCAGCGCGTCCACGTCGTTCATGATCGTGAACCCCCGGACCACCTCCTCGGCTTCCTCCGGCGTCAGGTCGTGACACCGCTCGCCGATCACGGCCGCGAGCTCGCCCGCGTACGTCACCTCCTCCGAAAAGCTCGGGTACGGGATCGGCTCCCCGTGGGGGATCACCGACGCCGGCGGCTTGATGAAAAAGGTCGGCTGCTCGGGGCGCTCGTACCCCTTCTGTTCGAGCGTCTCGGCGTAGTTCCGGCCGATGCAGTAGACCGCGGAGGGGTCACACGGCGGCGCGAGCTCGCCGTCCTCGCCGACCGCGTAGCGCTCCCCGTCGCTCTCGACCGCGCCGTCGACGTACTCCCCGGCGACGACGCCGTCGTCAGTCTCGATCCGTGCGAGTCGCATAGGTGCCACTCCGTCGGCGGGCGTATAGGGGTTCGGCTCGCGGGCCCGCAGGGAGGGGTTTAAACGCCTGAACGTCCATTCACCGGTATGGAGTGGAAAGCGGACTGGGGGCTCCGGGCACGCATGGGCGGGACCATGCTGCTGCTCGGCCTCCTCTACGTGGTTTTCGTCGGCGTGCTGGCCAGCCTCGGTGCCGGCCCGACGATGATCGTCGGCGTGATGGGACTGTTCATGCTCGGCCAGTTCTTCTTCAGCGACAAGCTCGCGCTGCGGAGCATGGGCGCTCGCGAGGTCGACCGCGAGGAGTACCCCGAGCTCCACGCGACGATCGAGCGCCTCTGCCAGCAGGCCGATCTGCCCAAGCCGACCGTCGCCGTCTCGGATATGCAGGTCCCCAACGCGTTCGCGGCCGGCCGATCCAAGAAGAGTGCGACAGTCTGCGTGACCCGGGGGCTGCTGCGCACGCTCGACGACGAGGAGCTGGAGGGCGTGCTGGCCCACGAGCTCGCCCACGTCAAGAACCGCGACGTGATGGTGATGACCATCGCCTCGTTCCTCTCGACGCTGGCGTTCATGGTCGTCCGGTTCGGGTTCCTGTTCGGCGGCGGCCAGAACCGCGAGGGCGGCGCGCCCGTCCTCGTCGCGGTCGTCGCCTCCTTCGCGGTCTGGGTGATCTCGTTCCTGCTGATCCGCCTGCTCTCGCGCTACCGCGAGTACGCGGCCGACCGCGGGGGCGCGGCGATCACGGGCAAGCCGTCGGCGCTGGCGTCGGCGCTGCTGACGATCGACGGCAGCATGGACCGCGTGCCCGACGAGGACCTCCGCGAGAGCGCGGAGATGAACGCGTTCTTCGTCATCCCGATCAAGTCGGGGATCGTCGGCAAGCTGTTCCGCACCCACCCGACCACGGAGAACCGCGTCGAGCGTCTGCGCGAGCTCGAACGCGAGATGGAGACGCAGTAGCTCAGTTCACCAGCGCCAGCAGGCGCGCCACGAACCGCTCTCGGCCCACCAACACGACGCCGCCGTCGAGTTCGGCCGCCGTCCCCGCGACTTCGGAAGCTATCCCACAGCGTACGCGTCGGGATCGAGATGCGGTACGCCCCGAAAGGCGTATGTCGAAACGCGTCTACGCCTGATCCGAGATGGGCAGATACGGATCGATCGACTATCCGGCGTTCGTCAAGCGCGGCGTCCTGCTCGGCCTCGCCCTCATGTTCGTGGGCGAGGTCGGCGGCTACGTCGCGGAGAACTACGTGTCGGTCCCGGCGTGGGAGGAGACGCTGTTCCTCGTCGCGGCGGTGATCGGGCTGCTGGCGTTCGTCCTCAGCCCGATCCTGTTCGGGATCGTGCTCCCGCTGACGGAGTAAGTAGCTCTTTTACCCAGTCACCCGTCGCGGGGCGTATGCACGTCGTCATCATCGGTGCCTACGGCAGCGCCGGCGTCGCCGTCGCCGACGGGCTCGTCGACCGCGTCGGCGAGGAGATCGACCGCCTCACGCTCGTCGACGACGGCGAGCCCGGCGGCGGACTCTGCATCCTCCGGGGCTGTATGCCCTCGAAGGAGGTGCTCTCGGCGGCGGCCCACCGCTATCAGGCCCGCACCGACCACCGCCTCGACGGCCCCGCCCACGAGATGGATCTCGACTCGATCGTCGGCACCAAAGACGAGCACGTCCTCGGCTTCGCCGAACACCGCCGCGGCCACGTCCACGATCTCGCCGAGCGGCCGGGCGTGGAGTTCGTCCACGCGACTGCCCGGCTCGACGGCGCCGACCGCGTGGAACTGTTCGAGGACGGCCCCGAGAACGAGCCGACGGGGACGCTCGACGCCGACTACGTCGCGGTCTGTACCGGGAGCACGGTGAACGTCCCCGACCTGCCCGGCATCGACGACGTGGCGTACATGGACTCCGCGGACGTGCTCGACGCGACCGAGCTCCCGGACTCCGGCGTGGTGATGGGCTTCGGCTACGTCGGGCTGGAGATGGTCCCCTACCTCGCGGAGGCGGGCGTCGACCTGACCGTGATCGAGCACGACGAGCGCCCGCTCGACGACGCCCCGCCCGCGTTCGGCGACGAGATTCTGGAGACCTACCGCGAGGAGTTCGGCGTCGAGATCCTGACGGAAACCGACGAGGAGCGCGTCGAACCGACCGACAGCGGTGGCGTCCGGCTCACTTGCGAGGACGACTCCGGCGAGCGCGTGATCGAGGCCGAGGAGCTGTTCCTGTTCACCGGCCGCCGGCCGAACGTCGACGGGCTGGGGCTGGAGACCGCGGGGATCGACGCCGAGCCCGGGTTTGTCGCGGACACGATGCAGGCCGCCGACGCGGAGACGGTGTTCTTCCCGGGCGACGTGAACGGGAAGGAGCCGCTGCTCCACATCGCGAAGGAGCAGGGGCAGCTGGCCGCCGAGAACGTGCTCGCTCACGCCCGCGGCGAGGCGCTCGAACCGTTCGAGTTCACACCCCACCACGTCATGTTCACGGCCGCGGGGGTCTACCCCTACGCTCGGGTCGGCCACACCGCCGAGACCGCCCGCGAGGCGCTCGACGACCCGATCGTCACCCGTCGCCGGGCGGCCGACGACGGCGTGTTCAAGACGAAAGACGCCCCGCGCGGGCTCGCCGAACTGGTGGTCGATCGCGACGGCACGGTCGTCGGCTACCAGGGGCTGCACTACCACGCCGACGTGATGGCCAAAACGATGCAGGTGATCGTCGAGATGGGGCTCGACGCCCGTGAGATCCCCGACCGGGCGTTCCACCCGACGACGCCGGAGATCCTCGACGGGCTGCTGCGCGACGCGGTCGCCGAACTCGACTAGGCGATCCCGCGCTCGTCGAGCCACTCCCGGAGAACTGTCGCCGACGCGGTGTCGCCGGTCGCGACGTAGTGGCTCGCACACGCGTTCCCGCAGGCCAGCGCGGTCGACCAGTCCCAGCCCGCGCCGAGGCCGACCGCCAGCCCGCCGGCGAAGCGGTCGCCGCCGCCGATCTGCCGGCGGTCCTCGACGACGGGGTTGTCGACCCGGACGATCCCCTCGTCGGTGGCGGCCAGCGCCTCTCCTTTTCCGTGTTTCACCACCGCGGCGGCGTCGATCGCGTCACGAACCGCGAGCACGCGGTCCTCGTCGTCGACCGGCGGCGCCGGCGGGTCGGGGAGCGCGGCCGTGATCGCCGTCAGTTCGGTCCGGTTCACGGAGAGGATCACGTCGACGCTCCCCCCGAGTGCCCGGAGCGACTCGCGCAGTTCGCGGTGGTCGTCGAGGTCGCTCCCCAGCACGTCGCCGGGGTCGAACACGAACGGGACGCCCGGGACCGACGCGTCGCCGAGCTCGTGGAACGCCTCGGCCATCCCCGGCATCGACACCCAGTTCGTGCAGACGACCGCGTCGGCGCCGAACACCGCTGGCAGCGGTGCGGCCTCGCGCAGGTCGGCGACCCCCCACTCGGCGATGTCGGGCGACGCCTCGACCAGCATCAGATCGTCGTCCGCGAAGTCGAGCACGTTCACGATCGCCGGCCGCCCCATCGAGACCGTGTCGAAGGGGAGATCCGCGAACACGTCACGCCCCGGTTCGGGGTCGTCGAGATGGCCGTAGCAGGTCGCCTCGGCGCCCAGCGCGTGGGCCTGCTGGGCGGCGTTGACCGCCTGCCCCCCGGCTTCCACGAACGCCGGGTCGAGTCCGAACCCCTTGCGGCCGCCGGTTTCGGCCTCCCTGACGAACGTCCGCCGACGCTCCACGGGGTCGAGCGCGCCCGCCGAGAGCCGACAGTAGCGGTCGACGCTCCCGTCCGGGAGCGTACTCACCGCGGGCCCGGGGCCGTCGGCCAGCCGGCGAACGAGCCGCTGGTAGGACATGCGGGCGGCTTCGGGTGGGGGGAAGAAGGGCGCTACGCTCGTCTCCGCCGGCTTCCCACGTGTCGGGAACGACCCCGCGGCTTTTCAGCCGTGACAACCGAGCTACACGTATGGAGGTCCCCGTCAGCAGACTGGGTGTGTTGGGCGTCCTCGGCGTCTTCGGCGTCGTGGCGAACGAACCGGCGCTGTTCGCACTGTTCGCGTTGTTCGTGCTGTTCGCCAGCGATCGGACGCTGACCGTGCCGCTGGGCGAAACGGAGAACAGCAGGTAGCCGCGAGACGGTTATCGGACGAGCAGGTCCTCGCCGCGCTCGACGACGATGCGGCAGGGCGGCGACATCTTGTTGTAGGCGCGGCGGAACGCCTCCTTCACGGCGTCGGCCTGATCGACCTCGCAGTAGGCCGTGAAGATGTTCTCGCCCTGCTCGATGCGGGCAGCGGTGCCGACCGGCTTCCCGAACGCCTGCCGCATCCCGTCGGAGACACGGTCGGCGCCGGCGCCGGTCGCCTGCTTGTTCTCGCGGAGCACCTGGTGGGGGAACTTCCGGAGGACCATCTTGTAGTTGCCCTCGCCGAGCTCCTTGATCAGGTGGCGGTTGGCCGACAGCCGCGCGGACTCGAGCGAGCCGTGGCGGATCTGCAGCGTCTCCTCGGGGCGCAGGGAGATCTTGACGGGGTAGTCGTCGGGATCTGCCTGCAGGTCGCCCATGTTGTGCTGGGCGATCTTCGAGCCGGGGATACCGGTGATGTACTCTCGCCGGGTGTACGACGGCTTGTCGATCTCCCGGTACATGGAGGCGGGCTTGTCAGACATGGCTACTTGGCTGTTCTGAGGCCCAGGCGGCGATTAAACCCTTCGATGCGTGCCCGACTCAGCGCTCGTCGCCCTCGGCGGCCGGTGACGGCCCCCCGTCCGTCGTCGCGTCCGCCCCCGGCGGCTCGACGGCGACGTGTGCGAGCCCGTTCTCGTCCAGCAGCTCCCGCGCGCGGTCGGTCACCGAGGGGGCGACGAGGATGCCGCGAACGTCGACGCCGTCGGGCAGCTCACGGGAGAGCGCCTCGACGTAGCGGCCGAGCTGCCCCGCGGCGTCCGGCCCGACGCGCCGGCGCTTCAGCTCGACGATCACGGGGCGTCCCTCGTCGTCGTGGCCGAACACGTCGACGGGGCCGGCGGCGGTCTCCCGCTCCGTGGCCGCGGGCTCGAACCCGGGCTCCACCAGCTCGGGGTTCTCGAGGATCCGCCGGCGGAGGTCCTCCTCGCTGCCGAACACGTCGACGCTGCGGCCGCCCGTGACGGGCAGGGCCGACACCTGCTCGACGCGCTCGAAGCGCACGTCGAGCGTCTCGTCGGGGTTCTCGCGCTCGCTGCGCACGCGCAGGCGGCCGTCCCGGACCGCAGCGTGGTGCTCCGACCCCGGCGGCTGCCAGTTCACCGGCGTCCGCTGCTCGTCGGTGTGGACGAGCGCCGTCCCGTCGGGTTTGAGGATCAGCAGGCGGTCGCCCGAGCCGAGCGAGGAGCTCGCGCGGCCGTCGTACTCGACGGTACAGCGGCCGAAGACGGTGACCAGCTCCCCGCGGTCGAACGCCGCCGACAGCGCCGCCAGCGCGTCGCGGTGGGCGGGTCGGTGGAGAGTGGTCACGCTCACACCGATCGTTGGCCGCCGGGGAACAAATGGCCGACGGTCCCGCGGGTCGTGACGGCCTCCCAACGGAAGCCGTAGCACATACAGTCCCCCCGGGGAAAAGGAGAGGCATGGTCGACCCCATACTCACCTACGTCGGCGGGATCGCGTTCCTCGTGCTCATCATCGGGTCAATGCTGTACCTGATGTACGACTACGAAGGCGTCGACGAGGAGGAGACCCCGAGCGAGAGCGTCGTCCGCGGTGCCGGCCCCGTGGCGGCCGAGGCGGCGGGCGACGACGAGGCGGTCGAGGGCGGCGCCGCCGACGAGACGGAGGCCGTCGAAGCGGACGCCCCCGACGAGGAGGCCGAGCAAGCCGACGAGGAGGAAGCTGCTGACGGCGAGGGCGATGCGGAGTCTGCCGAAGACGCTCCCGACGAGGGCGAGTCGGACGACGCGGAGTCGGCGGACGACGAGGAAACGACGGCGGACGACGAGACGGAATCGGCCGACGACGGTGACAACGAGGAGTCTGCTGCCGACGGCGACACCGACGCGGACGAAGATGCGGACGAAGATGCGGATGAAGACGCGGACGCCGACGCGGACGAAGACGCGGACGAAGACGCGGATGAAGACGCGGACGAAGACGACGAATCGGAGAACTAAGCCTACCCGTCGAGGAACGACTCGACGCGCTCCCGGCGTTCCGTACTCTCGAACTGCTCCCACCACAGCGACGCCTCGCGCTCCCGCGCAGTCGCGGGATCCGGCGCCGCGACGGCGGCGTTGATCGCCCGCTTCGCCCGTTCTCTCGCTTCCGTTCCGACCTCACCCATCGACGCCACGAGCTCCGCGACGCGCTCGTCGAGCGATTCGTCGGGAACTACGTCGGTCAGGAGCCCGATCTCCCCGGCGCGGTCGGCGTCGATGCGCTCGGCGGTGAACACCAGTTCTTTCGCGGTCGACTCGCCGACGGCGTCGACCAGTCGCCGAGTCGCGCCGCCGGTGGGGAGCAGCCCGACCGCCGCGGTCGGGAGCCCGAACGTCGAGCCCTCGCTCGCGACCCGGAGGTCACAGTACAGCGCGAGCACCAGCCCGCCGCCGACGCAGAAGCCGTCGATCTTCGCGATCACCGGCGCGTGACAGTCGTGGGGCGCCCGAAATATCTCGTGGAACCGCGCCTGTCGCTCGCGCTGTGTCGGGTCGTGCTCGGCACTCGGCCCGGCGTACTCCGCGAGGTCGGCGCCGGCGGAGAACGCCTCCTCGCCCGCCCCCTCGATCACCACGGCGTCGATCGAGCGGTCGTTCTCGATCTCGGCGAACGCCCGACCGAGGTCGTGCATGACGGCGGTGTTGAGCGCGTTGTGCGTCTCCGGCCGGTCGATGGTGAGCGTCGCGAGGCCGTCCGCGACGACCGCGTCGAGGTGCCGGTAGGGGCCGTACTCGGGCATACTCCGCGGTGGTCGTGGCGGCGGCAAAGAGCTACCGACGCCGAGTGGAACGGTTTTTCCCTCGTGACGGGTACCGTCGTTCATGTACCTCTACGGCCGACAGCGCGACACCGTTCGACCCTTCGCCGCCCACGGGGGGCGTGGTTGATGTCCGGTCGCACTGCCTCCCGACCGGCGTCCGACCAGCCCTTCCTCGCCGACTGTTCCCGATCGTTCACCAGCGCCGGCGCCACCCCGGCGACCGCCACGAGCCAGCCTCGGTGATCACGATGACGGAGAGTACACCTCAACGGATCCAGAAGTCGTTCCTCCGCTACCAGCACCTGTTCGTCTTCGCCGCGCCCGTGGTGTTCGTCGTCGGCGTCTTCTTCGCCGCGCCGACGCCGACCGGGGTCGGCACCGACTACTGGCTGGAGTACTGGTGGCTGTTCCCCTTCTTCCTGCTCGGGGCCACGATCGTCAACACCGTCGGGATCAGCGGCTCGGCGCTGTTCGTCCCGTTCCTGATCTTCATCTTCCCGCTGCTCGCGGGGGAGACGCTCACCCCCTCGACGCTCGTGAAGGTCGGGCTCATCAGCGAGTCGTTCGGCCTCTCGAGCTCCGCGGTCGCGTTCATCCAGTACGGGCTCGTCGACCGCCGGCTGGCGGCGACGCTCGTCCTCGGCGGTCTGCCGTTCGTCGTCGGCGGGGCGCTGCTCTCCTTTGTCATCCCCGACCCGCTGTTCCACGCGGCGCTGGGGCTGGCGCTCATCGCCGCCGCCTACCTCATGCTCAAAGCCGACCTGAGCCACGAGGAGCCCGACGCCACGAGTGAGAGCGACAGCGCCGAGGCCGCCACCGACGGCGCCGGCGAGTCCGACCTGCCCGACGACGCCGGCAAGCCCGGTGACGCCGGCGTCGAGACAGCCGACGGAACCGTGACGCGGGTCGACCGCGCCGGCGAGACGTACTACTACTCGTGGTCGGGCTACCTCGAACGGTTCGCGAACTACAGCGTCGGCGGCGTGTTCCAGGGGCTCGCCGGCTTCGGTATCGGCGAACTGGGGATCATCTCCCAGCTCCGGACGAACGTCCCCGTCCGGGTCGCGATCGGCACCAACCACATCGTCGTCGCGGTGACGGCGGTGATCGCCTCGCTGGTCCACGTCTTCGGCGGGCAGTTCGTCCCCTTCGGCCACACGCTCAGCCTCGCGTCGACGCCGTGGAACATGGTGGTCTTCACCGTCCCCGCGACGGTCACCGGCGGCCAGATCGCGCCGTACGTCTCGAACGCGCTGGACACCGAGTTGATCCAGAAGGGCGTCGGCGGCCTGTTCGGCATCATCGCGGTCGCGCTGTTTTTGATGGCCACCGGGGCCGTCTGAGCGGCGCCGTCGGACGCAAGCTTTCTCCCCGTTCCGTCCCTCGGAGCCGACCGTGTACGACCACATCCTGCTCCCGACCGACGGCAGCGAGGGCGCCGATGCCGTCGCCGACCACGTCGGGGCGATCGCCGACCGATTCGACGCGACGGTGCACGTCCTCGCCGTCGCCGACACCCGGAACCGATTCGAGAGCCCTTCGAGCGGGCTCGCGCCGGACGTCTGGGAGGAGGCCGAGAGCGAGCGCGCCGAGGCCGCCGTCGACGACACCGTCGCGATCCTCCCCGACGCCGTCCCGGTCGAGCGCGTGGTTGAGTCGGGGGTCCCCCACGAGGTGATCCTCGAGTACGCGGACGCGGCGGGGATGGACGTGATCGTGATGGGTACACACGGCCGGACGGGACTGGACCACTACCTCATCGGCAGCGTCGCCGAACGGGTCGTCAGGCGGTCGTCGGTCCCCGTGCTGACCGTCCGAATCGAGGAGTGAAGAAGTCTCTCGGAACCCGGGAATCCGGGCGATCGACGCGGCCTACGTCCGCGCGTCGACGCGCATCTCCACGTAGCGCCGACTCCACCGCTCGACGTGCCGGCGGATCTTCGCGACGAGCCGACTGACGAGCGAGGGCTCTTCGGACTGCGAGTCGACGTTGGTAGGGGCGCTGTTCTGGAGACTCATTCCATCATAGTCTTTCACACGCTTTCGGCATAATTCTGGCGCCTGTCGCGCCCGGGGTCACTCCTCGTCCGGCCGCGTGTACAGCCACGCCCAGCCCACCAGAACGGCTTGCATCGGCAGTCGGAGCCACGCTGCGAGCCGGGCGGCGTCGTCGAACTGGTCGGGCACGAGTTCGGGCGCCACGTCGTCGGTCACGGTGTACACGTTCGCCGGAAACACGGCGATCAGGAGCGCGACGATCCCCCACGCCGACGGGCGGCGGGTTCGCTCGAACAGCACGCCGGTCCCAAGGACGATCTCCGCGACGCCGGAGAGGGACACCAGCGCCCCCGGCCGCGGGAACTGCGGCGGCACCACTCGCTCGAACGCGCGCGGCGCGAGGAAGTGGCTCACGCCGGCGACGACGTAGAACAGCCCCATGACCGTCCGCAGCGCTCGCCCGCTGTCTGAATCGCTCATCGGTCCCGTGTCGACCCCCGGCAGCAAGAGCGTTCCCCCCGGCGCTCGCTCGCCGCCCGACCGTCGCGTCCCGACGAGTGGTCGGCGCGGTTACGCTTCCGCCGCGTGAGCGGTCAGCGCCTCCGGTACGGCCCGCAGCAGCGTCCCGAGGTGGTCGGCTCCGTCGAGGACGTGGAGTTCGGCCGACGGGAGGCGCTCGTGGAGCCGTCGAGCGTTCACCGGCGGGACGTTGGTGTCCTCGTCGCCGTGTCGAACGCGAACGTCCGGGCGAACGTCGTCGAGCGCGATCCCCCACGCCGTCGCGGTGTTCGCGAACTCGGTGACGGCGCCGGACCGGGAGTCGCTGAACGCGTCGAGGAAGTCCGCCTTCACCGTCTCCGCGACGTCCGCCGGGACCGATCCGGGGTCGTCGGTGTACTGTGCGAGCACGAACGACGGGTCGCGCCGCGCGGCGAGCCACGCCTGGCCACGGAACAGGCCACCGAGCAGTCGCGGCGTCGCGCTCGCGAGCCCGGCGAGCACGCGCTGTGGCGTCGGCGTCTCCGCGGCGACGCTCGGCGGGGTCGTCCCGGCGACGAGATCGACGCCCTCGACACGGTCGGGCCGGGTCGCCGCGAGCGCCAGCGCGTGCGCGCCGCCGCCGGAGAACCCGATCACGCCGGCCGACTCGACGCCGGCGTCGTCGAGAACGTCGGCGAGGTACGTTCCGGCGTCCGTGACGGCGCGATCGGGCCACGGCTCCGAGCGTCCGTACCCCGGCCGGTCGGGTGCGAGCAGGCGGACGCCGAACTCGCGAGCCTCGGCGTCGAACAGTTCGCCGAGCCGGCGCGACCCCGGCGTCCCGTGGAGGAAGAGGACGGGAACACCGTCGGGGTCGCCGTACTCGGCGTAGGCGAGCTGTCGGTTCTCGGCTGTGCTGCACGTCGTGGTGTGGTCTCGGGGTGTCACTGTTCGGTCGGGAGATGGTCAGCCTGCGAGCAGTCGGTGGTCGGTACCGCGGCGGCGAGAGTCACGACGACCCCGCACCGCTCACGTCGATCGTTCCCCGGCCGCTGGCGCGGACCGTCTCGCCGAACGCGCCGGGCTCGGACGCCTCGACCGTGAACGAGCAGTGGACGCGGTCGGGCACTGCGTCGACCGGATCGAACACGACGGGGAACGTGATCGTGCCCCCGGAGCCGATCTCGGGGAGCTCGACGACGAGCTCGCGCCGGCCGGGACGATGGTCGTACCCGGTCCGGAGGTCGAACCCCCCGCCCGGCGGCTGGACCCACATCTCGAAGGGGTGGGAGACGGCGTACTCGCTCGGCGGGCCGAGCCGGAACCGCGCCCGGTCGGCCTCGTAGTCGGTGTACGCCTCGCTCGCGGCGATGCCGCCGACGGTCGTGTTCAGCTCGAACGCGAGCGGCGGGGGGCTCGGCTCGGACGACTGTCCGCCGTCGAACGTCACCGACGCGTAGCCGATGCCGTCGTCGTGTGCTTCGACCTCGCTGGCGGGGTACTGCCAGACGAGCTCCCGCTCGTCGCCGGTTTCGACCGTGTCCGCCTGTCGCGGGTCGGTTCCCGGAAGCTGGCCGGCACAGCCGGCGAGGACTGTCGCGCCGCCGGCGCCGATGCCGGCGAGCAGCCGCCTGCGTGTGGAGGGCATCGTCGCTATCGGTCGCGGGGTCGACAAAAAACTCTCCCGGTATCCGGGTCGGCAGGCGCCGACGGCGGGTCGTCCGCGGGGTCGACCTCGCCGTTCACCGGGTGAGGCGCCGGGTGAAGGCGTAGACGAACAGTGCGACGAAGAACGCGCCGGTGAACCCCTCGACGATGCTCGCGACGGCGACGAGCCGCGTGGTCTCCTGGGGCGGCGTGCCGACGATGAACGTGATGAAGCTCTGAAAGCTGAACAACACGGCCTCGATGGCGGACGTTTCGCCCGCCCCCAGCTGGTCGTACAGCCCGGCGAAACCGAGCACGACGGCGATCGAGGAGCCGACGATGCGCAGTGGGTACTCGCCGTAGCCGGTCACGGCCATCAGCGTGGCGTTCCGGAGCCAGTCGAAGACGGTTCGGAGCCCGTCGCCGCGCCCGGACCGCACGAGCTCCGCGAGGCGGTGACGGCGGTACGTCATCTCCTTGTAGTAGAACTGCCCGACTGCGGTGGTGTTTCCGACCTGTTTCGCGCCGTTTTTCGCGTTGAGGTACGTCTCCCGGAGCGTCTCCGGCGGGAGGGGGCCGCGTCGCTCCTCGGGCAGCACCGACTCGTCGAACACCTCGTGGATCCGCCAGCCCGCGACCTGCGGGTCCATGTCGTCGCTCTCGAACTCGAACCCGTCGAACGTGGTCGCGACCAGCCTGACGTGTTCGATCACCGGCTCCGAATCCGGCGTGGTGACCGCCACGTCGCCCAGCGTCGCCCGCTCGGCGTCGTAGAGGATCTTCCCCTCGTTCGGCTGGCCCAACTCGCCCGCCTCGACGACGCTCTCGGAGAGGTCGACGTACTGCGGGTCGCCCTCGACCCGATCGGGGGTCATCTGGAGGTTCTCTAAATGGGTGCCGGAGAGATCCATCGACCCGCCCGCGTTCACGCCGGAGAAGTCGGTCGTGCGCTCGAACTCCGCGTCGACGAAGCTGTGTGGCCCGTCGAACTGCGCGTCGATGAAGTCGGCGTCGTCGCCGAACTCCCCGAGCTTGAACCACGCCTCGTCGTGGAAGTGGGCCTGCGAGAACCGGGCGTAGTTGTCGAAGTCGACGCCGCGGAAGTAGGCGTACGCCCGGAACTCCGTATCCCGGAAGATCGCGTGCCGGCGGAACACGGTGTACCAGAACCACGCGTCGTCCTCGAACGTCCCGTGTTTCACGTTGAACGGTCGCCGGAACGTCGCGCCGCGGAACCGCGCCGGCCCCGTGAACGTCGCGTCGCGCATCCCGACGTTGCCGTCGAACACCGCGTCGCGGAAGCTGGACGGCCCCTCGAACGTCGCGTGGGCGAACCGGATCGGCTGCCGGACGACGGTGTCCCGGAGGTCGGCGCCGGCGATGTCGGCGTGAGAGAGGTTGATGTAGTGGCTCGTGCCGGCGTCGAGCACCTCGCCGGCGATGTCGAACGCCTCGAACGTCGCGTCGACGAACTGTACCCGTCGTCGCCGCGCTTCCCGGCTCTCGAGCTCGCCCGCCGCCGCCACCGCGTCGAGGAACGCCGCGGTCGCGTCGAGCTCCGGCGGTCGCTCCGCGACGGGGAGGTGGAACGGACACTTCTCGTGGCCCGGCACCGCGTCGTGGGGGCAGGACCACGTCCCGTCCTCGACGCCGGGGACGCTCTCGTCCAAGAGCCAGCGGTACTGTCCCGCCTCGTCGTCCCCCTTGTGGTCGTAGTCGCGGAACTCGGGGTACTCCGGCGTGAACGTGTGGACGCACTGGGCCATCGTCTCGGTCGTACTGTTCGGAGCGGTCTGTTAACTGTTTGGTCGCCGCTGGCGGGTCGGTTCGCGTGGAGAAGTATGCCGCCTCCCCGATTTGAACGCCGGAAGCCGGTCGTGCTCACTTCGTTCGCGCGCTGCGACTTCCGTGCCCCCGCTCGCTTCGCTCGCGGGGAGGGGGACAGCCCGATCTTCAGTCGTCGCTGTCGAATGTGATTCGCGTAGAGGAGTATGCCGCCTCCCCGATTTGAACGCCGGAAGACGGTCGCGCTCACTGCGTTCGCGCGCTGCGACTTCCGTGCTCAAATCGGCTCGGCGTCGTTTTCTCGACGGTTCGCTCCGCTCACCGTCTCGAAACATGCCGCCTCCCCGATTTGAACGGGGGACAGCTCGATCTTCAGTCGAGTGCTCTCCCAGTCTGAGCTAAGGCGGCGCAGTCGGACGAACGCCCGATCCGGCATTAAGGATTTCGAAAAACCGCGAGCCGGCGACGATCAGGCGACGGTGCGCGTCTGCTTGAACACGTACGTCGCGTCGGCGGTCTCGACGTACGTTCTGATCACGATCTGTCCGTCGTTCTGCTGGACTTTGTACGCCTCGGAGTAGCTGAGGTCGACGCGCTTCTGGTCGTTGAACGTCTCGCCCGGCGCGAGATCGCCGGCCTCCGAGCTCCCGCTCCAGATCATGTCGCCGTCGGTGTAGATCTCCGACCGGACCGTCACGTCCTCGGCGGTCTGGTCCTGCTGATTCGTGATCGTGCCGTTCACGTCCCGGCACGTCCGGCCGCACTCGGTGATCTCCTCGATCACGAAGGTGAACGGCTGTGGCGCCTCCGTCGCGGCCGCGCCGCCGCTGCCGTCGCTGCCGCCGTCGCCGCCGCTCGCTTCGGTGTCCTCGACGACGACCGTGTTCTCGTACGGCGTCGACGGTCCTGCGCTCCCCTCGTCGCCGCCGGGGGCCGGGCCGAACCCGGTCACCAGCGCGGCAGCGACCCCTCCCAGCGCGATCACGACGACGAGCACCGCGATCGCGACGTGTTTCCGGTTCATTGGTGCTTGCTCGGCCGAGTGGCCTCACTCGGGGGTGATTCCCGCCACCAATAGGTCTGTTGGGCGGTGCAGTTGGTCGATTGAGAGGTTCGGGCGGATTTGGAACCACGGTCGGACGTGCTCGCTGCGCTCGCTCACCTCCCGCTCCCTGGTTCAAATCCTTCTCGCCCACTTCGATTCCACGGACTCCTCGCTGGCGCTCGTCGTTGCGAGGAATCAGAAGTGGGCTCGGGCGGATTTGAACCACCGGCCTCTTCCTTGTAAGGGAAGCGTCATAACCACTAGACCACGAGCCCGCACGCGAACACACCGGAGCCGCGCGAATAACGATTTCGCTCTCCGGCGCAACGCTTAGCACCCCGTAACCCCACGTCGTACCTGTGCGAAACCGCTCCCTGCTCGCGGTCCTCGTCGTCCTCGTCGCCGTCGGCGCCGGCGCGTACGTCCTCCTCGACGACACCGAGCAGACGACCGTCACCTTCGTCGACGGCGAGAACGGCACCGAACTCGCCACCGTCTCGGTGAACGTCTCCGACACGTGGGACGAGCGCTACACCGGCCTGAGCGATCACGAGTCGCTCGGCCCGGACGAGGGCATGCTGTTCGTCCACCCCCGCGAGGCGACTCACGGCTACGTGATGTGGGACATGGCGTTCCCCATCGACATGGTGTTCGTCGCCGAGAACGGGACGATCACCACGATTCACCACGCCGAGGTGCCGCCGACGGGCGAGGAGAGCCCCACCTACGAGGGGTACGGGAAGTACGTCGTCGAGATCCCCTACGAGTACACGACCGAGCACGGGATCGAGGTCGGCGACCGCGTCGTGATTCCCGAGGAGAACCGAACCGCCGCGACCACGGAGGCCGACGCGTGAGCGAGTCCGACGCGGTCGACGCGCTGGCCGACCGCGAGGGGTGGGTCGCCGAGGCGTTCGCCGCCCGCGTGCACTACCGCGGCGACGGCGACCGCTACAGCGTCGAGTACTACGCGCCCAGCGACTGCGTCCTCTACTGGCGGGTGAAAGGCGACGGCGAGACGGCGGTCCCGGTCGGTCGTGACACCGTTCCCGACCCGCTTCGCGCGCGGATCCGCGAGGATCTCGACGCCGCCGGCGTCGACCCGAGCGTCGAAGGACGCACGCTGTGAGTCTCGTCCACGCGACCCACACTACCGGAAACTACTTTCTTCCCGGGATCGCTCGACCGATACCGGTGAATTCCGCCGCGTTGCTTCCGAACGACGTGTTTCGATTCGTAAAGGTTTTTGAGTGATCCTCGCGTCCCAGTGAGTAACGAATGTCACACCCCGCTGACGAAGACGACCCCTTCGAGGATATCCGTCAGAAGACGGATAACCCCATGCGACGCCTCTTCGAGGAGTACGGCTTGCCGAACGCCTTCTACTTCGTCGTCGGCTTCTTCGGTAGCGTCGTCGCCCGCGTGCTCGACCTGCTCCCGCCGCTGATCCTCGGGATCGCGATCGACGCGGTGTTCCGCGACGAGGCCCCGTACGACCTGCCGCTGGTCCCCCAGAGCGTCATCCCCGACGGGACCATCGAACAGTTCTGGTTCAGTATCGGCATCCTCGCGTTCGCCTTCTTCGGCGGCTCGGCGTTCCACTGGATCCGAAACTGGGGCTGGAACTCCTTCGCACAGAACATCCAGCACGAGGTCCGGACGGACACGTACGACAAGATGCAGCGGCTGAACATGGACTTCTTCGCCGAGAAGCAGACCGGCGAGATGATGTCCATCCTCTCGAACGACGTGAACCGCCTCGAGCGGTTCCTCAACGAGGGGATGAACTCCATGTTCCGGCTCTCGGTGATGGTGCTCGGCATCGCGGCGATCATGTTCTGGATGAACCCCCGACTCGCGGTGGTGTCGCTGCTCCCCGTGCCGATCATCGCCGTCATCACCTGGAAGTTCATCGACGTCATCCAGCCCAAGTACGCCGACGTGCGCAAGACGGTCGGCCACCTCAACAGCCGGCTGGAGAACAACCTCGGCGGCATCAAGGTGATCAAGACGTTCAACACCGAGCGCTTCGAGTCCGACCGCGTCGACGACGTCTCCCAGGAGTACTTCGACGCCAACTGGGACGCCATCGAGACCCGGATCAAGTTCTTCCCCGCGCTGCGGGTGATCGCGGGCATCGGCTTCGTGATCACGTTCGCGGTCGGCGGGCTCTGGGTGCTCGGCGAGGCGCCGCTGTGGATCACCGGCGGGCAGGAGACGCTGCGGGCCGGGACGTTCGCCTCCTTCATCCTCTACACCCAGCGGTTCATCTGGCCGATGGCGCAGTTCGGCTCGATCATCAACATGTACCAGCGCGCTCGCGCCTCCAGTGCCCGCATGTTCGGGCTGATGGACACGCCGTCCCGGATCGTCGAGGATCCCGACGCCGAGGAGCTGGAGGTCACCGAGGGCCGCGTCGAGTACGACGACGTGACGTTCGGCTACGACGAGGCGGAGACCATCGTCGAGGACATCAACTTCGAGGTCGACGGCGGCGACACGCTCGCGCTGGTCGGCCCGACGGGCGCCGGGAAGTCGACGGTGCTCAAGCTCCTGCTGCGGATGTACGACGTCGACGAGGGGTCGATCGAGATCGACCACCAGGACATCCGCGACGTGACGATCCCCTCGCTCCGGCAGAAGCTCGGCTACGTCTCCCAGGACACGTTCATGTTCTACGGGACGGTGTCGGACAACATCGAGTACGGTACGTTCGACGCCGACCACGAGGAGGTCGTCGAGGCCGCCAAAGCCGCGGAGGCCCACGAGTTCATCATGAACCTCCCCGACGGCTACGAGACCGAAATCGGGGAGCGCGGCGTCAAACTGTCGGGCGGGCAGCGCCAGCGGCTCTCGATCGCCCGGGCGATCCTGAAGGATCCGGAGATCCTCGTGCTCGACGAGGCGACCTCCGACGTCGACACGGAGACGGAGATGCTGATCCAGCGCTCCATCGACAAGCTGACCGAGGACCGCACGACGTTCGCGATCGCCCACCGGCTGTCGACGATCAAGGACGCCGACCAGATCCTCGTGCTGGAGGACGGGCAGGTCGCCGAACGCGGCACCCACGAGGAACTGATCGCGGAGGACGGCCTCTACGCCCACCTCTGGGGCGTGCAGGCCGGCGAGATCGACGAACTCCCCGAGGAGTTCATCGAGCGCGCACAGGAACGGCACGCGCAGGCCGACGTGGACGTGGACGACGATTAGGGAGCTTCGCTGACGGAGACGCCTTTCTCGGGTGGAGCGTTGCTTTTTCGTTTTGACGGGCGTCGACGGCATCCCAGAATTCGGTATTTAGACTGCGAACAGGACCGCGGAGTGAGCCTGACCACTTGCGACCGCACCGCCCCGCACAGTCCACATCGCTCGCGGCTCACTCCGTTCGCCGCTCGCTTCGAGGCGGTTTTCCGCTCCCGTTGGTCGCGTTTTCCCGCCTCGCCCCCTCCCCAGCCGACTCCTTCCCTCGTTTCACTCGGTCAGTCATCCCTCGCGCTCGACTCGCGGACGGAGCCGCTCGCGCTTCGCGCCGACCGCCACAGCGGTGCAGTGGCGGTGGACGCCTCGCGCTCGCCAACGGACGGCGAGCGCGGGGGGAGGGGTGGGGAATCGGCGCTGTGCCGGGCCTCGTGCCCGGCACACTGCGGTCGCAAGTGGTCTACGAACGAGGTGCTGTTGCTGTTGCTGAAGCGTGCTACCGTTACCGTTCGAACCAATCTCGCCGAAAAAGCGAGCGAAAACCGCCTCAGTCGTCCAGATACTCCCCGACGAACAGGTCGACGCGCTCGCGGGTCTCCTCCGGGATCGCCTCCGTCGGCGTGTTGATCGTCCCCTCCAGCGAGCTGTGACAGTCGCACTCGTGGCCCTCGGGGAACGTGCGGATCGCCTCCTCGATCGCGGCCTTGATCGCCTCCTCGTTGGCCTCGGCGTTCTGGAGCACCTCCTGCAGCGTCACCTCGTGGTCCTCCTTCCACACGTCGTAGTCGGTGACGCCCGCGAGCGTCGCGTAGCACATCTCCGCCTCCCGGGCCAGCTTCGCCTCCGGGATCGCGGTCATCCCGACGACGTCCCACCCCTGCTCGCGGTAGAACTCCGACTCGGCCTTCGTGGAGTACTGCGGCCCCTCGATGCAGACGTACGTCCCGCCCTCCTCGACGCCCGCGTCGGTGTCGACGGCCTCGGCCGCGGTCGCGAGGTGGTCGACCATCGCCGGGCAGTACGGCTGTGCGAACGGCTGGTGGACCACGATCCCGTCGCCGAAGAAGGAGAGCTCGCGGTGTTTGGTCCGGTCGTAGATCTGGTCCGGCACGACGAGCGTCCGCGGCGGGAGATCCTCCCGCAGGCTGCCGACCGCGTTCGTCGCGAGCACATGCGTCACGCCCACCTGCTTCAGCGCGTAGATGTTCGCGCGATAGGGGAGGTTCGTCGGCGAGTGCTGGTGGTCCGGGCCGTGCCGCGGGAGGAACGCGACCTCCCGGCCGGTCTCGCCGAACTCGCCGATGGTGACCGCCGAGGACGGCGAGCCGTACGGCGTCTGGACCGTCACTTCGCGGGTGTTGTGCAGCGGCAGCGCCTCGTAGATGCCCGATCCGCCGATGAAGCCGATGGTCATGGTTGCCCCTTCGCTACCCAACGGAATAAACGGAGGCGGTTCGATGCTGCTCCGCCACGGAACGAGTCCGTCGGATGTACCGTGCTACCCACTGTTGCGCGAGTTCAAGACCCCCCGCGACCTTCGATACGTAATGAGTTCCCCTCCGCACGCCGAACGCTCCTCGCTCACGCGGGGACCGCTGCTCCGGCCGCTGCTCGCGCTGGCGTGGCCGCTGGTGGCGATCCAGCTCCTGCAGGTCGCCTACAACCTCGTCGACACGATCTGGCTGGGCCGGCTCTCCGCCGACGCCGTCGGCGCGCTCAGCCTCGCCTTTCCGCTCGTCTTTCTCGTGATCTCGATCGGCGGCGGCTTCACCGCGGCGGGCGCGATCCTCGTCGCCCAGCACACCGGTGCGGGCGGCGACCGCGCGGCCGGACGGATCGCGGGACAGACGCTCGGCTTCGTCGGCATCGTCTCGGTCGTCGTCGGCGCGGTCGGCTTCCTCGCGACGGGGCCGCTGCTCGCGTTGTTGCCGGCCGACCCCGCGACCGCCGAGCGGGTCGTCCCCCACGCCGCCGAGTACATGCGGGTGTTCTTCCTCGGCTCGCCCGCGCTGTTCGGCTTCTTCGTGTTCTCGGCGCTGATGCGCGGCGCCGGCGACACGCGCACGCCGCTGGTGGTGATGGTGGTCTCCGTCGTCGTCAACGTCGCGCTCGACCCGTTCCTGATCTTCGGCTGGTGGGCGTTCCCGGCGCTGGGCGTCGAGGGCGCCGCGATCGCGACCGTCACCTCCCGCGCGATCGCGACGGTCGCCGGGCTGTACGTGCTGTTCGGCACCGATCTCGGCCCGACGATCGACCCCCGGGACCTGATCCCGAAGCCGGGCCCGGTCCGACAGATCGTCGAACTCGGCGTGCCGACCGCGCTGGAGCAGTCCGGCACCGCGCTCGCGATGGTCGCCGCCACCGCGATGGTCGCGACGTTCCCGCCGGCGGTCGTCGCCGCCTACGGTCTCGGGAACCGCCTGATCTCGGTGGTGACGCTGCCCGCGATGGGGCTCTCACAGGCGATGGACACCGCGGTCGGGCAGAACCTCGGCGCCGCCGAGCCCGAGCGCGCGACCCGGGCGGTGAAACTCGGCACGGGGCTGGTCGTCGCCGTGCTCTCGGTCGTGGCGGTCGTCGTCGCACTGGTCCCGGAGCCGATCGTCGCGGTGTTCCTCCCCGCGACGACGGCGGGAGCGGTCGCGACGATCGATCACGCCGCGACGTACCTCCGGATCGCGAGCGTCGCGTTCGTGTTCTTCGGCGTGTTCCAGGTCGCGATGGGGACGTTCCGCGGCGCGGGCAACACCACGACCGCGCTGGCGCTCTCGCTGCTCGCGCTGTGGGTCGTCCGCCTCCCGGCGACGTACCTGCTCGCGTTCCCGCTGGGGTGGGGGCCGACCGGCGTCTGGACAGCCGTCGCGCTGGGCGACATCGTCGGTGCGATCGCCGCCGTCGCGTGGCTCTCCCGCGGGACGTGGAAGTCGGCGGTCGTCGACTCGGCGCCGGTGTCGCCGGGGCGGAACGTCCCCCGGCAGAGCGACGACTGATCTCGCCGGCACGGAGAGGCGGCGAGGGCGATTAGCGCGTCACGGCACGCTGTCAGCCGTGACGGGCGACGACTGATCTCGCCGGCGTGGGGAGGCGGCGAGGAGACACAACTACACGATCGCACCGGACTGCAGCACCGAGATCAGCACCGTCAGCACCGGCACCGACAAAAGCGTCGTCGCCGCCACAGCGGTCGAGACGAACTCCGGCGCGCTGACGCCGCCGACCTCCACGTCGTCGGCGAACTCGATCAGGAGGACCAGCGGCGTCACCGCCGCGGGCATCGCCGACTCCAGCACGAACGTCCGGGCGACGGTCGGCTCCTCGAAGCCGACGAGCAGGGCGACCCCGACGGCCACCGCCGGCGCGACGACCATCTTTCCCGCGCTCGCGACGCCGATCTGGAACGGCGCGGCGCCGAAGTCGGTGTTCGCCAGTTGGATCCCGAGGATCAGCAGCATCACGGGGATCGAGGCGTCGCCGACCAGCCGCAGCGTCTCCATCGCGGTCGAGCCGCCCGCGGGCACGAGCCCCAGCGCTCGCATGAGCAGCCCCGCGGCGACCGCGTAGATCAGCGGGATGCGGAACACGCGCTTGAGCGCGCCCAGCCCCGCGCTCCCGCCGCCGCGGGAGGCGACGTACACGCCGACGGTGTACATCAACACCGACTGCGCGGCGACGTACAGCACCGCCACCCCCCGGCCGACGCTGCCGAACGCGAAGTCGCTGACGGGGATGCCGTAGTTGCCCGCGTTGGGGAACGTCGAGACGAGCACCAGCGCCGACAGCGTCGCGTCGTCGACGCCCAGTAGCCGACCCGAGAGCTCGACTACCGCCGCCATCCCCAGCGTGAACGCGGTGACCGCCGCGGCGAGGCGGAGCAGCGTCTCCCCGCCCAGCCCCGTGTCGAGCAGGCTGTGGAGCACCAGCGCCGGCGCGAGCACGTACACCGTCGCCGTGTTGAGCGGCCCGGGCTCCACGTCTTTCGCCCGGCCGAGGGTGAACCCGACCCCCGCGATCAGGACGATCGGCAGGATGGCCGAGACGAAGATGTCGATCAGTGCCACTACGGAAGCCTGATCGGCGCGGGATCAAGAGGGGTTCGGTCGCGGCGATCGCCGGGTACGACCGTTCACGCGCCGTCGAGCGGGCCTCACGGGAAACCTCGAACGCGGGACCGCGTCGACCCCTCAGAGCCACCCCTGCCGGCGGAAGTGCCCGAGCAGCAGCGCCGCTACGAGCGTCATCCCCAGCATCGTCGCCGGGTAGCCGTACGTCCAGCCCAACTCCGGCATCGCGAACGGCGTGCCCGCGAAGTTCATCCCGTAGACGCCGACGACGAACGTCAGCGGGATGAAGATGGTCGCGACCACGGTCAGCGTCTTCATCACGTCGTTGGTCGACTGGGAGACGGCGTTGAGGTAGATGTCCCGCGAGCCCCCGGTCAGGTCGCGGTACGTCTCGATCAGGTCCACCACTTGGACGAGGTGGTCGGAGACGTCCCGGAAGTACTTCTCGTTGCTCTCGGCCACCTGTGGCACGTCGCCGCGGGCGAGCGAGGAGACCGCCTCGCGGGCGGGCCACGCGACCTTCCGGAACGCGAGCAGGTCCCGGCGGACGCCGTTGAGTTCCTCGAGGATCTCCGGCTCCGGGTCCTGTAGCACCCGCTCCTCGACGGCCTCGATGTCGGTCTCGATCTCGTCGAGCACGTCGAAGTAGTCGTCGACGATCGCGTCGAGCACGCGGTAGGCGAGGAAGTCCGCGCCGCGGTCGGCGACGCGGCTGCTGTCACGGGTCCAGGCGGGCGCCGTCGGCGCGACCAGTTCGAGGTCCGGCGGCGCGATCGTCACCAGCCAGCCGTCGCCGACGAACAGCCCCACCGACTGGGTGTGGATCTCCTTGCCGAACGCCACGTCGTCGCGCTGGCTCAGCCGCGTGGTCTTCAGCAGGACGAACGTGTGATCCCCGTACTCCTCGGTCTTCGGCCGGGTGTTCTCGTCGAGCGCGTCCTCGACGGCCAGCGGGTGGATGTCGAACCGCTCCCGGATCGCGTCCAGATCCGATCGTTCACCCGCGGAGGCGTGGATCCACGTCTCGCCCGGGGCGTCGACGGCCGCGCCCACGTCGTCGTACTCCTCGACGCCCGTGTCCGTGTAGACGACCGCTTGGAGCGTCACGGCGCCGCCTCCGGGTCGCCCCCCGTCGCCACGAGCACGATCCCCACCATCACCGCCGGCAGCGAGAACGCCCGACCGGGGTAGGGGACGTAGATCCCGACGCCGTAGCTCAGCAGGCCGGCGACCAGCAGGCCGACGCCCGCGACTTTCCGTCGTTCCATGCGCTCGCGTTCGGGCGACGGGGAGTTAAAGCCGCCCGCGCGCTACGCCGACTCCAGAAACGTCCGCAGCCGGTCGTTGACGACTTTCGACGCCTCGACGCCGACGAGGTGGCCGGCGCTCTCGACCTCGAACAGCGCCGCGTTCGGCAGGTCCTCGGCGAGTTCGCGGCCGCGGGCCGGCGGGCAGAGTCGGTCGTCGCCGCCGTGGACCACGAGCGCCGGCTCGGTGATCTCGTACGGCGCTTCGACGGCGAAGGCGTCGAGCGCGGCGGCCTGTCGCTCCCACGACTCGCGATCGGCGTCTTCAGCGGCGCGCCACTCGACGAACTGGCTGATCGCGTCGGCCTGTTCGTCGACGAACGCCCGGGAGAACCCCGACTCCAAGGAGGCCCGTAGCGCCGCCTCGTCGCTCGGCGGCGCGAACAGCGGTTCGGGGTCGTAGCCGTCGCCCGAGAGCGCGCTGCCGAGCAGCGTGAGCGATCGGACGCGGCCGGTACTGCGAGCGAGTTCGAGCGCGACCATCCCGCCGAGGCCGGCGCCGACGACGTGGGCCGACCGCACGCCGTGGTCCCGCAGCACCGCCGCGGCGTCGTCGGCCAACATCTCGACGGTGCAGTCCGCCGGCGGGTCGTCCGAGCGCCCGCAGCCGCGCGTGTCGGCCACGATCAGTTCGTACGGCCCGGCGAGGGCGGCGTGCTGCCAGCCCCACTGCCACGCGCCGAGGCCCACGTCGCCACAGCACAGCACCGCCTCGCCGTCGCCGTCCGTCTCGTAGTACAGCGAGACGCCGTCGTTGTTCGCGTGAGGCACGACCGGCGGTTCGGCCGGCTCGGTGTTGATCGTTCCGGCAGCCGGCTCTGCCCATGAACAGTTTGAAACCCGTCGGTACTGACGGTTCGGCCATGCCTGCGTGCGAACGCTGTGGCGGACACCTCGACGCCACGGGTGGGGGGCTCAAAGACGCGCTCGGCCTCGCGAGCTACGACGGCTACGAGTGCCGACGCTGTGGGACGCTGCTCTGTTCGGACTGCTACAACAAACGGACGACGGAGCTCGCCGGGGCGGCGCCGGACAGCTGCCCGCAGTGTGACGGGCGGCTGGAGAAGCGGTAACGGCTGATCACTCGACTTTCTCGACGGTCACTACGGTCGCCCACGCGTCGCCGACGACGTAGCCCGTCTCGTACGTCTCGTTCTCGTACCGGACGTACTCCACGTCCTGCAGGGGTTCGGGCAGCGAGCCCCACTTCCCATACGGTGCGTAGTACTCGCCCTCGGTGATCGCCGTCCGAACTTCGTCGCGAACGCGCTCCGGGAGTGATTCGAGCGCGACGACGGTCGCGTTCTCGCCCGGCGAACCGACGGACGTTCGGATCTGGTAGGAGGCGTACAGCTCACCCGGGTGGGTGGCGATCCGGTATCGCTCGCCCTCGTACCGGACGTACTCGTACTCCCGGAACGGGTCGACGTGCTCGAAGTCGTACCCCGCGGAGTCGTTCACGTACGACGTGTTCGGGACGAAGCTCGCCTCGCCATCGATCGCGTCCCGGAACGCCGCCCGCTGCTGGTCGTTCAGGTCTTCGTACGCGACGACGCGCTCGGGCTCGTCCGTACTCGTGGGCGGTGTCGCGCTCGGCGTCTCAGTCGCCGTCTGCGTCGGTGTCGGTGACTCGGGCGTGCCGGCACCGCCGATACAGCCCGTGAGGAGGATCGCGACCGCGAGCGCGACTGTGGGGACCGATTGCCGCATACCCACAGTTCCGCGCCGGCGGTTGAAACCTTTGTGCCGGGATCGGCCGAAAACGCCGCTTACGCCGTCTGTTTCTGCCGCAGCACGTCGGGCGCTTCCGCAAGTGCTTCGTCGAGTGCGTCCACGTCCGGCCCGCCGCCCTGTGCGAAGTCCGGCGGGCCGCCGCCGCCGCCGCCGACCGTGCGGGCGAGCTCGCCGATCACTTCGCCGGCGTCGATGTCGACGCCGTCGGGGACGCCGACGACGATCTGAGCGGAGCCGTCGGCGCCGGAGCCGACGACCGCGACCTTCCCGTCCTCGACCAGCGCGTTCGCCGTTGCCTGTAGCTCGTCGGCGTCGGCGTCGATGCGCTGGATCACGGCGGTCGCGCCGTCCACCTCGACCTCCTCGGCATCCTCGCTGCCGCCCGCGCGGGCTTCCGCGAGCTGGGATTTGAGGTCCTCGATCGTCTTGCCGCGCTCCTTCCACTCGGTGAAGAAGCGCTCGGCGGCGTCGGGCACCTCCTGTGGGTTCACGTCGAACGTGTCCGCGGCGTCGTAGAGCGCGTCCTCGGTGTCCTGTGTCGCGTCGATCGCGGCCGCCCCCGCGGCGAACACGAACCGCTCGACGCCGTCCTGTACGGGCTCGGTGTTGAGGATCTTGATCGTCCCCACGTCGCCGGTGCGATCGACGTGGGTGCCGCCACAGGCCTGCACGTCGTCGCCGACGTGGATCAGGCGGATGTTCTCTCCCGGCGGGATGCCGCCCTGATACAGGTCGAAGCCGTGCTCGGCCTCGGCCTCGTGGCGCTCGGGCCACTCCTGTCTGACGCTGGTGTTGTCGGTCACCATCTCGTTGGCGACGCGCTCGATCTCCCGGACCTCCTCGCGGCTCACGCGGTCGTAGTGGTTCACGTCCAGCCGCGAACTGTCGACGCCCTTCTGGGCGCCGGCCTGCCGGACGTGGTCGCCGAGCACCCGCCGCGCGGCGGCGCCGACGATGTGGGTCGCGGTGTGGTGCTGCATCAGGCGGCGGCGGCGCTCGGCGTCGATCTTCCCGGTGACGAACTCGCCTTTCTCGGGGCTGTCGGTGGTCCGGTGGAGGATCACGCCGTCGCGCATCTGGACGTCGACCACCTCGACGCTGCCGTCCTCGCTGACGAGCGTGCCGTGGTCGGCGGGCTGGCCCCCGCCCTCGGGGTAGAACATCGTCTGGTCGAGCACCACGTCGTACCCCTCCTCGCGCTCGAACACGTCGAGAACGACCGCCTCGAACTCCATGCGGTCCTGATCCTCGTAGTAGAGCTGGTCGGTCTCCGGGAGATCCCCGACGCGGTCCTCGTCCTCGCCCGTCTCCTCTAACGCCTCCTCGGCGTCGTGACGCTCGGCCACTAGCGAGTAGAAGTCGTCCGGCTCGTTCACCTCGGCGCCGCGCTCGGCGGCGATCTCCGCGACCATCGACGGCTGGATCCCGTGGGAGTCGTACAGCTCGATCAGCTGCTCGGTCGGGATCGGCGTCCCGGCCGCGGCGTGGTCGTCGGCCAGCTGCTTCACCTTCCGGCGGCCGCGTTCGAGCGTCTCCTCGTACTTGCGCTCCTCGGTGCGGACGATGTCGCGGATCGTGTCGCGGTTCTCGTAGCCGAGCCGCTCGGCCTCACGGTCGACCAGTTCGTCCAGCGGCACGTCGATGCCCACGTCGTCGACCAGTCGCTTCGTCCGGCGGAGCACCATCCGGGCGAGGTAGCCCGTGCCGACGTTCGAGGGGACGATCTCGTCGCCGAACATGTAGGCGAGACAGCGCGCGTGGTCGGCGATGGCGTAGATCGACTCCAGTGGCTCCATCAGCGATTCGAGGCGCTCGACGGGCACGTCCAGCCGCTCGGCGATGTTGTCGCGGGCGGCCTCCATGTCCTCGGCCTCGTCGATGTCCATGTGACCCGCCAGCTTGGAGGCGCGGTGGACGAGCTCCTGCTCCGCCTCGGTCATCTCGATCCCGGCGTTCTCCTTGAGGAACTCGATGGACTCGGGGTAGATCGCCTCGTACACCGTGGGGGTGCCCTGACTCATCCACGTCCAGCGCTCGATCCCGTACCCCGTGTCGACGACCCGGCGGTCCATCTCTGAGTACGTGTTGCCGTCCTTCATCTCGTACTCGCCGTCGGGGTCCTGCTCGAGCATCATGAACACGAGCGTCGCGAGTTCGAGCCCCTTGTAGATCACCTCGAACGCGGGCCCGGCGTTGCCGCCGCCGACCCACGGGTCCTCGATGAACGTGATCTCCTCGCGGGGGACACCCATGGAGGCGAAGAACTCCTCACAGTACTCCACACACTGGTCCTTCCAGTACACTTCGCCCTCGTAGGCGTAGTCGGTGCCCTCGTCGGCGTTGAACGCGTGGTGGCCGCCCATCTCGAACGCCATCGTGTGGCGGCCGGTCTTCCCGACGTTGTCGATGTCCTGCATCCGGATGCAGGGCTGGGACACGACGAGGGGGTTCGCCGGCGGCGGCGACTCGCCGCTGGTGACGTGTGGCTGGAAGTCGTAGATCGACGCCTGTGTCAGCAACACGTCGTCGCGCCAGCGGTTGGCGGCGACGGGCGCGGGGTCGACCCGCTCGTGGTCGTGCGCCTCGAAGAACGACAGGAACGCCTCGCGCATCTCCGCAAGCGAGTACGACTCGTCGAAACCGGGGTCGTCGATGAACCCGTAGTCCTCACAGGGGGGCTCGCCGCAGGTGTCGCGCTCGACGCGGCTCCAGAAGTGGGCGCCACACGACGAACAGGTCTGCCGTTCGAACCCGTTCTCGGCGAAGTAGTCGAGACGGTACTCGCTCTCGAGCTCACTCATTACCGGATGTGGTCAACCGCCGGGCAAAAGGATTCCGGGGTTCGTGCGGGCGAGTCGATCGATCCCCGCCGGCCGGAACGCCTGACCCGTCCGCGTACGCCGACCTGACCGGGGGCGTCAGACGCTCCTTGCGAGCCGCGCCACCGAAACACATATGCGACCGTCTCGCAAGAGAAACAGTAGCTGTCTACACTGTGGCATATCGAACCGAGATCCTCGTGGTCGGCGAAAACCCCTGTCAAGCGGCGGGATCGCTGCTCGATCGGGACGGGTTCGTCGGCCGCGTCGAGGCGCCCGAGGCGGCGGTCGCTGCGTTCGAAGAGTCACATCCGGACTGTTTGGTCGCCTGCGACGACTCGGTCCCGGCGTCGCTGGCGGCCGCGGCCTCCGAGGCCGGCTGCCCGATCGTCGACTGTCAGGGGGAGACGGTCTCCACCCGGAGCGAAGAGGGGGACGCGGACGACGGCTCTCCGACCGATCTCGGCGACCGCGTGACGGCGGCCGTCGGCGGCACCCCCAACCGCGAGCGGATCGCCCGGCTCCACGAGGGTTCAGCGGAGCTCGTTGGGTTCGAGGAGCGGTCGAAGCTCCATCAGCGGATCGTCGAGATAGGGACCGAAGTGCTCGGGTTCGGTATCGCGGTCCTCTATCTCCACGACGGCGACGCGTTCCGGCTTGCGGCCTCGACCGACCCGGATACTCCGGAGACGGCCGATTCGGGGTTCGGCATTCTTTCCGAGGTGCGGCGGAGCGGCGAGCCGGCGATCGTCAACGACATCGAGAGCCACCCGGTTGCCGAACAACGCGTCGAGGGGTTACGCTCTGGCATCGCGGTGCCTTTCGGCGATATCGGCGTGTTCGGCGGCCTCTCGCCCAAAGTGGGGAGTTACGACGAGACCGACCTGGAGTTCGCCCAGCTACTGGCTAACCACGGTGCACAGGTCGACGCCCGGCTGCGCGCCGAGATGGATCTCCGGGACCGACAGGAGCGCATCACCCTGCTCCACGAGGCCGCGCCGTCGCTGATCGGCGCCGAGTCGGAGTCCGCGCTGTACCAGCGCGTGGTCGACATCGCGTCGGACGTGCTCGAACTCGACCAGTCGGTGCTCCTGATCGAGCAGGGCGGCGAGCTGCAGCCGGTCGGGGGCGCCACCGAGAGGTTGGAGCAGGTGTCGACCGACGCGGGCATCGTCGGCCGGACGTACAACGAGGAGCGCTCGTTCCTCATCGACGACGCCGAGGCCAACCCCGACGCCGAGCCGGCCGACGAGACGGTCAGGTCAGCGATCAGCGTCCCCGTCGGCGGGTCGGGCGTGTTCCAGGTGATCTCCGACGAGACCGGAACGTTCGACGAGGAGGATCTCGAACTCGTGGAGCTGCTGGTCGGCTACGCGGAGTCGACGCTCGACCGCATCCGCTCGGAGGAGGCGCTCCGGGAGTCCCGGCGGGTGATCGAGCGGCTCCACACGACGGCGATGGAGCTCGGCGTCGTCGAGTCCGAGGAGGAGCTGCTCGACATCGCGATCGACGCCGCGGAGGACGTGCTCGACCTCGACATGAGCAAGCTCGACCTCCGCGAGGGCGACATGCTCGTCCCCGTCGCGGAGTCCGGCGGCATCTCCGAGGACGCGGGCCGGAAGATGCACATCTCGGAGGGGATCGCGGGCAAGACCGTCCGCACCGGCGAGTCGTTCCTCCACACCGACGTCCACAGCGATCCAGACTCCCGGCCCACGAGCCCCGAGTTCGAGTCGGCGATCTCGGTCCCGATCGGCGATCTCGGCGTGTTCCAGGCGGTCTCGACCGAGCCCCACGCGTTCGACGAGGAGGATCTCGAACTCGCGGAGCTGTTGATGGCCCACGTCGGGGTGGCGCTGCAGCGCGTCCGCGCGGAGGCGGATCTCCGCCGCCAGCGGGACAGCTTCGAAGCGCTGTTCGAGAACATCCCGGGCGCCGCGGTTTCCTACGAGATGATCGACGGCGAGCCGATCGTTCGCCGGGTCAACGGCGCGTTCGAGCGCACGTTCGGCTACGCCGCCGAGCAGATCGAGGCGGAGTCGCTCGACGAGTACATCGTCCCGCCCGAGAACGAGGCGGAGGCGGACTCGTACAACGAACAGCTCGCGAACGGCGAACGGGTCCAGACCGAGGTCGAACGCGAGACGGTCGACGGCACCAAACACTTCCTGCTGCAGGTCACGCCGTTGGAGGTCGGCGAGGAGAACGCGCCGGGGTACGCCATCTACTCCGACGTGACCGAACGCCGCGAGCGCGAGGCCGAGCTCCGCCGGCAGAACGAACGCCTCGACCAGTTCGCGAGCGTCGTCTCCCACGACCTGCGCAACCCCCTCAACGTCGCGTCGGGCTACCTCGACCTCGTCAGGGAGACCGGCGACCTCGACAAGCTCGACAACGTCGAGGACGCGCTCGACCGGATGAACCACCTCGTCACCGATCTGCTGACGCTGGCCCGCGAGGGGCAGGACGTGGGCGAGACCCAGCGAGTCGACCTCGCCGCCGTCGCACGGGAGGCGTGGACCCACGTCGCCACCGACGGGGCGTCGCTGGCCGTCGACGCCGACGCGACGATCGACGCCGACCCCGACCGACTGATCGAACTGTTCGAGAACCTCTACCGGAACGCGGTCGAACACGCCGGCGACGAGCCGACGGTGACTGTCGGCACGCTGCCCGACCGCGAGGGCTTTTTCGTCGCCGACGACGGCCCCGGTATCGACGACGGCATCGACCCGTTCGACACCGGCGTCACCACCAGCGACGAAGGGACGGGGTTCGGCCTCCCGATCGTCGAGAGCATCGCGGAGGCCCACGGCTGGTCGGTGTCGGTCGGGGAGAGCGAGGACGGCGGCGCGCGCTTCGAGTTCGACACCGTCTGAATCCTCCCGCTCACTCGGAAAATGGGTCGAGCCGGTTCTCAGGGCGCCGTCACCAGCACGAACAGGAGCAGCGCGGCGACGGCGACCAGCAGCACGTGACCCGCCGCGGCGAGTGCGGCGGGGATCCCCGCAGCGAGACGCTCGAACGGGGTTAGCGGTTCGCCGAACACGTCTTCTTCGAGGGTTGCGATGGACATTGTCCTTCTACCTCCTTCTACCTGATCGTTGGTTCCCCTCTCAAAAGTCCGGTCCGACGATTCCGAGAACGTGGGAACTGCCCGGGCAGCCTCAGCGCTCGGCCATCGCGGTCCGCACGGAGTCGATCGCGCTCTCGACGTCGCCGTCGCTCACGTCCCAGTTCGTGGTGAACCGCACCGTCGTCTCGCCGAACGCCACCGCGAGCACGCCGTGCTGTTCGATCTCGCCGACGAACGCCTCGGCGCTCAGCCCCGTCCCCGCCACGTCGGCGACGACGATGTTGGTGTCGGGCGCGGTCGTCTCGATCCCGTCGATCTCGCCCAGCCCCTCGGCGATGCGCTCGGCGCGCCGGTGGTCGGCTTCGAGGTGGCCGCGGTTCTCCAGCGCGAGCAGGCCCGGCGCGGCGATCATGCCGGCCTGTCGCATCCCGCCGCCGAACAGCTTCCGGGTCCGGCGCGCGCGGTCGATGAACCCTTGGTCGCCGACGAGCATCGAGCCGACGGGGGCGCCGAGCCCCTTCGAGAGACAGAACATCACGCTGTCGGCGTTCTCGGCCAGTTCGGCGGCGTCGGTGTCGAGCGCCTCGGCGGCGTTGAACAGCCGCGCGCCGTCCAAGTGGACGGGCACGCCGTGCTCGTGGGCGACCTCGGCCGCGGCGTCGATCTCGGCTTTCGAGATCGCGACGCCGCCGCGGTAGTTGTGGGTGTTCTCCAGACAGAACAGCCCCGTGCCGGCCTCGTGGAGGCTCTCCTCGACGATCCCCTCCCGGACCTGCTCGGGGGTCGGGACGGCCGACTCGCCGAAGTCGAGCAGCCGGGTCTGGAGGCTGCTCAGCTGGGCGACCGCACCGAGCTCCCACTTCAGGACGTGGGCGTGCTCGTCGGCGAGCAGCTCCTGCCCGCGGTCGGTGTGGGTCCGGATCGCGACCTGATTGCCCATCGTGCCGCTCGGGACGAACAGGCCGGCCTCCTTCCCGAGGATCTCGGCGGCGCGGCGCTCGAGTTCGTTGACGCTCGGATCGTCGCGGTACACGTCGTCGCCGACGTCGGCGTTCTTCGCGGCCTCCCGCATCGCGTCCGAGGGTTTGGTGACGGTGTCGGAGCGTAAGTCTACGACCATGCTGATGGGTGGGTGGAGGGGAGGAATAAGGCGTCCGGTGGCGTGGGAGTGTTTCCGGAATTCTGGGTGTTGGGTGGGGTTGTGGCCGTCACGGTTAGCGACTTCGTCAAAGCCACTACTGGATCGTGATCGTCGACTGGCAGGGCCAGCAGCACCGTGAAAGCCCCACCCACCAGCACAGCCCTCGATCCTCCCCAGCCGACTCGCTCGCGGTGCTCGCTCGTCCCTCGCGCGCTCGTTCGCGCCGTCGGCGTCGTGCGGGCGACCCACGCGTCGCCCGCACTGCCAGCGGGACCTCCGGTCCCGCCCTGCTCACGTCGCGCGCCACCGCCGGCTGCGGTGGCAGTGGACGCCTCGCGAGCGCCAACGGTCGGCGTCACCAGAAATCGGAGATTTCTGATGATGGGCCTCGTGCCCGGCGCACGGTGCTGGTGGGTGGGACTGAAAGGGGCAGGGGCTTTCACGGTGTTCTCAGTTCCGCGAGCGCGCTTCGACCGGCCGGAAAAACCACCAACGGAGACGCCGAACTCTACAGCTTCGCGTACGGCCCGCCTTTCGCCTCGGTCAGTCGATCCACCTGCTCCTCGGACAAGTCAATTTCCGCCGCCCCGAGGTTCTCCTCCAACTGCTCGACCGTGCGAGCACCAACAATAGGCGCGGTCACGCCGTCGCGGTGCATCAGCCACGCCAGCGCGGTCTGAGCCGGCGACGCGCCCACCTCCTCGGCCACTTCGTCGAGCACGTCGTGCACGTCGAAGTTCGTCTCCGTGAGGTACGCCTGCTCGAACCGGCTCGACTCCGCGGCGCGGGACTCGCCGGTCAGCCCGTCCTCGCGGTCGTACTTCCCGGTCAGGAAGCCCTGTCCGAGCGGGCTCCACGGGCAGACTGCCAGCTCCTCCTCGCGGGCGAACTGGAGGTAATCCCCCTCGATCTCGCGGTCGACGAGGTTGTAGCGCGGCTGGAGCACCGTGAACGGCTCCCAGCCCTCCGCGCGGGCGATCTCGTTTGCCTTCGCGACCCGCCACGCGTTGGGGGTCAGCGTCGACGCGCCGAGGTAGTGGACCTTGCCGTCCTCCACGAGGCCGTTCAGCGTCTTCATCGTCTCGCGGGTCGGCGTCTCGCCGTCCCAGCGGTGGAGGTAGAGCACGTCGACGTAGTCGGTGCCGAGCCGGTCGAGGATCTCGTCGACGCGGTGGCGGAGGTTCTTCCGGTTCGTGCCGCGGCTGTTGGGGTCGCCCTCCCGGATCTGCCAGTAGATCTTCGAGGCGACCGTGTAGCGCTCGCGGTCGCGCTCGGCCAGCCAGTCGCCGATCCACTCCTCGGCCTGCCCGCCGCCGTACACGTCGGCGGCGTCGATGTAGCGCCCGCCGGCGTCGGCGTAGGCGTCGAGCAGCGTCTTCGCGCGCTCCTCGCCGATCTCGAGGTTGCCTTCCTCGGTCTCGCGGCCGAACCGCCACGTGCCGAACTGGAGTTCGCTGGTCTGGAGCCCGCTCTCGCCGAACGGGACGAAGTCGAGGTCGGTGTCGCGCATGTGTCCGGTCGTTGGGGCGAACGGGGGAAAAGCGTTGAGCAATCGGCGGTCCGCGGCGGCGTCGAGCCACCGTTATCACCGCCCGGACGCGACACCGTCCATGGCCGACCGCCGCTTCGCCGTCGACGACGCGCCCGACCCCGACCACCGACTGGCCGACACGGCCGCCAACCGCCACTACGTGTGGGACCCGGACCTCGATCCGGCGATCACGGTCGAGCCGGGCGAGGTCGTTCAGTTCGACTGCCGCGACGCCTACGACCGACAGCTCCCGCGAGACCCGACCACCGAGGACGTGGCCGCCGTCGACGCCGAGGGCCACCCGCTCGCCGGCCCCGTCGCGATCGCGGGCGCCGAACCCGGCGACACGCTCCGGGTCGACCTGCTCGCGTTCGAACACGAGGGCTGGGGCGTTTCGACGGTGCCGCCGGGCGACAGCGGCGGCGGCCTCCTCCCCGAGTCGTTCCCGGAGCCGCACGTCCGCACGTGGGAGCTGGACACGACTGCGGACGGGACGCGGGTCGCTCGCTTCCGCGACGACGACGCCCCGGCCGTCTCGGTCCCCATCGCGCCGTTCCCCGGGAACCTCGGCGTCGCTCCCGCCGAGGGCCCGGCCAGCACGATGCCCCCGCGGAGCGTCGGGGGGAACGTGGACGTGAAACACCTCACCGCTGGATCGACGCTCTACCTGCCCGTCGAGGTCGCCGGCGCGCTGTTCTCCGTCGGCGACTGTCACGCGGCACAGGGCGACGGCGAGGTCTGTATCACCGGGATCGAGGCCCCTATGTCGGTGACCGCACGCTTCGATCTCGCCGATCGATCCGTGACCCAGCCGGAGTTCGAGACCACGGGCCCGTTCACCCCGACCGGACGGGACGAGCCGATGTACGCCACGACCGGCATCGCGCCGGACCTGATGGACGCGACGAAGCGGGCGGTCCGGCGGATGATCGCCCACCTCCACGAGCGCCGCGGGCTCTCCCGGTCGGACGCCTACGTGCTCTGCTCGGCGGCCGTCGACCTCAAGATCAGTCAGGTGGTCGACGCCCCGAACTGGACGGTGACGGCGTACCTCCCGGAGTCCGTGCTCGACTGAGCGGCGGGTGCCGAACACGTTCGGCTACAGTCGTATGCGGACGCCGACCGTCCGTCCCGCCATGAGCACCGTCGGCACCGAACAGACGGCGACGACCACCGTCGAGGTGAAAGCCACCGGCCACGTCCGCCGAGAGCTCGGCGACCACGAGTTCGAGTTCACGTTCGAGGGTGACACGCTCGGCGCGTTCCTCGACGCCTTCTTCGAGGAGCACGGCTGCGAGGAGATGCTGCTGGCCGAGACGGAGGACGAGGAGACCGCAAACGGCTGGGCCGACTACCCGGGCGAGCCGCCGGGCCGGTGGGAGCGCAACCCCGAGGGCGAGCGGACCCGGGCGTTCGCCCGCGTGCTCGTGAACGGACAGTTCAACGAACTGCTGGACGGCTTCGGGACCCAACTCGACGACGGCGACCGAGTGGCGCTGGTGTACCCGTTCATGTTCTGTCTCTGAACGAGGACCTGACGGCGATCGGCCTCGGTCGGTGACGCGAGGAGCGAGTACCATCCGATGTCCCTTTCCGGATCGGCGGCGTCGATACCGGTATGAACGAGCGTTCACGCACCGTTTCTCGATGGGGTGGCCGACGATGACCGGCAAGGACGACTACTACAACCGCGCCAAGCAGGAGGGGTACCGCGCCCGCTCGGCGTACAAGCTCCAGCAGCTCGACGAGACCGCGAACCTCTTCGACGACGGCGACACGGTCGTCGACCTCGGCGCCGCGCCCGGCGGGTGGCTGCAGGTCGCCGCCGAGGAAGTCGGCCCGCAGGGGAAGGTCGTTGGGGTCGATCTCCAGCGCATCGACGAGCTCGAGGCCCACCAAGTGAGCACGATCCCGGGTGACATGACCGAGACGGAGACGCGGGACCGTCTCCGGCGCGAGCTCGGCGGCAGCGAGGCCGACGTGGTGATCTCGGACATGGCGCCGAACATGACCGGCGAGTACGAACTCGATCACGCGCGCTCGGTCCACCTCGCCCGGATCGCCTACGAGACCGCAGAGGAGGTGCTCGCCCCCGGCGGCGACTTCGTCGCGAAGGTGTTCCAAGGGAAGGATCTCGACGACCTCGAAGCCGACATCGAGGCGTCGTTCCAGTACGTCCGCCGGGTGAACCCCGACGCCTCCCGGGACTCCTCCAGCGAGGTGTACCTCGTCGCGAAGGGGTACACCACCGCGCCCGTCTCGGAGGGCGAGCAGCGCACCGTCGAGATCACCGACACCGGCGAGGAGGGCGACGGGATCGCGAAAGTCGACTCGTTCACGGTGTTCGTCGCCGGTGCCGACGAGGGGGAGACGGTCGAGGTCACGATCACGGACGTGAAGCCCAACTTCGCATTCGCCGAGCGCGTCGACTAACTCGAGATCCAGGCGTACGTCTGGATCGAGCCGAACAGCAGCGCGAGCACGCCGTTCTGGACGAGCAGCACGCTCTCTGGGTTCGCCGGGGGCGCGGTTCGGACCCACACCGTCAACAGCCCGAACAGCGTCGTCAGCACGAGGTTGTACTTCGCCAGCACCGTCCAGGTGTCCTGATCGAGGTCGACGAGGCCGTCACTGCCCATACACGACCGTCGATACGCGACGGGAGGAAGCTGTCGGCCGCTACAGCCGGAGGTACGTCGTTCCGGCCCGCCAGTTGTACAGCTCGACGAGCGTCCCGACCGCGCTGAACACGGCGAGGATGCCGACGAACAGCGCCCCGCTGCCGACGTAGGCGACGGTGCAGACCGCGGCCGCGAACGCCGCGCCGAGAGCGTTGTACGCGCCGTGTTCCCGGACCCGCGGCACCGCGCTGGCGGCGAAGAACGCCGTCCCGAGGGCGACGAGCGCGTAGGCCCAGTCGGCGGGGCTCCCCGGGCGGACGACGAACACGACGCCGACGGCCGCGATCAGTACGGCTGCGGCGGCGTACAGCGCCGTCTGGACACGTTGTTCGTCCATCGGCGCCGACTCGGGGCGCCGGCGAGAAAAATCCACGCAGTCCGTGTCGACTACGACGCGAACAGTCGCCGCTCGCCCGCGTCCCGTCGTCGAACTGCGCCGACGACCGCGTAGACGAACGGCGTGTCGATCAGCGCGATCGCGAGCTTCAGCACGTACTGGCCGACGATCAGCGCGGCGACGCTCGGCACCGGGCCGCCGCCGACCAGCGGCAGCCCCAGTTCGGTGCCGATCCCCAGTTCGGGGAGCACCCAGAACGCGACGCCGACGAAGATCACCGTGTCGATCAGCTGGCTGCTGGCGGTCGAGCCGACGTTGCGCAGCCAGAGCTTGTCGCCGTCGGTGAGATCCTTCAGTCGGTGGAAGACGAGCACGTCCCAGTTCTGACTGACGACGTACGCCAGTAGGCTGGCGACGACGATGTTCGTCGACGCGCCGAGTACGGAGGCGAACGTGCTCGCGAACGCGGGGTCGGCCGCGGGGGCGACGATGGTGCTCCACACCAGCGCCAGCACGACGAAGTTCATGAGGAAGGCGACGTTGACCAGTTCGCGAGCGGCCCGCTTCCCGTACAGTTCGGCGTAGCAGTCCGACGCGAAGTACGTCACGGCGTACGCGAGCGCGGCGCCCGGGAGCGTGAGCGCGCTGCCCGCGACCGGGATCGAGAACGGCAGCTGGAAGGAGAGCAGTTTCGCGGCAGTGAGCTGGGCGACGACGAGCGCGGTGACGAACAGCGCCACCAGCAGCAGCCGGTCGACGGGGAGGGGACGGCGTTCGGCGCTCATTCGTCGTCTTCCTCCAGTCGGCCCTGTCGCTCGTCGATCTCGTCGAGGCGGTCGAGCGTCTTCCGGATCGACGCCCGGACCGCGTCGCTGCGGTTGACGAACTTCGCGTCGTCGCCGACGTGCTCGTCCAGATCCTCGAGCAGCTCGTCGGGGATCTCGACGGACACCTTGCTCATCGGTCGCCCTCCGCTCCCCCGGTCGCTGCCTGACCGACGGCGGTCCGTGCCGGTCGGTTCGGTATTCGTGCAGTCATCTTCAGGGAGTACCCGAGGGGGACGCAAAAACGCACCGTTCGGCGGTCGGTTCACCGGCGCGAAAACGGCGTTTCGGTCGTGCTACCCGTCGTCGCTCGCTCCGGCACCGATCGTGGGTTTCCGGAGGTTGCGTCGGCCGCCGAGGGTGAGCACGAACAGCAGCCCGAGACCGACGCCGTAGGCGGCCATCAGCGGGATCGTGATCATGATCATCGTGAGCGCGTCCGCCGGGGTCAGCAGCGCGGCGACGAGCATCATGCCGATCATCACCTCGCGCCAGCGGTTCCGCATCGCGGTGTAGGGAATCCCCGCGGTGTTCAGCAGCGCCATCAGCACCGGCACGTCCGCGAGGATGCCGATCCCGGCGGTGGTGAAGAAGATCAGCCAGAAGAAGTCGGTGATCCGGTAGCTGATCGTCATGTTCGCCGCGAGCGCGTCCTCGACGAGGTAGGAGATGATCCGCGGCGCCACCTCCAAGTAGCCGAACACGAGCCCGCCGAGTAGCCCCGCGCTCAGCAGCGCGGCCCAACCGAAGATGACCTCGCGGCGCCCGCGGACGAACCCGCGGTCGCGCAGCGCCGGCCACGCGAAGTACGCGATCAGCGGCAGGGCCGCGGCGACGCCCAGCAGCGCCGAGAACTTCACCTCGAACACCAGCGCCTCGACGGGGTGGAGCGCGATCACCTTCGACGCCTCCATCGCCGTCTGCCCGGGTTCGAGCACCTCGCCCGGCACGCGGGAGAGGAAGTCCGCGTACACGTCGCGGATGCCGCCCGTGTAGAGCCAGAAGAACGAGCCCGCCATCACGGCCATGAACGTCCCGACGATGTAGAACAGCCCCGAGGTGAGCGAGCCGATGATGAACTGGATGTCCTTGTAGTAGCCGCCGATGTCGTCCTCGTCGGTGTCCTCGGCGAACTCGTCGAGGAACGTGCTGCCGGCGCGCTGGGTGCGGTCGCTCACGCTCCCCGGCTCCGCCTCGTCCTCCTCGTCTTCCGCCTCGGCCGCGGCGGTCGCGTCGTCGTAGCGGTCGAGGATCAGCCGTGCGCGGCTGTCGTCGTCGGCCGCCAGCGCGCGGTTGGCGTAGAAGTTCGCCTCCTGCTCGCTGAGCGCCGTGAACGTCGCCGGCGGCGCGCGTTCGAGCTCCTCGGTCGAGAGCTGCCCGACGTTCACCGCGGTGGGGTCGGTGCCCGCGAAGTAGCACGCGAGCAGGACGTAGATCCCGACGAGGCCGGCGACGACGGCGAGCACCCCTGCGGCGGCGATCCCGGCGGCGACGACCGTCGAGTAGCCGAAGGCGGGGACGCTGAACTCGAACCCGCCCTGTGCGAGCAGCGCGTTCACCTCGCCGGGGTAGCCGAGCACGGCGTACGCGAGGCCGAACAGCACCACCGCGAACACGGCGAGGGGCTGGCCCTGCCGGCGGAGGCGCTGGCCCCAGTCGACCCACTCCCGACCGCGCCGGATCGCGTCGATCGGGCCGACCGGGGTGAACAGCGGATCGCTCTCGTGAGCCGGGGGCTCGGGCGCGTCGGGATCGGGCTCGTGGGCCTCGTCGTGGCGGTCGAGGATGGCCTGTGCCTTCCCGTGGTCGCCCTCGTCGATGGCGTTCTGGGCGGCCTCGAGCGCCTCGGGCTCGCTCATCGACTCGAACGCCTCGATCGGCGCCGCGCGGACGCCGTCCTCGTCGAGCGCCGCGAGGTCGATCCCGGTCGGGTCGCCCATCTCGGCGTCGGGATCGACCGTCTCTTCGAGTTCGCGGTACGCGAACAGCAGCAGGCCGACGACGGCGAAGACGGCGCCGACGGCGAGCCCGATCAGCACGACGTTCGCGGTCGCCGAGAGCGACGTGAGCCCGTCGACTGCGGGCGCGCGGTAGCTGCTGCCGATCGCTTCGAGGCCGGCGTTGATCGCGCCGCGGCCGCCCGTGTTGGCGTAGAGCCACGCGACGGCGACGCCGGCGACGAGCAGCGCCGCGGTCGCGTTCCAGTTGCGCCGGAGCACGCCGCCGACGGAGAGCCGTTCGCTGCCGCGTTTCATCGTGACCGCGAACTTCGCGAGGTAGAGGCTGAACCCGTAGAGGGCGAGCAGCGGCACCGCCCACATGATCTGGGTGAACGGGTCCGGCGGCGAGAACACGGCGCCGAAGACGAAGATCGCGACGACGGCGTAGCGCCACTTGTCGCGGAACTGCTCGTAGGGGACGATCCCGGTGTAGGAGAGCCCCGTGATGGCGAGGGGCATCTGGGCCGCCAGCCCGAAGGAGAACGTCAGCAGCAGGACGAACTGGGTCCAGAGGACGATCGACCAGTAGGGGGCAAACCCCGCCGACACGGCGTTGCCGGCGAGGAAGTTGAACATGATCGGGAAGAAGAGGAGATAGCCGTACGCCATCCCGCCCATGAACAGCACGGCCGCGAGCAGGGCGATCCCGGCGATCTTCCACCGGGCCACCGAGATCGACGGCCAGTGCCCCCGCTCCTTCAGGGCGTCGCGGGAGAAGTAGACGAGGGCGGGCGAGGCAACGATCAGCCCCGCCACGAGCGATATCTTCGCCTGGAGCAGGATCACGTCGAACGGCGTCTGGGCGATGATGTCGAACTGGGACTGGAGCTCCGCGGGCATGCGTCGGGTGGTGACGCCTTTGAGCCACTCCCACGCACCCCGTTGGAGCGTCATGAACACGCCCAAGAAACCGATGAGGAAGACGACGAAGACCTTCTGGAGATCCTTCTGTGCGGATCGGAGCACCGCACCCGCCGTCTCCCGCCCCTCGGCGATGGCGCGCTGGGTATCGTCGTCGAGCGCGCTGGACATAGCGAGAAGGAGCCACTTCGGCGTTATCAACCTTTCCACCTCGCGGGCGGGCGATCCGGAAAGGCCTATAAGACCGCGTGAGCGATACCGACCCATATGGCCGAGGAACCGGACGACGAGGAGGGACGGGAGCCGTCCGACTCGTCGGCGCCCGGTTCCGACGAAGAGCGGACGGCGTCGGAGGAGCCCACGGACGACGCCGAACGGACGACGGCGAACGAGTCGGAACCGCACGACGAGGACGAGCCGGTCGACGACGCGGGCGACGACGTGAGCGAGTCCGACGAGGAAGCGGACGACGCCCCGGAGTTCACGAACGTCGAGGGGCTCGGCCCCGACAACGGTGCGCGCGAGGACGAGAGCGACACAGGAGAGGACGATACGGACGACGAGGAAGGCGAGGACGACGACGAGTTCGAGGCTGAACACGTCTTCGAGGACTACGACATCACGGAGACGCCCACGTCGCCCGAGGAGCGCGGTGCGACGATGCCGTCGATCGACGACGAGCCGGAGACGGAGCGGGCGGCCGAAACGGACGACGACGGGTTCGACACCGACGACGGGCTGCTCGGTGAGGGCCCCGACTCGGACGAGGAGATGCCGCTGGCGGCCCACATCGAGGAGATGATGAAGCGGCTGTCGGTGGTGTTCATCGTCGGCGGCGCGGTGGCGCTGACGCTGCTCGGACTCGGACAGGCGTTCGAGCAGGTGCCCACGGCGGTGGACATCATCGACGCGCTCTGGAACAACGCGATCCCCGGTGCGCCCGAGATCGAGGGGCGCCGGCCGCGCGTGTACGGTCCGCTGGAGCTGGTGCTCACCAAGCTCAAAGTGACCGCGCTGGCGGGGCTGCTCATCGCCCTGCCGGTGTTCGTCTACGAGACGTACATGTTCATGCGCCCCGGGCTCTACCCCCGGGAGCGACGGTACTACCTCGCGGCGATCCCGACGAGCCTGATCCTCGGCACGATCGGGATGGCGTTCTCCCACTTCGTGATCATCCCGGCGATCATGCAGTACTTCACCGTCTACACCGACGAGAACGTCGCCACCGTCGCCTACGGGCTGGAGAGCACGTTCTCGCTGATCATCGTCCTGATGAGTTACATGGCGGTGATCTTCCAGATCCCGCTGTTCATCATGCTCGCGATCATGATGGGGATCGTCACCCGGGAGTGGCTGGAGGACAAGCGCCTGCTGTTCTGGGGCGGCTTCCTCACCATCGCGTTCCTCGTCAACCCCGACCCGACGGGGATGACGCCGTTCATCATCGCGGCGACGATGATCGTCCTCTACGAGGGGACGCTGGCGCTGCTACGCTGGACCGGGAACTGAGGCGTCGACTCCGGTGGGGGACCGCTGATTCATCCCGACGCTCCCGGACACGGGCGTCGCGCTGTGGCTTCCGGTACGCACTCCTTCGGCTGCTACCTTCGTGACAATCCCAGGGCTCGCCAGACTCCAACCGCTGACTCTGCGAGGGGAGCCGAACACTCCGACCGCTTCACTCGGTCGAGCCCCTCGACGTCGTTCGACTGCGGCCTCGGAACGTTCGTGGCGTCCAACCCCGACAATCCGACCTTCGCATCACCCCTGTCGTTCTCCGCTGCCCCGGCAGTATCGTCTCCGGAACTGTGAGACAACGTCGACACCGTCGCTGTCCACTACGGTGTCACCGAAAAGATGTCCTCGAAAGAGACCGCTTACTGCGGCGTCGGCTCCGACCCGCCCGTCGGCTTCGTGACCTCGGAGCTCTCCAGCGCCGAGCCAGTGATGCTCTTGAGGCGGCTCACGAGCGAGTCCTTCTCGCCCTCGCCCTCGAGGGCGACTTCGAGCACCTCGGAGATGTGCGAGACCGGAATGATCTCGATCATCTCCTCGTACTCCTCTTCGATCATCACGTCCTGCTCGTTGGCCTTGGGGATGATCACGCGGTCACAGCCCGCCTTCGCGGCGGCCTCGATCTTGTGGGTCACCCCGCCGACGGGGAGCACGTCCCCGCGCACCGACAGCGAGCCCGTCATCGCGAGGCTCTGGTCGACGCCGATGTCCTCCAGCGCGGAGATCACCGCCGTCGCGACCGTGATCGACGCCGAGTCGCCGTCGACGCCCTGCTGGCCGGTCTGGATGAACTGGATGTGGATGTCCTTGTCCGAGATCTGCTCGTCGGTGTACTTCTTGATGATCGCCGAGACGTTCTGCACCGATTCCTCAGCCATCTCCTGTAGCTGCCCGGTCGCGATCACCTGCCCGCCCATCCCTTGGGAGGGGGTGATCTCCGCCATCACGGGCAGCATAATCCCCGAGTCCTGCCCCATCACGGCGAGGCCGTTGACGCGGCCCACCTGGTAGCCTTCGGAGACCTGCAGCTCGTAGTCCTTCCGGCGCTCGATGTAGTCGTCGGCGAGCTGCTGCTCGATCGAGCGGCTGCGACCCTTGGCTTCGAGCACGTGCTCGCGCGTCGTCGACTCCGCGCCCTCGCCGCGGGCGATGTCGCCCGCGACGCGAACGAGCCCACCGAGTGAACGGAGTTCGAGCGTGAGGTGGTCCTTCCGGCCGGCGCGGCGCCGGGCTTCGAGGATGACCTCCTCGACGGCGTCGTCCGTGAAGTGGGGCAGGCGGCCGTCGTTCTCGACCTCCTGGGCCACGAAGCGCGCGTACTTCCGGCGCATCTCCGGGCTGTCGCGGATGGTGTCGTCCATGTACACCTCGTACCCGTAGCCGCGGATGCGGTTCCGGAGCGCGGGGTGCATGTTCTCCATCGCGTCCATGTTCCCCGCCGCGACCATCACGAAGTCAGTCGGCACGGGCTCGGTCTGGACCATCGCGCCCGAGGAGCGCTCGGACTGGCCCGTGATCCCGAACTCGCCCTCCTGGATCGCGGTCATGAGGTGCTGCTGGGAGCGCACGTCGAGCGTGTTGATCTCGTCGATGAACAGCACGCCCTTGTTCGCCTTGTGGATGGCGCCGGCCTCGACGCGGTCGTGGCTCGGCGTCTCCATCCCGCCGGACTGGAACGGGTCGTGGCGCACGTCGCCCAGCAGCGCACCCGCGTGGGCGCCCGTGGCGTCCTCGAACGGCGCCGTCTTCGTGTCGGCGTTGTTGACCAGCAGGTTCGGGATCATCGCGTCGTTGCCCCGCGAGATGTACTGGAACCCGATGTAGATCAGCACCGCCGCGATCACGGCGATGATGGGGTTCCCCATCGCGAGGATGGCGTAGCCGGCGACGACCGCGATCACGATCCACATCAGGAGGCTGCGAAGCTGGTCGCGCTTCTGGGCCTCCTCCTTGTGGGCGTCGATGATCTGTTCGCCCTTCCCCGCGGGCACGGTCCGGACTTTCGGCTCGTTGCTGTCGTCCGGGTTGTGGTAGACGAGTACGTCCTGCAGCTCCTCTTTCGGCAGGAGCTCGGCCATCGCCTTCGCGAGCATCGACTTCCCCGTCCCGGGGGAGCCGATCATCATCACGTGGCGGCGCTGCTTGGCCGCCTTCATCACGACGTCCCGGGCGTGCTCCTGTCCGATCACCTGATCGACCAGCCGATCCGGCACTTCGATCTCGCTGGTCGAGTCGATGCGGAGCCCGCCGAGCAGGTCGTCCTTCCCGATCTCCTCGTCGCCGGCGATCTCGGCGTCGAACTCCACCTCGCTCCCGAGGTCGTCGATCTCGGGGGCGTCGTCCTCGTCCTCCCCGCGGCGCTGCTGCTCCGTGGGGGGGTCGGGCTGTTCGTCGGGGTCGCCCTCTCGGGCGCCCGACCCGTTGAGCGGGAAGGGATCGTCCCCCTGCTCCCCCTCGTCGGGCACGTCGGTATCGTCCGTTTCGTTGCTCATAGAACGCTGTCGCTACCTCGAAGGTGGCTCGTGAGCTTGATATACTTTCCCCCATCAGCGGAATTCGCTCCTCCGTCGTAATCTGGCAGTATACTGGCTTTAGACGGCGTTTCTCTGAACTCCGTTCCGCTCGATAGCTTATAAATGAACGTCCCGTCGTGACCCGTCGTTTTTATTCCTCCCGGGAGCGAACGCCGTGAGCATGCGGGGGTTCTACATCGGACGGTTTCAGCCGTACCACGACGGCCACCACCGGATGGTGGCGGAGATCGCCGAGGAGGTCGACGAGCTCGTGGTCGGCATCGGCTCCGCGGGCGACTCCCACACCACGCGGAACCCCTTCACCGCCGGCGAGCGCGTGATGATGGTGACGAAAGCGCTGGAGTCGCTCGACATCCCCACCTACGTCGTCCCGATCGAGGACCTCGACCGCAACGCGGTCTGGGTCGGCCACGTCCAGTCGATGACCCCGAAGTTCGACGTGGCGTACTCGAACAACCCCCTCGTCGTCCGCCTGTTCGAGGAGTCCGGCGTCGACGTGCGCCAGTCGCCGATGTTCCAGCGCGACGTGCTCGAGGGGACGGAGATCCGCGAGCGACTGGTCACCGGCGGCGACTGGGAGTCGCTGGTCCCCGATGCGGTCGCGAACACGATCCACGAGGTCGACGGCGTCGATCGCATCCGGCAGATCTCCGAAACCGACGCGAGCGACTGATGGTCGACGCCGGCCCCGCGTTCGCGGCGATGAACGCGATCGGCCTCGTCGCGTTCGCCGTCGTCGGCGCACTGAAAGGCAGCGACGCCGACCTCGACCTGTTCGGCGTGGCGGTGCTCGGCTTCCTCACCGCGCTCGGTGGCGGCACGATCCGTGACCTGCTGGTCGGTCGGATCCCAACGTCGCTCCAGTCGAACACGGAGGTGCTGTTCGCCGCCGCGGGGGTCGCACTCGCGGTGGTGCTCGCGACGCGGGTCCGCGGCGACCTGATGGAGAGCCCCGCGGTGCTGCTTCCGGACGCGCTCGGCCTCGCGGCGTTTGCCGCCACCGGCGCCGCCGTGGGGATCGAGGCCGGCCTCTCCCCGTTCGGCGTCGTCGTCACCGCGACGCTGACGGGTGTGGGTGGCGGGAGCCTCTCGGACCTGCTGCTCGCCCGCGTGCCGGCGGTGCTCCGCGAGGACTTCTACGCGACGCCGGCGGTCGCCGGCGGCGCCGTCGCCCCGCCGGCGGTCGCCGTCGGGCTCGGGACCGGGACGACGACGCTGCTCGCCGCGGGCGTCGTGCTCGCGCTCCGCCTCGGCGCGCTCCGGTACGACTGGCGACTCCCGACGGTCTGATTAGCGGGTCAGGCTCTCGCGAACCCGCTTGTACAGCCCCGGCCGCCGGAAGTACAGCAGCTCCACGCTCACCACGACGACTGCGACCACCACGACCGTCCGGAACGTCGCGGGTTCCGCCCGGTACAGGCGGAGGAACAGCAGGGGGAAGAACGTCCCACAGCCGAGCAGCCCGACGGCAGGGATCAGCCGCGAACAGCCGAGCTTCCCGGCGTTGCGCAGCGCCAGCGCACAGGCACCCCCGAAGACGACGATGAAGGAGAGCGACGCGAACGAGGTGATCCCCTGCAGGCTGCCGAGCACAGCGAACGCGGCGGTGATGCCGCCGAGCACGACCACCGCGGAGGCCGGCGGCGTGCCGTCGATCTCCCCGTCGGCGGCGCCGATCCGCGGGGGGAGCAGGTCGTCGGTCACCAGCCGCTGGGTCAACAGCGACGAGGAGAACAGCGTCGCGTTGATCGCCGACGCCGTCGACACCAGCGCCGAGGCGCCGATCACCGCCCGCCCGGCCGGACCGAGGAACTCCCCGGCGGCGACGGCGAGTGCGGTCTCGGGCCGCTGTCGAACGAGGTCGGGCACGATCGCGACCGTCACCAGCGCGATCGCGACGTAGATCGCCACTGCGACCGGGATCGCGACGAACACCGCCCGCGGGAGCGTCCGCCGGGGGGTCGCCATCGAGTCCTGATCGTAGAACAGCAGCTGCCAGCCCTGGAACGCGACGAACGACGACGCCGCGGCCGTCAGTGCCCCCACGCCGCCGATCCCGCCGAGCCCGAGCGTCAGGCTCCCCCGCTGCCAGCCGTAGTGGAGCCCGACCAGCGCGAACACGCCGAGCACGGCGATCTTGGCCGCGACGAGCAGGTCCTCGACGGCGCCCGTCTCCCGGACGCCGAGGACGTTGAGGGCGACGAACGCCCCGACGACGGCGAGCGACGCCGCGGGGCGGGCCACGGGGACGGCGCCGACGATCGGCAGCGTCGCCGCGAGGGAGACGCCCGTGAGGTCGACGAAGTAGCTCCCGAACGCGAACGCGTACATCGCCATCGAGCCGAGGTAGCCAACGAGCAGCGTCCAGCCGACCATTCCCGCCGTCGTCGACGAGTCGAGGTACTCCTGCACGAACACGACCGCGCCGCCGGGGTGGCCGACGCGGCGGTTCAGGCTCACGTAGGCGTAGCCCGCACACAGCGCGACGGCGCCCGCGAGCAGGAACGCCAGCCACGCGGTCGCGCCCGCGGCGGCGACGACGATCCCCAGCACGGCGTAGATGCCGCCGCCGATCATGCCGCCCAGCGCCATCGAGACCGCGCTACGCAGCCCCAGCTTCTCGCCCATCACTCGGACCCACGCCGGGCGCTCACTTCAGCCGATTGGCCGAACGGCTATCCCCTCGGCGCCGTCAGTCCCGGCATGGACCTCGACGCGTTCGACCACGACTCCCACATGAGCGAAGCGCTGGACTGTGCCCGTGAGGCCGCCGCCCGCGGCGACGAGCCGTACGGCTCCGTGCTCGTGAAGGACGACGAGATCGTGATGCGGGCGGGGAACCGCATCAACACCGAGGGCGACATCCGCGAGCACCCGGAGCTCACGCTCGCGAAACGCGCCGCCGCGGAACGAGACGACGCCGAGGAGCTGGTGATGTACACCTCGACGGAGCCGTGTCCGATGTGCGCCGGCGGGATCGACATCGCCGGCCTGCGGGCGGTCGTCTACAGCGTCTCGGGCGAACGCGCTGCCGCGATGCGCGGCTCGCCGCCGCTGCTCGCGTCGACGGACGTGTTCGCCGCGGGCACCAGCGACGTGATGGTGATCCCGGACGTGCGCCGCGCCGAGGGGGAGAAACTCCACCGAGCCCACTGGTGACTACCCGCAGCGTTTCGCTCGCTCGACGACCGCCCGCGCGAGCGCCGCGAAGTCGGCCGTCTCGGGCACCACGTCGACCGCGATTCCTGCCTCCTCGGCGGTCTCCGCGGGGCTCTCCGCGATGGCGCCGACGACCGCGTCTTCGAGCCCCGCGATCGCGTCCTCGCGGATTCCGCGCTCCGCGGCGGCGGCGAGGAACCCCTCGACGGTCGAGGAGGAGGTGAACGCGGCGCCGTCGAGCTCGCCGCGGGCAGCCAGTTCTGCGGACTCGCCGCCGTCGGCGGGGCGTTCGAGGCGGTACAGCGTCGTCTCGGTCACGTCGGCGCCCGCCTCGCGAAGCCCCTCGGGCATCGTCGCGCTCGCCCGGTCCGAGCGCGCGAGGGCGACGGACTTCCCGGAAACCTCGTCGCCGAGCTCCGCGACCATCCCCGCGGAGTCGTACTGGTCAGGGACGCGGCCGACGGTCCAGCCCGCGGCTTCGGCGGCCTCGGCGGTCGAGGAACCGATACAGCAGAGAACGGCGTTGCCGGGCGTCCAGCCCGCGTCGGCGAGGATCTCGACGCCCGTCGCCGAGGTGAGGACGACGAAGTCGGCGTCCGGCGGCGTCTCCCCGGTCGGCTCGATCGTCAGCATCGGGTCCGGCACCGGCTCGGCGCCCAGCGAGTCGAGAAGATCGGCGGCGTCGTCGATGCGGCCGTCGTCCGGACGGAAGACGGCGACGCGGGGGCGGGACATCTACTCCTCGGCGGCGGCCGCGATCAGGTCGTCCGCGCCGCGGTCGGCGAGGTCGGCGGCGAACTCGACGGCCGCGTCGACGTGGCTGTCGACCGGGAGATCGCGGGTCGCCTCGACGACCTCGGTGCCGTCAGTCGAGAGCACCTGTGCGCGCACGGAGACGGTGTTGCCCTGCACGGTCGCGTGGACGCCCAGCGGGGCGACACAGCCCCCGCCGAGCTCCGCGAGCACGGTTCGTTCGACGGTGACGGCGACCCGTGTCGGCGCGTGGTCGAGCTTGTTCCGCAGCCGGGAGATCACGTCCTCGTCCCGGGCGGTGACGGCGATGACTCCCTGTGCGGGCGCCGGGACGAACTCCTCGGTCGGGAGCCGACTGGTGCCGATCCTGTGGCGGAGCCCGCTGCGTTCGAGGCCGGCCTCGGCGAGCACGATGGCGTCGTACTCGTGGTCGTACTCCTGTCCCAGCGCGCCGCGTTCGAGCTCGGAGAGGCTGTCGAACCACTCGTCGACCGACTGATCGAACTCGTCGATCTCCTCTTCGAGCGCGTTCAGCCCCTCGTTCTCGTCGTCGAGCTCGCCCTCGGGATCGATGTTGTACTCCCGCATCTGCTTGCTCGCCTCCTGCTCGTCGGTCCCGAGCCGGCGCTCGTGTTCGCGCTGGAGTTCGGGCGCGAGCAGCTTCTCGATCCGGGTGTCGACGTTCCCTCGGAGCGGCCGCACGTCGAGATCGGGGCGGGCGTGCAGCAGTTGGGCGGTCCGGCGGACCGACGAGGTGCCGACGACGGCGCCCTCGTGGAGGTCGTCGAGCTCCTTCCCATCCTTCGTCACGAGCAGGTCGCCCGCGGCGGCGCGCTCGGGCACGGCGGCGACGACCATCCCGTCGGCGAACTCCGTGGGCATGTCCTTCATCGAGTGGACGGCGGCGTCGCAGTCGCCGTCGACGACCTCCCGATCCAGCGCGTGGACGAACGCGCCGATCCGGCCGAGGTCGGCGATCAGTTCGTCCTGAATCCGGTCGCCCTCGGTCTGGACTTCGACCAGCTCCACCGGGCGCCGGCGGGTGCCCACCCGTTCCTGCACGAACGCGGCCTGTCGCATGGCGAGATCGGACCCGCGCGTGGCGAGGCGGAGGGTCCTGTCGGTGCTCATGGGCGGAACTGGGCGACCGGTGGGGAAAAGGGGTACGTTCGCCGTCGAACGCCGCTGCGTCGTCGCGGCGGCGCTACAGCGCCTCCCGATACGCCGCCAGCGTCTTCTCCACGTCCTCCTCGGTGTGGCCGTAGGAGACGAACTGCGACTCGAACTGGTTCTGGGAGAGGAACACGCCCTGCTCCTTCATCGCGGGCCAGAAGCGCCGTCGCCAGCGGTCGGTCTCGGCGGCCGCCACGTCGGCGCCGGTTTTCGGGCAGTAGTCGTAGCGCGGGCAGCTCTCGTTCTGTTTGCAGCCGCCCGCACAGGTATCCGCGACGTTCTCGGGGCCGTCGCGGGTGAAGATCAGCTTGAACATCGAGTCGGTGCCGGCGACGGTGTAGTTCGGCGCCTGCTCCCGGACGATCTCGGTGAGCCCCTCGCGGAGCTGCTCGCCGAGGCGGTTGACGTGCTCGTACACGTCGTTCTCGGCGGCGAAGCGCAGCGTCTCCAGCCCGGCGGCCATCGTCACGGGGTGGCCCGAGAACGTCCCGGCTTGGAACACGTCGCCGGAGGGGGTGAACTGGCTGATGATCTCCGACTTCCCGCCGATTGCGCCGACGGGGAAGCCGCCGCCGATGATCTTCCCGAACGTCGTCACGTCGGGCTCGATGCCGAACTTCGACTGGGCGCAGCCGAGGCCGCCGACGCGGAACCCGGTGATGACTTCGTCCCAGATCAGCAGCGAGCCGTAGTCGTCACAGAGGTCTCTGAGCGTCTCGTGGTAGCCGTCGACGGGGTGGACGATCCCCTTGTTCGCGAGGATCGGTTCGACGAGCACCGCCGCGATGTCGTCGCCGTGCTCCTCGAACGCCTCGCTTGCGGCCTCGGGGTCGTTGAACGGGACCGGGATGGTGTGCTCGGCGAACTCGGTCGGGATCCCCTGCGTGGAGGGGCCGCGCTCGTCGATGTCGCCCTCGACGAGCGTGGAGTCGTTGGCGCCGTGGTACGACCCCTGCATAACGACGATCTTGTTCCGGTCCGTGTAGCCGCGCGCGAGCCGCGTCGCCGACACCGTCGCCTCGGTGCCGGAGTTGACGAACCGCAGCATCTCCACGCTCGGGACGTGGCGGGCGACGAACTCGGCGTGCTCGACCTCGATCTCGGTCGGCATCCCGTACATCGGGCCGGCGCTTGCGTGACGCTGGACCTCGGACTGCACCTGCTCGGGCAGGTCGTGGCCCAGCAGCAGTGGGCCCAGCCCCATCACCCAGTCGACGTAGCGGTTGCCGTCGGCGTCGATCAGGTGGCCGCCCTCCCCGTGGTCGGCGAAGGGGGGGTACGGCTCGATCGCCGCCCGGACCGAGGAGTTCACGCCGCCGGGCATGACCGACAGCGCGCGGTCGTAGAGCTCGCCTGAGCGCTCGTGGTTCATACCTCGGGAGTCGGACCGGACGGCGAAAGAAGCTAACGGGTTCGGCAGACGGGGCCGCGTCCCCCGGCTCAGGCCGCGGGGAGCCGGAGCGTGACGACCGTGCCGCCCTCGGTGGGCGAGCCGAACTCCAGTCGCCCGTCCGCGGCGTCAACGACCGCCTGCGCGACCCAGAGCCCCAGCCCGGAGCCGTGCGTGAGCTGGGTGATCTCGGTGTCGCCGGTGACGACTTGGTACTCCTCCTCGGGGATGCCCGGCCCGTTGTCCCGAACCTCGATCGCGACGCGGCCGTCCTCGCGGGTCGCGGCGACGGTGACCGCCGGCGCGTCGGCGCCGTGGACGACGCCGTTCTCGACGAGCTCCTCCAGCGCGTCCGGGAGCGCGGGGTCGGAACGGACTTCCAGCCCGTCCGGCACGTCGATCGTGAGGTCGGCGTCGGGATGGGCGTCCGCGACCGCGGTGGCTGCCTTCCTCGCGTCGGCCCGGACCGACCGCTCCTCCAGCCCGCTCCCGCGGCGGTCGTAGATGCTCATCACGGTGTCGGCCTCCTCGGCGAGTTCGCCGACAGTCTCGACGTGTCGCTTGAGCGTCTCCGCGGAGTCGACGACCCCCTGATCGTCGGCGATCGCGGCGATCTGGTCGGCGTGGCCGAGCATCACCGTCGCCTCGTTCCGGAGGTTGTGTCGGAGCACGCGGTTCAGCACCGCCAGCTTCCGGCGCTCGGCGGCCAGCTCCTCGGCTCGGACACGCCGGGCGTCGTAGACGCCGATGATCACGTGCGCCGCGGCGCCGATCGCGAGCAGGTTCGCGATCGTGAACGCCCGGTCGACCGGGGCGGCGCCGGCGTTTCGCTGGTAGGCGAACAGGCCGAGCATCACCGCTCCCAGTACGACGATCCCGAGCACGTTCCAGATCGCGATCCGGATCGCGTTGCGGTTGCTGAAGTTGCTGTGGTAGAGGCTGTACCCCGCCGCGACCAGCCCGGTCGAGACCACCGTGCCGAGCAGCGAGAGCGCGAGCCCGACCGACCCGAGCCCGGGCGTCAGCAGGACGGTGACGTTCGGGATCAGCAGCACGACGCCGGTCAGGACGACGACGGCGCTCGCGAGTAGCCTGACGGGGCCACGGTCGGGCTCGCGGTCGCTCTCCACGTCGGGGTTGAAGCCGATCTCCCGCAGGAGTACGCCGACGATCCCCCTTCTGCTGCCTGATTCCGCCATAGAGGCTCGTGTCCCACTGGGCGCATCAAGCTGTCGGCGGTGTCACAACGAACCCGATAAGACCCTCCCCGCGCCAGTTCCGGCCATGACCGAGTACTTCGAGGTGCACGGGCGCGACGGCGCCGCCCGCCTCGGCGAGCTCCGCCTCGCCGATCCCGTCACGACGCCGGCACTCGTCGACGACGTGACGGCGGACGCCGGCTCCCTCTGGGCCGCGGACCGCGAGCTCCCCGAGGGCGCCGACGACCGCCTCACGATCCTTCCCCACCGCGCGTTCCCGCCGGGCACCCGCGAGCCCGTCCGGGAGTCGTTCCGCGTCGACCACCCCGAGATCGACGCCCCCAGCGCCGCGGTGCTCTCCAGCGAGGAGGCTCGCGACGTGGGCGCCGACGCCTACCTGCTCTCCGACGCCAACGGCTTCGTCGGCCACGCTGCGGCGTTCAAAGACGCGATCGTCCGCACCCGCGAGGCGATCCCCGCCGACACCGCGCTCTACCTCTCCGGCGTCGCCACCCCGCGGAACGTCGCGACGCTCGTCTACGCCGGCGTCGACCTCGTCGACGCCAAGAAGGCCCGCGTCCGCGGCGCGGAGGGGTTCTACCTCACCAGCGAGGGCGAGCGCTTCCTCGAAGACCTCCGGGAGCTTCCCTGCTCGTGTGCGGCCTGCCAGCAGCCCATCGAGGAGTTCGACCGCCGGGACTGCGCCGAGCACAACGCCAACGCGCTCCGCACCGAACTCCGGGTCGTCCGCGAGCGCATCCGCGAAGGGCGCCTGCGCGACTACGTGGAGGGGCAGGCCCGCCACGATCAGTGGCTCACCGCCGCCTTCCGGGAGTTCGACCAGCAGTACGAGTACGTCGAGGAGCGCGCGCCGATCGTCCGCGACAGCGAACTCGCCGCGGCCAGCGGCGACAGCATCCGCCGGCCGGAGATCCAGCGCTTCGCCGAGCGCGTGACCGAGCGCTACGAGACAGAGTTCGACGGCCCGCTCGTGCTGGTCCCCTGTTCGGCGAAGAAACCGTACAGCGAGTCACAGAGCCACCGGCAGTTCCACGACGCGATCCAGTGGCGCGGCCACCTCGCGTCGATGACCTCGCCCATCGGCGTCGTCCCGCAGGAACTCGAACTCACCTACCCCGCACAGCAGTACGACACGGTCGTCACGGGCCGCTGGAGCGCCGACGAGCGGGAGTTCGTCGCCGAGGTGCTGCGGCGCTACCTCCGGCGCAACGACTACGACCGCGTGATCGCCCACGTCCCGCCGGGGGGGTACACGGACATCTGCGAGACGGTCGAGCCCGCCGTCGACGCCGAGTTCGAGTACACCGTCGCCGACCACCCGACCACGGACGAGTCGCTCGACGCGCTCTCGGCGGCGCTGGAGGGCGAGGAGGCGTACCAGAAGCGCACCCGCGAACACCGGATCGTCCGCGCGATGGCCGACTACCAGCTCGGCGAGGGGGCGGGCGCGGAACTGTTCCCCAGCGACGAGATCCAGACCACCAGCCGCTACCCCAAGCTGCAGGTCCGGGATAGCGAGGGCGAGCAGTTGGCGACGATGGTTCCCCAGTACGGCGTGCTCTCCTTCACGACCGCCGGCGCCCGGAAGTGGGCCGAGAGCGACGCGCCGAGCAAGACCGTCGAGATCGACGAGTTCGTCCCCCACGGCAGCGTGCTCGCGCCGGGCGTCGTCGACGCCGACGAGGAGATCCGCACGGGCGACGAAGTGATCGTCTCCGGCCCGAAGGCGTTCGGCGTCGGCCGCGCGTCGATGTTCGGGCGGGAGATGCGGGAGTCGACCCGCGGGATCGCGGTCGAGACCCGGCACGTGGACGAGATCTGAGTCGCGCCGACGGTAGTTTTTTCAGGAATCCTGACGCCTTTTCGGGTATGGTCCCGCTCAAATCGTGGCCCGGTGTCGGGCTGGTCCTGGTCGTCACGCTCGGGCTCTCCGCGCTCACCGCTGTGCTCTCGCTCGGCGCCCTCCCCGCGGTCGTCGCGATCGCCGGCTGGCTGATCGTCGCGCCGGCGCTGGCGATCCTGACGTACTACGAAGACGACGCCGAGGCCGACTCCGAGTCAGAGACCGCTGACTCCCCGGTCGCGACGCTGCGGGAGCGGTACGCGCGTGGCGACCTCACCGAGGCGGAGTTCGAACGCCGGCTCGACACGCTGCTGGAGACGGAGCCCGCCGAGCAGTCCACGGAGCCCGACCGAGAGCGAACCGTGGCCAAGGAGCGGTAACGACGCCGCAGTCGCCGACTGCCGGCTCCCGTGGTCGGTCCCCGCCGAGCCGCCGAAACGGCGAAGGCCCCCGAGCGAGAGGGACGGACGATGGCACGCGTCGAGACGGCCGCGCGGCTCCACTTCGGCTTCGGCAACCTCGCGCTGACACACGACCGGCTCTACGGCGCGCTCGGCGTCGCGCTCGATCGCCCAACGCTCGTCGTCGACGCGACGACCGCCGAGACGGTGTCCTGCGACGACGAGGTGGCCGCCGAGTATGCCGAGCGCGTCTGCGACCTGCTCGGGGTGCCCGGCGCCGACGTGTCCGTCGAGAGCGATCTCCCCCGCCACGCCGGGCTCGGGAGCGGCACGCAGATCGCGCTGGCCGTGCTCGCGGCGATCGCCCGGGCGTACGGCCGCGCGCCGGCCGCCCGGGAACGCGCGCCCGACCTCGGCCGCGGGGGGCGTTCGGGCGTCGGCGTCGCGACGTTCGAACGGGGCGGGTTCGTGCTCGACGCCGGCCACCCCGCGGCGCTGTTCACGGCCGACGCGCCCGAAGTTGGGGCGTGGGACGTGCCCGAGGTGTCCGCCCGGCACTCCGTCCCCGAGGACTGGCGATTTCTCGTCGTCGTCCCCGACGCGCCGTCGGGCCGGAGCGGCGACGACGAGGACGCCGCGATGCGCCGGACAGTCGCCGACGCCGAGCCCGAACTCGCCGACCGCGTTGCGGGCGTCGTGGTCCGTGGCGTGCTGCCCGCGATCGCGGCCGCCGACGCCGCCCGGTTCGGCGACGCGGTGAGCGAGGTGGGCCGGCTCAACGGCGCGTGGTACGCCGACGAGCAGGGCGGGACCTACCGGCCGCCGGTCGGCGGCGTCGTCGACGCGCTCTCGTCGTCGGCCGCGGTGTACGGCGCCGGCCAGTCGTCGTGGGGGCCGGCGGTGTACGGCGTCACCGACGCCGCACACGCCGACGCTGCCCGTGAGGCCGGCGCGGCGGCGCTCGAAGCGGCGGGCGTCGACGGAGAGGTGCTCGTCGCCGCGGGGCGCAACCGCGGGGCGTCGATCGATCCGTAGCGCGCACCCGGCCGACACGGGAACCCTTTATACGGTCGGCGACCCCCCGAACAGCCATGGAGCGGCTACCGCTGGGCGTCGCGCGCATCGACAGCATCCTCCGGGGTGGGGCGCCGCCGGGGAGTACGCTACTCGCGGCCGGGGAGTCCGGGGCGGGCGCCCGGGAGTTCGCCCACACCGCGGCGGCGATGAACGCGCTGTACGACGCCGATCCGGAGCTGTTCGACCTCTACTACGGCGACCTGCCCAAACGGTCGGTCGTCCCGCCGGAGGTCCACTACGTCTCCTTCACCGCCGACAGCGACGAGATCGCCCGCGAGATGCAGCACTCGATGGACGACGACATCGTCGAGGCCGTGACCGAACGCATGCAGTTCCGCGACCTCTCGCCGGAGTACTTCCAGCTCTCGCCGATCCCGCGGGAGTGGTACATGGGCGAGGCCCAGACGATCGAGGACCTCGGGAAGGCCGAGGGCACCGACGACGTGCTCGGCGCGCTCGGGGACTACCTCAACGAGAACGCGGCGGGCAACCTCGTCGTGCTCGACTCGATCTCGGACCTCGTCGGCGCGATGGGCGAGGACGTGGAGTGGAGCGACATCACGACGCTGATCCGCGGGCTCACCAAGGCCTCCCACACCTGGGACGGCCTGATCGTCATGATCGTCAACCGCGACGCGATCACCCGCACCGAGTTCGGACAGCTGATGGACGCCTCCGAGGGCACCTTCGAGTTCTCGTGGGAGTCCGGCGGCTCACAGCGCGCCCGGACGATGGTCGTCCGGCAGTTCCGCGGCGTGCTCTCGCAGTTGGAGGCCGAGAACATCGTCCGCTTCGAGACCGAGATCCACGAGGGCGGCTTCGACGTGAGCGACGTGCGGAAGATCCGGTAGTCCCCTCAGTAGCGCTCGTACCCCTCGGTGTCGAGGTAGTTGTGCGCGACCGTGATCGTGTGGTCGGCGTGGAGGCGTTTCGGCCCGACGCGGACGCGGCGGTCCGCTTCTTCAGCGAGTCGGTCCGCTTCCGCCTCGGCGAAATCGTTGTGGTCCGAGAGCACGAACAGCGGGTCTTCGGGCGGCTCGGCGTCGACCAACGGCTCCCCGTCCTCGTGGAGTTGCACGACCGTCGCGTCGCGGGCCACGCGGTCGAACGTCGCCGAAAAGCCCATCCGGTAGAGCGAGACGCCCGGGCTCGTCTCGACGGGCTGGTGGCCGATCGCCTCCCCCTTCTCTTCCAGCGCGCCCTTGATCAGCGCGGCCGTCGATCGCTCGTCGGGGTTGAGCCGGCGCAGGTCCGCGCCGTCGAAGGAGACGGTGTACTCGTCGGCGAGCACGAGGTGGACCTGCACCTCCTCGCGCAGGTCGTGAGAGAGGAAAAACGCCGAGTTGACACAGCGACACAGCACGTCCAGCCGGCCCGCGCCGCCGGCGATGTCGTCGAGCGAGAAGTCGGCGTCCGTCGGCGCGTCGTGACCGACGACGAGGAACTGGCGCATACCCTGACTGACGGGCGCGGGCGCAGTAGTCGTTGCGTTCCGGCGTCAGTACCCCTGTGCGTTCCCGTCCTTCCGCGGCTCGGTCGCGCCCGACAGCGTTCCGTCCTCGTTGCGGACGATCTGGGCGCCGCCGAACAGGCCGGGGTAGAGCACCTGCACCTCGTGGCCCTTGCGGGTGAGCTTCGTCAGGAGCTGGTCGTCGGCGTCAATGCGCTCCTCGACCGCGAGCGAGCCGTCCTCGCGGTAGCGCCAGCGCGGCAGGTCCAGCGCGGCCTGGATCGGCAGGTCGTAGTCGACGATGTTCGAGATCACCTGCAGGTGGCCCTGGGGCTGCATGAACCCGCCCATCACGCCGAAGGCGGCCCAGTCCTCCTTTTCGGGGTCGTCGGCCGCGAAGTCCGCGATCGCGGGGACGAGCGTGTGGAACGGGCGCTTCCCCGGCTCGATGACGTTCGGATGGTCCTCGTCCAGCGAGAACGACGAGCCGCGGTTCTGGAGCGCGATCCCCGTGTCGCCCGCGACGAGTCCGGAGCCGAAGCCGGCGAAGCGGGAGTTGATGAAGGAGACGACGTTCCCCTCGCTGTCGGCGACACAGAGGAGAACGGTGTCGGCGTCCTCGGCGTTGCTCCCCTCGACGCCGAAGCTCACGTCGTGGTTGGCGCTCTCGCCGATCAGGTCCGCGCGCTCCTCGGCCCACTCCTTCGAGCCCAGCGGCGGGTGGTCCTCGTACTCGGGGTCGGTGATGTAGTGGTGGCCGTCCGCGAACGCGACCTTCATCGCCTCGGCGAAGTAGTGGACGCGCTCGGGGCTGTCGAGGTCGTACTCGCCGGCGCCGATCTCCTCGGCGACGTTGAGCGCCTCCAGCGCGATCAGCCCCTGGTTGTTCGGCGGGAGCTCGTAGATCTCGGCGCCGTTGTACGTCGTCGACACCGGATCGAGCAGCTCGGGCTCGAAGTTCGCGAGGTCCTCCGTCGTCATGAAGCCGCCCTTCGACTGCACCTCGTCGGCGATCTGCTCGGCGATCTCGCCCTCGTAGAACGCGTCGGCGCCCTCCTCGGCGATGGTCTCGAGGGACTCGCCGAGCCGGGGGAGCGTGACCTCCTGTCCCGTGCTCGGCGCCTCGCCGTCGAACAGGAACGCCTCGCGGGCGTGCTCGTCGGTGAACAGCTCCTCGGCGTGCTGCCACTGCGCGGAGACGACCTCGGAGACGGGGTAGCCCTCGGTCGCGTAGCGGATCGCCGGCTGGAGCAGTTCGCCCAGCCCCTTGTTCCCGAACTCCTCGGCGGTGAGCTCCCAGCCGCGGGCGGTGCCGGGCACGGTCACGGCCTGTGCGCCGGTCATCGGCATCTCGGCGTCCTCGGGGTCGATATCCTCGTCGGACTCCGCGGCGACGGCCTCGCGGACGTTCTCGAGCGTCGCGTCGGCGGGCGCGCCCCCGCAGGAGCGCATCGCGCCCACGTCGCCGTCGGCGGTCTTGTACAGCGCGAACACGTCGCCGCCCAGTCCCGTCGAGGTGGGCTCGACGACGTTCAGCGCGGCCGCGGTCGCGACTGCGGCGTCGAACGCGTTGCCGCCGTCCCGCAGGACGGAGATCCCCGCCTGCGAGGCGAGGGGCTGGCTGGTGGCGACGACGCCCTCCGCGCCGTAGACGGTCGACCGGCGCGAAGTGAATCGATCGAGATCCGGCTCTGACATATCCGTGGGGAGGGGTCCAGGGGGGTAAAGTACCTCCCCAAATAGATTCGGTGCGTGGCTTTTTCACCCTGCCACACACGCTCCACCCATGACGTTCTCCGTCTGCACACGCGTCCCGTCGGCCGACCACGACGCCGGCGACGGCCCCGCCTTCGCCGTCGCGGTCGCGACCGACGCCCCCGCAGTGGGGGCGCTCTGCCCGTACGTCAGCCACGAGGGGGCGGTCGCGACCCAGAGCTTCGTCAACGTCCGGCTCGGCCGCCGGGGGATCGACCTCCTCCCCGACCTCGCGGTCGACGACGCGCTGCCGGGGCTGCTCGAACAGGACGATCACAGCGAACTCCGCCAACTCCACGGCGTCGACGCCCGAGAGAACGAGTTCGGGTTCACGGGTGCGGACTGCGACGAGTGGGCCGGCCACGAGGTCCGTGACGGCATCACCGCGGCGGGCAACATGCTGGCTACGGGTGACACCCTGCCCGCCGTCATCGACGCGTTCGAGGATTCGGACGGCCGGATCGGCGACCGCCTGCTCGACGCGCTCGCGGCCGGCGTCGAGGCGGGCGGCGACAAGCGCGGCCACTCCTCGGCGGCCATCCTGATCAAGGCGCCACAGACGACCGCGTTCCACGACCTCCGCGTGGACGAGCACGAGACCCCCGTCGAAGAACTCCGCCGCGTGTACGAGGCGGCCGTCGAGGCCAGCGACGGGTTCAGCGAGTCGTCGAAGGAACGGATCTTCGACTAGTCGAGTTCGGCGGCGGGGTGGTCGGGGTCGATCCGGTGACACGCCGCCGTCCGGTTCGCTCCCGGCTCGACGACCCGCGGCGTCTCCTCGATACACGGCGAGGTGAACACCCCGACCGTCTCCACAGCCGCGTCCTCGTCGCCCTCGACCACCTGCTTCGCGGCCGTCCGCACCGTCTCGGCCGCGTCGTCGGGCAGCGACTCGATCTCGCCGGGCAGGGCGCCCTCGATCAGTCGTGCTGCCACGTCGTCGTCGCTCACGTCGTCGGACTCCGCTTCGAGTCGGTCACGGACTGCCTCTGGATCGAGTTCACCGTTCTCGACGCGGTTCCGGAACGTGAACGCCCGACGGAACGCGGGCTGGTCGCCCGCCCAGTCGTCGCCCGGGATCACCTCCGGACAGCGGGTGTGGAACCGACAGCCCTCGGGCGGATCGATCGGCGAAGGGACCGTCCCTTCGAGCAGGATGCGGTCCTCGCGGGCCTCGGGGTCGATCCGGGGCACCGCAGACAGCAGCGACTTGGTGTAGGGGTGGTTCGGGTGCTCGAACAGCTCCCCCACCGGCGCGGTCTCGACGATCTCGCCCAAGTACATCACCGCGACGCGGTCGGCCACCTGGTGGACGACCGAGAGGTCGTGGGTGATCATCAGGATCGAGAGGCCGAGCTCCTCCTGTAGGTCGTCGAGCAGTTGGAGGATCTGGGCCTGCACCGAGACGTCGAGCGCGCTCACGGGCTCGTCGGCCACGATCATCTCGGGCTCGACCGCGAGCGCGCGGGCGATCCCGACGCGCTGCTGCTGGCCGCCGGAGAACTGGCCGGGGTAGCGGTCGACGTGGGCCGCCTTGAGCCCCACTCGCTCCAGCAGCTCCTCGGCGCGTTCGCGCCTGTCCGCGTCACTCTCGCCGATGTCGTGGACCTCCATCGGCGCGGTCACGATGTCGCCGACGGTCTGACGCGGGTTCAGCGACGCCAGCGGGTCCTGGAAGATCATCTGCATCCGCCGGCGGTACGGGCGCATCTCCCGGTCGGAGAGCCCCGTCAGCTCCTCGCCGCGGAACTCGATCGAGCCGTCGGTGGCGGAGTGGAGGTTCAGCAGCGTCTGCCCCAGCGTCGACTTCCCGCAGCCGGACTCGCCGACGACCGCGAGCGTCTCCCCCTCGCGGAGTTCGAGGTCGACGCCGTCGACGGCTTTGACCAGCCCCGCCCCGCCGAGCAGTCGGTCGAGGAACCCGTCGGACTGGTCGAAGTGTTTCTTCACGTCCTCGGCCGCGAGCAGGGGAGTGTCGGCGCTCATAGCTGCTCCCCCTCCGGGCCGCGGCGGAGACACGCCGCCTCGTGGTCGTCGTCAGGCTTCCCAACGTCACGGAACTCCGGGTCGACCTCGAAACACTCGCGGTTCGACTCCGGACAGCGCGGCGCGAAGTGGCAGGCGTAGGGGATGTCGATCAGGTCGGGGACGTTCCCCTCGATCGGCTGGAGGTCGCGGTCGGCGTCCTCCAGCCGCGGCGTGCTCGCGATCAGCCCCTGCGTGTAGGGGTGTTCCGGCGACGCGAACAGCGTCTCGGTCTCGGCGCGTTCGACGATCTCGCCGGCGTACATCACGTTCACGCGGTCGCAGGTCTCCGCGACCACCGCGAGGTCGTGAGTGATCAGCAGGATCGAGGTGTCGAACTCGTCTTTCAGCCCCTCGAGCTCGTCGAGGATCTGGGCCTGAATCGTCACGTCGAGCGCGGTCGTCGGCTCGTCGGCGACCAGCAGGTCCGGCTCGCAGGACAGCGCCATCGCGATCATCGCGCGCTGGCGCATCCCGCCGGAGAACTCGTGGGGGTAGTCCGTCGCCCGCGCGTCGGGCTCGGGGATCTCGACGGCTTCGAGCATCTCGATCGCCCGGCGCCACGCCTCGCCGTTCTTGGCGGCGCCGACGATCTTGCGTTTCATCTCCGCCGACAGCGACACCGACTCCCCAACGTCCTGGTGGAGCCGGACCGTCTCGGCGATCTGCTCGCCCACCCGGAGGGTGGGGTTCAGGCTGTTCATGGGGTCCTGGAACACCATCGAGACGTTGCCGCCGCGGATCGACTCCCGCTCGGCCTCGGACATCTCGAGCAGCGACTCGCCGTTGAACAGCACGTCGCCGCCGGCGATTTCGCCGGGCTCCTCGACGATGCCGACGACGCTGTCGGCGAGCACGCTCTTGCCGGAGCCGGACTCGCCGACGAGGCCGACGATCTCGCCGGACTCGATCGTGAGGTCGACGCCGTCGACGGCTTTGACGACGCCGCGGTCGGTCGGGAACTGGGTCTGCAGGTCGCGGACTTCGAGCACTGGCTCGCTCATCTCAGTTCACCTCCTCCTCGGAGATGTCGAACGCGTCCCGGAGCCCGTCGCCCAGCGTGTTGAACGCGAGCACGGTGACCATGATCGCGAGCCCGGGCATCACGGAGATCCACCACGCCCGCGAGATGAACTGCCGACCGTCGGAGATCAGCAGCCCCCACGTCGGCGTGGTGGGCTTGACGCCCAGTCCGAGGAACGACAGCCCCGCCTCGGCGAGGATCGCGAACGGGATCATCAGCGTCGCCTGCACGATCAGCGGCGCGACCGCGTTGGGGAGCATCTCCTTGAACATGATGCGGACGTCGTTCATTCCGACCGCGCGGGCGGCGGTGATGTACTCCTCCTCGCGGATCGACAGCACCTCCCCGCGGATGATCCGCGCGAAGTCGTCGATGAACGCGATCCCGATCGCGAGCACGACGTTGGTGACGCCGAGCCCGCCCATCACCGCGATGATCCCCACCCCCAAGATGATCTCGGGGAACGCCCACTGGAAGTCGATGTAGCGCATCACGACGCTGTCGACCCAGCCGCCGTAGAAGCCGGCGAGAATACCGAGCGTCGTCCCGACGGTGAACGCGAACGCCACCGTCGCGAGCGCGACCAGCAGCGACACGCGGGCGCCGAAGATGATCCGGGTGAGGATGTCGTGGCCGAAGGAGTCGGTCCCGAGGTAGTGGGTAACCGTCTCCATCTGCCCGTCACCGTCGAAGTCGCCGGTCGACTGGCTCATCGGCTCCTGCATGAAGCCGAACTGCTCCTCGGGGCCGTGCGGGGCGACGAACGGCGCGAACGCCGCCACGAGCACCAGCAGCACGATCGCGACCGCGCCGGCGAGCGCGAGCTTGTTCGCCCGCAGCGCCTCGACGATCCGGGCGCCGGTGGACTTGTGCTCCTCGACGGTCTCCTCGACGTCGTACTCCGGGGGCACCTCGCCGACGCCGAACTCGCCGTCGTTGCGGGCGTATGAGGGGCTGTCGGTCATCCGCCCTCACCCCCGTACTGGACGCGCGGATCGATTGCTGTGTAGGCGATGTCGACGATGAGGTTCATGAACACGAATATACCGGAGATGAGCAGGATGGTGACCTGGGTCACCGGGTAGTTGCGCTCCAGGATGGAGTTGACCAGCAGCCGACCAAGCCCCTGCACGCCGAACACGATCTCGACCGTGACCGTGCCGCCGAGCACGAGCGCGAGCTGGATCCCCGCGATCGTCACCACCGGCATCAGGGCGTTCTGGAGCGCGTGCTTGTACAGCCGCACGTCGCTTTTCACGCCCTTGGCCAGCGCGGTCCGCATGTACTGTTCGTCCAACGTCTCGATCAGCGACGACCGCATCATCCGGGTGACGCCGGCGGCGTACGGCAGGCCGACGGCGATCCCCGGCAGGACGATGCTCCTGAGCCACGGCACGAACCCCTCCGACAGCGGCGTGTAGCCGACGACGGGGAACCAGCCCAGCCAGACGCCGAACACGATCGCCAGCAGGATGCCGACGAAGAACGCGGGCATCGAGATACCGAGGAACGCGGCGATCGTCGCGGCGTAGTCGGCGGGCTGGTTCCGTCGGGTCGCGCCGACGACGCCGGCCGGGATCGACACCGCGAGCCCGAGCAGCACGCCGAACAGCGCGATCGAGAGCGTGCGCGGTGCCGCTTGGGCGATCAGCGCGCTCACCTCCGCGCCGGAGGTGATGCTGGTGCCGAAGTCGCCGACGAACATGCCGGCCAGCCAGTCGACGTACTGGACCGGCAACGGCTCGTCGAGCCCCAGCTCCTGCCGAAGCGACGCCACGGCCTCCGGCGTCGCCTCCTGTCCGAGCATCGCACGGACGGGCCCGCCGGGGATCGATCGCAGCCCCAGGAACACCGTGGTCGCCACGAGCCACATGACGAACAGGGCGTGAGCGACGCGTTTCGCGATGTATCGCCACATCGATTACTCGTCGAGGTACACCGTGTGGAAGTAGCGGAGGCCGGGGATGTGGGTGAACCCCTGCACGCTGGTGCTGACGCCCGCGATGTCGTCCTGGTGGTGGAGGTAGGCGTGAGGCACGTCCTGGATCAGGTGGTCCTCGAGCTCCCAGAGCACGTCGCGGCGCGCGTCACGGTCGACCGTCGAGCGCTGCTCGGCCAGCAGCTCGTGGACCTCCTCGTCGACGTGGTTGACCCAGTTCCACACGCCGCCCTCGTCGGGCAGGCGGTAGAAGTTCCAGAGCGACTGGTCGGGGTCGGGGTCGATGACGCTCCCGGAGATGGTCGTGTCGTAATCCCCCTCCTCGTAGCGGGTCCAGTACGTCGACGACGTGACCTGATCGATGCTCACGTCCAGCCCGGCGTTGTTGAGCTGGTTCCGCATCGCCTCGGCGGCGCGGAGATTGCCGGAGTTCGCGAGGATCGAGAAGCTGGCGCCGTCGGCGCCGGCGTCCTGGAGCAGCTGCTGCCCCTCCTCGGGGGCGTACTGCTGGTCGCTGGGCTTCTCGCTCTCCTCGCGCCAGACCCACGCGGTCCCCTTGTTGAGCACGCCCGTGTCCGCCAGCGCGTTGCCGAAGAACGCGGAGTCGACGAACGCCTGGTTGTCGATCACCTTCGCGATCCCGCGGCGGACCTGTCGGTCGCCGAACGGTTCGCGCTCCTGGTTCATCGCGAGCCCGGTCCAGTTGATCCCCGGCTGGGAGTCGACCTCCGCGCTCTGAGCGTCCTCGATCTGCTGGAGGTTCTGGAGCGGGAGCATGTTCGCGAAGTCGATGTCGCCCGCCCGGAGCGCGTTGACGATCGACGCCGGCTCGGGGATCGGCTGCACGTCGATCCCGTCGAGGTAGGGGAGCTGGTTTCCGTCCTCGTCGGTCTCGAAGTAGTCGTCGTACGCGTCGAGGGTGACGCCGCTGCCGACCTCGTGTTCGGTGACCTCGAACGGGCCGGTCCCGACCGGCGTGACGCCGTACTGGTCGGCGCCCATCTCCTCGATCGCGGTCTGGTTCACGATCGTCGCCGCGCGGCCGGGGCCGCGGGTCAGGTAGATCAGCGCGACCGCGTTGGGCTCCTCGAACCGGAGCGTGACCTCGTAGTCGCCGACGACCTCGACGCCGCCCTCGTCGACCGGCTGGAGCGACGAGAGCTTCGAGGCGGCGGGGGCACCCTCCTCGATGGTACGGTTGATCGTGTAGCGGACGTCCTCGGCGGTGAACTCCTCGCCGTTGTGGAACGTCACGCCCTCGCGGAGCTGGAACGTGAACGTCGCGCCGTTGTCCTCGACGGTCCAGTCCTCAGCCAGATCACCACGAACGGTGAGGTCGGGCTCGAGCGTCGTCAGCCCGTTGAACACGTTCGCGGCGAGCTGGAAGTACTGCCCGACGCTGATGTACGGCGGGTCCATCTGCTCGATCGCGCCCGTGAACCAGCCGGCCTGGAGTCGGCCGCCGAACTGGTCCTCCGAGGGGGGCGTCGCGGTGGCGCTCGCCGTGCCGTCGCTGCCCATCCCGCCCTCGGTCGGGGTCTCGGTGCCGTCGCCGCCGGTACAGCCGGCCAGCCCGCCCAGCCCGGCCGCACCAAGCAGCGAGATCGCGGTGCGCCTGTCGATCTCGGGGCCGCTCAGTGCTTCGTCGGTCCACTCGGTATCGGGTGCCATAGTCGTGTGTGAGTGTATTTACCACATCACCATGAGTATCACCCCAAATATATCTGGGTCACAGCCGAAAGCCGCTTCCCCGTCGGCGCCGACGGGCGACCATGCGCGAAGTCGTGCTCCGGATCCGCCACCACGGCGAGCCCGAACAGACGGTGTCGGCGGCGTTCCCCGAGGTGACGATGCGGTCGGTGTCGTCGATGACCGGGCGGGGCGACACCCGGCGGCGCATCATCGAACTCGTCGGCGACGCCGACTCGATCCCCGAGTTCATCGAGCAGTTCCGGGAGACCGAGCCCGTCGTCGAAGCGGAACCGCTGTCGGCGCTCGGCGGCGAACGAGTGTACGTCTCCATGACCGTCGACGTGAACCAGTGGGACAGTATCTCCGAGCGGCTCTCGGACATGGGGATCCACCACCGGATGGGAACGACCATCTCGGGCGGGTGGGAGCGCTGGACGATCTACCTCGAGGACCCCGACCGGCTCAACGACATCATCGAACGGATCGAGGCGTGGGGCAACGACGTGCGGCTCGAACGGAACGTGGAGCTGAGCCAGCTCACGATGGAGCCACAGCTCGACGCCTCGAAGCTGTTGACGGTGCTCACCCCCAGACAGCGCGACGCGTTGCGGGCCGCGATCGAGTCCGGCTACTACGGCGTCGACCACGATACCACCGTCGAGGAGATCGCCGAGGAGCTCGACGTGTCACGCACGACGGCGTGGGAGCATCTCGCCCGTGCCGAGGCGAAAGTGATGGAGGAGATCGGCGGCCACCTCTACTGACGGCGGCGGTCAGCGGACGACCGTCACCGGACAGGGGGCGCGGCGGACGACGTTCTCGGCGACGCTGCCCAGCAGCACGCGCGTGACGCCCGTGCGGCCGTGGCTACCGATCACGATGTGGTCGACGCCCTCCTCGTCGGCGTAGTCGACGATCGCCCGGGCCGGCCGGTCGGTGACGCGGACGGTGTCGATCTCCCGACCCTGATCGGCGGCGTGCTCGACGGCGTTGTCGAGGATGGTGTCGGCGCGGTCGTTGGCCTGCTCGATCCACTCGCCGGGGTAGCCGCCGGCGTCGGGGCCGGGGGCGGTGCTGTAGCCGGCCGCGACGGGGTCGACCGCGGTCAGCGCGACGATATCGGCGTCGGGGAACTGCTCGATCGCGTGGTCGAGCGCGGCGTCGGACTGCGGCGATCCGTCGACGGCGACGAGTACGGTCTCGGACATGGCTGACAGGTCGGCTTCGTGGGGCGAAAAACTACCGGCCGTCGCCGCGGCCACTCACTTCGGGGTTTCAGTACACAGAGCCACGGCGGAGGCTCCATGGTCGCGCGACGGAGCGCGCGACAGGTGGCGTGCCGTGTTTCAGTTCCACAGAGCCACGGCGGAGGGTCCGTGCTCGCGGCACGGAGGCCGCGAGCGGTCGCGTGCCGTGTTTCAGTCCGACAGAGCCACGGCGGAGGCTTCGTGGTCGCGCGACGGAGCGCGCGACAGGTCGCGTGCCGTGGCTCAGTACGGCCACCGCCCGCCCATCTTCAACTCCTGTACGTACCCCTCGTCGATCGCGTCACGGGTCTCCTCGCGGCTGCGTGACTCGACCTCGAACTCCTCCTGTGCAGCGCGGTAGGCCGCCTCAGTCACCAGCGTCGCCACGTCGCGCAGGTCTCGAGAGTCGAGCTTGTCGAGCGTGTCGGCGTGGGTGTGGCCCCACCCCCGACCGGACTGGTCGGAGCTGGTGCCGGTCATCGTCGCCGGCACGCCCTCCTGCACGAACGCCCACTGGTCGCCGTGGGGCGAGATGGTCGCCCCCGTCGAGATCGGGGCGTCGAAGTCGGCGGCGACCGAGCGGAACAGCTCGCCGAGCTCGTCGAAGCCGTTCGTGCCGACGCGGAGGTTCCGGGAGCTACAGGCGCCGTCGAGGTTGATCACGCACTTCACGTTCGACAGGTCGATCGTCTCCGCGCAGTGGTAGGCGCCGCGCAGGCCGATCTCCTCGGAGCCGAACGTGACGAGCCGGACGCGGCTGTCGAGATCGTCGGCGACCTGCGAGAGCAGCCGCCCGACCTCGGCGACGAGCACCGAGCCGGCGCCGTTGTCGTTGGCGCCGTCGGCGATGTCGTGGGCGTCGACGTGGGCGGTCACGAGGATCTCGTCGGCCTCGCCGCCCTCGTCCGGTCCTTCGGGGCCGACGTAGGCTTCGACGTTCCGGGAGGTCGCGGGCTCGTTCCGGCAGTCCACCTCGACGGTGACCTCGCAGTCGCCCTCCTTCGCGTAGCGCGCCAGTCGCGCGCCGACCTCCTTCGAGACGCCGACGGCAGGGATCGGCCCGGGGCGGTTGTTGTAGCCGACCTCGCCCGTCGGCGGGAGCGCCCCTTCGATGTGGTTGCGGAACACGAACGCGACCGCGCCGTGGTCGGCGGCGTTGACGTACTTCTCCATCCGGTGGAGCCAGCGGTCGGCCGACTCCGGGGTGTCGCTCGTCGCCATCGCGATCGCGCCGTCGAGTTCGGCGCTCTTGGCCTCGAACTCCTCGTACGTGCCGTCGCCCACGTCGACGATCGGCGCGGTCGCCTCGCCCGCGGGCGTGCCCGGGAGCGCGACGACCTGATGGCTCCCCTCGTGGACGCGCTCGCTCGGCGACTCGACGGTCAGTGACGACTCGCCGCGCCACCAGCCGGGGATCTCGAACTCCTCGATTCGGGGGTTCCGGAGCCCGGCGTCTTCGAACGCCTCCCGGACGATCTCGGCGCCGGCTGCCTCGCCGGCCTGCCCGGCCATGCGGTTGCCCACGTCGACGAGCTCCTCGAGCCGGTTCCACGCGAACAGGCTCGTCTGTGCGTCGCCGACGACGGCGTCGGGTAGGTGGACCATATTCGACGCTGTTTCGGCCGTGGGATAAAGGGGTGCGGATCGCGGAAAGAGCGAGGAGCCGAACTTCGAACGGGTGCTGTGCCGCGCGGAACCACGGCCTCGAAAAAGTGGGCGGACAGTCTCGTGTACCGTGAGCGAGCGCCGCGCCGACGGAATCAGTCGTCCGCGGCCACGGGGTCGGCGTGGTCGATCTCGGTCCCCAGCACGTCGAGGAACTCGGCCAGCCACTCGGGGTGGTCGGGCCACGCCTGCCCGGTGACGAGGTTGCCGTCGCGGACGGTCCCGTCGACCCACGCACAGCCCGCGCCTTCGACCTCCGCGCGCACCGCGGGGTAGGAGGTGGCCTCTCGTCCCTCCAGCACGCCAGCGGCGGCGAGGATCTGCGGGCCGTGACACAGCGCCGCGACGGGCTTGTCTTCCTCGAAGAAGTGCTGCACCGTCTCGATCACGGAGTCGTACGTGCGCAGGTACTCGGGGGCGCGCCCGCCCGGGACCACCAGCGCGTCGTAGTCGGCCGGGTCGATCTCCTCGAGCGTCACGTCGACGCCGAAGTCGTGTCCGCGGGTCTCGAGGTACGTCTGGTCGCCGCGGAAGTCGTGAATCGCGGTCTTGACCACGTCGCCCTCGTCCTTCTCGGGGCAGGCGGCGTGAACCTCGTGCCCGACCATCTCGAGGGCTTGGTACGGTACCATCACTTCGTAGTCCTCGACGAAGTCGCCGACGATCTCTAGAATCTTCTTGCTTGACATGTATCCGCCAAGAGATACGGGCGGTGAGCTATTAGGTATTACGTCGGTTCACCGGGGTAGCCCCGTCGTAAATCCCGAAATCGCGTGTTACGGTCGACGAGCGAACGACGAGAATCGGGGCTGAGGCGTCGTCTGGCGCCCCCGGATCCGGGAGCTGTCGGCCGAGTATCGACCCCAACGGAAAGGTGTATGTGGCGGCCGCGAGGCGGCGCTTGGATAGCTTTTTGTGTCGACTCGCCCGAACGCCGAGTATGATCCCCGGCGCAACTGACCCCATCTCGCGCGACGGCAAGCTGCTGATTCTGGCGTACGACCACGGGCTCGAACACGGCCCCGTCGACTTCGAGGCGGTGCCGGAGTCGAAGGACCCCGAGCACGTGTTCGACGTAGCGACCCACGACGCCGTCACCGCGCTCGCGGTCGGTAAGGGCGTCGCGGAGGCGCACTACCCCGACTACGAGGACGAGGTGAACCTGCTCGCGAAGATCAACGGCACCTCGAACCTCTGGATGGGCGAGCACGACTCCGCGGTGAACTGGTCGGTAGAGTACGCCGACGAGCTCGGTGCCGACGCCATCGGCTTCACCCTCTACGGCGGCTCGAACCACGAGGTCGAGATGGCCGAGGAGTTCCGCGACGCACAGGAGGCTGCCCGGCACCGCGACATGGGCGTCGTGATGTGGTCCTACCCGCGCGGGCAGGGCGTCAAGAACGACACCAAGCCCGGCACGATCTCCTACGCGGCCCGCCTCGGTCTCGAACTCGGCGCCGACGTGGCGAAGATCAAGTACCCCGGCGACCCCGAGGCGATGGCCCATGCCTGCGACGCCGCGGCGTCGACGGACGTGGTGATGTCCGGCGGTTCGAAGGCGTCCGACGAGGCGTTCCTCTCGACGGTGAAGGAGGCGATGGACGCCGGCGCGAAGGGGCTCGCGGTCGGCCGGAACGTCTTCCAGCGGGAGAACCCCGAGGCGCTGCTCGACGGGCTGGAGAAGATCATCTTCGAGGAGACCTCCGTCGAGGAGGCGCTCGCGGCCGTCGAGAGTCACGGCGCGCAGGCGACGCTGGACGGATGAGCGACACCGTCGACGACGTGTTGGAGACGGTCGCGGCGGTCGCACCCGACGTCCGCGACGGGCTCCCGGGGCGCCGACTCACGGAGGCGGGCGTCGAGAACCCCTCCGGCGAGACGGTAACCGCCGCGGACGTCCACGCCGACGAGCTGTTCTTCGAGGCGCTGGGTGCGATCGACGGCGTCGTCGAGTACGCCAGCGAGGAGCGGGAGGCGGTCGCCGAGGTCGGCGACGGCGAGCCCGGCGAGGGGAGCCTCGCGGTCGCGATCGACCCCCTCGACGGCTCCTCGAACCTCGCGTCGAACAACGCGATGGGGACGATCGTCGGCGTCGCCGACGAGTCCCTGCCCGCGAAGGGCGAGGATCTGGTCGCCGCCGCCTACGTGCTCTACGGGCCGATCACGACGATGACCGTCGCTCGTGAGGGCACCGTCACCACGTACGTGCTCGACGGCGGCGAGATGCGCGCGGTCGAGGAAGACGTGACGTTACCGAACGACCCCGTCGTCTACGGGTTCGGCGGCCGCGTACCGGACTGGCCCGATCCGTTCCGCGAGTACGCCCGCGAGGTCGAGACGGAGCTCAAACTCCGCTACGGCGGCGCGATGGTCGGCGACGTGAACCAGGTGCTGAGCTACGGCGGGATCTTCGCCTACCCCGCGCTGGAGTCGGCACCGAACGGGAAGCTCCGCCTGCAGTTCGAGGGTGCGCCGATCGCGAAGATAATCGAGGCCGCCGGCGGCGCCTCCTCGGACGGCGAGCAGTCGCTGCTGACCGTCGAACCGACGGAACTCCACCAGCGCGTGCCCGTTCACGTCGGGAACGAGGCGTACGTCGACCGGCTGGAAGCGGCGCTGGCGGACTGAGGCCGGCCGCCGTCGGCCTCGCGCCGCGAGACGAACGACAGTTTCTTACGGCGATTGGGGCGTAGTGGGAGGTGCGCGCGGGTTGCCGAGCCAGGCCAAAGGCGTAGCGCTTAGGACGCTATCCCGTAGGGGTCCGCCGGTTCGAATCCGGTCCCGCGCACTGACTGAGTTTTCGAGCGGAGCGAGAAAACGAAGGAGGGAGCAGGAGCGGATTCCGAACCCTGCGAGGAACGCGCAGCGAACATAGTGAGCGAGCATTTCTCGCTCCGGTTCGAATCCGGTCCAACGCATCGAACGAAACGCCGGGTCGTCTTTACCCTCCGAAAACGCGGAAGCGAACAGCGCAGCTACTGACGATCGTCCCCAGTGACCCCACCGCGAACCCGCTCCCGGACGCTCTCCCGGAACCCCTTCTGCTCGGTGAAGTCACGGATCCGCATCTGGTCCGACGAGATCCCCTCGTCCTCGTCGGCGCCGAGCAGCCGGGGCAGCGCGGTCTGGGCGAACGTCAGGGCGACCACCAGCACGATCGGCGCGAAGAACAGCCCGTAGAACCCCAGCACCACGGGGCCGAGCGTGTACGCGAGCATCAGGAGCCCGACGTGGGTGTTCTCCCCGCTCAGGATCGGCCGCAGCAGGATGTCCGGGATCGTGTCGACGACGACGACCGCGACGGCGAGGAAGCCGACGATGTAGACGAGCAGCGACTGGTCGCCGCCGAGCACGATCGGGAGCGCGGCGATGGCCGTCAGCGGGATGTAGACGATCTTCATCCCCACCACCGGGATCAGGCTCGCGATGCCCGTCAGCGTCCCCGCCAGCGCGGGGTAGGGGACCTCAGCGGGAGCCGGGGCGACGGCGTTGTAGGCGGTGAACGACGCGATCGCGATCAGCGAGATAGCGATCACGTTCAGGAGGTTGCCGAACAGTACCGACTCCAGCTCCTCGTCGGCGGCCTCCAGATACTCCCGGATGATGGCGTCGTCGTCGAACCGGAGCAGCCAGTCGCGCATCCGCCGGCCGTCGAGCAGCAGGTAGTAGGTGACGATCACGACGACGAAGAGGTTGAGGAAGAAGCCCGAGACCAGCGAGGTCAGCAGCTCCGCGTGGTCGCTCGCGAACTGGATGAACGGGGAGAGGTCCCCCGACTGGTACGCCTCGTACAACCCCTGCACGGTGAACTCCGGGATACTGTCGATCCCGCCGAGCCACTCGACCTCCGTCGCCGCCACGTCGAGCAGCGAGTACTGTTCGACGAACGACCGCGCCTCGATCACCAGCAGCACCGTCGCGTAGCTCACGAGCAGCAACAGCGGCACCGCGAGCGAGACGAGCACCGTCACCGCACGCACCCGCGCGGGGAGCCGGAGCCGCCGGAGGAACTTGAAGTACCGACGCGTCGAGTAGTAGAGGAACACCGACACCGTCAGCGGGGCGACGAACCGGTGTGCGAGGAAGCCGACTACGGCCGTGACGGCCACGCCGAACAGGGCGATAATCAGCCGTCTCTCGTCCATACGCGACCCATCATTCCGTTCGGTCTAAAGTTTGCTGGAGCGCTCGGGCCGATCGGCGTCGGACGCCCGTCTGACAGACCCACAAACCCTTTGATCCACGGGCGGGATTATTCTTGATAATGTCGACCCCTGCCGATCTCCTCGACGACCTGACGGCGGATCTGGACGCCCTGTTCGTGTTTTCACCCAGCAGCGGGTTCTACGAACGGTTCGAGGATCTCGACGGGGAAGTCGTGGTTATCGCGCCGGAGAACGTCGTCGACGCCGAGGTGTTCGTCGAGCTCCCGCTGGAGTTCGAGAACGTCCGCGACCGGATCAAGTTCGGCGTCGAGGGCGCGATGGATCGGGGTATCGTCGACGACGGCGACGAGGTGGCGTGCGTGGTCAGCGTGTTCGACGACCACGACTCCGTCGTTCGCGTGCGCGCCGACGAGTCGATGCACTCCGGCGTGTACGACCTGTTCGCGAACTCGCGTGCGGACCCGGGCGTCATCCGCGACGTGTTCGAGGTCGTGATCGAACTGGGGAAGAAAGGGCAGAAGGGCAAGCCCGTCGGCGCGCTGTTCGTGATCGGCGACGCCGGGAAGGTGATGAACAAGTCCCGGCCGCTCAGCTACAACCCCTTCGAGAAGTCCCACGTCCACGTCGGTGACCCGATCGTGAACGTGATGCTCAAGGAGTTCTCGCGGCTCGACGGTGCGTTCGTCATCAGCGACTCCGGGAAGATCGTCTCCGCGTACCGCTACCTCGAACCGGGCGCGGAGGGCGTCGACATCCCGAAGGGGCTGGGCACCCGCCACATGGCCGGCGCGGCGGTCACCCGGGCGACCAACGCCACCGCGATCGTGCTCTCCGAGTCCGACGGGATGGTGCGGGCGTTCAAGGGCGGCGAGCTGATTCTGGAGATCGACCCGGAGGACTACTGATGCCATCGATCGCCCTCCAGCCCGGGTTCGAGGTCGGCGGTCCGCTGGGCGCGGTTCCCGAGCGTATCTGGCTCGCGCTGGGCGTGTTCGCCCTCGCGGTGATCCTCGCGTGGCTGGTCGTCAAAGTCAACGCCGGGCTGCTCCGGCGGGCCGGCCTGCCGGAGACGATCGAGGGGACGGCGTTCGAGCGCACCGTCCGCGGCATCGGCACCTCGACGGTCGCGATCCTCTCACAGCTCTCGGGGTGGTTCATCGTGATCCTCGGCGGCATCGTCGCGATCTCCATCGCGGAGCCGAGCTACGCCGAGCAGTTCTGGTCCCGCGCGACCGGCTTCTTCCCCAGCTTCTTCGTCGCCCTGCTGATCCTGATCGTCGGCGTCGTCGTCGGCGACAAGATCGAACTCCTGCTCTCCGAGCGGCTCCGGAGCGTCAAGCTCCCCCAGATCGGGATCGTCCCGACCACGGCGAAGTACAGCGTCTTCTACGTCGCGATCGTGCTCGCGCTCGACCAGATCGGCATCGCGACGTTCGCGCTGGTCGTGCTGCTGGCGCTGTACGCGCTCGCGCTGGTGGTGTTCGCCGTCGTCGCCGGCAAGCAGCTCCTCACTTCCGCGGCCGCGGGGCTGTACCTGTTCCTGAACGAGCCGTACGGGATCGGTGACGAGGTGAAGATCGGCGACCAGCGCGGGATAGTTCAGGAGATCGACCTGTTCGTCACCCACATCGAGTCCGACGGTGAGGAGTACATCGTCCCGAACGACCGCGTGTTCGAGGGCGGGATCGTGATCGTCCACGGCGAGTAGCCTACTCCCGGTCCAGCGGCTCCGCGGGCACGCCGGCGACGGTCTCTCCCTCCTGAACGTCCTCGGTCACCAGCGAGTTCGCTGCGACCTGCGCGTCGTCGCCGATCTCGACGCCCGGCAGCACGATCGCGCCCGCGCCGATCATCGCCCGGTCGCCGACGACCACGTCGCCGAGGCGGTACTCCTCCTGCAGGAACTCGTGACAGAGCAGCGTCGCGTCGTAGCCGACGATGGCGTCCTCGCCCAGCGTGATGCGCTCGGGCCAGAACACGTCCGGCGTGGCTTCCAGCCCCCACGAGACCCCTTCGCCCACGTCGGCGCCGAGCCGCCGGAGCAGCCAGTTCTTCAGCCGGAGGCTGGGGGAGATCCGGATCAGCCAGACCGCGACGTAGTTCAGCGCTACCCGCAGCGGGGATTTGGCGTCGGGCCAGTGGCGGAGGGAGTTCCGCGGGCCGGGGGTGGCGTGGCGGTCCAGCCGATCGAACCGCGTGTCGTCGCTCATGGACGGGGTTGGTCGGGGGGAGACAAAACGACAGGGGACGCTCTCGGGGTGTCGTCACTCGGACCGCGAGCGCGGCCGCTACTCGGTGTGATAAACGCAGAAATCCGCAGCGAAGAACCGACTTACAGGCGGGTCAGGTTCGTCGCGCGGGGGCCCTTGTCGGCCTGTTCGATGTCAAACTCAACTTCCTGGCCTTCCTCGAGGTCCGGGCCGCCCACGTCTTCCATGTGGAAGAAGACGTCTTCGTCCGCGTCCTCAGTCTCGATGAAACCGTAACCGCCCGTGTCGTTGAAGAAATCAACCGTTCCAGTCGCCATTGCAACCGAAGCAACGCCCCGCTCTCGGATAACCCTTTCGAGAGCGTGACCCGCACGATCGCCGGTTCGCCGCCCACAAACGCTTAAGTTCGGCCGCTCACAACCGCCGGGCGAGATGGGGACCAAGAGCAAGACGATCTCCTTCCGCGTCGACGAGGACGCGTTCGAGGCGCTGCGGGAGATCGCGGAGGAACGGGAGCTCTCGCTGTCGGCGGTGTTCCGGGACTACGTCGACACGCTCGTCGCTCACGACGGGCAGGTGGATCTCGTCCCCGCCGATCGCGAGGCCGAGGACGAGGAGAGCTTCCCGCCGACGGTGGAGGTATCGAAGAGCTTCATCCGCGAGCACGAGCGGCTGGAGCTGGAGGCCGACCACCTGCGCGAGCAGCTGGAGGAGCACAAACGCTACATCGACTACCTGCGCGAGCAGGCCGACGAGGCCGAAGAGGTCGTCAAGCTGGAGGATCTCGACGGCGACGAGAACACGTACCAGATCGGTTAGCCCGAGAGTTCCTGTTTCGCTTCGCGAGCACGCCGTGCGGCTTCTCGGTCCCCTTCGACTTCCGCCAGCGATTCGACGGCTTCCAGCCGCCGGATCGAGCTGTCGAGGAAGGAGAGCACGTCGCCCGAGTAGGCGTACAGCATGTACTCCGCGGACATCGTGTCGACGATCGCGTCGGGACCCAGTCCTTGCGCGCGGAGTTCGAGCAGGTACTGGATGAACTTCTCCTCGGGGTGGCCGCAGTAGGGGTTGTTGTCGCAGTCGCAGTCGAGGAAGTCCTCCGCGAAGTCGAGCACCTTCTCGCGGGTCGCCTCGTCGAGCTTCTCGATGCCGTCACCGGTAAAGAGAAGATCCAGCGTCGCCCCCTTGAACGCGCCCTTGGGGATCGAGCGCTCCAACTGGGAGGCGATCTGCCGGTGGTTCTTCACGTAGATCTTGTCGGTGATCGCCACTACCGACGGCTACGCGAGTCGGCGGCAAAAGCCTCTCGCTCCCCTGCGGCGGCGTGTCACGGGGCCGGGAATGTCGTAACGTATTTCCCTGAAACCGTGGTAGGAATCGGTGTGTCCGGGCTGGGGTAGTGGTATCCTTCAGCCTTGTGGGGGCTGAGACGCGGGTTCAATTCCCGCGCCCGGACCTCGTTGTCTCCGAGCAACTACGCGAGGAGACACGAGTCCATCGGTAAGGGATTGAACCCTGCCAGTCGCGCGCAGCGAACGGAGTGAGCGAGCACGTCTGGCTCCGGTTCAATTCCCGCGCCCGGACCTTCTGGCTGCGAACGAACGTGAGCAGCCGAAGGTCCGTCAGTAAGGGAATTGAATCAGGGAGTGGAGCGAGCGTAGCGAGCGGAACGACCGTGGTTCAATTCCCGCGCCCTCGTTCGCTGGCTTCTATCCAGTGGATAGTGACGACTGTTCGGGGGACAGCAACAGCCTCTCGATGCTTGACTACTTGTGACCGCAGTGCGCCGAACACGAGGTTCGTCATCAGAAATCGGAGATTTCTGATTGGCAGACGAGAGCCTGCGGCTCTCGTCGACGGCGCAGCGCCGAGTCCCCACCCCTCCCCCCGCGGCCGTCGACCGTCGACGGCCGCGAGGCGTCCACCGCCCCGCGACCGCACCACTGTGGCTGTCGGCGCGGGGCGCTCGCGGCTCCGTCCGCGAGCGAGCGCGAGGGATGAGCGAGTGAGCGGAGCGAACAAGCGAATCGGCTGGGGTGGTGTGCGGGCTGTGCGGGGCGGTGCGGTCGCAAGTGGCCAACGATCGAACTGCTGTTGCTGTACCATCCCTCGATGAAGAAACCACGATCCCAACCAAGAGTACCGACGACTGACCTCCACCAAAACCCACCGAAAACGCCGCTTACCGCCCGAACGGCGAGAGGTTCGGCCCCATCGTCTCGCTCGGGGCGGCGCCGCTCTGCTGGATGATGTCGAACGCGGTCATCAGGTCCGTCCGGGAGATGATCCCGCAGAGCTCGCCGTCGGCGTCGACGACGGGCAGGCGCCCGACGCCGTGCTCCTGCATCGTCTGGAACGCCGCCATCGCCTCCGTGTCGGGCGTCGCGGTGTACACGTCGGTCGACATCACGTCGTCGACGCGCATCGCGTCGCGTTCGACCTCGTCGACCGACTGGGCGTCCGACAGCGTCACCATGCCGACGAGTTCGCCGTTCTCGACCACCGGGTAGCCGGTGTGGCGCTCGCGAAACATCCGGCCCATCAGGTCGGCGATACTGTCGTCCGGGCTGACGGTGTGGAGCTCCGCGGTCATCACGTCGCCGACGGTGACGCCCTGGAACGCCGCCTTGAGCACGGTCTGCTGGGCCTCGCCCGCCGCGCCGATGTAGATGAAGAAGGCGAGCGCGACCAGCAGCAGGTTCGGGCCGCTGAACAGGCCGAGCAGCCCCAGCAGCAGCGCGAACCCTTTCCCGACCTCCGCGGCGATCTGGGTCGCGCGGGCGTGGGTCCGCGTCCGGGCGAGCAGCGCCCGCAGCACGCGCCCGCCGTCCATCGGGAACCCCGGAAGCATGTTGAACACGGCGAGGGTGACGTTCGCGACCATCAGGTAGCCCAGCAGGAACGTCGCGATCGGCTGCCCGCCGCCGGCGACGAGTGAGAAGCCGGCGTACCCCAGCGCGCCCAGCGCGACGCTGACGATCGGCCCCGCGACGGCGACTTGGAACTCGATCTTCCAGTCCTCGGGCATCTCGGCGAACTGTGCGACGCCGCCGAGCAGCCAGAGCGTGATCGAGTCGATCTCGTAGCCGTAGTACATCGCGACCGCCGAGTGGCCCAGCTCGTGGAGCAACACGCACGTGAACAGGCCGATCGCCGCCGCGGCGCCGAGCGCGAACGGCGTGTACCCCTGTGTCAACACGCCGGTCTCGATCCCGGCGCCGAACGTGGGGTTGAACACCTCCTCGACCAGCGTCGTCACGTCGCTCCCGATCAGGTAGGCGAACACCGGCAGGATCAGCAGGAACGTGGCGTCGAGCTTGATCGGGATGCCGAAGATGCTCCCGAGACGGATTCCTCGCATACAGACCGGTTCGGGCGACGGAGTGAAAAAGGCGGTCGCCGCGGCCCGTGCCGTCACGGTTTAGCGCCCCGACGCCGAACGACCGGTATGGTCGATCACGTCGTGAAACGCAGCGAGGAGATCGAGTACGAGCCCGTCGATGCCGCCGAGGGGCTGCAGAAAGGCGTCCTGCTCGACGAGAGCGACGGCGCGCCGAACTTCGCGATCCGGCGGTTCGAACTCGACGCCGGCGCCGCGGTCCCCGAGCACACGAACGCGGTCGAACACGAGCAGTACGTGCTCGCGGGCGAGTACGTCGTCGGGATCGAGGACGAGGAGTACACCGTTTCGGCCGGCGACTCGCTGTTGATCCCCGCCGGCGCGGTCCACTGGTACCGGAACGACAGCGACCGCCCCGGCGCGTTCCTCTGTGCGGTGCCCAACGGCGACGACACGATCGAACTGGTCGAGTAACGCCGCGGGCAGTTTCTGCCCTGCTTGGACGACGGTCGGCGCTCAGTCGCTCGCGACCACGGCGTCGACGCTCCGCTTGCCGGTAGGTCGGCGCGTGATCGTCGTCGTACAGTCCGGGCAGGAGAGCGCGATCCGCTCGCCGAGCTCGGTGGTCGTCGCCGATTCGTCCCAGTCGCCGTCCGGCGGGCTCTCGTGCCCGCAGACGGAGCAGAACAGCGTCGCCTTCGTGCGTGCGGAGGGGGTCATTACCGGAGGGTAGCCGTTCGGGAGTGGTAAACCCTCCGTGAGGCTGTGTTACACCCGCATGCGCCGAATTCCCGTGCCACTGCTTCGCGCCGACCGCATGGCTGAAGTACCCGTTTCGCGTACGCCCACTCGTGTCTCAGCAGGTCGCCCGCGTCGACACCCTGTTCCTCCACGAGTCCGGCGACGACTACCGCGTCGTCGTCCTCCGTGACGGCTCACGGGTGTTCCGCGGCACGCTCGAACTCAAGGAGACCGACGCCGGCCCCCGCCCCCGTCGGTTCCTGCAGTCCGACGACGACGGCGGCGAGCCGATGCGCCCGGAGGAGTTCGTCGAACTCGCCCGCCGCGCCGAACGCATCCGCATCTCCGAGCAGACCTCTCCCGCGGGCCGCGAGCGCCTGCAGGCGATGCTCGACGGCTACCAGCTCGAAGCGCTCGTGGTCCGCACCTGTCGGTACTGCGCCAACGCCGGCCGCTACTCCCCGATCACCGAGGAGACCGCGATCTCCGCGGACCGGGACTACATCTGTCAGGACTGCGCCGTCGAGGAGCTCGAACGCGAACTCGCGTACAAGGGGCAGTTCACCGGCGCCGCACAGGAGCGGCTGGAGGAGCTCCTGCTGGAGGTGGGCGATCTCGACCGCATCACCGACCTCCTCCAAGGGGAGCTCGACCCCGACCTCACGAAGTTCGACACGATCTCCGCCACCACCGACGAGGTCGACCCCTACCCGACGAGCGACCTCGATCTCCACCCGAAACTGCAGTCGATGATCGAGGACCGCTTCGACAGCCTCCTCCCGGTTCAGAGTCTCGCCGTCGAGAACGGGCTGTTCGACGGCGACGATCAGCTCGTCGTCTCCGCGACGGCGACGGGGAAGACCCTCGTCGGCGAGCTCGCCGGCGTCGACCGCGCGCTGAAGGGCGGGGGGAAGCTGCTCTTCCTCGTCCCGCTGGTCGCGCTCGCGAACCAGAAACACGAGGACTTCCAGGACCGCTACGGCGACATCCTCGACGTGACCCTGCGAGTGGGCGGCTCCCGGGTGACCGACTCCGGCGCCCAGTTCGACCCCAACGCCGACGTGATCGTCGGCACCTACGAGGGGATCGACCACGGCCTCCGGACCGGCAAGGACATGGGCGACATCGGGACGGTCGTCATCGACGAGGTCCACAGCCTGAAGGAGGGCGAACGCGGCCACCGCCTCGACGGAATGATCTCCCGGCTCAAACACTACTGCGAGCAGCGCGCGAAGGATCGGTCGGAGTACGACGGCGCGCAGTACGTGTATCTCTCCGCGACGGTCGGCAACCCCGAGTGGCTGGCCGAACAGCTCCGCGCGACGCTGATCGAGTTCGAGGAGCGGCCCGTGCCGATCGAGCGCCACGTCACGTTCGCCGACGGCCGCGAGAAGCTCCGGATCGAGGACCGGCTCGTCAGGCGGGAGTTCGACAGCAAGTCCTCGAAGGGGTACCGCGGGCAGACGATCATCTTCACCAACTCCCGGCGGCGCTGTCACGAGATCTCCCGGAAGCTGGAGTACGACTCCGCGCCGTACCACGCCGGGCTCGACTACGGCCGGCGCAAGCAGGTCGAGCGCCAGTTCGGCGATCAGGAGCTCGCGGCGGTCGTCACCACCGCCGCGCTGGCCGCGGGCGTGGACTTCCCCGCCTCGCAGGTGGTGTTCGACTCGCTCGCGATGGGGATCGAGTGGCTCTCGGTGCAGGAGTTCTCCCAGATGCTCGGCCGCGCGGGTCGCCCCGACTACCACGATCAGGGGAAGGTGTACCTGCTGGTCGAACCGGACTGCAGCTACCACGCCTCGATGGAGGCCACCGAGGACGAGATCGCGTTCAAGCTGCTCAAGGGGGAGATGGAGGACGTCTCGACCGTGTACGACGAGAACGCCGCCGCCGAGGAGACTTTGGCGAACATCGCCGTCGCGGGCAAACTCGCGAAGCGACTCAACGACCGCATGATCGGCGACGTGCCCACCAAACACGCCGTCGGCAAGCTGCTGGAGTGGGAGTTCATCGACGGCTTCGAAGCCACACCGCTCGGGCGAGCCGTCACGAGTCACTTCCTCTCGCCCGACGACGCGTTCCTGATCCTCGAGGGGATCCGCGAAGGGAAGAGCCCCTACGAGCAGGTGGCGACGCTCGAACTCGCCGAACAGGAGCTGTAGCGAAATCGACTTCTCCCCGCGCGTTCCCGGCTCTCACATGACGACCGACGAGGTGCCCGAGGAGCCGACCGACGACGAGTCCGAAGCGATGGACGACGACGAAGCCATGGCGCTGGGGATGGGTCTCGGCGTCGCGCTCGGCGCGGCGATCGGCCTGTCGCTGGAGAACCTCGCGATCGGGATGGGGATCGGCATCGCGCTGGGCGCCGCTTTCGGCGCCGCGTTCGCCGACCGGGACTGATCGACGGGAACCCGCACCCTTTTGCCGAGCGGCGGCAACCACACCTCCGTGGCAGCGATCACGCCCGGAGTCGTCGTCGTCGCCCTGATCGTGCTGGCGGCGCTGGTGCTGTTCGCGACGGAGCCCGTCCCCGTCGACATCACCGCGCTGGGGGTGATGGTGACGCTGATGCTGGTCGAGCCCGTCACCGGGCTGCTCGCCGACGCCGGCGTCCTCGCGGGGCAGGTGACGATGATCACGCCCGAGCAGGGGCTCTCCGGCTTCGCCAGCCCCGCGACGATCACCGTGCTCGCGATGTTCATCCTCAGCGAGGGCGTCCGCCGGACGGGGATCGTCCAGACGCTCGGGGAGTACATCGGCCGGATCACCGGCGACAGCGAGACGAAACAGCTGAGCGCGATCGTCGGGATCGTCTCGCCGGTGTCGGGCTTCATCAACAACACCGCCGCGGTCGCGATCCTGCTCCCGATGGTGACCGACGTGGCCAACCGCGGCAACACCTCACCCTCGAAGCTCCTGCTCCCGCTGTCGTACGCCTCGATGTTCGGCGGGACGCTCACGCTGATCGGCACCTCGACCAACGTGCTCGCGAGCGACGTGGCCGCGCGGCTGGCTGCGGCGCCGGAGTACGCCAACACCGACCTCCACGAGCTCGGGATGTTCGAGTTCACGGGGCTGGGCGTCGTGGTGATGCTGGTCGGCATCGCCTACCTGCTGACCGTCGGTCGCTGGCTCACCCCTGCCCGGATCGAGCCCACCGACGACCTGACCAAGGAGTTCGGCGTCGGCGACTACCTCACGGAAGTGACCGTCCGGGAGGACTCCCCGCTCGTCGGCCGGAAAGTCAGGAACGCGCTGGCCGAGGGCGATCTCGACGTGGACCTGCTCCAGCTCATCCGCGGGGAGGAGGTGTTCCTCGAACCGCTCGGCCCAAAGCAGATTCAGGCCGGCGACACGTTCACGCTCCGGACCGACCGCGACACGCTGCTCTCGCTGCTCGACCTCGAAGGGCTGGATCTGGTGGACGTGCCCGTCGACGAGGCCGAACTCGAACAGGCCGAGGCGGGCCAGAACCTCGTCGAGGTCGTTGTCGCCCCGGGCTCGCCGCTGGTCGGCGAGTCGCTGACCTCGATCGGCTTCCGGCAGCGCTACAACGCGACCGTGCTCGCGCTCCGCCGGGGGCGTGAGGTCGTGCGCCGCCGGATGGACGAGGTGCCGCTGAAAGTCGGCGACACGCTGCTGGTGCAGGCGCCGACGGAGACGATCGAGCGGATCGACGGCGGCCGGGAGTTCATCCTGATCGGGGAGGTCGAACACCACGACTACCGCGAGGAGAAGACCGGGCTCGCGATCGGCATCGTCGCCGCCGTCGTCGCGCTCGCGGGGCTGGGGATCCTCCCCATCGTCGTCTCCGCGCTGGCGGGCTCGCTCGCGATGGTCGTCACGCGCTGTCTCGACCCCGGGGAGATCTACGAGGCGGTGCAGTGGGACGTGATCCTCCTGCTGGCGGGCGTGATCCCGCTGGGGATCGCGCTCGAACGCACCGGCGCCGCCTCGCTGCTCGCGGAGGGGGTCGTCGCGTCCTCGGCGGCGCTCCCTGTGATCGGCGTGCTCGCGGTGTTCTACCTACTCACCGCGCTGCTGACCAACGTGATCAGCAACAACGCCAGCGTCGTGCTGATGATCCCCGTCGCCGTCGAGACCGCACAGGCCGTCGACGCCAGCGCGACTGCGTTCCTGTTCGCGGTGATGTTCGCGGCGAGCACGGCGTTCATGACGCCGGTGGGGTATCAGACGAACCTGTTCGTCTACGGCCCCGGTGGCTACCGGTTTACGGACTACGTCCGGGTGGGCGGCCCGCTCCAACTGCTGCTGATGGGCGTGACGACGCTCGGGATCGCGACGATGTTCGGCATCCCGATCGCGATCTGACCCCGAAACCCTTTAGCGCGAGTGTCGTGGAGTTGGGGGTACGGGACCGTGGGTTAGCCTGGTATACTTCGGGCCTTGGGTGCCCGTGACCCCGGTTCGAATCCGGGCGGTCCCACTTTTCGCAGCGGTGAACGAACAACGCAGCGACGCGAGCCGTTGGGCGGCGACGCTACCGCTCGGCCAGCATCCGCACCACGATCTGGAGCACGTGGACGAACACCCCGGCGACGGCGACGTACAGCCCCACGGACTGCATCGCCGGCCGCCCGCGACTCTCCCGGACCTGCCACATCTCGTAGCCCAGTCGCAGCAGGAACCCGGCGAAGATCAGTGCGAACGCGGCGACGCCGACGACGGGGACGAACGTCGCGAGCAGGAGCGCCCCCAGCCCCCCGAGGAACGCGTACGTCGCCCAGCGGCCGTAGTGGTCGAACTGCGTGTCCGAGCGCAGGTAGACGTACGCGCCGATCAGCGCCGTCATCGCGACGACGACGACGCCGGTGATCGCCAGCGCGGTGATCCGCACCCCCTCCGAGAGGAAGGAGAGCACGCCGCCGCCGAACGCGCCGAAGGCGAGTTCGAGCACGATGACGCCGGCCATCGCCAGCCCCATCGAGTCGTTCTCGAAGCCGCGCTCGGCGACCATCTGCCCGCCCGTGATCAGCGCGCCGTAGATCAGCGCGCCGACGATCGGGATCGAGAACACGATCCGATTGACCTGTGCGACCGGCGTCGCCGCCGCGACGTACATCACCAACACGTTGAGGAGCATCAGCCCCGTCGCGCCGCCGACGACGCCCCACTCGCGGGCCGACAGCAGGAACCCCCGCTCGGTCGTGGTCTCGTAGCTCATACCCTCGACAAGCGCCAGCGCACCGAAAAGCGTTGTCGCCGGCGTCCCGCCCGTTCGCTCCGCCCCGATCCTCTTGTAGCAGGGCGAACCAGCCCGTGTATGCCCGCCACGAACCGATCCACGAAACCGCACGCAAGCGGCGCGTTCCCACCCCAACGGCAACGCTTAACCGTCGGCTGTGCTACCCACCGCTACGAATGAGTGCCATCGACGACGTCCACGAGGAACTCGACGCGGACGTCTCCGCCGAGGAGTTCGAGGAGATGGTGGCGGAGAAAGTCGAGGAGATGGGTGGCCTCGCTGACGACGAGACGGCGGCGATGCTGGTCGCCCACGAGCTCGAGGACGAGGGCGGCGAGGTCGAGAGCGTCGCGGACATCGAGCCCGGCATGGACGACGTGAAGTTCGTCGCGAAGCTGGTCTCCATCGGCGAGAAGCGCACGTTCGAGCGCGACGGCGACCAGCCCGACGGGCAGGTCGTCAACACCGAGGTCGCCGACGAGTCCGGGCGGATCCGGCTCTCGCTGTGGGACGAGATGGCCGAGTCCGCGCTCGACGAGCTGGAGGAGGGCGACGTGCTCCGGATCGCCGGCCGGCCGAAGGAGGGGTACAACGGCGTCGAGGTCTCCGCCGACAAGGCCGAGATCGAGCCCGACGTGGAGATCGACGTGTCGCTGACCGATAGCTACTCCATCGAGGACCTCTCGATGGGGCTCTCGGACGTGACCGTGGTCGGGAAGCTGCTCGACGTCGACGACCAGTACCGGACGTTCGACCGCGACGACGGCTCCGAGGGCCGCGTCGGCAACGTTGCCATCGGCGACGAGACGGGCCGCATCCGGGTGACGCTCTGGGACGACGCGACCGAGCTGCTCGACGAGCTCGAGGCCGGCGAAGTCGTCGAAGTCGTCGAGGGCTCCGTCCGGGACAACGACGGCGACCTCGAACTCCACGTCGGATCGCGGGGGACGATCGAGGAAGTCGACGAGGACGTGGAGTACGTCCCCGAGACGACGGAGATCGACGACGTGGAGATGGGCGACACCGTCGACATCGCGGGCGCGGTGATCGAGACCGACGACAAGCGCACGTTCGACCGCGACGACGGCTCCGAGGGGCAGGTCCGGAACGTCCGCGTCCGGGACGACACCGGCGACATCCGGGTCGCGCTCTGGGGGGAGAAAGCCGACCGCGACATCACGCTCGCCGACCGCGTCGCGTTCACCGACGTGGAGATTCAGGACGGCTGGCAGGACGAGCTCGAAGCCTCCGCCGGCTGGCAGTCCACCGTCTCGATCCTCGACGGCGAGGCCGACGTGGCAGGCGCCGACGCGGGCGACGACGAGAAGACGCCCCCCGCGGCCGATCAGGGCGGCCTCTCGGCGTTCGGCGAGGACGGCGACGGGGCGGACGAACTCCGCGACGACGAGAGCACCGCGGGGGACGGCGAGGAAGTCGAGTTCACGGGCACGGTGGTCCAGTCAGGCAGCCCGGTCGTCGTCGACAACGGCGAGGAGACACGCAGCGTCGAGACGAGCGAGAGCGTCCAGCTCGGCGAGGAGGTCACGGTCCGCGGCGTCGAGCACGACGGCCGCATCGACGCCGACGAGCTACTCTGAGCCGCTCCGAGGCTGTACCGCCTGAACCGGGAAGGACACACTTAGGTTTCGCCCGTTACACTCGCTGACCGATGGATCGTTCCTCGCTCCCCGACGCCCTCCGCCGGACCGACGACACCGTCCGGGCCGTGCTCGTCGTCGTCGCCGCCGGGTTGGTCGCCCGGCTGCTGTTCCTCGGCCAGCGCGTCGCTCACTTCGACGAGGGACGCGTGGCGTACTGGGCGCTCCACTACCTCGAGACGGGTGAGATCAGCTACCGCTACATCGTCCACGGGCCGCTCGCACAGTACGCCGATGCGTGGGTGTTCGCGGTGCTCGGCCCGACCGACTTCTCGATGCGGCTGTTCGTCGCCGTCGTCGGCGCGCTGCTGCCGCTCTCCGCGCTGCTGTTCCGCCAGCGCCTGCGCGACACGGAGACGGTGATCGTCGCCGCCCTGCTCGCGTTCAACCCGATCCTGCTCTACTACTCGCGGTTCTACCGGAGCACGCTGCTGGTCGCGGCGTTCATGTTCGTCGCGTTCGGCTTCGGCCTCCGCGCGGTGGACGACGCCCGGCCACGGCTGCTCTACCCCGCCTTCGCGTTCGGCGCGCTCGGCTTCGCGGCCAAGGAGAACGCGCTCGTCTATCTGATGTGCTGGGCCGGCGCGGGCGCGCTCCTGCTCGACTTCTCGCTGATGCACCCCCGGAACTACGACTCCGGGATCGGCGCCGTCGCCGCCCGCGTCGAGCCGTACGTCGCCGCACTGCGTGACCCCGAGCGCTCGACCGACGCCGCCGTCTGGACGGTCCTGACGGCGCTCACGCTGCTGGTGCTGGGCTACGCGGCGCTGTCGGGATGGCCCACGACCGCGATGGTGGCGGCGCTGGTGCTGCTGGTCTCGCTGACGATGCTCGTCGACGTGGTTCGCCCGGACGGGCGTGCGATCCGGTGGGGCGGCGCGCTGCTGGGCAGTCTCGGGCTGTTCCTCCTGATCTCGCTGTTCTTCTACGCCCCGCGAACCGTCGGCGCGGGCGTCGGCCTCTGGGACGCCGTGTTCGACCCCCTTCGCTTCCCCGCGCTGCTCGACGCGACGTGGGGTGACATCCGCCCCGGGCTGGAGTACTGGTTCGGCGGGAGCGTCGAGCCGAAATGCGGCAAGGAGACGATCGTCGGCGGGTACGTCTGCTTCCTGAAGGACACGGCCGGGGTGCTCGCGAACTACGCGATCGTCGTCGTGCCGTTCGCGGCGCTGGGGTTCGTCGTCGCGCGCTACGCGGGCGACCGTCCGCGCTCGCTGGTGATGTTCACGGGCTACTGGGGGTTCGTCAGCATCCTCGGCTACCCGCTGGCGACGGACATCCGCGCGGGCTGGATCATGGTGAACGCGATCGTCCCGCTGGTGATCCCGGCCGCCGTCGCGCTGGGGCTGGTGGTCCGCTGGGGCTGGCAGTCGCTCGCCGCGGAGGACCGCGTCGGCACCGTGCTGACGGTTGCGCTGCTGCTGCTCGTCACCGGGGCGATGCTCGTCCCGGCCGCCTCGGCGTCGTACGTCAACCCCACCGCCGACGACAACGAGCTCGTGCAGTACGCCCAGCCCCAGCAGGAGTTCCGGGAGACGTTCGACGACATCGGCGCGATCGCGCCCACACACGAGGGGACTGACATGCTCGTTTACGGCGAGGAGCTGGTCGTCGAGCCCGGCACCGGCGGCGGGATGGCGCCGGAGTGTCTCAACCTCGGCCACGCGCTCCCCTTGCACTGGTACATCGCGGCCGACGACGTGAATCAGCAGTGTGCGTACAACGAGACCGCGCTCCAGTCACAGATCGAGGCGGACAGTCCGGCGGTCGTGATCGCCCACGTCGACCACGACGAGACGGTCGATGAGGCGCTCGACGACGACTACGAGCGCCGCCAGCACCACCTCCGGACGATCGGCCGGGAGGTCGTCGTGTACATCGACGAGGCGGCGCTGGCGGAGGCGGAACAGTGACCGACGAAACGCCGGCGACGGCGGCCGACGCGCTGCGTGCCGGCGTCGCCGCCCACAACGTCGGCGAGTACGACATCGCCCGAGCCATCTGGGCGGGCGAGACCCCGATGGCTCCCGAGACCGACGCCGACGATTCGTTTCGAACGGGGCTCGCGGCGTTCGCGACGGCCGTTCTCGACGCGCGCCGCGGGAGGTGGACCGCCGCCCTCGCTGCGGCAGAGGAGGCCGACTCCGAACTCGCTGACTACGACCCGAGCGATCACACTGGCGTCGATCTCACGTCGGTCGAGCGCTGGCTGGCAGCGTTCCGCGCCGATCCAGAGCTCGTCGAGCGGTCGCCGCCGCCGCGTCTCTCTATCGACGGGGAACAGCCCACGCCCGGGGAGCTACCCCTCTCGGCGGCTGCGCTGGTCGCCGTCGCCGTCGCGACCGGTATCGGCGACGACCCCGAGGTCGTGGTCGACGCCGTCCGGTACGCCCGCGAGAGCGATCAGCCGGAGAGCACGCGCTACGCGACGTTCGTGCGGGACTACGCGGACGCCGACGCGAGTCAGCGATCCATCGTTTTCGAACGGCTCTCGTCGATGGTCCAGCGAGAGCGCCGGAAGGAGGACGACGTTTCGGGGCTGTTCTAGTCGACGATCTCGACGGGATCACCGACAGCGAGGCGCTGTCCGCGGTCGGACTCCGGCACTCGCGCGATCAGCATCAGCGTGTAGAAGTGGTCGAACGCCGCCTCGTCGGCCCACTCGGGGAACGTCTCCTCGCGCTTCTCGACGAACCGCTGCCGGAACTCGGGGGTCGGCTCCCCCGTCTCGGGGTCGCGTTCGGGCACGACACAGCGAGCGCAGGGAGTCACACCCTCGATCCGGACGCCGCCGACCTCGAACGCGGGGGCGTCGTCGCCGACGAAGCGGTCCTCCCAGAACGCCGGCACGCCCGAGATTTCGAGGTTCGCGCGCAAGCGCTGGCGCGCCCCCTCGACGGTCAGGTCGTCGAACCACGAGGCGACGGCCTCCAGCGTGGCGGTGCTGATCACCGACGGCCCCATCCCCCGCCGGTCGACGAACCCCCGCGACGCGTCGCGCCGGAGGGTGAGATCGGCGTCGAAGAACTCGGCGAACCACGCCCCGGCTGCCCCGCGCTCGTCGTCGAGGTCGAACTCCCGGTGCTCCCCGTCGGCGGTTTCGACGGTCAGCGTCGTCGTTCCGGGGTCGTACGCGGTGTCGAGCTCGTGGAACCGGTCGCTGTGCTTGGCGTTGAACACGCCGTTGTCGTGGGGGTTGCCGTCGATGCGGTCGCTCTCGGACGCGGCATCGGCGTCGAACAGCGCGAACTCGCGATCGCCCGCGAGCGTGCCGCCGTCGAGAACCTCGCTGGACTCGACCTCGGTGGCGTCGAGCCCCTTCACCGGGTAGATCCGGACGCGTTCGAGTCTGGACACGGCCGAGAGTAGCCGCCCGCGGACATAGATGTTCGTCCCCGCCCATGTTCGTCTCCGTGTTTAACTGTCGGCAGTCCGTACCGTTCGGCATGGTCTCTACCGGCGATTCGGCACCAGTGTTCACGGCGACGAAGGGGACGAGCGACCACGAGGCGTTCGACCTCGACGACCACCTCGGCGACGGGCCGGTCGTGCTCGCGTTCTTCCCCGGCGCGTTCACGCCGCCCTGCACCAACGAGATGGTCGCGCTACAGGAGCGCATCGGCGAGTTCGAGGCCGCCGGCGCGACGGTGTTCGGCGTCAGCGCCGACTCGCCGTTCTCCCAGGGGGCGTTCCGTGAGGAGCACGGCATCGAGTTCGACCTCGTGAGCGACATGGCCGGCGAGGCGATCCGGGCGTACGGGCTGGAGATGGACATCCCCGATCTCGGCCTCTACGGCATCGCGAACCGCGCGGTGTTCGTGCTGGACGACGACGGGACGGTGACGTACTCGTGGGTCGCCGACGACCCGACGAACGAGCCGCCGTACGACGACCTGCTCGCGGCGGTCGAGGACGCGTAGCTACGCGGCTGTCGGCCTCTCGGGCCGGTAGCGGGGCTTTCGCCCGCTCGATGCGGGAGTGATGAACAACTCATTAGTGTCGCTCGTCGCTAAAAACCGGTAGCGTGGTCCGCTCCGGCTCCCGCGGCGTTTCGTCCGTCATCGCGACGATCCTGCTGGTCGCCGTCGTCGTCGTCCTCGCCGCGACGGTGTCGGTGTTTGTGTTTGGGGTCGCCGACGACGTCGACGAGGCTGCCCCCACAGTCGCTCAATCGAGCGGGGAGCTCGTCACTCAGGAGGGGAACGACGGCGGGATCGTCCGACTCACCCACGAGGGCGGCGACTCCCTCGCCGTCTCGAACCTCGAGATCGTCGTGGACGCACGGAAGGCCTGCGGGAAAACTGGACGGTTAGTGAACCTCCCGGCGGAGGGTGGTGATCCACGACCGACTGACGAGTACGTCCGCGGCGACGACGTGTTCGACAACTCCTACAACTCGGTTGGCGGACCGATCGGCGAAGCCGGCGGGGTATGGGAAGTCGGAGGGACGTCGACGTTCCGGCTCGCCAAGAGCGAATGCCCGCTGGATCGCGGCGACTCGATAACGGTTCACGTCGTCCACACGCCGACGGACTCGATCGTGATCGAGCAAACGATGACCGCGAGATAACGAGACCTCAGAACTCATTCGGTCCCGTCGCCGTCTTTCGGTTCGCCCTCGAACGTGTACTCGGCGGAGTTGTCGACGGGCTCGTACCCCAGCACCTCCCTCGCGCGCTCGATGGAGTAGTACTTCCGGTCGTTGTCCGAGATCCCGTAGACGATCTCGTAGCCGTACTCTGCCTCCAGACAGCGCCGGAACAGGCGGGCGCAGTCGCGGTGGGAGAGCCACATCGCCTGCCCGCGTTCGTACTCCCGCGGGGGGTGGCCCTCGGTGAGGTTGCCGATCCGGACGCAGACCACGTCGAGGTCGGCGTGATCGTGGTAGTAACGGCCGAGCGTCTCGCCGCTGGCCTTCGAGACGCCGTAGAGGTTCGACGGTCGCGGGAGCTCCGTCCCGTCGAGGCGGTACTCGTGGTCGGTCCGGTACAGCTCCGGCGTGCGCTCGTCGGTTTCGTAGGCGCCGACGGCGTGGTTGGAGGAGGCGAAAGCGACCTTCTTGACGCCGGCGTCGACGGCCGCGGAGAACACGGTCTGAGCGCCGTCGATGTTGTTCGCGAGCACCGAGTCCCACGGCGCGTCGGGCCGGGGGTCGCCCGCGAGGTGGATCACCGCGCCACAGCCCGCGACGGCATCCGCGACGGCGTGCTCGTCGGTCACGTCGGCGACGATCGACGCCGACTCGGGGACGCCGTGGCGTCGCGCTTCGGGGATCGGCTCCCGGTCGAGCAGCCGCCAGTCGTACTCGTCGGCGAGCCGCGAGAGGATCGCCTGCCCCACGCGGCCGCCGGCACCCGTCAGCAGCACCGGGTCGTCCATTCGGGTGGATATGTGGATACCGAGGGTAAATACGGTGCGGTCCGGGGTCGGTTGGTATCCGCGGCGACGGGCAGCCGCGGTGGTCGGTCGGCCTCCCTCCCGAGAGGCGCCGTCAGTCCTCGCGCTCGTCGACCGCCGTTTCGAGGTCGTCGAGCCGGTCCTCGATCCGGTCCAGTCGATCGCCGTACTCGTCGGTCGCGGCCTCGATCCGCGTATCGATCAGGTGGGTGAGCCAGACGTAGCCGAGGGCGACGGCGAAGAAGGCGGTGAGCACTGCCGCGCCGAGCAGGTCGACCATGCCCGCCACGACTGCCCGATCGGGGAAAGCTCTCCCGACACCGCTTTCCACCGGCCGGCCGCACGTCCGCTCATGTCCGACGCGCCCACCGACGCCCAGCAGGCCTGCTTCGAGGCCGGCATCAAGTTCGGCTCGCTCTACCACCAGTTCGCCGGCACGCCCGTCTCGCCGGCCAGCACCCGCAGCCTCGAAACCGCAATCGAGGAGGCGATCGAGAATCAGCCCTACTGCGACTCCGTCGCCGTCGAGATCCTCGACGACCGCGTCGCCGACGCGATCGACCACGACGAGGGGTACGCCGAGCTCACGGGCAGCCTGATGGAGGTCGAGATGCGGATCGACTACGAGGGAACCGAGGTTCGGACCCGGATGGCGATGGAGGACGGCTACCCGCGGATGAAGCTGGTCTCGATCGAGGACTGAGACGGCGGCCCCGACCGCCGGAACGGCGCGGTGAAACTGGTCGCCGGGATCCGGCTGAACCGCGTTCTGAACCGATATCTCCCGTCGTTTCAGTTCCGCTCCGTGGCGACCTTTTTACCGCCCCGGTGTGCAAACTACCCGCATGAGTCAGACCACGTTCGACGAGGACGACCTGTTCGGCGAGGCGGCCGAGGAGATGCGCGGCGAGGTCGAGCGCCACCTCGCCGACGCCCGCGAGTCGCTCCCGGCCGCCGACGCGATCTGGGAGGTCGACGCGGACAACGCGCTCGGCGTGCTCAACGGCCTCAAGTCCGCGCTGGACACCGCCGACGCCGCCGACCACCTCCGGGCGGCGAAGAAGCAGTACGTGATGGGCGAGCGCGCCGACGCGTTCGAGGACGCCGACGATCTCGAAGACGAGATCGACGACTTGGAGGATCTCATCGAGGATGTTCAGGACGCCCACGAGGACGTGGGCGACCTCGCCGGCGCGCTGCCGGAACTGCGCTCCGAACTACAGGACGCCGCGGAGGCGGGCGACGAGGAAGACGAGGACGACGAGTAGCTACGACCGCTCCCGAACCGCTTCGAGCAGGTCGACCAGCGCCGCCGTCGCGAGCTCCTCCAGCTCCGCCCCCCGTTCGGCGTCGCCCGCCGCCGGATCGCCGACCACGCCGTTCTCGCTGAACTCGTCGCTGTCGACCGCGAGGTTCACCCCCGACACCCAGTCGCCCCAGCGCTCGCTTCCGCCCTCGCGGGCCTCGTCGATGCGGTCCTCGTGGACGAGTTCGGGGCGGTCGTGTCGCAGGAACGCGGTCTCCAGCGGGCCGGCGTGGCCCATGTCGCTGCTGTGCTCGCCGACCGCCTCGAACCAAGTGAACGGGGCGACGCGGGCCACCCCGTCCCGGGTGAGCCGCGCGGCGACCTCCCGGAGCGCGTCAGTGTTCCCGCCGTGACCGTTGACCAACACGACCGCGTCCGGGCCGTCGCCGGCGGCGAGGCTCTCGACGGTCTCGCGGACGTACGCGCGGAACGTGTCCGGCGACACCCAGAGCGTCCCGTCGAACGCGCGGTGTTCCTCGCTGATCCCGACCGGCACCGTCGGCGCGACGAGGACGGGCTCGTCCGTCTCCGTCTCGTAGGCGTCGGCGCCGGCCTCGGCGACGGTTTCGGCGGTGAACGCGTCGGTACCCAGCGGGGCGTGCGGGCCGTGGCCCTCGGTCGAGCCGACCGGGAGCACGGCGAGATCGGCGTCGGCGTCGCGAACGTCGGTCCAGGTGGCGTCGGCGAGGCGCATACGCGGTGCCTCGGGTGGGCGGCGCTTGTAGGCTGTGGGTCGACAATGCGAACCTGTGTCACGAGAAAGAAGATTCAAGACCGCGCACCGTCAACTGAACTCCATGAAGTTCTTCTCGTCACGGGAAGCCCGTTGGCGAGTGGTCCTCGCGACCCTCCTCCTCGGCGCCGGGTTCGTCGCCCTCTATCTCGGGCTGCAGCGCTACGCGCCGTTCGTCTTCGACACGGAGGCGCTGCGGCTCTGGATCGACCAGTTCGGCGTGTTCGCTCCGCTCGTGTTCGTGCTCGTGCAGGCGACGCAGGTCGTCGTCGCCCCTATCCCCGGACAGATCGTGGCCCTCGTCGCCGGCTACCTCTTCGGCGCGGTCGCCGGGACCGTGTACAGCCTCGTCGGCGTGCTGATCGGGAGCGCCATCGCGTTCAGCCTCGCGAAGCGGTACGGCCGTCCGTTCGTCGAGAGCGCGCTCCACGAGGACATCCTCACGCGGTTCGACGGGTTCGTCGAGCGGGTCGGGATCCCGGGGCTCATCGTGTTCGTCCTCATCCCCGGCCTCCCGGACGACGCGATCTGCTTTCTGAGCGGGCTCACGACCTGGCGTCTGCGAACGTTCATGGCGGTCATCGCCGTCGGCCGCTTACCCGCCTACGTCATCACGGTGTACGCCGGCGGCGAACTGGCGGACGGACAGTTCCTCTCGGGTGCGGTGCTGATCGGTATGGTGATCTCGCTCTCGCTGCTCGGCTACTACAACCAGGACCGTGTCCGGCGGTTCGTCGAACGACTCGAACCACGGATCCCGTTCTGAGCCCCGGCGCCGTCAGGGTTCGGACCGCTCCCTCTCCGGGTCGCCGGCGCCGATATCGCCCAGCGCGCTCTCGGCCTCGCTCGACTCCCCGAACCCCGCGGAGAGCACGCGAGTCAGCGCCTGTTCGACGTTCTCCTCGGTCTCCTCGTAGTCGTCGGGGTCGACCTCCACGACGAACCCGGTGGTGATGTTCGGCGCCGTCGGGAGGAACAGCACGTCCCGGCCGTCGGCGGTCGTCTGCCCGGTTTTGAACGCGGTCATCCGCATTCCGTCCCAGGGCTCCAGCTTCACTGGCTGTTGCAGATCGCTCGCGCCCGAGACGGCGGTCTCGACCGCCAGCTTGGAGGCGTTGTACAGCACGCGAACGCCGGGGACGCGGTTCACCACGTCGTCGAACAGCCCCTCGGCGATCCGGCCCATCTGCGTGCGCATCAGGTAGCCGGCCGCCAGCGTGACCGAGAGGAACAGCCCGAGCGTCAGCCCCAGCTCGATCGCCATCGCCGCCGCCTCGACGGTGATCGGCCGCGGCACCAGATCCACCGGGATACTGTCGGGCGGGACGTTCAGCGGCAGGCCGAGCAGGTGACCGATCAGCCACCGCAGCACCAACAACAACACCACGACCGGGAGGACGACGATCAGGCCGCTGGCGAAGTCGCGCTTCCACCGGGTCATTCACTCGAACGTGTCGCCCGGAGAAGTAAAGCCGTACCGCTACCCGTTCAGGGTCGCGCTTCGCGGTTACCCGCTCACGATTGCGTCACGCGGTCACCCGCTCACGATTGCGTCACGCGGTTACCCGCTCACGATTGCCCGCAGCGCGAACAGCGCGTTCTCCTTGCGCTCGCGCACACGGCGGTAGAAGTACGAGAGCCACTTGTCGCCGTAGGGCGCGTACTGCCAGACTTCCTCGCCCTCGGCGGCGAGCTCGCGCTGGGCGTCGCCGCGGACCCCCATCAGCATCTGGATCTCGAACTCCCGGCCGTACTCCTCCCGGAGATCGCGGGCGTAGTCGATCATCTGCGGGTCGTGGCTGCCGACGGCGACCTCTCCCTCGTACTCCGCGAACAGCGTCTCCAGGTCCTCGCGGTAGCGTTCGTTCACCTCCGACTTCTCGGTGTAGGCGATCGACTCCGGCTCGTCGTAGGCCCCCTTGACCAGTCGGATCTTGCCGGGCACGTCCGCCAGTCGCTCGAGATCGTCGGCCGTCCGTCTGAGGTTCGACTGCACGCACTGCCCGACGCCGCCGTCGAACTCCCGGGCGAGCTCTTCGAAGGCGTCCAGCGTCACGTCGGTCGTGTCGGCGTCCTCCATGTCACACCAGACGAACACGCCGGCGTCCTGTGCGGCCTCGACGATCGAGCGGAAGTTCGACGTGAACACGCCGTCGCCGATGTCGATGCCCAGCTGTGAGGGTTTGACCGAGATGCAGGCATCGACGTCGCTGTCGGCGATGTCGCGCACCAGCGCCCGGTAGGCTTTCGTGTCCGCGGCGGCGTTCTCGGGCTCCTCGTAGTGTTCGCCGAGGAGGTTCAGAATGACGTTCACGCCGTCGTCGTTCGTGCGCGCGGCGTGATCGAGTGCGGCCGCCGGGCTCTCACCCGCGACGAAGTTGCTGGCGATCGGGGGTATCACACCCCTATAGTTGCTGTGCAGAGGCTAAAACCGTTGGGCTCTGAACTCAGTCACCCGCTCCGCGACGGTCAAGAGCCGACTCCAACTGGTCGTGCCGGCCCGGAGCGCGGTCAGATCCGCCGCTTCGACGGTCACTTCGACGGTGTTCGCCTCGCGAGCCACGCGCGCGCTGGCCCGGTCGTCGTCGACGCCGCCGACCTCGGGGTCGAGACTGGCGGCGACGCGTCTGGCGCGGTCGGGAGAGCCGTAGGAGACGGAGAGCGTCGCCGTGTGTGCCGTCACTTCACGTCGACTTCCTTCACGTCGCCGCCGCGCTCCTTCAGCAGGACGCGGTGGCCACAGTAGGGACAGCGCACGCCGCCGTACTCGTCGAGTTCGACGTCGCGCTTACAGCGGGAGCACTTGTAGCTCATGCGTTACTCGCTGTCTTCGGAGAGTGCCGCGCGAATGGAGCGCTGGACCGAGCGACCGCCGGGCGTCTCCGGGCGGTAGGCGCCGCCGGTGAACGTCTCGCCCGTCTCCTCGTTCTTCCAGATGCCGGTGCCGATGCGTTTGACGGAGTCGCCGTCGACGGTGGCGTTCTCCATCGCGTCCTCGATCTCCGAGACGCGTCGCCGGGAGACCCGCCCGTAGCGCGCACCGAAGCGACCGGCGCTGCCGACGGACCGGGACTTGTTCTCAGCCATAGTGCACGGGAGTAGCCCCAGTACGCACAAAAACCCTGCGAGTCGCACCGCCCCCGTCAGTCGTCCTGATACCCCGCCTCGACCAACGCTTCGTTGAGCGCCTCCCGGACGCGCTCGCCGGTCTCGCGGTCCATCGCCGTCGTCACGACACGGTTCTCCTGCACGCTGGAGCCGTCCCGGATCAGCAGCCGGACGTTGCCGCTCTCGCCCGCCCGCGTCGCCTTCGCCCGCACGCCGCCGCGGCTGCCGCCACCGCCGGCCTCGATCGGCCCCGGGATGAGCTTCTTCACGTTCGGATGCGACGCGACCGTGTTCACCACGTCCCGGCCGTCGCGGCCGCCGATGAGGGTGGAGTGGGAGCCGCCGAGCTTCTCCGTCGGCGGGGTGTCGACCACCGCCAGCGACCGCTCGCCGCGCTGGCTCCGCACCCGCTCGACGGGCTCGTCGTCGGGGACGCGGTAGAAGCGGTGGTGGAGCTGGGCGCGACACTCCCGCAGCGGCTCGCGCGCGCCGGCGGCGTACACCTCCTCGGGGCGCTTGCGCCGGATCTCGTCGGCGACCTTCCCGGCGAAGTTGCGGAGTTCGACCACGCGCGCCTCGGGGTCCTCCTCGGGGACGGTCGTGATCGTCGTCTCGCCGACGATCTCGGGCTCCTCCCCGTCGGCGTGCTCGGGCGGGTCGCGCAGGAACGTGAGCGTCGCGCGTTCGCGCTCGAACGCGACGACGACGGCGTCGCAGTTGGCGGTGTCGCAGGCCAGACAGTAGTCGCCCGGCCGGTCGAGTTCGGTGCCACACCGCCGACAGTCCATGCCCGAGGCAGGCGATTGTGGGGGAAAAGCGGCGTGCTTCGGCCGGCGCGGGGGAACGTTCAACTCTCTGCCGGCGAAAGCGCCCCCGTGTCCCGACGTGCCCTCCACGCGCTCGTCCTGCTGCTCGCCCTCTCGGCGACGCTCACGCTCGCCGCGCCCGCGATCGCGGCGCCGCCGCCCGAACCGGTCTGTACGAACTGCGCGCCGGCGTACGAACGCGCCGCCGCCGACGCCGGCGTCGACGTGACCGTCGCCCGGAGCGCGGCGGTCGTCACGCTCGCCGAGAGCGGCAACGCGACGTGGCGTGTCGGTCTCGCGCTCGAAGGTCCCGACGCCGAACGGCTCGCGCGGAACGACAGCCTCCACCGCCGGCTCGCAGCCGAGGCGGTCGGCACGGAGTTCGTCGAAGCAGGCCCCGGACCCGGCGTCGACCGCGTCGGTGGCGGCGGCGGCCCGCGGTTCCCGGACGTCGACCACGTCCGGTACTACCGGTTCCGCGACCCCGATTTCGCCCGGCAGACGGTCGGTGGCGCCGTGGTCGTCACGGAGTTCCGGCAGGATCTCCAGGGCGAGAACTACGCCGGGCTCGGCGTCGATCGGCTGTCGGTTCACAGCTTCCTCGACGTGACGCACACGCTGCCCGGAACAGAGACGATCAGCGGACTGGAGGGGACCGTGTTCTCGATCACTGAGCCCCGAACCGGGCTGGTGACGTTCGAGCCCCGTACCGGCGTCGCCGGCCACGCGAGCTACCTGCCGACGCTCCTCGGTCTCGCAGAAGTACTGCTCCCCGTGGTCGTTCGGAACGCCGCCGTCGTCGTCCTGCCGGCGCTGGCCGTCCACGCGCTCGTGACCGGCGGACTGTTCGCGCTCCTCGCCGGGAGCTTCCCCGACCCGGACGATCGCTGGCGACGAGGGGTCGCCGCACTCCTCGGCGCGACCGCCGCGCTCCTCACTCTCCAGCCGTTGCTCGGCGGGACGCTCGGTGCACCGTTCCTCGGCGTTGCCGAACCGCTGCTGCTCGGTCCGGCTGCCGCGTTCGCGGCCGTCGCCGTCGGGCTCGTTCGACCGTCGATGATCGGCGACGGTTCACCGAACCGACTCGCGGTCCGCGCGCTCGGGACTGGTGCCGCCGTCGGCGTCCTCGCCGGCACCGTCGCCCCGGGAACGACGGGGTGGAGGTTCGCCGCGTGGGCGTTCGAACCGACACCGCCCGGCGCGACCGCGTGGGACGGGCTCGGCTTCGCGCTGATGCTCGGGGGGCCGACGCTCGCGCTGCTCCCCGCCGGCGCCAGCCTTGCGGCGGGCCGAACTCGCGCGGCGCTGGGCGTCGCGCTCGCGGGCGCTGCGCTCGGCTGGATCGCGTCGCCGACGCTCTACTTCGCACAGACCGGACTGCTCGTGCCCGGGATCCTGCTCGGCTTCCCGGCCGTCAGCGCCGCGTTACTGCTCGGTGCGCCGCTGCTGCTGGCGGGGTGGGTGCTCGGCGAGGAACGAGCGTCGACACCGCCCGAGGCCTGACCGCTCACAGATCGGTCGGGTCGGTTTTCAGGTACTCCCGGAGCACCGCCGTCGCGTAGCTTCCCGAGGGGAGCGCGAACTCGAACGTCAGTGGATCGCGTTCGACGGTCATCTCGGTGTCGACCAGTATCGCCCGCCGCGTGCCCGTGGACTCGAAGTTCCCCGGCAGGTCGAACATCTCCGGCGCCAGTCCGAGCTCGTCGAACACCTCGCGTTCGATCTCGCCGGGCTCGCCGTCGGCGAACTCGGTTTCGGTCCCGATGAGGGGGGCGGTCACGAACGCCCGACCGCGCTCGCAGTGCCGCGTGAGCACGCCGACGCGGTCGCCGGTCGCGCGCTGGAGCCGGTCGGGGTCGGGCTTCCGGACGGCGTCGACCGCGTTGTCGGCGAAACAGCACACGTCGCCCTCGACGGGCTCGTGGAACGGGAGCCCACGGCCGAGACGCTCGCTCAGGATCCGGTTGAACGCGTACGACTGGGCGGCGTTGACGAACAGCCGCTGGAGGTTCGACGGGACGGCTTCGAGCGCGTGGCGCCAGTCGTCCGGCTCCCCGCCGTCGGCGCCGCCGGCGTTCCGCTCCTCCAGCCGGTGGAGCATTGACCGCTCGTACCCCAGCTTCCGGGGCATCCGGTCGAGGCAGGCGCCCCAGTCGGGATCGTCGCTCGCGGCCTGTTCGTCGACGAACGCCCGGGCCTCGCGGGTGTCGTCGGGTTCGGTGTCGTAGGGGTTGCCCACGTACGCCAGCACCGCGTCGCGCCACTCCCCGCGGACGGTCGCGAGCCCGACTTCGTGGGTGACGGGCCGGCGGCTGCCGAACCGCTGGTGGCCGAAGGCGTTGGGAACGCCGATCCGCCCCTCGTCCCCGCCGGCGAACGCCCGCAGTTGGTCGGTGATCTCTGTCGCGTTCTCCGGACGAGCGGCGTCCCGGACCGTGATCTCGAACGCGTTGCCCGCGAGGTCGCCGTAGGAGAGATGTCGACCGGCGCGGCCGACGACCTCGATCTCGGCGTCGCGGACCTCGGGCAGGTCCTCCGGGTCGGCGTCGTACACCGAGAACAGCTGGGTCGTGACGGCGTGTTTGTCCTTCGTGCCCGCCCAGTCGACGCGTTCGCGGGAGGCGCCCATCGCGTCGGAGAGCCGCCCGGCGAAATCGTTGGTGTCCCAGCCCGACAGCGTCGCCCGGAGCACGAGGTAGGGGTAGTCGTCGGCGCCGCTGTCGACGGGCTCGGTGTCGAACGCCTCCAGCTCCCGAACGCGGAACTCCTCCGGCCGGTCGCGGAGCCGGCCGCCGACGCCGTCGGCGTCGCTGACGTACCACTCGACGCCGACGATCCGCTCGCGGGGATGGGCTTCACGCATCGCCCGGGAGTACCCCGCCTCGGGGGTTAACGCTGTTCGTCCCGTGTTCGGAACCCCCTCGACGAGGATAGATCGTGCCGACTCTGGGAACGGTTCGAGAAGCGGCGTCGGTTCGGGTTCTGCGGCGATCGGTCAGTAGAGCGAGAGGTCGCCCGTCACGCGATCGACCACCTCGTCCTCGCCGGGACCGATCGCGACCGTCGTCGCCGTGCCGGGGTCGAGCTGGGTGTGGCCGGCGTCCCGGACGACCGCGTTGGGGAGTCCCTCACGCTCGGCGCGGTCGGCCAGCTCGAACAGCTGGTCCTCGCCGCTGCCCTTCAGGACGACCTTCTTCTGTCCCTCGCCTTTCCACGCCGTCCGGGTGCGGCTGTCGGCGTCCTCGTACGCCGAGAGCGAGGCGTGTGCGACCTGTGCAGCCAGCTTCCCGGTCCCCATCCCGAGGTCGGTCCGCGCGACGATCGCCTGCTTCATACCCGACTCTCCCGCGGCGCGGGGGAAAGCGCTTCGGGAGTGCGGCGGGGTCGGCACTAGCCGTTGACGGCAGGCTATTTGCCGCTTCGGCGACCAACGTGGAGCGATGGCTGGTCCCCGCACGCCCCTCCTCCGACCGGATCGGTACTTCGGTGAGCGCCCACCCCAACTGGCCCACGCCGCGATCGTCGTCGCCGTCGTCGCGGTCGTGAGCGCCGCCGGGGTCGCCGTGTTCCTCGATCAGTTCGCCGCCGCGCTCGACACGACGGTGACCGTCGACAACCCGGCGTACCCGGGCGACACGTTCTGTGAGGATCCCGCGTTCGAGCAGACGCCGAGCGGCTGTGACGAGCCCCCGACCGTCGAGCGGCAGCTGGGCGCCATGGTCGCCCAAGAGCTCTCGTGGCTGCCGATCGCGGTGGCCGTGATCGTCCCGCTCTGGTGGCTCTGGCAGGCCGTCGTGCTCCACGCCGCCGGCTCGGTCGCCGGCGGGTCGGGTAGCGTCGGGGAGGCGCTGCCCGTCGCGGGCTGGGGGATGGCGCCGAGCCTCCTGCGGCTGCTCGTCGTCCTCGGCTTCGCGATCCGCCGACTGCGTTCGGTGTCAGTCCCGGACGACCCCGAAAACGCCCTCGCCGTGCTCCAGTCGGCGATCGCGGGCATCGGGACGGTCAGTCTGCTCGCGGTGCTCGTCGTCGCGCTGTGGGCCGGCGCGATCCGAGCGTACGGACTGGCCGACAGCCACGACCTCCCGGTGCCGAGGGCGGCCGTCGCCGTCGTTGTGCTCACCCTCGTCGGGCTCCTCTTCGAACTCGGCTGAGCCGTCTTGCGAACAGGCAGGCTCACGGCTCCCGAAGCGGTGCGCTGCGCTCCCGCTCGTCGCTCCGGGGCGGCTCTCAGATCACGGGGGGCTGGTCGCGCCCTCCCTTTTCAACTCTCGGCGGACCGGGGCGTTTAGGCCCCCGCGGCTCTCTCCCTCGGGTATGATCCTCTCGGACCGCGACATCCTGCGCCGGATGGAGGAGGGCGACCTCGTCGTCGACCCCGTCGACGACCTCGACACCCAACTGCAGCCGGCCAGCCTCGACCTCCGTCTCGGCGAGGAGTTCCTCGAGTTCCAGCGCACCAACATCTCCTGCATCCACCCCAACCGCGAGCAGGAAGTGGGCGACTACGTCCGGGAGACGACCGTCCCCGAGGGCGAGGAGTTCATCCTCCACCCCGGCGACTTCGTGCTCGGGACGACGAAGGAGCGCGTGGATATCCCAGACGACCTGATCGCCACCGTGCAGGGGCGCTCCTCGCTGGGCCGACTCGCGGTCGTGATCCACGCCACGGCGGGGATCGTCGACCCCGGCTACCGCGGGCAGATCACGCTGGAACTCTCGAACCTGGGCACCGCACCGGTCGCGCTCTCGCCCGGGATGCGCGTCTCACAGCTCATCTTCACCGAGCTCTCCTCGGCCGCGGATCGCCCGTACGGCGTCGAGCGCGACTCGAAGTACCAGGACCAGTCCGGCCCGCAGGCGTCCCGGATCGGCGTCGATCCGGAGTTCTCGGAGGGGAAGGAATGAAGTTCGTCGAGGAGGTCGTCGTCGACGCCTTCCTCCCGACGTACCGGGCGATGCTGGCCGAGCGGCTCCGGGACCGCGGGCTGACGCAGGCGGAGGTCGCCGACCTGCTCGGCGTGAGCCAGTCGGCCGTCTCGAAGTACGCCCACGGGGAGGTCGACGTCCACCCCGACGTGGAGGGCGACGAACGCGTGCGTGCGCTCGCCGATCGCGTCGCGGAGGGGCTGGCCGACGGGACGCTCAGCCGCGTCGGCGCGCTGGTCGAGACCGAAGTGCTGATCCGCGAACTGGAGGACGGCGACCTGCTCGCCCGCCTCCACGAGGAGGCCGTCCCGGAACTTGCGGAGGCTGACGCGACGTTCGCGGTCCACGACGCTGACTCGGCGCTCCGGACGAGCGAGCAGGTGCTCGCCTCCGTCCGCCGGGGGCTGAGGGTGCTCACCAACGCCTCCGGCTTCGCGGGGCTGATCCCCAACGTCGGCACGAACCTCGCGGAGAGTCTCCCGGACCCCACGGGGATCGAGGACGTGGCCGCGGTGCCGGGCCGGGTCGTCGACGTGAAAGGCGCCGCGACGGTGCCGGGCGACCCGGAGTTCGGCGTCAGCGAGCACGTCGCGGGCGTCCTGCTCTCGGCTCGGGCCGGCGGCGCCGACGCCCACGCCGCGGTCAACGTCGCCTACGACGAGGAGATCCTCGCGGCGTTCACGGACGCGGGCTATCGAACCGTCGAGTTCGACCCCGGGGCGGGCGAGGACGCCGTGGAGGCGGCGATTACGGCGGCCGATTTCGACACGGAGGAGCCGTTCGTGCTCTACCAGACCGGCGCCCACGGCGTCGAAGCGATCACCTACGTGCTCGGCCCCGACGCGCCGACGGTCGCCCGCGCTGTCGTAGAGACGCTGCTGCGGTAACGCGACGACGCTTCTCAGACGATCCCGAACAGCGGCGCGGCGAGCGCGGCGAGCCACCCCACGACACCGACAGTGACGATGCGCCGGTCGTCGCGGGCGCTGCCCGAGGCGACGATTCCCAGCGTCAGCGCCAGCGCGATCCGGTGGCGAACGATCCGGCCCGGGATCGGTTCGACGCCGACGAGCGTGAGGTCGAGCAGCGTTGCGACGGCGACCCCGCCGAACGCCAGCACCGCGGCCCGGAACGCGGGACGATCGCGTGCCAGCCGGACCGCGGCTGCCGGCGGAACGGCGACGAGGACGGGGTAGCCGACAGCGACGTACAGCTTCGGGTTCACGCCCGGGGCGACTGCCTCGGCGGCCAGCCCCCACGCGCGGACGCCGAGGACGACCCCGAGGAGCGCGACCGGGAGCAGGAGGTCACGTCGCGTCAGCCGTCGGGTCGTCAGCGGGACGGCCGCGCCGAGCAGCGTCGCCGCCGCGAACTCGACGGCGAGCCACGAGCCGTCGCTGCCGCCCCCCGCGTGGCCGTGGCGCTGCCGGCTGACGCCGTCGACGAACGGCTCGTCCGCGAGGTCGCGATCGACGAACGCCGCGCCCGGACCGACGCCGGTGACGGTGTGTCTGAGCCGGAACCAGTCCCAGTACTCCGTGTGGGCCTGTAGCGCCGTCCAGTTGCCCGACGCGCTGGGGTAGGCGCGGATGTGAGTTCGCGCGCCGAAATACTCCCCGACTGCGAGCTGGTAGGCGGGCGCGACCCACTCGCCGCCTCCCGCGCGGTCGGCGCTGACGTAGGTGTAGCGTACCGAGCCGTGGGCCGGCCGCCACGGCGACACGTCGACGCTCGCGTTTCCGACCCCCGTCCAGTTGGCGTCAGACCGCCCGACGAACGCCCGCCGGACGCGGTCGGGCTCGCCGAAGAGAACGACGTTGAGTGCGAGCGTCCGCCCGTCCACCGACCGACTCCGGCTCGTGTACGGCCAGACGTAGCTCTCGGTTCCGTCAGGGGAGACCAGTTGGTCCGGGGGCGGCGGCTGCTCGGCCGCCGGCGCCCCGGCTGCCGCAGTAGCGGCCAGCGCGGCGACGACGAGCAGCGCCGCCAGCATGGGGCGACGTGAACGCACGGCCCCGCGTTGCGCCGCCACCGACAATACTGTTGGCGTCGGGTAGCTGTCGCCGACACATCCGCCGCCGGCGCTCGGCTTATCCGGCTCGCTCCCCTCCGTTCGCCCATGAACATGCTCGTCGACGGCGAGTGGCGGATCGACGCCTACGAATCCACGAACGAGGAGGGGGAGTTCGACCGGAGCGAGAGCAGCTTCCGGAACTGGCTCGACGGGAGCGTCGCCGCCGCGGGCGAGGCACCGAAATCATCGGAGTTCGCGCCCGAGTCCGGCCGCTACCACCTCTACATCTGCCGGGCCTGCCCGTGGGCCCACCGCGCGGCGATGACCCGACAGCTCCGCGGGCTGGAAGAGGAGATCTCCATCTCGCTCGTTCAGCCCGAGCGCTACGACGAGGGGTGGGAGTTCTCCGCGGAGCACCCGGACCCCTTCCACGACTACGAGTACCTCCGCGAGGTGTACACCGACGCCGACCCCGACTACACGGGCCGGGTGACGGTGCCCGTGCTGTGGGACAAACAGGAGGAGACCATCGTCAACAACGAGTCCAGCGAGATCATGCGGATGCTCGACACCGCGTTCGACGGCAACGAGTTCTCCCTGTACCCCGAGGACCTCCGCGGCGAGATCGACGAGATCGTCGACGCGATCTACGAGCCGATCAACAACGGCGTCTACCGAGCCGGCTTCGCGGGCACGCAGGACGCCTACGAGGACGCGGTCGACGACCTGTTCGACGCGCTCGACCACTGGGAGGACGTGCTCGCCGACCAGCGCTACCTCGCCGGCGACGGCGAACGCCTGACGCTCGCGGACGTGGCGATGTTCGCGACGCTGGTCCGGTTCGACCACGTCTACCACACCCACTTCAAGTGCAACCGCCGGGCGATTCACGAGTACCCGAACCTCTGGGGGTACACGAAGGACCTCTACCAGACCCCGGGAATCGAGGAGACGGTGAACATGGACCACATCACTCGTCACTACTACGTCAGTCACGGCGACCTCAACCCCACGCGGATCGTGGCTGTCGGCCCGGATATCGACTTCACCGAGCCCCACAGTCGCGACGAGCTCCCCGGCGGTCCGCCCGCGGCGCTGACCGAGTAGACCGCCAGTTCCTTCTCGTGGCCGGCCCGATCCGGCCACATGGTCCTCGGACTCTCCGGCTCCGATCTGTTCGCCGTCGCGATGCTGCTCGCCGGCGCGGTCGTCCTCCTCGCGAGCGCGCGGTACGTCTGGCGTGCGAGTGCGGTGGTTCGCGCGGACGCGGCCGACTCGCTCGCCGGGATCGACTCGGGCTCGCTCGTCCGGCTCTCGGGAACGGCCGAACCCGGCGCCGACGAAGAACTCCTCACGGCCCCGTTCTCCGGCACCGACTCGCTGGCCCTGCGCTACGCCGTCGAGGAGCGTCGGCTCAGCCCGTACCTGCTGCCGTGGTTCGTGACGATCCACGAGCGTGCGGGCTCGGTGCCGTTCCGGCTCCGAACGCCGGCGGCGGTCGTCGACGTGACCGAACCGACACGGACGGTGACGCTCGACACCGAGCGCGTCGCGACGGTGCGACCGGACGAGACCCCGCCCGAGCGTGTCGAACGGTTCGAGCAGCGGACCGACGCGCTCCCGTCGACGACGTTCTGGCACGCGCGACCGCCCGGACTCGGACCGGTCGTGAACGCGCTCTCGCTCGGCACGCGGCGGTACACCGAGCAGCGCGCGTCGCCGGGTGACGAGGTGACGGTCGTCGGCCGCGTCAGCGAGGGCGGCGTCGATCCGCTGGTGGTCTCGGACCGCTCGCCCGCGGGGACGCTCCGCCGGATGGCGGGCATCTCGCTCGTCGGGCTCGCGATCGGCGCGTTCGTGGTCGCGCTCGGGCTCGTGCTGCTGGTGGCCTGATCGCCGGGAGGGGAAGGACCTTGGGCCCGCGGCCTCATCTCGGGGTATGCCCACGCCTACCGAGCGCGTTCGCGCCTGCGAGCGCTCGCAGATCCGCGTGATGTTCGACCTCGCGAACGCCGCCGACCGCGACCTCGTCCGCCTCGAAGTCGGGGAGCCGGACTTCGACACGCCCGAGCACATCGTCGACGCCGCCGCGGAGGCCGCCCGCGCCGGCGAGACACATTACACCTCCAACGCCGGCCTGCCCGAACTCAGGGAGGCCATCTCGGACACCCTCGACCGCGAGTACGACGTGACGTACGACCCCGAGCAGTTCGTCGTCACCAACGGCGGGATGGAGGCGCTGCATCTCGCGGTGCTGTCGGTGCTCGGCGCGGGCGAGGAGCTGTTGATCCCCTCGCCGTCGTGGCCGAACTACTGGACGCAGGCCCGGCTGGCCGACGGCGTGCCGGTCGAGATCCCGATGCCCGAGGAGACGGGGTACGCGCTCGACGCCGAGCGCGTGATCGACCGCATGGGTGAGGAGACGGGCGCCGTCGTCCTGTGCTCGCCCGCCAACCCCACGGGACAGCTGTACGACCCCGACGAGATGCGCGCGGTCGTCGACGCCGCGGCCGAGCACGACGCCTACGTGATCGCCGACGAGGTGTATCTCGGCCTCACTTACGACCGCGATCCCGTCGGCCTCGCCGCGCTGACGGACCACCCCGAGCACGTGCTCACGGTCGGCTCCTGCTCGAAGACGTACGCGATGACGGGCTGGCGGGTCGGCTGGCTCGGCGGCCCCCAGAACGTGATCGACGAGGTGACCAAGATCCACGAGAGCACGACCGCCTGCGCGGGCTCGGTCGCCCAGCACGCCGCGATCGCCGCGCTCACCGGGCCACAGGAGCCCGTCGAGGAGATGTACGACGCCTTCGCGGAGCGCCGGGAGTACGTCGCCGACCGGATCGAGTCGATGGAGGGCGTGTCGGCGCCGACGCCCGACGGCGCGTTCTACGCGTTCCTCGACGTGGACCTCCCGGGGAACAGCCTCGACATCGCGAAACGCCTGCTCCGGGAGCGCGATGTGGTGCTCGCGCCGGGTGACGGGTTCGGCGAGGCCGGGCAGGGGAAGCTCCGGCTCTCCTTCGCGAACTCGCTGGACCAGCTGGAGAAAGGGCTGGACGGGATCGAGGCAGCAGTTCGAGAGAACTGACGACTGCGGTTGCTGTGCGGTGGCGCGAAGCGGGCGCACCTCTGTGTGCGCCCCGAGCGCGAGGGATGAGCGACCGAACGAAGTGAGGGAGCGAATCGGCTGAGGAGGTTCGTGGTCGTTGCTGTCGGGGTGGGACTGAAAGGGGCTGGCCGCTGGACGAAGGCCGGCGACGAAAGCACCGCAGCGAAGCGAGGAGCGCAGCGAGCCGCCCGAGTCCAGCGGCCAGGGGCTTTCACGGTGTTGCTGATCACCGAACCTGCAGTCGCCGTCCCAAATCTATGGGACCGAGCGCGCCCTCTCTCCGGAAAATCCACCGAGAACTACCGCATCAACTCCCCACCATTAACGTGCAACGTCTCCCCGGTCACGAACCCGGCATCACGTAAGTAAGCACACCCGTCAGCAATATCTTCCACCTGTCCGATCCGCCCCACCGGGATCGCCGCGATCTCCTCGGCCAACTCCTCCTCCGTCCGATCGCTCACCATGTCCGTCTCGATGTGCCCCGGCGCGACCGCGTTCACCCGGATCTCCGGCGCGAAGTCCCGCGCGTGGCTCTTCGTCAGCGAGAGCAGCGCGCCCTTCGAGGCCGCGTAGTGCACCTCGATCGGCGCGCCCGTGAACGCCAGAATGGACGAGATATTCACGATCGACGGCGAGTCCTCCGACTCCCGAAGGTACGGCAGCGCCGCCTTGGTGACGTTGAACGCGCTGTTGACGTTCACGTCCATCACGCGGTCGAAATCGTCCGGCGACAGCTCTTCGGTGAACACGTGCTGGTCGATCCCGGCGTTGTTGACCACGTGATCGACGCCGCCGAACGCCGAGACGGCCTCCTCGACCAGTCGCTCGGCCGCCGCCGGATCCGACACGTCCGCGCCGACGACGATCGCCTCCTGCCCCGCCGCTCTGACGCGCTCCGCCGTCTCCTCGGCTTTCGCCTCGTTGGTGTGGTAGTTCACCGCGATGTCGTAGCCGTCGGCGGCGTAGCGTTCGGCGACGCCGCGACCGATTCCTCTGGACGAGCCGGTGACGATGGCTGCTGGCACGGTCACCTATCCGTCGCTGTGGCACTTGGCTGTCGGGGTGGCGGCGACGGCGGCCGCGACGTTTACACTGGACACACCCCCGTCCCCACGGCCGCGACGCACTCTTGCCCGTGGGAACCCAACCCACGGGCATGCGCGGTTCCAGCCGCCTGCGCCGCCTCGCGCCGCCGCCGCGAGCGGTGGACTGGGCGATCCTCGTCGCCGTCGCGAGCGCCGTCGCGACGGGGCTGCTCGCGTGGACCGGCTGGCTCCCGCCCGCGCTGCTGGTCGACCTCCACGGGATCGTCGGCCTCACGCTCGCCGGGCTGCTCGTGTTCAAGTTCGCTCGCGTCGCCAAGCGCGTGCTCGACCGCCGAGCGTGGGATCGCGCGACGCCGATCTCGATCCTCCTCGGCGTCGTCGCCGTCGCCGCACTCGTCTCCGGGGCGTTCTGGGGGCTTGGTGGGAACGTCCCGATCGGGCCGTGGACCACCCTCAACGCCCACGTCGGGCTGGGGCTGCTCGCGATCCCGATCCTGCTCGTCCACCTCCGCGCGCGGCTGCGGCTCCCCTCCAGAACCGACGCTTCGCGGCGCAGCGCGCTCCGGCTCGGCGGCCTGCTCGTCGCCGGCACGATCGCGTGGCGCCTCAGCGAGGCCGTCGCCGCGCTCGGGGGGACGATCCGCGACACCGGTTCGAAGCCGACCGGCGAGCTGTACGACACCGAGACCGAAGGCGGCTCGTTCCCCGTCACCTCGTGGGTCGCCGACGATCCCGACCCGATCGACCGCTCGGACTGGTCGCTCACGGTCGCCGGGCTGGACAGTGAGGGGAGCGAACTGGGGTACGACGAGCTGCTCGCCGCCGCCGGCGACGAGCGCCGCGCGACGCTCGACTGCACGAGCGGCTGGTACACGGTCCAGAACTGGCAGGGAATCCGCGTCGGCGACCTGCTCGACCAAGCGGGCGTCGACGCCGAGGCCGCGGACGCGCGCTGGGTCCGGTTCGTCAGCGTCACGGGCTACCGCTGGAGCCTCCCGATCGCGGAGGCCCGGGAGGCGCTGCTCTCGACCGCCATCGACGGCTCACCGCTCGGCCACGGCCACGGCGGCCCCGCGCGGCTGGTCGCGCCCGGGCGCCGGGGGTTCCAGTGGGTCAAGTGGGTCGAACGCGTCGAACTCCGACGCGACCCCGACCCGGCGCAGTGGGCGGTGACGCTCGTGAGCGGCTTCGACTGACCGCGGCGCGGCTTTTTGCCTGTTCGGTCCACCATCCGGGTATGGAGCGCATCGCAGTCGACGACGTGGACGGCCGGATCGGCCCCGCCGCGGTGGTGCGGGGGCTCACGGAGCCGCTCGGGCTGACGGATCTCGCGATGAACTACTACGAGCTCGAACCCGGCGACTCCTTCGCGTACGCCTACCACAGCCACGAGATCCAGGAGGAGGTGTTCTACGTGATCGAGGGGACGGCGACGTTCGAGACCGAGTCGGGCGATGTCGAAGTCGGCCCCGGCGAGGCAGTCCGGTTCGGTCGCGAGGAGCTCCAGCGCGGCTGGAACCGCGGCGACGAGCGCGTCGTCGCGATCGCGATGGGCGCACCGCTTGAGTACGGCGAGTCGGTGACGCTGCGCGACTGTCCCGCGTGTGAGGCGGAGACCGACAACGAGCTCGGCCGCGCGGACGACGACGACGCGATCGCGGCCCACTGTACGCAGTGTGGGACCGAGACCGGTCGCTGGTACCGCGGCTCGATGCCCGGCGAGGTGCCCTGACTACTCGTCGTCCGCGGCTTCGTCGGCCGTCGCGGGCCCGCTCTCGCCGTCGCGATCGCGCTCGCGGTCGGCGAGGATCGCGAAGCCGGGGAGCCCGATCCCGAGTCCCAGCAGGAACGGCACCCAGAACAGCGGCTCGCCGACGAACAGCAGCGCCAGCGAGAACACGAACGCGCCGATCACCGAGAACCCCGCCAGCCGGTCGAGCCGGTAGCTCCGTTCGGTGTCTCCCTCGGTGCCGGGCTGTTCACTCATACGCGGACCGACGCGGCGAGCGCTCAAAGGGACTGTGTTCCGGCGACGGAACCGATGTCCCGCTCACACCGAGAACTCGTACACGTCGTCGCCGACGTGGTGGAGCGACTCGATCACCTTCCCGCTCTCGCCGACCATCTCCTCGCCGGCGACCAGCGCGCGGCCGACCGCCAGCGCCTTGCCGTGGCTCTCCTCGACGATCACGACGAGGTCGCCCTCCTCGATCGTCCCGTCGGCCTCGGTGATCCCCGGCCGCATCACGTCGGCGCCGTTGCTCACGAACGACACCGCACCGGCGTCGACGGTGACGACGCCCTCCTCGGGCGGGTGAGCGTTGGCACCGCGGACCGAGAGGAACGGTTCGCCGTCGTAGTACAGCACGTCCGGGTCGCCGTCGACCAGCACCACGTCGAACTCGGTGTCCTCCAGCTCCACCAGCTCGTAGGTGTCGGCGTCCAGTTCGACGCCCAGCCCCTCGCTGAGCGCGTCCTCGATCTCGGCCACGGCGTCGCTGCGCAGATGGTGGCGGGAGCTGATCTCCATACCCGCCTGTGGACCGTCTCGGGGGATAAATCGCCCGCTCCGAACCGCGCCGTCGAACCGCTTTTGCCCGGGGGCGCCGACCGTCGAGGGGATGCCTCCGCTCTGGCCCGCCGCCTTCCTCCTCGTCGGCGTCCTCGTCTGGCTCGGCGCCGCGCCCGCCCCGCTGACCGGCCTCCGGCTCCTGCGGACGCCCGACCGCCCTGTCTCGGACCTACTGAGCGACCGCCCCGACAGCGCCTGCTTCACCGGGACGGTCGTCGAGACCGAGGACGGCGGGACCGTTGAGGCCCCCTTTTCGGGACACCCGGCAGTCGCGATGGCGTACCAAGTGCTGGAGGAGGAGTCCTCTGCGCTGTGGTGGCTGTTCGGCTTCACGCTGTGGCGCCCGACCAGCTTCGAGCCGATCGACGGCGGCGCCGTCGCCAACTCGTTCCTGCTCGATGACGGGAGCGGGCAGGTCCGTGTCGACCCGAGCGGTGCGACGTTCCGGCTCGAACCGGACACGGTGATCGGCGTGAAAGGCGGCGACACGCCGCCGGAACGGATCCGACGATACATCGACGCTAACGAGGATATCGACGACGAGGACGTGAGCCTGAACCTCGGCATCGTCGACTGGGGCGTCGGGACCGACCGACGCTACGTCGAGCGCCGGCTAGAGCCCGGCGACGAGGTGCTGGTCTGTGGCGCCGCCCGGGACGCCCGCGGCGCCGTCGGCGCCGTGCAGGCGACGATCGACAGCGGTCGGCCGTTCCTGCTGGCCGACGCCGACCGCCGGACGCTCGCCCGACGCCTCCTCGTCGGCAGCCCCGCCGCAGTACTGCTCTCGCTGGCGCTGGTCGCGGGTGGCGGGCTGGCGTACGCCGGCTTCTTCGGTCTGCTCTGACCCCGCGCATCGCGGAACACGGCTCGCGCCCCGAAACGCCTACCTGCCGGCTCCGCCAACGGGAACCATGAGCGAAACTGACGACGCCCAGGCCGCGGCCGGCACCGCCGAGGGGCAGGGCCCCGTGCTGATCTCCGAGGCCCTCGACGAGGCGCTGGCCGAGAAACGCGAGGAGCTGTTCGAGGAGTTCGACCTCCGCGACGAGTTCCCCCCCGCGGTGATGCGCGAGGCCGAGCGACGCATCGAGAACGTCGAACAGGAGATTCAGGACGAACTCGACGATCGGGAGGACCTCCGCGATCTGACCGCGTGGACCACCGACCCCGCGGACGCACAGGACTTCGACGACGCGCTCTCCGTGAAAGAGCACGACGACGAGTACGTGCTCTACGTCCACATCGCCGACGTGAGCCACTACGTCCACCCGGACTCGCTGATGTGGGAGGAGGCCGTCGAGCGCTGCAACACCGTCTACCTCCCGGGGTACACGACCCACATGCTCCCGCCGGCGCTGGCGGAGACGGTCTGCTCCCTCGTCCCCGAGGAGGACCGACTCGCCCACACCGTCGAGATGCATCTCGACAAGGAGGAGCTCTCCTTCGAGGAGATCGAGATCTACAAGTCGGTGATCAACTCCGACGAGCGCCTCACCTACACGCAGTGTGAGCACCGCCTCGACGACGAGGACGCGCCGCTGCACGAGGAGAACACGCTGGCGTTCGAGCTCGCGGACCGCATGCACGAGCAGCGCAAGGCGGACGGCTCGCTCGTGCTCAACCCCCGGCGGGACCGGGCGCACACGATGATCGAGGAGTGTATGCTGAAGGCGAACAAGGCGGTCACGCACACGCTGATGTGGGATCGCGGCGTCGAGGCGATGTACCGCGTCCACCCCCAGCCCACCCCGGACCAGTGGAACGAGGCGCTGAAGGAGATTCAGGAGCTCGACGGCGTCTCCATCCCGGGCGAGGCGTTCGGCGACGACCCGCGGAAGGCGGTCAACGCCGCGCTGGAGGAGTCGCCCGGGCGCTCGCTGGACAAGATCCAGCGCGCCGTGCTGAAGGTGATGCCCCGCGCGAAGTACATGAACGACCCCTTCGGCGGCCACCACGCGCTCAACTTCGACATCTACGGCCACTTCACCTCGCCCATCCGGCGGCTGTCGGACCTGATCAACCACTGGATCGTCCACACCAACGAGGTGCCCGAGGATCTCGTGGAGCTCTGTGACCGCGCTTCGGACAAGCAGAAGGACGGCGAGACGGCCGAACGCCTGTACAAGCAGTTCATGCAGGAGCAGGGACTGGATCCGCACGCGGTGAACAACCGCGGGGTCGAGGTCGTCGACGCCGAGGACGCCGACCACGACGTGTAGGGCGGCGAACCGCCGTGCAGTCCGTTTCGGCGGGAACCACCCGGACGCTTATAGTCGCGGCTGCCGACGACCGAGTATGAGCGACGACGACGGCCCGCAGGTGCCGATCCACTGCCCCGAGTGTGAGACCACCACTCGCGTCCCCTTCTCGGATCTCGAGGATCGGATCGAGAGCCACAACGACGCGGTGCACGACGGCGACGACGTGGCCCAGGTCGATCCGGGCGTCGCCGAGCAGTTCCAGAACATCGTCGTCGAGGAGGAGGGGCTGCTCGAGGACGACGCCTGACTGCCGAACGCTTATGCCGACGCTGACCCTGGTTCGAGCGTGATCCGTGACCGCCGCGGGGTGAGCGAGACCGTCGGCTTCGTGCTCGTGTTCTCGCTCGTGCTGCTCACCGTCGGCACCGTCCTCACCGTCGGCTACGGCGGCCTGCAGGACGTGCGCGACGCCGAACGCGTCAACAACGCCCAGCGGGCGTTCGACGTCCTCGCGAACAACATCGAGGACATCACCGCCCGCGGCGCCCCCAGCCGCGGCACGGAGATCCGACTCGCCGAGGCCAGCCTCGGCCGGGGGGAGCCGACGATACTGAACATCTCGGCGGACTGGGGGGCGTCGAACTTCTCGACGGGGAACGACAGCCTCGGCTCGATCGTGTACGAGGCCGAGGGGACCCAGATCCGCTACGCCGCCGGCGCGGTGACGCGAGTCCAGTCCGACGGCTCGGTGATGCTCGTCGACCCCAACTTCGTGATCTCCGATCGACGGGTGATCCTCCCGGTGGTGGAGCTCGTCGTCGAACAGCGCAGCATCGCCGGGTCGCGCACCGTGTTGGTCCGGTCGGTACGGAACGACCGCACCGTGGAACTCGACCGTGAGGCGGTCGATCGGTTCGAACTCAACGTCACGAGCCCGGCGACCGACGCGTGGGAGGGGTATCTCGAGGACGAGGGGATGAACTGCTCACGCCTCGACGACGACCGCCTCGCCTGCTCGATCGAGAACCTCGATCGCGTCCAAGTGGTCCGCTTCACGATCGAAGTCACGTTCGGCTGAGGCGGGGGCCGAACTTCTGCCGTCGCTCGACTGAGACGGACTATCGGGAGGAGTAGTGAGCGAACTCTCAGTGAGGGAGTGAAGAAGTGGACTCGCTGGGATTTGAACCGGAATCAGACGGTCCTGCTCGGTTCGCTTCGCTCACCTGTGCGGGCTGCGACTGATAGGGGTTCAAATCCGCTCGCCCATTCTCGCTCCCTCGTAGAACTCGGTCGCTCCGATGGACTCGCTGGGATTTGAACCCAGGGCCTCTTCCTTGCGAAGGAAGCGATCTACCACTGATCTACGAGCCCGCAGTCGAATCGAGGCGGGGGAGCGGTTTGAACGTTGCGCTTCCTCGTCGACCCCGCGGCGTCGACACAGCCGTCGCTTGCCGGCGTGAGAAAACGGGGAGAACGGAAAGCCGCTCAGTCCTCGAGGACGATCTCGATCGAGACGTCGTTCGGGACCTGAATCCGCATCAGCTGGCGGAGCGCGCGCTCGTCCGCGTCGATGTCGATCAGCCGCTTGTGGACCCGCATCTCCCAGTGCTCCCACGTGGCGGTCCCCTCGCCGTCGGGGGACTTCCGCGAGGGCACGTTGAGCTCCGTCGTCGGGAGCGGGATGGGGCCGGACAGCGAGACGCCCGTCTTCTCCGCGATCTCGCGGACGTCGTCACAGATGTCGTCCAGGTCCTCGGGGCTCGTACCCGTCAGACGGACGCGGGCCTGTTGCTCGGGCATCTATCGCTCTTCGACGCTCAGGACCTTGCCGGCCGCGATGGTCTGACCCATGTCGCGGATGGCGAAGCTCCCCAGCTCCGGGATCTCGCTCGACGGCTCGATCGAGAGCGGCTTCTGGGGTCGGACGGTGACGACCGCGGCGTCGCCGGACTTGATGAAGTCCGGGTCCTCCTCGGCGACCTCGCCGGTCGACGGGTCGATCTTCTGGTCGATCGACTCGATCGTACACGCGACCTGTGCGGTGTGGGCGTGGAACACCGGCGTGTAGCCGGCGGTGATCACGCTCGGGTGCTGCATGACGACGACCTGCGCCTGGAACGTCTCCGCGACGCTGGGCGGGTCGTCGGCCGGGCCACACACGTCGCCACGGCGGATGTCGTCCTTGCCGATGCCGCGCACGTTGAACCCGACGTTGTCACCGGGCTCGGCGCTGGGCACCTCCTCGTGGTGCATCTCGATCGTCTTCACCTCGCCGCCCACGTCGCTGGGCTGGAAGGAGACGTTGTCGCCCGTGTTGAGCGTCCCCGTCTCGATCCGTCCGACCGGGACGGTCCCGATGCCGGAGATGGTGTAGACGTCCTGGATCGGCAGACGCAGCGGCGCGTCCGTCGGCGGCTCCGGCTCCGGGAGGTTGTTGAGGGCCTCCAGCAGCGTCGGGCCGTCGTACCAGGCGGTGTTCTCCGAGGCCTCGGAGACGTTGTCGCCCTCGAACGCCGAGATCGGGATGAATGTCGTGTCGTCGGTTGCGAACTGGACCTGGTTCAGCAGGTCCTCGACCTCACCGATGACCTCCTTGTAGGAGTCCTCGCTGTAGTCGACGAGGTCCATCTTGTTGACGCCGATGATGAGCTCGTTGATACCCAGCGTGCGGGCCAGGAACACGTGCTCTCGGGTCTGGGGCGCGACGCCGTCGTCGGCCGCGACGACGAGCACCGCGTTGTCGGCCTGCGAGGCGCCCGTGATCATGTTCTTCACGAAGTCACGGTGGCCCGGACAGTCGACGATGGTGAAGTAGTAGTCGTCGGTGTCGAACTCCTGGTGGGCGATGTCGATGGTGACGCCTCGCTCTCGCTCCTCGGCGAGGTTGTCCATGACGTAGGCGAACTCGAAGCCGCCCTTGCCCTTCTCCTCGGCTTCCTCTTTGTGCTGCTCGATGACGTGCTCGGGGACGCTCCCTGTCTCGTAGAGGAGCCGGCCCACGAGCGTACTCTTCCCGTGGTCGACGTGGCCGATAATGGCCAAGTTCTGGTGCGGTTTGTCTTCGCTCATGGTGGATTCACGCGCTAAAGGCGCTGTGGGGAAACGTTCGGCAGAACGCCGTAAAACCATTTCGATACGCCCGGCCGGAATCCGGCCGTGTACGGCGGTTTGTGCCACTGTACCGTGGTTCTGGTCTCAGCGCGGGGGGAGTCGCCCCACGTCGGACAGCACTGCCGACGCCGTCTCGGGCCCGCCGGCGCCGTGTCCCGAGATGTTCAGCCGCCCGGCGTGGCCGGTTTCGATCTGGACGATGTTCTGGGTGCCGGTCACCGCGAGCGTCCCGTTTTCGGGCACTAACCGCGGCCCGACCCGGACGCCGTCCGGCGTCGCCTCGGCGATCAGCCGAACGGTCCGGCCGTCCTCGCCGGCCAGCGAGAGCGCACTCACGGGGAGGTCTTGGATCCCGCTCACCGACGCGTCGTCGAGAGTGAGCGCGTCACGCCCCCGAGCCTCCCGGAGCACGTTCGCGACGATCACCCCCTTCAGTGCGGCGTCGGTGCCGTCGACGTCGAACGTCGGGTCCGCCTCCGCGACGCCGAGGTCCTGGGCCTCCGAGAGCACGTGATCGTAGCTCAGCCCCTCCGCGGCCATCCGGGAGAGCACGAAGTTCGCGGTGCCGTTGAGCACGCCCCGGACGCGCTCGATGTGGCGCGGGCCGAAGTCCTCGACGGTCCGCACGGCGGGGATGGCGCCCCCGACGGTCGCCTCGAAGCGGAGCCGCCCATCGCTCTCCCGGGCGACGGCACGGAGCTCGTCGTAGCGCTCGGCGACGGGACCCTTGTTCGCGAGCACGACGTGCCGGTCCCGTTCGAGCGCCGTAACGGCGTTGGAGAAGCCGGGTTCGGCGTCGCCCAACGTCGTCGGCGTCGCTTCGACCAGTACGTCGTAGTCGGCCTGCAGCAGCGCCTCGTGTGGCTCGCGGCCGACCGTTCCTGTCTCGGACTTGCGGTCGAGCGCCGCGGCCACGTCCAGCGGATCGCCCAGCGCCGCGCCGGTCGAGTCCGCGATCCCGACGATCTCGTGGCCGTGCTCGCCGGCCAGCTCCGCGACCGACCGGCCGACCGCACCGACGCCGACGATCGCCAGCCTCATGCGCTCGCCTCCAGCGGCTCGACGACCGTCAGTCCCTTGCGGTCGGCGATCTCCCGCACCTGCTCCAGCGCGGCGCCGCGCTCGCCCGAGCGGGCGCCCAGCCGCAGGTACGCGCTCGACACCGACTCGACGCCGTCGGGCGCCGACAGCGAGAGCTCCTCGACGGCGACCGTCGACGCGCTCTCGATCTCCCGCAGCGTCTCCGAGAGGTCCGTGTCGACCAGGTGGCCGGTCAGCAGCACGCGGAACGCCTCGCCGTAGTACTCCTCGTCGGCCGCGACGACGGTCACCCCGCGGTCACGGAGCCCCTCGATCACGTCGTCGAACCGCTCGGCCGGGCAGTCCAGCGCCACCTCGACCGGGATGCGCCCGCCGGGTGTGCGACTCCCGCGCTCGTGGAACACCGAGAGGAGGTTTCCCCCGTGTTCGGCGATGGGTTCGAGCGCGGCCGCGAGCTCGCCCGGCTCGTCGTCGAGCTCGAGCCGGAGCGTGTGTGTCGTCACCCCGTCGGCGCGGCTCATCGTGGTACGACACCCCCGGCGATCGACTGTGGACGGAACACGGACGGACGGAGCGCCGGGGTGGACATAAGCCTTCTCGGGGTGTGGCAACCGCGCCACCCCGAGACGGCGCTGTCGCTGGAGGGTTCGAAAAGAGCGAAGAGAACCGCAGGCGGTCGAGCCGAGTTAGATGTAGTCGACCGACTCGGGGAGTTCGAGCTTCATCCCCTTGCGCTCGCGGATCTCCATGATCTGCTCGCGCTGGAGGTTGTCGGCCATCACGCGGAAGCCGGCGTTCTCGGTGTTCCAGGACGCACGACCCTCGGTCGCGCTCCGGATGTCGCTGGAGAAGCCGATCATCTCCTCGACGGGCGCGACGCCCTCGACGACCATCAGGCCGCCCTCCTGATACATGTCGTCGACGCGGCCACGGCGACCCTGAATCTCGCCGGAGGCGGCGCCCATGTGCTCGCTAGGCACGTCGATCCGGACGTTCTGGATCGGCTCCAGCAGTCGGATCTCGCCGTCGATCAGCGCGCGGTGGACCGCCTCGCGGACGGCGGGGATGACCTGTGCGGGACCGCGGTGGATGGTGTCCTCGTGGAGGCGGGCGTCGTGCAGGCGCAGCAGCGTCCCCTGCACGGGCTCGGCCGCCAGCGGGCCGTCGTCGAGGGCCTCCTGCAGCCCCTCGACCACCAGCTCCATCGTCTCGTTCAGGTGCTGGATCCCCTTCGTGTCGTCGATGAGGATGTTCGTCCCGTGGATGTGCTCCACGTTCTGGGACGTGTCCTTGTCCATGCCGGCGTCCTGCAGCGCCTCACGGCGCTCCAGTTCGGGCATGTCCATGGAGACCTCGCCGAGCTGGATCGCGTCGACGATGTCCTGATCCATCGGGTGGATGGAGATGTAGAACTTGTTGTGGCGGTTGGGCGAGACGCCCTCGACCTCCCGGGAGTCCTGCTGGGGCTGCTCGCGGAACACGACGATCGGTTCGCCCGTGTTGACCGGGATGCCCTGCTCCTTCTCGATACGCTGGGTGATCACTTCGAGGTGGAGCTCGCCCTGCCCGCTGATCAGGTGCTCGCCGGTGTCCTCGTTGATCTCGATCTGGATCGTCGGGTCCTCCTTGGCGACCTGCTGGAGCGTCTCGATCAGCTTCGGCAGGTCGTCCATGGTCTGGGCCTCGACGGACTTCGTGATCACCGGCTCCGAGATGTGCTCGATCGACTCGAACGGCGTCATCTCCGTGGAGGAGACCGTCGAGCCGGCGATAGCGTCGCGCAGCCCCGTGACGGAGGCGATGTTCCCCGCGGGGACGCGATCCACTTCCTCGCGTTCGCTCCCCATGAACAGCCCGACGGACTGGATCCGGTTCTTGCCCGCGGTGCCGGAGACGAACAGGTCCTGTCCCTTCTCCAGCGTGCCGGAGAACACACGACCCGTCGCGATCTCGCCGGCGTGGGGGTCCATCGAGATGTCGGTCACCATGAACACCACGTCGCCGTCCTCGTTGACCAGCCGCATGTCCTCGGCCAGCTCGGACTCGGAGTCGCCGCGCCAGATGCGCGGGACACGACGGGGCTGGGCGTCGACAGGGTTGGGGAAGTGCTCACAGACCATGTCGAGCACCACGTCCGACAGCGGCGAGCGCTCGTGGAGCTCGTCGCGCTTGTCGTTACGCTCCATCTCGATGATGTCCTCGAAGGAGATGCCGGTACGCTGCATCGACGGCATCGAGACGCCCCACTTGTACAGCGCGGAGCCGAAGCCGACGGTGCCGTCCTCGACGGAGACGGTCCAGTCGTCGTCGATGTCGTCCATCTCCTCGATCATCCCGCGGATCAGCTCGTTCACGTCGGCGATGACGCCGAGGAGACGCTCCTGCATCTCCTCCTCGCCCTCCTGCAGCTCGGAGATCAGGCGGTCGACCTTGTTGATGAACAGGGTCGGCTTCACGCCCTCCCGCAGCGCCTGTCGCAGCACCGTCTCCGTCTGGGGCATCGCGCCCTCGACGGCGTCCACGACGACGAGCGCGCCGTCGACGGCACGCATCGCTCGGGTCACGTCGCCACCGAAGTCGACGTGGCCCGGCGTGTCGATCAGGTTGATGAGGTGGTTGGTGCCCTCGTACTCGTGGGTCATCGAGACGTTCGCCGCGTCGATGGTGATCCCACGCTCCTGTTCGTCCTCCTTCGTGTCCATCGCCAGCTGCTCGCCGGCGGTGCCCTCGGAGATCATCCCCGCACCCGCGAGGAGGTTGTCCGAAAGCGTCGTCTTCCCGTGGTCGACGTGGGCGGCGATGGCGATGTTCCGGATGTTCTCCGGCGTGTCCATCAGCCGCTCACATTCTTGGACAATTTTCTTACGTCGGCCCATTGGGGTGGGATACCCGTGGCGGGGTCAAAAGGGTAGTGTTTCACGTAGCGGGTGTGCCACCGACACACGCCTCTGTGGCCGCCACAGCGGGCGATTCTGTCACTCGACTGGTGCCCGATCACCGGCGGCTGTCAGACGCCACGTTACACGACGATATCGGCGGCTGCTAGACGCCGCCTCACACTGCCGACATCGGCGGCTGACAGACGCCGCCTCACACTGCCGACATCGGCGGCTGACAGACGCCGCCTCACACTGCCGACATCGGCGGCTGCCAGACGCCGCCTCACATTGCCGAAACCGTCTTCCCCCTCTACCCCGTGGTACAGTTACACATGGATATACGACTCCCCGACAACGGCCCCGCGGAGCCGTTTCTCGGCGCAGCAGACCTCTTGGAGACCGAGAGCGAGATCGACCTCCCCGTTCACGTCCGCGTTCGCGACGACCCCGACGAGCGCACGTGGGCCGGCCACTACGAGGACCGACACGTGCTCAACATCTCCCGACAGGCCGCGACGAGCGCGATGGCGCGGGAGCTGGCGCTGCACGAGCTCTCCCACATGGCGCGGTACGAGCAGCACCACCCCTCCCACCACCAGTCGACGCGGGAGGCGATCTTCCTCGCGCTCGCGGGCAAGAGCGTCGAACAGCGCAAGCTGGCCCACGTCCACCAGCTCGCCAACCACATGAAGGACATCTACGCCGACGACATCACGCTCTCGGTCGCGCCGGGCGGGAAGCTCGTCACGTTCCTCGAGTCCCGGCTGGCCGATGCCGTCGCCGACCGCCCGCCCGCGGCGCCGTCGGGCTGGCAGCTCGCGACGCCGGGGTCGGACCCGGAGATCACGGCGGTCAACGCCGCCTTCGCACTCGCGCTCGTGGAGCGCCACGACCTCGTCGATCCCGACCACCGGATCTACGACCTCGCACACGCGGCCGCGGACGACGCCCCGGAGGTCGGCGTCGAGGAGTTCGCCGAGGCGTTCCGATCGCTCGACGACGACCCCTCCGAGAGCGAGTACCGCAAGGCGCTGGTCGACGTGACCCGGAGCTACGTCGGCGCGGGCGCGGACTAGGCCTCGGTGATCCGCACCAGCACGTCGTCGATCTCGCGGGGGAACGGCTCGTTCGCCCGGCCGTCGCGGTTGGAGGTGATGGCGTACAGCGCGCCGTCGGGCCCCTCCTCGACGTGGCGGATGCGCCCGAGTTCGTTCACGAGCAGGTCGTGGCTGGTCACCGTGTACTCGTCGTCGAGCCAGTCGGCGTCGTGGCGCTTCCCCGTCTCGCCCAGCTCGGGAAGCTCCTCGCCGGCGGGGGTGAGCGTGAACGACTTCAGCCGCTGATTGATCAGCGCGCCCACGAGCAGCCGGTTCTGCAGCGTCGGCGCCGCGTCGCCGCGGTAGAACGAGGAGCCGGAGGGCGCCCACGTCGCCGACACGAGCGCCGAACTCGCGACCGGCCGGTGGTAGTCGGTGCCCTCGTACTCGTCGGGCCGGCGCGCCTCGGGCCAGCCGTAGTTGCCGCCGGCCTCCAGCACGTTCACCTCGTCGGGGCCGGGGCCGTGCTCGTCGGCGACCGGCGTCGCGTCGGGCAGCCAGCTCAGCCCCTGAACGTTCCGGTGGCCCATCGTGAAGATCCGGGGGTCGCCCGGGCTCTCGTTCCCGGGCGCACCCTCGCCGTCCGGCGTCATCCGGAGCACCTTCCCCGCCAGGGTCTCGGGGTCGGCGGCGAGTTCGCCGTTGCCGGCATCGCCGGCCGTCACCCAGAGGTAGTTCGCGGGGCCGAACCGCAGGCGGCCGCCGTTGTGGATGTTCGTTCTGGTCCCGGCCCGAGCGGGCGACTCCGCGAGCACGGAGACCGGCTCGCCCGGGTTCTCGCTGTCGGGCTCGAACGCCGCCAGCCGGACGACGGGCTCCTCGTCGGTCGTCGCGGTGTAGTAGACGTACACCAGCGGCACGTCAGGGTAGTTCGGGTGGACTTCGACGCCCATCGTGCCGCCCTCCCCGCCTTCGACGAACCAACTGTCCTCGTCGCTGCCGGGTTCGACGGAGCCGGCGGGGATCGCGTCGGCGGGTTCGAACGACAGGCTGATCTCGCCGTCCGCGTAGCGCAACACCTGCCCGGTCCGCTCGGTCAGGAACAGCTCGCCGTTCCCGGTGAAGGAGAGGTCCCACGGGATCTCGAGCTGTTCGGCGAGCACCTCGGTCTCCAGTTCGGTCTCGGCGGCGCTCGTCGGCGCCGACCACTCCGGATCGTAGCCGTCCCACGCGGTCTCGTCGTGGTCGAGGCTGGGGTCGTACTCCCCGGAGTCGGTCGGTCCGCCGGGGGAGGGGTCGGTCCCGGGGTCGGTGTCGCTGGGGTCGTCCGGGGCGCTACAGCCGGCCAGTCCGACGGCCGAGAGGGCAAGCAGCGTTCGGCGGGAGAGCGTATCGGGGTCCACGTTCGATAGTCGCCATCGCCGCCCAAAGTCTTTCTGTCAGGCTGCGTCCCCCGGTCCGGCTCCGCCGTCGAGCAGTCGGAGCGGCCGCGTGACCGTCGATACCGCGGCGACGAGGAGGAACACCCCACCGAGCACGGCGACGGCGCTGGTCTCCCCCAGCGCGTCCGCGAGCACGCCAGCGCCGACCGCCAGCGGTAGCTTGTACAGTCTGGTGAGCATCGACACCGCGGAGACAGCCGTGGCCCGCCCGGCGTCGTCGACGGCCTCGCTCACGCGGGCGTTGACCACCGGGAGCAGCAGCGCCCGCGAGGCGCGCTGGGCGACGAACATCGGGAGCGCGGCGACCAGCACCAGTCGCGGGAGTGCGAGCAGCCCGCTCGTGAGTACGGGGACGACGAGCAGGAGCCGGCGCGCCCCCAGCCGATCCTCGAGCCATCCCGCCCGCTGGCTCGCGACCGCGGTGACGCCGCTGAAGCCGGCGTACAGCAACCCCAGCGAGAGCCCGACCGGGAGCCCGCCGGGGATCGCCGTCTCCAGCAGCGACTCGGCGATCGGCTGCACGTACGTCGTCGACGCGCTCACCACGGCGAAGAAGAGGCCGACGTACAGCGCGAACGACCGCAGCGACGGGCGGGCGACCGCCCGGCGGAGCACGCCGAACGTCTCCGCCGCGCTCGGACCGCTGCTCTCGTCCCCGCGGTACGCGCGGTTCTTCGGCAGCGAGGTCAGCACCGCCAGCCCGAGGAGGTTCACGCCGACGCTCGCGAGGAACGGCCACGTCGGATCGACGCCGTACAGCGCCCCGCCGCCGATCGCGGTGACGACCGAGCTCCACGCCGTCACGGCCTCCCCGCGCCCGCGGATCCGGGTGAACTCGCCGGCGTCGAGCCGTTCGCTGAGCGTGTCGTACAGCCACGCATCGATGCTGCCCGACGCGAACGTCAGCCCCAGCGCCCACGGGACGTACAGCGCCGCGTACCCCAGGGGCGACCGGACGAACACGAACCCGAGCAGCGACGCCGCCTTCAGGCCGATACTCAGGCCGATGCTCGCTCGCCGACCCAGCCGATCCCCGACGTACCCCGTCGGCACCTCGCCGAGCACGACGACCGCGGCCGACAGCGCGCTCAGGGAGCCGACGACGGTGAAGGAGAGGTCCCGGAGCAGGAACAGCGTGAAGATCGGGGCGATGAACCCGACCGACCGGGTCGCCTGCAGCAGGTAGAACTTCCGGACGACGTTGGAGGGCACGACTCGGCGGTTCGATTCCCACTCCGCAAAAACGCATCGAGAGCCGTCGCTCGTATCCTGCTAAAAACGGGAAAAGCGGAGCCGAGTTAGCGGGCCGCGGCCGCGACGCGCTCGGTCTCCTCCTTCTGGGAGATCGGGTAGACGTTCACGTCGTAGTCGGCGGCGCCGATCAGCTGCTGGGCCAGCGCCTCCTCGACGGGCGTGGCCGTGTTGCGCGAGGCGTTGAGCGTCCCCTGCGCGATAAACTTCAGCCCCTGGTCGACACGGCGCTGGGGCGCCACGTCGACGGCCTTCGGGACCGAGATCCCGCCGTACTTCAGGCGGACGGTCTCCTCACGGGGGGCCGCGTTCTCCACGGCGGTGACGAGCACCTGCGCGGGGTTCTCCTCGGTCCGCTCGTGGACGATCTCGAAGGCGTCCCGCACGATGCGGGTCGTCTTCTGCTTCATGCCCGTGTTGTCCTCGGTCTGCATCAGTCGGTTGATCAGGCGCTCGACCACGCTGATCTCGGACTTCTCGAACTGCTTGCTCGCGTGGCGGCCCATCGTGTGCGCGACGGGCGTCACGTTGAGGTAGCGCTGGGTCGAGGGGTCGGAGTACTCGATGTCGCTCACGTCCCAGACGCCGAACAGGTCGGCGCCGGTCGACGTCTCCTCCGTCGTCTCCTCGGCCTCGACGTCCTCGGCCTCGGGCTCTTCGCTCTCGCTCATCTGACTGGCTTCTCCGCGTTCCCGCGCACCAGTTCGATCAGCGACACGCCGTTGACCTTCTCGACCTTGTAGTTGACACCGGAGATGTCACCCATCGCACGACCCTTCGAGCCACCGATCCCCGCGATGGTGACCTCGTCGTGCTCGTCGATGAACGAGATCGCGCCGTCACCGGGACAGAACGCGGTGACCTGCTTCCCGTTCTTGATGAGCTGGACCCGGACACATTTCCGGATCGCCGAGTTGGGCTGTTTCGCTTCGATGCCGACCTTCTCCAGCACGATCCCGCGACCCTGCGGGGCGCCCTCGAGCGGGTCGGACTTCTCCTTGAGTCCGCGTTCGCGGCGCGCGTACTCCGAGTCGGACCACCGTCGCTTCTGGCGGTCCTTCTTGAGTTTCCGCGCGGCGTACTTGCCGTTCGCCATACCCCAACTCCTCGACGGAGCCACTTAAGCGTCCCCTTTCGAGGAGAGAAGACGGATCGAGAACGCGTTAGAGGTGGCGCTACTCCGATCTGCGCCGGTCACGCTCTACGCCAACTGCACGTCGTCGATGTCGAAGTGGCGCGCCGCCAGCCGCCGGGCCGCCTCGATCGACTCCCCGCCGGCCCCGATCGCGACCCCGCGGTCGCCCTGCGGCACCTCGACGTACGCGACGGTGCTGCCGCCCTGGGTCGACAGGGTGACGTTGCGCACGGCCGCAGGCGCGAGGCAGTTGGCGACAAAGGCCGCGGGCTCGTCGGCGTTCTCCACGAGATCGACGCGGCTGCCCAACTGCGACTCGACGGCCTCGACGGTCTCGCCGTCCGGCCCGATCGCCGCCCCCATCTCGCCGGCAGGGATCACGAACACCGCGCGGTCGTCGTCGACCAGACAGTCCACCGGCGTCACGTCGGCCACGTCTGCGAACGCGGCGATGTGCCGGCGCGCCTCGTCCGACAGCGTCAGGCTCATCGCTGCCCCTCCGTGGGCCGGCGAGGCCGCCCGACCGCTGCCGCCGTCGAGTGGGAGCGCGATCGTCCCATCAGTCGTCGGCGGATTTCGCGGCGCCGCCCGAGCCCATCCGGAGGTCCACGTCGCCGGTGCCGATCGACACCGGCTTCCCGACGATCACGTTCTCGATCACGCCGTCGAGGTCGTCGACTTCGCCGTGGACGGCGGCGTCGAGCAGGTGGTTCACCGTCACCTCGAACGCCGCACGGGCGAGCACGGACTCCTTCGAGCCGGAGATCCCGTGCCGGCCGATCGACTCGATCGTCCCGCGGTTGGTCATGATGTCCGCCACCAGCATCAGGTGCCGGACGTTCACGTCGTCGAGCCCCTGTTCGGCCAGGGTCTCGTGGGTCTCGTTGATGATCGTCTCGCGGGCGGCCTCGATCCCGAGGTTGTCGTAGATCTCGTGGATGTTGTTACACGTCGAGCGGCTGGTGTCGACGCCCTCGATCTCGAGGATATCGCCGAACGCCGACCCCTCGGTGTAGAGGACGAACTCCTCCTCGTCGTCCTCGACTTCCTCCTTCCGGATCACGACGCGGGAGATCTCCTCGATCCCCTTGAACACGACCTCGCGGAGCTCCTCGACCAGCTGGAGCAGCTCGCGGTAGCTGGGCTGCTCGGGGCCGAACGCGATCGTCGTCCCCTTGCGCTTGGTCGCGACTTTGAGCTCGCTCTCGATGGTGTCCTGGATCTCCTCGGCGACCTCGCCCACGTCGTCGTAGGTGGGCCAGCGCTTCTGGAGCGTGTCCTCGTTCAGGTCGATCGTGACCTGCATGTCCGCGACGTTGGTGGAGACGTTCCCCAGCGCGAGGATCTTCGTCGCCTCGATCTGCCAGACGACCTCGCGGGCCTTGTCGCGGTCGGTCGCGTACTCCTCCTCGAGGTGGACCGTCATCGTCGGCGTGTCCGGCGTCTTCCGGGCGTCGACGAGCTCGATCAGCCGGGGCAGCCCCTGCGTCACGTCGATCTCCGCGACGCCCGCGAAGTGGAACGTGTTCATCGTCAGCTGGGTGCCCGGTTCCCCGATGGACTGGGCCGACACCGTCCCGACGGGGTCGAGCGCGTCGACCCGGGTGTCCTCGTAGCGGGCGACGACGGCCTGGACGATCTCCTCGATCTCCTCGCGGGTCGCGCCCTCGTTCTCCTCGATGGCGCCGTAGATGCGGTCTTTCAGTCGCCGGGGCAGGTCGGTGTCCTCGACCAGCGCCTCGGTCGACTCGTCGATGTGCTCGAAGCTCTCGGGGAGCGCCTCGGCGTCAGTCATCGCTCACCCCCTGTCCCGCCTTGTTCAGGCCGGGACCGGCGTACTCCGAGATGTTGGTGGTCTCCTCGCTCTCGCCGAGGAAGCGGGCCTTCTGCTCCTCGCTGCTGAACTCGGCGTCCAGCACGCGCTGGGTGATGGCCTCCACGTCGACGGGGTCGTCCTCGTCGGAGGAGACTTTCACCGGCGAGGTGCCGTCCTCGCCGAACTCGAACTGGACGACCGTGCCGGAGGTGTCCCGGACGGTGCCGTCGTACTGCGCCTCGAGTTCCGAGAGCGCGTTGATCAGGCGGCGCTGGAGGTAGCCGGACTTGGAGGTCCGGACTGCCGTGTCGACCAGCCCCTCGCGGCCACCCATGGCGTGGAAGAAGAACTCCCGCGGGGTGAGCCCCGAGCGGTACGAGTTCTCTACGAACCCGTGGGGTTTGGCGCCGAGGTCGCCGCGCTCGTAGTGGCTGAGCGTCCGACCCTCGTAGCCGCGGTTGATGCGCTCGCCACTGACGGACTGCTGGCCGACGGTGGCGGCCATCTGGGTCAGGTTCAGCATCGACCCACGCGCGCCGGAACGGGCCATGACGATCGCGGGGTTGTCGTCGGCGAAGTGGTCGCCGGCGATGTCCTCCGCGGAGTCACGCGCCTTGCCGAGCGTCTGCATGATCTTGAGCTCGAGCGTCTCGTCGACGGTCCGGCCGGGGATCGAGTTCAGATCGCCCGCCCGGTACGTCTCGATCAGCTCGTCGACACGCTCGTAGGCGTCGTCGATCGCTTCGTCGACCTGCTCGTCGGCCGTCGGCGGGACGGACTCGTCGTCGATCCCGATCGAGAACCCGAAGTGCATGATCGAGCGCATCGCGAGCGTCGCCACCTCGTTGACGAACACGCGGGCGCGCGTCTTCGAGTACTCCTTGGTGATCGTGTCGACGATGTCGCCGCCGAAGGCGCCGATGGCGCCCTCGTCGATCGTCCCCTGGACGAGCTGGCCGTCCTCGATCACGACCTCGTCGTCGGCCTCGGAGCGGAACTCGAGGTTGAGGTCGTCGGGCAGCAGCTCCGAGAACACCGTCCGGCCGTTCCAGACGGGCTCGCCGTCCTGCTCGCCGTCGGGCTCGGGCAGCTCGTCGACGCTGGTCGCACGCAGCAGGTCCAGCGCTTGGTTCTCGGTGAACTCGGGGTTGTTCCGCGTGAGCAGGTACGTCCCGGAGACGTGGTCCTGGATGGCGCCGATGATATTCTCACCGAAGCGCGGGCTGAGCATCTGCTCCTGCACCCGCATCAGCACGCGGGCCTCCGCACGCGCCTCCTCGTTCTGGAGCGCGTGCATGTTCATCTCGTCGCCGTCGAAGTCGGCGTTGTACGGCGTACAGACCGTCGTGTTCAGCCGGAACGTCTTGTACGGCATCACGACCACCTCGTGGGCCATGATCGACATCCGGTGCAGCGACGGCTGTCGGTTGAACACGATGATGTCGCCGTCGGTCAGGTGTCGGGAGACCTCCCACTCGGGCTCGACCTTCTCGGCGAGCTCCTCGCAGTTCTTCTCGGTCACCTTCAGTCGGCGGCCGTCGGGTCGCTTGACGTAGTTGGCGCCGGGGTGGCCCTCGGGGCCGTTCCGGACGTACGTCCGGGCCTCCTCGAGGTTGCGCTCGGAGACGTTCATCGTCTGGGTCATCTCCCGGGCCACGCGCTCGGGGACGCCGACCTCGTTCAGCGAGAGCGTCGGGTCCGGCGAGATCACGGTTCGCGCCGAGAAGTTCACGCGCTTCCCGGACAGCGAGCCACGGAAGCGACCCTCCTTCCCCTTCAGTCGCTGGGAGAGCGTCTTCAGCGGCCGACCCGAGCGGTGGCGGGCCGGCGGCGTCCCGGAGATCTCGTTGTCGACGAACGTGGTGACGTGGTACTGGAGCAGTTCCCAGAGGTCCTCGATGATCAGCTGGGGCGCCCCCGCCTCGCGGTTCTCCATGAACCGCTGATTGATGCGGATGATGTCGACCAGCTTGTGGGTGAGGTCGTCCTCGGAACGCTGGCCGTTGTCCAGCGTGATCGAGGGACGGGTGGTGACCGGCGGCACCGGCAGCACCGTCAGGATCATCCACTCGGGCCGGGAGGTCTCGGGGTTGACGCCGATGTTCGCGAGGTCCTCGTCCGGGATGTCCTCGAACCAGTCCCGGATGTCGCTGGGCATCAGCTTGTTCTCGTCCTCCTCGGTGAGGTCGATGTCCAGCGCCTTCTCCAGCGCCTTGCGGTCCTCCTCGCGCGGGCGGAACTCGCCGCCGAGGATGTCGTTGATCCGGTCGAGCGCGATGCCGGTCTCGTCGGCGAGCTCCTGCGGCGAGATGCCGTCGTCGTCCTCGTCGTCGGGCTGCATCGCCTCGGCGATGATCTCGGAGTACTCGCCGGCGAGGACGTCCTGCACCTCGTAGTAGGTGGTCGGCTTCTCGTGTTTGATGTCGTACTGGGTCTCGCCACAGAACGGACACCGCGACGTCTTCCGGGCCTGCCGGATGGCGGCCTTCAGCACGTCGTCGGGGTCGTCGCCGAGCTCCTTGGCGCGTTCGAGCCGTTCGGCGAACTCGGCCTGCTCGTCCTCGGTGAGCGAGAGCCGGCCGCAGTCGCGGCAGGTGCCACGCAGCAGGCGGCGGATCAGCTTCGCGAAGCCGACGTGGATCACCGGCGCCGCGAGCTCGATGTGGCCGAAGTGGCCGTTACACGAGCCGGAGTGCTGACCGCAGGTCCGACACTCCAGCCCGGGGTCGATGACGCCCAGTCGGGGGTCCATCAGCCCCATGTCGATGGGGTAGCCGTCGTCGTCGTACGTGTCGGCGGTGATCACCTTCGTGGCGCTCATGTCCCGGTACGTCTCCGGGTCCATCAGGCCGAAGCTGATCTCGCCGATCTCCTTGGGTGAGCCTGAGATTGACATTTATACTGCGTCCTCCAGTTCGAGTTTGGGTCGGATGCCGAGCGCCTTCATCTCGTCGAGCAGCAGCTTGAACGCGTAGCTGACCTCCAGCTCGTGGATGTTGTCCTCGTCTTTCGTGATGGGGTCGTACACCCGGCGCTGCTCCACGTCCTCCACCGCGACCATCCCGGTGTCCTCCGAGATGTACACCGTCTCGCGGTCCGAGGAGTCGAGCAGGCGTTCCTTCAGCGCCATCGCGGCGCCGTGACCGATCAGCACCTCACGCTCCATCTCCCCCACGCGGAGGCCACCCTCGCGGGCGCGCCCCTCGGTGGGCTGTCGGGTGAGCACCTGCACGGGCCCGCGGGAGCGGGCGTGCAGCTTGTTGCTCACCATGTGGTACAGCTTGTGGTAGAAGATCGTGCCGACGAAGATCTCGGCCTCGATCTTCTCGCCGGTCACGCCGGAGTACATGACCTCCTTGCCGGAGGACTTGAAGCCGCGTTCCTCCAGACTCTCGCGGAGTTCCTCCTCGCCCTCGCCCTGGAACGGCGTGCCGTCGACGCGCCGGCCTTCCAACGAGCCGACCTTGCCGCCGAGCATCTCCAGCACGTGGCCCACGGTCATCCGCGAGGGGAGCGCGTGGGGGTTCATCACGAGGTCGGGGATGAGCCCCTCCTCGGTGAACGGCATGTCCTCCTGGGGCGCGAGGTGGCCGACGACGCCCTTCTGGCCGTGCCGGGACGCGAACTTGTCCCCGAGCTCGGGGATGCGTTCGTCCCGGACCGAGACCTTCGAGAGCTTCGAGCCGTCCTCGCCCTCCATCAGCGTCACCGTGTCGACGATGCCGTCCTCGCCGGAGCGCATCGTGACCGAGGTCTCACGCCGCTTCTGGGGCGAGAGGCCGCCGAGGTCCTCCTGCTCCTCGAGGAACCGGGGCGGCGAGGTCTTCCCGAGCAGCACCGAGCTCTCGTCGACCTTCGTCTCGGGGTTGACCAGCCCGTCCTCGTCGAGGTGGGTGTAGGCGTCCTCCCCACGTGCGCCGCGCACGTCCTGGGAAGGCACTTCGAAGCGGTCCTCCTGACCGCCGGGGTAGCGTCGCTCCTCGCCCTCGTACGTGCGGAAGAAGTGCGAACGGGCGAGGCCACGCTCAACGGAGCCCTGGTTCATGACGAGGGCGTCCTCGATGTTGAACCCCTCGTAGGACATGACCGCGACCGTGAAGTTCTGGGCCGCGGGACGCTCGTCGAACCCGATCTGCTCGGTGGTCTGGGTCTTGACCATCGAGAGCTGCGGGTAGTGCAGGAGGTGCTGGCGCGTGTCGGGCCGGATGCGGTAGTTCGCCGAGGGCAGCCCGAGGGACTGCTTCATCATCCCCGCGCCCATCGTGATCCGCGGCGAGGCGTTGTGCTCGGGGTAGGGGATCATCCCCGCGCCGATCCCGAAGATCAGCTGCGGGTCGACCTCGAGGTGGGTGTGCTTCTCGGTGAGGTCGTCCTCGTCGACGGCGACGAGGATGTCCTCCTCCTCCTCGGCGTCGATGAACTCGACGATACCGCGGTCCACGAGGTCGTCGAACTCGAGCTCGTCGTCCTCGATCGCCTCGATGTGCTCGTCGGTGAGCCGCGGCTCGCCGTCGTCGACGACGATCAGCGGTCGGCGCGCGCGGCCGGAGTCGGCGTTGACGATGACCTCGCGGGTGCGGTCCTTCACCGCGACGTTGACCATCTCGCTGACCTCGCCGTTGCGCCGTGACTCTCGGATCTGTGCTGCTAGCTCCTCGGGGTCCGGGTGGGTCCCCACGAGGCTGCCGTTGACGTAGACCTTCGCAGGTCGTTCTTGTTTTCCTGCCATCTCAGTCGTCCGCGGGTGTTGCTCGTTCGACGCCCTCGATACCGGGGATACCCTCCACGCCCATGTCGTCGAGCTCGCGCTTCAGTTCGCGCTCGTCGTCGACGTGCTGGGAGAGCTCCATCGCCTGTGCGAAGTTCTTCACGAGACCGCAGTTCGGCCCCTCCGGCGTCTCGGAGGGACAGATACGCCCCCACTGGGTGGCGTGCAGGTCACGCGCGTCGAAGTGGGGCTGGGAGCGACTCAGCGGCGAACGGAGCCGTCGCAGGTGGGAGAGAACGCCCATGTAGTCGGTCCGGTCGACCAGCTGGGAGACGCCCGAGCGGCCGCCGACCCAGTTCCCGGTCGCGATCGGGTGCTCCAGCCGTTCGGTGAGCACGTCCGACCGGACGACCGTGTTGACGCTGAGGTCGCGGTTGCGCATGTTGGCGCGTTCGAGCTGGTACTTCACGTCCCGGGAGAGCTTGTTCAGCGCGGTCCGGAACAGGTCCTTCATCAGGTCGCCGCTGACCTTGAGGCGCTTGTTGGAGTAGTGGTCCTTGTCGTCGGAGTCGCGCCGCCCGAGCGCGAGCTCGAAGCACGCTTCCGCCATCCGACAGAGGTAGTACGCCTTGTTGATGCGGACGTCCTCCTCCTCGACGCCCTCCTCGTGGAGGTGCGGGAGGAGGTAGCGGTCGATCACGTAGTTCGCCCGCTTGAGCTGGTAGTTCTTCCCCTGCCCGGAGGCGACGCGCTTCCCGAGGGTCTCGATCGCCTCCTCCTCGGTCTGCACGTCGGCCTCCTCCAGGTTCTCCAGCATGAACTTCACGATCTCGGGGTCCTCCGAGACGCGGTGGACGATCTCCTCGTCGGACTCCAGCCCGAGCGCTCGGACCAGCGTCACGAACGGCACGGAGCCGGAGACGGAGGGGAAGCTGACTTCGAGGATCCCCTCGCGGTTGCGCTCACACAGCACGAGCGCGCGGTAGCCACGGCGCTGAGAGAACGTCTTGGCGACCTGGATGTCGTCGCCGTACTTGGTGTCGTGCTCCGCGAGGATCTTGTTCGGCGCGAGGTCCTCGCTGGTCATCAGCACGCGCTCGGAGCCGTTGACGATGAAGTAGCCGCCGGGGTCGACGGGGTCTTCGCCGATGTCGATCAGCTCCTCGTCGGAGAAGCCGTCGATGTTACACTTGTTCGAGCCGACCATGATCGGCATCCGGCCGACCTTGGTCTCGGTCTGATCGACGACCTCCTCGGGCTCCTCCTCGCCGCCCCGGACGATGGACATCTCCATGAACACCGGCGCGGCGTAGGTGATGTTGCGCAGGCGGGCCTCCTGCGGGTAGAGCAGCTCCTCGGAGCCGTCGGCCTCGCGGACGCGCGGCGTCAGGATGCGCACGTCGCCGAGTTCGACCCAGACGGGCTCCTGCCCTTCCTTGTCGCCGATGTCGGTGCCGATCGTCTCCTTCTCGTCGACCACGTCCTGCATCCCGCGGTCGAGGAAGTTGTTGAACGATCGGAAGTGATGCTCCGCCAGTCGTTCCTGGGAGAAGTACTCCCGGGAGACCGCGCGTCGGTCCTCTCGATCCATTATTCGACCACCAGCCTGTAGACGACCGCAGTGTCTGTGGTACGCGAGTCGCGTTCGATACGGACGACGTCGCCGGGCTCTGCCTCCTTGGGCAGGGCGGGATCCCTGCGCTTGATCTTGGGTAGGTTGGTCTTCTTCACTTGGTACTCCTCCAGCACCTCCTCGACCTCGGGCTCGTCGAGGAGCGTGTGCTCCGGAACCAGTTCGTGTTGGCTTACGTCTACCATAGGTGTGGGGCGTTCAGAGAATCGGTCACGAGATACTACGGCTGTATTTTAGCCGGCCGCACATAACGCTTGCTAATGTAGGTTGCGCGTGCGCGAGCGGTTGACGCACGCGACCCCGGCCGCGTCGCCGGTAGGGGTGCGGGTCGACGCCGCCGCGGCGACGCCACGCCACGCGGTTGCCTCCCACGGCGCCGATGGATGGCAAGCCTTATTTACAACACGGCGGTACAATTGAGTGCAGCGAGGCAGCGTGCCCGGATGGTGTAGTGGCCCATCATACGACCCTGTCACGGTCGTGACGCGGGTTCAAATCCCGCTCCGGGCGTTTCTTCGGATCGCAAGTGAACGAGGAGCGAAGCGACGAGTGAACCGCGATCCGAGAACGACTATCGAGGGATTCTGAACCCAGAGAACGAGCGAAGCGAGTTCTCGCTATTCAAATCCCGCTCCGGCGCTTTCTGTTGCGACCAACTGACGAGCGTCGAGTCCAGCGACCCGATCAGCGCCGGTAACGAGTCCCGGGAGATCAGTCGTCGTCCGCCGCAACCGCCTGCTCCTCGCCCGTCAGCACGTCCACCTGCGCCGAGAGCCACGCGTCGATGTCCGCCTCGCGGACCGACGCCTGCAGCGACTCCATCCGCTCGTGGCGTTCGGGCTCGTTCATCTCCAGCGCCTCGCGGATCGTCTCGGCGAACCCCGCCACGTCGTAGGGGTTCACGGAGAGCGCCGCGGGACACAGCGACTCGGCGGCACCGACGAAGCGGCTCAGGACGAGCGTTCCCGGCGCCCGCTCGCGGGCCGGATCTTCGAGGGGCGTCGACTGCGCGAGCCCGGCGTTGGGGAACGGCTGTCCCTGTGCGGCGACGAACTCCTTCGCGACGAGGTTCATGCCGTCGCGTCGGGAGCTCACCACCGCGGCGTCGGCGTGACGGTACAGCCCCGCGAGTTCGCGGTCGTCGATGTCGTCCTCGATGTAGACGACCGGCGTCCAGTCCGCGGTCCCGTGGGCCCCGTTCAGGTCGGCGATCCGGTCGCGGACCTCGTCGTAGTAGCGCCGGTAGGCGGGGATCCCCTCGCGAGTCCGGGTGCCCTTCTGGACGTAGGTGAACTCGCCCGCCAGTTCGGGCGTCGTCTCCAGCAGGTGTGCGAGCGCGTCGAGGCGTTCGATCACCCCCTTCGTGTAGTCGAGTCGGTCGACCCCTAGGACGATCGAGCGCTCCGGGTCGAGGTCGTACCGATCGGTCACCCGACTCCAGTAGTGGGTCGCGGCGTCGCTCCGGGCGTTCGCCGCGACGCGTTCCGGATCGACGCCGATGGGTGAGGCGTACGTCTCCACGGTCCGGCCGTCGTAGCGGATCGCGCCCGACGCAGTCACCTCGGCGTCGGGGACGAACCGCGCGACGCAGTCCCGGAAGTTCGCGGCGTAGCGGTCGAGGTGGAAGCCGACCGCGTCGTTGCCGAGCAGCCCCCGGAGCAGTTCGGTTCCCTGCGGGCAGATTTCGAAGAAGTCCGGCGTGGGCCACGGGACGTGCCAGAACTGCACCAGCCGCGCGCCCGGCCGCTGCTCGCGGACGTACCGCGGCGCCAGCGCGAGGTGGTAGTCCTGAAACCAGACCACGTCGGGGTCGGCCTCGACTGCGCGCTCGGCGAACCGGCGGTTGGCCTCGCGGTACGCCGGCGCGAACGCGGGGTCGACGGTCACGGGGTCGGCTTCGAGGTGACAGATCGGCCAGAGCACCTGATTGCTGTAGCCGTAGTAGTAGTTCTCGACCAGCCGGCGGGGGAGGTCGAGCCGCGAGAGCGTGTAGCCCGGCCGGTCGGCGTCAGCCGCACCGGCCCCGTTGCTGTCCGGCGGAACGTCGACCTCGCCGTCGGGCGCCACCGCTGGGTCGAAGTCGGCGTCGCCGCTCCCCCACGCGACCCACGTGCCGCCCGTCTCGGCCACCACGCCGTCGAGCGCGGTCACGAGTCCGCCGGCGGGGCGCTCCGCCGTCGGCTCGCCGTCGGCGTACTCGTGGACGTACGGCTCGCGGTTCGAGACGACCACGAGCGAGCGGTCGCCGAGCGCGTCGTCGATCACGGGCGGTCGTGGTCGCCGGGCGGAGTTGAACCCATCGGGACCGGCAGAGCGGCGTTTTGCTGACGGCGCGACTCCCCCGGCGTCGGCCGCTTCCAGCACGCTTTAGCTTCCGCCGCCGGACCCACGACCATGAACCCCGTCGACGTCGCTGGCCTCCCGGTCGGGGACGGCCACCCGCCGCGGATCATGGGCGTGTTGAACATGAGCGTCGAGTCGAACTACGACCCCAGCACGTGGGGCGACGTGGACGGCGCCGTGGAACACGCCGAGCGGATGGCGGCCGAGGGCGCGGACATCATCGACGTGGGGCTCCAGTCCTCGAACCCGAAGAACCCGTGGCAGGCAGTCGATACGGAGCTCGAACGACTCGAACGCGCGCTGGAGGTCGTCGACCGTGCGGACTGCGATGCGGTCTGGTCGATCGAGACGCGCTACGCCGAGGTCGCCGACGAGGCGCTCGCCCGCGGCTTCGACATGGTGAACGACGTGTGTGGCTTCGCGGACCCCGACATGCCCGACGTGTGCGAGAAACACGACGCCGCGGTCGTGAAGATGGCCTCCCCGCCGGACATCCAGTCGCCGGGCCACCTCCGCTCTATCGACGACTGCGTCGCCGCGCTGGCCCGCGGCGGCTTCACCGAGAAGACGATCATCGACCCCGCCTTCGGCGGCTGGTACGACGAGAAGACGTACGAGGACAACTGGGAGATGTTCCGCCGGCTCCGCGAGTTCCGGGCGTTCAACCGTCCGATCCTGACCGCGACCAACCGCGAGGACTTCCTCGGCGACATCGCGGACCGCCCCGACACGGAGGACCAGCTCGCGGTCAGCCTCGCGGCGGCGACGATGGAGGTCGAACGCGGCGCGGACATCGTCCGCACTCACGACGTGCCCGAGACCGCGGACGTGGCCGCCGTCGCCGACTCCCTCGGCGACCGGCGCGCGATCGAGACTGGTCCCGCGGCCCGCGAGAGCGACGACCAAGCGGGCGTCCACGCTGCCGAACTCACCGGCGTCACGCCCCGCGAAGTCGCGCGGAACACCGCCCTCCGTGAGACGGACGGCGCCGACCCGGCAGCGGCGGGGACGCTCACGTTCGCCGCCGGTGACCTGCCCACGCCCGCTCACGAGGAACTCGCGGCGGTCGGCGGCGAGCACGGCCTGCTCGTCGCTGCGGGCGACGCCGGCGACACGATCCCGGCCGACGAGGTCGAGGCTGCCGACGACGACTCCCGAGGCGGCCACGGCGACCGACCGGCCGGCGAAGGAACGTTCGTCTCCGGCACCGTCGCGGCGTACGAGGACGCGCTGCCCGAACTCTCCGGCACGCCCGGGCTGGAGGCGCTCACGGCGGCGATCCGTGAGGCGATCGATCGGGAGCAGCTGTAGTCAGGCGCGGCGCAGGAGCAGCGTCACGGTTCCGACGCCCATCAGCACTACCGCGACCGCGAGCAGCGCGGGTAGGTCTCCGGAAAGCACGGCCGACGCGAAGCCGACGATCGCTCCCCAGATCGCGTCGCGGAACTCGATCATCCCGCCGACGAGAAACGCCAGCGAGAGCAGGAACAGCGCGGCGATCACCATCCCGCGAACCGGGTTCTGTCGGATCGCGAGCCCGAGTCGCTCCTTGAACGTCGGCACGCCGTCGTCCCACGCCCGCTCGCCGCTCCGATCGTCTGGTCGGCTCACGGTCCCCCCTTCGAGCGCTCGCACCTGTCGTTTTCCCTTCGCGCGTCGGCCGACTCACTCGCGGCGGTGTCGCTGGCCCGCGGCGTGTCGCCGCCGTGGGGAGTGTGCCGCTCCCGAACGCGGACCGTGTGCGTCGACTCGGTCGCGTCGTCGACGACCAGCGCCTCGCCCCGCCCGCTCGGCAGTCGCTCCCCGAGCGTTCCGGCGAGGTACGTCGGACTCGTGGCCGCGAGTGCGTCGATGTCCGCCTCGCTCGTGAGTCGGTGCGCGACCAACAGATCGGCCTGCGAGGCGGCGACTGCAGGGAGCGCCGACGGGCGCTGCGTCGCGAGCACCAGCGAGACGCCCGGTGCGCGCCCCCGAGTGAGGAGCGTCCGGAGCGCCGCGCCCGCGACGCCGTCGACGGCGACGTGCGCCTCGTCGACGAACAGCCACGGCAGGCGGTCCGGACACTCCTCGCCCGTTCGAGCGTCGTAGAGTAGCCGCGCCACTGCGGCCACGACGGCGCTCGTCGGCGCGTCGTCGACACCCGACAGCGAGAGGACGGTCGCCGCCGGACCGAACAGGTCGTCGGCGCCGAGTCCGTCGGCGTCGAACACCGCCCACTCCCGCGCCCGCCGGAGGTGATTCCTCGCGGTCCGCCGGAGCTCGTCCCTGCAGTCGGCTCCCTCGACGCGATCGAGCATCGCGGCGAGCGTCGGCGACGACGCGGCGGCCTCCCAGACCACTCCACCGGCCCCGCTCGTCGGGTCCAGCCCGATCAGTGCCGGCCACTCCGACGCGGGCAGCGCGTCCGCCCGGATCGTCGGTCTCTCGATCACGTTCGCCGGGACGCTCTCGGTACCGCCGATCGTCTCGGCCGCGAGCCCGCCGAACGTCCCCATCGGATCGACGACGACCGGCGCGAGCCCCTCGGCCCGCGCGGTCGCTTCGGCGAGCACGCCGAGCGTGTGTGACTTCCCGGCGCCGCGCTTGCCGACGACGAGCGCCGCGTGCGGACGGTCGATGTCGATCCCCACGCGAGCACCGCGACTCCCGTCGCGGGCGAGATACCGACCGAGATGGCCGGCCATCGGTGGCGGCGCTGCGCCGTTCCCGCTCGGTTCGTCGCGCTCGCGACCGACGACGTGCATACCCGGGGCTGGTCGCGTCATCCCCCTTGAGTGCTCGTCCGCTCTTTCAAGTGCGATGACGGGACCACCGTGCCCATGCTCGATCCGAACCGAGTTCACAGGCGACTCGCCGACGGTATCGCCGAACTGCGCGACGACGAGCGCGCGATCGAGGGGCTCCCGGTCCGCCTCGTCGTCTCGCTGGTCGTCGGCGCCGCGTGTCTGAGCGTGATGTTGAACCTCGTCAACGGCGTCGGCGGGCTCGCGGCGTCGGAGGTCGACGTGCGCCCGACGCCGGAGGTGGTAGAGACCGGGGCACAGGAGCTGACGCTGCGGGTCGTCGACGCCGACGGGAACCCCGTCTCGGGGGCGACGGTGATCGTCGACGGCGGGACGGCGAGCCTCGACGGGGTCGCGACCGCGAAAACCGGGTCGGACGGCAACGCCACCGTCTCGATCGACCCCGCCCTCGGCTCGAACCAGGCCGAAGGGACGCTCTCGCTCGACGTGAAGCCGCCAGCAGGGGGGTCGTACGTCGACCGACGCGAGAACAGTCACGTGCTGGTGATCGGCGAGTGAGCCGTTCGGAACGCCCCGACGGTTCGCCGCCGCCGCGACCGCTGCCGCAGTATCCGCTCGTTCGGCCGGCGCTGGCCGGCGTCACCGCGAGGGAGGTGGTCCGCGCGTCGCCCTACCGCCGGTCGCCGTAGTCGCCGTAGTCGGGCGCGCCCGAGCTGCGTTCCCGGCCCGAGAGCCGCTCGTCCCAGTCGAGCCACTCGTGCTCCCAGCCGGGCGAGGCGCCCCGCTCGGCGCGCTCGCGGTCCTCCCGCCGGGTTCGGTTCCGGGTGACGCCGGGCTGTTCGCCGTCGACGAGCAGCGGCGCGAACTGGACCGGCCCACGCTCGTCGACGCGCCGGTAGCCGTCCGGGGCGTCGGGGTCGTGCGTGACGGCGACGAGCGTCTGGTCGCCGTTACCTTTCGGGAACACCATCCGCCCGTCGTCGGCCAACTGCTCGAGCAAGCGACGGGGTGGCTCCACGACGCCGGCCTCGATCAGAATCCGGTCGTAAGGGGCGTACTCCGGCAGCCCGGCGGAGCCCTCGCGGCAGTCGACGAGCACCTCGCCGTAGCCCGCCGCCTCGAGGTTCGACCGGGCGCGGTACACCTGCTTCCGGGCGATGTCGAGCGCGTGGACGTGGCGTCCGCCGAGAATCTCCGCCAGCACGGCGGCGGTGTAGCCACCGCCCGCGCCGACGACGAGCGCCTCGTCGCCCGCCCGCGGGTCGAGCGCGGTCAGGAGTCGCGCGACCGTGCCCGGCGCGAGCGTGACCGCGCCGTCGACGGTCCGCGGACGGTTGTCGTACGGCGCCTCTTCGACGAACTCCCGGCGCGGCACCGTCCGCATCGCGAGCCCGATCTCCTCCGGGAGCGGCCGGCCGAGGGTGTGTTCCAACCCGTCGACCATGTCGTCCCGGAGCACCGCGGGGTCCATAGCCGCGGTTCGGTGACGCGGCTATTTGAACTCGGCGGTGCGTCAGATCGCCGAGCCGTCTCGTCGGCCGACGGCGGCCTGATACGGCGTTCCGGGCACGTCGCTCGTTTCGACCCCCGCGAGCCCGGCGTCGAGGAACCACTCCGCGACCGTCGACTCGGGGTAGGGTTCGCCGGTGCCGGTCGCGAGCGCGGCCGCCGCCACCTCGACTGCGGCCCCGGACCGGTCCCGGAGCGGTTCGACCAGAACGACGGCGCCGCCGGGAGAGAGCGCATCCGCCGCAGCGAGCACGGTGAAGCGGTTCTCCTCGACGCCCTGCCGCCACGCGCCGTCGACCGTCAGGACGAGATCGAACGTCGCCGCCACGTCCACGAGGCTGCCCGCTCTGGGCGTGACGGGTGTCGAAGCGAGCAGCGGTTTGACGGCCTCGATCACGGCCGGGCCGTCGAGCAGCGTCACGTCGAGCCCCCGACCCGCCAGCGCGGTCGCGTGCCGGCCGGGACCGTCGGCGACGACGAGCGCCCGCTCGGCGTCCGGGTTCGCGGCGAGCGCGGCGTCGACGGTGGCTTCGACGGTGTCGTCGTCGACCGCCGCCGCGGCGCCGAGGCGGTGTCGAACGCGCTCGTCGGGATCGACGGGCGGGACGCCGCTCTCCATCGTTCGCGGGAGCTCGGCGTAGGCGTCGAAGCGGTCCAGCGCGGCCGGGACCGTGCCGACCGAGCGGAGGTCACGCGTCGCGAGCAGTCCCAGCGCGCGGTTGGCGGGCTCGACGGCGCCGTCGACGCGGCGCAGGAAGCCGAGGTCGATCAGCGCGTCGGTGACGATCCGGGCCGCGCGTTCGGTCACGCCGGCGGCGTCGGCAGCCTCGCGTTCGTCCCCGGCTCCGTCGACGAGCGCCGCGAGCAGCCCCGTCTCCCGGGCCGCCCACAGCAGCGCGAGCGCCGGGGTGTCGAGCTCTGAGTCTCCTGCGGTCGGCATCGTTGTTCAGATGGGGAATTCGTGTGAAAGCAGTTTGGGTCCTCACCCGCCCTGCATCCGGACGAACCGGACGCCGCCGAACGTCTCGCGCTCCGTTCGACCGTCCTCGCGGACAGTCAGTCGGACCAGCTCCTGTCGCGCACTCCCGACGGGGGCGAGCACCCGCCCGCCGGGGCGTACCTGCTCGACGACCGCCGACGGCACCGCCTCGGCCGCACAGGTCAGGTAGGCGGCGTCGTAGGGCGCGTGTTCGGGCCACCCCTCGTGGCCGTCGCCGGTCCTGACCGCGATATCGTACCCCAGTCGGTCGAACGTCTCGCGGGCGCGATCGGCGAGCTCCGGGACGTACTCTACCGAGAAGACGTTCTCCTCGCCGACGACTTCGGCGGTCACCGCGGCGTGATAGCCACACCCCGTCCCGATCTCCAGCACTTGGTCCCCGGGTTCGAGGCGGAGGCGATCGACCATCACCACCACCATGTGCGGCGCCGAGACCGTCTGCCCCTCGCCGATCGGGAGGGGCTGGTCGCGGTAGGCTTCGCTCCGTCGGTCCTCGGGCACGAACTCGTGGCGCGGGACCGACCGCAGCGCTTCGGCGGTCACGTCGCGCTCGATCGTCCCCCGGTCCCGGAGCCGCTCGACCAGCTGCTCGCGGCGTCGCTCGAACTCCATAGCCCGGTTTTCGGGGGGAACGGATAAAGACGGTTCGGCGGGACGCGTGCCGAAACTACTTCCCCTCCCGGCCGGAGAGGATCACCTATGCAGGCCGCCGGCTACGCGGACGCGCTCGCGAGGGCCGAGCAGTTCGTCCGGGGCAACCCCGAGCTGGTCGCCGGAGCGGTGGCCGTCGCCGTGCTCGCTGTCGTCGTCGCCCTCGGGCTGCTCCGCTACCGCCGCCCGATGGGCGTCCGGTTCAAGGAGGCGCTCGCGGACCGCGACCGGGTCGCGGTGCTGATGCACCCCGACCCCGACCCGGACGCGATGGCGGCCGCGATCGGCATCGCCCGGCTGGCCGAGCAGGTCGCCTGTGAGCCGACGATCCAGTTCTCCGGCCAGATCCGCCACCAGGAGAACCGCGCGTTCAGGAACGTGCTCGATCTCGACATCGAGGGGATCGACCACGTCTCCGAACTCGCCGCGGAGTCGGTCGTGTTGGTCGACCACAACCAACCCCGCGGGTTCGAGGGGGCCGACGGCGTGCTCCCGTTCGCGGTCGTCGACCACCACCCCGGCGAGGGGACGGGCGAGGAGTTCACCGACGTTCGGACCGACTACGGCGCGGGCGCCAGCATCGTCGCGGAGTACTTCGACGACGTGGGCGGCAAGCCCGTCCCGCCGGACGTCCACGAGAGCGAGGTCGACGCCCGCTTCACGCTCCCCTCGCGGGAGTGTACCGGCCTCCTGTACGGCATCCTCGCGGACACCCGCCACCTCACCACGGGCGCGGCGGCAGAGGACTTCGAGGCCGCGGCCTCGCTCGCGCCCGGCGTCGACGAGGACTCCCTCGACCGGATCGCGAACCCGCAGGTCAGCGGCGAGACGCTCGACGTGAAAGCCCGCGCCATCGCCGGCCGACAGGTCGAGGGCTCGTTCGCGGTCAGCGACGTGGGGACGCTGTCGAACGCCGACGCCATCCCGCAGGCCGCGGACGAGCTCATCACGCTCGAAGGCATCACCGCGGTCGTCGTCGTCGGCGAGCGCGACGGGACGGTCCACCTCTCGGGGCGCTCCCGCGACGACCGCGTCCACATGGGTCGCGCGCTGGAGAACGCCGTCGCGGACGTCCCGAACGCCGGCGCGGGCGGGCACGCCCGGATGGGCGGCGGGCAGGTCCCCGCCGACGAGGAGGAGTCCCGCGAGGAGCTGATCGAGCGTCTCTTCGACAGCCTCGAGGGCGACGTGTAGGCTCCGCAGCGACACGACGGCCGTGACGCTGCCTCTCGTCCGGCAGCCATATCCCGGCCCGCGCCCTCCCTCCGACAATGGCGACCCGCGACGCGACGTGGCGCTACCGGGATCGGTTCGGCGACCGGTACGGGCGCACCTTCTTCCGGCGGTTCGGCCCCGGCGTGGTCTCCTCGATCGGCGCCGGCAGCTATCAGGGGGAGCCGACCGTCGCCGTCGACGACCGGCACCGCGAGGCGCTCGTGACCGCGCTGGAGAACGGCTGTAACGTGATCGACACCGCGCCGGACTACCGCTGTGGCCGCGCCGAGGGCGTGGTCGGCGACGCGCTCGACGCGGCCGACGTGGACCGCGACGCGGTGCTGCTCGCGACGAAGGGCGGGTTCGTTCCGTTCGACGGCGAGCGCCCCGCCGATCCGGCCGAGTACGTCCGCGAGCAGTTCGTCGAGCCCGGGCTCGTCGACCCGGACGACTTGGCTCGGGGGAGCCACGCCATCACGCCCGAGTTCCTCGAGACGATGCTCGACCGCTCGCTCGACGCGCTGGGCGTCGAGACGATCGACTGTTACTACGTCCACAACCCCGAGACGCAGTTGGAAGAACGCTCTCGCGAGGCCGTGTACGACCAGCTCGAGGCCGCCTTCAAGCAGTTGGAACGCGAGATCGCGACGGGCCGGATCGGCCGCTACGGCGTCGCCTCGTGGGAGGCGTTCCGCGTCCCGGCCGACCACGACCAGCACCTCTCGCTGTCGCGCGTGCTCGACTGCGCCCGTTCGGCCGCCGAGTCGGTCGGCGGCGACCCCGACGACCACGGGCTCGACGCGATCCAACTGCCGTTCAACGTCCACATGGCCGACGCGTTCACGAGCACCCACCACGAGGACCCCGGGAGCGGCGAGGCGGTGAGCGCGCTGGAGTTTGCCCACCGCGAGGGGCTCTCGGTGTTCGCGAGCGCGGCGCTGATGGGCGGCGAACTGGTCGACGGGCTGCCCGAGGAGATCTCCGCAGAACTCGCCGGCGACAGCCCGGCCCAGCGGGCGATCAACTTCGCGCGCTCGGCGCCGGCGGTCGCCGCGGCGCTCGTCGGCATGGGTCGGCCCAGCCACGTCCGCGAGGACTTGGCCGCCGGAACGTTCGACCCGCTGGGAGCGTCGGCGTTCGACGCGGTGTTCGAGTAGGCCCCACCCGAACTCTCCGGAACCTTCTTTATCGCTACACCGGCATCCCTACCTGATGGGAGTACTCTGGCTCGACGACGTTCGCGCCGCGGACCTGGAGACGGTCGGCGGGAAGGGAGCTTCACTCGGTGAACTCACCGGGGCCGGGCTTCCCGTGCCGCCGGGATTCGTGGTCACGGCGGGGACGTATCGGGCGTTCATCGAGGAGGCGGGCATCGACGACGAACTGTTCGCGGCGATGGACGTGGATCCCGAGGACTCCGCCGCGCTCAAGGAGGCCTCCGACACCGCCCACGACCTGATTCTGAACACGCCGTTCCCCGACGAGGTGCGCGAGGAGATCCTCGCCGCCTACGGCGACCTCGACGACGGCGAGGCGTTCGTTGCCGTCCGCTCCTCGGCGACCGCCGAGGACCTCCCCGACGCCTCCTTCGCGGGCCAGCAGGAGACGTTCCTCAACGTCACGGAGGCGGACCTGCTCGAACGCGTCAAGGAGTGCTGGGCGTCGCTGTTCTCACAGCGCGCGATCTACTACCGCGAGCGCAAGGACTTCCCCCACGACGCCGTCGACATCGCGGTCGTCGTCCAGAAGATGGTCGACGCCGACAAGTCCGGCGTGATGTTCACCTCCCACCCCTCGACGGGCGAGCCCCGACTGATCATCGAGGCCGCGTGGGGGCTGGGCGAGGCGGTCGTCTCGGGGACGGTCTCCCCGGACAACTACGTGTACGACCGGAACACCGACTCCGTCGAGGAGGTGACCGTCGCCGACAAGAAGGTCAAGATGATCAAGGACCCTGAGACGGGCGAGACCGTCGAGGAGTCGGTGTCGCCGGATCGGCGGAACGAACGCGTGCTCTCCGACGACGAGATCGAGGAGCTGGTCGCGCTCGGCGAGCGCGTCGAGGACCACTACGACGAGCCACAGGACGTGGAGTGGGCGGTCGCCGACGGCGACATCTACATGCTCCAGTCCCGGCCGATCACCACGATCGACGACGGCGACGCCGATCTGGAGGAGGAGCGCGAAACCGAGAACGAGAGCGAGGGCGACGTGCTGCTCCGCGGGCTCGGCGCCTCGCCGGGCGTCGTCGCGGGCGAGGTGCGGGTCGTCACCCAGCTCGACCAGCTCGACAAGGTCGGCGACGGCGACATCCTCGTCACCGAGATGACGATGCCGGACATGGTGCCCGCGATGAAGCGCGCGGCGGGAATCGTCACCGACGAGGGCGGCATGACCAGCCACGCGGCGATCGTCTCCCGCGAACTCGGCGTCCCCGCGGTGGTCGGCACCGGTAGCGGCTCGCGCGAGCTCGTCGACGACCAAGTGGTCACCATCGACGGCGACCGCGGCACCGTGATCGAGGGCCGGACCGAGCCCGCCGAGCCCGACCACGAGCCCGTCGAGGAGGTCCGACCCAAGACGCCGGTCAAGCCCATGACCGCGACCGAGGTGAAGGTCAACGTCTCTATCCCGGAGGCCGCCGAGCGCGCGGCCGCGACCGGGGCCGACGGCGTGGGGCTGCTCCGGATGGAGCACATGGTCCTCACGCTGGGCAAGACCCCCGAGCGGTACATCGAAGACGAGGGGGCGGAGGCGTACCAGGACCAGCTCGTCGACGGGATTCAGGGCGTCGCCGAGGAGTTCTACCCCCGGCCCGTTCGGGTGCGCACGCTCGACGCCCCGACCGACGAGTTCCGCTCGATGGAGGGCGGCGAGGACGAACCCAACGAGCACAACCCCATGCTCGGCTGGCGGGGCGTCCGCCGCAGCCTCGACAAGCCGGAGGTGTTCCAGCACGAGCTCGCGGCGTTCCGGAAGCTGTTCGAGATGGGGTACGACAACGTCGAGCTCATGCTCCCGCTGGTCAACGACGCCGAGGACGTGATCCAAGCCAAGAAGCTGATGCAGGAGGCCGGGATCGACACCGAGAAGCGCAACTGGGGCGTGATGATCGAGACGCCCGCCAGCGCGCTGATGGTCGAGGAGATGGCCGAACAGGGGATCGACTTCGCCTCCTTCGGCACGAACGATCTGACCCAGTACACGCTGGCGGTCGACCGCAACAACGAGCACGTCGCCGGTCGCTTCGACGAGCTCCACCCCGCGGTGCTCGAGCTGATCAGCGAGACGATCGAGACCTGCCGCGAGCACGACGTCGACACGTCGATCTGCGGGCAGGCCGGCTCCAAGCCCGAGATGGTGGACTTCCTCGTCGAGGAGGGGATCAGCAGCATCTCGGCGAACATCGACGCGGTGCGTGATGTCCAGCACGAGGTCAAGCGCGTCGAGCAGCAGCTGATCCTCGACTCGGTGCGCTAACGCCGGCCGTTCGGTCCGCCGTTTTGCTTCAGACTTCCACTTCCGAGGCGTCGCTGACTTCGTAGCGCATCACGTCGGGCTCGCCCCCGAGCAGCTCCGGAAGCTTCGCTTCGAACGCTTGGAAGTGGTCGCTCTCGACGTGGGCCGCGAACGCGTCCTCGTCCTCGTACACTTCCACGAACCGCAGGAGGTCAGACTCCACCAGATCCGTCACGGCGCTGTACTCGATCACGCCGGGCTCCTCCCGCGTCGCCTCCACGAGGTCGGCGGCGCGGTCGAGCGCTTCCTCGCGCTGTTCTGGGTCGATCGGGAACGTCGCGTGCACGACGAGCATCGCCGGCGGTTCGGCGCCGTCCGGCATACGCGTTCGGGTCGTCACACGCGGACTACTAATCATTATTAACGAGAGGCGCCTCAGTTGCTACATGACCGTCGTCAGCGTCTCGATGCCCGAGGAACTGCTCGAACGGATCGACACGTTCTCCGAGGAACACGGCTACACGGGCCGAAGCGAGGTGATTCGGGAGGCCGCCCGCAATCTGTTGGGCGAGTTCGAGGACCGCCGGCTGGAGGACCGCGACCTCATGGCCGTCGTCACCGTGCTGTTCGAGTACGAGACCACCAGCGTCGAGGAGCGCATGATGCAGCTGCGTCACGAGCACGAGGGGCTCGTCGCCTCGAACTTCCACTCCCACGTCGGCGAGCACCACTGCATGGAGCTGTTCGTCCTCGAAGGGACCCTCGAAGAGGTGTCGGCGTTCGTCGGCAAGATCCGCGCGACCCGGGACACGCTCACCGTCGACTACTCCGTCACGCCCGTCGACGGGTTCGACCCCGCGTCGGGGCTGGGACCGCTCTCGGGCCACAGCGATCCCGAGGACGGGGAGTCGGCGAGCGACGCCGCGGACGATGCCGGCCACGGTCACTGAATCGCCGGCCTAGAGCCAGCCGTCGTCGACGGCGGCGACCAGTTCGGAGTCCGCCGCGCGCCAGTCCACGCTCGCGCGCTCGTACAGCGCCCGTGCCCGCTCGGTCGCGTCCGCGACGGCCGCCTCCGGGTCGGCGTCGACGAACGCGCCGTCCCGGACGATCGCTTCCCCGGCGACGAACACGTCCCGGACCTCCCGCCCGGTCGTCGAGTAGACGAGGTTCGGGATCGCGGTGTGCAGCGGCGAGTCGACTGCTGGCGCGGTGGAGAGCCGATCCGTGTCGACGACGAGGAAGTCCGCACGCGTCCCCTCCTCCAGCGTCCCGACCTCGTCGTCGATCCCGAGTGCCTCCGCGCCACCGACGGTCGCGAGCCGCAGCGCCTCGGGCGCGGTGAGCGCGGTCGGATCGGTGTGCTCGACTTTCGACAGCGTCGCCGCGGTGCGGGCCTCGCGGACCATCGAGTGGTGGCCCGGCCCGGGCGCCTGATCGGTGCCGATCCCGACCGCGGCCCCGTACTCCCGGAACTCGGCCACCGGGGGGACGATCCCGTCGATCGCCGCGATCGAGGACGGGCAGCCGAGCATCGCGGCACCGCCGTCGGCGAGCCGCCGGCGTTCCGCGGGCGTCGCGCCGTGGCAGTGGACCGCGACGAGCGAATCGTCGACGATCCCGAGCTCGTCGAGCACCGAGACGGTCGACTCGTCCGCCCCGTAGCGCTCCTCGATCTGGATCGCCTCCCGCTCGCCCTGTGCGGTGTGGAGGTGGAGCTTCGCGCCCCGATCGTGGGCGTGTTCTTGGACCGTCCCGAGAAGCTCGGGCGACACCATATCAAGCGCCTGCGGGCCGTACGCGGGCGTCACGAGCGGGTCGTCGCCGAACCGCTCGAACAACCGATCTGCCCGTGCGAGCGCTTCCTCCCCCTGCTCGCGGTCGAACGGGTAGAGCTCCCGCGGCCCGAGATCGCCGCGCTCGTCGGGCACCTCGTTGATCGTCTCGACGGCGACCACGTCCACGCCGAGGGGTTGGTACACCGCCTCGACGAGCGTGCCGACCTCGCCGGCGTACTCACAGATCGTCGTCGCGCCGCCCCGGACCGCCTCCAGCACGCCCAGTCGAGTGCCGGCGATCCGGTCTTCCTCGTCGGCGTGGGCCGACAGCGGGCCGAGCGCACGGTTCATCCACTCGATCTCGGGCACGTCCTGTGCGCCGCCGCGGAGGAGGGTGTGGGCCATGTGGGCGTGGGCGTTCACCAGCCCGGGCATGACGACGCCGCCCTCCGCGTCCACCACGTCGTCGGCGTCGCTCGGATCCGGAGCGTCGCTCTCCGGGCCGACGTAGCGTATCCGACCGTCGTCGACCCCGACGGCGCCCGAATCGACGATCCCGAGCCTCTCGCCCCGCATCGTGAGCAGCGTCCCGTTCGTGACGAGCGTGTCCATGCGCGGGGGCTCGGCGGGGGCGTGCTTGAAGCTTCGGCGCCCCGCGGCGAGTAGCCTTTTCGTCCCGCCGGCCCAACGCCGGAGCGAATGACCGAGCGCGTGCTCATCATGGGCGCGGCGGGGCGGGACTTCCACGACTTCAACACCGCCTACCGCGGCCGCGACGACGCCCGGGTCGTCGCGTTCACGGCGGCGCCGGGACAGAACCTCGGCGAGACGACCGCGGGCGGCCACGACCGCTACCCGCCCGCGCTCGCCGGCGAGGGCTACCCCGAGGGAATCCCCATCCACCCCGAGTCCGAACTGGAGGAACTGATCCGCGAGGAGAACGTCGACACCGTCGTCTTCTCCTACTCCGACGTGAGCCACGAGGACGTGATGCACGCCGGCTCCCGAACGATCGCCGCGGGCGCCGACTTCGAGATTCGCGGCCCCGACACCGCGATGCTCGAGGCGTCGGTCCCGGTGATCGCCGTCGACGCCGTCCGGACCGGCTGCGGGAAGTCACAGGTCAGTCGCGCGCTGGCGGACGAGCTCCAGTCCCGCGGTGTCGAGCCCGCGGTCGTCCGCGAGCCGATGCCGTACGGCGATCTCGTCGAGGGCCGCGTCCGGCGGTTCGAGACGATGGCCGACCTCGACGAGGCCGGCGTGACGATCGAGGAACGCGAGGAGTACGAACAGCACATCGAGCGGGGCCACGTCGTCTACGCCGGCGTCGACTACGCCGACGTGATCGAGCGGGCCGCCGCGGAGGCCGACGTGCTGCTCTGGGACGGCGGCAACAACGAACTCCCGTTCGTCGAGCCCGACGTTCACGTCGTGCTCTGTGACCCGTTGCGGGCCGGCGCGGAGACGCGCTACCATCCCGGGGAAGCGAACCTCCGGATGGCCGACTACGCGCTGGTGAACAAGGAGAACAGCGCCGACGAGGCAGCGATCGAGCAGGTGGTCGAGAACGTCGAGTCCGTCAATCCCGCCGCCGAGGTCCTGCACGCCGACTCGGTCGTGAGCGTCGCGGATCCCGACGCCGTCGACGGCGCCGAGGTGCTGGTCGTCGAGGACGGCCCCACGCTGACCCACGGCGACGCGAGCACGGGCGCCGGCACGGTCGCCGCCGAGCAGTTCGGTGCCGCCGAACGGCTCGACCCCGAACCGCACGCGGTCGGGACGGTCGCCGACACGCTCGCGAACTACCCCCACCTCGACCGCGTACTGCCCGCGATGGGGTACAGCGAGGCGCAGATCGCCGACCTCGAAGCGACGATCGAGAACGCCGATCCGGATCTCGTGCTCGCGGGGACCCCCCACGACCTCGGCCGCGTCGTCGACGTGGACGTGCCGGTGGTGCGAGTGCGCTACCGGGTCGACCCCACGGGCTGGCGCTTCGCCGACCTGCTCGACGATCACGCCGACGCGCTCGGCCTGTCGACGTAGCGCACAGGCCGCTACCCCGGTGCTTTTCCCGGTTCAGCGTCTGGAAACGGTATGTCCGAATCCGACGGCGTCGTCGACACCGACGCCGAGGCCGACGAGGTAGTGGTGTTCAGCGACTACGTCTGTCCGTTCTGCTATCTGGGTCGCGCGTCGCTGGCACAGTACCGCGAGAGTCGGGACGCCCCGCTCGCGGTGGAGTGGCACCCGTTCGACCTCCGGGGGTACAAACGGGACGAGAACCGCGAGATCCAGACGGACGTCGACGACGGGAAGGACGACGACTACTTCGAGCAGGTCCGGGAGAACGTCGACCGCCTGAGCGAGCAGTACGACGTGGCCCTCGACATCGACGCGGTGCCCGACACCGACTCCTGGAACGCCCAGCAGGCCGCGTTCTACGTCCGCGAGGAGCACCCCGAGCAGTTCGCCGCCTTCGACGACGCGCTGTTCGCGGCGTACTGGGACGACCACCGCGATATCGGCGACCTCGACGTGATCGCCGACGTGGCCGACTCGGTCGACCTCGACAGCGAGGAGATCCGCGAGGCGGCGACCGACGAGGAGTGGGCCGACCGGCTCGAAGCGCAGTTCCAGGAGGCTCGCGACCGCGGCGTCACCGGCGTGCCGACGTTCGCCGCCGACGGCCACGCCGCCCGCGGCGCGGTGCCGCCCGAGCAGCTGGAGCGCCTGATCGAGGGCTGATCGCCCGCTTCCCACGAAACACTTATACTTCGACTCCGTTCGCTCGGATGTCGCGATGCCGTCCCGGTTCGGGGTAGGGGCCTTATCGGGATGGCACCGCGGCGATGCGCGCATCGCCGTGCGGTCGGCCAGACGTGGCCGGTCACCCACGGCGGGTTTATTCCGAACGGCCGACGATCACCAGCGACCCGCAGGGCTTTAGCCCCCGACACGCCGAGACCGTCCCATGTCGCAGGGAATCGTCGAGGAGTTCCTCTCTCTGAAGGCCGAGACCGACGCGGATCTGCTGATGATGCAGTGTGGCGACTTCTACGAGCTGTTCGCCGACGACGCCGAGACCGTCGCCGACGAGCTCGACCTCACGATCTCCCAGAAGTCCTCTCACGGCTCCTCCTACCCGATGGCGGGCGTGCCGCTCTCGGAGCTCACCCCCTACCTGACCGCGCTGGTCGAGCGGGGCTACCGCGTGGCCGTCGCCGACCAGTTCGACGCCGAGGACGGCTCGAAGTACCGCGAGATCACGCGGCTCGCGTCGCCGGGCACGCTCGTGGAGACCACCGACGACGACGCGCAGTACCTCGCGGCGGTCGTCGACGGAACCGAGGAGTACGGCCTCGCGTTCGCCGACATCACCACGGGTCGCTTCCTCGTCACGGCCGTCGACGGCGCTGACGCCGCGAGCGCCGAACTGTACCGCTTCGCCCCCACCGAGCTCCTGCCCGGCCCCGACGTGCGGAACGACGATCCCCTGCTCTCGCGCCTGCAGGAACGCCTCGACGCCACCCACACGCTGCGCCCGAGCGACGAGTTCGGGCCCGGCCGCGCCCGCCACCGCGTCCGCGAGCGGTTCGGCGAGTCCACGCTTTCGAGCATCGGCCTCGACGACGACTCCCCAGCCGTGCAGGCCGCGGGCGCGATCCTCGCGTACGTCGAGGACACCGGCCTCGGCGTCTCGGCGGCGATGAGCCGGCTCCAGCACTACCAGCCCGACGACCACCTCGACCTCGACGCCACCACCCAGCGCAACCTCGAACTGGTCGAGACGATGCAGGGCGGTAGCGAGGGGTCGCTGTTCGACACCATCGACGCGACCGTCTCCTCGCCCGGGCGCCGACTGCTCCGCGAGTGGATCACCCGCCCGCGCCGCGATCGGGAGCTGCTCGCGCGCCGCCACGACGCCGTCGAGGCGCTCGCGAGCGCCGCGCTGGCCCGCGAAGCGCTGCGTGACTGCCTCGACGACGCGTACGACCTCGAACGGCTCGCGTCGCGCGCCGCCTCCGGCTCCGCGGACGCCGGCGACCTGCTCGCGGTGAAGAACACGCTCGCGGTGCTGCCCGCGCTGGAGGACGCGATCGACGGCACGCCGCTCGCGAACTCGCCGCTGCCGGACGTGCTCGCCGAGCCGGACCGAGAGGCGGCCGCCGACCTCCGGGACGAACTCGACGCGGCGCTCCGGGACGATCCGCCGAAAACCGTCACGCAGGGCGGCATCTTCCGTGCGGGGTACGACGACGAGCTCGACGAGCTGATCGAGCGCCACGAGGAACTGGAGCGCTTCCTCGACACGCTCGCCGACCGCGAGAAACGCCAGCACGGGCTCTCACACGTCACCGTCGACCGGAACAAGACCGACGGCTACTACATTCAGGTCGGCAAGAGCGTCGCCGATCAGGTGCCCGAGCACTACCGCGAGGTGAAGACGCTCAAGAACTCCAAGCGGTTCGTCACCGACGAACTCGAGGAGAAAGAGCGGGAGATCATGCGCGTCGAGGAGGCCCGCGGCGACCTCGAGTACGAGCTGTTCGAGGAACTCCGCGAGCGCGTCGCCGCCCACGCCGAACTCCTGCAGGACGCCGGGCGCGCGATCGCGGAGGTCGACGCACTGGCCTCGCTCGCGGACCACGCCGCGCGCAACGACTGGACCCGGCCGGAACTCACCGACGGCGACGCGCTGCACGTCGAGGCCGGCCGCCACCCCGTCGTCGAGACGACGACCGAGTTCGTGCCGAACGACCTCCACCTCGACTGCGACCGGCGGTTCCTGATCGTCACGGGGCCGAACATGAGCGGGAAGTCCACCTACATGCGGCAGGCCGCGCTGATCACCCTGCTCGCGCAGGCGGGCAGTTTCGTGCCCGCCCGCGCCGCCGAGGTCGGCCTCGTCGACGGCATCTACACCCGCGTCGGCGCGCTGGACGAGCTCGCGCAGGGCCGCTCGACGTTCATGGTCGAGATGCAGGAGCTGTCGAACATCCTCCACTCGGCCACGGAAGACTCGCTCGTCATACTGGACGAGGTGGGCCGCGGAACGGCGACGTACGACGGCATCTCGATCGCGTGGGCCGCGACGGAGTACCTCCACAACGAGGTGCGGGCGAAGACGCTGTTCGCCACGCACTACCACGAACTCACGACGCTCGCGGACCACCTGGAGGGGGTCGCGAACGTCCACGTCGCGGTCGACGGCGAGCCGGGCGAGGAGAACGACGTGACGTTCCTCCGCACGGTTCGGGACGGCCCGACGGATCGCTCCTACGGGATCCACGTCGCGGACCTCGCGGGCGTGCCCGGCCCCGTGGTCGACCGCGCGGGCGACGTGCTCGACCGCCTGCGCGAGGAGAAGGCGATCGAGGCCCGCGGCTCGGGCGGCGACGGCGAGACGAAACAGGCCGTCTTCGACCTGAGTTCGGGCAGCTTCGCGGGCGGGGCGAGCGCCGCCGGGAACACCGCCGAGCCGAATCCGGAAGCCGTCGGCGACGGCGGCGGGGGCGCCGAGAGCGAGGCGGTCGATCCCGCGGCCGCCGACGTGCTCCACGAACTCGACGGGACGAACGTCGCGGAGATCTCGCCGATCGAACTGATGCAGCGCGTCGAGGAGTGGCAGTCGCGGCTTGAGGAGTGAGCGCATCGTTCTTTATCGCGCGCCCTGTTGGTGTCCCCATGCACGCACAGCGAGTCGACGCGGGGGATCGACCGTGAGCCGCCGGTTCGCGGTCACCCAGAAGGCGGTGCTGCTCGGCCCGGAGCCCGAGCGCCGCCTGCTGTTGCTGGAGAACGAGGACGGCGTCTGGGAGCTCCCCGGCGGGCAGCTCCGAGTGGGCGAACAGCCGGTTCCGGGGCTGCAACGCGCGATCCGCGACGCAACCGGGCTCGACACGGACGTGGGCGAGCCCGTGCTGAGCACCGCCTGGGAGATCGACGAGGGCGGCGCGTTCGCGACGATCTACCGCGCCCACAGCCCGACAGAGAGCGTGACGCTGGCGGGCGATCACGTCCGGGCGGTGTGGCTCGCTCCCGAGGAGGCCGTCGAGCGGAACCTGAACAGCACGCAGAAACGCGCGATCGAGCGGGCGGTGTTCTGACCATGGCCGAGGAGACGCCGACCATCACCGCACTCGACGACGAGACGGTCCAGCGCATCGCCGCCGGCGAGGTGGTCGAGCGCCCGGCGTCCGTCGTCAAGGAACTGGTCGAAAACAGCATCGACGCCGACGCCGACCGCGTCTCGATCGCGGTCGATCGCGGTGGGAAGGACGGCATCCGCGTCCGGGACGACGGCGTCGGCATGACCGCCGAGGAGCTCGACCTCGCGGTCCGGGACCACCACACCTCCAAGATCGGCGACATCGCCGACCTCGAAGCCGGCGTTGGGACGCTCGGCTTCCGCGGCGAGGCGCTCGCGGCGATCGGCGCGGTCTCCCGGACGACGGTCCGGTCGAAGCCCCGCGGCGGCGGGATGGGCCACGAACTCACCGTCGAGGGCGGCGAGATCGGCGAGCCCGAGCCCGCGGGCTGCCCCGAGGGGACCGTCGTCGAGGTCGCGGACCTGTTCTACAACGTCCCCGCCCGACGGAAGTTCCTCAAGACCGACGCCACGGAGTTCGACCACGTCAACACCGTCGCGACGCAGTACGCGCTGGCAAACCCCGGCGTCGCCGTCTCGCTGGAGCACGACGACCGCGAGGTGTTCGCGACCGACGGCACCGGGAACCTCCGCTCGACGGTGCTCTCGGTGTACGGCCGCGAGGTGGCGGAGTCGATGGTCGACGTGGAGTGGGCCGCAGAGGACGACGACGCCCCCGTCCACTCCGTGCAGGGGCTCGTCTCCCACCCCGAGACCACCCGCGCGGGCCGGGAGTACCTCTCGACGTTCGTCAACGACCGCTACGTCACCGCTTCGACGCTCCGGGAGGCGGTGCTCGACGCCTACGGCGGGCAGCTGGCGCCGGACCGCTACCCCTTCGCGGTGCTGTTCGTCGAGCTCGACCCCGCGACGGTCGACGTGAACGTCCACCCGCGGAAGCTGGAGGTCCGCTTCGACGACGAGGCGGGCGTCCGCGACGCGGTGAGCGAGGCCGTCGAGGAGGCGCTGCTGGCCGAGGGGCTGATCCGGACCTCCGCGCCCCGCGGGCGCTCGCAGGCCGACGAGACGCCGGTCCGGCCCGGCACCGACGACGACGAGGCGGTCGGCGGCGCCGGCACGCGCCACGAGGCAGCGAGCGGCGTCGGCGATCGAGGCTCGTCCGGTCGGACGCCGGCCGACGACAGCCTGAATCGACCTTCTGGCAGTGACACACCGACCGGGAAACCGGGAACCGAGTCGTCGACGAACTCGACGGCACCCTCGGGCGGCGTCCGGGACGGCGAGTCGACCGCGAACGAGTCGGCCGAAACCGAACTCGAGGACTGGCAGGACGAGTCGGGAACGGCCGACACCGACGAAGGAGCGACGACCGGCGACTCGGCGACCGACGAGCCGGACGACTGGTCGGTCGACCTCTCGGGGAACTCCGCGGCGTCGGCCGGGGGATCGCGTTCGCGGCCCGGCAGTCGGGACCGAACTGCCCGTGACGACACGCCGGACGCCGCCGACTCCCCGGAGACGGCCGCCCCCTCACGCGATCGCTCCGACTCCGGAACGGCTGAACAGTCCCGGACGGCGTCCGACCGATCGACGGACGACGGTCGTTCGTTCGCTACCGCGACCCAGCAGGCGCTCGGCGGGGGGACCGCCGAGGCCGGCGGGAAGTTCGACTCGCTGCCGACGCTGCGCGTACTCGGGCAGCTACAGGACACCTACGTCGTCGCGGAGACCGACGACGGGCTGGTGCTGATCGACCAGCACGCCGCCGACGAGCGCGTGAACTACGAGCGCCTCCAGCGGGAGTTCGACGGCGGGATGGCGAGTCAGGCGTTGGCGGCGCCGGTGACGCTCGAACTCACCGCCCGCGAGGCCGAACTGTTCGCGAGCCACGCCGACGCGCTGGGAGAGATGGGGTTCGAGGCCGAGCGGGTCGACGATCGTACCGTGGAAGTGACCGCGGTCCCCGCGGTGTTCGACGCGACGCTCGATCCCGAGCTTCTGCGGGACAGCCTCTCGGCGTTCGTCGCCGCGGGCGACGACGAGGCGGCGGTCGACGACGCCGTCGACGAGCTACTCGCGGATCTGGCGTGCTACCCGTCGGTGACGGGCAACACGTCGCTGACGGAGGGATCGGTGAGCGAACTGCTGTCGGCGCTGGATGACTGCGAGAACCCGTACGCCTGCCCGCACGGCCGCCCCGTGATCGTGGAGATCTCCGGCGAGGAGATCGGCGAGCGGTTCGAGCGCGACTACCCCGGACACGGCGGACGCCGGCGATAGGAGCCGGCGTCGGGCGTGGGGATCGCCATTGCGAGTAGCTACTGTTCGCCCAGTACGTCCGCCAACTCCTCGGCCACGTACGCCCCCAGCTCCGCCTTGCTGCCGGTGAACTCCGCGTACCCCTCGCCGCGCACCAGCAGCGCCCGGGTCTCGTCGGCGCCCATCACGCTCGCGTCGTTCGCGACGACGAAGGAGAGGCCGGCGCGGTCCAGAATCCGCCTCGCTTCGTCGACCAGTGCTTCGTCCCCGCCGGCGGTCTCGGCCTTGAACCCGACGATCGGGAGGTCGGGACGGGCGTCCCGCACGTCGTCGATCAGCTTCGGCGCCGGGGTCAGCGTCAGCGTGCGCTCCTCGCCGGACTTGATCTTCTCGTCGGCGGCGTCGACGGTGAAATCCGAGATAGCGGCCGCGGAGATCAGCGCGTCCCCGCCGACCGAGAGCGTCTCCAGCACGGCATCGCGCATCTCCGCCGCGCGTTCGACTTGCCGGACCGCGGCGTAGGGCACGTCGCCGCCGTCGTGGACGAGCGTCACGTCCGCACCCCGGACGTAGCAGGCCTTCGCGACCGCGCGGCCGGTCTTCCCCGACGCGCGGTTGGTGAGCGTCCGGATCGGGTCGACCGGTTCGCTGGTCGCGCCGGCGGTGACGACGACGTGCCGGCCGGCGAGGGAGTCGGGTGTCGTGGCGCGGGCGACCTCCGTGACGATCGCCGCCTCGGTCGCGATCTTGGCTTTCCCCTCCTCGATCCGCGGGTCGACGAACTGGACGCCCCAGGACTCGACGGTCTCGATCGCGTCGAGCACGCCCGGGTGGTCGTACATCGGTTCGTGCATCGCGGGCGCGATCACGACCGGCACGTCGGCGCCGAGGGCGGTCGTCGCGGTCGTCGTCACCGGCGAGTCGTCGATCGCGGCGGCGATCTTCCCGACGGTGTTGGCGGTACAGGGCGCGATCAGGAGCACGTCCGCCCAGCCGTCGCGGCCGCAGAGCTCCACGTGTTCGACCTGCCCGGTGAGTTCGGTGATCGGCTCGCGGCCGGTCGCGAACTCCACCGCCCACGGGTGGACGATCCCCTGCGCGCTCTCGGTCACGACCCCCCGAACGTCGGCGCCCTGCCGCCGGAGTTCGTGGGCGAGTTCGACGACTTTGACCGCCGCGATGCTGCCGGTCACGCCGAGCGCGACGTTGGCGCCTTCGAGCATTCCTCGGGAGATGGGACGCCGGGGGCTTAAACACCGCCCGCGCCTACCCGGGACCGTGTGTACGCTGACGCTCGCTTGGCAGGTGTTCGACGACGCGCCCGTGGCCGTGGCCGCGAACCGCGACGAGCAACGTGACCGGCCGTCCGAGCCGCCCACGCAGATCGAAGAGGATCCCACCGTGATCGCCCCCCGCGACGCGAGAGCCGGCGGGACGTGGCTGGGGTACAACGAATCCGGCCTGTTCGTCGGGATCACGAACCGCTGGACCGACGCCGACCTCGCGGGCGAGCGCTCGCGGGGGCTGCTCACGCGCGACGCGCTCCGGGAGCGGTCCGCCGAGGACGCGGCCGAGATGGTCGAGAACGCCGTCGAGGACGACGAGTACGCGGGATTCAACCTCGTACTCGCCGACGCCGACGCGGCGTACCTGCTGGAGTGGGACGGCCGACTGCTGGTCCGCGAACTGGAGCCCGGCGTCCACGTCGTCGTCAACGTCGGCGCCAGCGACGCCCCCGCGATCCCGGCCTCGGCCGCCGAACGCGGGCAGGCGCAGGCCGAGGACGCCGCGGCCGTCCGGACGGCGCTCCTCCCCGGGCCCGACGAGGGGAGCGACGCGTGGCTGGCCCGTGCGACGGACGTGCTCGGCGACCACGACTACGGCGTCTGTGTCCATCAGAACGGCTACGGAACGGTGTCGGCGTCGCTGCTCTCGCTCGGGACCGATGGAAAAGTCAGGTTCGAGTTCGCGGACGGGCCGCCGTGTGAGACGGCGTTCGAACCGGTCGACGCGGCGGTCGACGTGGATTCGGCGTAGGTCAGTTCGTTCTACCGGCGGAGCATCGCGCCCGCGGCACCACCGACGACGAGGCCGGCGGCGAACCCCGCGGCGGCGACTCGCCGGCGTCGTGCGGCGACTTCCTCCGGGAAGTACTCCTCGGTCAGATCGATCGTCCGCTCGGCCAGCCGGTGGCGCGCGGCGGCGGCCTCCTCGCTGTCGGCCGCTCGGGCCCGGAGCGCGGCGTACCGCCGTCGGAGTTCGTCGACGGCCATCTCGCTGTCGACGCCGCGGTCGCCCGCGTACTGCTGAACGTTGCTGAGTTCCATACCCCTACTTCGCTGTCAGTGGTGATAACTGTTGCGTGCAGAAGGACAGAAGATGGCACGGCCGTTCTGGAGAGTCAGAGCGGGAACCGAGCGATCGTCCGGTGTTCCGCGCCGTCGTCGCCGAGGATCGACCGCTTCAGCCGGAGCTCTTCGGCGGTGAAGCGGCCGACCGTGGGGTCGGTGTTCCGGAGGCGATCCTGCACGAGATTCTTGCCGCGGGCGTCGTTCATGCGGGCGAGTGTGACGTGGGGCGTGAAGGGGTTGTCCGCGTCGTCGAACCCTCGGTCGGTGGTCTCGGTTTCGAGTGCGGCGGCAAGCGCTTCGAGGTCGGCGGCGCCGTCGCGGACGCCCGCCCAGACCACCGAGATGTACTCCGGGGAGGGGAACGCGCCGAGGCCGCCCACTTCCATCTCGAACGGCGAGAGATCGGCCGCATCGACCGCCGCCGCGCCGGCGACTTTCGCGTCGGCGACGGTGGGCTCGTCGTCGGCCTCGTCCTCGGTCGGCACGTCTCCGAGGAACTTCATCGTCAGGTGAGCCTGCTCGGGGTCGGTGAAGCTGAGCCCTTCGGCGGCCGCGAGGTCGTCCTGTATCGCGGCGAACGGCTCCCGGAGGTCGTCGGGCAGGTCGATCGCGAAGAACAGGCGCATACCGGGGAGGCAGGCCCCGGCGACGACTAAGCGTTGGGGCTGGACGCGTAACCCTTACCCCCGACGACCGCGAACTCCGGGTAATGAGTGATAACCCCCGTGAGGACCGCGACCACCAGTTCTCGGAGGGTCAGGGACTCCCCGACGAGTTCGAGGAGTTCGACATCGATCCGCCCGAACTGAAAGTCGATCCCGGCGAGGTCGACCCCGTCGACACCCGGGTGCTGTCGGACCTGCTCGACGAGCGCAACATCGCGAAAGACGAGGTCGACACCGACCAGCTCATCGACGTGGGCGTCTCCTACACGAAGATCAACCGCTTCGAAGAGGCGACCGAGACGTTCGAGCGCGCCGCGCAGTACGCCGAGGACCCCCACAAGGAGCAGGAGGCCTGGGTGAACAAGGGCGCCGCCCACGCCGAACTGGAGGAGTACGACGAGGCCATCGGCGCGTACAAGGAGGCGATCGACATCGACGACGACTCCGAGCACGCCGCCACCGCCGAGACGAACCTCGCCTACGCACTCTGGGAGTTCGGCCAGAGCGAGGAGGCGCTGCGCCACGCCGAGAACGCGGTCGAGATCGACCCGCGCTTCGCGCAGGCGTGGTACAACCGCGGCTTCTTCATGCTCGAACGCGGGCTCGCCGAGGACGCCGTCGACTGCTTCGAGAACGCCCAGCGCCTCGGGATGAGCAACGCGGAGGTACTCGAGGAGAAGGTCCGCGCGCTCGAGGAAGTGGGCCGCGAGGAGGAGGCCGAGGAGGTCCGCCAGCGCGCCGAGGAGATGCGCGAGGAGGCCGAGCAGCAGATGGTCGAAGAGTTCTGATGCTGCTGCGCGAACGCGAGACCGAACGCGGGCTGCTCGTTTCCGTCTGTGACCCCGATCTGCTCGGGGAGACGTTCGAGGACGGGGAGATCTCGCTGACGGTCGAGGAGTCGTTCTACGGCGGCGAGCACGCCGTCGAGGCCGACGCCGACGCCGTGATCGACGGCCTGCGCCGCGCCTCGGTCGCGAACCTCGTCGGCGAGGAGTCGGTCGGCGTCGCCGTCGAGGCCGGCCTCATCGACGAGGCGACGGTGCTGGAGGTCGGGGAGACCCGGCACGCGCAGTTGTTACAGATCTGAGCGAACAGTTTCTCGGGGACGCTCACGTTTCGGGACCGTTTGCCGTCGCTCGCTTCGGGACCGTTTACCGTCGCTCGCTTCGCTCGCTTCGGGACCGTTTACCGTCGCTCGCTTCGCTCGCGGGGTTTCCGTTCCACGACCGCGGCTCGCGGGTCGTTTCACTCCCCGCTCGCTTCGGGACCGTTTACCGTCGCTCGCTTCGCTCGCGACGTTTCCCGGTCCCGCTACCGAAGGGGTGTTGGTCCTCCAGCACCACGTATCACGTAATGGCTACCCACGACTCGCCGGCGCTCGACGTCGACGCCATCCGCGAGGACTTCCCCATCCTCGACCGGAAAGTCGGCGGCGACGTGACCGTTCCCGGCCCCGACGAGGACGACGACACGCCGCTGTACTACCTCGACAACGCCGCGACCAGCCACACGCCGAAGCAGGTCGTCGAGGCGATGACGGAGTTCTACTACGAGTACAACTCCAACGTCCACCGCGGCATCCACAGCCTGAGTCAGGAGGCCTCCGTGGCCTACGAGCAGGCCCACGACCGCGCGGCCGAGTTCGTCGGCGCCGACGGCCGCGAGGAGATCGTGTTCACCAAGAACACGACCGAGGCGTTCAACCTCGTCGCCTACACGTGGGGGCTGACCGAACTCGAACCCGGCGAGAACGTCGTCACCACGCAGATGGAGCACCACGCCTCCCTCGTCACGTGGCAACAGCTCTGTGAGAAACAGGGCGCGGAGATCCGCTACGTCGAGATCGACGACGACGGCCGGCTGGACATGGACGACCTGCGCGCGAAGGTCGACGACGACACCGCGATGGTCAGCACGGTCCACGTCTCGAACACGCTCGGGACGATCAACCCCGTCTCCGAGATCACCGACATCGCCCACGAGCACGGCGCGCTCTCCTTTATCGACGGCGCGCAGGCCGTCCCCACGCGCCCGGTCGACGTGGGCGCGATCGACGCCGACTTCTACGCGTTCTCGGGCCACAAGATGCTCGGCCCGACGGGGATCGGCGTGCTGTACGGCAAGGAGCGCCTGCTCGAAGAGCTGCCGCCGTTCCTCGTCGGCGGCGCGATGATCCGCCGCGTGGAGTTCGAGAACTCGACGTGGGAGGACCTCCCCTGGAAGTTCGAGGCCGGCACGCCGCCGATCGCCGAGGCCGTCGGCTTGACCGCGGCGATCGACTACCTCGAAGACGTGGGGATGGACGCCATCGAGCGCCACGAGTCCGAACTCGCGGGCTACGCCTACGACCGGCTGAGCCAGTTCGACGACATCGAGATCTACGGACCGCGCGAGGAACGGGGCGGCCTCGTCGGCTTCAACCTCGACGGCGTCCACGCCCACGACCTCTCCTCGATCCTCGACGATCACGGCGTCGCCGTCCGCGCGGGCGACCACTGTACCCAGCCGCTACACGACGTGCTCGGCGTCCCCGCCTCGACGCGTGCCTCGTTCTACCTCTACAACCGAAAGGAGGAGATCGACGAACTGATCGACGCCGTCGACACCGCGCGCCAGCTGTTCGCGTAGACGACGTTGGTACTGGCGGCGGTGGCGCGAATGCGGAGCGCGCTCCGTCGCGCGACGGGCGCGAGGTCCTCGCGAGCAACGCGAGCGAGGGCACGAGAGAGCTTGCTCTCTCGGAGGACGAACGAGTGACCGTAGGGAGCGAGTCGGTTGGGGAGGCGTGTGGGCTGTACGGTCGGGTGGGACTGAAAGGGGCTGCCGGCTCGGCGAACCCGGACGTTGACGAGAGCGAAGCTCTCGTCTGCCAACCAGAAATCGGAGATTTCTGGTGACGAAGTAAGCACGCGAGCGAAGTGAGCGCGCACAGCGAGTCCCGGGAGCCGAGCCGGCAGGGGCTTTCACGGTGTTGCTGACACCGACAGAGACAGCCAAAACAGTAGTCCGGAATCGACGCCGACCGACGAAACTCTCCCCCACTCATCGACCCAATACCCCGGAACCCTTTTCCCCGGAAACCGTCTGTTTCGAGCCATGAGTGGCTCGGACATGTACCGCCAGCAGATCCTCGACCACTACAAGAACCCCCGCAACTACGGGGAGATGGCCGACCCCGACTTCTCCCACGTCGGGGAGAACCCCTCGTGTGGGGACACCATCCAGGTCGACGTGAAGCTGGCCGACGACGACGAGACGATCGAGGAGGTCTCCTTCAGCGGCGACGGCTGTGCGATCTCCCAAGCCGCGGCGTCGCTTCTGACCCAGGAACTGCCCGGCACGAGCATCGAGGAGCTCTACGAGATGGACACCGACGACATCGTCGACCTCCTCGGCGTCGACATCTCGCCGATGCGGATCAAGTGCGCCGTGCTCGCCCGGCAGGTCGCCCAGGACGGCGCGAAGCTCTACCGCGGCGAGATCGAGGAGAAAGACCGCACGATCACCGAAGAGTAGTCGGTTATCGGAACTGATACCGGAAAATGACAGAATCAGAACTTCTCAAAACCGCCGAACGGGGGGCCGATTCCCGTCGAGAATGGCGGTACGTTTTTGAAAGGCCGTCTCATTCCCGATAACGAATGGCCTCGGACGAGATCATCGAGGTGCTCGGGAACAAGTACAACCCGGAGATCCTCGAAGCGGCGGACGAGCCCAAGTCCGCACAGGAGCTCTCCGACCAGCTCGACGTGCCGATCGCGACCTGCTACCGCCGGATCGAGGAGCTGACGGAGGCGAACCTGCTCGAACTCCACGACCGGCCGCTCTCGGAGGAGCACCGGCGAATCAAGGTGTACCGTCGCTGCGTCGACGAGGTGTCGATCGACTTCCGGGACGGGCTGAGCGTCGAACTCGAACAGCGCTCGGACGTGACCAACAAGCTCGACGAAGTCTGGCGGCGGATGTCCCAGAGCTAGAACTGCGGCCGCTCCTCGCTGCCCATCATCGAGAAGCCGCCCGCTCGCTCGTAGACGGTGATGCCGCCCTCGCCGATCTCCATCGGGAAGATGTCGGTGTTGATGTCCTGTTTGCGCATCTTCGCGACCCAGACGTAGCGGTTCACGCCGTTGTCCGTCGGCGTCTGGATGAAGTAGATGTTACCGTCGGTGAGGAAGTTCTCCAGCCCGATCTCGGTCTCGGGGAACACCGCGCCCTGCTCGTTGATCAAAAGCGAGGTGAGCCCGTTCTTCTTGAGGATGTCCGAGAACTTCAGCAGGTACGTGCGGTTCTCCTTCTCGTCGTCGAAGAAGAGGCTGAACATCGTCAGCGAGTCGAGCACCAGCCGGTCGTACGTGGTGCCCGCGAAGTCCTGCAGCAGGCGGTCGATCGCGGTGTTGAAGTCCTCCTCCCGGAGCATCGTCGACTTGTCGTACACCTTGATGTCGCCGCGCTCGACCATCTCGCCCCAGTCCTCGAACCCGACAGACTCCGCGGCCTGTCTGATGTCCTCGGCGTTCTCCTCGAAGGAGATGTAGATCCCCTTCTCGTCGAACTCTTTCACCCCGGTGTGGAGGTACTGGATGCCGAAGATGCTCTTGCCCGTGCCGGGGTTGCCGCTGACCAGGACCGTCGAGTTCTCGACGATACCGCCGTTGAGAATAGAGTCGAGACCGTCGACGCCGGTCTCGGTCACGTCGACCATGAGTACGGTGTGATAGCGGTGCCGGGGGAATTAAGCCCACCGGGTCGCCGGCCGAGGGCGTCGCGAACCCGCGGCACCGACCGACGATCGCACGACGGTAAAGTTAACTCAAAGCGGCCGAAGGGGTAGGACCATGAGCGAGGCGGGCACCGACGCAGGGGCGCGGGATGGATCCGACGACGCGGCCGACGTGCGGGTGTTGATCGTCGAGGACGAACGGGACGTGGCGGAGCTCTACTCTAGCACCGTCGGGGCCGCGGGGTACGACGTCGACGTCGCGAACAGCATCGACGCCGCGTCGTCGATGATCGACGAGCGGTACGACATCGCATTGCTCGATCGCCGGCTCCCCGACGGCCACGGCGAGGACCTGCTCGCGGAGATCCGCGACCGTGAGATCGACGTTCGGGTCGGGATGGTGACCGCCGTCGAGCCCGACTTCGACATCGTGGAGATGGGGTTCGATCTCTACGTGCTCAAGCCGCTCTCCCAGAGCGACCTGCTCGACGCCGTCGAGCGCCTCGAGACCCGGAGCCAGTACGACGATCGGCTCCAGCGCACCGCGTCGCTCGCCTCCAAGCGCGCGACGCTCGAAGCCGAGAAACCCCACGAGGCGCTCGAACGTAACGACCAGTACCAGCAGCTGACCGCCGAGCTCGCCGAACTCGACGACGAGCTCGACCGGATCACCGACCAGCTCGACACCGAGGACTACCGACAGCTGTTCGAGGACATCGGCGCCTAGTCGCCGAGCTGCTCGCCGACGATTCGGTCCGCTTCCGCGAGGAACGCGTCCCGCTTCTCCCGGGGGATAGTCGCCCCCGCAGCCACGTCGTGACCACCGCCGCCGCCCCCGACCGCGGCCGCCGCTTCTGACATCACGACCGAGAGATCCAGCCCGTCCCGGACGAGGAAGCCGCTGCCCCGGGCGGACACTTTCAGCTCCTCGTCGTTCTCTTGGGCGAACGCGACGATCGGCTGATCCCGGCGGATTCCCTCCGCGCCCAGCGCCATCCCGGCGATGATGCCGACGATCGTCTCGCGGATGTGGCTGCCGGCGTCGAACCACTGGAGATGGTCCTCGTGTTCGACGCCCTCGGTTTTCACCCACTCCAGCCCCTCCGAGAGGTTCCGGCGGTGGGTCCGGAGGAGCCGGCGGGCCTCGTCCAGCGCCTCGTCGCGGTAGCCCAGACAGACCGCCAGCCCCACGTCCGCGCGCTCGTATCGCGCGGTGGCGTTCAGCACCGTCGAGAACTCGCTCACGTCCCGAAGCTCGGTGCCAACCTCCTCGTCGGCGAGCGTGTACGTCGTCGTCGTGACACCGTTGACGCGCTCGGGCGGCACGCCGCGGGAGATGGCGTGACGCATCAGCGCGCTCGCGACGGTCTGTCGCTCCTCGAAGGAGAGATCCACCCAGCGCCGCCAGTCGCCGTCGACTTTCAGGTCCACGTCCAGCCCCGAGAGGAACCGGATCGACCCCTCCTCGTCGCCCGAGATGCCCGGGATCCGGAGTTCGCTGGCGTACTCGAGCAGTTTGGGCAGCGGGCGCGTCTGCCGCCCGTACAGCGAGATGTCCGTCACCTCCTCGATCGCGCCGGCCTCGACGCCCTCGACGACGATCCCCTCGTTCGCACCGACCAAGCCGCCGTCAGTGTCCTGCATGTCGCCGACCGCGCCGACCACGGCCAACGCTGCGAGGTCGCGGTTGTCGACGCTCTCGGGCTCCATCGCCCGGGCGAGCACGTACGTCGCGCCGGCGCCCGACAGCTCCGACGCGCCGTCGATGTCGAACAGGAGTGGGTTGAGGTGGTGGTCGATCTCGGGCGGCTCTTCACCCTCCTCGCCGGTCGCCGGCTGGTGGTGGTCCGCGACGACGGCGTCGAACTCCCCGGCCTGCTGGTGGGGGACGATGTCGTCTAGTTGGCCGCTGCCGAAGTCGGTGAACAGCGCGACGTCGTGGTCGGTCGCGGCGATCCGCTCGATCGCGGCGGCGTCTAACTGCTTCTCGAAGGTCGTCTCGAAGGGGATCCCGGCCCGATCCAGCGCGGTCGCGGCGATCGCGCCGCTGGTGAGCCCATCGGCGTCGATGTGGGAGGCCAGCACGACGGAGTCGGCGGCCAGCAGGCGGTCGGCGCAGGCGGCCGCACGCTCGGCCATCGCGGGGACGGGATCGCTCATCGCTCTGGTGGGAGTGGGTGCGCTCCCGGGTTTAAACTCTCGCTTGCGGGTGAGCGTGCGAGAGTGGAAAAACTCCGCGAGCGAAGCGAGCGGCGCTCAGTCGTCCGGGACGACCTCGGGCGAGCGAAGCGGTTCGGGGTCGCCGTCCAGCGTCGCGAGCACCATCGCCGCCGTCAGCACGGCGAGGCCGGCACAGATCAGGTACTCCATCCCGACGCCGATGGTTGAGGCCAGCGGGAGCGCGATCAGCGGCCCGATCGTCGAGCCCATGTCGCCGAACACGTTGTAGACGCCGCCGAGCTTCCCGACGTCCTCGCCGGGCGCGATGTCGCCGAGGTACGCTAGCAGCGGCGGCCCCGTCCCGCCGACGCCCACGCCGATCATCGCGACGCCGACGACGATACCCGTCACGGTCGGGACGACCACGAGCAGCGCGAACCCGGCCGCCAGCAGGCCCAGCGCGGGGAGCACGGTGTACGTCCGCGAGGAGAGCCTGTCCGAGAGGCGGCCGACGACCAGCGTCGTCAGCGACATCGCGAGCACGGAGACGGCCATCACGATGCCGCTCACGCCGGTCCCGGCCAGCGAGCCGAGCGAGATATCGTACTCGTTCGTGTACAGCACGACCGTCGAGAGCAGGATCCCGGCGTAGAGGAAGCGCACCGAGAGGTTGGTGGCGCCGATCCCGAGCACCCGCGCGTCGGCGCGCACGACCGCCGGGAGGTCACGCAGGCGGGTCGTCGTGGTCGCGCTCCCACGGACGTTCGGGAGCACGACGAACGCGACGACGGCCGCGAACAGGCCGGCGGCGCCGGCCGTCGCGAACGCCTCGCTGTAGCCGTACACGTCCGTCAGCAGTCCGCCGAGGATCAGTCCGACCGGGAACCCGAGGCTCTGCCCGCCGCGCATGTACCCGACCCACTTCCCGCGGTTCTCCGCGGTCGTGACGTGGGTGACGGTGGTGAACGCGCCGACGAACACGAACGCCGAGCCCACGCCCCAGCAGGCCCGGGAGAGGAAGAAGATCGCTGCGCTGGAGAGGGGGACCGGCCCGGGGTCGAGCGCCAGCACGTAGCCGAACGGCACCAGCCCTTGGACGAACAGCCCGACGAGCATCGGCTTCCGCGTGCCGATGCTGTCGAGCACCTGCCCCGCCGGCGTCGCCATCAGCAGCCGCGTGAAGCGGTTGACCGAGAGGATCAGCCCCACGACGAACGAGGAGATACCCAGCACCGTCCCCAGCGTGGGCAAGGTCGGGAACGCGACGCCGCCGCCGACGCCGCCGAAGAACACGCCGGCAATCACCGCGCCGACGACGACCGGGATGCTGGGGTCCTCGTCGTCGATCGCCGGCGTGGAGAGCGTTGGAAGCCGCACCGCTTACCAGGCGTACTCCTCGCGCGGGTCAGTCGCGTCGGCGGCGCGGTCGAACACGTGTTCGCCGTCGACGAACACGTGCTGGGTGCGCGTGTCGACCCGCCAGAACTCGCCGTCCCAGACCGCCACGTCGGCGTCCGTCCCCGGTTCGAGCGTGCCCACGCGATCCTCGATGCCGAGGATCTCCGCGGCGTTGGTGGTCACGGCGTCGAGCGCGGCGTCCGGGGGGAACCCCTCCCGGACCGCCAGCCCGACACAGACGTCGAGGTGCTGCTGGGGCAGGATCGGCGCGTCGGTCTGGATCGCGACCTTCACGCCGGCGTCGTGGAGGATTCCGGGCGTCTCGAAGGTGATGTTGCGGAGCTCGTACTTCGATGCCGAGGAGAACGATGGCCCGACGACCGCGGGCACGTCGCGCTCGACGAACTCCTCGGCCATGGTGTGCCCCTCAGTCGCGTGCTCGATCGAGAGATCCTCGATGCCGAACTCGTCGGCGATCCGGAACACGGTCCGGATGTCGTCGGCGCGGTGGGCGTGGACCCGCAGCGGGAGGTCGCCCGTGAGCACGCGGGCGAGGTTTTCCATTCCGATGTCGCGCTCGAACGCCTCGTCCTCGCCGGACTTCTCCTTCCGGTCGAGGTAGTCCTCGGCCGCGGTGAACTGCTCGCGGAGCGTGGCGGCGACGCCCGGCCGGGTCGAGGGCTGGCGCCCCTCCCGCTCGCCGTGGAACCGCTTGGGGTTCTCGCCCATCGCGGCCTTCATCCCGTCCTCCTTGATCAGCATCTCGTCGGCCTGATCGCCGTACGTCTTCATCGAGACGATCACGCCGCCGATCACGTTGCCCGACCCCATCCGGCTGGAGACGCTGGTGACGCCGTTCTGGAACGCGTGTTTGAGCTCCTCGTCGCGGGGGTGGAACCCGTCGAGCGCGTTCACGTGGGGCGTCGTCGCCGACGTGCCCTCGTTGAAGTCGCTGTCCTCGGGCTCGGCCCACTCCGCCATCCCGGCGTGGGAGTGGGCGTCGACGAGGCCGGGCGTGACGTGGGCGCCGTCGACGTCGATCTCCTCGGCATCGCTCGGCGCGTCGACCTCGCCGACGTCGGCGATCTTCCCGTCCTCCATCAGCACGTCGCCCTCGATCGTCCCGCGCTCGGTCTGCGTGTGGACGATCCCGTTGCGGATGACTCGCATACTCGCGAGTCGCTGCGGGGAGACAAATGGTTTCGGTTCGTAGCAGCCTGTGCCGCGGCGCCGGCTGGTCCCCACGCCGATCGCTATGCGACAGGGTCGCACGGTCGGAGTAGAATTAAGTAGGATGCCGACAGAGGGTTTCACAGGTCGAACGATGCGCGTCCCGACATCCCACTCCATGCTCACAGCGTCCAATAGCTGTGAGTCTGGGTCTACCGGAGCGGACCGGTTCGGGTATGTCGGGATTATCGCACTCGTATGCCCGCAGGTTCGGTCCGGTCGGCTCGCAGCGTGAATCGGTTCACGGCGGCCCGGTCGGTGCGAACCTGCACTCTCCTGGAGCCGTCTGTTCACGTTGTGGGCCAACTCCCACGGGAGCTGGTCCCCCAGCACGTTCGAGTCGTGGTGGGAGCATGCGATGAGCACCAAAAGCTCCGAAGGGTCGGCGGTTCGCCGCCAGCCCGTCGGCGTGGCCTGTACAGTGAGCGTCCCACGGAACGCGGCCGGCGACCTCGAAGCCGGCGTGCGCGACCGCCTCAGCGGCGCCGACGGCGTCGACGCCGTCGAGACGGTCGACCTCGAAGGCATCCGACCGGGGCTGAACGACCTGACGGTCACCGTCTCGGCGTCGTTGGTGGTCGACGATCCCGGCGACGCCGGCCGGCGGTTGGAGGAGCGGTTCGGCGTCAGCGACGTGGAGGTGGAGTTGCGAACCGGGCCTCCCTAGCAGCCACTGCGAGTGAGCGGTGACGACCTCCGTGTCGTCACCGACGAACTTGATGCCGTGGCTGTGCGTCGCTGAACTACGGTGATCGAATACGGGCGACGGATCGCCCGTTGCGTCACCCACCTCTTTTTCCCGTCGTCTCCGGCTGCCCAGCGCCGCCGAGGAAGGGCAAGGTAGTTACCCGTTCCGCCCCCGACTCCGCCCATGAGCGTACTCGAGGACGCCCGTGCGGTCGACGCGGTCGGCGGGGTCTGTGACGCCTGTCTGGGTCGGGCTTTCGCCGACCGGAGCTTCGGCCTCACGAACCGCGAACGGGGCCGGGCGCTGCGGACCACTATCGGCCTCGCGGACGACGAGCCACCGGAATCCGTCGATTCGGCCGACTGCTGGGTCTGTGAAGGCTACTGCGACGAGTTCGACGAGTGGGCCGAGCGCGCCGCCGCCGAAGTCGAGGACGTGGAGTTCGAGAGCTACCAGGTGGGCACTCGCCCGCCCGCGCTGGTCGAGGAGAACGAACGAATGCTCCGGGAGGACGCCGGCCTCGACGCCGACGCCGGCGAGGCGTTCAAAAGCGAGTTCAACCGCGAGGTGGGGAAACGCGTCGGCCGGCTCACCGACACGGAGGTCGACTTCGAGCGCCCGGACGTGCAGTTCCTGCTCGATCTCGGCGAGGACGAGGTGACCGCGGAGATCAACTCCGCGTTCGTCTACGGCCGCTACCGGAAGCTGGAGCGCGGCATCCCGCAGACGAAGTGGCCGTGTTCGGCCTGCAACGGCAGCGGTCGACAGGGCCGCGAGCCCTGCGAGGAGTGCGACGGCTCGGGCTACCGCTACCCCGAGAGCGTCGAACAGCTCACCGCGCCCGTCGTCGAGGACGTGATGGACGGCGTCGGGGCGACGTTCCACGGTGCGGGCCGGGAGGACGTCGACGCCCGGATGCTCGGCACCGGCCGACCGTTCGTGATCGAGATCGAGGAGCCCCGCCGCCGGACGGTCGACACCGACCGCCTCCAGTCGGACATCAACGCCTTCGCGGAGGGGAAAGTCGAGGTCGAGGGGCTGCGCCTCGCGACCCACGACATGGTCGAGCGCGTCAAGCGGCACGACGCCTCGAAGCGATACAGCGCGCAGGTCAGCTTCGACGAGCCGGTCGACGCCGAGTCGTTCGCCGACGCGCTCGCGGAACTGGACGGCGCGACGATCGAACAGGAGACGCCCAACCGTGTCGACCACCGGCGCGCGAGCAAGGTCCGGACGCGGGACGTGTACGAGATCGAGGGCGAACTGGAGGACAGCAACACGGCCACCGTCGAGGTCCACGGTGCAGGTGGGCTCTACATCAAGGAGCTGATCTCCAGTGACGAGGGCCGTACGACCCCCTCGCTCGCGGGGCTGCTCGGCGTCGGCGCCGAGGTGACTGCGCTGGACGTGCTCCGGGTCGACGGCGAGTCCGAGCCGTTCGAGAACGCCGCGTACTTCCGGGACTGATGGTCGTCGGCGCCGACGAGGCGGGCAAGGGCCCGGCGCTGGGGCCGATGGTCGCCGGCGCGGTCCGTGCCGACCCGGACGATCTCCCCGCGGGGCTCGCGGACTCCAAAGAGCTCAGCGCAACGCGCCGGGAAGCACTCGCTGCCGAACTCCGCGAACACCCCGACATCGCGGTCGCCACGGCTGCGATCGAACCGGCGCGAATCGACGCCCCCGACACGGACATGAACGGGCTCGGCGTCGCCGCGCAGGCGGAGGCGGTCGCGGCAGTCGCGGAGGCGGGCGACGACGTGCTCGCCGACGCCGCCGACACCGACGAAGCGCGGTTCGGCCGACGGCTTCGGGACGCGGTCGCCGAGGCCGGAACCGAGGTCGACGTGACGGCCGAGCACGGCGCCGACGAGACCCACGCGATCGTCTCGGCCGCAAGCGTCGTCGCGAAGGTCGAACGCGACCGCCGGATGGCAGAGATCGACCAGCGCTACGAACGCGAGGTCGGGAGCGGCTATCCGTCGGACCCGACGACGCGGGCGTTCCTCGCGGGGTACGTCGAGGAACACGGTGAACTGCCCGCCTGTGCGCGGGCGACGTGGACGACGTGTGAGGACGCGCTCGCGGCCGCCGAGCAGTCCGGGCTGAGCGACTTCTAGCTCTCGCTCTCGAAGACCAGCGACAGCCGCTGCCGGTCGATTTCGCGCGTGTTCTCGGTGTCCGCGTACATCTCTTCGGGCGTCCAGAACCGAAGATCGCTGGCCTCTTCGCCCGGATCGAGTTCGCCGCGGGCGTCGTCGTAGGCGAGCAGATAGGTGAGCATGTAGTAGTGGTAGCCGCGGTGGGTGCTGTGTGGTGCCGAAAGCAGCGTGAGGTCGTCGGCGTCGGCACGCAGTCCCGTCTCTTCTTCGAGCTCCCGGACCGCACCGTCCCGCGGCGACTCGTCGTACTCCGGGTGGCCGCCGGGCAGCGTCCACTCGCCGCCGGTCGCCCACTCGCTGTCGCGCTCGGCCTGCTGCATCAGCAACACGGCGTCGCCTCGACGGACGAACACGCCCGCGGAGGGGACGGCGTTCCGGAAGAACGGCCGCTCACACTCGGGACAGTACGCACGCTCGCGGCCGTGGACCTCGCGATCGATCAGTTCGGCGCCGCACTGATGGCAGAACTGGGGTTCGACGGCGACCATGGGCTTCGTTCGCCCGGCGGACGGATAGCGGTTCGCCCGGTCAGCGGAACGGCGGAAGCTTCCACGCGTACGCCCCCAACCCGAGCAGCGCGCCGACCCACAGGAGGAACACGACCGTTATCGGGACGTTCAGCACCAGCAGCACGCCGGCGAGTGCGGGGAGCACGAGGAAGCCGAACAGCAGGCCGCCGCCGATCTGGCTCAGGGCCCGGACCGCGCCGCGGAGCTCCTCCCGGACCGCCTGCCGGACCGCGGCCTCGGTCTCCGGGTCGAGATCGTCGGCGTCGCCGCTCGTGGAGGACATATCTCCCCCTTGGGGGGAGTCGAAGAAAAGTGTTTGCCCGCTTAGTGCTCGCCGGTCAGCAGCGAGCGCAGGATGTCGCCGTACGCGGGCCGCGTGACCAGCACGCCGACCAGCACGCCGAGGATCGTGAAGATCGCGAACCCGCGGAGCTGGCCGAGCGAGAGTACCGCCAGCGGCGACAGCGCGACGATCGTCGTCGCGGCCGCCGCACCGATCACCCAGAACGCCTTCCGGAAGCGGCTCTGGAACACGCGCTGGCTGCTCACCTCGCCCTCGCTCATCACCTCGTCGGCGATGATGATCAGGTCGTCAACCCCGGTCCCGATCGCGGCGACGAAGCCGGCGATCACCGAGAGATCGATCGGGTAGCCGAGCGCGGCGGCGGCGCCCATCAGCACCACCACCTCCGAGAGCGCGGTGACGATCATCGGCCCCGCGACCTCGATCCGGCGGTAGCGCGCGAACACGACGCCGCTGACCGCCAGCACCGCCGCGATTCCGGCGATCAGCGAGTCGGTCTTGAAGCGATCGGACTGGGAGGGGTCGACGTACAGCATCGAGTTCGAGTCCAGGTCAAGCTGGGTCGGCAGCGCGCCGGCGCGGAGGTTGATCGCGACCTCCTGTGCGGTCGAGAGGTTCCGGGTCGTCAGCCGGAACCGCGGGTCGTCGGCCCACTCGCCGGTCCGCATCGGCCGGGCGAGCCCGGACTCGACGCCGAAGGCGTTCAGCACCTGCCCGTCCTGCACGACCAGGATACACGGCTCGGTCCCGTTGGGGTTGTCCCGGTACGTACACCGAGTGCCGCCCTCCTGTGCGAGGCCGGTGTCGACGAACCCCTGCTGGACCTCTTGGGCGCTCCCCTCGGCGACGACGACGCTGACCTCGGCGCCGCTGTTCTCGCCCGGTAGCCGGCGGGCGTTGCCGACCTGCCGGAGGTCCTCAGCGTCCATGACGGTGGTCCGGACGTACGCCCCGCTCTCGTTCTGGTGGTACGCCTGGATCAGCACCTGCCCGCGGGACTCGATCAGGTCACGCACCGCGCTCTGGTTGGCGTTGGGCACCTCGACGACGATCACGTCGCCGCCGACGGTGCCGACGGTCCCGCCGGAGAGGCCGGCCTCGTTGACCTTCTGCCGGAGGACCGTCACCGCGGTCGCCTGCGTCACTTCGGAGACGCGGTCGGCGGTGTCCTCGTACTCGTAGCCCGCCGCGTTCAGCGCGCTCCCGAGTTGGGCCGCGGTGACGTTCGTGGTCCGGACCTCCACCACGGTCGTCCGCTGGGTGATGTCGCCGTACTCGCCGGGGTAGCGGACCGCGATGTCCTCGGCGGTGGCGTTCTCGAGTTCGCCGGCGACCTGCTCGCGGACCGCCGATGTCTCGGTGCCGTTCGGAACGTCGACGCCCGTCGCGTGCACGCCGACGAGCGGCGCCTGAATCCGGGTGCCGCCGGAGAGCTCGATCCCGTACTGGAGGTTGGTGATCCCGCCGCTCTCGGCCACGTCGCCGTCAGTACCGCCGGCCTGCGTCGTGGGCGCGAGCGTCGGGGAGAACAGCGCGAACACGCTCGCGAGCACGATCAGGACCAGCAGCACGACCCGCCAGTTCGACTTGATCGTCGCCCACGTCCCGCCCTCGTCGCGAGCCATCAGCGGTTCACCCCCTCGAACTTCCACCAGCGAAGCAGCGACATGTTGAGCATGTAGGTGTTCAGCAGGTCCGTCGCCAGCCCGAAGACGAGGATCAGCCCGATCGAGGAGAGCAGGCCGATCCCGAACGCGGTCGCGACGATCGTCATCACGAGCATCGCGGCGATGGAGGTCAGCGTCATCGTGATCCCGGTCTCCATCGCGCGGTAGGCCGACTCGTAGAACCCGCCCTGTCGCCGCAGGACGTGGTTGTTGAGCAGGATGTCGGAGTCGACGGAGTACCCGATGATCATGAGCAGCGCGGCGACCGAGCCGAGCGTGAGCGGGATGCCGAGCACGTTCATCAGCGCCACCGGGACGACGATGTCCGAGAACGCCGACAGCACGACGGCGATGCTCGGGACGAACGTCCGGAACATCGCGAACACCAGCACGCTCATCCCCGCGAACGCGACGGCGACGCCGCCGATCGCTTGCATCTGAGCTTCGTTCCCGAACGTCGGGGAGGTCCCGTCGACCGACTCCACGTCGAAGCCGGCCTGTTGGGCCTGTTGCTCCAGCCGCGCGCTGTCGGTTTCGGGGCCGTACGTCACGATGAAGCGGTTACTGTTCGCCACCGGCTGGATGTTGGCCGGGTCGGGACCGATCTCCGTGCGGATCTGTTGCTGTGGGTTCTCGCCGTCGACGGCGAGGCGCATCTCCGTCCCGCCGGTGAACTCGACTCCCAGATCGACTGGCGCCCCGGTCGTGAGCCAGACGCCGCCGATGATCAGGAGGGCCACCAACAGCACCGCGAGCGGAACCGCCACCAACTGCCGGTTCGAGTAGTCGGCGTAGTCCACCTCCGGGAGCCCGAAGGGGAGATCCACGCCGGGCACTCACCTCACCTCCCGGACGAACTGATTCATACCGCCGAGTTCCCCACGCGTCCCGAATAAGCCTTCTCTTACCGATCGCTACCGAACGGGCGTCGCCGCCTACCCCTGTCCGACCATCGAGTCCTCGTCCGCCCACTCCTCCTCGCGGAGTTCGTACTTCTGGACCTTCCCGGTCGCGGTCGTCGGGAGCTCGGTCACGAACTCCACACGTCGAACCGCTTTGTAGCTGGCGAGGTTCTCGCGGGTGAACGCGACGAGGTCGTCCGCGGTGACGCCCGGATCCTCGGGATCGCCGGACTCGGGGACGACGAACGCCTTCGGCGTCTCGCCCCACTCGTCGTGTGGCGACGGGATGACTGCGACGTCGCTCACCTCGGGGTGGTCGAACAGCGTGTCTTCGAGCTCGATGCTGGAGATGTTCTCGCCCCCGGAGATGATGATGTCCTTCTTCCGGTCCTGAATCGAGAGGAACCCGTTCTCGTCGACGACCGCGAAATCACCCATGTGATAGTAGCCTTCGAGCCGCTCGTTGAACGCTTCCTCCGTGGCGTCGGGCTTGTTCCAGTACCCCTCCATCACCTGGTTCCCGCTGACGACGATCTCGCCGATCGTCTCGTCGTCCCACGGGACGTCCTCGCCGTCCTCGTCGACGACGCGGACCTCGGTGCCGAGGAAGCCGATCCCTTGGCGTTTCTTGAGCGAGTAGCGGTTCTCGTCGTCGAGGAGTCGCCCGGCTTCGGACGTGGTGATCAGGGGGCCGGTCTCGGTGGCACCGTAAACGTGCACGAGCTCCCAGTCGAACTCCTCCTCGACGGTGCGGATGGTCGCCTCGGGCGGCGCACTCCCGGCGGTCGCGGCGCGAACGTCGGCGCTCCCGGTGGTTTCGATATCGTTGTCTGCGTAGTAGTCCTGGAGCATGTTCAGGACCGTCGGCGCCGCACAGAGGTAGGAGACGTCCTCGGCTCGGATGGTCTCGAAGATGTCGGCGGCGTCGACGCCGCGGGTGCAGACGTGGGTCGCGCCGGCGCCGGTGATCGAGAAGATGTGGCCCCAGCCGTTGACGTGGAACATCGGGAGCGTCCAGAGGTACGTGTCGGTGTCGCGGATGTTCTGGTGGTAGGAGACGAGGTAGGAGTGCAGCGTCTCGTTGCGGTGCGTGCGGCAGACGCCTTTCGGATCGCCCGTCGTCCCCGACGTGTAGTTGATCGTGATGACGTCGCTCTCGTCCATCGTCGGCCGGTCGTACGACGCCGACGTGTCCGCGAGCCGGTCGTCCACGTCCTCCCAGTCGCCGTCGACGGCGGCCGCATCGTTCGTGAGGAACGTCTCGACGGGAACGTCGTCCCGCACCGCTTCGATCTTCTCGGCGTACGCGTAGTCCGCGTAGATGGCGGTGACGCCGGCGTCGTTCAGGATGTACTCGAAGTCCTCGGGCGTGAGGCGGTAGTTGAGCGGGGTGTGGACGGCGCCGATCTGCATCGCGCCGTAGGCGGCTTCGAGGTGGTAGTGGGTGTTCGGGTCGAGGACGGCGACGCGGTCGCCCTTCTCGACGCCGCGTTGCTGGAGGAGTGCGGAGAACCGGTCGACGCGGTCGCCGAGCTCGTCGTACGTGTAGCGCTCGCCCGTGGTCGCAACGACACCAGTCTCGTCGCCGTAGTAGTTTCGTGCCCGATCGAGAAAGTCCGTGACGAGGAGTGGTCGCTCCATCTCTGGGTTATCCAATCAACGTTCGTGACATAGTCTTTCGGGTCGGGACGACTCCCGGACGGAGCCAACGTTGATACGTGGTCGGATCCATACGCAGCACGATGCTGCTTCAGTCCGGGCTGCTCGGCCCAGAGACGCTTCCCCTGCTGCTGGTCGCGGCGGGGATCGCGCTGTCGATCGCGGAGGCGCTAGCCCCGGGGGCTCACTTCGTCGTCGTCGGCGTCTCGCTGCTCGGGGCGGGGCTGGTCGGCCTGCTGCTCGGCCCCGTCGCGACGCCGTTCGTGCTCGCCGGGCTCGTGCTGCTGTTCGGGATCGTCACGCTGTACGGCTACCGCGAACTCGACATCTACGGCGGCAAGGGACAGGCCCAGACTAGCGACTCCAGCGACCTGAAGGGGCAGACCGCCCGTGTCACTTCGCGTGTCACGCCCAGCGAGGGCGAGGTGAAAGTCGACAACGGCGGCTTCAACCCCTACTACTCCGCCCGCACGCTGGAGGGCGAGATCCCCGAGGGCGAGGAGGTGATGGTGATCGACCCCGGCGGCGGCAACGTGATCACCGTCGAGTCGCTGGGCGCCGTCGAGGGGAGTATCGACCGCGAGCTCGAGCGCGCTCGGGCGGAGAACGCCCGCGAGGACGCCGAGGACGAACGGCCGGCGGACGTGGCCGAGGACGCCGAAACCGAGGGTGACCCGACCGCCGACGACGCCGGGAGCGACTCCGGCTGGACCCCACGGCCCGACGCCGCGGACGACACCGACGAGGAGCGCGAGACCGAGACGAACTGAGCACCGGGCGAGGCCGCCGCCTGTCGGTTTTTCAGGGGAACTATTAAGCCACCAACACCCCAACCCGAGGGTATGGTTATCGCACCCCTCCAGGCGGGCGCCGTCACCGGCGTCGTCGGCCTGCTGTTCCTTCTCGTCGTCATCGCCGCGGTCTGGCAGGCCGTGGAGATCGTCGACGCGACGGAGAAGAAGGCCCTCACCGTGTTCGGCGAGTACCGCAAACTGCTCGAACCGGGGATCAACTTCATCCCCCCGTTCGTCTCCCAGACCCACGCGTTCGACATGCGGACGCAGACGCTCGACGTACCCCGACAGGAGGCGATCACCCGGGACAACTCCCCGGTCACCGCCGACGCCGTGGTGTACATCAAGGTGATGGACGCCCGGAAGGCGTACCTCGAAGTCGACGACTACAAGACCGCCGTCTCCAATCTCGCCCAGACGACCCTCCGTGCGGTGCTGGGCGACATGGAGCTCGACGACACGCTCAACAAGCGACAGGAGATCAACGCCCGGATCCGCAAGGAGCTGGACGAGCCCACCGACGAGTGGGGGATCCGCGTCGAGTCCGTCGAGGTCCGCGAGGTCAACCCCTCGAAGGACGTCCAGCAGGCGATGGAGCAACAGACCTCCGCCGAGCGCCGCCGCCGCGCCATGATCCTCGAAGCGCAGGGGGAGCGACGCTCCGCCGTCGAGGAGGCCGAGGGGGAGAAGCAGTCCAACATCATCCGCGCACAGGGGGAGAAGCAGTCCCAGATCCTCGAAGCGCAGGGTGACGCCATCTCCACCGTCCTCCGGGCGAAGTCCGCCGAGTCGATGGGCGAGCGGGCGATCATCGACAAGGGGATGGAGACGCTGGAGAACATCGGGATGGGCGACTCCTCCACGTTCATCCTGCCTCAGGAGCTCACCTCGCTGGTCGGGCGCTACGGCGAGCACCTGACCGGCAGCAACGTCCAGGAGAAGGAGAGCCTGAACTCGCTGGACTTCGACGAGGAGACCCGCGAGATGCTCGGCCTCGACGACATCGAGGACATCCTCGGGCAGATCGACGAGGCCGCCGAGCTCGACACCGACGCGATGGAGGAGGAAGCCGAGAAGATCATGTCCGGCGACACCGAGCCCGACATCCAGTCCGCCGACGACGTGGTCGCGGAAGCCGACGAGGAGATGGGCGACGTCGAGATGGAGAGCGAGGAGTCCGGCTGACCGGCGGATCACTCTCACGAATCGGCAATCCTCTCATAATTTTCAAGAGTTATATACCGGCCGGATAGTAACGGGTAATCATGAAGCGACGTAGCTATCTTCGGACCGCGGGCGTCGGCGCGGCGGCGCTGCTTGCCGGCTGCTCCGCCGAGCCGGTGGATACCGAGACCGACACCGCGACCGACGCGAGCACCGATACGGGGACCGGAACGCCGGTCGGCACGACCGAGGGGACGCCGACGCTGCGGGTCGGCACGTACACCTCGTTCATCGACGCACCCAGCACCAGCCCCGGCGAGTGGGTCAAAGAGCAGTTCGAGGCCGAACACGACGCCACACTGGAGTGGTTCGCCCCCGACGGCGGCATCGACTACTTCCTCCAGCGCCGCAATCAGGGCGTCACCGTCGACACCGACCTGTTCGCCGGCCTCACGCCGGAGAACATGGTCCGGGCCGACGACAACCTCGAGGAGGGGGACTCGCTGTTCGACGCGGTGGACCCCAGCGCCATCTCGAACGCGGATCACATCGTCGAGGAGTACCAGTTCGACCCGCAGGGGCGGGCGTTCCCCATGGGGGCGGCGTACATCAGTCTGGTGTACAACCAGAACATGCTCGACGAGCGCGGCGTGAGCGGCCCCGAGACGTTCGAGGACCTCACGACCGACGACTACAGCGACGCGCTGCTGATCCCGAACCCACAGAACAGCGAGACCGGGCTGGAGTTCCTGTTCTGGACGATCAACGAGTACGGCGAGGACGGCTACCTCGACTACTGGCAGCGCCTCCTCGACAACGGGGCGCGTATCCTCGAAGGCTGGGGCGCCGCCTACGGCGCCTACAGCGAGGGCGAGGCGCCGGCGGTGGTCTCCTACTCGACGGATCAGGTGTTCGCCGACATGTCCGACGCCGACATGGCCGAACACCAGATCGGCTTCCTCAACGGCGAGGGGTACGCCTACCTCGAAGCGATGGCACGGTTCTCGGACACCGACCAGCCCGAACTGGCCGAGTCGTTCATGTCGTTCATGCTCCGCCCCGAGATTCAGGCCGAGGTCGCCCAGCGCAACGTCGCGCTGCCGGCCGTCGACAACGCCGAACTCCCCGAGAAGTTCGACGAGCTGACGCCCGAACCCGAGACGGTGGTCTCGTTCGACTACGATCGACTCTCCGGCAACGTGGACACGTGGCTGGACGAGTGGTCCCGACAGGTCGCCTCACAGTAGCGTGACGGTCCTCCGTGAACGGTTCGAGGCCGCCGCCCTCCCGCTGGCCGCGGTCGCTACCCTCGCGCTGCTGACGCTGCTGTTCTACTACCCGGTGGGGCGTGTACTCTCCGAAGCCGTACTGCGCGAGGGACGGCTGACGGTCGAACCGCTGGTGGCCGTGCTCACGGACCCCTTTTTCTTCGGCGTGCTCGCACAGGCCGCCGAGGACCCGTCGGTGCTCTGGACCGCCTTCGAACCCCACCGAATCGGGCCTCTCGTCGTCCCGTTCCCGAACTACCGGCTGGGGCTGTTCGGGTTCACCGCGTATCAGGCGCTGCTGTCGACGCTCGCGAGCGTCGTGCTCGGGCTGCCGGGCGCGTACGTGCTCGCACGCTTCGAGTTCCCCGGGCGGAAGACGATCCGGTCGCTGACCGCGGTGCCGTTCGTGATGCCGTCGATCATGGTCGCGATCGGCTTCATCGCCACGTTCGGCGCGAACGGGTTCGTCAACGACGCGCTGGCCGCGCTGGGGCTCCCTCGGATCGAACTGCTGTACACGCTGCCGATCATCGTCCTCGCCCACGCGTTCTACGACGCGCCGCTGGTGGCCCGCGTAACCGCGACCGCGTGGGAGAGCGTCGACGCCGGCACCGCCGAGACCGCCCGGAGCCTCGGCGCCTCGCCGCGGCGGGCGTTCCTCGACGTGGTGCTCCCCCAACTGCTGCCGGCGATCCTCACCGGCGCGCTGCTGACGTTCATCTTCTCGTTCATGTCTTTCGCCATCGTGCTCGCGCTGGGCGGGCTCTCGCTGGCGACCGTGGAGGTGTGGGTGTACCACAAGGTCTCCCAACTCGACTACGCCACCGCGTCGGCGCTCGCGACGCTCGAGATGCTGTTCTCGCTCGTGTTGACGTACGCCTACCTCCAGTACGAGGCACGCCAGCGCGCCGAGAGCGCCGCCCGGCCGGCGCCCCGGAAGCAGTTGGTCGGGCGACTCGACCTCGACCGGCTGGCGGTCTGGGCGTACGTCGTCGTCGCGCTGCTCGTGTTCGTTACGCCGATGGCGAGCATGATCATCGAGAGCGTCACCGGGCCGAACGGGTTCACGCTCGACTACTACCGCTTCCTGATCGAACGACAGACGACGGGCGCGGCGTTCCAGATCAAACCGCTGACGGCGGTAGTGAACTCCCTGCTGTACGGCGTCGGGACGCTCGCGCTGGCGGTGCCGATGGGCGTGCTGCTCGCGGTCGTCTCGACGCGGCAGTTCCCCGGCAGCAAGCTGCTCGACACGCTGTCGATGGCCCCCTTCGCCGTCTCGGGGATCGTCGTCGGGCTCGGCCTCCTGCAGGGGCTGGTGTTCGGGACGACCGCCTTCGGCTACCGGATCACGGTCACCGGCGCCGTCGCCGTCGTCGCCTCCCACGCCGTCGCCGCCTACCCGTTCGTCACGCGCAACGTCGCGCCGCTGCTGGCCACGATCGACCGCTCGGTCGTCGAGTCGGCCCGGACACTCGGCGCCTCCCGGACCCGGGTGCTGCTGGACATCGAACTCCCACAGGTGTTCGCCGGCGTGCTCGCGGGCGCCGCGTTCGCGTTCGCGATCAGCATCGGGGAGTTCGATTCGACGGTGATTTTGGCCAGCGGGAGTTCGGCCTACACCATGCCGGTCGCCATCGAACGCTTCCTCGGTCGACGGCTCGGCCCCGCGACGGCGATGGGCTGTGTCCTCCTGTTCGTCACCGCCGTCAGCTTCCTCGTCATCGACCGCCTCGGCGAAGGGAGGGGGATGTAGATGGTGGCGATCGACCTCGACTCGGTGCGGAAGGCGTTCGACGACGCCGTCGCGCTGGAGAGCGTCTCCCTCGCCGTCGAGGAGGGGGAGTTCTTCACGCTGGTCGGCCCCTCGGGCTGCGGGAAGACGACGACCCTCCGGACGATCGCCGGCCTCTCCTCGCCCACCGAGGGGACGGTCCGCTTCGACGGCGAGGACGTGAGCGACACGCCAGTCGAGGACCGCAACGTCGGCGTCGTGTTCCAGAGCTACGCGCTGTTCCCGCACATGACCGTCGCGGAGAACGTCCGCTACGGCCTGCGCTTCACCGCCCCGCCCCGCGGGCTCACCGCCGACGAACGCGTCGAGGAGCTGCTCGAACTGGTCGACCTGCCGGGGATGGGCGACCGCGACCCCGACGAGCTCTCCGGCGGGCAGCAACAGCGGGTCGCGCTCGCCCGCGCGCTCGCCCCCGAACCGGACGTGCTGCTGCTCGACGAGCCCATGAGCGCGCTCGACGCCCGGCTGCGCGAACAGCTCCGCCGCGAGATCAAGCGCATCCAGCGCGAACTCGGCGTAACGACGATCTACGTCACCCACGATCAGGAGGAGGCGCTCGCGGTGTCGGACCGCCTCGCCGTGATGCACGACGGCGGCGTCGAACAGGTCGGCACGCCCGTCGAGGTGTACGAACAGCCCGCGACGGAGTTCGTCGCCTCGTTCGTCGGCGAGAACAACGTGTTCTCCGGCGTCGTCGTCGGCCGCGACGGCGACGAGCTGGCGATCGAGATCGACGAGACGGCGCCCGCGGACCACCAGTTCCACGTCGTCGACGCCGACGACCACGCCGTCGGCGACCACGTGACGTTCTGTGTCCGCCCGACCCACCTCGATCCCGACGCCAGCCACAACCGCGTCCCGATGGCGCTCGGCGCCGCGGAGTATCTCGGCGGCACCACCCGGCTCTACGGCGAGTGGGCCGGCCGAGAGATGGTGCTCCGACTGCCCGAACCGCCGGCCGACGACACCCTCACGGTCGGGTTCGACCCGGACGCGGCGACGATCCTCTGAACCGACAGTTTCAGACTACACCCACACGACCCAGAACCATGATCACGCTCGCCTCCGACTTCGGCACACCCTACCCCGCAGCGATGAAGGGCGTCGTCCTCCGGCAGTCCGACGCCCGGCTCGTCGACATTGCACACGACTTCCCGCGACAGGACGTGCGCGCGGCGGCGTTCTGGCTCCGGGAAGTGCTGCCCGAGTTCCCCCCGGCGACCCACCTCGTCGTCGTCGATCCCGGCGTCGGCACCGACCGCGCCGCCGTCGTCGTCGACGTCGCCGATCACCGGATCGTCGCCCCGGACAACGGCGTCGCGCTCCCGGCGGCCCGCGAGATCGCGGCACGGGCCGACGGAGACGCCGAGATCAGCGTCTACGACGTGCCGTACGACGACGACACGACCGCGAGCAACACGTTCCACGGCCGGGACGTGTTCGCGCCCGCCGCCGCGCGGGTGCACGAGGCCGAGGAGGTCGCGGACGCCGACCGCGTCGAACCGACCGACGAGTGGGTCGACCTCGCGTTTCCGGAGCCCGAGGTCGGGGACGACGGCGCGACCGGCGAGGTACTGGTCGTCGACGACTTCGGCAACACGATCACCAACGTCCCCGGCAGCGTCCTCGACGGCCGCGACGCGGTGACGGTGAACGGCGAGTCCGCGCCCGTCCGGGACGCCTACGCCGAGATGGACCCGGGCGAGCGCCTCGTCACCGTGGGGAGCCACGGCAACGTCGAGTTCGCGGTCAATCAGGGCCGGGGCGACGACGCGTTCGGGCTCGGGGTCGGCGACGACGTGTCGCTCGGCTGGTGAGAACCCCGCACGGGTCGCCGACACCGGACAGTTTTCCCGCGGCGACCACGTGAGACTGTGTCGTGCCACCGGACGACGATGACGAGTTCGCGGAGCTACGGGCCGAGGAGGGCAACGCCATCCTCCGGCTGTTTCTGGAGTACGGTCGAAAGCGCCTGCCAACGTTCGTCGGCGGCGCGGCCGCGGCGGTCGTCCAGATGCTGATGGCGCTCGTGCCGTCGTTCGTGCTCGCGATCGCGATCGACTCGCTGTTTTTCGACACGCGAGCGTTCTCACTGCCGCTCGTTCCCGACGCGTGGATCCCCGGCACCGAGGGCGCACAGTTCCTGCTCGCCGGCGGCCTCGTGGGTGCCTCTTACGCGCTGAGTTCGATCTTCAGCTGGGCGAACAACTACCTCTGGAACAGCTTCTCCCAGCACTTCCAGCACTCGGTGCGCGTGGACACCTACGATGCGCTCCAGCGACAGGGCGTCGAGTTCTTCGACAACCGACAGACAGGCGAGGTGATGAGCATCCTGAACAACGACGTGAACCAACTGGAGGGCTTTCTGACGAACAACCTCAACAGCCTCATCACCATCGTCGTCCGCGTCGGTGGGATGGGCGCGGTGATGCTGCTGATCAACTGGCGGCTGGCGCTGATCCCCGTCGCCGCCATCCCCGCGCTGGGCTACCTGAGCTACTGGTTCGTCGAGACGATCCACCCGAAGTATCAGGAGGTCCGCAGCGCGGTCGGCCGGCTCAACAGTCGGCTGGAGAACAACATCGGCGGGATCGAGACGCTGAAGTCCTTTACCACCGAGCCGTTCGAAACCGAACGGGTCAGGGAGTCCTCCCGGGAGTACCTCGACTCCCAGTGGGACGCGATCACCACCCGGATCAAGTTCTTCCCCAGCCTGCAGGCCACCACCGCCGCGGCGTACGTCTCGGTCTTCTTCGTCGGCGGCTGGTGGGTCGTGACCGGGACGCCACCTCACCCGTTCTTCTCGGGCGGCGACCCCGACGCGACGCTGACCGCCGGGACGCTCGTGCTCTTTTTGAACTACTCGCGGCGATTCGTCTACCCGATGCGTCAGATGGGGCAGATCATCAACGGCTACCAGTACGCCGAGGCCGCGGGCGAGCGCATCGTCGGCCTGCTCGACGACCAGACGCGAGTCCGATCGGGGGGAGCGGGAACCGAACTCGACGGCGTGGCGGGCGACGTGGCGTTCGACGATGTTGGGTTCGCCTACCGCGACGAGGCCGGCGAGGCCGAGGAGACGGTGCTGCGGGGGATCAGCTTCGAGGCCGACGCCGGCGACTACGTCGGCCTCGTCGGCCCCACCGGCGCGGGGAAGTCGACGACGATGAAGCTGCTGTTGCGGTTCTACGACCCGGACTCGGGGACGATCACGCTCGACGGCCACGACCTCGCGGACGTGAACCTGCGGAGCCTCCGGCAGCACGTCGGCTACGTGAGTCAGGAGCCGTACCTGTTCTACGGCACCGTCGCCGAGAACATCGCCTACGGCGTCCCCGAGTACGACGACGCGGCGATGCACGAGGCCGCCGAGAAGGCGGGCGCCCACGAGTTCGTCGCCGAGTTGGAGGACGGCTACGACACGATGGTCGGCGAACGCGGCGTCAAGCTCTCGGGCGGGCAGCGCCAGCGGATCGCGCTGGCCCGGACGATCCTCCGGGATCCGGACGTGCTCGTGCTCGACGAGGCGACCAGCCACGTCGACAACGAGACGGAGGCGGTGATCCAGAACAGCCTCGACGCGCTGACCGAGGACCGCACCGTGTTCGCGATCGCTCACCGCCTCTCCACCGTCCGGGACGCCGATCGCATCCTCGTGATGGACGACGGCGAGATCGTCGAACGCGGCACCCACGAGACACTGCTCGACGACGGCGGACTGTACGCGAACCTCTGGCACGTGCAGGTCGGCGAGATGGAGGCGCTCCCCCAGCAGTTCGTCGAGCGCAGCCTCGAAGCCGAATAGCGGCCGCGAACCCGGCCCGAACCTTTTCGGTGGAGCCCGACAAATCGGGAAATTATGGGTACGTACATGGCGCTGGTCGACGTGACCGACGAGACCGTCCAGAACGTGCAGGATCTCGCGACCGTCTGGGGCGATCTCACCGGCGATATCGAGACGCTGGGCGGGGAGCTGGTCGACGCCTACGCGGTCCTCGGCGAGCACGACTACCTCGTCATCTTCGAGGCCGACGGCCGCGACGAGGCGTTCCAGACCTCGGTGTCGATCGAACGCTACGGCCTCGACACCCAGACTATGGAGCTCATCCCGGTCGACGATCTGGGCGAGCTCGTACAGGACATCTGAGCCGGAACCGGGACGGCGAGTAGTCTTTTCACTCGCGCGCTCCACCGATCGGGCATGCAGCACTTCACGCAGGAGCACGCGAACATGCCTGTCGTGGACGCACGGGGCGAACGACTCGGCCGCGTCGCCGGCGTCGAGGACGGCGAAGCCCGCCTCGAACCCGAGACGGGGGTGGAGTCACGGATGGACGCGGCCGCCTCGGCCGAGGCGGACGCGCTCGCGATCGACCCCGAGCAGGTGGTCGAGGTCACCGACGACTACGTCCGGGTCGAACTCGGCGACGAGGAGTAGCTCCGAGGGAACGTTTTTCGCGTCACGCCGACACGGCACAGCCGTGAGTAAACAGGCCCTGTTCGACGACATCGACGACGACGCCGACTGGCTGACCGATCTCGCCGAACAGCTCTGGTCGAACCCCGAACTCTCGCTGGGGGAGTACGACTCGGCGGCGCTCCTCCAGGACGCGCTCCGCGAGGCGGGGTTCACGGTCGACTCCGGCGTCGCCGGCATCGACACCGCGTTCGTCGCGCGCTACGGCGACGACGACCCCGTGGTGGGGACGATGGGCGAGTTCGACGCGTTGCCGGGGATGAGTCAGGCCGCGAAAGCCGAACGGGAACCGGTCGAGGAAGGCGCGCCCGGCCACGGCTGCGGGCACAACCTCTTCGGCGTCGGCAGCCTCGCGGGCGCGATCGCGGTCAAGCGCGCGATCGAGCGCGGCGACTGCGAGGGGTCGGTCGTCTACTTCGGAACGCCCGCCGAGGAGGTCGGCGCCGGCAAGGTGTACATGATTCAGGCCGGCGCGTTCGAGGCGGTCGACGCGGTGATCACGTGGCACCCCGACTGGTACAACGCGCCCAACGAGTGCTCCACGCTCGCGGTGGACGCCTTCGACGTGCAGTTCACGGGCGAGAGCGCCCACGCCGCCAAGTCGCCGGAAGCCGGCCGGAGCGCGCTCGACGGCGTCCAGCTGCTCGGCACCGGGATCGAGTACATGCGCGAGCACGTCCCGGACGCCGTCCGCATCCACTACGTCGTCACCGAGGGCGGCGAGGCCGCCAACGTCGTGCCCGAGTCGGCGGCGATGGAGGTGATGGTCCGCGCGCCCGACCGCGCCGCCGTCGAGCGCGTCTCCGACCGCGTGCGCGACGCGGCCGAGGGCGCGGCGCTGATGTCCGGCACCGACGCCGACGTGACACAGACGACCGGGATGTACGGCGTCCTCCCCAACGGCACGCTCGCGGACTCGATCCGGGAGAACATGGAGATGGCCGAGTTCCGCCTCACTGACGAACAGGCGTCGTTCGCGGCCGACCTGCAAGCGACGCTCGCCGACCCCTCTTACGACTCCGTTCCGCCGGACCGCCGCGACGAGGCCGCCGAGTCGGCGATGTTCACCCAGCCCATCGACGCCCCCGACGCGGGCGAGACCGCCGCCTACTCGACCGACTCCGGGGACGTGTCGTGGAACGCTCCCCTCGGGCGGTTCCGCGCGGCGACGTGGCCGGCGGGGACGCCGCTGCACTCGTGGCAGGCCGTCGCGGCCGGGAAGGATCTCGGCACCGCAGGGATGCTGTTCGCGGGGAAGGTCGTCGCCGGCTCGCTGTACGACCTGCTGACCGACGAGGCGCTGCTGGCCGAGGCCCGCGCGGAGTACGAGCAGCGCAAGGGCGACCGCGAGTACGAGTCGCCGCTACCGCCCGACGCCGACCCGTACGAGCTGGCCGAGCGGTGAGGCGCCGTCCGCGCCCGCTCGGGACCCGACAACTTAACCCCGAGAGCGGGCAACTCACTCCCAATGAAGCCGACGGAGCTGTCGGGCCTCCCCGACGGCGTCGCAGACCACCTCGAGGGCGAGGGCGTCGAGGAGCTCTACCCGCCACAGGCCGAGGCCGTCGAGCGCGGCGTGACCGACGGCGAGAACGTCGTCGCCGCGGTGCCGACCGCCTCCGGCAAGACGCTGATCGCCGAGCTCGCGATGCTGTCGGCAGTCGAGCGCGGCGGCACCGCACTCTACATCGTCCCGCTGCGCGCGCTGGCCAGCGAGAAGAAGACCGAGTTCGAGCGCTGGGAGCAGTACGGGATCGACGTGGGCGTCTCGACGGGCAACTACGAGTCCGACGGCGAGTGGCTGGGCTCGCGGGACATCATCGTCGCCACCAGCGAGAAGGTGGACTCGCTCGTCAGGAACGGCGCGCCGTGGATCGACGACCTCTCCTGTGTCGTGAGCGACGAGGTCCACCTCGTCGACGACCGCGAGCGCGGCCCCACGCTGGAGGTGACGCTCGCGAAGCTCCGGCGCATCAACGCGAACCTCCAGACGGTCGCGCTGTCGGCGACGGTCGGCAACGCCGGCGAGATCGCCGACTGGCTCGACGCCGAACTGGTCGACTCCGACTGGCGCCCGATCGACCTGAAGACGGGCGTCCACTTCGGGAACGCCATCAACTTCGCCGACGGTTCCCAGCGCGAGGTGCCCGTCGACAGCGGCGGCAAGCAGACGCCCGCGCTCGTCGACGACACGCTCGACGAGGGCGGGTCGAGTCTGGTGTTCGTGAACTCCCGGCGGAACGCCGAGTCCGCGGCGAGCCGACTGGGCGGCGTCACGAGCGACCACCTCTCCGACGGGGAACGCGGTGAACTCCGCGAGCTCGCGACGGCGATCCGGGATGTCTCCGACACCGCGACCAGCGACGACCTCGCCGACTGCGTCGCGAAAGGTGCGGCGTTCCACCACGCCGGCCTCTCCAGCGAACACCGCGACCTCGTCGAGGGCGCGTTCCGTGACCGCCTGATCAAGGTGATCGCGGCGACGCCAACCCTCGCCGCCGGTGTGAACACCCCTTCCCGCCGAGTGATCGTGCGGGACTGGCGGCGCTACGACCCGGAGTTCGGCGGCATGAAGCCGCTGGACACGCTCGAAATCCACCAGATGATGGGTCGGGCGGGCCGGCCGGGACTGGATCCCTACGGCGAGGCGGTGCTGCTCGCGTCGAACAACGACACGAAGGAGGAGCTGTTCGACCGGTACGTCCACGGCGAGCCCGAGCCCATCCGCTCGAAGCTCGCCGCCGAGCCCGCGCTGCGGACCCACCTGCTCGCGACCGTCGCGTCCGGCTTCGCGAACACGCGCGAGGAGCTGCTCTCGTTCCTCGACAACACGCTGTACGCCGTCCAGAGCGCGGGTAGCGCGCAGTTGGAGTCGGTGACCGACACCGTGCTCGACTATCTCGCGGCCAACGAGTTCGTCGACCGCGACGGCGACACGATCACCGCGACCGAGATCGGCCACACCGTCTCGCGGCTCTACCTCGACCCGATGAGCGCCGCCGAGATCATCGACGGGCTCCGGGACGCGGAGGGCGGCCGTTCGGGCGGCCAGTACGGCTCTCGCGGTGCGATCGATGCCGACGACGCCGACGAGTCGGCAGGGTTCGTCTCCGGGAACGAACTGCTCGACGACGACGCGCTGGCCGACGCCCCGGGCGAGAACGACGCGGAACCGGACGACGCCGAGTCAGAGGCCGACGACATCTCCGCGCTCGGGCTCTACCACCTCGTCTCCCGCACGCCGGACATGTACCAGCTCTACCTGAAGTCCGGCGACCGCGAGGAGTACGAGGAGGTGCTGTTCGAGCGCGAGACGGAGCTGCTCGGGCGCACGCCGTCGGAGTACGACGACGTGGCGTTCGAGGAGTGGCTCGCCGCGCTCAAGACCGCCCGGATGCTCGAAGACTGGGCCAGCGAGGTCGACGAGAGCCGCATCGCCGAACGCTACGGGGTCGGCCCGGGCGACATCCGCGGCAAGGTCGACACCGCGGAGTGGCTGCTCAACGCCGCCGAGCGGCTGGCGGGCGAGCTCGACCTCTCGAACGTGGTGGCGGTCCGGGAGGCGAAAAAGCGCGTCGAGGACGGCGTCCGGGAGGAGCTGCTCGACCTCACGGGCGTCCGCGGCGTCGGGCGCAAGCGCGCGCGGCGGCTGTTCGAGGCCGGCATCGAGTCCCGGGCGGACCTCCGCGAGGCCGACAAGTCGGTCGTACTCGGCGCGCTGCGGGGGAAGAAGACCGCGGAGAACGTCCTCCAAAACGTCGGCCGCGAGGACCCCTCGATGGACGGCGTGACCGCCGACGCCGAGGCGGAACGCGCCGGCCGCGAGGAGGAGGGCGGGCAGGCCTCGCTGGGTGATTTCTGATGCGGCTACTCGACGGGACGACGATGGTCGACGACCTCGACGCGTTCCTCGGGGTGCTCGACGACGTGGCCGCAGCGACAGACACCACCGTGCAGGCGTTCGACGCCGACTACGTGGTCTCCGAAACCCACCTCCGGCGCGCGCTCGACCGCGCCGACCGCGCGATCGCCCGCGGCGAGAACGTCGCTCGGGAGCGTGCGGTGGAGGTGCTCTGCTACGCGGCGGGGCGTCGGCAGATCAACCGCGCGCTGGAGATGGGCGTCTCAGAAGGTGAGAACCGCGTCGTCGTGCTCGTGGACTCGCCGGCGGGCGACGACGAGGCCGAAGCGGACGCGATCGAGATGCTCCGGGACCACATCGACGAGGCGTCGGTTCTGGGGGCGTACGACGAGGGGACGGTCCGGGAGTTTTTCGACATCTCCGAGGCCGCGCTCGACGCCGTCGACGGCGGGCTAGCGGACCTGGTGCTGGAGCGCGTGGCGCTGCTGGACGTCGAGAAGTAGGGTGCCGATTTCGGGTGAACTCGGTGGCTATCGCTGACCGGTCGAGAACTGCGAGAAGATAGTTCCACCAGGATTCGAACCTGGGTCGGAGCCCCCAGAAGGCTCCAGGATTGGCCGCTACCCCATGGAACTACTCTGACACGTTTGCCGTCTTCCGCTCGGCGGCGTGCTTCGCAACCATCGGTAGTCCGCTGGGAAGTATGAGTGTTTCGGAGTCGATCACGGTGCCGGCGGCCGGTGTGCTACTCGGTCCCGTGGCGTCTCCGATGGCAGTTCGCGCACAACATCTCCCGTTCGCTCGCCACACCCTGCTTGCTCCGGCTTCTCCGAAAAAGGTTCGCGAGGCTACCCGAGCAGGTAGCGCATCCACGGGTAGCGCTCGACCAGCGGCCGGCCGTCGATCTCGTACTGCTCGATGTACTGATCGACGCCGAGGATGCGGCCCGCACCGAACGCTGCCACGGCGAGGAACACGAGCATGTACGCGAAGTCCCCGTTGATGTAGCCGTGGTCCACGCTCCAGTTGCCCAGGTAGAACATGAGCATCATGAACGCGCCCCAGAACGCGGCGAGGCGGGTGAGGCCGCCGACGAGGAGGCCCAGCCCGATGAGCACCTCGCCCCACGGGACCGCGACGTTCACGAAGTCGAGGAACAGCGGCGACGACCCCATCGCCTCGAACAGTCCAGCGGCCGGGCTGCCGTTGGCGGCCGGGGCGTTGTTGAGGTAGCCCGCGGCCGAGAAGCTCCCGCTGAGCACCTTATCGAGGCCGCTCTGGAGGAACGCCAGCCCCATCATCAACCGCAGCGCGAGGATGAACCACACGCTCAGCGTGTGGAGCTTCCCCTCCGCGGTGAACCCTGCGACCGTGCTTCGGAGTTTGACTTCCTGTGTTGCCATATCTGGACGTTCGACCCGTGAGGGCTTAGCCGCAATGGCGGTTCCCGGTCGGTGGGAACCACCGTAGACCCGGTTCTCGCTGATCAAGAATCACCACCTACTTGCCGGTCTACGCCACAGAGACGGTATGTACGTCGGCCGCTTCCTCGTCGCCGCCCCCGGACTGGCAGCTTACCGCGTCTCCTCGCGTTCGTTCCCGAACCGGAAGGTCATCGAACGCGACGGCAGCCTCACGGTCGTCCCGACCGACGACGCCGAACCCACGGACAACCCGTACGTCTCCTACAACTGCGTCCGGACAGTCGGCGACCGTGGGCTCGCGGTCGTCGGCAACGGCTCCCACGTCGACCCGGTGGCGGAGAAGCTCGGGCTGGGCTACCCGGCCCGGGACGCGCTCGTGAGCGCGCTGTTCGCGCTGGACTTCGAGAAGGACGACTACGACACGCCCCGGATCGCCACGGTCGTCGGCGCCGACTCCGCGGTCGTCGGGACCGTCCGCCGGGACGCGCTGCTCGTCCGCGAGGTCGACGAGCCGACGCTGGTGGCCACCTACGAGAAGGACGACCCCGAGCCGTTCGCGCTCGCCGCCGACGGGCCCGGCGCGGCCGCGAGCGAACTGTACGACCACGCGTTCGAGCACGCCGTCTGTGCGGCGGGCGTCGGCGTCGACGCCGCGGGGATCGAGACGGCCATCTACAACGGGGAGTAGCGCGGCGCTTTTCCCGGTCGCGCTGTTTTCGTCCCCCGTGCAACTCGGGGTCATCTCCGACGTCCACGGCAACCTACCCGCGCTGGAGCGGGTGCTCGACGCGATGCCGTCGGTCGACCTGCTCGTCTGTGCCGGCGACGTGGTCGGCTACAACCCGTGGCCGGCGGCGTGTGTCGACGCGGTTCGGGACCGCGGCATCCCGACGGTGCAGGGCAACCACGACCGCGCGGTCGCCAGCGGCGACGCCGTCGGTTTCAACGGGATGGCGAAGGCGGGCGTCGACCACGCCCGCGACCAGCTCGACGCCGGCGCGATCGGCTGGCTGGGCGCGCTGCCGACCGAGCGCCGCGTCGCCGACGGCCGGGTGAAGATCGTCCACGGCCACCCCGACGACCCGGACCACTACACGTACCCCCGGGAGTTCACGCCCGACCTGCTCGACGGCGAGGCGCTTCTGATCATGGGCCACACGCACGTTCAGCACCACGCCGTGTTCGACGAGGGGATCGTCCTCAACCCCGGGAGCGTCGGCCAGCCCCGCGACCGCGACCCCGACGCGGCGTACGCGGTCGTCGACCTCGACGACCGTTCGGTCGAGGAGCACCGCGTGAGCTACGACGTCGACCGCGTCGTCGACGCCGTCGAAGACGCCGCCCTCCCGCCCGAGATCGGAGAGCGCCTCCGAGAGGGGCGCTGACGCCCGAACTGCCGACCGCCGCCGTCGTTCTCTCCCGCCAGTACCGCCCGCACAGCGACGCGTCGGACCCTCTCGCCCCATCTAAACAATCTAGCTTGTACTACTCCAAGCAAGCTGGGAAAGTCTTAACCCGGTCGCCGAAAACCGATCAGACGGCAGGGCTCGGTTCGCGGGAGCGATCCGAAATCGACCGATAGCGGTGTCAGTAGTGGCGACGCCGTCGATCGCTCCCGGCGGGCCCGCCGTCGACATGACTCAGGCAACCCCACCGACGACCGATCGAATCGAGGACCGACTCGCCGCGGCGACGGCGGATCTCGACCTCGCGAGCGACCGCGAGGAGCTCGCCCGGGCGGCCGAGCGCGACAGCTACGACGGCGCCGACGCCGACGAGATCGACGAGGCGCTGATCGGCGTGCTGACCGCGCGCACCGAGCGCGACCCGACCCACGACGACGCGGCCGCACGGGTCGCGCGCTGGCGGCACGCCCGCAACGTCACGGGGACAGACGGCCCGCTCTCGGGCGAAACGTACCGCGCGTCGTTCGTGGAGGCGATCGAGACGGGTGTCGAGCGCGACCTGCTCGACGAGCGCATGGCGGAGTACGATCTCGAGTCGCTCGCCCACGCGCTCGTGCCCGAGCGCGACGAGCAGTTCGGCTACATGGCCGTCTCCACGCTGGTCCAGCGGTACTTCCTCCGGACCGTCGAGGGGGACGAACCGCTCGAACTCCCGCAGGCGTTCTGGATGCGCGTCGCGATGGGCGTCGCGCTCGCGGAGGACCCCGAGGATCGGGAGTCCCGCGCCGTGGAGTTCTACGACGCGCTGTCGACGCTGCGGTTCGTCCACTCGACGCCGACGCTGTTCCACGCCGGCACCACCCACCCACAGCTCTCCTCCTGCTACCTCACGACGGTGCAGGACGATCTGGAGGACATCTTCGACTCCTACAAGGCCCACGCGAAGCTCTCGAAGTGGTCCGGCGGGCTGGGCAACGACTGGACGAACGTCCGCGCGGAGGGCTCGCTGATCGAGTCCACCGGCGTCGAGTCGACGGGCGTGATCCCGTTCCTCAACATCTCAGACGACGTGACCGGCGCGATCAACCGCTCCGGAAAGCGCCGCGGCGCCGCCTGTGCGTACCTCGCGGCGTGGCACATGGACTTCCCGGCGTTCCTCGACCTCAAACGGAACACGGGGGACGAGCGCCGACGCACCCACGACATGAACACCGCGGCGTGGGTGCCCGACCTGTTCATGAAGCGCGTGCGGGCCGGCGAGCAGTGGACCCTGTTCTCGCCGGACGAGGTGCCCGAGCTCCACGAGGCGACGGGACAGGAGTTCGAGGAGCTGTACGAGGAGTACGAGCAGGCCGCCGACGACGGCGAACTCCGCCAGTACGAGCGCGTCGAGGCCGAGGAGCTCTGGCGGACGATGCTCACCCGGCTGTTCGAGACGGGCCACCCGTGGATCACGTTCAAGGACCCCTGTAACGTCCGCTCGCCGCAGGACCACTACGGCACGATCAACAGCTCGAACCTCTGTACGGAGATCACGCTCAACACCTCGCAGGACGAAACCGCGGTCTGTAACCTCGGCTCGGTCAACCTCGCGAAGCACGTCGACGGCGAGGAACTGGACCGTGAGGCGCTCGCGGACACCGTGGAGACGGCGATGCGGATGCTCGACAACGTCGTCGACCTGAACTTCTACCCCACCGACCGCGCCGAGCGCGCGAACACGCGCCACCGGCCCGTGGGGCTCGGCGTGATGGGGTTCCACGAGATGCTCACCCAGCAGGGCGTCGGGATGGCCAGCGACGAGGCGCTCGATGTGGCCGACCAGACGATGGAGCAGGTCGCGTACCACGCGATCCTGAACTCCTCGCGCCTCGCGAAGGAACGCGGCACGTACGACTCCTACGAGGGGTCGAAGTGGGACCGCGGGCTGCTCCCGCAGGACACCGTTTCACTGCTGGAGGAGGAGCGCGGCGAGGAAGTCGATGTGGAGCCCGAGGAACGCCTCGACTGGAGCGAGGTGCGCGACCACGTCGCCGAACACGGGATGCGCAACTCCAACACCACCGCGGTCGCGCCGACGGCGACCATCTCGACCATCGCGGGCACCACGCCCTCGATCGAGCCGCGCTACTCGAACCTCTACGTGAAGTCGAACATGAGCGGCGACTTCACGGTCGTCAACGAGCATCTCGTCGAGGAGCTCGACGAACTCGGCCTCTGGACCGACGAGATGCTCGACGAGATCAAGTTCCACGACGGCGCGATCCAGGAGATCGAGTCGATCCCGCCGGCGATTCGGGAGCGCCACCGCGGCGCCTTCGAGATCGACCCGCGCCACCAGCTCGAACTCACCGCCCGGCGGGCGATCTGGGTCGACCAGTCACAGAGCCACAACGTGTTCTTCCCCTCGACGGACGGGACGCTGCTGGACGACGTGTACCAGCGGGCGTGGGAGCTCGGGCTGAAGACGACGTACTACCTCCGCACGCTCGGCGCCAGCCAGTTCGAGAAGTCCACGCTGGACATGGAGGAGTACGGGCGCACACAGCGCCGGGACGCGGACGGCGACCAGAGCGAGGCGGCCGCCGACGGCGAATCGAGCGACGGCTCGGAGATTCCGAGCGTCGAAGACCCCACCTGCGAGGCCTGTCAGTAATGCCGATCACCTACCTCACCGACAGCGACACGCACGACCCGAACAAGATCCTCCCGTTCGACTACGAGTGGGCCCGCGAGTACTACGAGGCCGGCGTCGACAACAACTGGGTGCCCGAGGAGATCCCGATGGGCAACGACGTGACCCAGTGGAACGGCGACGAGCTCTCCGACGCCGAGCGGCGGCTGGTCGAGTGGAACCTCGGCTTCTTCTCGACGGCGGAGTCGCTGACCGCGAACAACATCGTGCTCGCGGTGTACGACCACGTGACGGCGCCGGAGTGTCGGCAGTACCTCCTCCGGCAGGCGTACGAGGAGGCGGTCCACACGGACACGTTCATCTACTGCTGTGACTCGCTGGGGTTCGAGCCCGACTACCTCTACGGGATGTACGACCGCATCCCCGCGATCGAGGCCAAAGACGAGTTCGTCGTCGACCTCACCCGAGTCGTCGACGACCCCGAGTTCACCATCGACGACGAGGCCGACGTGCGGGCGTTCCTCCGGGACCTGATCGGCTTCTACGTCATCATGGAGGGGATCTTCTTCTACGCCGGCTTCGCGATGATGCTCGGCCTGAAGCGACAGGGGAAGCTGGAGGGGATCGGGCAGCAGTTCGAGTACATCATGCGCGACGAGTCGCTGCATCTCGGTTTCGGGATCGAGCTGATCGACGCCATCCGGGGGGAGACCGACGCGTGGACCGACGAGTTCGAGGCCGAGATCCGGGAGCTGATCCTCGAAGCCGTCGAGCTCGAACAGCAGTACGCTCGCGAGGCCTGTCCCGAGGAGATCCTCGGCATGGGGCCGACCCAGTTCGCGGAGTACGTCGAGTACGTCGCCGACCGCCGGCTCACGCAGTTGGGGATGGACGAGGCGTACGGCACCGAGAACCCGTTCCCGTGGCTCTCGGAGGCCGCCGACCTCAACCGCGAGAAGAACTTCTTCGAGACGCAGGTGACGGAGTACCGCTCCGGGGGGTCGCTCGAATGGTGAGGCTGATCGACTCCTACACCGAGACCAGCGAGGTGGTGATGCCCGACGCGACCAACAACCTCGGGCGCGCGCTCGGCGGCTGGGTGCTCCACCGCATGGACCTCGGCGGCGTCGTCGCCGCCCGGCGGTTCGCCCGCTCGCAGGTCGTCACCGCGAGCATCGAGCGCGTCGACTTCCACGCGCCGATCGACCTCGGCGACATCGCGGTCCTGACCGCCTACGTCTACGACACGGGCGAGACGAGCATGCAGGTGCGCGTCGACGTGACCGCCGAACGCCCCAGTGAGGGCGTCGAGCGCGAGACCGCCTCCTCGCATCTCACGTTCGTCGCGATCGACGACGAGGAGTCGGTCCAGCCCGTCCCGGACCTCGCTGTCGAGACCGACGAGGAACGGCAGTTGCGGGAGGCCGCGATGGACGCGGAGTCGCCGCCGGTGCCGTAGGGCCGCCCCGGACCCGAAGTTAACGCATAAACCGGGCAGCCGTCTCCCGTCGTGTATGAATTTCTGCGACGAGTGTGGTTCGATGATGCGCACGGCGGGCGACACGTGGGTGTGTGGCTCCTGTGAGAACGAGGAGCCCCGGGATGCGCAGGCGGAGGCGGCGATGACGACGCAGGACGAACAGCAGGACGACGGGGCTCCCCCCGTCGTCGACGGGACGGAGAACGCCAACGAGACGATGGAGAACTCCTGTCCGGCCGAGGGCTGCGACGGCAGCCGGGCCTACTACGAAACACGGCCGAAGCCGGGCGGCTCCTACGAGGTTCGGGTGTTCACCTGTGTCGAGTGCGGCCACACGTGGCGCGGCTCCTGACGGCGCGTCTCGCGACTCGTCGCCGGCTTTCGCTCCGGCTTCCGCCCGAAAACCGCGGAACCGTTCCGTTTCAGAACTGCTCGTGAACGATGTCGAGCGTCTCCTCGCGGTCCTCCCACGCGACGAAGATCGCGACGGATGTCGCGGAGGTGATCAGGTCGTGGATGTTGATCCCCGCCTCCGCGAGCGGGTCGACCAGCGAGCGGATCACGCCCGGCTGGTTCGGCAGTTCGCCGCCGGTGACGCGGATCACGGCGATCTCGTCCTCGACGGTGACCGAGGAGAGCGAGTCGTCCTCGACGACCGCGTCGTGGAGCGTCGCCTCGGCCTCCTCGGCGACCTCGGTCTCGACGTAGTACGTCAGCGAGTCCATCCCGCTGGCGACGGCGTCGATGTTGATCCCGGCGTCGCCGAGCTTCTGTGAGACCTCCGCGAGTATCCCCGGTCGGTTCCGGATCGCCCGCCCGGCGACGGTGAGACAGGACAGCGGCGCCTCCTCCATGTCGATCAGGTGCTCGAAGCTCCCCTCGACGCTGGTGCCGCCCGAGAGGAGGTCGCCGTGCTGGTAGTGGACCACCCGAACGCCGAGGTCCTCGTCCTTGTAGACGAGCGCGGAGGGTGCCACGACTTCGGCGCCGCGGAACGAGAGGTTCCGCAGTTCGTCGACGGTGATGGAGCCGACGTTGCGCGCGCCCTCGACGACGCGTGGGTCGCCGGTCATCACGCCCTCCACGTCGGTGACGATCACCACCTCGTCGGCGTCGAGGTAGTTCCCCAGCATCATCGCGGTGGTGTCCGACCCGCCGCGGCCGAGCGTGGTCACGTTGCCGGCGGGGTCCTCCGCGAGGAAGCCCGTGATCACGGGGACGGTGTCGTCGAGCGTCGCCGCGAGCGCCTCGACTCGCCGCTTGGTCTCCTCGGCGTCGATCTCCCCACGTTCGTTCGTGACGACCGGCCAGTTCTCGTCGCCGGGCTCGAGGAACGTCGCGTCGACGCCACGGGCCGCGAGCGCGGCCTTCAGCATCCGGACCGAGGTGCGTTCGCCCATCGAGACGATCTCGGCGCGGTCCTCGTCGCTGGCGTCGAAGGCGATCTCGTCGAGCAGGTCGTCGGTCTGTGAGCCCATCGCGCTGGCGACGACGGCGATCTCGTGGCCCGCCGCGACGGCGTCGGCGACGGAGTCGGCAGCCCGATCGACCCGGTCGCCCGAGCCCAGCGAGGTGCCGCCGAACTTCGCGACTACGCGCATCGATGGACACCCCCGGTGTCGTGCGTTCCGTTCATACGCCCGCTTCTCGGAGGGACGGGTTAACGCTGTCTCTCTCGGCGTCGGCGCCGGGGGTGTGTCACTCCGTTTCGGGGACGTATCCCACGGCTTATCCGTGGGTGTGCCGTAGTACCCGTATGAGCGACGATTCATCAGGCCGGAAGAACCTCCGGATGCCGGACGACGACCAGGTGTTCGGCGTCGTCACCGAGCACCTCGGCGGCAACCACGTCCGGGTTCGGTGTGCCGACGGCGAGACCCGACTCGGGCGCATCCCGGGTCGGATGAAGTACCGCACGTGGATCAACGAGGACGACGTGGTCATCCTCGAGCCCTGGGACTGGCAGGACGAGAAGGGGAACATCGAGTGGCGCTACGACGAACAGGACGCCGAGCAGCTCCGCCGCGAAGGCCACATCGACTGATCTGCCGTTCTCTTCGGTTTCTGACTCCGGGTCGATAGCGCCCGCCGAATCGACTGCTGTTTCGGGAATGAACTGTTTACAATTCAAGCAAAATTTACGTAAGGTTTTAGCGACCAGTTCCGTCATAGTGTGTGGATGCGTAACAGTAGCAGGCGAACGTTCCTCAAGGGTACAGCGGGCGTAATTGGCGGTTCGGTATTTGCGACGGGGAGTGCGGTTGCGACCGGCGATGAGGGAACTGAACGGTTCCTTATCGATCTCCAGGAGGTCGACCGTAGTGACGTTCCAGACAGTGTAGACATCATCCACGACATCGGAGAGATCGACCTGCTTGCCGCAAGTGGTGACCCGGACGAGGTTCCGGGTGTGGCCTCGACGACGCCCGATATCGCCGTCTATCAGGACGATACGGGGCCGGCGGTCGAACACTCGGGACCGAACGGGAAAGGAAACAGCGCAAGCCACAACCACGATGGTCCGGCGACGAACACCGAACTCCAGTGGGACAAACGCGTTCAGGAGGTTGATAACCTCACAGACAAGCCCGGCGGCGGTAAGACCGTCCACGACGTAACCGAGGGTGCGGGAACTCGCATCGCGATCGTCGACTCCGGCGTCTACGACGGCCACCCCGATCTTGCTGATGTAGTCAACCCTGAACTATCCCAGAACTTCACGACGGACCCCTACGACTTCCGGCCGAACGGCGCAGGCGACCACGGAACCCACGTCGCGGGGACCGTCGCTGCAACGAACAGCAACGACGGTCCCGACGGCGGCGTGCTGGGAAGTGCGCCCGAAACCGAGCTCGTCGCCTATCGGGTCTTCTCCGGCGTTGAGGCGGCGTCGGGCGACGTGCTGGGAGCGCTCGTCGAGGCCGCCAAAGACGGGTGTGACGCGGCGAATATCAGCCTGGGCTACCCGCCTCTCCCAGCCGAAAACCCGGCAGTCATCGAGATCAAGGAAGCCTACGAGCGGACCGCCGCCTACGCACGCGAGCAGGGGATGCTCATCGTGAACTCGGCTGGGAATGACAGCCAGGACATGGACGAAGACGGCATTCTCAGCCTCCCAACGGAGGCGGAGGGCATATTCGGTGTCTCTGCGACCGGTCCGATCGGCTTCGGTTGGGGTGGCAAACACTCGGACAACGAAGAGAAGTGGCTCACCGGCAACCGTCTCGAGGAGCCGACAACCCAGCCCGCATTCTACACGAACTACGGCTCCGCCGTCGACGTTAGTGCGGGTGGGGGCAACGCTGACTTGAATGGGCCCGAGGAGTACTACCGCGACCTCGTTCTTTCGACAGTCGTGTCCGACGACGGCACCGACGACCCAACTTCGGGGTACGCCTGGAAGGCCGGCACCTCGATGGCGGCGCCGCAGGTCACCGGCGCCGTCGCGCTGGTGCGCTCGCTGAACCCCGACGCCTCCGTCGAGGAGGTCGAGTCGCTGATCCAGGAGACCGCGTCGATGCCCGACGAGGGCGAGACGTACCACGGCGCCGGCCACCTCGACCTGCAGGCGCTCGTCGACGCCGCGAGCGGCAAGGGCAAGTAGCGCCGACTAGCTCGCCCCGGGCGGCGACTGTTCCGCGATCACGTTTTTCGACCCGTTTTCACCGCGACCCGTGCGGCTGTGGCCGTCAGGTTCTTGTGTGTCACTCTCTAACGTGAAACTGAACCCCGTTGAGGCGGGTTCCGACGGGAACTACCGTCGTAGCGGCCGGGAGGCGTACCGGCGACCGACTGATTAGACCCAGCGACGCCGAGCACGTCGACGCTGCCGGGCGGCCGGTGTTGGCCGCCCGGCGCGACACGCCCGACGTGGTATACACCCTTTTGAGCCTCCGCCGTCTATCTCGCGTGTGAACGTCGTTCCCGACACCAGCGTCGTCGTCGACGGCCGCGTCTCCGAACGCGTCGCCGACGGGCGCTACGAGGGTGTCACCGTCTACGTCCCCGAAGCCGTCGTCGGCGAGCTCGAAGCCCAGGCCAACGCCGGCTACGACCCCGGCTGGAAGGGGCTGGAGGAGCTCCAGCGCCTCGCCGACTACGCCGACGAGGGGGAGATCGAAGTCGAGTACGTCGGGCGCCGACCGAACGCTGCCGAGACCGAAGGCGCCGGCGAGGGCGACATCGACGCGCTGATCCGCGACATCGCCGCCCAGCAGGCCGCGACGCTGCTCACGAGCGACGGCGTGCAGGCCGAGGTCGCCCGCGCGAAGGGGCTCGACGTGGACTACCTCGAACCGGTCGTCGACACCGAGTCCGCCGAGCCCGAGAGCGAGGGGCTGGCCATCGAGGAGTTCTTCACCGACGACACGATGAGCCTCCACCTCCGCTCGGACACCCGGCCGAAAGCGAAGCGGGGCAGCATCGGCGAGATGTCCTACGAGCACGTCGCCGACGAGCCCACCAGCGACGAGCAGATGGAGGAGTGGGCGACCGAAGTGATCGAGACTGCCCGCGCCTCCTCGGAGGGGTTCATCGAGCTCAGCGAGGAGGGGATGGACATCGTCCAGTACAAGAACTACCGGATCGCCGTCGCGCGGCCCCCCTTCGCCGACGCGATCGAGATCACGGCCGTCCGCCCGGTCGCGAAGACCACGTTCGAGGACTACGCGATGGCCGACGAGCTCAAACAGCGGTTCACCGAGCGCCAGCGCGGCGTGCTGATCTCGGGCTCGCCCGGCGCCGGGAAGTCCACCTTTGCGCAGGCGGTCGCGGAGTACCTCAACGACAACGACTTCGCGGTCAAGACGATGGAGAAGCCGCGGGACCTGCAGGTCGGCCCCGAGATCACCCAGTACACCGAGCTCGGCGGCTCGATGGAGAACACCGCCGACTCGCTGCTGATGGTCCGGCCGGACTACACCGTCTACGACGAGGTCAGGAAGTCCAGCGACTTCGAGACGTTCGCGGACATGCGGCTGGCGGGCGTTGGCATGATCGGCGTCGTCCACGCGACCCGCGCGATCGACGCGCTCCAGCGCCTCGTCGGCCGCGTCGAGCTCGGGATGATCCCGCAGGTCGTCGACACCGTCGTCTACATCGAGGCCGGGCAGATCCACACCGTGTACGACGTGGAGACGGAGGTGAAGGTGCCCGCCGGCTTGACGGCGGAGGACCTCGCGCGCCCGGTGATCATGGTCTCGGACACCGAGACGGGCGAGCCGAAGTACGAGATCTACACGTTCAACCGACAGGTCGTCACCGTCCCGCTCGACGACGAGGGCGAGGAGACCTCCGGCGTGAACCAGATCGCGAAACAGGAGATCGAACGCGAGATCCACTCGGTCGCCCGCGGCCACGTCGAGGTCGAACTCCAGGGGCAGGACCGCGCGGTCGTCTACGTCGAGGAGGACGACATCTCCTACGTGATCGGCAAGGGCGGCGGCCGGATCAGCGAGATCGAGGACCGCCTCGGCATCGACATCGACGTGCGCACCCACGAGGAGAACCCCGCGCCGGCGAGCGCCAACGGCGGCACGGAGAGCGTGGGATCGCCGCAGGGCGAGGTGGTCGAGCCGGAGATCACCGCCCGCCACGTCGTGCTCCGACTCGACGAGCACGTCGGCGAGACCGTCGAGGTCCGCGCCGACGGCGACTACCTGTTCACCGCCACCGTCGGCCGCGGCGGCGACGTGCAGGTGTCCCGCGGCTCGGCGATCGCCGAGGAGCTCGAGGACGCCATCGACCGCAAACAGCAGATCACGGTCGTCCCGGCCTGATCGAGACCCGCCACACTGGCGGCGACACCTTTCGAGGCGCTTCTGCGGTCGGTTTCCACAGCGACGTGACCGATCTCTCCCTCTCTCTGTGGTAGTTGTGAACTATGCACAAGGGTTTATGTCGGTCGGCCCTAAAACATCCACGTTATGGCCACGAGCAACCGCGGCATGAACCCCCTCGACACGCTTCGGGATCGCTACGACGAGGTCGAGACGGTCTGTCCGGCCTGTGGCTACGACGACGCCGACGGCAACTGGACCAGCGAGACCGACGGTGCGGAGGTCAGGTACGAGCACACCTGTCCGAGCTGTGGGAAGGTGGCGGTTCGACGGATCACCATCCAACGCTGAGTAGCCCGGTTCCGCGTGCGCGCGACCCCCCGGGACCGACGGGTTCAACCCTGCCGACTCCGTAGCCGGCGCTGAATGAGTAAGGACTTCATCGAGGTCCGCGGGGCCGAGGAGAACAACCTCGCGGATCTCGACGTGGAGATCCCGCGGGAGGAGTTCAGCGTCGTCACCGGGCTCTCGGGGTCGGGGAAGTCCTCGTTGGCGTTCGACACCGTCTACGCCGAGGGGCAGCGCCGCTACATCGAGAGCCTGTCGGCGTACGCCCGGAACTTCCTGGGCCAGATGGACAAACCGCAGGTCGAGTCCGTCGAGGGGCTCTCGCCGGCCATCTCGATCGACCAGAAGAACGCCGCGAACAACCCCCGATCGACCGTCGGCACCGTCACCGAACTGCACGACTACCTGCGGCTGCTGTACGCCCGCGTCGGGACGCCTCACTGCCCGGAGTGCGGTCGCGAGGTCGGCACTCAGAGCGCCCAGCAGATGGTGCGCCGGGTGTTCGAACTGCCCGAGGGGACACGGGCGAAGATCGCCGCGCCCGTCGTCCGCGACCAGAAGGGTGCCTTCGAGGACCTGTTCGAGGAGCTCGTCTCGGAGGGGTACGCCCGCGTCGAGGTCGACGGCGAGCGCTACGACCTCACGACCGACGACCCCGACCTCGACGAGAACTACGACCACACGATCGACGTGGTGGTCGACCGCGTGAAAGTCCGGGAGGAAGACCGCTCGCGGATCACCGACTCCGTCGAGACCGCCCTCGAGGAGGGCGACGGCGTGCTGAAGGTGATCCTCCCCGAGCCGCCCGAAGACCTGCCCGAGTCGTTCGGCGGCAACGTCTCCCGGAGCACCGGCGACCTCGCCGACGACGAGACGGACGCCGACGAGGACGACCGGCTCGTCGTGGAGTTCTCCGAAGAACTGGCCTGCACCCACTGCGGGATCGACTTCTCGGAGATCGAGACGCGATCCTTTTCCTTCAACTCCCCCCACGGCGCCTGCCCGGAGTGTGAGGGAATCGGCGAGACGAAGGAGGTCGACGAGAACCTCGTGGTCGTCGACCCGGACAAGCCGATCAAGGACGTGTTCGAGGCGTGGAGCTACAACCGCTCGTACTACCAGACCCGGATCGACAGCGTGGCCGCCCACTTCGGCGTCGACGTGACGACGCCGTTCTCCGAGCTCACCGACGACCAGCAGCGCCAGTTCCTCTACGGCACCGACGAGCAGGTGGTGTTCCAGCGACAGACCAAGAACGGCACCCGACGCAAGGAGAAGCGCTTCGAGGGCGTCATCCCCAACCTCGAACGCCGCCACGTCGAGACTGACAGCGACTCCACCCGCGAGCACATCGAGGAGTACATGGCCGTCACCACCTGCCCGGCCTGCGAGGGGACCCGGCTCAAGCCGCAGTCCCGCTCGGTGCTCGTCGACGGCACCGACATCACCGAGGTCAACCGACTGAGCATCGCCGACGCCCGCGAGCACTTCGAGGGGATGGAGGCGAACCTCTCCGAGCGCGACCGGACGATCGCCGAGGAGATCCTGAAGGAGATTCGCGCCCGCCTCGGCTTCATGGAGGAGGTCGGACTCGACTACCTCACGCTCGACCGCGAGGCCTCCACCCTGTCGGGCGGCGAGAGCCAGCGCATCCGGCTCGCGACGCAGGTCGGCTCCGGCCTCGTCGGCGTGCTGTACGTGCTCGACGAGCCCTCGATCGGGCTCCACCAGCGCGACAACGACCGCCTCCTGAACACGCTCGAAGGTCTGCGCGATCTCGGCAACACGCTGCTCGTCGTCGAGCACGACGAGGAGACGATGCGCCGGGCCGACCACGTGATCGACATGGGGCCCGGCCCGGGCAAGCGCGGCGGCGAGATCGTCGTACAGGGCGACTTCGACGACATCGTGAACACCGACGCGTCGGTCACCGGCGACTACCTCGCCGGCCGGAAGGGGGTGCCCGTCCCCGACGAGCGCCGGGAGAGCGACGCGGCGCTCACGATCGTCGGCGCCCGCCAGCACAACCTCAAGAACGTCGACGTGGATCTCCCGATCGGGCAGTTCACCGCGATTACGGGCGTCTCCGGATCGGGCAAATCGACGCTGATGCACGACGTGCTGTACAAAGGGCTGGCCCGGAAGATGAACGACAACACCAGCGTCGATCCCGGCGAGCACGACGCGATCGAGGGGACCGACGAGATCGAGACGGTCCGACTGATCGACCAGTCGCCGATCGGTCGCACCCCCAGATCGAACCCGGCGACGTACACCGGGGTGTTCGACCACATCCGCGAGGCGTTCGCCCAGACGAAGCTCGCCCAGCAGCGCGGCTACGACAAGGGGCGCTTCTCGTTCAACGTGAAGGGCGGCCGCTGTGAGGAGTGCGGCGGGCAGGGAACGGTCAAGATCGAGATGAACTTCCTCTCGGACGTGCACGTCCCCTGCGAGGAGTGCGGCGGCGCGCGCTACAACGACGAGACGCTCGACGTGGAGTTCAAGGGGAAGACGATCGCCGACGTGCTCGACATGGACGTGGCCGAGGCGTACGACTTCTTCGAGGCCAACAGCCAGCTCCGCCGCCGACTGAAGCTCCTGAAGGACGTGGGGCTCGGCTACATGAAGCTCGGCCAGCCCTCGACCACGCTGTCGGGCGGTGAGGCCCAGCGCGTCAAGCTGGCCGAGGAGCTCGGCAAGAAACAGACCGGTGAGACGCTGTACCTGCTCGACGAGCCCACCACGGGCCTCCACAAGGAGGACGAGCGCAAGCTGATCGAGGTGCTCCAGCGGCTGACCGACAACGGCAACACGGTCGTCGTCGTCGAGCACGAGCTCGACCTGATCAAGAACGCCGACAACGTCGTCGACCTCGGCCCCGAGGGCGGCGAGGGCGGCGGCGAGGTCGTCGCGAGCGGCACGCCCGAGGAGGTCGCCCGAATTGACGGCTCCCACACCGGCCGCTACCTCCGCGACTACCTCCCGAAGATCGATCTGGAGGGGCCACGCGCGGACCGCCGGAAGCCGGCGAAGGAGGAAGCCGAAGCGCCCGCGGCCGACGACGACTGATGCCCGAACTCTCCCGCCGCCGGCTGCTCGCCGTCGGCGCGACGGCGACGCTCGCCGGCACCGCCGGCTGTACGGCCGCCGAGCGCGCCCGGCTCAACCCCTTCGCCGAGCCGCCGGTGTCGATGACCGTCATCCGGGCCAGCGGCGACGAGACGGAGACACGCTGCAGCCTCGACACCGAGGCAGTCGCGGAGATCCCGGAGCTGCAGAACCCGCTCGACGAACTCGCCGACGCCGAGGTCGACACTCGGGTCGATCGCGGGCTCTCGATCCCGACGGGACGACAGATAGCCAACATGTTCACCCGGCAGTGTGACGGCGACGTGGGCGGGATCTATCGCTACGACGGTGCAGCCTACCTGATCGGACTGACCTACCGCGATCAGGCCGACCATCAGGACCACCACGACCACCTGGCCGAGAGCGCGACCGAGACGGAGACCGACGACGGAACGAGCGAGCAGTAGCGGACCCCACCTTTTCGACGCTCGGTGCCCACTCTCCGGTCATGTCCACCGTCTACGCCGCCTACGAGGACGCGCTGTTCGTCGTCGACGCCGACCGCGAGACGATCGTCCGCGAGCAGCGGTTCGACTCCCGTCCCGAGTGTGTCGCCGTCACGGACGACGCCCTGTTCGTCGGAACGTTCGAGCACGGTCTCCAGCGCTGGACTGACGAAGGAGCGTCGTGGGAGCGCCCCGACGGGATCGAACAGGACGCCGTCACTTCGCTCACGATCGCGCCCGACGACCCCGAGACGGTCTACGCCGGCACCGAACCCAGTCGCCTCTACCGAAGCACCGACGGCGGTCGGACGTTCGAGCGACTGCCGGGTATCACGGACCTCCCCTCGTCGGCGGAGTGGTCGTTCCCGCCGCGGCCCGACACCCACCACGTTCGCTGGATCGAGCCCGATCCGGCCGACCCGGCTCTCCTGCACGTCGCGGTCGAGGCCGGCGCGCTCCTGCGTGCCCGTGTCGACGCCGACGGCAGCGTCGACTGGACCGATCGCGTGCCGAGTGCTCGCCGGGACGTGCACACCATCGCAACCCATCCCGAAAGGCTCGACCACGCGTGGGTCGCCGCGGGCGACGGTTACGCCGAGACGACGGACGCCGGCAAGTCGTGGCAGCACCCGCAGGCGGGGCTGGACCACACGTACTGCTGGAGCGTCGCGGTCGGACTGGCGCCCGAACAGGCCGACAGCTCGCAGCCGCGGGTTCTGCTCTCGGCCGCGACGAGCGCGCGCGAGGCCCACCGTGTCGGCGAGTCCTACCTCTACTGTCGGACAGGGGACGCGTGGGAGCGGCTCGACGACCGCGGGGTTCCGACCGGTGAGGGGGTGTACCGGGCGGTGCTCGCGAGCGGGACGAACGAAGCGACGTTCTGGGCGGCGAACAACCACGGACTGTACTGCACCGCCGACGGCGGCGACGCCTGGACCGAGATCGACGTGTCGTGGCCCGATCGGGTCAGCGAGCAGCCGTGCCGCGGGCTCGCGATCGTCGACTAAGCACCGCGGCCGTTCCCCGAGTTCAAGTACCAGAACGCGACCAGTGCCGTCGATGCAGTAACCGACTGCGCGGGTCGAACACGGCCGGAGCCCGACGCACCGGCCCGCGAACTGTGGCGCGTCGGCTGTCAGCCCCAACCACGAGACATATGTCCGGAGCCCGGATAGTCGGGGGTATGTACGACTTCGCCGTCGTCGGCGTCGGCCCCGCCGGCGCGCGCGTCGCCCGCCGCGCGGCCGAGGCGGGCTACGACGTGGTCGCCTTCGAGCAGGGGGAGATCGGCACGCCGCTGGCCTGCTCGGGACACGTCTCCAGGGACATCTGGGAGTACACTCCGTCGGGCGCCCGCGAGGAGCTGCTCCAGAACGAGGTGTACGGCGCCGACTTCCACGTCGGCGGCCCCGAGAGCGACGCCTACCCGTTCTACAAGGACGAGCCCGTCTCCAACGTGATCGACCGCGAGGAACTGGATCGCACGCTCGCTGGCGCGGCCAGCGACGCCGGCGCCGAAGTTCACGACGGCCACACCGTCACGGACGTCGACGAGGGGATCGACAGCGTCGAGCTCACCGTCTCGCCGGACGACGGGGACCCATTCGCGGTCGAGGCGAAGATGGTCGCCGGCTGTGACGGCCCGGTTTCGCGGACCAGACGTGCGGTCGACCTCCCCGAACCCGACGAGAAGCTCCACGGCGTGCTGGGGTTCGACCCCGAGCCCGACCACGGGGATTTCGTCGACGTTCACCTCACGGTCCCGAGCTTCTTCGCGTGGCGCATCCCTCGGGGCGAGGCCGGCGTCGAGTACGGGCTCGCGGTCCGGCCGGACGCCCAGAGCGATGCCCGTGCCCGGTTCGACCGGCTCGTCGACGCCTACGGCGCGGAGATCGACCGCTTCTGTTCGGGTGCCATCCCGATCGGGCCGCCGGAGTCGGTCACCTCCCACCGCGTGTTTCTTGTCGGCGACGCGGCCGCACAGACGAAGCCGTTCACAGGCGGCGGCATCCTCTACGGAATGCGCTCGGCAGACCACGCGGTCCGGGCGATCGATCCCGACGATCCGGCCACGCTGTCGGCGTACGAGGCGGCGTGGCGCGACGAGCTCGCGACGGAGATTCGGCTCGGCCACTGGCTGCGCCGCGCGTACTCGCTTCCGAAGCCGGTCAAGCGCCTCGGCCTCCGTCTCACGTCGGGCGAGATCGGGGTCCACATGGACCGCCCCACAACGCTGTTCTCCCGGGAGCACCTGCGGAGCTATCTCCCCTGACTGCCCCTGCCGGACCGCTCAGTACGACGGAAGCCGTCCGGACTGCTCGCCGCCCTCGACGAACGGGAGCGACGACCGTGTCGCCGGGATCTCTCCGCTCTCGGCCCGGACGCCACGAACCGACGCGTCCCGCTCGACCCGCGCGAACGCGATCGGTGCCGACAGCGACGGGCTCCACCGCGCCCGCGTCACGCGACCGATCGGGCTGTCCGAACCGACCACGGCGGCCCCGCTCTCGGGGATCCGGTCGTCGTCCGCGGCGTCGATCCGGAGGCCGACGAGCCGGTGGCTCGGCTCACACGCGGTGTCCTCGACCCCGGCGACGCCAGTCAGTCCCGTCGACTCGGGGGACTCGCCGCGGATGTCGGGCTCGAACAGCGGCGTCCCGGCTTCGAGCGTGAGCGTCTCGTACGTTCGGTAGCCGAAGGGGGCGGCGCCGTTGCCCCGCGAGAGCAGCGTCATCCACACCTCTTCGGCGTCGTCGGCGGCACAGATCACCTCGTAGCTCTCCTCGCCGCCGGGTGCGTCGCCGGCGACGACGGAGACGCCGGCGTCGCCCATCGACCCCCGGACGAACGAGTACGCGCCCGTCGGCGCACCGGCGTTGTGCAGCACCGACGCGATCTTCTCGGTCGCCATCGGGCCGTGGACGCCGAACACGCCGAACTCGGTCGTCGCCTCGCGGACGGTCGCGTCACGGTCGGCAGCGACGAGGCGACGGACCAACGGGTCGGCACGGCCCGGTGGCGTGAACAGCAACAGACGCTCGCCGGCGTCGTACACGAACAGCTCGGTCTCGATCGTCCCGTCCTCGAGCACCAGCGCGTAGCAGCCCTCGCCGTCGGCGCCGGGTGGCTCGTTGGTGACCGCCTCGCCGACGACGGCGCGGCGATCGTTCCCGGTCACGACGACGACGCCGTACCCCATCTCGATGGCGCCGACACCGTTGCGGACCGCCCGAACCGTGCGCTCGGGCCGCCCGTACTCCTCGACCACTTCGCGACCGCCGCGCTCGCCGAACGTCGCGCCGTGATCGGCGTGGCTCCCGCCGACTAGCGTCATTGCCCGTCGGTTCGGCGTCCGCGGGAAAAACTCCGCCGGTTCGGCGGCTCAGAGCCCGAACCGGTTTCGGATGATCTCCAGTACGCTCGGCTCCTCGTCACCGAGATCCTCGGGGTCGGCGACGACGCCCTCTGCCGGGTAGAGCACGACCCCGTCACCGTTGCTCTCGACGTCGATCAGCCCCTCGTCTTTGAGGTCGCCGAGCGCGGGTTCGAGTCGGTCGATGTCGGCGTCGACCGCCGCGCGCAGTTCGAGCACGCTCATCCCCTCTTCGGCGCGGTCGGCCAGCGCCGCGAGCACCTCGAACTCCACTTCGTCCCTGTCGCGATGCTCCGGACTGACGGCCATACCCGCCCGTGGGAGTGCGAACGGCTTACCTCTACCGGCGACCGGCGGACCCGCCACGGCGGGTGGCGGGGTATTTTTAGCCTTCCGCCCGTCTAACACGGGTAATGGGACTCAGGTGTCTGCTCGGACACGACTTCGGCGAGCCGGAGACCGAGCGTGAACGCAACGAGGAGGGTAACGAGGTCGTCGTTACCGTCCGGGAGGTCAAGACCTGCGAGCGCTGCGGGGAGAAGCAGGTAGTCAGCGAGAACAAGGAGATCACGTCGATCGATCAGCTCCGAGAATCGGCTGCCGACGAGCAGCCCCGGGAGGAGTCGGCATCGGACATCGGGGTCAGTGCGGGGACGGACGCCGGGGAGCAGTGGGGCGACGACGACCTCGCAACCGGGCAGACTGAGCCCGCGACGGCCACGGAGCCGGAACAGCCCGGCGAGCAGTCGGCGACCGTCGAACCCGACGAGGACCCGATCGAGCGCGGCGTCGCCGACATCATCGAACAGGCGGAGAAGGACGACGACATGCTGGAGGGCCCCGCCGAGGAGCCCGCGTCCGAGGAGGCCGCTGGTGACGAATCGGAGCCGGACGACGAGCCGGTCCACCCCGGCCAGCGCTCGGCGGCGGCCGAGGAGTCCGACGCCCCCGACGCGGCGGAGGACGACGGCGTGATCCTCGACGACGACGCGGCGTCCCCGCCCGAAGAGGGCCGCCACCAGTGGGAGGAGGAGGCCAGCCCGGACGAGGTCCCGGGCGACGAGCTGAGCGTCGGCGACTCCGCCACGCCCGAGGAGCCGGACGAGGACGACGCCGAGATAATCGACGCGAGCGACTCGTCCCCCGATCCGTCGTCCGCCGACCCGGCCTCGGAGCCGTCGACCACGGACGACGAACCCCAGCAGTCCTCGACCCCGTCGGCGGTCGAGTCCGAGGACGCCGAGATCGTGGACGCCGACCCCGCCACGGGGCCGTCGGATCCGTCGCCGGACGCGAGCCAGCCCGAACCCGCCTCACCTGAACGGGAGGAGACCGACGAGGGGCACATGCCGTGGCCCGAAGGTCCCGGCGAGGACGAGGGGCACGACGCGACGGCGCCCGACGGCGAGCCCGTCGACGTGGACTTCGGCGACTTCGTGCCGGCGGAGGAGGAGTCGAACGACGCCGAGACCGACCGCGCGAACGGCCACCGGACCGACGAAGGCGAGTCCAGCGAGCAGTCGACGGCGCCGACCGCGAACGTCGATCTCGAGCGGTCGAGCCGGGACGCCGAACTCGAGTACTTCTGTCCCGAGTGCGGGCTGACCCGCGACGTGGGCACCTCCTCGATGCGCGCCGGCGACATCTGCCCGGAGTGTCACGTCGGGTATATATCGGAACAGCAGAAGGCGGAGTAGCGACCCACAACTCGTAAACCGACCGCTCGCGAAACGGCTCGCATGAAGGAGTACAAGATGCGCCGCGGCGAGACGCTCGAGGAGCGCATCCCGGACATGGAGGCGACCGTCGAGGAGTACTTCGGCGAGATCACCGACACCGAGGAGTACAAGGGGAGCGACCTCTACGTCGTCGAGGAGCCGGACAACCCCGTCTTCGAGCGCGTCGTCGCCGGCGCGGTGAAGTACTCGGGGAAGAAGGACTGGCTCGGCGTGGAGTTCGAGGAGCGCGACCCCACCGAGCTCGGCCCCGACGAGCTCGAGGCAGCCGGCGACGCCGTCGACACGAAAAACGAGTTCCTGCTCGAAGCCACCGGGCGCGACGCCAAGTCCCGCCGCGACTCGCTCAAGCGCGAAGTCGAGGACGACGCACCGGACTACTAGATCTCTTCGGGGAGCCAGCCGCCGTCGATTTCGACGTTCTCACCCGAGACGTAGTCGCTGTCGGATCGACAGAAGAACAGCGCCGCGTTCGCCACGTCCTCGACGGTCGCCCAGCGCCCGCGCGGCGCCTCGTCGGGGAACTCGTCGCTCGTCTCGATCACGTACGGCGACACCGCATTGACGGTGATCCCGTCGTCCTGCGTGTCGGCCGCGAGCATTCTGGTGAACATCAACACGCCCGTCTTCGCGACGAAGTACGGGAAGTTCGTCGCACCCACCATCGCTTTCTCGCTGCTCGCGTAGCCGACGTTGACGATTCGTCCCCACGCCTGCTCGCGCATCGCGGGCAGCGCGCGCCGCGAGCAGAGCATCGTCCCGTTCAGGTTCGTCTCGAGCACGCGGTTCCACGTGCCGAGGTCGATTTCTTCCCAGTGTTTCGGCGCGAAGTCGCCGACGTTGTTCACCAGTACGTCGACCGATCCGAGTTCGGTTTCCACCTCGTCGAACAGCGCGTCGACGCTCTCGGGGTCGGTCACGTCCCCCTGCACGGCCGTCGCGTCGGCGCCGAACGCCCGCGTGTCGGCCGCCGTCGTCGCCGCCTCGTCGTCGCTGCTGTAGTAGTGGACCGCCACGTCGGCGCCGGCGTCGGCCAGCGCGAGCGCCAGCCCGCGGCCCAGCCCCGCGGCGCTCCCGGTCACCAGCGCGACCCGTCCGTCGAGATCAGCGTCCTCCATGGCCCACCGTTCGTCCCGACCCCCAAGCGGGTTTCGCCCGACCCCGCCCCTTATGGGCACACGCCGCCTCCCCGGAACCATGCGCAGGCGCGAGGCGCTGTCGCTGCTCGGCGGCGCCGCCCTCCTCTCCGGCCGTGTCGCTGGCCACCCCACGCCCCCGGCGGGCGACCCCGACGGGACGCCGCCGACGCGGACCGACACGGGGTACGGCCCGCTGGCCCGGCTCCCCGTCGAGGGCGCCACCGAGGCAGTCGTCTCCGACGACGGGACGACCGCCTACGTCGCCGCGACGACGGGGTACGCTGTCGTCGACGTGTCCGATCCCGACGAGCCGCGCGTGCTCGCCGAGCGCCGCGACCTGCTGGCCGACCGCGACGGCGGCCCACTCGGCGGGATCTACGACGTGAAGCTCTCCGGGGAGACGCTGCTAGTCGTCGGCCCCGCCAACCCCGGGATGAGCGAGCTCTCGGGCGCGCTGTTCGTCGACGTCTCCGACCCCGCGGAGCCCCGAGAGCGGTCGTTCTACGAAACCGACTACCCGATCCACAACGCCTACCTCGACGGTGACCGGGCGTACCTCACCGCCAACGACGGCGGCGACCGCGAACTCGCGATCGTCGACGCCGACGAGCCGGCCCGTCTCGGCGGCTGGTCGCTCACCGAGCACGACGAGCGCTGGACCGACCTCTCGCCGCTCCCGCGTACGCTGCACGACGTGTACGTACAGGACGGCGTGGCCTACCTCGCCCACTGGGACGCCGGGACGTGGCTGGTGGACGTGCGCGACCCGACCGCGCCGACGGTGATCGCCCACATCGGCCGCGACCCGGAGACGGTCGCCGACGAGTACGAGTCAGGCGCGGACGGCTACGACGGGCTGCCCGGAAATTCACACTACGCCGCGGTCGACGAGGCGGGCGACCTGCTCGCGGTCGGCCGCGAGGCGTGGGCGACCGAGGAGCGCCCACAGGGCGGCCCCGGCGGGATCGACCTGTACGACGTCTCCACTCCCGCGGAGCCGGTCCACCGTTCGACGATCGATCCCCCGCCCTCGCCCGACGCGACACAGGAGGGGACGTGGACGACCGCGCACAACTTCGAGTTCCGGGACGGGATCCTCTACAGTTCGTGGTACCGCGGCGGCGTGAAACGGCACGACGTGAGCGATCCGGCCGCGCCGCGGGAGCTGACGTGGTGGGCGGATCGCCCCCACGCGGAGTTCTGGACGGCGCGGGTGGCCGTCCCCGGGTCGACGTTCGTCGCCGCCTCGCGGGCGACGCTCGACTCGCCCGCCGCGCTGTACGTCTTCCCGGACGCCGACGGACGGACGCTTTGGGGGTACGACGACCTCGTGACTCCGACACCGACGCCGACGAGTGCGGAGACGCCGACCGACGCCACCGCCCGCGTCGAGTCGCCGGGGTTCGGCACGCTGGCGGCGCTGGCGGGCGTCGGACTGGGCTCGCTCGCGTGGCTTCGCGGCCGAGATCGGAACTGAGCGGCAGGAACGACCGTGACACAGTTTTGTCGCGCCCACTGGCGTGCAGGGAAACCGCAAGCTACCAGTGTCCCCGTCCCGAAGGGGAAGCAATGAGCCAGGAGAGCCTGAAACAGCGCGTCGAGGACTGGATGACGGGGCAGATGCCCATCATCCAGATGCACGGCGGGCGGAGCGTCGTCCGGGAGGCCGACCCGGAGACGGGAACCGTCACCGTCGAGCTCGGGGGGTCCTGCGCCGGCTGCGGGATCAGCGACCTCACCGCACAGAACATCAAGCGCGACATGATCGTCGCGTTCGACGAGGTCGACGAGGTCCACGTGCTCGTTCCCTCGACCGGCGAGCAGGGCGACGCGACCGTCGAGGGCGGCCGCGGTGGCGAACTCCAGCACGGCACCGAACACCCCAACCACTTCTGAGCGAGTCCCGGCGTCTCCCCTCGCGGTGGGTTGATACCCTCTCCATGAGACCCGCCAGTATGAACCGACGACAGCTCCTCGCAGCCGCGGGGCTCGCGGTCGCCGTCCCGGTCGCGGGCTGTACCGCACCGACTGACGGGACGGAGACACCCGGCTCTCAGCGCGTGACGGTGAACTTCCGTAACGAGAGCGACCGGACGCTCGTGTTCACCGCCGCCGCGATGGCTGCGGGGTTCGACGGGGTAGAGCTCACGTACGCCGACGACGAGACGGAGTCGTTCCCCGACGCCGAGACCGTCGACGACGTGCCGGCGCGGGCGTGGGAGCAGGCGGTGACGTTCACGCCGTTGGGCGACGCCCAACGCCGGGAGTTCCGCTCGACGGCCGGCTCGGGCACCGGGATCGAGTTCGAGCCGACGCCGTACGGCACCACCGTCGTCACCGCGGTCGCCGACCCCGACGCCGAGCTACCGATGTTGAGCATCGGCTCCGGAACGTGTGGCACAGCCGAGGAAGCAAGCGTCGAGGTCGCCGTCGACGCCGCGGGGCTCGTCCACCAGTCGACCGCCTGTACGGACGCGTCGTCGTAGTCAGATCGCGCGCTCGATGCTCGCGGCGACCTTCCGGGCTTTCTCCGCCAGTTCCTCGGACAGCTCGCCCGCGTCGACCGCCGCGTCGAGCTCGTCGTCGTCGACGCGCTCGACGGTGCCGTCGGGGTGTTTGATCACGTCGACGTGGAGGTCGACGTAGCACACCGAACCCGGGAACAGTTCGACGGGCGTACAGATATTGACGTACGTCCCCTTGTGCTCGCCGTCGGCGCTCCGGTAGGTGGTCGGGTACCACCAGCGCCCCTCGCGGAACTTCGTGCGCGCGGTGTCGCCGGACTCCCGGCGGGTGCCGAGCGCGTCGTACGTCCCGCCGCCGCTCATCTCCCGCTCGACCGTGAGTTGGTCGTCGTCCCGCTCGACAACCTCGCCCTCCCCGAGCACGATCCGGCGCCCCGACGGCTTCCCGTGGTCGATCCGGACGCGACCGCCCTCGTGCGGTCCGAACTGGTCGGCGACGACCGGGAACGGGAACTCACCGCCGAGATCGTCGCCGCACAGCGCCTCCGCGAAGTCGACGCCCGCGCTGGCGGCCTCGGTGCCGGCCTTGGTCCGGTGGTGACCCGGCATCGTCGCCGTCACCTCGCGCCTGATCTCGTCCAGCGCGAACCGCGACTCGCGGCCGAACCAGACCCACGCGCCCGCCGTGGGGGTCGCGACTTCACGGACTGGCTCCGGATCGCCGGCGTCGTCGAGAGCACGCTCCACCGCCGCGGCACGCGAGTTCGCCCGTTCCAGTGCGTCGCCCAGCGTCCCCATCTCGGCGTCGCGGGCGTCTCGTGCCCACTCCAGCCCCCAGCCGTCGGTCGGTTCGGTGTCGAGCAGGTCGGTCAGTCCCGCGAGTTCGCGGCCGGCAGCATCGTCTCGTCCGGCGACACGGACGCCATCGCGCCCGCGAACGAGCGTCGCGAGCCCCGCCTCGACCCGTAGGCCAGTGTCGAGCACCGCGCGGTCGTCGTCCCACGGTGGGGCCGCCTCGACGACCTGTACCCGGACCGCGTCGCCGTCGTCGACCTCCCCGTCGACGTTGCGGTACGGGAGGAACCCGCTCGTCTCGCCCAGTTCGACGACCGCGCCGCTGCCGAGCGTTTCGCTCACGCGGCCGTCGAACACCCCGCCGACGGGAGCAGGGTCGTCCCACGCGAGCGTGTCGATCTCGGTGTCGGCGAGCAGCGACCGAACCGACGCCACGGCGTCGGGCTCGCCGGCGACGTTCACGCCCTGTCGGTCCGGCCCGGTCTCGATCGCGGCGTCGTGGTCCGCGGCGGGGAGGTCGGCGTCGAAGCGCCGCTGGATCGGCGGCGAAGCCTGTACCACACGGTGGCCGGCGTCGAGCAGCGCCCGGGTGAGCGCGGTAGCGTAGATCCCCCGGACCCGGACGCTCGTCGCGCCGGCGGCCGCATCCTCAGTCATGGTCGGGGGTTCGATCGGGGGGGACAGGTAGGTGACGGTATCGAGTCTGCCGTCGCTCTCGGCGCGGGTCGGTTCGGCGGAGAATCGGGGGCGGCGTTAGTTCAGCTTCTCGCGGGCGATCCCGACGCCGGTGGGGGTGACGACGATCTGATCGTCGCCCTTCTTGACGATGTCGCCGTCGACCTCGTCGGCGACCTGCCGGAGCTCCTCGATGATGCGGTCGCTGGCGGTGTCGGTCGTCGAGTGGCGGGTGATGTCAGCGACGACGAGGTCGCCGTCGTAGACGGCGTCCTTGATCGCGATCACGTCCTGCTGGCCGCCGATCTCGGCGAAGTGGACGCTCATCGTCCCGGCGGCGCCGGGGCTCTCGAAGTCCTCCTCGAGGTCGAGCGTGACGTAGTCCTCGGTGCTCCGATCGCCGCCGCCGCCGAGGATCTTACTCATGATTCCCATGTCCGAACGCTCCGGGGCTGCGGCATTAGTTCTTGCGCCGTCCGTCCGCGCCCCGGCGACGCGCCGTCCGTTTCGCCGGGAGAGCACGACTTTTCCCGACTCCGGGCACAGGCTCGCCCGTGACGTTCAGCATCTGCGTGCGCGAGGAGTACGAGGACGAGGACGGCAACGAGCAGCGACGGTTCGGCGTCGCCGTCACCACCCGGCTGCCCGCGGTCGGGACGCTCTGCCCGTTCGTCTCCGAGAACGGCGCCGTCGCGACACAGAGCCTCGTGAACGTCGAACTCGGGGAGCGGGGAGTCGAGTACATCGACGACGGGCTCGCGGTCGAGGACGCGCTCCAGTCGCTACTGAACGCCGACGACGGCGCCGAGAACCGCCAGCTCCACGGTGTCGACGCCGACGGGGCGTTCACGTTCTCCGGCGAGGAGTGTCACGGCTGGTACGGCCACCGCGAGGGCGAGAACTACACCGTCGCGGGGAACCTCCTCACCGGCGAGGCGGTGATCGAGAGCGTCGCCGAGACGTACGCGGAGTCGGACCGCGACGCGCCGCTGGCCCAACGCCTGATCGACGCGCTGGGCGCGGGCTACGCGGAGGGCGGCGACAAGCGCGAGGAGCTCCACGTCCAGAGCGCGGCGCTGAAGGTGCGCAGCACCGAGGCGGACGACGAGCCGTACTACAACGATCTGCGCGTCGACGCGACCGAGACGCCGATCCAGGAGCTCCGAGAGACGTATCGGCTCGCCAGCGACGGGTTCGAACAGGCGATGCAGCGCTACGAGGAAGCGATGGAGGCGGACGACCTCGGCGCGGCCGACGAGGAGTAGCGGCTCGCCCCGGCGAGCCGTCGACTGCCGGCTCCAAGGGATTGATAGGGGGCCGGAGCCATGCCAGCCTGTGTCTATCGAGGAACCCTCCGAGGACGCCCCCGACGCGTACCGCGACCTCATCGAGCAGCACCGGCGCATCTCCTATCTCGGCGACGCCAGCGGCGTGCTGGGCTGGGACCAGCAGGTCACCATGCCCGAGGGCGGCGCTCCGGCCCGGGCGAAGCAGCTCTCGGCGCTCTCCTCGGTCACCCACGACCTGATGACCGACGACGAGTTCGAGGCGGCGCTCTCCGGCGCCGAGGACGCCGCCGACGAGCTCGACTGGCGCCAGCAGGCCAACGTCCGCGAGATCCGGCGCAGCTACGACCGGACCGCCGACGTGCCCGGCGACCTCGTCGAGGAGCTCTCCGAGGTCCAGAGCGAGAACCAACAGATCTGGCAGGAAGCGAAGGCCGAAGACGACTTCGAGCTGTTCGCGCCCCGGCTGGAGCAGCTGCGTGATCTCTCGATCCGGCGGGCCGAGCACATCAGCCCGGATCAGGCACCCTACGAGGTGCTGTACGAGGACGGCCTTCCGTACATCTCCCGGGAGCGCATTCAGGAGATCTTCGACCGGCTGAAGGCGGAGCTCGTGCCGCTTATCGAGGAGATCGAACAGCACGGCGACGAGCTCGCCTCGCCGTACGAGGGCGGGGAGTACTCCGAGGCGAACCAGCGGGCGCTCTCGGAGGCCGCGCTGGACGCGATCGGCTACGATCGCGATCACGGCCGACTGGACATCTCCGCCCACCCGTTCACGTCGGGCAATCAGTTCGACGCCCGCGTGACGACGCGGTACAAGCCCGGCAACCCGATGGACGCGCTGACGGCGACGATCCACGAGTACGGCCACGCGAGCTACATGCTCGGCCTGCCCGAGGAGCACTACGGCACGCCGCTGGGGCAGTCGCTCTCCTCGGGCGTCCACGAGTCCCAGAGCCGCTTCTGGGAGAACCACGTCGGCCGCACGAAGCCGTTCTGGGAGTTCTTCCTCCCCGAGGTGAAGGAGCACCTCGACGGCGTCGACGACCTCACCGCACAGGAGGCGTACGAGGCGGTGAACCGCATCTACCCGAACAACCTGATCCGGGTCGAGGCGGACGAGCTCACCTACCACCTCCACATCATCCTCCGGTGTGAGATCGACAGCGCGTTCGTGGCGGGCGAGATCGACGTGGAAGAGATTCCCGAACTGTGGAACGAGAAGATGGAGGAGTACCTCGGCGTGACGCCGGACGGTGTGGGCGAGGGCTGCCTGCAGGACATCCACTGGTCCTCGGGCTTCGCGGCGTTCCAGGGGTACACGATCGGCAGCGTGCTGGCGGCGCAACTGGACGCGGCGATGCGCGACGACATCTCGGACGTCGACGGGAAGATCCGCAACGGGGAGTTCGAGCCGATGCGGGAGTGGATGAACGAGAACGTCCACAGCCACGGCCGCGCGTACAAGTCCGACGACCTGATCGAGGAGGCGACGGGCGAGCCGCTGACGGCGGACTACTTCCTCGACTACGTGGAGGAGAAGTTCACCGACCTGTACGGGTTGTAAGTCGGGTTGTTCGGTGTCGTTTTTCGTGTAGTGAGTAGGACGAGTGACGATGGTCGTAGTTGATCGTCCGAACCGCGACAGCAACCGCAACAGCATCTCGACGCCTGACCACTTGTGGCCGCACCGCCCCGCACAGCCCACACGCCTCCCCAGCCGACTCACTCGCTCACGTCCGTTCGCTCGCTCGTCCCTCGCGCTCGGTTCGCGTCCGTCGACGCGAACGCTTCGCGCCGACAGCCACTGTGATGCGGCCGCGGTGGACGCGAGGGCTCGCCAGTCGTCGGCGAGCGATGGCGAGAGCCGACGGCTCTCGCCCGCTCTCGTTCGGTTCCCTCACGAGAACCCGTGGGGAGGATGCGGGGAAGACCATCGCGGTGCTGTGTGGTTGCGGTACAAGTGGCCCGGCGTCGAGATGCTGTTGCTGTCGCCGTCGCGGTCCCGATCCTTAGAGAACGCTTCGTCACTGCCGCAGTCAACGCATCACCCACCAACCACGAATAGCGCCCGAAGAAGCAAAGAGCCGCGGCCACCAACCACCCCCCGTGAAGGAGTACGAGCGCAAGCAACTGCTCGAACGGGTCGGCCGCGAGGCCGCCACCATCGGCGCCGACATCCCCGAGGAGATCGAGGTGCAGGGCGACACCCTCGAACTCCAGCAGTTCGTCTTCGAGATCAAGCGCCGCGACACCGTCCCCGCCGAGGAGCGCGAGCGCGTCGACGAGGCCAAGAAGAACCTCCGCCGGGAGCGAAACGAACGCCTCGAACTCATCGAGGAAGGCGAGGTCAGCTACGAGCGCGGCGAGGCGCTCGCCCGCAGCATCATCGGCATCGACCGGGCGCTCAACGCGCTCGAACAGCTCGAACCGGCCGACATCGAGGGCGAAGCCGCCCGCAAGGAGGCCGCCGATCAGAAGCGCTGGATGAACTTCCTCCAGCAGGCGCTGGGCCACGACGACGGCAGCCCCCGCCGCAGTTCGCTCTGATCGCGTTCCGCGCGCGAAACCACCACATCGACGCCAGAACCCCACTTCATGCCCACGAACGACGAACTCGCGACGCTGCTCGAAGAGATGGCCGACCTGCTGGACGCGAAGGACGTCGAGTACAAACCCACGGCCTACCGCCGCGCCGCGGAGAACGTCCGGGAGTACCCCGAGCCCGTCGAAGAGCTTGCCGAAGAGGGCGAAGCGGCCGTCGCGGAAATCAACCGCGTCGGCGACGCCATCGCCGCCAAACTGGTCGAGTACGTCGAGACCGGCGAGATCGAAGAGCTCGAAGAACTCCGCGAGGAGCTCCCCGTGAACATGGCCGCGCTCACGAGCGTCGAGGGCGTCGGCCCCAAGACGGTCGGCACGCTGTACGAGGAACTCGGCGTCACCGACCTCGACGAACTCGAGGACGCCGCCCGGAACGGCGAGATCCGGGCGGTCGAGGGGTTCGGTCCCAAGACGGAGCAGAACATCCTCGACGGCATCGACTTCGCGCGGCAGGCCCACCAGCGCACCCTGCTCGGGACGGGCCGTCCGCTCGGGGAGGCCGCTCGCGACTTCCTCGCGAGCATCGACGCCGTCGAGGAAGCTGAACTCGCTGGCTCCAACCGACGCTGGAAGGAGACCATCGGCGACGTCGACGTGCTCGCGGCCAGTACCGACGGCGAGGCGGTCGTCGACGCGTTCCTCGACTGGGAGAACTCGACGGAGACCATCGAGTCCGGCCCCACCAAAGCCAGCCTCCGGACCGGCGACGGGGTGCGTGTGGACCTCCGGGTCGTCGACCCCTCGGAGTTCGGTGCGGCGCTGCAGTACTTCACCGGCAGCCGCGACCACAACATCCACCTGCGCAACGTCGCGATCGATCGCGATCTGAAGCTGAACGAGTACGGCTGCTTCGACGTTTCGGGAGTCGAAAACCCGGACGCAGGCCAGCGCGTCGGCGACCGCGTCGCCGGCGACACTGAAGAAGGAATGTACGAGGCGCTCGACCTCCCCCTGATCCCGCCGGAACTCCGCGAGAACGCCGGCGAGATTGAGGCGGCCCGTGAAGGTGAGCTTCCGGACCTGATCGAGGAAGACGAGATCCGCGGCGATCTCCACGCCCACACCGAGTGGTCAGACGGCGACGCGACCGTCGAGGAGATGGCCGTCGGCGCCGCGGAGTTCGGCCACGACTACCTCGCGATCACCGACCACGCCGAGGGACCGGGCGTGTTCGGCAACACCGGGCTCACCCCCGAGGAGGTCCGCGAGCAGACCGACGAAGTCGAGGAAGCTCGCGACGCACTCGACGACGCGGGCCACGACCTCGACCTACTCCACGGCGTCGAGACGAACGTCGACGCCGACGGCGGGCTCTCGACCCCGGACGACCTGCTCGCGGAGCTCGACGTCGTCGTCGCCTCGCCCCACGCCGCGCTGGGACAGGACCGCGAGGAAGCCACGGAGCGACTGGTCGCAGCGATCGAACACCCCGAGACGGACATCCTCGGCCACCCGACGGGGCGACTGATCAACGAGCGCCCCGGGCTCTCCCCCGACTTCGAGCGGTTGGCTGCGGCCGCGGCTGACGCCGGAACGGCGCTCGAACTCAACGCCAACCCCAGTCGGCTCGACCTCCCCGACGCCGCGGTCCGAGTGGCGGTCGAGGCCGGCGCCACGATCGTGATCGACACCGACGCCCACCGACCTGGTGCGTTCTCGGAGGCACGCTTCGGCGTCCACACCGCACGCCGGGGCTGGGCCGAGACCGACGACGTGCTCACCACACGCGACGCCGAGGGCGTGCGGGCGTTCCTCGGCCAGTGACCGGCGAAGCGACCGATTCCCGGGAGGACCGGTTCCTCCTCGACGTGATGCTCGGCAAACTCGCGACGTACCTCCGGATGTGTGGCTACGACACCGCGTACGCGCTGGATCGGGGCATCGAGAGCGACGACGCGATCCGCAGCCTCGCCGCGGCCGAGGACCGAACGCTGCTCACCCGGGACGAGGCACTCGCGGCCTCGGCGGACGGCGCCGTGTTGCTCACCGAGCGCGAGATCGAGGCCCAGCTCCGGGAGCTCCGTGCGGCGGGAGTCGACCTCTCGCTGCCCGACCACCCACAGCGCTGTAGTGCCTGTAACGGCGAAGTCGTGCCTGTGGCCGCTGCTGATTCGCCCGAACATGTCCCCGATGACGCCGAGCCGTACCGCTGTCGGGACTGCGGGCAGTGGTTCTGGAGCGGATCACACTGGGACGATGTCGCCGAGACGCTCGCGGCGTTGTGAGCTACTTCCGGGGGGTGTACTCGTCGCAGGCGTCCATGTCCTCCATGATCTCGTCGTGGAAGCCACAGTAGGGCTGCATCCCCTGATCGGTCTGGACGTACTCGAACTGCTTGCAGGAGCCGCAGTAGCTGTCCCGGTCGGGGCCGCCTGCGGCGTTCTCGGGGGTGGAGCCCGTCGGCGTCCAGTCGTCCTCACGTCGGGCGGAGTTCCCGGTTCTAACGTCTCTCACTTCGCCCGCGGATCGGTCCTCGGTCGCGCCACGCCCCGCGGCGTCGTCGCGGTTCTCTCGTCGCGGCGGTTTGGAGCCGACAGAGTCGTCGGTCCCCGAGCGCGGGTCGGTCGTCGATGGGTCGCTCGGCCCGCGGTTCGGCGCCGAGCCGGAGGTACTGGGGGTGCTCGGCCCGACGTCGGCGATCTCGGACTCGTCGACGAACGCGCCGCCGGTGCCCACGTCGTCGATCGTGTTCGTCGACGCGCCGCCGTCACTGGCGGCGCCCCCGTCGTTCCCCCCGCCGGCGCCCGGCCGGTCCGGCGAGTCCACGTCGGGCGTCCCGCCGAGGACGCCCATGCTGCCGGAGAACTTCGAGAGCTCCGAGGTCGGCACTTCGATCACCTTCGTCTCGCCCTGCGTGGTCACCTCGACCCGGGCGGTGCCGCCGGGGCTGTTCCGGGATTCGAAGTTGACGATCCCGGTGAACAGACACCAAAGCGTCGTGATGATCCCCGCGGAGTACAGCAGCGCGACGGGGAGGGTGAGGAGCGATCGGTCCCCGAGGCAGTTGGTCCCCACCCACTGGCAGGGGTAGGCGTGAGCGAACAGCGCGACGCCGAGCAGCGAGAGCGCGGCGCCGATCACGGCCGCAACCCGGGTTCGGCGGCCCGAAGGAAGCACGATGAACACGCCGAGGATCGCTGCGGGAACGCCCAGCCCGGCGAGGATTCCCGCCCACTCCCACGAGGCGGTAAGGGAGCGGAGCGGCGTCGTCGCCCCCACGACGACTCCGGCGATCGCGAGGAGGCCGCCGAGCGCGAACAGCCCCAGCCCCGCGTACAGTCGTCGGAGGCTGGTCTGGAACTCCGCGTCGGGCTTGTACACCTCCGAGAGACTGGTCATATTGAGGGTAACAGGGCCCACGGACTAAAAGCCGTACGTCAGACATCTGTTTGCGAACGGAGGTGTCGCCGCCGTCGACGCCATCGAAAGCGTTACCGTCCGGACGGGCGATGTGCCGGGTATGAGCGAAGAGGAGACCGAAGAGGAGGAGGAACCGGCCGTCGAACTCGGCGAGGGGGCCGACGTCGAGGGCGCCCCCGTCGCTCGGGTGGCCGCACGACTCACGTGGCCACAAGAGCGCAGCCGAATCGTCGAGAAGGAGGGTGACGCGACCATTCGGACACCCCACGGTGCGCGGATCCTGGGCAACGTGCTGGAGGAGACCGACACAACGTACTTCGACACTCGGCAGTCCTTCGTCGAAGCGGTGAAGGAGGTCGTGGGGCACGGCCCCGTCGAGACCGACGAGGAGTAGTCAGAACTCCAGCAGGCTCGACTGGAGCCCCGCAGCCATCGTCGACTTCCTTCGCAGACGTGCTTCCGAAACCGGCAGGTGGGCCCCGACCTCGCTGATCGCGCCCGACAGCGTCTCCGCGGTGCCGTGTTCTCCCTCGAAGGCGTGCCGGACGGCTTCCCGGACCTGCCAGACGCCGACCGGACCCCAGTAGTCATCGGAGACGTGCCGCAGGACGAGCGCCTTCGCCTGCCGCCCGATGTCGGAGAGGTGTTCGAGCACGCCGAGCCGGGCGGCGTAGTACGCACCGGCGGTCTCGTCGACGTAGCTCGTCCGTCCCTCGAACTCCTCGTGGGCGCTCGCGAGATACGTGCCCGCTTCCGGGTCGGGGTTCCAGATGCTGCCCGGCGCCTTCATCTCGACGAGCTCGTACTCCCAGTTCCCCGGCGCGAGGATCACCCAGAAGCTGTTGCCGAGATACTCGTTATGGTGGACCTGCACGCTGTCGACGCTCTGGTTCCCCCTGAGCGTCCCGCGGAGGTACTGCCCGACGGTGTCGTCGACGGCCGTGATCGACCACCGTGTCGGGACGAGCTTGCGGTTCTGCGCCTGCCCGAGCGCGCCCGCCGAGAGGATCGTGTTGATGTCGTACACGTCGAACCCGCGGCGGTAGAGGTAGTTGATCGCCCCCTGGGCCTGCCAGTCGTCGTCCTCCAGCGTCTTCTCCACCGGGCGGGGGACGTGCGGGTTCTCGGTGAGATCCGCGGATTGAGCGGTGGCTCGCGGCCCAACGGGCGTCGCCACGTCGTCACGGGACACGTCGTAGTTCACGTCCGGCCGGCCGTCGAGCCCGACTTCGACGCCGACGGGGCGGTCGGCGATCGCGATCTCGCGCTGGACGCCGGTGAACCCGTCCCACGCGTCGTGCACGTCGACGCCGACGCCCGTCCGGTTCGAGTTCAGCAGGCTGGTCCGCCGCTCGAACACGTCGGCGATCCCGACGCCCTCGTCGTACCACTCGCCGCTCGTCTCGAAGCGGCCGGCGTCCTCCTCGTGGCCCACCGGCGAGAGGATTCCCGTCGACACTTTCGGGTAGTCCGAGCGGCCGACGAAGATCGAGGGGGAGACGCTGCCGACGAGCGCGTCGTCGGTGACGTGCTCCTCGAAGCGGCTCTCGAACTGTTCGAGGTGGTCGAGTATCTCGTAGTTCTTCTCCTCGGCGAGCCGGCGGCGTTCGGCCGCCTCGTCCGCCTCGTACTCGAGATACTCGTCCAGTCGCATCACCCCGAACTCGGCGCTACGTCGGCTTGAAAGTTCTGTGCGCGGCAGCCGCGGCTGCCACACGGGTAGCGAACAGGTGTCACGAACGCCTCCCGGTCGGTGTGTCACACTCCCGCCTCGGCCGAACCGGGACCGGTCTTAGCGCATACCGTGGATGGTCCCGTTCTGCTACTTGAGTATCGGGGTGACCCAGAACGGAGGCGTCTTTACGCGGCCGGGAGGTAGCCTACCCATGCCGACGGTCACTGTCGACCCCGCGGACGCGCGTGAGCGCCTCCGCGAGGCCGGCGTCGAGATACGCGAGGGCAACACCGAGCACGAGCGCTGGCGGGCCGAACGCGGCGACGCCGTCGCCGTCGCCTACGACGACAAGGTCGTCGTGCAGGGCGGATCGCCCACTGACCTCACGCTGCTACTGAAAGACGGCAGCGGGCGCGCTCACGTCTACTTCGACGGCGCCAGCCGGGGCAACCCCGGGCCGGCGGCCGTCGGCTGGGCGATCGTGAGCAGCGACGGCGTCGTCGCCGAGGGCGGCGAGGAGATCGGCCGCCGAACGAACAATCAGGCGGAGTACGAGGCGCTGCTGCGGGCGCTCCGGGCCGCGCGGGATCTCGGCCTCGACGAGATCGACGTTCGCGGGGACTCACAGCTTGTCGTCAAACAGCTCCGCGGGGAGTGGAACACCAACGACCCCGAACTCAGGGAGCTGCGCGTGACCGCCCGGGAGCTGCTCCGCGAGTTCGACCGCTGGGACGTCGAGCACGTTCCACGGGAGATAAACGAACGCGCCGACGACTTGGCGAACGAGGCACTCGATGACCGATAGCGAGCCCGAAACGACCGAGCGACCCGACGGGGCCGACGGCGACGAGGAACGCGTGCCGGATATCCCGGCCGACGCCGTCGACGAGACCGAACGACTGACGCGACTGGCGCGTGCGGCCGAACGCCGCGAGGACGACGCCGCGGCCGAGGAGGCCTCGGTGTACCGGGAGCGTCGGGAAGAACTGGTCGAAGCGCACGACTACGAGACCCGTCTCCGCGACGAGGACGACACGCTCGTCCTCTACCCCGAAGAGTGGCTGGAAAACGGCGTCGTCCAACTCGACCGCGTCGAGGAGACCGACCGCGCGGTCGAGATCTCCCTCTCGGGGCCGGGCGACCCCGAACACTGGCAGGAGATCGCCGACCACAACGACGAGCTGGTCGAGGCCGTCGCCGAGGAGTACCCGGATCACGAGGCCAACGCTCGGGCGCTGGCGGCGTTCGCGAGCAACCACTACGCCAAGCCCGTCGAGAAGCTGACCGCCGAGGAGGTCGAACTGTTCCTCGACGAGTACTACCCGCGAAACGCGTGGCCCAGCGAGACGGACGCGTCGCTGGTCGAGGCGTCCGTCCGAAAGCTGTTCGCGGCGGCCGACAGCGAGCCGCCGGCGTCGATCAGCGAGGAGTAACCGCCGTCAGTTCTGCTCGTCGACGATCTCGCGGATCTCGTCGGCGCGGCTCTCGTCGGTAACGTACCGGGAGAGCGTCCACTCCAGCGTGTCGAGGACCGCTTCGTGGCCCTTCTCGGTCAGCGCGTACTGGTTGGTTCGCTTGTCGAGTTCGCTCTTCTCGACCAGGCCGAGCTCCACTAGGTCGTCGAGGTTGGGGTAGAGTCGACCGTGGTTCACTTCCGTCCCGTAGAACTCCTCGAGCTCGCGTTTGATCGCGAGCCCGTACATCGCCTCCTCGGAGAGGATGACGAGGATGTTCTGCTGGAACGCTGTGAGGTCACGTGCGATACCCGGCTCTTCGTCGTTGACTGCTTCTGCCTCTGACATTGTTAGGGTGTGGCACTGTCCGCTCCCCCCACCACCGTGGAGACGGCAGACCCCCCTTCCCGGGGTTCGACCGTCGAACGCACACAGTCTGAGGTGTTCGTCCAGTGCTCGTGACAGGAGATATTCGTCCCAACCTAAAAGCGTTTTCGCCCGGACAGAAACGTCCCGAAAAGCATTTGCCCGACTTGGCGGAACCTCCGGAGGCATGACGAACCTCTGGGAAGACCTGGAAACCGGGCCGGACGCGCCCGAGGAGATCTACGCCGTCGTGGAGTGTCTCAAGGGCGAGCGCAACAAGTACGAGTACGACAAGGACGTCCCCGGCGTCGTGCTCGACCGCGTGCTGCACTCGAACGTCCACTACCCCTACGACTACGGCTTCATCCCGCAGACGTACTACGACGACGAGGACCCCTTCGACGTGATGGTGATGGTCGAGGACGCGACGTTCCCCGGCTGCGTGATCGAGGCCCGACCCGTCGCGATGATGAAGATGGACGACGACGGCGAGCAGGACGACAAAGTGATCGCCGTCCCCAGCGAGGACCCCCGCTTCGACCACATCCACGACCTCGACGACATCCCCCAGCAGACCCTCGACGAGATCGACGAGTTCTTCGAGACGTACAAGAACCTCGAGGAGGGCAAGGAGGTCACCACCCTCGGCTGGGAGGACAAGGACGCGGCGCTCGACGCCATTGAGCACGCGCAGGACCTCTACGACGAGAACTTCTAACTGTCACATCCGCGGTTTTCACGCCTTCTAACTGACGACCAGCACGCGCGCTGTCGATGGGCAGAACCCACTCTAACGCCCGTCCCACTATCCGTCCCGATGCGTCCCAGTTCTCCCCATGGCCTCGCTGATACCCACGAGATATGGGTATTCCCGTCACGTATCAGTCGTCGCCGAGCGATACGTTATGCGTATGGGTAATCTCTTGAGTGGTGGGGCCCGAACGTCGAGTATGGCCACGAAACAGCACTCCGTCGGTATCGACCACGTGACCGTCGTGCCCGAGCCGGCGGCGACGGCCGACGACGACGGCGACGACGAGGATTAGCGGTTTTCGATCACGTCGCCGACCCGCGCTAGCCCCTCCCGGAGCTCCGGGGTCGGCAGCCCGAACCCGATCCGGAAGCGGTTCTCGTAGGGGCCGAACAGGTGTCCCGGCGCCAGCACCACCGATGCCTCCTCGACGACGACGCGGCAGAACTCTTCAGCGTCCGCAAAGCCGTCGGGCACCGTGACGAACCCGTTGACGCCGACCGGCTCGTGCCAGTCCAGTCCGTGTTCGTCGAGCCAGTCGGCGACGATCTCGCGGTGCTCCGTGGCGAGGTCGCGGTTCTCCCGGAGGATGTCCGCCTCCTGCTCGCCGAGCGCCTGCTTCGCGACGTGCTGGCCGAACAGCGTGGGCGAGATGGTGGTGTAGTCCTTCCAGCGCCACGCGCGTTCGACCACGTCCGCGTCGCCGACGACCCAGCCGAACCGCAGGCCCGCCAGCCCGTACGCCTTCGTGAGGCTGGTCGTGGAGATGCCGTACTCGCCTATCGCCGCCGCGGGGGTGATGGGCTCCTCGGCGAGCAGCCGGTACACCTCGTCACAGAGCAGGTAGGCGTCGTGCTCGGCGGCGAGGTCGTACAGCTCCCGGACGGTCTCCTCGTCGTGGTAGTTCCCGGTGGGGTTGTTGGGGTTGTTGAGCACGACCACCGCGGTGTCGTCGCGGATCGCTTCTTCGACGCCTTCCACGTCGACGCTCCAGTCCCCACGATTGAGCGGGACGCGCGTCACCTCGCCGAACGCCTCCGGGACCGCGTGGAGCGCCTGATACGTCGGCGTCACGACGACCGCGTGGTCGCCGTGCTCGGAGTTCAAAAGCGAGAGGAAGGTGAGGAAGTTCGCCTCCTGCGTGCCGACGGTGAACAGCACCTCCTCGGCGTCTCGGCCGTAGCGCTCGCCCACGTCGGCCCGGAACTCGGGGTCGCCGTTGGTGGGGATCACGTACCCCAGCTTCCCGGGGTCGAGGTCGAAGCGGTCGGCCGGCAGCGAGCGGATCCCGCTCTCGGCGAGCATGATGTCTGCGTCGTGTTCGTACTCAGCGAACCAGCGTTCGAGTCCGAACGGCGAGACGTCCATACTTCACCTGTGTTGCCGCCGGGCAAAAACCACCTGCTGCCGGCTACTTTCGCTCGCGTTTCCGCATGTTCTGCCGCGTGAACTGCGGCGTCGCCCGGATCGATCGCTGCTTGCGCCGGAACGACCGCCACAGCGCGAGCACCAGCGGCGCGGTCACCGCGAGGATGCCCGCGGAGACCCGCCAGTCCTGTCCGAACGCGTAGATCAGCGCCGCCGAGAGCACGCCCGCGGCGACGAAGATCCCCAGGATCAGCCGTTTCGCGAGGTCCCGGAACACGTCGTCGCCGTCCTCGACGTTGATGTTGACCGTGAGGCTCTCCTCCTCGATCCCGTCGAGCACGCGGTCGAGCTTCGGCGGGACCGACACCAGCGCGCCCGCGGTCTCCTGTGCTTGGTCGGCGGCGTCACTGGCGATCCGGCGGGCGGTCTGCTCGCGGTACCCCTGCTCGGTCAGGTAGTCGGTCGCGACGCTGATGAAGTCGAACTCGGGGTCAAGCGTCACACACACGCCCTCGACGACGGTCGCGACCCGGAGCACCAGCGCGAGGTTTCTCGGAAGTCGCAGCGGGAACTCGTAGATCGTCCCCTCGACCTGCTCGATGATCTGCTGGACGCGGTACTGCTCGATGTCCTCGCCGCGGGCGTCCTGGATCGCGAGCTCCATCACCCGGCCCATCACCTCGCGGTCGGCCTCCGGCGAGAGCGTCCCCATCTCGACGAGCGCGTCGAGGATCGCGTCGGTGTCCTGCTCGGCGATCGCGACGTAGAACTCGACGATCTTCTCCTGGATGTACGGGTCGACCCGCCCGCTCATCCCGAAGTCGTAGAAGATCACCGCGCCCTCGTCGTCGACCGCGAGGTTGCCCGGGTGCGGGTCGGCGTGGAACACGCCGTCGTCGATGATCATCTGGAGGTAGATGCGCTGGAGCCGCGTCGCGAGCTCGGTGCGGTCGATCCCCTTCGCGTCGAGCTCGTCGATGTCGTTGATCTTCGTCCCCGGGAGGTACTCCATCGTGAGCACCGACTCGCCGGAGGCGCCCTCGTGGGTATCGGGGATGCGGATGTCGTCGTTGTCCGCGAAGTTCTCGCTGATCTCCTCGAGCATGGCGCGCTCCCGGCCGTAGTCCATCTCCTGCCGGATCGTCTTCGAGAACTCCTCGGCGAGGTTCGACAGCGAGAACGAGCTCGACTCGTTGACGAAGAACACGATCACGGGCAGCGACCAGCGAAGCACCTTCAGGTCGGCGTTGACCAGCGGGACGATCCCCGGCCGGCGCACCTTCACCGCCACCTGCTCGCCGTCGTGGACTGCACGGTACACCTGCCCGAGGCTGGCGCCGCTGATCGCCTCGCTGTCGAACTCGTCGAACGTCTCCTCGACGGGGCCGAGCTCGTCTTCGAGCACCTCCTTGGCCTCCGCCCAGTCGGCCGGCGGCACCTCGTCCTGCAGGCTCGCGAGCACGTCGACGTACTCCGGCGGGAGGATGTCCGGCCGGGTGGAGAGCAGCTGGCCGAGCTTGATGAACGTCGGCCCGAGCGTCAGCAGCGTCTCGAGCAGCGCCTCGGCCCGCCGGACGCGCGTCTCGCTGTCGACGCTACGGCTCCGCCCGAACAGCAGGAACCGCTTTCGGTCGCGGGCCCACGCGAACAGCAGGGGGAAAAAGCCCTTGAGGACGACGAGGAACCGCCAGTAGGCACGGAGAGAGACCAGCCTGGATCACCCCCTCCTCGGGCGCGTCGGTTCGGGGCCCGCGCTCGCTCCGAGCATCAGGCGTCGTCGATGTCGATCGACTCGGCGGGGCCGGCCGAGCGCTTGGGGACGGTGACGGTGAGCACCCCCCGGCTCATCGACGCCTCGGCGTCGGTGCCGGCGTCGGGCGGGAGCGGGATCTCGGCGTCGAGGAACAGCGGTCGGTCCTCGCGGACGTAGTCGAACTCGCCGCCGAACGACTTCTCGCGGCGCGCTTCGACGTGGAGTCGACCACCTTCGCTCCGCAGATCGGTCGTGTCGGCGGTCGCCCCCGGCAGATCGATCACGAGCCGGTAGGCGGACTCGCTCTCGAGCAGGTCGGCGAACACCGCGTCCGGGAGCTCCTGGAGCGCCTCGCGAACTGTGTCCATGCTCGGAGTATGGGGCGGAGTGTCGAAAAAGCCGGCGGTGGTGGCCCGACAGAGTCCCGACGGGCAGCCGCGACGGTGGCCCGACAAAGCGGCAATCGACAGCCACGACGGTGGCCCGACAAAGCGGCAATCGACAGCCGCGACGGTGGTTCGACCGAACCGCAGCAGATCGTGAGAAAGTGGCGGGACCGCGTTACGACGACGGCGACATCTCGATGTTGAGCGCCTTCTGGATGATCTGGATCGACGCCGTCGAGCAGAGGAAGTACCAGAAGATCCACGGCCGGATCGGGCCGAGCATCGGCTCGGTCCATTCCAGCGTCCCCCAGATCGGGAACACGACCTCAGTCAGGACGTGGTGGCTGCTTCCGCCCCGGGCGCCGATCGCCCAGTACATCCAGAGGAACACCGGGATAGTGAGGAACATGATCCACGCCATCGGGCGGAACTGCTCTTTGAACATGCCGAGCTGGTCGCCCATCGCCTCCATCTGCTCCTCCTGGATCTTCTGCATCGCGGCGTCGTCACCGCGCTCTTTCGCCTCCTTCCGGCGCTCCTGAATGTCCTGCATCCGGTCCTGGTACGCGCTCATCTTGTCCATGTCCATCAGCAGCGCGCGCAGCACCGAGGAGTAGAGCCCGGTGGTCATCGCCAGCAGCAGGACGACCGCGTAGAACGGCAGCACGTCGAGCAGCGGGCCGAGCCCGAGGTCGAGCGTCTCGCCGACGGCGTTCCGGATCGGGGTGTACGCGTAGCCGATCATGAACAGCAGCGTGCCGCCCCCGGCCAGCTTGTCCCACTTCGACCAGGACGTGCTCTCCACGTCGTCGAGGTCGACCGAGGAGCTTGTGAGGTCGTCGTCGCCCTCGAGCGCCTCCCGGACGGCGTCGGGGTCGTCGATCCGGAACCCCGTCTCGCCCTCGACGAGTACCTCCTTCTCGATCAGCCGGCCCCACTGCCCGCTCTCGATCTCGCCTTTCACGTCCGTCCAGCCCACCTCGCCGTCGTCGGCGCGGTCGAGCACCGTCTCGAGGACGTCCCGCATCTCGGAGTCCTCCGAGACGAGTTCGCGGACGCGCTTCTCGGTCCGTACCATTGATCCTGTCTTCGCTACCGGGCGTTATGAACCTTTTACTTGTCGTTGTACAACGGCGGCGCGCGGCGGCGAGAAAACTGCGGGCCGCCGGCTCAGTCGTCGCCGATCGCGTCGGTCAGCCGCTCGAACACGTCCTCGGGTGCGCCCTCGCCGTCGATCTCGACCAGCTCGCCCGTCTCGCGGTAGTGCTCGATCACCGGCTCGGTGTTCTCCTCGTACACTTCCAGCCGCTCGCGGACCACGTCCTCCTCGTCGTCGTCGCGCTGGATCAGCCGGTCGCGGACTTCCTCGTCCTCGGGCATGTCGAACTCGACGTGGTAGTTATCCCCGGTCTCCGGGTCCACACGGCGGCCCGTCAGACGCTCGACCAGCGTCTCCCGCTCCACGTCGAGGAAGAACACGTAGTCGAGCTCGGTCGCGTCGTCGAGGAACGCCACCTGGTCGAGGTTGCGCGGGTAGCCGTCGAGCACGTAGCCGTCGGCCTCGGTGAGCGCGGCCTCGAGCACCTCGTTGACGACCTCGTCGGGGACGAGCTCGCCCGCCTCCATGAAGCTCCGGGGCGTGCCGTACTCCGTCTCCATGTCCTTGTTCGCCCGCAGGGCGTCGCCCGTCGAGACGTGATCGAGGTCGTACTCGTCACACAGCTTCTTCGCCTGCGTTCCTTTGCCGGCGCCCGGCGGCCCCAGCAGCAGAATGTGGTGATCGGCCATATCGGTGGTGACTCGGGCCGCGCATAAAGGCTTGAAGAAAGCGGTCGGCGTCGCGTGAAAGTTATGGCGGCGCCGCAACACGCCCGAACGTGTCCGACCCTCCCGCGACGCCCGTCGACGACGACGCCGTCGACGTGGCCATGACGGCGGCGACGTACGCCGACGAGGCGCCCCGCTTCGTCGAGAAATACCTCGATTTCTCCCTGTTCGAGCGCCACGGGGATGCGTTCCGTGAGGCGCTGCCCACCTGCGAGGCCCGTCCGCCGCGGGTGCTCGACGTAGGATGTGGCCCCGGTGCGGATACGGCTCCCATGGCCCGCGCCGGCCTCGACGTGATCGGCGTCGACCTGACCGAGCCGTTCCTCCACGCGGCCGACGAGCAGGCGCCGGCCGCACGGTTCGTCCGCGGCGACATGCGGACGCTTCCGGTCGCCACCGACGCGGTCGACGGGATCTGGTGCTGCGCCGCGTTCCTCCACCTCCCCCGCTCGGCCGCAGTCCCCACGCTCGAAGGGTTCCACCGCGCGCTCGGCGCCGACGGCACCCTGTTGCTCTCCGTGATGGCGAGCGAGACACGCGACGCCGACGCCGTGGAGGTCCCCGACGGCCGGCGGTTCACGTTCTGGGAAGAGGGCGCGATCCGCGACCGGCTCCGCGACGCCGGCTTCCGCGAGGTCCGGGCGCTGGGGCAGGAAGACGACTGGCACGCGCTGCTCGCGGTCCGGGACTGATTAGTCGCCGGCCGCCCCAGGGTCGGTATGACCAGGTTCGACGCCGACACGCCGACCGACCGCCGGAAACTGTTCGCCGACGCCGTGGCCGCCCACCGAACTCGCGGCAGCGCCTTTCTGACGATCGAAGCCGCGCCGCCCGAATCCCCCGCGTTCGACCCCGACGGCGACGAGGACGAGGAAGAAGACGAACCCCAGCCGTGGCTCCAGTTCGCGGAGAAGACGTTCAACCTCGACGTGACGGACGCGGAGCTGGACCGCGTGAAGTCGCTGGTCGACGAGTTCCCGGAGTTCCGCATCGACGAGCTCGAGTCGCCCGACACCGCCGAGGGGACCAACGTCCGGATCACCGCCCGCTCGGACGCGAACCGCCTCGCGGACTTCGCGGACCGCGTGTTCCGCGAGGTGTACGAGCGCGAGGAGGAGTACCGCGCGTGGGTCGTCGCCGTCTGAGATCTACGCCCAGTAGCGTTCGGTCAGGTCCGCCCGCATCACGAAGTCGGGCTCGTCGCCCACGTCGACGCCGGCGAGCGCTGCGTCGCTGACCCAGTCGACGGACTCGGGGATCAGCACGCGCGTCGTGTCGGCGCCGGCCGCGGCGGCGTCGCGAGCGATCGCCGCCAGCAGCGCGTCGCAAGACTCGGCTCCGTCCCACGCCGCGACGCCGTACTCAGCACGGACCTGCGTCTCGCCGTCGTCCTCGCGTTCGCTGGTCCGGACCCGGAAACTGACGCCGCCGATCCCACCGTCCGGCGAGGAGACCAGTAGCAGGCGGTCGTCGGCGGCGACCGTCCGCAGCCGCTCGCGTGTCAGCTCCGACAGCGCCCACGACTCCGTGTCGTCGAGCGCGAGCCCGCCAAGCGCGTCGCGGGCGGCCGAGTCTGCCCAGAACGCCCACGCGGCGTCGGGATCGGCGTCGATCTCGCCCGCCGCGTCGCTCCGGGCCGTCGCTTCCGGGTCCGGCTCCGGCTGCACCCACCGGAACTCGGTGCCGGGCTCGAAGCCGTTGTACCGCGAGGCGCCCAGCCCGCCGGTGTTCCACGAAAAGACCATGTTTCGAGCGACGCGCCGACCCGTCTCGTAGAGCCAGTGGAAGCCGGCGTCGTTCAGCGCGCGGGAGAGCCCCCGGCCCCGATACTCGGGGTCGACCCGCATCGCCTGCATCCATCCCTCGTGCTCGCTGAGGCCGACCGCCTGACAGATGCCGACCGCGCGGTCGTCGGCGAGGCCGTCGACGTCATCCGGATCGACCGCTTCCACCTCCTCGGGCGCCGGCGGCGACGCGGCTGTGTCGACCGCGACGAACGTCCGGGTGTCCGGGTCGTCGGACTCCATCCACCGCGGGAACGCGTCGGGGATGTAGTCGCCGCTCTCCCACGTGTCGGCGGTGAACGCGGCGACGGCGGGGGAGTCACCCGGAACCGCTTCCCGGACCTCGATCTCCTCGTCGTCGGCGTAGTCGATTTCCCCAGTCACGTCCACGGCTGTGACTCCTCGGTGAGCTCGCCTTCGAGGTCCCGTCCCATCGCGTCCGCGGGGTTGTCCGTGTTCGCGAGCGTCCACATCAGCTTCACTTTCGCCGTCCCGGGGAGCGTGTCGCCCGCCTCCACGACGCCGGCGTCGAGCAGGTCCCGCCCGGTGTCGTACACGCGGTCACAGACACGCCCTTCGAGACACTGGGAGGTCATCACGACCGCGGCGCCGTCCTCGACCAGCTCCTCGAGCCGCGGGATCAGGTCGGTGTGGACGTGTCCGAGCCCGGTCCCTTCGACGATCACGCCGTCTTTCCCGTCGAGGTAGTCCCACGCCGCGGGGTCCATCCCCGGCGTTGGCTTGACGAGCTCCACGTCGGTCGCGAGGTCGGGGTGGATCGCGAGCTCGTTCTCGCCGCGTGCGGTGTAGTCGTCGTGGAAGGAGACGCCCGCCGCGTCGCCCTGCCCGTCTTTCGCCGCCTCGTAGTCGACGGTGCCCATGGGCTCGCCGCCGACGGTCTCGAACGCGTCCCGTCGCGAGGTGTGGTTCTTCCGGACTCGCGTGCCGCGGTGGAGTGCGCAGTAGTCGTCCGAGGGGGTCCCGTGCATGCAGACCATCACCTCGGCGGCGTCGGCGGTCGCCGCCTCGACCGAACAGACCGCGTTCATCACGTTGTCCGAGGAGGGGCGGTCCGCCGAGCGCTGGCTGCCCGTGAACACGATCGGGACCGGCGTATCGAGCATGTAGGAGAGCGCGGCCGCGGAGAACTGCATCGTGTCGGTGCCGTGCATCACGACGACGCCGTCGGCGCCCGCCTCGATCTCTTCTTTCACGGCTTCGGCGAGCTCCTGCCAGATCGTGGGGGTCATGTTCTCGCTCAGGATGTCCGCCACGACCCGGCCGCGGTAGTTCGCCCGCCCGGCGAGTTCGGGTACGGCCCGTAGCACGTCCTCGGCGTCGAAGCGCGCGGTGACGGCGCCGGTCCGGTAGTCGACGGTGGAGGCGATCGTCCCGCCGGTCGAGACCAGCGCGACCGTCGGCAGGTCGTCGTCGAACTCGATCTCGGAGGCCTGCCCGCCGCCGGCTTCGCTCTCCTCGATGTCGTACACGTCGGACTCGAGCACCTCCACGTCGGTGCCCTCCCGGTCGATCCCGACGTTGTAGCCGCCGTCGAGCTTGAGCACGAGATGCTCCTCGTCGGTCGTGGGCATCAGGACGCCCTCGTCGGTCGCGCCGTCGTGGTCGACGCGGACGCGGTCCCCTGGGTTCATGGACGAAAGTTCCCGTCGGCCGGACTTCAAACTGCCTTTTCGTGTGGTGGACGGCCCGTCGACTCTCGCCGGAACCCGGCAGCGAGGCGGCACAAGAGCCATGGCGTCGGGCGCCCCACACCGATCTATGCAGCGCTCCCTCGAACGCGACGACGAGACGACCGCCGAGACCGAGTCGTCGGGCGACGGCGGCCGGCTCGCCGGCGTTCGGCAGCGTGTCGGTCGCGTCTTCTCGATCCGTGGGTTCCTGCTCGCGCTCGCGGTCGTCGTCGCGGGCGTCGCCGTCGGCGGCGCGATCGGTGGGTTCGTTCCGTTCCTGGGAACGGTCGGCCGGATCGTCGGCGTGTTCGCGGCGACGTTCCTCCTCGGCGCCGTTCGCTCCCACCGGCAGTATCTCGAAGTCGCCGCCGCGGGCGCGGTCGTCGCGGCGGTGCTGGCGGTGACGCAGGTGTTCAGCGGCGTGTTCCTCCCGATCGGCGTCGAGTGGCTCCAGCAGTACGGGCTGGCGCTGGGCGCGATCGGCGCGGGCAGTGGGGCGGTGGCGTCGGTGCTGGGGTACTACTTCGGCCGAGACCTCCGCGACGGGCTGACGAAGTCGATCGAGTAGGCGGCGACTGCGTTCGTGAGTATCGGGACTGTGACCGCAACAGCAGCGTGATTGTCGACCGTTTGGTTCCTGCCTATTGGGACAGCGACCGCAACAGCAGCTCGGTGCTAGACCACTTGCGACCGCCGTGCGCCGAACACGAGGTTCGGCGCAGTACCGAATCCCCACCCCTCCCCCGCGGGCCGGCGACGATTGCCGGCCCGCGGCGTCCACCGCCCCGCTACCGCACCGCTGTAGCTGTCGGCGCGCGACGTGAGCGCCTCCGTGCGCGAACGAGCGCGCGAGGGACGACCGAACGGAGTGAGGGAGTCGGCTGGGGAGGCTTGTGGGCTGTGCGGGGCGGTGCGGTCGCAAGTTGCCAAGCATCGAGACGCTGTTGCTGTTCGCAGTCGAAACACCGAACTCCGTGGTAGCGTTCGTGCTCTACCCTCACCCCCGATCCAGTATCCCGGTCACTGCTTTCGACCCGGGACCCACTCGATCGAAACACTGCCCGTCCGCTCCGAAAACGGCATACTCCCGCATCCACACCACCCCGCATGGAGTACGAGGAGCCGAAGTTCTTCCAAGTGATGGGCTACGTCGGCGAGGCCGAGCACGACGTGGTCGACATGGTCAGCGGCAACCCCGACTGGGAGCCGCCAGAGGCGCTCCGCGACGGACTCAAAGAGTACGCCGAGTTCGAACCCGACCGCTTCCAGTACCCGCCTAGCGACGGGACTGCCGAACTCAAAGCCGAGATCGCCCAGCGCCGCGGTGTCGACCCCGAACGCGTCGTGATCACCAACGGCACCGGCGAGGCGAACTACCTCGGGATGGCCGCCGCGCTCGAACGCGACCTCGGCGACGAAGTGCTGTTGACCGATCCGGTCTACCCCTACTACCCCGGGAAGGCGCGGATGCTCGGCGGCGACCCGACGTTCGTCCCCGCCAACCGCGACGGCAGCCTCGACGTGGCCGCCTACCGCGACGCGATCAGCGACGAGACGGCGCTCGTGGTGCTCAACACGCCGAACAACCCCACCGGCGCGGTGTACGACCACGGGAAGGTCGAGGAGATCGTCCGCCTCTGCGAGGAGCACGACGCGCTCGCGGTCGTCGACGAGGTGTACGACCACTTCGACCTCTCGGGGACGTTCGAGTCCGCGCTGACGATCGACTCCGAGAACCGCATCGTCACTTCCGGCTTCTCGAAGTCGCTCGCGATCACCGGGTTCCGTGTTGGGTACGCGATCTTCCCCGAGTGGCTGGCCGAGAACGCGAAAGCCCGGCACATGCTGGTCAACGTCGCGACCACGCGCCCGGGCCAGCACGCAGTCCTGCGCGGGCTGGAGGGCGCCGACGCCGCGTACTACGAGGCGGCCCGCGAACTGATCCGCGAGCGCGTGGACACGTTCACCGACGCGCTCGACGCCGCGGGCGCGGAGTACACCCGCCCCGACGGCGCGTTCTACGTGATGGCCCGCTTCGACGACTACCCGGGCACGATGGCGAACGTCGAACGCCTGATCGACGAGGCCGGCGTCGCCGGGATGCCCGGCGAGGGGTTCGGCGAAGCGTACGACGACTGGCTCCGCTTCGCGCTGGTGACGCCCCGCGTCGAGGAAGCCGCCGAGCGGTTGGCCGCGTTCTTCGAGTAACAGCCCGCTGGCGCTTCTGGGACCGTTTGTCGCTCTCGATCGGTCCCCCCGGGTTCACTCGCGGGCCACGAATAAACGCTATATCGGGATATCGAACCTCGTTCAGCGCCGCCACACAACGCTCAAGCGCCCCCGGCGAGAACGCCCGCCCGTGTCGACCCGCGAGGAGAAACGGGAGCTCGGCCTCGAACTGCTCGCCCATCTGGAGGACGAGGAGCTCTCGCTGGCGGAGACGATCGACCGGCTTGAGGCGGTCACCACCAGCCCCGCGCTCACCCGGGAGATCCTCGACGACGCCGAGAAGCGCGGGCTGATCGAACGCGAGGACGGCCGGCTGCGTACCCGGACCGGCGGCACGTTCGTGCGGTTCGAGAGCGAGGTGGTCGAACGCGAGGGCGACTACGACTGCCGGCGCTGTGGGGCCGACATCTCGACAGGACACTTCGTCCAGTTCGAGACTGGGGAACTGGGGCCGTTCGGCCCCTCCTGCGTGCGGAAAGTCCTCGGCCGGGAGTAGCCCTCGACGCTACCGTTCGCCGGCGATCACGTCGACCGTAGCGTCCTCCTCGTACGGCTCGTCGAACTCGGCCAGTCGCTCCCGAACCGCGCTCTCGAACGCCTCCCGATCGTCGCCGAGGACGGCGGGCGAGCAGAACGAGAGCGAGAGCAGATAGCCGACCACACCGTCGGCGTCCCACTCGCGTTCGACCTGGAAAACGCGCTCCTCGGCGTCGAACCCGTGTTCGTCGAGCAAGTCAGCCCACGACTCCTCGTACTCGACGGGACCGGTGCGCTCGGGCGGATCGTCGAGGAACTCGGTGACGACCTCGCACACCGCGTCCTGCCAGTCGGCGGTGCCGCGGGCCAGCCACTCGGTGTCGCTGAGGAGTGCCACGCCGCCACCGCTCTCGGTGATCTCGTGGAGGGTGTCGAGCGTTCGTTCTTGATCCATCCAGTGGAACGACCGGCCCATCACGGTCAGCCGCAGTGGGTCGAGATTGTCGGCCATCTCGGGCAGGTCGGCGTCGCTGCCGACCCGCCACTCGGTGTTCTCGGCGTCGACGACCGCGGCGCGCTCGCGGGCGTGGTCCAGCATCGCCTCGTTCGGGTCGACGCCGACCACCTCGCCGACGTGAGGCGCCAGCGCGACCCCGAGGCGGCCGGTGCCACAGCCGAGGTCGAGCAGCCCGCCGGTGCCGTCGAGGAAGCGCTCCCGCAGGTAGTCGATCGCGTCGTCGTCGTACTCCGGTCGGTAGACGGCGTACTGCTCGACGGTCGTCGCGAAGCGTGCCGCCGGATCGTCAACGTCGTCGCTCATGGAGCGAAACGGCGGGACGGATCGGAGAAATCGCTTCCGCTACCAGGCCGACCAGGCGCTGGTCCGCTCGTCGCGGCCGAACACGCGCTTAATGTCCTTCGCGAACGCGAGGTCGCCCTCGTGGTCAAGCTTCTTGTGGCGGTAGTCGTCCGCGACGGCGTCCCGGAGCTGGAGGCTGTCGACGGTGAACTCGTCGTCGCCGAACTCGTAGCTCTCGCCGACGACGAACTCGAAGTCGCCCGGGAGGAACACTTTCGTGCTGCGGGACTGCTCGTTGCGCCCGTCGCCCTCCTTGGGGTGGATGGTGACGTTGACGCCGACGTTGTCGACGACGCGGGTCCAGACGGTCTCGACCTCGTCCATCTCGGCGTGTTCGGTGCGGCGCTCGGGGCCGACCTCGATGCTCGTGACCTCGACCTGCTGGATCGCCGCCTCGGTCTCCACGACGAACTCGTCGCCGGTCTCGACCGTCTCCTCGCTCTCGGCGTCGAGTGTGGTCTTGTACGAGTCACCGTCCTGTGAGACCACCACGTCGACGGTGACCTCGTCGGGCGTCTCGATCGTCTCCTTGTGGACGTGGCCACACTCCGTACAGCGAACCGTCGACTGCCCGCCCGGCGACAGCACCTCGTGGACCGTCTGCTCGCGAGGCGAGCAGGACGGACAGGTGAGGGGGACGCGCTCGGCTGAATCGCTCATACCCGTGGTTCCCGTTCGAGCGGTTTAAGCCCGCGTTTTCGCGGGGCAGCGTGACAGGGACCGCCGTGGCTCAGGGCAGCGCCCGCAGGTCCGCCAGCATCTCGTCGAGCTCCTTGGTCGACGCCGCCAGCGAGAAGCCGTCCCGCTTCGCGAGCGCGGGCGCGTGATCCCACACGTCCTCGGGCTCGATCCCGTGGAGCACGACCGCGTTCGGCGTCGGCGTCAGCACGCGCAGCGCCACCAGCGGCGACTCGCCGCGCGTCACCTCGGTGAACACGAGCGCGCGGTCGGTCGACTCGCCGTAGAGGCGGTAGAACTCCTCGCTGGAGAGGCGGGTGATCGCCTCGATGCTGTCGATCACGGTGTGGCCGTTGACGTGCTCGGCGCCGCCGTCGGCGAGCTCGGTCGCGCCGGTGGCCTCGTAGAACTCGGCCATCGGGACCGCGCGGGTGTACTCCCGGAGGTCGAGCACGATGTCGCTCTCGAACCCCGCGGTCACCACCCGCGCGTACTGGCGGATGTGCGCGCCGCCGCGGGCGGCGTCGATCGCGAGCAGCCCCTCGACGAGCCGGCGAACGACCCCGATCCCCGGGCTCTCCCGGCGGCCGCTCTCGTAGTCGGAGACGACCGACGAGGAGACGCCGAGCTCCTCCGCGAGGGCGGTCTGGGACACCTCGAAGTCGGTTCGCCACTTGCGAAGGGTCGCGCCGGGGTCGTCGGAGATAACCACTTCGCCGGCGATCCGGCGGGCGAGTCGGCGCTCTGCGTTCTCGGTCACGGGTTTGGGTGGGCGGGGGACTGAGAAAGGCGTATCGGAGCGATTCTTCTGAGTGAACTGGGTTTTGGTAAGTTGGGCCTCCTCGTCTCGTTCCACTCGCTGGATCAGCAACACCGTGAAAGCCCCTGACTGCTCCGGTCGGTGGGCTTGCTGCGCTCCTCGCTTCGCTGCGGTGCTTGCGTCGCCCGCCTTCCCGGAGCAGTCAGCCCCTTTCAGTCCCGCCGGACCGCACAGCCCACGAACCTCCCCAGCCGACTCACTCGCTCACTCCGTTCGCTCGTTCGTCCCTCGCGCTCGGGTCGCGCACGGAGGCGCGACCGCTTCGCGCCAACCGCACTGCCAATCAGAATCCGCAGGGAACCAGCCTACTCCTCCAGCGTCACGCTCTCGTCCGCCGCACTTCGTAGCGCGTCCGAGCGGCCGTAGCTCCCCGGCGCGATCGCAAGCGTTCGTACGCCCTCCCGGCCAGCCAGCTCCAGCGCGGGCTTGAAGTCCGTGTCCCGCGAGGCGATCGCGACCGTCCGGACGCCGTTCCGGAGCACGAACTCGGCCACGTCGACGGCGAGTTTCACGTCGACGTCGCCGCTGGTGGTGATCACCTCGAACCCGTGGGCCTCCGCCGCCCGGATCAGGCTCCCCGGCGCCTGCTCGTTCAGGTAGAGCCGCGCCGACACGACACGCCCCGAGGCGGCCGCGGCCGCTCGCACGTCGTCCAGATCCACGTCGAACTCGTCGCGTAACACGTTCGGCCCGTCGACGAACAGCGCGACTCCCTCGCGCCGCTCGTCGAACAGCCCCCGCAGCCAGTCCATACACCTGCCTGCGCCCGCCTCGGGATATCGCTTCCGGGACTCGCCGATCGTCTCCTGAGCTGATGATAGAAGTCAAATTAGAGAATCATTTACGAGCTAACAAGAAATATTCAGGCTTTTTCGATAGAAATATATGTCCGATCCGCAGTTGTGATGGCACACCATGTCAGACGGTGACAGCAGCCACCATGGTCGACGGAGCGTTCTGAAAGGTATCGGCGCGCTGGGCGCCGCCGCGGGCTTTGCGGGCGTGAGCGCCGCGACGCCGGGTCGCGGTGCCGGAGCGAAGGAGGACGAGATCCTCGTCGGCGTCTCCGCGACCGCCGACGACGTCGGGAGCACGGTCGCGAACTACGTGCCGGGCAACGCCGAAGTCGTCCACACCAACGACACGCTGCGCTACGTCGCGGTGAAGTTCCCGAGTACGGCCGCCGACGTGGCCCGAGAGAACTTCGTCGAGGCGATCACGAAGAAAGACCACGTCAAGTACGCCGAGCACAACGCGACCCACGAGGCGCTGGCGACGCCGAACGACCCGCAGTTCGGCGACCAGTACGCGCCCCAGCAGGTGAACGCGCCGACGGCGTGGGACACGACGTTCGGGAGCTCGGACGTGACCATCGCCGTCGTGGACACCGGGGCGCAGTACGACCACCCAGACCTCGCGGGCAACTACGCCAGCGACCCGGGACAGGATTTCGTCGACAGCGACGGCGACCCGGCGCCGGACGACGCCCAGAGCGAGTACCACGCGACCCACGTCTCCGGCTGTGCGGCGGCGGTCGTCGACAACGGCACCGGCGTCGCCGGACAGGGGAACTCCACGCTGATCAACGGCCGCGCGCTTGACGAGAACGGCAGCGGCTCCACCGCCGACATCGCCGACGCGATCCAGTGGGCCGCCGATCAGGGCGCCGACGTGATCAACCTCAGTCTCGGCGGCGGCGGCTACACGGAGACGATGAAGAACGCGGTGAGCTACGCCACGAACAACGGCGCGCTCGTGATCGCGGCGGCGGGCAACAACGGCTCCGGATCGGTCTCCTACCCCGCAGCGTACTCCGAGTGTCTCGCGGTCTCGGCGGTCGACGACAGCGAGAACCTCGCGTCGTTCTCCCAGTACGGCAGCTCGGTCGAACTCGCCGCGCCGGGCGTCGACGTGCTCTCGACGACGACCCAGACCCGCGGGGGGTACGAGCAGCTCTCGGGCACCTCGATGGCGACGCCGGTCGTCTCCGGCGTCGCCGGCCTCACGCTGGCCCAGTGGAGTTCGCTCTCGAACAGCGACCTCCGGAGTCACCTCAAGAACACGGCCGCGGACATCGGCCTCTCCAGCGACGAACAGGGGAGCGGGCAGGTCGACGCCGCGGCGGCGGTCACCACCGAGCCCGGGAGCGGTGACGGCGGCGACGGCGGTGACGGCGGCAGCGGTGACTCCACGTCGTCGTCGGTCAGCGGCAGCCTCTCGGGCTACTGGGACTACGACGACTACAGCTACGCGTGGAACTACGACAGCCCTTCGCAGGTCGTGATCGAACTCGACGGCCCCGCGGACGCGGACTTCGACCTCTACGTCAACACCGGCACCACCGCGAACGCGACGCCGAGCGACTACGACTACGGCTCCTACACCGCCGACAGTCAGGAGACGATCGTGATCGACACCCCCGACGACTCCACGGCGCTCCAGATCGACGTGGACTCCTACAGCGGCTCGGGGAGCTACACGATGACGGTCACCGAGTACCAGTAACGCCGTCGGGCCATCACGCGGCCCGATCTCGGTGAACGACCGACGAAAGGTCAGACGTGCGACACACCGTCCGTCACCCGGTGGATTTTTTCTCGTACCTCGTAGAGTGTCGAGGTATGCCTGTGGCACCACGCCATGTGGGTCATGCCGCCGCCCGTTCGACGGCGACGGGTGGTCTAACGTGGTAGAACGGACTCGCACGCTCGGCTTCCGCGTCGCGTTCGCGCTGGGGCTGGGAACGATGATCGCGGCGGGGATCTTCTCGCTGTCCGGGACTGCGGTCTACCGGATCGGTTCCAGCGCGGTCATCTCGTTCGTGATCGCGGCGCTGGTCGCGAGCATCACCGCCGCGGCGTACTCGGAGTTCGCGTCGATTTACTCCGAGAACGGCGGCGGCTACCTGTTCACCTCCCGTACGTTCGAGGAGCGGGACCTGTTGACCTACGCGATCGGCGCGTCGCTGTTCCTCGGCTACACGGGAACGACTGCCTTCTACCTCGCGACGATGGACGAGTGGTTCTTCCTGTTTATCCTCCCCGAGTCGGTCGGGTCGGTGCTCCCCCACGGCACGGTCGGGATCGCCGCCGCACTCCTGCTGGGGACGCTGAACGCCCGCGGGACCGAGGAGTCCGGCACGTTCCAGGTGATCGTCACGGCGGCGAAGGTGGCGGTCCTGTTCGTGTTCATCGGCGGCGCGATCAACTTCGCCGGCCCCGGACAGGCGACCGCGACGTTCACCGGCGGCTTCGGCAGCGTGATCGGCCAGTCGACCGACATCCTCTCGGTCGCCGCGCTGGCGTTCATCACCTTTTTCGGCTTCTCGGCGATCGCGGCCTCGGCGGGCGAGATCATCGATCCGAAGAACACGGTGCCGAAAGCGATCGCGGCGTCGATCGTCACGGTCACCGTACTGTACACGTTCGTCATCATCGCGATGGTGAACACGCCGGAGACCATCGCGGGCCAGCCCCGCGGCGAGGTGCTCCAGGCCGGCGAGACCGCGATGGGGAAAGTCGCGGCCGCGTTCCTCGGCCCGTTCGGGCAGCTGCTGATCGTCGCGGGCGCGGTGTTCTCGATGGTGTCGGCGTCGAACGCGTCGATCCTCGCGGCCTCCGGGATCGGCTCGCTGATGGGCCGGCAGGGCGACGCCCCCCGGAAGTTCTCCCGGATCCACCCCGACTACGGCACGCCCTTCTTCTCGGTGAGCGCCGCGACCGCGGTGATCGCCGGCCTCATCTTCGTGTTCATCACGCTGTTCGGGCACCACGGCGTGCTCGGGTCCATCGGTACGGTCCCGACACTCGGCCTCAACCCCCTGACCGGGTTCGCGACGTTCAACCTCCTCGTCCCGCTGTCGGTGGTGAACATCGCGCTGATCTACTCCCGGCGGACCAAGCCCGGCCTCACCCGTGGGTTCGAGATGCCGCTCGTTCCCTACCTGCCCATCCTCGGCGTGATCGCCAACGTCGCGCTGGTGTACAAGCTGCCCACGCTGGGCGTGATCATCGGCGTTCTCCTGACGGTGCTGGTGATCGCCGCCTACGTGTTCTGGGGCGGCGCGCCCGAGGCCGACGAACTAGTCGAGGAGGCCGCCAGCGAGCGGCAGGTGGTCGGCTCCATCGGCGACGGCGGCGATCACGCGCTGCCGAGCGTCGACGACCGCTTCACGGTGCTGGTGCCGGTGAACCGCCTCGAGCGCGCGGTCGACCACGCGCGGCTGGCTTCTCGTATCGGCGAACTGTACGACGGCGCGCCGGTCGTGAAGGTGCTCAACACCGTCGACGTGCCGGATCAGGCCGACTCGACGGCGTTTCTCGACACGGCCGAGGAGCGCATGCGGAAGCTCGAGTCCGAACTCGCCGAGATCGAGGACGAGGTGTCGGCGGACCTGCTCGCGGAGGGGCACGTCTCCCGGGACGTGGCGTTCGACATCCTCCAGACCGCCCGCGACGACGAGGTCGACCGCATCCTGATGGGGATCCCCGAGGAGCACCCCCACATCACCGAGCAGGTGGAGTACGAGGCGCCGTGTGACACGCTGTTCGTCGGGGGCGGGGAGCAGCCCGACGACCTCTCCCGAGTCACCATCGGCGCCGGCGGCGGCCCTCACCACAACGCGCTGCTCGATCTGGCCGAACGGCTGGGCGACGTGGGGAGCCGCATCGACGTCGTGAGCGTCGAGCCGGAGGGGAAAAGCGGGATCGCGGAGGACGTCGAGCCGACGCTCGCGGTGTTCGACGAGGACGAGGACGTCCACGTCCACAACCTCACCGGCGAGAACATCGCGGCGACGCTGGTCGAGCAGGCCGCCGAGTACGATGCAACGCTGATCGTCGGCGCGACCCGGACCCGGCTCCTCCGGCAGTGGGTGTTCGGCTCCACCACCGACCGTGCGGTGTCGCTGGCCGAGGAGCGGGGCGTGCCGGTGATCGTCTACGCGACCGCGGCGGCCGGCGGCTACCGCGGCCGCCTCAGCGAGGCGCTGTTCGCGCCGTACCGCTACCTCCGCAAGCATCTGTAGCCGAGAGCCCCAGACCTATTAGCGGCCCCCGCCAACCCCGGCGTAATGGCGACGTGTGACGAGTGTGGCAAGCAAGAGAACATGCCCTACGAGTGCCGCCGGTGTGGCGGCACGTTCTGTGCGGAGCATCGACTCCCGGAGAACCACGACTGTCCGGGGCTAGAGTGGGACGACCCCGTCGGCGTGTTCGATCAGGCCGAGGAGCGCGACGCCGGCACGAGCGGGGGGAGCCGCGCCGGCCTCCGCCGCCGCGCGCGCTCGCTCTGGCGGAGCTACGTCCAGAACAACGCGACGTTCGTGTTCCTGCTGTTGATGTGGGTGACGTGGGTGGTCCAGCTCGCGCTCCGCGTGTTCGCGCCCGAACTGGAGCCGACGCTGTTCTGGCTCCAGTCCGAACACCCGGAGTACGTCTGGACGTGGTTCACGTCGGTGTTCGCCCACGGCGGCATCGTCCACATCGCGGCCAACAGCATCGGGATCTTCTTCTTCGGGCAGGTGGTCGAGCGCCGCATCGGCACCAAGCGCTTCGTCGGGCTGTTCCTCGTCTCGGGGGCGGTCGCCGGCCTCGCACAGATCGGCGCGAGCATCGCACTCTCGCCCGGGATCCCGACCTCGGTCGTCGGCGCCAGCGGGGCGCTGCTCGCGATCATGGGCGTGCTCACCATCCTGAACCCGGGGCTGACCGTCTACCTCTGGTTCTTCCTCCCGGTGCCGATCTGGGCGCTCACCATCGGCTTCGCCGCGCTCAGCCTGCTCCAGGGGTTCGGACAGATCGCCGGCGGCGGCGGGATCGCCCACTGGGCACACCTCGCGGGGCTGGCGATCGGGCTGGCCTACGGGCTGTACGTGCAGGATCAGGTCGAACCACCGAGACAGCTCCAGTTCGGCGGCGGCCGCGGGCCGGGCGGTCCCGGCCGCGGTGGCGGTCGGTTCTGAGCCGTGGCGCTCGACCGACCCGAGTTCCGCCCCGATCCGGCGCTCTCCCGTGAGGAGATGGAGGCGCTCCAGCGCGAGATCGCCGATGCCGCCACCTTCGCGGACGAGCTCCCGTTCGATCCGGACACGGTCGGCGTGGATGGCCCCGTCGAGGCCGACAGGACCGGGAACGAGCGGCTGGGCAGCAGCGACGCGCCGGTGATCGTCGGCGTCGATCAGGCGTTCCTCGACGAGCGCGCGGTCTCGGCGATCGTCGCGATCCAAGACGGCGCCGTGATCGAGCGGGCCCACGCGGTCACGCCGCTGTCGATTCCCTACATCCCGGGGCTGCTCGCGTTCCGCGAGGGCGGACCGATCCTCGCGGCGTTCGAGGCGCTCGATGTCGACCCCGATCTCGCGGTGTTCGACGGCTCCGGCCGGATCCACTTCCGGCAGGCCGGCATCGCGACCCACGTCGGCGTCGCGCTCGACCTGCCCAGTGTCGGCGTCGCGAAGAACCTCCTCTGTGGGGCGCCCGTCGAGCCCGTCGACGACCGGCCGGCGGGCTGGTCGACGCCGGTCGAGGCGGACGACAGCGTAGAGGCGCCCGACGGGACCGTGATCGGCCACGCCTACCAGTCCCGGCAGTGGGATCGCGACCAGTCGATCAACCCTCTCTACGTCTCGCCGGGCCACCGCGTCTCGGCGGCGACGACGGTCGATCTGGTGGACACGCTGTGTGCGGGGTACAAGCTCCCCGAGCCCACTCGACTCGCGGATCGGTACGCCGACGACGTGACGGCGGAGTACGAGTAGCTCGCGCTCTCGGCCCTGTTTGCTCACACTTAACCCTCGGCCGGTCGAGCACGTACTCATGCGACCGGAGACGGTGTTGATCACTGGCTGTTCGTCCGGCATCGGCCGCGCCACCGCCGAGGCGTTTCTCGACGACGGGTGGACGGTGTACGCGACCGCGCGGGACACCGACGACCTCGCCGCACTCGAGTCTCACGAGAACTGCGTCACCGACGAGCTCGACGTGACCGACGACAGCGACGTTCGCAACGTCGTGAACCGGATACTCCGCAACGAGGACCGGATCGACTGTCTGGTCAACAACGCGGGCTACGCCCAGTTCGGCCCGACCGAGGAGCTGCCCGTCGAGGCCGTCGAGGACCAGTTCGAAGTGAACGTCTACGGCCCCCACCGGCTCACGCGGGCGGTGCTCCCGCACATGCGCGAGGCCGGCGGCGGGACGATCGTGAACCTCTCGTCGGTCGCCGGGCGGCTGTCGATGCCCGGCGGCGGCGCCTACTCGGGGTCGAAGTTCGCGCTGGAGGCGATGACCGACTCGCTGCGCTGGGAGGTCGACGGGCACGACATCGACGCGGTGCTGATCGAGCCCGGCCCGGTGCGGACGAACTTCAACGACCGCGCGACCGAGGAGAGCGACGCCGCCGAACGCACCGGCGCCTACGAGTGGTTCTGGTCGGCGTTCGAGGACACGCAGGTGCTCGGCGGCGACGGCCCCGGCGCGGTCGAGCCCGAGGCCGTCGCGACGACGATCGTCGACGCCGCGAACCTCACGGACCCGCCCGCACGGATGCCCGTGGGGACCGTCGCGAAACTGCTGGTGAAGAGTCGGTTCCTGCCCGATTCGGTGGTCGATGTGGCGATGCGGTTCGCGCGGAAGCGGTTCTGAGTGGAGTTCGGGTGCGAGGTTTCCGGTTTTCGTGGCGCATCTGTGATGCAGTGCATCGTTCTTGCCGTGACCTTCTCGGAAGTAGCCGCGAACAGCAACAGCAGCTTGATCGTTGGCACCTTGTAACCGCACCGCCCCGCACAGCCCTCGAACCTCCCCAACCGACTCGTTCGGGCTTCGCCCTCACTCGTCCCTCGCGCTCGGTTCGCGTCCGTTGACGCGAACGCTTCGCGCCGACAGCCACCGCGGTGCGGTGGCGGTGGACGCCTCGCGCTCGCCAGCGGTCGGCGAGCGCGGGGGGAGGGGTGGGGACTCGGCGCTGCGCCGAACACGAGGTTCGGCGCACTGCAGTCACAAGTGGTCAACGGTCGAGATGCTGTCGCCGTCGCGGTTCCAGTGGTCAACGATCGAGCTACTGTCGCGGTCACGGTTGCAGTGACCCACGATCGAGATGCTGTCGCGGTCGCTGTCAGCGACCACGGTACAGAGAACTGAATCAGCGAAAACCCAGAAACCGCACTCACCAACGAATCAGTCCAGACAGGCCGCCACGACCCGCAACGCCGCCTCCCCGCGCACGTCGTCGGCCAACAGCGGCACGCGCTTCACGTCCCGCCCGCGGTACAGGTCGCTCGCCCGACCCAGCGCGTCCTGCTGGACCGACCACCGACGCTGACAGAACTCACAGTCCTCGAGGTTCGGGGTGACGATCCAGTCGTCGTCGACGTCGTCCAGATCCGCCACGTCGGCGGGGTCCTCCATCACGCGGTTGACGACGAGCGTGTTCACGGGGATGTCGAACTCGTCCAGCCTGTTGACGAGGCGCTCGGACTCGGTGACGCTCATCGTCTCGGGCACCATCACCACCCGGAAGTCCGTCCGTTCGGGGTCCCGCAGCAGCGTGCGCAGGCGCTCGATGCGCTCTTTGAGCTCGTCGAGATCCTGCCTGCCCGCCGCCTCGTCGCCGTCGCCGCCGAAGACGCCCTTGATCCCGTCCATCATCCCGGAGAACTGCTGGCGGAGCTTCACCATCCGGCCGACCATCGTGTCGAGCATCTCCGGCAGCTGGAGCAGCCGCAGCGTGTGCCCCGTCGGCGCCGTGTCGACGACGACGCGGTCGAACCGCGGGTCGTCCATGTGCTCGATCAGCTTCTGCATCGCCGCGGCCTCGTCGGCGCCGGGCATCGTCCCCCCCAGCAGCGACTCCATCCCCGCGCCGTCGCCGAGCATCCCTGCGAGATCGCCGACGGGGCCCTCCTCCTGCTGGGCGGCGAAGAAGCCCTCCTCCATCGCGGCGTCGGGGTCGATCTCGACGCCCCACAGCGGTACGTCCTCCCGGAGTCGACTCGGGTGGGCCGGGATGTCGGTGTCGAGCGTGTCCGACAGCGAGTGGGCGGGGTCCGTCGACACCACGAGCGTCTTCGTCCCGGCCGCGGCGGAGGCCAGCGCCGTCGCCGCCGCACAGGTGGTCTTGCCAACGCCGCCTTTCCCGCCGTAGAGGACGTACTCCGGCGCGTCGACGGTTTCGGGGAGGGCGGTTTCGACGTCGAGCGTCTCGGGGGCGTCGTGGTCGGTCGCCGCCACGTCGACGGACTCCTCGTCCTCGACGGCGTCGACCGGTTCCACGTCGATCTCGCTCATTGGCGGTGCTGGGCGGCGAGGCCTTGTGTGTCTCTCGGTCCGGAGACGGTCACCGCTCCCAGTCGCTCGGGACGTACTGCCCGAAGTTCGGCGCCTCCCGCGCCCCGAGCGGTCGGAACGCCCGCTCGCCGTCGACCCGGAACTCCGCGATCGTCGAGCGTGCGCGCCCGGTCAGGTGTCCCACGAACGCCATCGCGAGCGCGTCGGCGACGTCGTGCCGTGCGGGATTCGTGGGAATGACCGCGTACTCGTTGCGCAGCAGCGGCGGCGGGTCGTCGATTCCGCGGTCGACGTGGGCCGTCAACGACCCCTCACGGACGGTGAGGAAGGTCCCGCGGTCGGTCAGCGTGTACGCCCCCAACCCCTCGGCGACGGCGAGCGTGTCGCCCATCCCCTGCCCGGTTTCGCGGTACCAGTCGCCGCCGGGATCGACGCCGGCCGCCGCCCAGATGCGCTGCTCGCGGATGTGGGTGCCCGAGCGGTCGCCCCGGGAGACGAACGCAGCTTCGGCGTCGGCGATCGCGCGGAAGGCGGCGCGCGGGTCGCTTCCGGCGACGCCCGCGGGGTCGTCCGGCGGCCCCACGAGCAGGAAGTCGTTGACCATCAGCCCACGGCGGTTGAGACCGTGACCGGAGCGGAGAAACCGATCCTCCAGCGGGCGGGCGTGGACGACGACGAGGTCGCAGTCGCCGTTGCGGGCGGTTTCCAGCGAGCCGCCGGTGCCGCGCGGCAGCGTCCGAACCGAGGCGCCGAACGACGCCTCGAACTCCGGCACGACGGCGTCAAGCAGGCCGCTGTCGTACGCCGTCGTCGCCGTCGCGAGGGTCAGCGTGCCGGTGCCGTCGAACTCGGCGCTGTCGCCCTCGCCGGACTCGCCGGTACAGCCGGCCAGCGCCAGCGTCCCGCCGACGCCGACGGCCTGCAGGTAGCGCCGCCTGTCCATGCTTCAACAACCGTTCGACGTTTCAAATAGCTACTGGAGTAACTGAATACGGTTTTCACTCGCGACCACAAGCCCCATCGCCCTCCGGCGAGGAAAACGGCCGTGCAGCGACGTACCCGTGCAGTATTGGGGCTGGTGGTCCTCCTCGCCGTCGGTCTGGGCGCCGCGCTCACCTCGCCGCGGTGGGTGCTCGCCCGGCTGGACTGGCTGGCCGCGGACCCGCTACGCTTCACGGCGGCGCTCGTCGTACTGGCGCTCGTTCGCCCGCTGCTCGCGTGGCCGACCACGCTGATCGCCGTCGTCGTCGGCTACGGCTGGGGGCTGCGCGGCCTCCCGATCGCGCTGGCGCTGATCGCGCTCACCAGCGTCCCGCCGTTCCTGCTCGCCCGCCGGTCCGCCGACGGCGGGCGGTTCGCGACCGCGGGCGCGCGGGCGGTCGACGCCACGGGCGACCTGCGGAGCGTGATCGTGAGTCGCCTGCTCCCGGCGCCGTCCGACGTTGTGTCCGTCGGCGTCGGGCTTTCGGGCGTCCCGCTTCGGGCGTTCCTCGTCGGAACCGCGATCGGCGAACTCCCGTGGGCCGTCGCGGGCATCGTCGCCGGCCAGTCGATCGAGCGCGTGCTCCGGGAGGGGCTGGGCGCCGTGATCGACCTGCAGCTGATCCTCGCGGCGGCCGTCGCCGCCGTCCTCCTGCTCGCCGGCCCGGCGTACCGCCACCTCGCCGGCGCGGACGCGAGCTAACCGAACAGCGACTCGCCGGTCATCGCCGCAGGCTCGTCCATCCCCAGCAGCGTGAGGATCGTCGGCGCCACGTCGGGGAGCGACCCGCCTTCGCGGATCGTCCGCCCGCCCGCGTCCCGCTCCGGAGAGACGTAGATTAGCGGGACGGGGTTGAACGTGTGGGCGGTGTGGGGCGACTCGGGCGTCCCCATGTCGTCGGCGTTGCCGTGGTCGGCGGTCACGAGCAGGTGTGCGCCGGCATCGGTGACCGCATCGGCGAGCCGGCCGAGCTCGCGGTCGACCGCCTCGACGGCTTCCACGGCCGCGTCGAAGTCGCCGGTGTGGCCCACCATGTCGGGGTTGGCGTAGTTGAGTACCAGCGCGTCGGGATGGCGTTCGTCGTCGGCGATCGCCGCGACCGCGGCGTCGGTCACCTCCGCCGCGGACATCTCGGGCTGGAGGTCGTACGTCGCCACGTCGGGCGACGCGACGATCCGGCGGTTCTCCCCGTCGAACGGTGGCTCCCGCCCGCCGTTGAAGAAGTAGGTGACGTGGGGCTCCTTCTCGCTCTCGGCAATCCGGAGCTGCGTCCGTCCGCTCTCGGCCCACAGCTCCCCCAGCGTCCGCTCGGGGTCGTTCGGCGGGAACGCGACGGGGAACGGGTACGTCTCCTCGTAGCGCGTCATCGTCGTCAGCCGGATCTCCGGGCGATCGAGTTCGAACGGCCAGCCGTCGGTGTTCACGCCGCCGAGCAGCCGACAGAGCTGCCGGGTCCGGTCGGCCCGGAAGTTGAACGTGATCACCGAGTCGCCGTCCGCAAGCGCCGGCCGGCCCGTGACCAGCGTCGGCTCGACGAACTCGTCGGTGTCGCCGCGCTCGTAGCTCTCCTCGACTGCGGCGACCGCGGAGTCGGTTTCGTATCGCGCGTTTCGGTTTACGATCGCGTCGTACGTCTCTCGCGTCCGCTCCCAGTTGTGGTCACGGTCCATCGCGTAGTACCGCCCCGTTACGGTGGCAACGTGGCCGGTTCCGTGCTCGTCGATAACGTCCCGGAGTTCGGTGAGGTACTCGACGCCACTTTCCGGCGGCGTGTCCCGCCCGTCGGTGAACGCGTGGGTGACGCTGTCGACGCCGCGTTCGGCCGCGAGTTCGATCAACGCGTGGAGATGCGCTTGGTCGGAGTGGACGCCGCCGTCGCTGACCAGCCCCGCGAAGTGGACCCGGCCGTCGTGGGTGGCGGCGTGCTCGAACGCGTCGCCGACGGCGTCGATCTCGCCCAGTTCGTCGTCCGCGATGGCGTCGTTGATCCGGGTGTAAGGCTGTTTGACCACGCGGCCGGCGCCGAGGTGGGTGTGGCCGACTTCGCTGTTGCCCATCTGCCCCTCGGGGAGCCCGACCCGGCGCCCGTGGGCGGTCATCGTCCCGAACGCCCCCCCCTCGCGGAGCGCGTCGAAGTTCGGCGTCGCCGCCGCGCCGACGGCGTCCCGGCCGGTCTGATCGTCGGGCGCGAGCCCCCAGCCGTCGAGGACAACGAGTGCTGCGTCCATGCGGGAGCGGTGGGCTGGGCGGCGTATCACGCCTTCGGTGGGCCGACAGACCCATACCCGTTCGCGAGAAATCGGAGCCAACAACCGTGGACCTCGACAGTCTCGGCAGACGCCGGCTCCTCGCCGCACTCGCCGGTGGCGGCGCGGCGACGGCCGGCGGTGCGTACCTGTTCACCGGCGGCCAGCCCGCCGAAACCGACGCCCTCGGTGACGAGGAGTCCCGTCGGCTGGCCGAGGCCCACGCGCCGACGCTGTACTACGGCGCGCGCGAACAGTGGCCCGCCACGGACCCCCGCGAGTACACGAGCGAGCGCGATGACGAGACGATCGTCGACGGGTTCGACGCGCTCGACGGCTACACCGCGGACAGTCGCGAAGTCGACTACCCTCACCCGACGGTGTTCTACCACGCCGTCGACTACCCGGACTCGCCGCTGTCCTGCGTTCAGTTCTGGATCTACTCCGCGTTCGATCAGTTCTCGACCAACTTCCACTGGCACGACTGGGAGGTGTTACACGTGTTCGTCGACCGTTCTGCGAAGGGGACCGAGTCGCCGACGGAGACGGGGTCGGCGTCGACGACCGCCGAGGGAACGGGCGAGCCGGTGTTGTTCGTCGCTTCGGCACACTCCCGAAAGGTGCCGAACAACGAGCACCTCGACCCCGACGTGGCGCGTGCCTCGATCATCAGCGAGGTCGGCTCCCACTCCAGCACGCTCGGGGTGAACGCTCGGCCGACGACGTTCCAGCGGACGGCCGTCGACGGGCTCGCGCCCGACATCAGCAACGATCCGGTCGAGGTCATCTCCGGCGAGGCGTCGCTCCCGCTGGCGTACGGGCTCCCGCGGGACGAGGGGTTGGTGCTGCCCTACGCGGTCCCGGAGTACGACGGCGATCCGCTCCCGGAACACGACCGACTGCCGAACGTCGGGCCCGACGATCTGGTCCCGGACGAGCTCACCGTCGACTCGTACGACGAACTCGCGAGCCCGCCGGAAGACATCCCTAAGCGCGAGGGTGACGTGGCGTTCGTTCCCGACGCCGGCGCAGACGCGACCGCCGACGTCGACGCGCGGTACGAGCTGGTCGATATCGAGGAACTCCAACAGATCGACGCGTTCACCGGGCCGCAGCTGAGCTTCAGCTTCACCGTCCCGGAGTTCGTCGAGGACGCCGTCTCGGGCCACATCACGACCGTCGGCGTCCCGTGGGACCAGCCCCGGTTCGACAACCCGGCGACCGACATCAGCGACCCCCAACACCGGGCGGCGCTGGCCGACCGCTACGAGCCGATCGAGGCCGGGGGCGACGTGAGCCGCATCCTCGGCGCCGTCCGGGAGGCCACGGGCGCCGACGACGCCCCGGGGAGCAACGGCGTCTCGCTGCTCGCCCCCTCGATCGAGACGGTCGCGCTGCTCGAGAGCGATCCGGAAGCGGTCCCCTCGTTCTCGGGCGTCCTCGCGGTCGAGAACCCCGGGGAGGGTGACCACCGGCTCACCGTCAACGGCGCGGGGATGGCGCCCTACAGCGAACGGCTCGTCCACGAGGGCGGCACGACCCGGGCCGGGGTCGAGGGCGCGATCGCGATGAGCGCCGACGAGGACGCCGTGAAGGTGCGCGGGGAGAGCGCCGAGGGGACGACGCTCGAATCGGTCGCGTTCGACGACGACTTCGCCGGCCCGGTGTACGACGGCCGGCCGCCGGGGGAAGACGGTCGGTTCGGGATCTACGTCCACCGCGAGGGCGCCTACACCGCCGAGATCCGCGACGACTCGGGCGCGCGAGGGGCGCGCCGGGTCAACCCGAACGCCGACGACGAGGCCGTCGAACTCGCCGAGATCGAGACGGGGAAGGTCGCGTTGACCGACTTCCTGCTCCGGTTCCTCGTGGAGACCCGGCTCCAGACCGAAGCACTCCGGAACGACGAGGATATCGACGACGTGCCCACCGGACAGAACATCGACGAGGAACGGGTGGCCAGCGTCGTCGCGGCCGCACGAGAGAACGCCGGCGACCTCGTCGACGGAATCGAGGACGCGGTCGACAGCCTGCTCGACGGGGCGGACGAAGACGACGGGAACGGAGGCAACGGCGGTCGCGGTGGCGGCGTCACCGGCGTCGTTCGGCGCGTCGACGCCGCAGTGCTGGTCGCCGTCGCCGCGCGGGCGGCTGCCCGCGACGGCCGTGCGGAGGACGCCGACCGCCGGCTGGAGTCGCTCCGGACGCGGCTCTCGACCGTCGACGAGTCCGTCGAGGGAGAGGGGCTCCCGGGCGAACTGGCGTCGTTCGTGACGCGGCGAACGGCGAGTGTTCGGTCACGGATCGACGCGGCGGTCGCGGCGGACGTGGAGACGGCGTCGTAGCCCGGGGGTGGGCTCGGGCGTCGTCGGGGTGGAAACCGGGCGCTGTCGCCGGGATCGGTCCCGTCCCCGAGTGAGACAGCCTTTTTGCTCCCTGCCGCCAAGCCCGAGTATGGACTCGGCGGTACTGCTGAACCTCCTGGGCAACGAGAACCGCCGGCGCATCCTGCGGTTGCTCTCGCATAAGTCCTGTTACGTCACGGAGATCAGCGAGTACCTCGGCGTGAGCCCGAAAGCCGTCATCGACCACCTGCGGAAGCTGGAGGAGGCCGGGCTGGTCGAGAGCCACACCGACGACCAGCGGCGGAAGTACTTCCACATCGCCCGCGCGGTCCGGCTGGAAGTCAGCGTCTCGCCGCACAGTTTCGGCGCCAAGAGCGCCTACCCCGCCAGCCGCGGCCTCGACATGACCGGTCGCTGTTCGCATCTGGATCTCGACATCGACGACCGGCCCGAGGGCGACGGGCTGGAGGGGCTGGCCGAGGAGTTCGACCGGCTCCAGAGCCTCGAACGCGAGCTCTCGCTGGCCCAGCGCTGGGTCGACGGCCGGCTGAACGAGGTGCTCGACCGGCTCAACGGCCACATCGGCGCCGAGGCCGACTCGCGCTTCTACGCCGCGGTGCTGTCGGCGGTCGTCACGACCGACGGCTCGCTCCGGGCGATCACGGAGGCGGTCGACGCCGACGCGGCCGCCGTCGAGGACGCGCTGGAGCAGCTGACCGAACGCGGGCTGCTGCGCGAGGTCGACGAGGCGGGCGAGTGGGAGTTGGCGTAGCGGTTTTCGGTCGACGAAGGTTCTAACAGTAACCGTTCGGTGGCTATTCCGTCACGACGACTTCCGCCAGCAACAGCACCGTCACGACGACTTCCGCCAGTAACAGCACCGTCACGACGACTTCCGCCAGCAACAGCAGTTCGATGCTTGGCACCTTGCGACCGCAGTGCGCCGAGCACGAGGCTCGGCGCAGCCCCGAGTCCCCACCCCTCCCCCCGCGAGCGCCGACGGCCGGCGCTCGCGAGGCGTCCACCGCCACCGCAGCCGGCGGTGGCGCGAAGCGCACGCGGCCTCGTGCCGCGTGTCAGAGCGGGACCTCCGGTCCCGCAGGCCGTACGGGCGACGCGTGGGTCGCCCGTACGACAGCGCGAGGGACGAGTGACTGAGCGGTAGCGAAGGAACGAGTCGGCTGGGGAGGGAGCGAGGCGGGAAAACGCGACCAACGGGAGCGGGAAACCGCCTCGATAGCGAGCGAGGCGGGACCGAAGGTCCCGCTGGCAGCCGGCGGCAGAGCCGCCGGCGACGGCGAACGAAGTGAGCCGCGAGCGGTGTGGGCTGTGCGGGGCAGTTGCGGTCACAAGGTGCCAACGATCGAGCCGCTGTTGCTGTCGCGGTCGGCGTTCCAGAAGTCGACGAATCAAGCCACCCTTACCGTCACGACCGGGCGTCGAGACGAAACAGCCTCGGTTCAGAAAATACGACGACCCCAGAATCAGTTCCGAACGAGGCTCGCGCCGTCGAACTCCGTCCGGGTGAAGTCGAGCTGCATCAGGTCGAGGATCGTCGGCGCGATGTCGAGCAGGTCGCTGTCCTCGATGTCCGCGTCGGGCGTGTCGATGAACAGCGAGGCGTTGTCGAAGCTGTGCATCCCGTTCCGGGGGCCGTCCGCGAACACGTCGGTGCCGGCGGTGAAGCCGGCCTTGAGGTCGAACCCGTGGTTGGGGATCGCCACCAGATCCGGCGCGATGTCGTCGTGGTCGCCGCGGAACGCCTGCTCCTTCTCGACGACGCGCTCGCAGACCTTCCGCCCGTCTGGCCCTTCGAGCGCCTCGAGCTCGGCTTTGAGCTCGTCGCGGACCGCGTCGTACTCCTCTTGGGGCACGCTCCCGCGCGGCTCGCGGTCCTCCAGGTTGATGTAGAACCGCCCCGGGATCAGCGAGTACGCCCGCGTGTCGTCGGCGATATCGCCGAGCTCCTCGTGGCCGTCGTCCTGGTAGGAGAGCCAGCCCTCCTGCTCCAGCCACTCGTTGAGGTGGACCTCGTAGTCGAGGCTGGTGAACCCGTGGTCGGAGGCGACGATCAGCGTGGCGTCCTCCGGGAGGTCCTCGCGGATCTTCCCGATGTACTCGTCGACCTGCCGGTAGAACTTCATGAACGCCTCCTTCTCGGGCCCGTCGCGCTCGTAGTCCTCGAACAGGAAGTGGTTCACTCGGTCGGTCGTCATGAACACGCCGAAGAAGAGGTCCCAGTCGTCCTGATCGAGGTAGTGTTTGAACGCCTCGTAGCGCTTATCGAGCGTCGCGTGGGCGTCCTGCATGAACGCCGACTTGTCGTCGTGGCCCTGCTTCACGTCGGCGTCGATCTTGTAGTCGATCGACTCCAGGTACTCGGCGAGCTCGTCGGGGTAGGCGGCCTTCTCGACCGACGGCGAGAGGAACCCCGACACCATGCGCTGGACGTTGCGCTGGGGCGGGAACGTCACCGGGACGTTCAGCACCGTCGCGTCGCGGCCGTCGTTGGCGACGCGGTCCCAGAGGCGGGTAGCCTGCACGTCCCGGCCCATCGGCACGTAGGTGTCGTAGGTCCCGATCTCGCGGTCTTGGAAGCCGTAGACGCCCGTTTCGCCGGGGTTGACGCCCGTCGTGAGCGACGGCCAACAGGCGCTCGACTCGGGCGGAACGATGCTGTCGATCGGACCGGCGCTCCCTTCCTCGGCGAGCGCGGCGAAGTTCGGGAACTCGTCCGGATGCTCGTCGAGCAGACTGAACGGCACGCCGTCGATACCGAGGAAGACGACCCGAGGATCGCTCTCGCCCCGGAGTCGGTCGAACAGTCCCATACCTCGTCGTACCGCCGAACACCTTAAGAACCTTCCCTCTACGGAGTGTTCCGGCCCGCGGTCGATCGGTCATCGGCGTCGGCGCTGGGGGCGAGCCAGCGTCGGCGCCGAGGGCGTACCGCCACCGACGCCGGGGAGTGTGGCATGGGGGCACAAGACTTACCTAGTCGTGTGGCATACTATGACATGCATGGCGACGTCAGAGCAGCACTCCGCCGACGAACTGTTCGACGAGTTCCTCGAAGATCGCGGGCACGACACACGGGGATGGGAGGAGTCCTATAACAAGAAACAGTGTCCGGACTGCGGCGGCCTTCACGAGTCCAACGCGGTGGAGTGTTCGGTCTGCGGCTGGCGGCCCTGAACTCTCCGCCCTGACGGGCGGACCCTTTTTGTTTTTCGACCCGGCGTGATCTGGCAGCTACAGCTGTTCTGCCAGCCACTCGAGGTTCATCACGGCCGCCGAGAGTAGCACGCCGGCGATGGACGCGAGCACGAGGAACGCCGAGACGACGCTGACCATCGGCGTGAGCGAGGACTGGAGCGACGTCCACGCGAGCACGGGCACGGTCTTCACCTCGAAGGACTTCAGGAACAGCGCCATGATGAACTCCTGGAGGCTGACGATAAACGCCACCACCGCGGAGATGATCACGCCGCTGCGGACGTTCGGCAGGATGACGTGGTAGAACACCCGTGTCGGGCGCGCGCCGAGATCCATGCCGGCGTCCCGGAGGCTCCAGTCGAAGCGCGCGAACACCGACTGCATGATGAAGAACACGAGCGGCGTCGCCCAGAGCGTGTGCGCGACGACGATGTTCAGGTAGCTGTTCGTCAGTCCGATCCGGTTGAAGTAGATGAGCAGCGTCAGCCCCAGCACGACCGGCGGGATCAGCAGCGGCAGCAGGACGATCGGCGGGAGCAGTTTCGCCGCGCGGGAGTCCGAGCGCTGGACGGCCAGCGACCCCGTGACCCCGAGCACGGTCGCGAGCAGCGAGGCGCCGACGCCGATCGCGAGGCTGTCGCGGACGGCGCCGAGCCACTCCTCGCTCCCGAAGAACCGCGCGTACCACTCGACCGTGTAGCCGCTCGGCGGGAACGTCAGGTACGACGACTGCTGGAACGACGTCACGAACACGACGACGATCGGCAGCATCAGCAGCCCGAACAGGAGCCAGTAGCCCGCCCGGAACAGCGCGTCCTCGACGCGCTCGCGGGAGATGGCCTCAGACATCTTGAACACCCCCGATCGAACCGGTGAGCAGTCGGATCACGGCCAGCGTCGCCGCGAGCATCGCGGCCAACATCAGGATGGAGAACGCCGCGCCCACCGGCCAGTTGAAGTTCGTGAGCATCAGGTTCCCGATCTCCATGGCGAACGTCGTCTGCTCGCCCGTCCCGAGCTGGGAGGGGGCGGCGTACGCGCCGACGCTCCACGCGAAGGAGACGACGGTCGCGACGGCGACCCCGGGGAGCACCTCGGGGAGCACGACCTCGAAGAACGACCGCGGTCGGGACGCGCCGAGGTCACGTGCGGCCTCCACGACGTCCCAGTCGAGCGTGGAGAGCACGCTGTAGATCGAGAGGACGGCGTACGGGAACACGATGTACACCTGCCCGACGACGGTGCCGAACAGCGAGGGCGCGAACTGGACGCGCTCCCCGATCAGTCCGAGCGAGAGGAGGACGTTGTTGAGGACGCCGTTCGGCGCGAGCAGCGGCCGCCACGCGTACGTCTTCACCACCAGCGTCGTCAGCAGCGGGAGGATCACCGAGAACAGCAGTATCGACTTCGTCAGCCCCTCCGCGCGGTAGGCGGCGTACGCGTAGAACAGCGCGAGCGACACGCCGACCACGGTCGCGATCACCCCGAGCTTGAACGAGAAGAGGATGATCTGGTGGTAGAGGTTCGAGCCGAGGATATCCCCGTACGCCGCGAGCGTCCACCCGCTCTCGTAGAACCCCGACTCGGGCTGGGTGTTGAAGCTCATCCGGACGAGGATGAGGAATGGGACGACGAAGAACACCAGTTCGAACGCCGCGATCGGCGCGATGAGGAACACCGACGTGGCGTCTTGGCGCTTGATGCGCTCCCCGAACCACGCGAACATCGACTCCTCGGAGAGCGCGTCCATCACGTCTCACCCCGGCCGAGGCGGTCACCCTCCGAGAAGACGAGCAGGTCCGACGGGTCCCAAGAGACGACGACGGCGTCGCCGACCTCGAGATCCGTATCCTCGCCGACGCTCTGCTCGAAGAACACGCTCGCGTCCCCGATCTCGACGTAGAACCGGACCGACGACCCGCGGTAGAGCACGTCCGTGATGGTCCCCTCGAGCGCGCTCGTGGCGTCGGCACCTCCCGCGGCTTCGACCACCTGCCCGCCGTCGGTGGCGGGCCGGGCGACGTCGAACTCCTCGGGTCGGAACGAGATCGTGAGCGGATCGCCCGGCGAGACGTCGCCGTTCGGCGTCGGCACCTCGATCTCCTCGGCGAACTCGGTGGCGGCGACGATCCCCCCGTCGACCGACTCCTCGACGGTCGCGTCGACGAGGTTGGTGTCGCCGAGGAACTCCTCGACGAACAGGCTCACGGGGTCGTCGTAGATCTCGCGGGGCTCGCCGACCTGTTCGATCTCGCCGTCGTTCATGATGGCGATGCTGTCCGCGAGCGTGAACGCCTCGTTCTGGTCGTGGGTGACGTGGACGAACGTCGTCTCGACCCCGTCGTGGATGTTGCGCAGTTCGAGCTGCATCTGCTCGCGGAGCCGCTTGTCGAGGTTCGACAGCGGCTCGTCGAGCAGGAGTACGTCCGGCTCGATCGCCAGCGACCGCGCGAGCGCGACGCGCTGCTTCTGCCCGCCGGAGAGGTCGTCGGGGTCGGCGTCTGCGAACTCGCTCATCTCGACGATTTCGAGCACCTCGCGGGCACGCTCCCGGCGTTCGTCCTCGCTGACGCCTTCCATCTTCAGCCCGAACGCGACGTTCTCCAGAACCGTCTTCTGGGGGAACAGCGCCCACGACTGGAACACCATCGCGGTGTCCCGTTCGTAGGGGGGCTGGTCGGTGACGCGCTCGTCGCCGATGTGAACGTGGCCCGAGGTCGGCGTTTCGAGGCCGCCGAGCATTCGGAGCGTCGTGGACTTCCCACAGCCCGACGGGCCGAGCAGACAGAGCAGCTCCCCGTCGTCGACCTCGAGGTCGAGGCCGTCGACTGCGGTCAGATCGCCGTACTCCTTGGTCAGATTTGCGAGTATGACGGACGCCATTACTGGGTCTTCATCCGCTTGAACTTTTCAGAGAACTTCTCGGCGTAGGGGGCGGCCTCCTCCCACTGGGGAATCGACCACTGCTCGGCCTCCGCCGCGGTAGTCGGGAGGTACTGAGCGAGATCGTCCGGGTACGACATGTCCTCGTTCGTGAAGAACAGGGGATGGTCCTCTGCCCACTTGGTCTGGACCTCGGCGTCGAGGAGCATGTTGATGAACTCCTCGCCGAGCTGGCGCTTGTCCGTGCCGCGGACGACCGCCCAGTTGTTCATCCAGCCGGCGTTGGCGTCGGGCATCGAGAACTCGACGTTCTCGTGGTTCTCCATGTCGTAGTAGACCTGATCGAAGTACCACTGGGCGGCGTCGATGGTGCCGTTCCGGAACTGCTCCCAGATGTCGGTCCCCGAGGACGCCCAGCCCTGGATGGGCCAGCTCTCGAGCGTGTTCATGAGCGCGTCGTGCTGCTGTTCCCGATAGAGCTCGCGGGCACCGGGCGCGGCGTCCGTGCCGACGGCCGCGCCGAGCAGCGGGTAGACCCAGAAGCCGGAGTCGACGCCGACGCCGCTCGACTGCTGCACGGCGGCGTTCGTGAAGTCGCTCCACGTCTCCACAGGCGCTTCGAGCTCCGTGTTGTAGAGGATGCTGAGAGGGGCACCGTCGACGGGGGCGCCGTGGGAGTAGGGGCGGATATCCTTGTAGTGCTGGATGACGTTGTCGATGTTCGGGATGTTCTCCTCGTACCGGAGCTCCTCGAACAGCCCCTGTTTCCGGCCGTTGTAGTAGATTGGTTCACACGCGACCGTCACGTCGAACGGCGGGTCGTCGGCCGGCGCGGACTTGATCTTCGCGAGCAGCGAGTTCCACCCGGAGATCAGTTCGAGTTCGGCGTCGAACCGCGACTCGAAGATGGGGCGGATGGCCTCCTCGAACCGCTCGACGTAGTTGCCGCTCCAGACCGTGACCCGCAGCGTCGGCGGACCGCCGGTTCCGCCGAGCACTCCCCCGCAGCCGGCGAGCGCTGTCGCCCCCGCAGTGCCGGCCGCCCCGAGGAACGCCCGGCGGGTCTCAGAGCTGTGTCCGGTGTCTCGCTGCGCTGTTCCGTCTTCGAAGTTACCGCCTGACATACCCGGCGGCAAACAGGGTCCGACATAAAACCCTAGTGGCCTCGAAATTCATTGTGAGAGTCCACAACAAGGGTTTTCGGCAGATTCGGGTATTCGGAAAATCCTCGTTGGAGCGGGGGAGTGACGGCGGAAACGTCGCGACGATCTCCCGAGTCACGGGAGCACGACATCGAGAGGGTCGGGCTCCAGCACCCCACGTGATCGAAGCGGTGCGGTCGCCGTCAGCCCTGTGGAACGGTCGTGAAACGCTCGTCGGCGCCTCTCGCGAACCCACTCCCTTATGGGGGACCGGTCCCTGTAGCCTCCAATGACCGAGACGGACGCTCACGTCACGCGCCTGTTCGGTGGCCCCGGGAGCGGGAAGACGACGGCCCTCCTCGATCGGGTGGAAGAGCTGCTCGAAGACGAGGACGTCACCGTTCGGGACGTGCTCGTGGTCTCCTACACGCGCGCGGCCGCCGCCGAGATCCGCGAGCGGCTCGCCGAGCGCCTCGACACGACGCCGCGGGCGCTGCAGGGGAACGTCTGTACGATGCACGCGAAGGCGTACGAGCTGCTCGACCTCTCCCGCGGCGACGTGGTCGGCGAGAGCGACAAGGAGGAGTTCTGTGAGGAGTACGGCGTCGAGTACGAGGACGAGAAGTCCGGCGCCGGCCGGCGGACCGCGCGGTCGACGACGCTCGGCAACAAGGTGATCGCCACCTCGCAGTGGCTCCAGCGGACCGATCGCGACGTCGCGGACTGGTACGACGTACCGTTCAAGTGGGACGTGGAGGAGGTCCGCCTCCCGCCCGACATCGACCCCAACGCACAGGAGGGGAACAAGTACACGCCGACGTGGCCGTCCGACGACGACCGTCTCGACGTGCCCGAGGCGATCCGCGGCTGGCGCAACTACAAGGGGGAGAACGGCGTCATCGGCTTCGCCGATATGCTCGAACGCGTCGCCCAGCGCTCCCTGCAGCCCAACGTCGACTACCTGATCATCGACGAGTTTCAGGACATCACGACGCTGCAGTCGAAGGTGTACGAGGAGTGGAAACCCCACCTGGAGAAGGCGCTGATCGCCGGCGACGACGACCAGGTCGTGTACGCGTGGCAGGGCGCCGACCCCGACCTGCTGCTCGACGAGACGGTCGACGAGGACGTAGTGTTGCCGAACTCCTACCGCCTCCCCTCCCGCGTGCTCAACGTCGTCAACAAGGAGATTCGACACATCGACAAGCGACAGGAGAAGGATCTCCGACCCCGCAAGGAGGGCGGCGCCGTCGAGGCCGCGGAGTCGCCGTCGATGCTCGAACTGGTGCGGAACGTCCGACACACGATCGAGCAGGAGAACGCCCGCGAGGACGGCGACGGCAGCGTGATGCTGCTGTTCCGGGCCCGCTACCAGATGTTCGACTTCGTCGACGAGTTCATCGACGAGGGGATGCCCTTTTCGTCGCTGACCGACCAGCGGCTCTGGACCGACCGCCTCACGGACTACGTCCGGGCGATCGAGGCGGTCGACGCCGGCGAGCGACTCACCGCGCTCCAAGCCCGGCGGCTGGCGGACATCCTCCAGGAGTCCGCCTTCGGTAGCGGCGAGCGCGACGACCTGTACGACCTGATCGACGAGATCGAGGAGCAGTCCGCGGAGGACGACCTCGCGGAGATCCCGGTCGCGCCCGACGCCGTCGAGGACGCGGTGCCGTTCATGCCCGGCCCCCGCAGCGCCGCGGACATGGCCCGGAAGATCACCTCGTTCCAGCGCAAGTCGATGAAGGCGTACTTCGAGGGCGACTACCGGAAGATGGACCCCGACCGCGTCCGCGTCGGCACGATCCACTCCGCGAAGGGTCGCGAGGCCGACCACGTGTTCGTCGCGACCGACCTGACCGAGAAGGTCGTCGAGCAGATGGCCGCACAGGCCGACCAGCAGGGGCTGGAGACGCCCGGCGACGAGGAGTTCACCAAGACGACCGATCCCGTCCCGATGCTGACGGACAACGAGCGCCGCGTGTTCTACGTCGGGATGTCCCGGGCGCGGGAGCGACTGGTGCTGATGGAGAACCTCGTCACGGGCGCGCCGACGCTGCCGATCAGCGTGGTGCTGTTCGACGAACTCAGAGACGAGCCGCCGGCGGAGCTGATCGACGAGGTACAGGAGTCGCTGGAGGCCCCCGAACCGGAGCCGTGAGCCGGCCGCTCGCTCCCGGTGCGCCCGAGGTCGCCGCGGACCACCCACCCGCTCCGGCGACGGACCTCTCGCCGATCGCCGAGGCAGTCACGGAGCAGGACGCAGCAGCGTTCGTCGCCGTCGGCGACCGCTTCGACGACGACGTGCGCTACCTCTCTCGGTTCGGCGGCCCGGACCGCGCGTACGCCGTCGTCGTGACGCCGGACCGAGCCGTGCTCACCGCGCCGGCGCTGTTCGACGAGCAGGCCGAACGGGAGTTCGTGCGCGGCGCTCCCGACGACGGTGTCGCCCGCGAGGTGCGGACGGAGAAACAGGGCGATCCCGCGGGCGTCCGTGCGGCTGCAGTGCTCGACGACCTCGCCGCGACTGAAACCGTTCTCACGCCCGCGAGCATCCCTCACGACGCCGCGCTCTACCTCGAGGACGCGGGCTACGAACTCCGGTCCACGACCGTCGTCGCCGACGCCCGTGAACGCAAAACCGAGGCCGAACTCGCGTGCCTCCGACGCGTGCAATCGGTCACCTGCCGGGGGATGGCCCGCGCCGAGGCGGTGCTCGCGGCCGCCGAACCGGACGGCGACGAGCTGCTGTTCGCGGGCGAACCGCTCACGACCGAGCGCCTGCGTCGCGAGGTCGACGCGGAGTTGGCCCGCCACGGCGTCCGGAGCGCGGGAAACACCGTTATCGGCGCGGGTCAGACCGCGGCCGATCTCCACTACACCGGAGTCGACCACATCGCACCCGGGGAAACCGTCTTGCTCGACATCTCCCCGCGCGGCCCGCACGGCTACTACGGCGATCTCACGAGAACGTTCACCGTCGACAGCGACGGGGGCTGGGAGCGTCGGGCGTTCGTCGCGGTCGAGCAGGCACACGAGACCGCGCTCGACCACGTCGAAGCGGGCGTGACGGCCGGGACGGTCCACGAGGAGGCGGCCGCCGAGCTCACCGCTCACGGGTTCCGGATCGACTCGGCGGAAGTCGGACTGACCCACGGCGTGGGTCACGGGGTCGGCGTGAGCCTCCACGAAGGCCCATCGCTGCGTGCCGACACGCCGCTCGAAGCGGGGAACGTGGTCACGATCGAACCCGGCGTCTACGATCCGGAGATCGGCGGGGTCCGGATCGAGGATCTCGTCGTCGTGACCGAGAACGGCTCCGAACGGCTGGCGACCTATCCGATCCGGTTCACGCCAGCCTCTCCCGAGTAACGCGCCCTCGACTTTTTGTGGGAGAGCGGGACCAGCGCCCCCGTGGTCTGAGTCGGGCCGCGGGGCGGCCGAGGCGGGAGTACGGCGCACCCCCCGCGGCGTCGGCGTCGCGCCGTCTGTTCGCCACGATCGGGAGCCGCTGCTGTGCCTGGCCGACTTACTCCTCCTCGTCCGACTCCTCGGGATCGGCGACGACGCCTTCCACCGCACGCTCGGCGGCCATCCCCGGCAGGTCGCCGGGCGTCGTCAGGTACTTCGGCAGCAGCACCATCAGCGCCGCGACCACGAGAAAGGCGCCGCCGCCGACGGCGTCGCCGCCGAGCAGTCGCTGGACCGCGTAGATCCCCAACGGGATCGCGAACACGAGGCTGCCCGCGACGCCGACGGTCTCCAGCAGGCCGAGTCGCATCACCCCCACGTAGACGGCCGGCGGCCAAAACGTTCCCGCCACAGAACTGAGAGTGGAAACGCTCTTGAGACACGACCGCGGAGTACCGGGCGTGTTCACCGGCATCGTCGAGCGGACGGGCGAGATCACCGACGTGACGGAGACCGAGGACGGCCGCCGCCTCACCGTGGCGGCGTCGGGACTGGACGACCTCCACCACGGGCAGTCGATCAGCGTCAGCGGCGTCTGTCTCACCGTCGAGGCGTTCGACCGTGCGGACGGTTGGTTTGAGGTGTTCCTCGCGGAAGAGACGGTCGAGAAGACGTATCTCGGCGAACTCGGCGTCGGCGACGCGGTCAACGTCGAGCGCGCGCTCCCGGCGGACGGCCGCTTCGACGGCCACGTCGTGCAGGGCCACGTCGACACCACGGCGACGGTCGAGGCGATCGAACAGGTGGGCGAAGACTGGCGCTACACGTTCTCGCTGCCCGAGTCGGTCAGCCAGTACGTCGTCTCGAAAGGGTCGATCACGGTCGACGGTATCAGCCTCACCGTCGCCGAGCGCGACGAGGGGCGCTTCGAGGTGGCGATCATCCCCGCCACCCGAGAGATCACGACGCTCTCGGAGAAGTCAGTCGGTGATCCGGTCCACCTGGAGGTCGACGTGGTGGCGAAGTACGTCGAGCGGATGACGCAGGGCTACCAGTGAGCCGGCGGAACGGTCAGTAGGCGTTCGGGGGGCCGGTCAGTCGGCCTGTCCCGAGCAGGTGTCGGCGCCGCCGTCGGCCTGCATCGGCTCGGGCGGGTTCAGCTGGTAGAGGTTCTGCCGCGCGTCGGCGAAGTAGACGTCCTCGTCCACGACACCGATCCCCTCCAGCCGTTCGAGCGCGTACCGGACCGTCCGTGCGGAGAGCATCGACTCCTCGACGATCCCTTTCTGTGTCAGCGGACCGTCGTACTCGAGCACTTTGAACACGAGCTTGGCACTTGGTGGGAGGTCGTCGAGCGCCTCCTCGTCTGTCTCGGTCATCATTTCGGATCGAAACTCTCCACCGGGATAAATCTTCGTGGACTGGTGACGCACACCAGCACCGCGTGGGCCCCAAGCGAACCCCTTTTGTCGGCGCGTCACGGAGTCGCTCCCATGGCTACGGAGAGTTCTCGCGGGCTTTCGGACCACGTCCGCGGGGTGACCGTCACGACCCTCGCCTGTCTGGCCGGCGTGGTCGCGACCGTCGTGAGCGCGATGGTGTTCACCGACCCGGCATCGGTCGGAATGACGACCCAGCTGGCGGTCGTCGCGGCGTTCGTGATCGTCCAGCAGCCGATCCTCTACGCGATCGGCGTCGACGTGGGCGACTTCGGTATCAAGGACAACCTCTACATCGCGTTCATGACGTTCGCGCTCTGGTTCCTGAGCTACACTGTTGTGCTCTCGACCGGAGTGACCTTCTGATGGCGAGCGACAGTATCGCGGTCGTGGATCTGGACCGCTGCCAGCCCGACCGATGTAACTACGAGTGTCAGAACTTCTGCCCGCCCAATCGGACGGGCAAGGAGTGCATCACGCTCCGGGGCGAAGACGCCGACGAGGGCGACCCCGACCAGGTGCATATCTCCGAGGAAATCTGTTTGGGGGAGAGCTGTGGCATCTGCGTCGAGAAGTGTCCCTTCGACGCGATCGAGATCCTGAACCTCCCCAGCGAGCTCGACGAGGAGCCCGTCCACCGCTACGGCGAGAACGCGTTCTCGCTCTACGGGCTGCCGACGCCCGAGCCCGGGAAGGTGACCGGCATCCTCGGCCCGAACGGGATCGGGAAGTCGACGGCCGTCCACGCGCTGGCCGGCGAGATGACGCCGAACCTCGGCGAGTTCGAGGGCGAGGCCGACTGGGAAGCGGTGCTCGACCGCTACCGCGGCACCGAGCTCCAGAACTACCTCGAACAGCTGATCGAGGGCGATATCGAGGTCGCACGCAAGCCCCAGTACGTCGACCAGATCCCCAACCAGTTCGACGGCGAGGTCCGTCAGCTGCTCGAACGGACCGACGAGCGGGGGGAGCTCGACTACCTCGTCGACGAGCTCTCGATCCGGCCGGTGATGGATCAGGACATCGACTCCATCTCGGGCGGGGAGCTCCAGCGCGTCGCGATCGCGGCGGCGTTGGCCCGCGACGTCGACTTCTACTTCCTCGACGAGATCACGCCGTACCTCGACATCAGCCAGCGGATGACCGCCGCGCGGCTGATCCGCGAGATGGCCGACTCCGGCGAGCGCTCGATGCTCGTCGTCGAGCACGACCTCGCGATCCTCGACCTGCTGGCGGACACGCTCCACGTCACTTACGGGGAGCCCGGGGCCTACGGGGTCGTCACCGACCCCAAGTCGGTCCGCAACGGCATCAACGAGTACCTCACGGGTTATCTCGACAACGAGAACATGCGCATCCGCCCGGAGGAGATCACCTTCGAGGAGCACGCGCCGCGTGCGGCGACGAAGGGCGAGCCCCTCGTCGAGTACCCCGAGATGCACAAGTCCTACGGCGAGGGCGAGTTCTCGCTCGACGTCGAGGCCGGGACCATCTACGAGTCGGAGGTGCTGGGCGTCGTCGGCCCGAACGGGATCGGGAAGTCGACGCTCGCGAAGATGTTCACCGGCGCGCTCGAACCGGACGAGGGCGAGCTCGACACGCGGCTCGACATCGCGTACAAGCCGCAGTACATCGAGATCGACCAGCCGATGCGGGTCGACGCCTTTCTCTCCTCGATCACCGACCAGTTCGGCTCCTCCTACTGGAACACCGAGATCGCTCAGCCGCTCCAGCTTGAGGGGATCATGGAGCAGAACCTCGACGACCTCTCGGGCGGGGAGCGCCAGCGCGTCGCGATCGCGGCGTGTCTCTCGGAGGACGCCGACCTCTACCTGCTCGACGAGCCCTCCGCGCATCTGGACGTGGAGCAGCGCGTGCAGGCCACCTCGGCGATCCGGCGCTACACCGAGAACCACGACGCGACGGCGATGGTGATCGACCACGACATCTACATGATCGACCTGCTGTCGGACCGCCTGATGGTGTTCGACGGCGAGCCCGCCCAGCACGGGACCGCCCGCCCACCACAGGAGATGCGCGCGGGGATGAACGACTTCCTCGCGGATCTGGACATCACGTTCCGCCGCGACGAGCGGACCGGCCGCCCGCGGATCAACAAGCCCGGCAGTCAGAAGGACCGCGAGCAGAAGCGGTCCGGCGAGTACTACTACTCGGACTGATCTTCGGTCTTTTTCGCTGATTCGATCGTTGTTTGGGTACTCGACTACCCGCCGGAATCGGTACCAGTAGGTTTTCGCCCGGCGACTGCGACGGCCACAGCATCTCGGCCGCTGGCCACTTGTGACCGCAGGGTGCCGGACACAGGGTCCATCATCAGAAATCGGAGATTTCTGATTGGCAGACGAGAGCCTGCGGCTCTCGTCGACGTCACCAGAACGCTTCGCGTTCTGGTTGGCTCACGGGAGCGAAGCTCCCGTGAACGGCGCAGCACGGAGTCCCCACCCCTCCCCCCGCCGGCGCCAACGTGGCGTCACCAGAACGCGAAGCGTTCTGGTTGGCAGCCGAGAGTCTTCGACTCTCGGCAACGCCCGCGAGGCGTCCACCGCTACCGCACCGCGGTCGCGGTGGCGCGCGACGTGAGCAGGGCGGGACCGGAGGTCCCGCTGGCAGTGCGGGCGACGCGTGGGTCGCCCGCACGACGCCGCCGGCGCGAACGAGCGTGCGAGGGACGACTGAGTGAACGGAGTGAACGAAGGAGTCGGCTGGGGAGGTCTGTGGGCTGTGCTGTCAGGTGGGACTGAAAGGGGCTGCCCGCTCGGCGACGGCGGCCGATGCATGCACCGCAGAGAGCGGAGCGACCGAGGAGCGCAGCGAGGCCCCCGAGTCGAGCGGGCAGGGGCTTTCACGGTGTTGTGGCCCTCTTACTCGGAATCACGTTACCCAGAACCACAAGCAACCAACCCCACCGATACCACGAAGCTATACCCCACCACGACCCCCACACCCACCAAGATGCTCCGGCTCGCCGTCGCGACCCAGCAGGAGACCTACGAGCGAATCCGCGACCCCCTCGCCGAGCGCGACATCGAGGTCGTCCCCGTCCGCGCCAGCGAGCGCACGCTCTCGCTCTCTTCGCCCGACCTCCCGACCGTCGACGCCGGCCTCGTCTTCCCCTCGCGCCTGATGGAGGGCGGCGCCGTCGCGGCCGCGCTCGGCGTCCCGTGGGTGAACGGCCGCGAGGCGATCCTCACCTCCCGAAACAAAGCGGAGGTGCTCGCCGCGCTCTCGGCGGCCGGCGTCCCGACCCCCGAGACGACGCTGGTCTCCAACCCCGTCGACGACGACGCCGTCGCCGCCGCGGCCGAGAGCCTCCAGTCGCGCGTCGACACCGAAGAGCTCGTGATCAAACCCAACTCCACCACCCGCGGCGTCGGCGTCGCCCGCGTCGCGGACCCGGACTCGCTGCTCGGCGTGACCGACTACCTCGACCTCGTCCACGACTTTCGGGCGACCGGCGACCGATCGTTCCTCCTGCAGGAGTACCTCCCCGACGCCCGGGACTACCGCGCGATGATCGTCGACGGGGAGTACGCCGGCGCCGTCGAGCGGCGGCTACCGGAGTCGGAGACCGCCGCGGGCAAGTGGAAGCACAACGTCCACCGCGGCGCCGTCGCTGAGGGCGTCTCGCTCCCCCCGGCGGCTCGCGAACTCGCCGAGCGGGCGGCCGACGTGCTGGGGATCGACTACCTCGGCGTCGATCTGCTCGAGACTGAGGACCGACTGGTCGTGAACGAGACCAACGCGCGCCCGACCGTGGACGACGCCACGAAGTACGAGCCGGGCTTCTACGACCGGCTGGCGGCGCTGATACGGAAGACGGCCGAGAACCGCTAGGAGAGGTCGATGTCGGCGGCGTCGTCGAGCTTCTCGAAGCTGACTTCGAGCACGCCGTTGTTGAACGTCGCCTCCGCGGAGTGCTCGTCGACCCGGGTCGGGAGCCGCACGCGCTCGCGGTACTCGCCGGCGGCGATCGTCAGCGTCTCGCCGTCACACTGCAGCGAGATCTCCTCCTTCTCCGCGCCGGGGAGGTCCGCGACGAGCCGGAGCTGGTCGCCCTCGTCGAAGGCGTCGACGTGCGCGTCGGCGCCGTCGTCCCCCGGGCCGCCGCCCATCATCCGCTCGATCTCGTCGAAGATGTCGCCGAACGGGTCTTCGCGGTCGTCCCTACGCATGGACGTTCGTACAGCAGCGCCGGGCAAAAGCCTTCTGTCGGCGGGGGTGACCGCTCCGTCGCGCGGTTTCCGCCCCCGGGCGCCGAAACCGTTCGGTTTGAAGTGTCCCAACCACCAAGCGCGCGACGATGGGTTCTTTCGCGACGCTCGACGCGTTCGACGAGCGGTTCTCGGAGGCGCGGGTACTGGTCCGGCTCGACCTCAACTCCCCGATCGAGGACGGCACGGTCCGGGACAACCGCCGGTTCGAGCGCCACGCCCGAACCGTCGCCGAGCTGGCCGACGCCGGCCATCGGGTGGTCTGTCTGGCCCACCAGGGTCGCCCCGGCCGCGACGACTTCACACATCTCGACCAGCACGCCGGCGTGCTCGGCGACTACCTCGACCGCGACGTGCAGTTCGTCGAGGACATCTGCGGCGCGACGGCGATCGACGCGATCGAGGACGCCGACCCCGGCGAGGTGCTGCTGCTCGACAACGTCCGGATGGACGACGACGAGCTCGCCGACCGCGAGCCCGCAGAGCACGCCCAGTCGCGGCTCGTCACCCGCCTCGCCGACGCCGCGGACGCCTACGTCAACGACGCCTACTCGGCGGCCCACCGCGGTCACGCGTCGTTGGTCGGCTTCCCGTACGCGCTCCCGTCGTACGCCGGCCGGGTGATGGAGACGGAGTACGAGGCCAACTCCGCCATCGCGACCCGCGAGTTCGACGGGCAGGTGACGATGGTCGTCGGCGGCACCAAGGCGACCGACGTGATTCAGGTGATGGACGCGATCGGCGACAAGGTCGACGCGTTCTGTCTGGGCGGCATCGCGGGCGAACTGTTCCTCCGTGCGGCCGGCCACTCCGTCGGCTACGACATCGGCGACTCGGACCGCTACGACCAGCAGTGGGCCGAGAACGAGGAGACGATCCGCTCGGTGCTCGACGAACGCGGCGACCAGATCCACCTCCCGCTGGACCTGGCCTACGAGAACGAGTACGGGGGGCGTGCCGAGATCGCGCTCTGGCAGATCGACGAGAAGAGCACCTCCTTTCTCGACATCGGGTCGGCGTCGATCGACACCTACCGGGAGATCGTCGCCGACAGCGAGGCGGTGTTCGTGAAGGGGTCGCTCGGCGTGTTCGAGGACGAACGGTTCGCCGACGGCACGGTCGACGTGCTCGAACAGATCGCGGCGACCGACTGCTTCTCGGTCGTCGGCGGCGGCGACACCTCCCGCGCGATCGGGATGTACGGGCTCGACGAGGCCGACTTCTCGCACGTCTCGATCGCCGGCGGCGCGTACATCCGTGCGCTCACGGGCGAGCCGCTGGTCGCCGTCGAAGCGCTCGAAGCGAACCGCCCGGGCGCGTAGCGCCGAGATCTACGTTCGCGGGTAGCTGGAGGACAGCACCGTCTCCCCGCTGGCGTCGCGGAGCGTGATCGTGTCCTCGGCGTCCCAGACCGACTGTTCCACGTCCCAGTAGAGGTCGGTGTCCGTCCACTCCCCGTCGCCGGTGTGGACTCGGACGCTGTCGCCCGCGCCGAGCGTGAACTCGGCGGGGAACTGGAACTCCCAGCCTTCCTCGTCGACCAGCGTCCAGTCTCCCATCGAGATCTCCGCGTCGCTGTCGTTCGTGAGTTCGACGTACTCGTCGGCGAGATCGCCGCTCTCGGGGTCGACGTTGCGGTCCGAGACGACGAGGCCGACGCTCCCGTCGTCGGTGTTGTCGAAGCCGCCGGGGCGAATCTCGTCGCGCCCGCGGACGTACGTCCGGTCGCCGGCTTTCCCGACGAGGTAGCCGTACGCCGAGTCGAGCGTGAAGTTCGCCGCCTTGATCGTGTACTCCAGATACAGCGTCCCGCCCTGCCGAGAGTACGTCTGGGGCTGGGCGCCGTTGCCGCCGGCGAGGTAGGATCTCGCGCCGAAGTTGATCGAGTAGTTGCCCGGATCGAGCTCTGACGGGGAGACCCACTCGCCGTCGTCGGCGCCGTCGGGCGGCTCGTTCACGGCGACGACGATCCGGTCGTTCGAGTAGGGGTCGAACTCGTTGGGGTCCTCGTCGGGCATGATCTCGACGTTCGCCCGCTTCACCGTTCGATCGCCGGCCGGCCGGAGCTGTACCGGCTTCGCCGTCGAGAGCGCGTAGCGGTCGAGGTCGTCGACGCTGCCCGAGAGGAACCGCCACGAACTGACGCCGTGGATATCCTTGGGCGTGATTTTGATCGTGTAGTCGTTCCGGTCCAGCGGCCCCCAGAAAGCGCCGCCGTCGGTGTCGCCCGCGCCCCAGCCCCAGTCCACCACCGCGTTGCCGCCCGCCCACGGCTCGAAGTCGTCGTCGATATCGGTCGGATCGTCCCGGACGGCCCACTCGCCCTGATCCCGGCTCAGCCCGGAGAAGGAGAACCGCGCGGCGCCGCCGTGTTCGGCGTCCGGGCTGCCGTGGAGGAAGACGAGCGACGAGTCGACCGGCCCCTCGTAGACGAACGTTCGCGCGGCGTGTTGCTGGTCGATGAGTGACGCGGGTGGATCGGCGTTCGCGGTGTCGGCGTCGTAGCCGTAGAACTCCTCGATCGTCTGCTCGCCGTCGCCCAGCGCCGACACTTCGTAGCGGAGCTTCCCCTGCCTGAGGAGGTACGTCGCCGAACCGTCGTCACTGGTGCGCTTCAACAGCGTCATCCCGCCGACACCGAGCGCGCCAGCACCGACGATCCCCCCGAGGACCCCTCGCCGCGAGAGCGCCGGGAGCCAACCGCCGTTCGAACTCATATCGGAGCTAGCGTGTTCGGTCGGAAAACGTCACCGGCCATTCATTCTCTCGACACGAGTGCTCGTACCCGCTGGGTGTGTCTCGGTCGCGGGGGGCCGCCTACCGCTCGAACGTCCGGCCCAGTCCCATCCCGAGAGTCTCGTTCGTGGTCGCGATGCTCTCCGCTTTGCTCGCGGCGTCCGTGATCGCCCGGATCGCGTCGACGTTCTCGGGCACCACGTCGGACTCCTGGTGGATCGCCTGGAACAGGTAGAGGTCGTTCCCCCGAACCGCGATCGACTCGCCCCAGATGCAGTTCTCCCAGATGTCCCCGCGGGAGCGCCCGGCGTCCAGCGCGAACTGCTTGAGCTTGCCGGCGCCGTCGATGCCCGCGTACTCGGGGATCAGGAACAGGCGTGACTCCTCGGCCAGCAGCTCCCGGATCTCCTCGGCGTCGGCGTCGTCTTCGAGCGTGACGTTCACCGAGTGCATGTGCATCAGCGTCGCCGGCACCTTCAGCCCGAGCGTGTCGATGTCGACATCGGGGAAGATCGTCTTCACGTCCGGGCCGTGGTGGCTCGGCAGCGAGACGGGGTCGGGGAGGATGTCGTCGATCGGGCCGCGGCCGGTCTGCCCGGGGTCGCCGCCGCGGCGGACGAGCGTCACGCGGGACTTCTCGACGCCGTACTCCTCCCGGAGCGGCGCGAGCAGTCGGGAGAGCCCGGTCGTGTTACAGGAGACGACGCGGACGTGGTCGGCGCCGATCGCGTCCTCGTAGTTCGCGCGGGCGTTGAACGACGTGTCCGCTACCTCCGCATCTTCGCCGCCCTGGTAGATCGCGGGCGTGTCGTGGGCCTCGTACACCTCGCGGTTCTGGGCGCCGATGCCGCTGGGCGTGGCGTCGACGATCACGTCCGCCGTGTCCACGAGCTCGTCGAGGTCGCCCGCGACGGGGATGCCCGCCTCGTCGAACAGCTCGCGGCGCTCCTCGACCGCGGCGTAGAGGTCGAACCCCTTCGAGACGGCGGCCTCGGCCTCGAAGTTGGGCGAGGTCTTGGCGACGCCGACGATCTCCATGTCGCGCTGTGCGACGACCGCGTCGGCGACGCGTTTCCCGATCGTGCCGTAGCCGACCACACCGACTTGGATCATGGTTCGAGATGGGGCGCTAGCCGATAAGTAGGCGGCGGTTCACCCGCGGCTCCCGCCCGTCGCAAGACCTATTCGCGTTTCGGGCGAACTCGCGGCCGTGACCGACCTTCGCAACGCCGCCGAGACGGCGATCCACCAGTGTCTCGATCTCGGAGCCGAGGAGTCGATCGCGATCGTGACCGACGACGAGCGCCGCCCCATCGCGGAGGCGCTGTACGAGGTGGCCAGCGAAACGACCGACGACGCGACGTACCTCCAGTACCCGCCGGGCGACCAACACGGGCAGGAGCCGCCCGAGCCCGTCGCGGCAGCGATGCGGGCCGCCGACGCCTTCCTCGCACCGACGACGCGCAGCCTCTCACACACCCGCGCCCGTTCGGCCGCCTGCGAGGCGGGCGCCCGCGGCGCGACGCTGCCCGGGATCACCGAGCGCGTGATGATCGAGGGGCTCGACGCCGACTACGAGGCGATCGCCGAGCACTGCGAGGCCGTGCTCGAACAGGTAGAGAACGCCGAGGAAGTTCGCGTCACCAGCCCCGCCGGCACCGACATCACGTTCGAAGTCGGCGATCGCGAGTGGCACGAGGACACGGGGATGATCCGCGACGCGGGGAGCTTCTCGAACCTCCCCGCGGGCGAGGTGTTCGTCGCCCCCGAGAGCGCCGACGGGACGTTCGTCGTCGACGGGACGATGATGCCTCACGGGCTGCTCGACGAGGGACAGAAGCTCCGCTTCGAGGTCGAAGACGGCCACGTGACCCACATCTCCGACGAGGGGGTTCGCGAGGACGTGGAGCAGGCCCGCGAGGAAGTCGGCGACGCCGCGACCAACGTCGCCGAACTCGGTATCGGCACCAACGTCGGCGTCGACGAACTGGTCGGCTCGGTGCTGCTCGACGAGAAAGCCGCCGGCACGGTCCACATCGCGATCGGCGACAACGCCTCGATCGGCGGCGAGACCGAGGCGCCGATCCACCTCGACGGGATTCTGCGCGCGCCGACGGTGTACGCCGACGGGGAAGAAATCAGTCTGCCGGAGTAAGCCGTCTAGTTACTCCACGTACTCGTACAGCCGCTCGTTCATCCGGCCGCGGCCGGCGAACACGAACTCGCCCTCCGGCGTCGTGAACTCCTCGACGTCGACGGTCATGTCGTGGTTGTGGACGTCGTGGATCTGCTCGTACTCCTCGAAGTCGAGGTCGTAGCGCGCATCGAGCTGCTCGTCGATGTTCAGCTTCTCGATCTCGTCGAGCCAGCCGTCGGCGACGGTCTCGGCGTGGATCTCCGCCTGCGCGCCCGAGCCGTAGGAGCCGACGAGCAGCTTCTCGCCCGCGAGGTCTCGGCCCTGCTCGGCGGCGGTCTTGAGCGCGCTCGCGCGGGCAACGTGGACGGAGCCGGTGTACCAGTTCCCGACCTCCCGGGAGATGGAGAGCGTCGGATCGATGGTGTCGGCGTACCACGACTGGTAGCGGTCGGTCCGCTTCAGATCGTCCATGTAGTCGCGGATCGCCTCCTCGTACGCCTCGCGGTCGTCGTACTCGCCCTCGCGGGGCTGGCGGCCGATCTCGTCGGCGAGGTCGTCCTCGATCTCCGTGTCGCGGATCATGTGCCGGTAGCCCAGCAGCCCGGCCTTCCGGACCATCCCCGGGAACGGCGTGTGGAACGGGATGTACGCGAAGTCGTCGGGGTGCATGTCCCACGCGACGGACTCGAAGTCCTCGACGGCCTCGCGCATCCGGGCGAGGTACACCTGCATCGAGCGCTTGCCGTCGACGCTCGGGAACTGCTGATTGGGCTTGAGGAAGTCGGTCTCGTCGGCGCTGCCGTACCCCTGCTCGGTCGAGAGCTCGACGAGGCTGGGGTCCTCGGTGATCAGCATCGCGACCGCGCCGGCGCCCTGGGTCGCCTCGCCGCTGGAGCCGCGGGCGTACAGCGCGGTGTCGGTCGCGACGACGATCGCCGAACGGCCGCGGTTGCGGCCGGCCTTGATCCAGTTGTACGCGTCGTCGATCGACTGCGTGCCGGCGATACAGGCGAACTTCCGCTCGCCCTTGTTGGCGTGGTGGAAGTCGCCGTCGTACACCTCCTCCAGACAGCCCGCGATGTACGTGGAGACGGGCTTGGAGTTGTCGAACGCGGACTCGGTCGCCACGTCGATGCGGCCGATGTCGTCCGGCTCCAGCCCCTTGCGGTCCATCAGGCGCTTGGCCGCGTTGGCGCCCATCGTGACGATGTCCTCGTAGACGTCCGGGAACGAGGAGTTCTCGAGGCCGAGGCCCTTCCGGTACTTGTCGGGGTCCTCGTCCTTCTCCGGCGCGAACGTCCCCGGGAGATCGAGTTTACACTTGCCCGCCCAGATCTCGACGGCGTCGATGCCGACCGTGGTCATAGGGCGGAGTTGTGGCCGTCCGCTATATGGGTTTGTCGATAAGGGTTACGTTGGGTGTCGAAAAGATCGTTCAGCGAAGCGTCGAACCGCGCCGAAAGCTCGGTCAGTGGGCCCGTATCTCACTAGCTCGTTCTATCTTCAGTCCGACTGGCGGTGTTTCCGTCGGTGTCGGTGACTGTCACCTCGACCGTGTACTGCTCGTTGTTCTTGATGTCCGAGACGTCGATCTCCACCGAGGTGAGGTTCGCGGTTTCGGCGTTCACTTCTCTCGTCGTGGTCCCGGCGACGTTGCCGTCGGTATCGTAGACCACGAACTCGACCGTCCCGATCTCGGTGTCGTCGCTCGCATCGAGCGTCCCGACTGTCACCGTCTTCCGATTGCTACTGATGGTGATCCCGTCGAACCTGTCGATGGTCGGTGCGACCGTTTCAGGCTCACTCCCGGCGGTGACGTTGATGGACTGCGTCGTCGTCCGTCCGTTGGTCGCTGTCGCCACGACGCTTACGTTGTACTCCTCCCCTTCGTCAATCGCTGCCCCGAGGCTGATGTTCCGTTCCGAAATCCGCGACGTACTTGCTCCACCGTCGAACGTCGTCCTGTCGAGTACGGTCGACTCCACTACCCTCCGGAGTTCGAGGCTGACTGACTCGAGCCCTTCCCCATCGATCTGCTCGACGACGGTGAGGTTCCCCACGACGACGGTGTCGTTGGTCGCGTCGGCGGCGATACCGTCGAACTGCTCGATCTCCGGGCTGAACGCTGGACTCTCCCCGTCAGCCGTATCGTTGACGACCACGGTGTCGACGACGACGCCGTCGGGGTCGTAGACGACGTACTTGATCCGGAACTCGCTGTCCATCCCGTAGTTACTGTAGCTGACGGCGCCGTCTGCGGTGCTACTCGTCTTGTTCTGGCTTCCGTACGGACTGTCGGTGTTCTCGAAGATGACTTCGACTCGACTCCCATCGCTCCAGTTGCTCGCGTCGTACGCTGCCGTGTACTGGGCACCCTCACTGTCGCTACTGCTGTCGGTAACGGTCCAACTGGTCAGTTCCGGACTCCCGGACTGCCTGAGGTACGTGCTCCCTCCCTCGCCGTCGGCAGTCTCGGTGAGCGAACGCTTCTCGACGACGATCCCGCTGTCGTCGACGACCTCCACGGTGATGTCGTACGTGATGTCGCCGTCGTAGCCGAGCTGGTATCCGACGCTCCCACGGGGCGCCGTGTTGGTCTTCGTGGTCACTTCGCCGCTGTCGGGGTTCTCGAACGTCACCCGGACCTCTCGGAACTGCGACCGGTTCGTGACGTTGTAGTCGACCCGGAGGCGGTCGCTGCTCGCGCTCAGGTCGTGGACGGCGATGCCGGCGAACGTCGGGCTATCCGGCCCGCCGACGTCGCCGTCGCCGGGATCCTCGCCGTCGGCCACGTCCGTCAGCCGTCGCGTATCCGCGAGCGAGCCGTCGGGTGCGTACGCGCGGACTTCGACCACGTACTCGTCTCCCGTCGTTCCGCCTTCGGAGTAGCTCACCACCCCACGCGGATCCGTCGCCGGTCCGCTCGCGTCGATCGTTCGGTTCGCCCACGTGTTCTCGGCGGTCCCGAAGAACACCTCGATGCGGCCGACCTCCCCGTCGACCGTGTACGTGAGCTCGTAGTTCGTGTTGTAGTTTGTGTTGTCGGCCAGTCGAACGCCGGTGATCTCCGGCTCTGAGGTCGTCGCTGGTGTCGCGGTGGCCGTCGGGGTGGGCGTGGCCGTCTCCGTCGGCGTCTCGGTTGGCGTCGCCGTCGGTGTCAGTTCGACCTCCGCGGTCGGGTAGCGTCGCTCCTCGGCCACCAGCGTGTTCGTCCGCCGGTCGAAGACTTGGACCCGCGTCACCTCGTTGGTGTCGAGTGACTGCCGCCAGACCCAGCGGTCGCCGCTGTCCAACTGTCCGTCGGCGCCCCCGTTCACCACACCGCTTGCGTTCACGTCCGGCCGCCACGTCTCGTTGCCGTGTCGAACGACCACCCGGAGGTCGTCGAACGCGACGGACTCGCCGCCGTTGTGCGCGACAGAAACCCCCTCGTCGGCGATCTCGATCGAGAGGTCCGCCCGCGTCGTCCCCTCGTCGCCCACGTCGGCGAGCACGACGCTGCCGGCGGCGCCGACGGTGACGACGACGACCGCGGTGAGGAGGATGACGCCGATCGACTCCGACTGGGCGCGCGGCGTCATCTCGGTCCTACGAAATACGTCTCCCGGTACGTCTGGCCATCGTGCTCGAAGACCAGACTGAGCACGAAGAAGTCCTGATTCCCGAGATCTTCATCGAATGTGAACGATATCGTCGTTTCCGGATCTGGTGGAATCTCGATAGCTTCTGCGAAGTTCTCGTACTCTCCGGCGACTTCGAGGACATAGTCGTTGCCCCCGCCGTCAGTAACTGTGGCCTGAGTCGGGTTCTTGTTGTTACTCCCCGAGTAGTAGAAGAAGTTGATCCGGGCAGCGGTAACGTTCACTTGGCCGGACAACGTATTGTTGAACGTTACATCGACCAGATTGTTATTGTTGCCAGTCCCAACAGTCGCATCCGTCTGAATCAGGTCGCCGGTCGTCCCGGGATTCAGCTCCCCCCCATCGCCGTCACCACCGCCGAAGTCGAACTCGGGGACGGCAAGCCCGGTGAAGTTCGCCTGTTCGTAGCTCTCCGGGCCGATACTCACGTTCAGTGACGCATCCCCGCTCGTCGAATCGATCGCTTCGTACTCGATCTCCGCCCGCCCCTCGGCGTTGGTCTCGAACGTCGGCCCGCCGACGAGCGCTAGGTACGTCCCGTCGGCGTCTGCGGTCACCTCGGCCCCAGTAACGGGGTTGTTGAACCGATCGCGAACTTCGACGGTGATCGAGCCGGTCTCGTCGCTTCCGTTCGAAACGACCTCGTACCCGTCGGTCACGACCATGTACGCTGGCTCGGTGGACCGGTTGCGTACCGTGTCGCTCACCGCGCCGACGCCGACGGCACTCGCACGGAGTCGATACGTTCCCGGATCGAGCTCGATCGCGATCCGGCGGTACTCGGTACCGTCGACGGTCACACTCCCGGCATCGCTAGCGACCGCAGTACTCCCGAGCAGGTTCTCGTTCCACACCTCGGCCGAGAGCCGCGAGGTGACGTTGACGAACAGCGGATCGGTCGCGCTACTGTTGACGGTCACCGTCCGCCGCTGCTCGCTCAGCGTCTCCACGTCGACCGTCTCGGTGCCGGCGCCCGTCTCCGCCAGATCACCACGGAGCGCGATCAGATCGATCGTGTTCCCCTGTACGAGCCGCTGGCCGGTGAGCGTCCGGTTCGCCCCGTTGTCGAACGTGTTGAACAGGACGCTGTCGCCGTACACGGTCGTCGGCGCGCCGTCGTACTGGCTGTAGTCCGGAGCGTACTCGATCTCCGAGGTGTTGTACGTCCCGACGCCGGCGGTCGCCCAGTACTCTTCGGCGTTCTCGTAGTCGGTGGCGACGGTCACGCGCCCGCTCCCGTTGGCGACGGTGACGTTCATCGACGGCTCCTCGTCGCCGACCGTCCGGAGCCGGCCGGTCGCCGGCGGTGGGTTGACGAAGAACAGCCGGTTCGGGTACGCCGTCCCGAGCTTCACCCGTGTCGGCACGGCGTCGCCGCTGCTGGCTCGTAACAGCCCGTTCCGGAGGTCCTGCATGTCCGACTGGACCGCCCGGCTGTGGTCGAACTCGACGGCGGCGTTCTGTCCCGGGATGACCGTCGCCTGCACCGTCGCGAGCAGGATAATCAGGATACCGAACAGCAGTATCGCCCCGACTTGGACGGACTGCCCCCGGTCGTCACCCCAGAACTCCATACACCTACCCAAACGCCCGGCACGCAAAAAGGTGCGCTGTCAGTCTTCCTCTTCGACGGTCTCCGGGGACGCCAGCGCGTTCTGCAGCGATTCGAGCCCGTTGACCCACTCCGCGACCAGCCCGTACTCCATCTCGTCGGCCAGCGCGGGGTCGATCTCGTCGCCGTCGATCACGCGCGTCCCGGCCTGGACGATGTAGCCGACCGCGGTGTCGATCTCCTCCTCGGCCTCGGCGTCGGCGGCGGCGTCGATGTACTCCTCGACGCTCGCCTCCTCGGCGGCACCGGCGGCGACGTACTCCTGGGCGGCGTAGAACACGACCTCGAGGCTCATCTGGACGCTCTCGATCAGCATCGCCTTCTCCTCGTTCTCGAGGGGGGCCTCGGCGAGCACGATCTCCTGCATCTCCGTGAGCTCCTCGTGGGCGCGCTCCTCGTCGATCTGCCCGTCATCGAAGGACTCGATCACCTTCGCGACCGCGATGGCGGTGTCCTCCTGCAGGTTCATCAGGAGGCGCGCGGAGTCCTCGTCCTCGAGGTCCAGATCCTCCTCCCGCAGGCGGTCGATCCAGTTCTGCCAGCGCTCCTCGGTGTAGAACGTCTCCACGGGCTCGTCTTCGTCGGTCATGCCCCCATGTGCTCCCCCACGACGCAAAGGGTTTTCCTATCGGCTACACCGAGCGAGACTCCCTGTAACACGGGAGAGCAGCCTACTTCTCTCGGTCGAGCGTCGCTTCGGTGTCGATCCCGTACACGCGTTCCGGCGTCTCGACGTGGGCGGTCGCGACCGCGTCGTCGTGGCCCTCTTCGAGCAGCCACCGAACGCGCCGGGGGACCGTCTTCGGCCCCAGCACTGCGCCGGGCCGATCCGGATCGTCGACGAAATCCGTTTCCATCAGGAACGGCTCGCCCGCTTCGGCGGCGGTCAGGAGCCGCTCTTTCTCGCTCATCACGCTCGGGGTCGGCCCCGCGAGCTCGCCGCCGGCGTAGTGTTTCACCACCTTCTCGCTCGGCAGCCCGCGCGCCTCGGCCCACTCGGCGACCTCGGTCAGGTCGTCGGTGCCCTCGGTGTGGAGCTGGACCGCGCAGTCGTGCTCGGCGCCCAGTTCGAGCCCGTGTTTCAGCACCGCGTTCGAGGCGTCCCACACCGCGTCGCTCACGTCGTAGTGGGGCCGTCCCGTCTTGAGCGCCAGCGCCGACCCGTCGGCGACGTACTCCGCGGCGAGATCGAGCCCCGCTTGCATCAGGTCCCGGGCCGCCTCGGGGCTGTGCCCGTCGTCGACGAGGTGGCTGATCAGCCCCGGATGCACGCCCAGCACGGGCCACGCCGTCCCGGGCAGGATATCGTTCGCGTCGGCGACGGCGTCGATCGTGGCCTCGAACGCCCGGCGGAAGTCGGACCGCTCGCTCGGCACCGGTCCGAGGTGCCACGACGGCTTGTTCACGACGAGCAGGTGGGTGCCGCCCAGCCGTTCGAAGTCCCGGACGGCGTCCATCCCCTGCCCGTGCTCGGGGTCGAGGTGGAGATGGTTGTCCAGTACGGGGGTGTCGAGTTCGTCCATACCCGTACGGGGGGCGAGCGACCCTTGAACGCTGTCCTGTCAGTCGGAGCGTCGCCCGGCAGCGGTCTCGGGTGGCACAAACGCTATACCTGTGTGTGGCTCACTCACACGCGTGCCCTCGACGCTGGTCCACGTCGCCGTCGGCGGCCTCGTCGGCGCCGCGCTGCTGGGCGATCGGTTCACGCCGAGAGCGATCGCGGTCGTGCTGGTCGCCGCCGCAGTCCCCGATCTGGACTCCTTCCTCGCGCCGCTGATCGCGGGCGCCCACCGCTCCGCGCTGCACACGTTCGTCCTTCCCGCACTGCTCGGCGCTGGCGTGTACGCCGATGCCCGTCGCGACCGTTCGTGGCTCCGGGAGCGCTGGGGCGCGAACGCGCCCTACGTCGCCGGCGTCGCGGTCGCCGCCCTGCTGGCCGGGGGGATCCTGCCCGACATGGTGACGAACGGGGTGAACGCGCTCTGGCCGCTCCACGACCAGTTCTACACGGTCGACGGCGAGCTCAAGCTCTCGACGACGGAGGGAGTCGTCCAGACGTTCGTGGACCTCTCGCCGACGCCCGAGGAGACCTCGCGACCGTCGACGACCGAGAACACGCGATACAGCACCGGTGCGGACCCGACGCCGTGGCAGGAAGACGACGGCCCGGTCGAGCGCGTGTTCCCGCTCGTGACCGCGGGCTGGCAGCTCATGCTCGTCGGACTCTCGGCGACGACGGTGAGCGTGCGCTCGTGGCAGACCCGCGGTCGGTGACCCCCGAGTCCCCGGACTCCCGGGAGCGATAGCCTCAACAGCGATCGGGCGCCACGACACCCATGGAGATCCGCCCGTACGAACCCGACGACGCGGAGGGGCTGTGGGACTGCAAGCGCGCGTTCGAACTCGGGCTCGGCAGCGGCACCGGCGGGGAGGAGAAGCAGGACAAGTACGAGGGGAAACTCGACGACGAGTACCGCCAACAGTGGTTCGAGTGGGTCGAGCGCTGCGTCGACGCGGATTCGCGGTGTGTCACGGTCGCAGTCGACGGGGGTGAGGTCGTCGGCTACGTGTTCGTCCTCCCGGAGTCCCATCGGTTCATCTGGGACGCGGCCGTGTTGAACGAGATTTTTGTCGACGCCGAGTACCGTGGGACCGGCGTTGCCGACGACCTGATGGACGCCGCCGTTTCGCTCGCTCGCGAGCAGAATCTCCCGCTGGACCGGCTCGTCCTCGACGTGGATCGCGAGAACGATCGAGCGGGGGCGTTCTACGAGCGTCACGGCTTCGAGCACTGGGGCGAGATGGTCGCCCGCGAGCTCTGAGGGCGTCTATCGGAACTCGACGGCGGTCTCGGCGCCGTCGGCCTCGCGCCACTCCCGTTGGCTCACGGAGTACTCGATCGTGTCGTGGACGGTGCCGTCGGCGTCGGTGAGCCGGTTCCGGAACAGGCCCGCACGCCGGCCCCCGTGCCGTTCGACGTACTTCGTGATCGCGCGCTCGGAGTTCTCGTTCTCGGGGAGGTGTGAGACCCGGACCAGTTCGAGGTCGAGGCGGTCGAACGCCAGCGCCAGCAGCGCGTCGGCGCGCTCGCCGGAGTAGCCGCGCCCCCAGAACGGCTTGCGGAGCCAGATCCCGAGCTCGCCCCGGTCCCGGTCCCAGTCCAGACCGAGCCCGGTCGTGCCGGCGAACGCCCCTGCTGCCGGCTCGCCCTCGCGGGGTCGGACGACGTACGTCGCGCCCTCCCCCGCCGCCCACGACTCCTCGGCGTTCTCGAGGAACCCGACGCCCGCGGCCGGGGTCCGGTTCGGGCTCCAGGAGACGTACTCCGTGGTCTCCTCGATGTCGGGCGCTTCCTTACGGGTGTGCTCGTAAAACGTCAACGGGTCGGGGTTCTCCGGGCCCAACTGCTCCAGTCGCAGTCGGTCTGTCAGCACCGTCTCGGGGAACAGGTCGCTCACGGCCACGGCTCCTCGTCCTCGTCGTAGAACGCGACCGCCTGTGCCGGATCGGCGTCGCGGTACTCCGACTGGGTGACGCTGTAGCGCACGGCGTCGACGGGCCCGTCGCCGTCGGCGTGGAAGTTCCGCAGGGTCCCCTCGCGGCGGCCGCCCATGCGCTCCATGTACTTCTCGATCGCCCGTTCCGACTGCTCGTTGTCGGCGTCGTGGGTCACCGTGACCACCTCCAGATCGAGATGCTCGAAGGCGAGTTCGGCCAGCGCCAGCGCGCGCTCGCCCGAGTAGCCCCGCCCCCAGAACGGCTTGCGGAGCCACGTCCCGAGTTCGGCGCTGTCGGTGTCCCAGTCGAGCGTGAGGCCGCCGAAGCCGGCGATCTCGCCGGCCCCGTCTTCGCCCTCGCGCGGGCGGATCACGTAGTCCGCGCCCTCGTGTTCCTCACGTATCGATACGCCGCGTTCGAGGAACTCCGCCGACTCTTTCGGGTGGGGGTGGGGCTCCCACGGCAGGTACTCGGTCACCTCGTCGATGTGGGGGTGGTCCGCCCTGCAGTGGTCGTACAGTTCGAACACGTCGACGTACTCCGGGGTCCGTGGCTCCAGTCTGAGCCGTTCGGTCTCGATGATCGCGGGGAACATACTCGGGAGGATGATGGGAGACTGAAAAAACCTACCTCGGCTGTGGGGTGAGCTTACATACACCGAACGATCCGTGCGTGTGCCGCCGAGGACTGTTGCTCCGGAACAACTAACCACCGCAGCCCCCTCCCTCCGGTAATGGCTGACTGGACCGAGTCCTACCGGCCCGACACGCTCTCGGCGGTCCGGGGGAACGACAAGGCCCGCGACGCCTTCGAGGAGTGGGGGCGGACGTGGGACGACCACCGGGAGGCGGTGATCCTCCACGGCAGCCCCGGCGTCGGGAAGACCTCCGCGGCCCACGCGCTGGCGGCGGACATGGGCTGGGAGACGGTCGAACTCAACGCCTCCGACCAGCGCACCGCGGACAAGATCGAGCGCTTCGCCGGCCGCGCGGCGCGCAACGAGACCCTCGGCGGCGACTCGACCGACGAGGGCGGCCGACAGCTCATCATCGTCGACGAGGCCGACAACATCCACGGCAACTACGACCGCGGCGGCGCGGGGGCGATCACGAAGCTGGTGAAGGAGGCGAACCAGCCGATCGTCCTGATCGCCAACGAGTTCTACGAGATGAGCCGCGGGCTCCGAAACGCCTGCCAAGATATCGAGTTCCGGGACGTGTCCGCGCGCTCGATCGTCCCCGTCCTCCGGGACATCTGCCGGAAGGAGGGGATCGAGTTCGACAGCGACGCACTCCAGCGCATCGCCGACGCCAACAGCGGCGACCTCCGCGGCGCGGTGAAGGACCTGCAAGCGACCGCCGAGGGGAAGGACCACCTCACTGTCGAGGACGTGGTGACCGGCGACCGCGACACCACGGCGGGCATATTCACCGTCCTCGACGCGATCCTGAAGGAGGAGGAGAGCGCGCAGGACGCGCTCCACGTGGCGTACGACGCCGACGAGACGCCGGACGACCTCACGGCGTGGGTCGAGGACAAGGTGATGAAGGTGTACGAGCCCGAGGAGACCGTCCGGGCCTACGAGTTCCTCGCGAACGCCGACCGCTGGCTGGGCCGCGTGCAGGCCACGCAGGACTACTCCTACTGGCGCTACGTCACCGACAACGTCGCCGCGGGCGTCGCGGCCTCCCGGGACGGGACCTCCGGCGGCTGGACGCAGTACGGCGGGCGACCGCAGATGTGGCCGTCCTCGGACGCGACGATCGACGAGATCTGCCGGAAGATCGCCGTCTCGGGCGGGCTGAGCATCGAGACCGCCCGGCGGGAGGTGCTCCCGTTCCTCTCGGCGATGATCCACCACTGCAAACCCCGCGAGCTCGCGGTCGCCGTGACGGCGTACTTCGAGTTCGACGAGGAAGATCTCGCGGCCGTCTCGGGCAGCGGCGAGTCCACCAACAAGGTGCAGGGGATCGTCGCGGACGCCGAGGAGCTCCGGGAGGACGAACTGGAGGAACACGCCGGCGGCGCGTTCGCGGGCGAACTCCCCGACCGCGAGGACGAGCCCGCCGAGACGGAGTCGGCCCCCGACGAGGAGCCGGAGCCGGAAGAGCCCGAACCGGCCGAAGAAGCACAGGAGGAGGAATCGGACGACTCGCAGGCGGGCCTCTCGGACTTCGTCTAGTCGACGGTCGTCGCCCGCGCGGTCACTCGTCGCTGTCTGACGGTGACCACGATCGTGTCGGCGCCCGTCGGCCCGGGCAGCGCGGCGTGGAGCACGATCCGCGTCCGGTCGCCGGCGCTCCCGTTCTCGGACTCGACGACGGCCTCGAACGCCCAGCGTCCCGCCCGCGGGAAGAACTCCGGGACCATCCGCTCGCCCTCGGCCCGGATTCGGTACTCGCCGGTCGCGCCGGGCTCCTCGAACGCCGCGTCCCGTGGCGTCTCGGGCGTCGCCGTCGGCGACTCCGTGATCCCGACGCCGCCGCCGCTGCCGCTCTCGCGTTCGGGCAGCAGCGCCGCGCGGACCGCGACGGTGACGGGCTCGCTCCGGCGGTTCCGGAGGTGGAGGCCGCCGGGGACAGCGTTCTCCCGGAACGACCGCCCGCAGCCGGCGAGCGCGACCGGGACCGCGGTGAGCACGGCGCGGCGTGACCGCTGCATAGGCAGTAGCTGTCGGGGTGAGGGGAAGAGGGTTGTGGGTGGAACGAGACCTCGGCGAGGGAGCGGCGCCGACGACGGTCGGCGCGTGGCTCCCCTGTTGCCGAGGTCGTGTGGCGTGTTTCAGGCCAGCGAGTGTCGTTCCTCGCCCGAGCCGTCGCGGGCCGCGTAGCCGACCGCGGCGACGGCGACGAACGCGACGAGGTAGAGCAGCCCGTTCACGAGCCGGGCCTCGTCGGTGTACACCACCAGATCGCGGCCGAGCAGCGTCACGAGGAACACCGCGGCGCCGGCGACGAACACGCCCGGCCGGTAGCGCGCGAGCGACGTGTCGGGCAGCCAGACGGCGGCGGCGACCAGCGCGGCGAACGCCGCCAGCGCGGTCAGCGCGAACGCGCCCTGGGCGGGCGGTCCGTAGTCGATCAGCGGGCTGACCCGACTGACGAGGTAGTTCGCGGGGATCAACAGCAGCGCCGCGCCGACGGCGAGCCGGCTCCGATCGAACAGCGAGCGCTCGTAGTGCCCGCGGTAGGCGGTGAGCGTCGACAGCGTCAGCATGGTGAAGATGCTCAGCGCGAACAGCAGGTGGGCGGCGTGGGTCGGCACCGAGTACCCCCACGGGATCGCGCCGTTGAGCGTCACCGTGATCGCGCCGACGGAGATCTGGAACGGCAGCAGCACCAGCGCCGCCGTCGCGAACAGCGCCGTCTTCCGGTCCTGGTCGCCGCGCCACGCGGCGCCGACGACACCGACGATCGCGAACCCGGTGATCATCGCGACGAGGCGGTGGAACCACTCGATGAAGCTCGGGACCGTCTGTGGCAGCACACCCCCGTCACACAGCGGCCACTGCTGGGAGCAGGCCAGCCCGGAGCCCGTCGCCGCCGTGTAGACGCCGAGCGCGACCAGAACTCCGGTGAGCGCCGTGGTGAACAGGGCGAACCGCCGGTAGCTGGGACGCTTCATTGGCCGCAACTCGGGCTCGCGGTCACTTGGGCGTTCCGTTGCAGGCGCGCTCGCGCGCGAGGCACGGAGTCGGCGCGTTCAAGTCGCCGCCGCCGCCAGCGCGGGTATGGTCGATCTCGACGCCCGCGCCGACCGACTCGACGCGTATCTGGCGGCGACGGGCCACGACGCCGTCTGGTTCGCTCGGCCGAACGCGTTCGCGTGGCTCACCGGCGGGCGGAACACGCCCGCCGACGAGGACGGCGTCGGCGTCGCCGCCGCGGGCTACGTCCACGGCGACGCGCCCGCGTTCCGCGCCGTCGCGCCCGCTGGCGAGGCCGAACGCGTCGCCGCCGAGGAGCTACCCGACGAGTTCGCCGTCGAGACGGTGCCGTGGCACGAATCACTGGGCGAAGCCGTCGCCGACGAGTCGCCCGGCGCCGGCGCAGCCGACTTCGCGGTACCCGGAACGGATCGCGTCGACGCCGGCTCGCTTCGGCAGCCGCTCGCCGCCGAGGACGTGGACCGCTACCGCTCGCTGGCGGAGGAGACCGCCGCCGCGGTCGAGCGCGTCTGTCGGGAACTGGAGTCCGAGGACGCCGAGTACGAGGCCGCGTCGGCGCTGCGGATCGCGCTCTCCTCGGGCGAGATGGCCGCGCCCGTAGTCCGCGTCGCGGGCAGCGAGCGCGCCGAGGCGTACCGCTCCCCGCCGGCGGGCGCCGACGAGCTCGGCGACTACGCGGTCGTGACCGTCACCGCCGAACGCCGGGGGCTGTACGCCTCACTCACGCGAACCGTCGCGTTCGACCCGCCGGATCGGTTCGAGGAACAGTTCCGCGCGGCGGCACGGGTCGAAGCGACCGCGCTCGCGGCGACTCACGAAGCTGTGGCCTCCGGCGGCACAGCGGAGGACGTGTTCGCGGCGATCCGGGAGGCGTACGACGAGCTCGGCTTCCCGGACGCGTGGGAGGCCGGCGAACAGGGCGGCGCGGCGGGGTTCGCGCGACGCGAGTGGCTCGCCGCGCCCGGCGCGACCCACGACGTGCGTGCGCCGATGGGGTACGCGTACAACCCCGTCGTCGGCGGCGCACGCAGCGAGGACACCTACCTCGTGACGCCCGACGAGTTCGAGTGTCTGACGGCGACGCCGAACTGGCCCACGTTCGACGCCGAGGCGGTCGGCTTCGACCTGACGCTCGAGCGCCACGCGCCGTACGCGCCCTGACCCCCGGCGACGGAACCGAGTTCGACGAACGTCGAACCGTGTTACGACGCGGTGGATAGCTTTTTGAGCACGCCGAATGAGTCGGGCGTATGGGACTCGAGGACGACGCACGGGAGTATCACCGATCCGATCCGCCCGGCAAGATCGAAATTTCGACGACGAAGTCGACGAACACGCAGCGTGACCTCTCGCTGGCGTACTCGCCCGGCGTCGCGGCGCCGTGTCTCGACATCGACGAGGACGAGGAGCGGGCGTTCGAGTACACCGCCAAGGGGAACATGGTCGGCGTCGTCTCGAACGGGACGGCCGTGCTCGGGCTCGGCGACATCGGCGCACAGGCGTCCAAACCCGTGATGGAGGGCAAGGGCGTGCTGTTCAAGCGCTTCGCCGACATCGACGTGTTCGACATCGAACTGGACGAGACCGACGTGGACGCGTTCTGCCGGTCGGTCGAGGCGATGGAGCCCACGTTCGGCGGGATCAACCTCGAAGACATCGCGGGGCCGGAGTGTTTCGAGATCGAACAGCGGCTCCGGGAGTCGATGGACATCCCCGTGTTCCACGACGACCAGCACGGGACCGCGATCATCAGCGGCGCGGGGCTGCTCAACGCGGTCGACATCCTCGACAAGGACATCTCCGAGATGGAGATCACGTTCTCCGGCGCCGGCGCGTCGGCGATCGCGACCGCGAAGTTCTACGTCGAGCTCGGCGCCGACCCCGACAACATCACGATGTGTGACTCCTCGGGGATCATCACCGAGCAGCGCGCCGCGAACGACGACGTGAACGAGTACAAGAAGGAGTTCGCCCGCGACCTGCCCGAGGGCGACCTCGCAGACGCGATGGCCGGCGCGGACATGTTCGTCGGGCTCTCCGTCGGCGGCATCGTCTCCGAGGAGATGGTGGCGTCGATGGCCGAGGACCCGATCGTGTTCGCGATGGCCAACCCCGAGCCCGAGATCGACTACGAGTCGGCCCGGGCGGCCCGCGACGACACCGTGATCATGGCCACCGGGCGCTCGGACTACCCGAACCAGGTGAACAACGTGCTCGGCTTCCCGTTCCTGTTCCGGGGCGCGCTCGACGTGCGCGCGACGAGCATCACCGAGAACATGAAGATGGCCGCCGCGGAGGCGCTCGCGGAGCTCGCCCGCAAGGACGTGCCCGACGCGGTCGTCAAGGCGTACGGCGACCAGCCGCTCCAGTACGGCCCCGAGTACGTCATCCCGAAGCCGGTCGACCCGCGCGTGCTGTTCGAGGTCGCGCCCGCCGTCGCCGAGGCCGCGATGGAGGAGGGCGTCGCCCGAACGGAGATCGACATCGAGGCGTACTCCGAGAAGCTCGAGGCCCGGCTGGGCAAGTCCCGCGAGATGATGCGGGTCGTGCTCAACAAGGCCAAAAGCACCGACCAGCGCATCGCGCTCGCGGAGGGCACCGACGAGAAGATGGTCCGCGCCGCCGCCCAGATCCAGGAGCAGGGGATCGGCGACCCCGTCCTACTCGGCAACAGCGACGAGATCGAGGGGATCGCCGACGACCTCGGGCTGGACTTCACCCCGGAGATCGTCGACCCGCGCGTCGACGAGACCGAGGGGTACGCCGACCGGCTGCACGAGCTCCGGCAGCGCAAGGGGATCACCCGGAGCGAGGCGAGCGAGCTGGTCCAGCGCGACACCAACTACCTCGGGAGCGCGATGGTCGAGGCCGGCGACGCCGACGCGCTGCTGACGGGACTGACCCACCACTACCCGTCGGCGCTCCGGCCGCCGCTGGAGGTGATCGGGACGGCCGAGGACGCCGACTACGCCGCCGGCGTCTACATGCTGACGTTCAAGAACCGGGTCGTGTTCATCGCGGACGCCACGGTGAACCAGGACCCCAACGAGGAGGTGCTGGAGGAGATCACCAGACACACCGCCGAGCTCGCCCGGCGGTTCAACGTCGAGCCGCGCGCGGCGCTGCTGTCGTACTCCAACTTCGGCTCCGTGGAGAACGAGGGCACCCGCAAGCCCCGCGCCGCGGCCGCCAGCCTGCGCGAGGACCCGAACGTCGACTTCCCGGTCGACGGCGAGATGCAGGCCGACACCGCGGTGGTCGAGGAGATCCTGACCGACACCTACGAGTTCTCCGAGCTCGACGAGCCCGCGAACGTGCTCGTCTTCCCGAACCTCGAGGCCGGCAACATCGCGTACAAGCTGCTCCAGCGCCTCGGCGGCGCGGAGGCGATCGGCCCGATGCTCGTGGGGATGGACAAGCCCGTCCACGTCATGCAGCGCGGCGACGAGGTGAAGGACATCGTCAACCTCGCCGGCGTCGCGGCCGTCGACGCACAGCAGGAGTAGGCGGCGCGATCGCCGCGTCGTACCGGCAATCCGCGCCGTTTTCGCCCTATTTACGACGAACAGCCGCTTCTATCTCCGGGTTTTCACACCGGTTTACTGACGTATTCCGCCGCCGGCGGGCGGTGAGAGGTGTGCGGTTCCGGCACAGGGTATAAGTTAATCCGCCCCATCCGACTGTCTATGGCTGACAAAGACAGTCCGGACGTGAGTCGGCGGAAGTTCCTCGGCTTCGCGGGCGCAGCGACGGCGACGGCCGTCGCCGGCTGCACCGACGGCGGGGGGACCGACACCGAACAGCCCGGCGGCGGCGACACCGACACGCCAACCGACGAGCCGACCGAGCCCGAGGGGACGCCGACCGAGCGGCCGGAGCCGGAGACCCGCGACGGCTACCTCCAGCGCGCGAACTGGCACGCACACGATCAGGCACCGTGGGTGTTCCTCCACCAGCAGTACTCCGTCTACGGCCAGTCCAACGACATCGAGTGGCAGCCCCGCTCGGACGAGCGCGTCGACGCCTACGCCATCGAACCGGCGACCGACAGCGGCGACGACGTGGTGATGACCCAGTCCCAGATGGACTCGGGGCTCGACCCGCAGGACCACCGTGAGACGCCGACGGACAACATCGTCCTCCAGGCCTACGAGGGGCTCTTGGAGCGCGACCGGGAGGGCGCCATCATCGAGATGCTGGCGACCGACTACCAGCGGCTGGACGAGACGACCGTGCAGTTCACCATCAGGGACAACGTCTCGTTCCACTCGGGCGACTCGCTGACCCCCGAGGACGTCGCCTACTCGATCAACCGTATCGTCGACGACTCGGTCGGGTTCACCTCGCCGCAGTCCGACCAGCTCGTCGGCGTCGAGGGCGCGGAGGTCGCCTCCAGCGGCGACCGGACGGTCAACGTCAACCTCTCGGGGCTCAACCCCATCGTGTTCCAGTCGTTCGCGACCTACTGCGACGTGATGAACAAGTCGTGGGTCCAGAACCACGACTCGGCGTACATCAACCAGAACATGGAGGGGACCGGCCCTTTCAAGCTCGCCAACTACGAGCAGGGCGTCGAAGTCGAGTTCACCCGCAACAACGACTACTGGCAGGACGAAGCGGCCATCTCGACGTTCACGATCACGTCCGCGAGCGAGTCGTCGACGAGGGTCAACCGCCTGCTCAGCGGCGAGGCGGACATCATCGTCAACATCCCGCCGCAGGAGGTCGGTCGCGTCAACGACAACGACGGCACGACCGTCTCGGCCGTTCCTTCCACGCGCGTCATCTTCAACGCGATGCGCTACGACGTGGAGCCGTTCGACTCGGCTGAGTTCCGCCGTGCGATAAACTACGCCATCGACATCGAGTCCATCGTCCAGAACGTCCTGCAGACGTTCGGCGACCCGTCCAGCCAGCCGACCCTGCCGAACTTCTTCGGCCACAACGAGGATCTGGACCCCTACCCGCAGGATCAGGCCCGCGCCGAGGAGCTGGTCGAGGCCTCCGGCTACGCCGGCGCCGAGATCGAGCTGGTGACGCCGATCGGCCGCTACCTCAAGGACGTGGAGGTCGCTCAGGCCGTCGCCGCACAGGTGGACGAGCTCTCGAACGTCTCCGCGACCGCCCGTCAGGTCGAGTTCTCGACCCTGGTCAGTCAGGTCACTACGGGCAACATCGAGGACAAGCCGCCGTGGTACCTGCTCGGCTGGGGGAACGCGACGTTCGACGCGATCCAGACGCTCCAGCCGCTGCTCGCGAGCGACGGGTCGCTGACCTCGTACAAGAACGACGAGTTCGACGCACTGCTCGACGAAGCCCAGAGCCTGCCGAGCGAGTCCTCGTAGGGCAGCATGGGCTACGGTCGTTTCCTCTTGAAACGCGGAGTGCAGGGTGTCGGCGTCGTCTGGGGCGTCGTGACTGTGGTGTTCCTGCTGCGGTTCATCACCCCGGGGTCGCCGATCGACACGGTCGCGCCGCTGGACGCGAGCCAGGAGACGCGCCAGCGCATCGCCGAGGAGCTCGGGCTAAACCGGCCGCTGTACATGCAGTACCTCGACTACCTCTGGGAGCTACTCCAGGGGAACATGGGCTACTCGTACATCTCGAACATCTCTGCCTCCCAGCAGGTGTTCACCAAACTCCCGGCGACGCTGGAGCTGGCGGTGGCCGCGAGCGTGGTCGCGATCGTGCTCTCGATCCCGCTGGGGGTCATCTCGGCGACCAGACGGCACCAGCCGGCCGACTACGCCGCGACGACGTTCTCGCTGCTGGGCATCTCGACCCCGAACTTCTGGCTCGGCATCATGCTCGTGCTGCTGTTCTCGGTCCAGCTGAACGTGTTCCCGACGAGCGGTCGCGCTCACGGGTTCGTGCAGGTGCTGGCGGCCTTCACGGGGCCAGCGCCGTTCTTCCAGGTGGCCATCGAGTGGCTTGCGTCGCTGTTCCTCCCGGCGATCACGCTGGGGACGTACTTCACGGCGCTCATCACGCGGCTGGTCCGCTCGGGCATGCTCGACGAGCTCTCGAAGCAGTACGTCCGGGCGACCCGCTCGAAGGGGCTGCCGGAGTCGCTGGTCAAGTACAAACACGTGCTCCGCAACACGCTGGTTCCGGTCGTGACCGTCCTCGGGCTCCAGCTCGGGACGCTCATCGGCGGGGCGGTCATCACGGAGGCCGTCTTCGCGTGGCCGGGGCTGGGCAGCGAGATCATCCGGGCCATCAACGGGCGTGACTGGCCCATCCTCCAGGGCAGCCTCATCGTCATCGGTGCAGGCTTCGTCCTGGTCAACATCGCCGTCGACGCGATATACGCCTACCTCGACCCACGGGTGATGGCAGAATGAAGATCGGACCAATCTCTATCTCCCCACGAACGATCCGGAACCTCCGCAAGGAGTTCCGGTCCTCGGGGCTGGCCCGCATCGGGGTGGTGCTGATCACCCTCATGGTGCTCGTGGCCGTCTTCGCCCCGTTCATCGCACCGCACAACCCCCGGACGCAGAACCTCGACGAGTCACAGCTGCCGCCGCTGGGGTTCACGAAGACCACCGAACAGACCTCCACCGAGATGGTCAACGGCTCGCTGCAGGTGGTCAACGAGACCGTCCAGGTCAACGCTACGGCCACCTACCCGCTGGGGACGAACTCCCTGGGACAGGGGATGCTCTCGCGGGCCATCTACGGGGCCCGCACCTCGATGCTGGTCGGGCTGTTCGGCACCGTCTTGGCCGCGGTACTAGGGGTGACCGTCGGCTTGGTCGCGGGCTACTACCGCGGGCGCACCGACGACGTGTTGATGCGCGTGGCCGACGTGTCGCTGGCGTTCCCGTCGCTGGTGCTGGCGATCGCGCTCATCGGGCTGTTCAGCCGGTTCCAGGCGGACGTGGCCGTCGGGGTGACCGACCCGTTCGTCACGACGGGCTTGGCGGGCGCGTTCCGGAACGCCGTCGGCTTGCCGACGCCGATGCCGGAGACGTTCGTCCTGCCGTCGGTCGTCATCCTGGTCGTCGGCTTCGTGAACTGGGTCTGGTTCGCCCGTATCGCCCGCGGCGAGGCGATGTCCATCCGCGAGGAGGAGTACGTCAAGGCCGCCAAGGCCTTGGGCGCCTCCGACACGCGGACGGTCGTCCGGCACGTCCTGCCCAACGCCATCACCCCGATCCTCGTGCTCGCGACCATTCAGGTCGCGGCGATCATCCTGCTCGAGTCTTCGCTGTCGTTCCTGGGGTTCTCCGGGACGACGCTCTCGTGGGGCTTCGACATCGCGCAGGGGCGGGGGTATCTCTCCTCGTCGTGGTGGATCGCCACCGTGCCGGGGATCGCCATCGTGCTGACGGTGATCGGCATCAACCTCGTCGGCGACTGGCTCCGGGACGCCCTCGACCCGGGAATCGAGGGCGAGGGGGGGATGTAAGATGGCCGACGAGATCCTCAGAGTCCGGGACCTCACGACCCGCTTCTTCACCGAGGAGGGGCAGGTCAACGCGGTCGAACACGTCGACTTCGACGTGCGCGACGGCGAGGTCTTCGGCATCGTCGGCGAGTCCGGCTCCGGCAAGTCGGTCACCGCGCTCTCGCTGATCGACCTGGTGGAGTCGCCGGGTCGGATCGTCGAGGGCGAGGTGTGGTACCGCGACGCCGATCTCGCGGACGAACACCGGGAGTCCCACCCCGACGCCGTCGACGGCGACTACGTCGACGTGCGCCAACTGCCCGAGGCCACCCGGCGGTGGCTCCGGGGTCCCGCGTTCGCGACGATCTTCCAGGACCCGATGAGCAGCCTCAACCCCTCGATCACCGTCGGCGAGCAGATCGCCGAGGCCGTCGAGGTCCAGCGCCGCGCCCGCGCGAACCCGCGGCGCACCCGTTCGCGGACCCAGGGCTACGGGCTGGGCCGGATGGTCGTCGACTCGCTGCTGCCCTCTCAGAGCTACGTCAGCGAGGAGAGCCACGAGCGTGCGATCGAACTGCTCGACCAGGTCGGCATCCCCGACCCCGAGCAGCGTGCAAAGGAGTACCCCCACGAGTTCTCGGGGGGGATGCTCCAGCGCGCCATGGTCGCACAGGCACTCGCCGGCGAGCCCGACGTTCTGATCGCCGACGAGCCGACGACCGCGCTCGACGTGACGATCCAAGCGCAGATCCTGAACCTCCTGCGGGACCTGCAGGAGGAGGAAGACATGAGCGTCGTCCTGATCACGCACAACCTCGGCGTGATCGCGCGGATGTGCCAGCGCGTCGGCGTGATGTACGCCGGCGAGGTGGTCGAACGCGGCGCGCTCGAAGACGTGTTCCAGAACCCCGTCCACCCCTACACGCAGGGGCTGCTGGGGTCGATCCCGGACATCGAGGACCCGGCGCCGCGGCTCTCGCCGATCGAGGGGAACGTCCCCAGCCTGTTGGACTCGGAGATGGGCGAGGAGTGCTACTTCGCCGATCGCTGTCCGAAGGCGATGCAGTCCTGTCTCAACCAGATCGACGAGCGCGAGGCGCCGTCGACGACCGGCGACGAACACCGGGTCCGGTGTGTGCTCGCCGACCGGGAGTACGACGAGTCCGAGGCGCTCGGTTCCGAGGCCAAACAGGAGGTGGTCTCCGATGACTGAGGACGCGCTGTTGGAGGTACGGAACCTCCGCAAGTACTACCAGGACGGCGGGGGGCTGCTCGATCGCCTGCTCCGCCGCGAGGCGACCAGCGTGAAAGCGGTCGACGGGGTCAGTTTCGAGGTGCTGGAGGGCGAAACGCTCGGACTCGTCGGCGAGTCCGGCTGCGGGAAGTCCACCACCGGCGAGACGCTCCTCCGCCTGCGCGAGGCGACCGGCGGCACGGTCGCGTTCGACGGCGAGGAGGTGTTCGACCTCGACGACGAGTCGCTGTCGGCGTTCCGCCGGCGGGCCCAGATCGTGTTCCAGGACCCGTTCTCCAGCCTCGACCCGCGGATGACCGTCGGCGCGATCGTCGCCGAGGGGATGCGGATCCACGGGCTGCCGGAGTCGGACCCGACAGTCGCGACCGACGCCGAACTCTCCGTCGCGGACGGGATCGATCGCACCGTCGACGTGACGGTCGCCGACGACCTCGACCGTGTGGTCGACACCGAGGACGGCGTCGCGCGCGTCCCGGTGACGGTTCGGATGGGTAGCGAGGGTCCCGAGGCGACCGTCGAGGAGTACGAGGACTTGCTCGACGCGACCGTCGAGGACGGGGGCGGCGAGCTCCACGTCGAGGTGGCGGTGACGGGATCCGACACCGAGATCCGCAACGCCAGAGCCGGCGCGCTGCTGGAGCGCGTGGGGCTCTCGGCCGATCAGGTCGACCGCTATCCCCACGAGTTCTCGGGCGGGCAGCGCCAGCGCGTGGGCATCGCCCGCGCGCTCGCGCTCGACCCCGAGTTCATCGTGCTCGACGAGCCCGTGAGCGCGCTCGACGTCTCCGTGCAGGCGCAGGTGCTGAACCTGCTCGACGATCTGCAGGACGACTTCGGGCTGACGTACCTGTTCATCGCGCACGACCTGAGCGTCGTCCGGCACATCTGCGACCGCGTCGCCGTGATGTACCTCGGGAAGATCGCGGAGCTCGGCCCGACCGACGAGATCTTCGAGAACCCCGACCACCCCTACACCGAGGCGCTGTTAGAGAGCGTCCCGCGCGCGGAGGTCGCCGAGCAGGGTCGCCGCGTGGCGACGCTCTCGGGCGACGTGCCGTCGCCGCGGAACCCGCCCTCGGGCTGTCGGTTCCGGACGCGGTGTCCGAAGGTGATCCCGCCGGAGGACGTCGACATCGAGCAGTCGGCGTTCCGCGACGTGATGGATCTCCGTGAGGACGTCGAGGCCGAGAGCCTCGACCCCGCGGAGATCCGGGAGGTCGAGCCCGCCGAGTACCGCAAGCGGGAGATTCCGGGGATCGCCGGCGAGAACGCCGCGGTCGTCGACGAGGCGCTGGAAGCCGTCGCCGACGGCGAGTTCGAGACCGCCGCGGAGACGCTCCGGGAGCGCTTCGAGACGGTGTGTGAGACGACGCCGCCGGACGACGAGCCCGGCGCCAACGGCGAGGTCGTGGCCTGTCACCTCCACGAGTAGCTCACCCCCGCGACCGCGCCCTTCTCGGTTCGGCTGCCGGCAGCAACGTTCACGTAGCCCCCGGCCCACGGTTCGGTTATGGACGCAGCCGACGTGATGACCGCCGACGTGGAGACTGTCGCGCCCGACGACGAGGTGGGCGAGGTGCTCGCCCGCCTCGCGGACGTGAACTTCAGCGGCTTCCCGGTCGTCGACGAGGGGCGCCTCGTCGGCGTGGTCACCGAGGGCGACCTCGTCGACCTGTTCGAGGTCGAGGACCGCGTGCTCTGGATCCCGATCGGCATCCCGCCGATCGTCGACACGCTGACGTACGCGTTCGACCTCCCGGGCGACGACGTGGACATCGCCGCCCACGCCGACGACCCGATCAGCTCCGTGATGACCGCCGACCCCGTGACCGTCGACGTCGACGCGAGCACCGACGCGCTGCTGGATCTGCTCGCCGACCCTGAACGCGACATCAACCGTCTACCGGTCCTCGATGGCGACGAACTCGTCGGCATCATCACCCGCCAGGACCTGCTGCGCGCGCTCCGCCGGGAGCGCGACGCGGCGGGCGCTGCGGGCGCGGCGTAACGCTCGGGCGGGGGGACGGCGAGTCGCCACCGAAACAGTACCCCTAAGCCGCCGCTGGTCCTCGCTCCGGTCGTGTCTCGCTACCGGAACCTCGCGCTCTTTCTGACGCTCGCTGCGATCTGGGGGTCGGCGTTCATGGCGATCAAAGCCGGACTGGCCGTGTTCCCGCCGGTGCTGTTCGCGGCGATTCGCTACGACATCGCCGGCGTGCTGATGCTCGGCTACGCGTGGTGGGTGCTCGACGACCCCATCCCGCGGGGCCGGGACCAGTGGGCGAGCGTCGCCGTCGGCGCGGTGCTGGTGATCGCGGCCTACCACGCGCTGCTGTTCGTGGGCGAGGCCGACGACGCCGTCACCAGCGCATCGGCGTCGGTGCTGGTCGGCTTGAGCCCGATCCTGACGACCGGGTTCGCCCGACTGTTCGTCCCGCAAGAACGGCTCGAACCCGCCGGGTTCGTCGGGCTGTTGCTCGGGCTCGCCGGCGCGGTCGTGATCGCGGACCCCGACCCGGCGAACCTGCTCGCCGGCGGGATGGGGGCGAAGCTGCTGATCGTCGCCGCGGCGGCGTCGTTCGCGCTGGGGAGCGTGCTCACCCGCTGGCTCGACACCGAGCTCCCCATCGAGGCGATGGAAGGGTGGTCGATGCTGCTCGGCGCGCTCCTGATGCACGTCGTGAGCGCGGGGCTGGGGGAGTCGTTCGCGGCCGTCGAGCTGAACCTTCTGGCCGTGCTGAGCATGGGCTACCTCTCGATCCTCGCCAGCGCGGTCGGCTTCCTGATCTACTTCGACCTGCTGGACCGACTGGGACCGATCGAGATCAACCTCGTCTCCTACGTGGCTCCGGTGTTCGCGGCGCTCTCGGGCTGGCTGGTGCTCGACGAGGTGGTCACCGTCGAGACGGTCGCCGGGTTCCTGCTGATCCTCGCGGGCTTTGCGCTGCTGAAACGCCGGCAGATCGCGGCGGAGCTCGACCGGGTCGGCGTCGGCAGCTAGCCCGGCTTCGACCGTCACACTGCGTCCGTCGGGGTCCAGTCCCGCAGGGAACGCCGGACTCATGCCCGCGCGGGCCCAACCGCGCCCATGAGCGACTCGACGCCCGGGGATTGGGAGACACAGCTCCGCCGGAACCGCGAGGAGAAAGACGACTTTTTCGCCGAACACCCGCAGTCGCCGGTGCCGCCGGAGCACCGCGAGGCGTTCGACGGCCTCGACTACTTCGACCCCGACCCCGCGTTCCGGGTCGACGCCGAGGTGACCGTCCACGACGAGCCCGAGCCCGTCGAGATGGAGACCACCAACGGTCCGCCGACGCGCTACCTCCGCGTCGCGACGTTCGCGTTCGACCTCCGGGGCGAGAACTGCGAGCTCCACGCCTACCGACAGGAGAACAGCGAGGACGACACGCTGTTCGTCCCGTTCCGAGACAAGACGACGGGCCAGCAGACGTACTCCGGGGGGCGGTACATGGAGTTCGAGCCGGAAGGGGAGTTGGAGACGGGCGACACGGTCACCCTCGACTTCAACCTCGCGTACTCGCCGTTCTGTGCGTTCAGCGAGACGTTCGCCTGTCCGTTGCCGCCCGAGGAGAACTGGCTGGAGGTCGTGGTGCCCGCCGGCGAGAAGAAACCCGAACTCGGCGAGGACTGAGCCGCTAGGGGACGACCAGATCCACGACCGTCTCGCCGTCGACGACGAGGTTGTACGCCTCTTCGTCGTCGTTCCACAGCACGAGCGCGTTCTCCATCGACAGCACTGCGCCGTAGTCGGCCTCCCCCAGCGCGCGATTGAGTCCGGTGTGCTGGGTGAGCACCGCGTACTGTTCGACGTCCTCGCTCCCGTCCCCGATCTTGAAGACGGGGTTGGGGTCGGCGCCGTACTCGCGAGCCTGTTCGCCCTGCCGGCTCAGGTCGGGGCTGAGCTTCACCGTCAACAGGTCGATACGGTTGCTGACGTGGCGCTCCATCTCCGCGGCCTTGGCGTGGCGGTCCTCTGAGGCGACGATCTGACTCCGGCGCTTCCCGTCCGGTCGCAACAGCGCGTACGCGAACTGGACCGACGTTTTCGTGAACGTCCCCGGTTCGTCGCGCTCGCTGCCGCGCTCCCCGCGGTCGCCGGCGTCCAACTGCTGTTGCATCCGCGGCGCCTCGACGTCGGGCCGAACGTCGAACGACCAGCCCCGGTCCGACGGCGACTCGTCGGGCCAGAGCCGGAGCGTCGGCGAGTACACCGACGCCCCCGAGCCGGGCCGGGCGAGCGCGCGCTCGACCTCGCGGAGCCCGGTCGCGGTCTCCAGATCCGCGGGCGCGATCGCGAGCATCGTGCCGTCGTCGGCGACGGAATCGAGATACTGTTCCGCCGTCGCCGCCGGATCCGAAAGCTCCGAGAGCACGTTACAGAACGTGAGCAGGTCCACCTCGCCCACCGACTCGGGGTCGAACGCCTCCGCACGCTCGCGGTGGACCGTGGTTCGGACGTTCCGCGGTGTCTCTTCGAGCAGGGCTTCGAGCAGGTCCGCGGCGGGGGAGGGCTCCAGCGCGTGGTACTCGATCAGTGGCGGCTCCCCGTCGTCGCTCGCCGCCTCGTGGAGGTAGTCGATCAGCGCCAGCGCGGGGCCGCCGACACCGGCGCCCACGTCGAGCACGCGGAGCGTCCGCGGGAGGTCGCCGTTCTCGGCGAGGTCGTCGAGCACGTACCCCATCGCGGCGTAGTAGTCGGGTAGGTGGTAGATCGCGTACCCCAGCGCCGCGGTCTCGTCGTACTCGACGGGGTTGCCGTGGTAGTAGTCGGCCTTGAGCCGGCGGACCGCTTCGCGGAGCTCGTCGCCGGACGCCCCGTCGGCCCAGTCGAGCCCGAACCGCTCGACGAGCCGGTCGACGACCACGCGCTCGTACTCGGCGGGGAGCGCGTCGGGCGCCCACCCCGGCGGCGATACCGGTGTGTCGTCGGCGGGCACGAACGTGCCGTCCTCCCGTTCCACGAGATCGAGGTCGAACGCTGCGGTCCGGAGCTCCTGCCGGATCACCGCGGGATGGGGAGTGTCGTCGAAGTACTCCCGGATCTCCTCGGGGTCGATCGGGCGGACCTCCCGGAGGTAGTTCACCGTGTCCCGGAGGCGGTCGCGATCGACGGTCATCGGTCACCTCCCGAGAGTTCGTCGGCGGCGTCGCCGGCCTCGTCGTACAGCGCCGCGAACGCCTCGCCGTCGGCGTTTGCGATCTCGCGTGCGGCGTCGGCGACGGCGTCGGCGCCGCCGAAGGCGTTCTGGATGTCGGCGTACACGCGCGCGTCGCCGTCGGTCACCGTCGCGGCGAGGTCGGCCAGCCCCGCCGAGACGGGCGTGTGGAACTCCTCGCGAACGTCGTCGCCGGCCAGCGCCCACGCGAGCACGGCGGCGTGGCTCTTGGCCTGAATCGTCGACATGGCGTCGTCGTGCTCCGCGGGCGTGGTCTCGAACAGCTCGTTACCCGCCGCCCGCAGCGCGTCGAGCAGGGGCGAGAGCGTCGGCCCGACCGCGTCGGCGACGAGTGCGACGTTGCCCGGCGCGCGCTCGGGGGCGAACAGCGGGTGGAGGCTCGCGCGCTCGCGGTCGGGCAGGTGTTCGTCCATCGCCGCCACGGGCGCGGCCATCACGCCCGAGAGGTCGAGCATCGCGGCCTCGGTGTGGGGTGCCCACTCCGCGACGGCGGCCTCGACGGCGGGGATGGGGACCGACAGCGCGACCGTCTCGAAGCTGCGGTCCGTCGCCGGTCCGCCGTCGGCGAGCGTGACTGTCTCGGCGTCGAACTCGGCGGCGGCGTCCTCGGCAGCGTCCGCGTCGGTGTCGGCGAACGCGAGATCGACCGCCGGCTCGCTGTCGGCGAGCGTCCCGGCCAGCCAGCGACCCATCGCGCCGGCGCCGACGATACAGAGCGTCATCTACCCGTAGCTGGTGGTCGTCGGGTGAAAAGGGGCGCGGATGTCGGTAGTTCGTTGGAGGGGCGATGGGGGGACGCTCGTGGAGTGGCGGTGCGGTGGCGCGAAGCGCTCGCGCCTCCGTGCGCGAGCCGAGCGCGAGGGACGAACGAGCGAACGGAGTGAGCGAGTGAGTCGGCTGGGGAGGCTCGTGGGCTGTGCAGTCGGGCGGGGCTGAAAGGGGCTGCTCGCTCGGCGAACCCGGAGGAAGCAAGGACCGCAGGGAGCGAAGCGACCGAGGACCGCAGCGACTCCCGGGAGCCGAGCGAGCAGGGGCTTTCTAGCGGTTGCTGCCGCAAATCTTCTTCCCGGCGTACGGAGTCGTAACTGAGCCGGCAGGGGCTTTCGCGGTGTTCGTGACGGCGATGTTCGTCGAACCGACAGCAGCAGTAAGCCAGTCTCTACCGCCTCATACCTCCAACACTTCGGGGTAGTCGGTGAAGTTCTCGTACCCGTCCTCCGTCACCACCGCGATGTCCTCGATCCGTACGCCGCCGTGTGCCGGGTCGTACAGCCCGGGCTCGATCGTCACGATCTGTCCGGCCTCGAGCTCCCCACCACGCGGCGACAGCGACGGCGCTTCGTGCACGTCCAGCCCGACCCCGTGGCCGGTGCTGTGGATGAACCCCGTCTCGGTCGAGGGGTCGTCCCGGAGCGTCGGGTAGCCGGCGTCCTCGTACACGTCACACACCGCCGCGTGCACGTCGGCGCCGGTCGCGCCGGCCTCCAACGCCTCGAACGCCGCGCGTTTGGCCTCCTGTGTGAGATCGTACCACTCCGCGACCGTCTCGCTGGCCTCCCCCTTGACGAACGTCCGGGTCATGTCCGAGTGGTACCCCGTCTCCTTGCTCCGCGGGAAGATGTCGACGATGATGGGCTGGCCCGCCTCCAGCGGCCCGCTGCCGCGGTTGTGCGGGTCCGCGGCGTCGACGCCGCAGGCGACGATCGTCTCGTCCAGCGCACAGCCCTGCTCCAGCAGCGTGACCTCGATCTCGGTCTTCACGCGCTCGCTGGTCAGCGGTTCGTCCTCGTAGTACAGGGTACCGTTCCGAACGTCGGCGGCGTCGAGCAGGTCCTCGCAGGCCTGCATCGACTTCTCGTTCGCGACGGTGGCCTCGCGGACGTGCTCGATCTCCTCCTCCGTCTTCACCGCGCGGATGTCGTCGACGACGCCCTCGGAATCGACTGCGAGCGCGACGCCCTCCTCGCGCAGGCCGTCCGCCGCGCCGACGGGGAACGTCTCCGGCACCGCGATCGAGTCGACGCCGTGAGCGTCGAGAAATGCGGCCTGTAGCTTCGCCCGGGCGACGCCGGACTCGTGCGCCTCGCGGAGCGACTGGTAGTCGTACTCCGAGGTGCGGTCGACGGTGCCGCGGGCCTCCTTCGTCGCGCGGCCGTACTCCAGCCCCGAGGTGAGGAGCGCGGTCTCATCGGGCGTGTAGACGGTGAAGAAGGGGTCCGGCGCGTCGAAGCCGGAGAGGTAGCGCTGCGTCGAGTCGTCGCTGTCGGCGTAGACGGCGTAGCCGTCGAGTCCCTGCTCGGCGAGATACTCGTCGAGGCTCGTGGTGTCGATCTCCATGTCCGCGTTGGCGGGCGGCGCGGGCAAAGGCGTTGCCGTCGCGGCCACGCTGGCAGCGAGCGGCGACACAAGGGATTTCCCGGCACCGGCCGGACGACGGGTGTGCGACGACGTGCCCTCCTCTCGCTGTCCGCGCTCGCGCTCGCCGGCTGTACGGCGCCTCGTTCCGACGGGATCGGCGTTCCGACCGCCGCGTCCGACTGCCCGCCAGTCGGCGAGCGGATCGTCTGTGTCCCCGAGACCGATCCGGAACGCGCACCGATCGCGCTGACTGCCGACTCGCGGTCGATCTCGCTGCCCGAGACGGTGACGTTCACGCTCGAGAACGGCGCGGGCCGAACGCTGTCGACCAACTTCTACGCCTGGAAACTCTGGAAGCGGGTCGACGGCGACTGGTACCGGATCGTCCTGGACATCTGGCCGGAGCCGCTGATGACGCTCGACCACGGCGAACGCCACGAGTGGGTGCTCACCGCCGAGCACGACCTCCCGGCGGACCCCGGCCGGTACTACGACGCGTGGCTCGAGGCGGGCACCGTCTCGGGCCTCGGCGGCGGCGAGTACGCGTTCACGACCGACGGCTGGTTCGGCGAGTCGACGGACCCACAGCTCGGGTTCGCCGTGCTGTTCGCCGTCGACGCCCCCGATCTGACGCTCGAACCCACGGCGAAAGTCAGCGACGCCTCCCGTGACGGTGCGGTCGTGACCGTCCGTGGTGACGGGGAGGGCGACGGGGACGGCCGCGCGGAACTGGTGGTCAGGCGGGTCGAGGCCGCTGCTGGCGCCGATCGAGTCATCCCCGAGCAGGCGGCCCACGACTACCGCCTGCGGAACACGCTGCCGTACTTCGAGGATGGCGTCGAACGAGTTCGCTACGTCGAACGGAGCCCCGGCTACCCGGCGTTCGGCGTCGACGAGCCGTACGCGATCCGCTACGAAGGAGAGCTGTACGAACTGCGCGCGGCAGAACCGGAGACCGAGACGGCGACGGACTGACGGTCCGGCGCCCTACCAGGTGCCGTGGAACGTGTCGAAAGAGAGCTCGTCCAGCGGCTTGTTCCCGACGGCGATCTCGTACTCGCCGGGGGTGAGCATCGGCTTGTGGAACTGCGGGCCGTCGTCGGTGGTGATCCGGGGACAGCCCGTGTTGACGAACGCGTCCATGTCGAAGTTGCGCAGGCGGTCCGGCGTCACCTCGTCCATCGTGATCAGGTAGGCGTTCTCGTTCTCGTCGACGATCTTCTCCGCCATCTCCCAGCGCCCCTGCCCGATCTTGGTACAGAAGATAACGCCCCACTTCTCGGCGTCCATCGCGCGGTGGACGGCGCCGTAGCGCTGCTTCATGAACTTCTCCGTGTCCGCGACGGTGACGACGTTGTTCACCGGGTCACAGATCACGACCTTCTTGTCGGGGTGCTCCATCGCGAGCCCGAGGGGGTGGAACTTCCCGCCGCCGACGTACAGCACCTGATCGGCGTCGATGTCGGCGGAAGCGTAGTTGCAGCCGAGCACCTGCCCCTCGTGGGTCAGGCGGTCGTCACCCTTCCGGGTGTGGACGTCGTACCCCTCGCCCTCCAGCCACTCCTTCATGTCGTCGAAGAGGTTCATGTGCTGGGCGGTCGTGACGAGGCCGACGTCGTCCTCGGGGAGTTCCTCCAGCGCCTCCTCCATCATCGGGAACGGGTCGACGTTGGAGAACAGCGGCACGTAGATGATCTTGTCCGAGTTCTTCATCGGCGAGTGACCGAAGTGGACGAACACGTCCGTCCGGCGCATCAGGAACGTGTCGAGGTCGCAGGCGCCGTAGCAGGGCTGGCCCGACAGCATGAACGTCACGTCGTCGGGCGCCAGCGCGCGCAGGTCGTCGGCGACCGCGGGACCGCGGCGCTTCAGCCCCTCGGGGAACTGCAGGCCGACCTTCTTGGCGTCTTTCTCCTCGATTTCCTCGATGATGCGCTCCAGCTCGTAGTCCCACTCCCGGTCGTGGCGCAGGGACATCCCCGTGTTCCGGAGGTCCCCCTCGCTCGTGGCGTCGCCGGCGGCGTCCTGACTCATTAGCGTCGTTACCGGGTACGGACGGATAATCCCCGCGTTTCCGTCAGTCACGTGCTCCCGCGACCCACGATCGCGGCGGCGGGCGACTCAGCGCTCGAACACGAGCGAGAGCAGCTTCCGCTCGGCGGCCGTCAGATGCTCCGACAGCGTCGGCTGGCTGATCCCCAGCCGCTCGGCCAGCGCCTCGCCGCTGACCTGCCGCGGCCAGTCGTAGTAGCCCGCCTCGAAGGCGACTTCGAGCACCTCGCGTTGGCGATCGGTCAGCCGGCGCTCCAGCTCGTGTTCCAGCTCGCGGTGGCTGAAAAGCGGCGTGAACGCGTCCTGCTCCCGTTTCGCGACGAGGTCTCCCCCATATTCGGCCTGAAACGTCGAGATCACGTCGCCGGCGTCGTACTCGCCGGGGAGCTCCGCGACGATCCGCCCCTCGCCGTGGTCGCCGACGACCGAACGCGGGAGCGCACCCAGCTCCGCCAGCCGCACCGCCGGACAGTTCTCCTCGACCAGGAACTCCAGCAACCCTCCGTCGTCGTAGCGCTCGATAGCCGTGACCGCGACCGACGGGTGTTCCCCCGACAGCGTCTCGACGACCGACAGGTCGGTGCCGTGCACGCTGTAGAACTCCGCGTACGCCCCGTCGCCGCGGGGGACCATCTCCTCGAGTTCGAGCCGGCAGGACGCCGCTGCCGACGCGCCGACGAACGGGTACGCCGGGTCGTCGAACGCGAACTCCAGTTCGACGACGGGGTCGTCGTTGGACTGTCCCGACCGAACGGACATGTCAACAGTTACCGCACGTACGAACAAAAACCTCGGGGTGAGCCTTCAACACGTCTCGGGGGTCGCCTTCCCGCGGCGATCGCCGCCGCTCGACCCCACCGTGGACACCGATGTCGTTCCGCCGCGCCTTCGCGCTCCGGCTCTCGCCCGCTCGGAGGATCCCACCCCTCCGACTGTCAGTACCGGCTCGTCCCGCGTAAACTGTCAGCCTATGCTGTTAGGCGCAGTTACTCGTCGTCGTCGTCCGGGACTCCGGTGTCCGCGGTGAACTGCCCGCCGTAGGAGTAGTACTCCTGCGGGTCGGGGAAGAACGCGGACACGTCGTCGTGCTCGACCGACGCGATCACGGTGCCGTCAAGCGTCCGGAAGTGGGTGTGCATCTCCCCGCGCTCGGTCGCGGCGCGGACGAGCCCGCCCGCCTCGCGCTTCCGGAACGCCCCGGCGACGAACACCACGAACTCCTCGTCGTGGTCGAGACACTCGGTGACGATGAACGTCGTCGGGCCGGCGCCGGCCTGATACACCGCGGTCTCGTCGAACTCGGCACGCTCGCGCGCGTCCTCGACGGTCTCCGCCGTGTCGTTGTCGACCAGATACGTCAGTCCCCAGTGCTCGGCGCCCTCGGCGTCGGGAGCGACGGGTGAGGTGTCCTGTGAGAACACGACGAGCGTCTCGTAGCCGGCGTCCTCTCGGTCGGCGGCCATCGCTCGCGTGTCCTCGACCGTCCGTTGCCAGCCGTCGCGGATCACGTCGGCGTCGTCGGCGATCCGGTCGAGCTCGTCCGGCACGCCCTCGCCGTCGGGGTTGACCATACCGATACAGGGGTGGCGTCGCTGATAAAAGGTGTGCGTTCCTGCTCAGCCGGGAACGCCGAACACGAGTTCGAGCGCCGCCGACACCGCGAGCACGGCGACCGCGGTGGTGAACAGCTTCACGTTGCGGTCCACCCGGTCCGAGAACGGGAGCCGCTCCCCCCGCAGCGGCGGGAGCTCTTGGATCCGGTCTTCGAACCGGTTCGGCTCCCCGCTCTCGAGGTCGACGATCTGCCCGTCCCGTTTGGGGCGCTCGGGCTGGATGCCGAAGCTCCCGACCCCGAACAGCAGCGTCCCGATCACGAACAGCAGCAGCTTCAGGGTGGGGAGCCCCTCCCCGAGCAGGAACGCCGGCACCGCGGCGCCGGCGACGATCAGCGTCGTCGCTGCGACGACCCAGAGGGCGAACTCCGCGTAGCGGAGGAAGCGTCTACTCGCCACGGGTCTCTCGACCCAGCCGGGCGTCCACGTCGGCGTACTCGTCGCTGTGCCGGTGGCAGTAGCTCTTCCGTCCCGTGTCGCTGACCGTGTAGTGTTCGGGGCGTTCGTTGTCACACACGCCGCCGAACTCCTCGCGGAGCAGGTCGCGTGCCTCGCTGGGGTGGCCGGCTTTCACCCGTTCGAGCGCCCGCTCGACCGGCTCCTCGACCGACGCGGGCCTGTCGACGCCGTCGAACAGGTCGCCGACCGCTTCCTCGATGTCGTCGTGTTTCGAGAAGCTGCCGGTCCGGCGCTTCACGCGGTCGGTGATCGAGAGCTCGACCCGGGTCCGTTCCCGGACGATCTCTCGGAACCGCTCGATGGCTTCCCACACGTCGTCGTCGAGGTCGCGGTACTGCTCGGGCCGGATCTTGGCGGGACAGCGCGTCGAGAACTGACAGCCCTGCGGCGGGTCTCGCGGGCTCGGCGGCGTTCCGGGGAGCGTGATCCGGTCGATCGTCGCCGTCGGGTCCGGCCGCGGGATCGCCGACAGCAGCGACTTCGTGTACGGGTTCGACGGGTCGTTGAACAGCTCCTCCGTCTCGCCGAGCTCCATGATCTTCCCGAGGTACATCACCGCGACGCGGTCGCAGATGTGCCGGACGACGCTCAGGTCGTGCGCGATGAACAGGTAGGTGAGATCGAGCTCGTCTTGGAGGTCTTCGAGCAGCGTGATGATCTTCGCCTGCACGGAGACGTCGAGCGCGCTCACGGGCTCGTCGAGCACGACGAACTCGGGGTTGAGCGCGAGCGCACGGGCGATGCCCACGCGCTGGCGCTGCCCGCCCGAGAACTGGTGGGGGTAGCGGAAGTAGTGCTCCTCCTGTAGCCCGACTTTCTCCAGCAGCTCACGCACGCGCTGCCGGCGGTCGCGATCGGTCTTCCAGTCGTGGGCGTCCAGCGGCTCCCGAACGATCTCGCCGACGGTCATTCGGTCGTTCAGGCTGGACTCGGGGTCCTGGAACACCATCTGCGCGTTCCGTCGCCAGTGTTTCAGGTCCTTCCCGGAGAGCTCGGTGATGTCCGTGCCGTCGAAGGAGACGGTCCCTTCGGTGGCCTGTTCGAGTCGGATCAGCGTCCGACCGAGCGTACTCTTCCCCGAGCCGGACTCGCCGACGAGCCCGAACGTCTCACCGCGTTTGACCTCGAAGTCGACGCCGTCGACGGCTTTCACCGGTGGCGGCGCCAGCACGCCGTCGCCGCCGTAGTACTTCTTGAGGCCCTCTACCTCGATGAGCGTCTCCTCCTCGGTCGGATCGTCCCGCTGAAGCTGTTGACTCATTCGTTCTCACCTCCGTCGGCCGCGGCGAGCTCCCGGTGGCGCTCGACGCGGCGGTCCTCGGGTTCGTCGTCCGGGTACAGCAGACAGGCGGCGGTGTGGTCGTCGCTCTCGCCGACCTGAACGTGCTGCGGGGCGACGGCGTCGCAGGCGTCGAACGCCTCCGGACACCGCGGGGCGAACCGACAGTGGGTCGCCTTCTCGTTCGGCGTCGGCACGTCGCCCTCGATCGTCCGGAGCTGGTCGCCGGCGGTCTGTTCGCCGGGGATCGCGCCGAGCAGCCCCTCGGTGTAGGGGTGGCGCGGGTTCGCGAACAGCTCCTCGACCGGCGCCTTCTCGACGAACTCGCCGGCGTACATCACGTTCACGCGATCGGCGATCTCCGCGATCACGCCCATGTCGTGGGTGATGAACAGGATGGAGAGTCCGCGCTCCTCTTGCAGGTCCTGGAGCAGTTCGAGGATCTGCGCCTGAATCGTCACGTCCAGCGCCGTCGTCGGCTCGTCGCAGATCAGGAACTCCGGATCGCAGGCGAGCATCATCGCGATCACCGCACGCTGGCGCATCCCGCCGGAGAACTCGTGGGGGTACTCGTTCAGCCGGCGCGGCGCGTCGGGGATGGCGACCCGTTCGAGCAGCCTGATCGCCTCCTTGCGAGCGTCCTCGCCGGTGAGCCCCTGGTTCACTTCCAGCGCCTCCTTGATCTGGTTCCCGACGGTGTAGACGGGGTTGAGCGACTTCTGGGGGTCCTGGAACACCATCCCGATGCCGCTGCCCCGCACCTGCTGGTACTGCTTCTCGTTGTACTCGGTCAGCTCCTCGCCGTTGAGCTTGATCGACGAGCCCGACAGCACCTCGCCGGGGCTCTCGATGAGCCCCATGATCGAGCGGGCGGTCACCGACTTGCCGGAGCCGGACTCGCCCACGATGCCGACGGTCTCGCCCTTGCGGACGTCGAAGTCGACCCCGTCGACGGCCCTGATCGTCTCGCGGTCGGTGTGGAACACGGTCTGGAGGTTCCGGACCGAGAGCACCACGTCCTCTTCGGCGGCCATCAGGCACCACCCCCTGCGGCGGCTTCCTCACCTTCGTCGCTCTCGGTCTCGGGGTCGATCGCGTCGCGGATCCCGTCACCGAACGCGTTCAGCCCCGTGACGAGCACCACGATCATCGCGCCGGGGATGAACGAGATGTGCCACGAGGGCCCGGAGACGTACGACTGTCCGAGCGACACCGCACGCCCCCACGCGGGGGTCGGCGGTGTGATCCCCAGCCCGTTGCCGAGGAAGGAGAGCGCGGCGAGACCGACGATGATCCCGCCGGTGGACATCGAGGCGTACACGAGTAGATAGCCAGTGATGTAGGGGAACATGTGTTTGCGCATGATCGTCCGCGACCCCTGTCCGAAGCTCTCGGCGGCGTCGATCCACTCCTCTTGGGCGACTTGGAGCGCCGGGCCACGGACCGCCCGCCAGAGGAACGGCCAGCCGGTGAACCCGAAGATCAGTGCCAACAGGAACCCGCCGTCGAGCACGTTCGCGATCCAGTGGTTCGCGAACACCGCGCTGATCATGATCAGCAGGAGCAGCCGCGGGACGGAGACGATCCCGTCGGCGGTCGTGAGGATACCGAGGTCGATCACCCCCGTGTAGTACGCCGACACCATCGCGAGCCCGCCGGCGATCACCGCGCTCAGCCCGATCGCGAGCCCGGCGACGATCAGCGTGATCCGGGCCCCGCCCATCATGAACGTGAACAGGTCACGACCGTTCGGGAGCGTGCCGAAGGGATGGAACCGCTCGAAGTTGTCGTACGTCATCGGGCCGACGTTCTGACTGCCGGCGCCTTTCGACTTGGAGTCGAAGTTGGCGGCGCCGGCGGTGATCGTCACGACCTCGCCGGCCTCCTCGTCGAAGTGTTGGATCTCGTTGCTGTACGGCGACTGGATGTTCCCGGCGACCGTCGTCGGACCCAGCGCCGGGCCGAACAGCGCCATGATCAGGAACAGCGCCAGCACGATGATGCCGAACTGGCCCCAGCGGTGGTCACGGAGCCGGTCGACGATGTCGTCGGAGGGCGTCCAGTCGGCCTGTCGGTAGTGCTCGCGGAACACGAGCCAGCCGCGGAACACCCAGTAGAACGCGAACAGCGCGTATGCGACGATGAGCAGGACGCGGAACGCCCACGCCAGCGCCGGCTCCAGCCCGAGGAACGTGTCCACCCAGGGGCCGTCGGCGCTTGCCATGTGCCCCTGGTTCGGGATCGTGTGCCGGCTCAGCAGCGTCGGGAGGCTCTCGGCGGTGTCGCGGACGCCCGTTATCGCGCCGGAGACGTTCGACTGGAAGTCGACGACGCCGGCGGAGATTCCGCCGAGCCCGAGCAGACCGAACAGCACGTCGAAGATCGCGGTCACGCCGATGAACGCCGCGTCGAGCACCGTCAGGATCCCCCCCACGAACGCGCCGAACTCGACGGCGATCAGGGCGGCCGTCACTGCGAGCCAGCGCAGCGCGGGCGCGGGGTCGTCGACGACGCGCGACCACAGCGGCCTGTCGTCGTACTCGAACTTCGGCCCGGTGTCGGTTTCCGAGGCGGTGTTCGTGCTCATTGTTGGGTGTCCCCCAGTGTGATACGCGGGTCGATCAGTGTGTAGAGTACGTCCTGAAGGATGTTCATCAGTACTTGGATGAGAACGAAGATGAACACGAGCGCCATCACGACGGGGATGTCCGGCCCGAGGATCGCCCGGAAGAAGAGGTTCCCGAGCCCGTTGATGCTGAACACGCTCTCGACGAGCACCGAGCCACCGATGAGCAGGTAGAACTCGCCCATGATGACGGGCAGCAGCGGGACGATCGCGTTCCGGCCCACGTGTTTGACGACGATCCGCCGCGGGGAGAGCCCCTTGGCCTTGGCCGTCTCCACGTACTTCGAGTTGATGCTCTCCAGAACCGCCGTGCGGCCGATGCGGATCTCGTTCCCCATCGACGCCGAGCCGAGCACGAGCGCCGCGGGCAGGATCCACTTGAACGCGATCAGCATGTTCTGGAGGTTGGGGATCGGAATGAACAGCAGTTCGAGCACCGGTATCCCGTTGAACAGTTCGATCACCGTGAACAGGTTCGACACCACGTCGGGCGTCCCGATCACGTCTGTCCTGATACCGAGGCCGCGGTACCACGAGAGCGCGCCGCCGGCACTGAGGCTCCCGGCGATCATCACGGCGAGCCAGAAGTTCGGCATCGCACGCCAGATGATGCCGCCGCCGGAGGCGAGGTAGTCACCCCAAGTGTTGGCGCGGAGGCCGGCGTACAGGCCGAGCGGGATCCCGAAGATGAGCGCGATCACGACGGACCAGAACCCGAGCCACAGCGTCGCAGGCATCCGGTTCGCGATGACCTCGGTGACGGGAACCCCACGCTGGAGGACCCACGACTGCCCGAACTGCAGCGTGAACAGGTCGTACATGATGTTGCCGTACTGGCGCCAGACCGGGACGGGGGTCCCGTCGGGCTGGATGTAGCCGAGGGCGATCCGGAGCTGCCGGATGTCGCTGGAGGTGGCGTCACGGCCGAGAATCGCCAGCACCGGATCGAGCGGGCCGAGGTACATGATCAGGAACGACATCGTCAGCCCGAACAGTATCACGGGGATGCCCAGCCCGAGCCGTTTCAGGATGTACAGTGATCGATTCATGTGTGAGTCTCTTCAGCATGGCTCGGTCGACGAGCGAAGCGGGACGATACGTCAGTGTCGGTACGGACCGGGTACCGACGTGATTGGCGACGAGAGGATGGAAGTCTAATCATACCGAACAATGATATCGTGGCTGTGTCACACCGGCACGACTATGACGAACATCGGCCGGCGAGGTTTTCACCCTGTCGATGCGCTCGAGCGGGGCGAGCGCGGGTCGGGAGTTACTCGCCCTGCCAGTGGCTCTCGTAAGCCGAGGCGCCGCCGGGGAACACCTGCGTCGGGGTCAGGTGGTAGGCGGGCGCACCGCGGCCCTTGAACACGCTCTGGACGAACTGCGGCCGGTTGACGACGTACGCCATCGCCTCACGCACCGGCTTGGGCACCTCCTGCATGTTGAACGCCACGTAGTAGGTGTTGATCGTCGCAGACTGGGCCATGTTGACCGTCTTGTCGTTCTCCATCGGCCCGTAGGTCCCGCGGTCGATCCCGTCGACCGTCTCCTCGATGCTGACCTTCCCGGGGTCGTACTTCGAGGTCGGGATGCCGGACACGTCGGCGTTCTCGTTCAGGAAGTAGTTGTACGAGGCGGTGGTGTCCGTGATGATCGCGGCGTCGATCCCCTCGATCGCGGCCTCCTGGCCGTGGTAGTCGTCGAACTTGTCGGCGTTGAACTCGCCGCCGTTGCCGGACTCCCAGTTGGCGAACTGGAACGGACCACAGCCGACCGGGTTGGTGGAGAACTCCTCCCAGCTCATGTCGCCCTCGTACCCCTCGATGTCGCCCACGATGCCCTCGGGGACGACCGAGAAGGCGGAGTAGGCGAGCACCGACAGCGCGAACGGGAACGAGTTCTGGAGCGTGACCGTGAACGTGTAGTCGCCCGTAGCCTCGACGCCGGTCGAGCCGGGGACGACGTTGCCGTCGTCGTCGGTCTCGCGCTCGATGTTGAGCACCGAGTTCGGGAAGTAGGTGTTCGTGGAGTTGGAGGACTCGACGAGGCGGCGGATCGAGTACACCATGTCGTCGGCGGTGACCTCGCCGTAGTCACCGTGGAACTGGATCCCCTCCTTGAGCGTGAACTCGTACTCCGTCAGGTCGTCGCTGACACTGTAGTCGTCGACGAGGAGGTTCCGGACCTCGGTGGTCCCGTTGTGGTAGTTCATCGGCGCGTCGAACAGGTTCATCACCTTCCCGCCCGAGGCCGTGTTCCCCGAGGCGATCGGGTCGAGTGCGCTGAACGTCGCCGAGATCTTGTCGAGGCGGTCCTTGCCTTCCAGACCCTGAACCGAGATGTTCTCCTTCGAGCGCGAGCCGCCCATCCCGCCCGGCGGGCTGTAGTCGAGGCGGTCGTACCAGAAGCTCTGGGACACCTGGTGGTACATCGGCAGCAGCGCGGCCGACTCCCACAGGCCCTCCTCCATCTTGACGGCAGCCTCGTCACGAGCCTGCTGGGCCTCCTCGGACTGCTGGGGGTTGTTCTGGATCTGGTCGAACTGCTCGGTCATGAAGTTCCGGACGTCGGTCTCCGTCTCGGAGTCCTCGGTCCAGAACAGGCGTGCGCCGTTGGGCGCGGGGCCCTCACCGTCGTAGATGGTGTTCTCGGGGTCGACCAGCTGGAGGAAGTTCTGGGGCGCGGGGTAGTCCGCGATCCAGCCCAGCGTGAACGCCTGCATGTCGCCCTTCTCGGTTCGGCTGAGGAGGCCGCTGAAGTCGGCCTCGGCGATGCTCATGTCGATGTAGGCGCTCTCGAGGCGGGAACGGATGGTGTTGGCCATCTCCTTCCACGCCGGGCTCGTGTACTGGAGCCAGTCGAGCTCGAAGCGGTTGTCGGGGCCGTAGCCGGCCTCCTCCATCACCTGACGGGCGCTCTCCACGTCCGTCTCGCCCGGCGAGTACGGGTAGGAGTCGAGGCCGGTGAACTCCTCGTCACCGCCCTGGCCATCGGTCCCGGTGGGGGTACCGTCCCCGCCGCTGGGGCTGTCGGTCGGTGACCCCTCGCCACCGTCGGTACAGCCGGCGACGCTGGCAGTCAGCGCGGCCGCACCAGTCGCCTGGAGGAACTTACGACGATCGAAATCACTATCTTCGGACATCCTGACAACGTATCCCACCGTGGTGAACTTAAACGTTATGTAGTGATAATTACGTGGTGAACGTTACCAAGGCACATGAATGTGGCGGATGCGGAGAGAATCCCCGACCCCAACCCGTTTATTCGTCGCTTCCCCAAAGCCGGCATGGACTACTCCCGCCGCCGATTTCTCACTGTCGCCGGTGCCGGGATCGCCGCGTTCGCGGGCTGTGCCGCCCCCGACGGCGACGCCGGACTCGACGGCGACCGACCGTTCGTCGACCTCTACGAGGCAGTCTCCCCGTCGGTCGTCCGCCTGCGCGTGTACGATTCTCGCGGTCCGCTCGGCGAGGGCTCGGGCTGGCTCTCCGACGACGGCGTGTTGGTCACCAACGCCCACGTCGTCGCGGGCGCGGACACGGTGCGCGCCCAGTTCGCGAACGGCGACTGGACCGAGGCCGAGATACTGGGCAGCGACCCTTACAGCGACCTCGCCGCGCTCTCGGTCGATCCGCCCGTCGACGCCGACCCACTCCCGCTGCTCGACGAGCAGCCGCCGGTCGGCACTCGCGTCGCCGCCGTCGGCGCGCCGCTGGGGCTGGCGGGGTCGCTCACCTCCGGGGTGGTCTCGGGCGTGAACCGGACGATCTCCTCGATCCAGAACTTCACCATCTCCGGCGCGGTCCAGACCGACGCCGCCGTCAACCCCGGCAACAGCGGCGGCCCGCTGCTCACGCTCGACGGCGACGTGGCGGGCGTGGTCACGCAGGCCGGCGCCGAGAACGTCGGCTTCGCGATCAGTGCCGCGCTGACCGAACGGGTGGTCCCCGAACTGGTCGAGACGGGCAGCTACGAGCACTCCTACCTCGGCGTGCGCATCCTCCCAGTCACGCCGCTGCTCGCCGCAGCCAACGATCTCGAGGCGGCACGCGGGGTCTACGTCTCCGCAGTTCCCGAGGGGAGCCCCGCCGACGGCGTCCTGCAGGGCGGCAGCGGAACGGAGACCGTCGAGGGGTCGCCCCAGCCGACCGGCGGCGACGTGATCGTCGCGCTCGACGGGACGCGGGTCGAGACGACGGGCCAGCTCGGCACGTATCTCGCGCTGGAGACGAGCCCGGGCGACACGATCGCGGTGACGGTGCGCCGCGACGGGGAGCGCCGGACCGTGGACGTGACGCTCGGAACGCGGCCGGCCCCCCGATAACGGGAAAAGACACGCCGCGGGGGTGAGCCAGAGACAACCGGGGGAGCCGGTCAGTCCTCCATCCGCGCGACGAGATCCTCGAACTGCTGCTTTCGCTCCTCGACGGCCTCCTCGCGTAGCGTCTCCTCGTCCGCCGTCGGGCACTCCAGGGACGGCACTTCCGTCGGCGTTCCGTCGTCGTCGAGCGCGACGAACGTGAAGAACGAGGCGGTGGTCTTCCGCTCCTCGCCCTCCCGGGGGTCCTCCGCGCGCACGTCGACTTTCACGTCGACGCTGGTGCGGCCGGTGTTGAACACGTACGCCTGCACGACCGCCACCTCGCCGAGATCGATCGGCGAGATGAAGTCGACGTGGTCCATCGACGCCGTCACGACCTGTCTGTTCGCGAAGCGCATCCCCGCGATGGCGCCGCAGATGTCCATCCAGTGGAGGACGGCGCCCCCGAGCGCCCGGCCGAGGTTGTTCGTGTCGTTCGGGAGCAGGAGCTCGGTCATCTCGGTGTACGACTCCGCGAGCGTCGCCGTCTCGGTCATGGGCATCGCTCCGAGCGCGGCGTACTCAAACCCGCCGGTCCGGTCGACGGCCCGGGCTACTCGTCGCCGTCGGGGTCGTCGACGCCGAGCTCCTCGCGGCTGCGCCCCGCGGCGTCGAGCACGTCGTCGGCGATCTCGATCGGGCAGTCCGCCCGGACCGCGATCGCGACGGCGTCGCTGGGTCGCGCGTCGAACGTGCGCGATTCGGCCTCGCCGTCCTCGTAGCGCTGGGCGTCGATCTTCGCGTAGAACGTCCCCTCTCGGAGCTCGTCGATCCGCACGCGGTCGAACGCGCCGCCGAACTCCGTGACCATCTCGACCAGCAGGTCGTGGGTCAGCGGCCGATCGAACGGCTCGCCCGCGAGCCCGCGTCGGATCGCGTCGGCCTGATCGTCGGTGACGAAGATAGGGAGGTACTCCCCTCTCGCGTGTAGCAACGCGGCCGGGACCGCCTCCCCCGACGGCGTGTTCCCCGTCGCGATACCCGTGAGTTCGGCGACGTGGCTCATACCGGATCGGTCGACTCGAACCCGCAAATAGCTGTCGCGGGACCGAACGTTCATGCTGCCGGCTCGCGAACACGCGACCGATGGACTGCCGAGTCGTACTGGAGGCGCCGGTGCCGGTCTACGACGTGGTGACACCCGAGGCAGCCGTCGGCGCGGCCATCTCCAAGGTCGGGAAAAAGCTCAACCCCGATCTCTCCTACGTGGATATCGAGCCCCGCAGCCGTCGCTCGCCTCGGGGTGCCGAGCTCCCGCCGGCCACCGTCGCCGCCGGCGAAGGGTTGGTCGCGCTCGAACTCGAAATGACGGTGTACGACGTGGAGAGCGAGGACCACGCCGTCCGGATCGCGCGCTCGGAGATCGGCAGCCGGCTGGAAGGCATCCCGCTCGAACGCCTCTCCTGTGAGCCGGCCGACGAGGAGGAGACCGAGACTGCGGCGGCCGACGCCACCGAGGACGCCGAGGCGGAAGCGGACAGCGACGAGGAGACGCTGCTCCCGGAGTTCGAGGAGATGGTCGAACAGCATCGGGAGTGAAACCGATCACGGCGCGTGACCTGCCGCGCGCTCCGTCCCGGACTTCCTCGTGAACGGCGCCGCCGCTATCGAGCGTGGGATCGCAGGAGGTCGAGTCGGCGCGTCAGTCGGCCGTCGCGGGGACCGCTTCTTTCTCGTCGAGCGAGTCTGTCAGCCCGTGAATCAGCTCGAAGACGGCGCGCTTGTGGTCGGTTTTCGAGCGGTGAATCGACGTGGGCTGGACCCCGAACTCCTCGTATCCGGTGAGGTCGAGTTCCGGCTCCGGCGCGTCCTCGTACTCGGCCCGTACCTCCGAGAGAAGACCGTGGAGGTGAATGAGCTCCTGTTTCTTCATGTCCACAGTCGTCTACCGTCCGGAGGGTTATATGGTTACTTTGAGTATTGTTAACACACAATGCCTACAGAGCGTCTGGTTCGCCGGAAATCGCCGGAATCGATGATTTTCTCGACATGATGCGGGGGGACGGGCGACGGCGTTCGCGCTCGACGACGGACCGACACCGGCGCTTTCGTGCGGATTGTTCTCGTGGTCGCGCGGCCGAGCGTGAGCTTTCAGACGTTTCAAGTCAGTCCGTACGCAGGTTCGGGTATGGAGTCCACCGACGCGGCGTCGCTGATCCAGCGGGCCCGCGACGCCCTCGACGCCGCCTACGTCCCCTACTCGGAGTACACCGTCGGCGCCGCCGTGCTGACCGACGACGGCGAGGTGTTCACCGGCTGTAACATCGAGAACGCCAACTACAGCAACGCGCTCCACGCCGAGGAGGTCGCGGTCGGCGCGGCGGTCAGCGCGGGGCATCGATCGATCGCGGCGGTCGCGGTCACCTCCGGGGAGCGTGACGGCGTCACGCCGTGTGGGATGTGCCGGCAGACCCTCGCGGAGTTCGGCGACGAGGACGTCCCGGTGTACTGCGACACCGGCGACGGCGAGTGGACAGAGTACTCGTTGGGCGAACTCATCCCCGACACGATCACGCCGGGAATGCTGGGTATCGACCCCGAGGCCGACGACGACTGACCTCGAACCCGCGGAAGCCATTTGCCCCCCGGGGCCATACGGCCGCACATGTACGTCCGCGACGCACGGAACCGGGACGAGGCGTGGTTGCTCGACCGGATCGAGGAGATGGGGCTCGACAGCACCGCCTTCCGCTCGCGGGACTACGTGATCGCGGTCGACGAGCGAACGAACGAGCGCGCCGGCTTCGGTCGCTACCGCATCCACAAAACCGACGAGGGGGAGGTCTGTGAACTCACCGGGATCGGCGTCGTGGACGGCTGGCGCGGGCAGGGCGTCGGCGCCCACGTCGTCGAGCGACTGATCGATCTCGCGGCCGACAACGAGTTCGACACGGTGTACTCGATCACCGACAGCGACGACTACCTCCGGCAGTTCGGCTTCGAGCCGGTCGACGCCGAGGAACGCCCGCCGGTGATCGAGGACCGCCTCGAACAGAAACGCGAGGAGGTCGACGAGGACGTGACCGCGCTGGCGATCGACACCGGCGCGTTCGAGATGCCCGCCGAACTCCGCGATCGGTTCAAGAACGCCGAGAAGGGCGGCAGCGAGCCGGAGGAGCCCGAGGAGAGCGCCGAGGACTTCGGGATCGACGCGGAGGAAGCGACGTACAAGTACGACACCGGGTAGTCCGTTCCGCCGGCGCTACTCGTCGGGCTCCTCCCCGCGAGCCCGTTTGTACATCGCGAGCGCCTGCTCCCGGCGTTCCCCGTGGTCGACGATCGGATCCGGGTAGTCGACGCCCACCTCCGCGCGCTCGGCGTCGCTCATCTCGACCCAGCCGTGGATCTCCTCGGCGTCGAGCCCCCGGAGCTCCGGGACGTACTCCGTGATGTACTCGGCGTCGGGGTCGTAGCGCTCGCCCTGCGTGGCGGGGTTGAAGATCCGGAAATACGGCTGGGCGTCGGTGCCGGTCGACGCCGCCCACTGCCAGCCGCCGTTGTCGTTCGCGGTGTCGTGGTCGACGAGCCGGTCCCGGAAGTGGTCGTAGCCCGCCCGCCAGTCCCACAGCAGGTCCTTCGTGAGAAACGAGGCGACGATCATTCGGACGCGGTTGTGCATCCACGCCTCCTCGCGGAGCTGGCGCATCCCGGCGTCGACGATCGGGTAGCCCGTCTCCCCGGCTTTCCACGCGGCGAGCTCGTCGTCGTCGTTGCGCCAGTCGATCGGCGCCTCGTAGGATTTGTAGTTCGCCGTCACGATCTCGGGGTTGAAGTAGAGCACCTGCGTGTAGAACTCCCGCCACGCCAGCTGTGACTGGAACGTCCGGACGCTCTCCTGTGCCGGCCCGAGTTCGTCGTCGTCGGCTTCGGGGTCGTACTCCTCGTCGCGTTCGTCGCGCTCGGCGGCCTCCTCCATCGCCGCCTCGGTCGCTTCGTACACTTCCCGGAGACCGATCGTCCCGAACCGAAGGTGGGGAGAGAGCCGCGAACTCCCGTCCCGAGCGGGGTACTCTCGCTGCTTTTCGTACTCGAAGATCGGTCCCTCGCAGAACTCGGCGAGCCGGTCGCGCGCGGCCGCAGTCCCGGCGGCCTGCACGTCGGCGTCCGGCTCCTCGAAGCCCAGTTGCTCGATCGACGGGAGCTCCCCCCGGAGCGCGCCGTCGAGGTCGAACTCGCCGTCGAACGACGCCGCGAGTTCGTCCCTCGCGAGCCCGTCGGCGTCCGCGAGATCGCTCCCGTCGGGCGTCTCGAACGGGTCGGGCTTCTCGCGGTCGCGCCACTTCTTCCAGAAGTACGTGTACACCGAGTACGGTTCGCCGGCGTTCGTCCGGATCGTCCCCGGCTCGTGGAACACCGCGTCGTGGTGGGTCTCCGTGTCGACGCCGCTGGCGTCGAGCGCGTCTGCCACTCGCTCGTCGCGCTCCTGTGCGAGTCCGGAGTAGTCGGCGTTCCAGTGAACCGTCCCGGCGTCGACGGCCGCGGCGAGCGCGGGCAGCACCGCGGCGGGGTCGCCGCGGGCCAGCACGAGATCACTCCCCCGCTCGCGGTAGGCGTCCCGCAGTTCCGCGATCGAGTCGAGCATGAACCGCACCCGGGCATCGCTCCCGTGTTCGAGCACGGTCGGATCGAAGACGAACACGGGAACGACCCCGCCGGCGTCGTCGGCCGCTGCCGCGAGCCCGCGGTTGTCGCTCGCCCGCAGATCCCGCCGGTGCCAGAAAACCGTCATGGGCGTTGCTGGGCCGGCGGCGCCGTGAAACCATCGGAGCGGCAAAAATTTCCGATACAGATTCGGCAACAACTACCAGACAGCAACCGGAAGCGAACGGTTTAGTTCGTTCAGAGAAACGGGGAGACACCGGTCCGATCCCGCCCGAACGCCCTCCACGTCGAGTCACCGTCCGAGCGTCGGCCGACGGTGAGCGATCCACGACGGCGAACGGGCGGCCGTCACTGCTCATGAACCCACGACACACCGCACTCGCACTCGCAGTCGTACTGCTCGTCGCCGCCGTCGCACCCGCGACCGCGGCCGCACCCGTCGACGAGGACGCCGTCGGCGACCTGACCGTGACAACGGCGCCGGCGACCGCCTCGGCCGCCGCCGCCGCGGAGGCCGCTACGGCCTCGGACGCGACCGACAGCCTCGTCGCGGAGAGCGACGTGGCCGTCTTTCGACTCAACGCCTCCGGCGTGCCCGCCGAAGCCGACGACGACGGCACCCTGCTCGGCGACGAACTGACGCTGACCCTCCGACAGACCGCGAGCAGCGTCGGCGTGAACGAAACGGCGAAGACGCTCGACGCCAGCGCCGACACCGAGGGCGTCGCGGTCCGCACCACCGAGAGCGCCGTCTACGTCGCCGTCGATATCGCGACAACGGCGTTCCAACAGGCCAACGGCACCGGAACCGCCGATGCGGGCGATAGCTTCACCGCGACTGCGACCGTCACGGACGCGGTCACCGACGGCGAGAACGTCACCCGGACGGCCAACTTCGGCGTCGTCGAGCCGTCGGTCAACTTCGTCGGCGGCGTCGACGAGGCGACCGCCGGCGGGACCGTCGAGTTCACCGCCGCGACGCTGCTCGCGCCCGGCACCTCGCTGACGATCGCGCTCGCACCCGGCGAGGGCGAGAGTCGAACCACGACGGCGACCGTCGGCACGGACGGCCGCGCGACGGGTGAACTCTCCGTCGACGGGTTCGACGCCGGCGAGGAGTACACGGTTCGCGCCACCGCCGAGGGAACCGACCTGAACGCGACCGTGACGGGCACGATCCAGGCCGCCGCGACCGAGACGCCGGCATCGACCCCGACGGCGACTGAAACGGCGGAGCCGACCGGGACGAGCACCTCCGGACCCGGCTTCGGCGTCGTCGCCGCGCTCCTCGCGCTGCTCGGCGCCGCTGCCGTCGCCGGCCGTCGCGCGTAGTCCCGCCGACCGAGTATCGAAGCGAAACCCCTTTTCGAGGCTCCCTCACAGTCGGCGTGTGAACGAGGAACGTCTGCAGTTCTGGTCGCTCTATCTCGCCCGGTTCGCGACGGGCTTTGGCTACGTGACGCTGGTGACGCTGATCCCGTTCTACATCGAGATCCTGAACGCCTCGGACTTCATGGCGGGGCTGTTCATCACCGGCTTCACGCTGGCACAGACGATCGCGGTGATTCCGCTGGCGTGGGCCGGCGACAGCCGAGACAAGAAGCGGGTGCTGCTCGGCGTGTTGCTCGCCAGCACCGTCGCCTACGTCGCGTTCGCGAACGTGCAGGCCATCGGTGACGCGGTGGCGGCCGCCGCGGCCGTCTTCGGCGTCGGCCTCTCGACGGCGTTCGCCGACAGTTCGGGGTTCATCGGCGTTCGCGCGCTGCAGGGTGCCGCCGTCACCGGCTCCGGGCTGATGACGCTCGCGCTGGTGGGCGAACTCGCCGACCACGGCGAGCGGGCCAACAGCATCGGGAAAGCCAACGCCGTCCGGTTTCTCGCCTCCATCGTCGGCTCGCTCTCCGCCGGCGGCCTCTACCAGACGCTCGGGTTCACCCCGATCTACGCCGTCACGATCGTCACGTTCGCGCTCGGGATCGCCGCCGTCTGGCTCTACCTCCCCAACGACGAGACGCGATCCCACGGCAACCCCTTCGCGGGGCTGGCGCTCAACAAGCGCATCATCACGCTCACCTCCTTCCGGGCGCAGTACGCGGTCGCCGTGACGCTCGTGCGCTCGTGGGCCAGCATCTACGCGGGCGTCTCGGTCGCCCGCGGCGGGCTGGGGTACACCGAGGCGGGGCTCGCGATCTCCTGTGTGATCGTCGCCGAGAAGCTGACGAACATGCTCTGTCAGCCGTTCACCGGCCGGCTCTCGGACGACTACGGCCGCTCGCTGTTCGTGTTCGCGGGCGGCGGCGCCTACGGGCTGATCGCGGTCGCGATCCCGTTCTCGCCCGCGATCGGCGAGGCGCTCGCGCTCCCGGCGACGTTCCCGCTGCTCGGCACTCTCTCCTCGGCGTTCATCCCGCTACTCGTCATCAACGGCCTGCTCGGCGTCGTCGACGCGTTCCGCGAGCCCGCGAGCATGGCGCTGTTCGCGGACGAGGGCGCCGACGAGGGCGGCATCGCCGCGAGCTTCGGCATCCGCGAGCTCGTCTGGCGACCCGGCAGCGTCCTGGGCCCGGTGCTCGCGGGGTGGCTCTGGAGCCAGTACGGCATCGAGACGGTGTTCTACGCCGGCGGCGCGTTCGCGGTGGCGGGCGCGCTCACGTTCGCGGTCGTGCTCACGCGGTTCCACGGCCGCGACGCGCTGACCGAGTGGTGATCAGCGACCGTCTCCGGCCTCGAACGCGGCCAGTCGGTTCAGCGCGATCGTCGTCCGCAGCGGCGTGCCCGCGTCGCCGCGGTCGAACAACAGCCCGTCGGTGTCGCGGACGTGCTCCAGCACCACGTCGGAGGCGTGCCGCGGTGCGCCCGCGATCCCCGACTCGGTCCGGTCGACCCACTCCATCACGCGCAGGTCCGACTTCGAGTCGCCGAGCACCAGCGCGAACGGGTCCTCGATGCCGAGCACGTCGAACGCGGCCTCGACGCCGGCCACTTTGTCGAGTTCGAGCGACGTGATCTCCGCGGCGTCGGCCTCGTAGTACCCCACGTCGACGCGTTCGAACAGCTCCCGGACCGGCTCCGGGATCTCGACGTCGGCCACCGTCGCGTCGACGCGTTCGAGGACGGCGGCGATCTCGTCGTCCGCGGCCGCGTAGTACGCCCGCGCCCAGCCTTCCGCGTCGCCCTCGATCCCGGTCTCCGTCGCGACCGCCCGGCCCAGTGAGTCGATCTGGTGGCGCAGCGCCTCGTCGATCACCGCCCGCGCCTCGTCGCTCCCGGTCTCGTGGTTGGGTTTGAGCGTGACGTTGAACTCGTTGCCCTGGAGGTGACAGCCCCGGGCGACCGATTGGGGGGCGTCCCCGAGCGCGCTCGACCGCACCTGCTCGAACACCCGACGGACCGACGGCGCCAGCTCCTCGTACAGCAGCTGTTTGGTGTCAGAGCCGTGGCCGGGGGTGAACACGCCGTTGCCGGCCTCGTACACCACCGAGAGATCGCCCGAGTGGACGAGTTCGCTGCCGAGCCCCTGCACGAGAAACCCTTTGACGTTCTCCAGCGTCTGCCCGGTACAGATCACGATCGGCACGCCGTCGTCGTGCAGCTCCGTCAGCAGGTGGAGCGTCTCCCGGGGGATCTCGTTGTCCGTGCTCCCCGCCGAGCGAAGCGTCTCGTCCACGTCGAGCACGAGTACGTTGATCGGTCGCCGCTCGCGCGCCCAGAGCTCGGCGGCCGTCCTCGCGGTCTCTCGGGTCGCCCGGCTCGCGATGTCGGCGTACGCGGCCCCGAACGCGTCGACGATCCGGCCGTTCCGGCTCTCGAAGTCCGCGCGCGCGGTCTCCCACCGCTCCAGCGCGGCCGTCGAGTCGACCGGCGGGAACAGCTCCACGAAATCGCGCAGGGAACGGATCGACGCGGTGTCGAACTCGTCGTACAGCCGGTCGAGCCGTTCCCGGTGGTCGACGCCCGAGCGGTCGGGGTTTCGCATGTCTCAAATCTTTACTCACTATAGGATAAACGTTTTGTGCGGCTGTGTGATACGGTGTTCCATGGATGCAGTTGTGTTGAGCGAGGACGGCTCGCCGCGGCTCGTCGACCGGCCGCGGCCGGAGCCGGGCCCCGGCGAGGCGCTGATTCGGGTCGATCGGGTCGGCATCGACGGCACCGACCGCGAGGTGCTCGACGGCGTACACGGCGGCGTCGAGGCGTCGATGGTGCTCGGCCACGAGGCCGTCGGCACTGTCGCGGAACCGAACGGCACGGGGCTCGACGCGGGCGAGACGGTCGTCCCGACGGTCCGGCGGCCGCCGGGGGCGTACAACGAGTACTTCCGGCGGGGCGAGCCCGACATGGCGCCGATGGACGAGACCGTCGAGTGCGGGATCGACGGCGCCGACGGGTTCATGGCCGAGTACGTCGCCGTCCCGAGCGAGTACCTCGTCCCGCTGCCCGAGCGGCTGGCGCCGTACGGCTTCCTCGTCGAGCCGCTGTCGATCACCGCGAAGGCGCTGGAGCTGGCCGAAGCCTCCCGCGAGCCGTTCGCGTGGGACCGCGATCGGGCGCTGGTGCTCGGGACGGGCTCGCTGGGGCTGCTGACGCTGCCCGTGCTCGCCGAGCGGTTCGACGAGGTGTACTGCCTCGGCCGTCGCGACCGCGACGATCCCGCCGTCGAACTCGCGATCGAGGCCGGCGCGACGTACGTCGACTCCCGCGAGACGCCGGTCGCCGAGGTGTCCGAGGCGTACGCGCCGATGGATCTCGTGTACGAAGCGACCGGTCACGCGCCGCACGCGGTCCAGTCGGTGTCGGCGCTCGCACCGAACGGCGTGGCGGCGCTGCTCGGCGTGCCCGAACCCCACACCGCGGAGGTGGACCTCGCCGACTTCCACCGCGAACTGGTGCTGGGCAACCGCGCGGTGGTGGGGTCGGTCAACGCCGGCTACACCCACTTCGAACGCGCGATCGAGTGGCTCGACGCGATGCCCGAGTCGGTGCGCTCGGCGTTCGTCGAGCACGTCTACCCCATCGAGGCGTTCGAGGCGGCGCTGGACAGCGACGTTATCAAGGCGGCAGTCGAACTCGACCCATGAAGAACGTCGACGACCTGATCGAGGAGGCACGCTCGCTCGCCGACCGCGGGTTCTCGAAGGGGGAGATCGCCGACGAGCTCAACGTCTCCCGGGAGACCGCCTCGTGGCTGGTCGACCGGGCCGGCGCCACGCCCGCACAGGGCGGCGGGCCGGGCGACATCCACGTCGACTGGTCGGCGGTCGGCCGGGACTCCTCGCGGCTGGGCCACGTCGCGGCCGCGCTGGCCGACCTGCTCTCGAAGAAGGGCGAGGACGTGGATCTGACCGTCGGCGTCGAGAAGGCAGGCGGCCCGCTCGCGACGACGGTCGCGACCGAACTCGACACGGATCTCGCGACGTACACGCCCCGGAAACACCAGTGGGAGGAGGGGAGCATCGAGAACCTCGAAGGCGGCTTCTCCCGGAACTTCGCGGAGGTCCGCGAGCGGGAGTGTTACATCGTCGACGACACGATCACTTCCGGCACCACGATGCAGGAGACGATCGACGCCGTGCGCGCCCGCGGGGGCGAGCCCGTCGCCTGCGGCGTGCTCGCGGACAAGCGCGGCGTCGACGAGGTCGACGGCGTACCGGTGTACTCGCTGCTGCAGGTGATCCGCGTCGGCAACGGCGCCTGAGTTCAGCGATCGATCGCGTCGGTGCCGCCGTCGATCACTGCCGCCACGTCCTCGGGCGTCACGACCGCGGCGTCGCCCGCGACAGTCCGTTTCAGCGCGGCGGTCGCGGTCGCGGCGTCGAGCGCGTCGGGGACCGAACTGCCGGTCAACAGGCTCGCGAGCAGCCCGCCGACGAACGCGTCGCCCGTCCCGACCGGATCGACGGTGTCGGTCTCCAACGCCTCTGCCTCGTGGATCTCGCCGCCGTGGGCGGCGACCGCGCCCGCGTCGCCGCGGGTGACGACCACCGCCTCGCAGTCGTGTTCGACCGCGAGGCTGTGTGCGACCTGCCCAGCCTCGCCCTCGCGGTCCAGCACGGCCTCGGCGTCGCGTTCGGCGACGACCAGCACGTCGACGTGTTCGAACAGCGGGCGGAGTCGCGCGGCCGCCTCCGCGGGCGTCCAGAGCTTCGATCGGTAGTTGAGGTCGAACGCGCGCGTGACGCCGGCGTCGCCCGCCGCTTTCAGCAGCGCCGCGGTCGTCTCGTGCAGCGTCTCCGAGAGCGCGGGCGTGATCCCGCTGGTGTAGAACGCGTCCGCGGCGCGAACGCGGTCGACTGCCAGCTCGTCGGGGGTCGCCGTCCGGATCGCGGCGTCCTCGCGGTCGTAGACGACGGTGGTTCCACGTGGCTTCCCGCCCGGTTCGAGGTAGTACGTCCCGACCCGCCCCTCGCCGGTCGCGACGAAGGGGTCGACGCCGTGTTCGCGGATCCCGCGCTCGACTCGGCGGGCCAGCGGCGAGTCGGGCAGCTTCGACAGCCACGCCGCCTCACAGCCGAGTTGGGCCGCGGCGACGGCGACGTTGCTCTCAGCGCCGCCGACGTGGACCGCGAGCTCGTCGGCCGTCTCGAGCCGGTCGCCGGCCGGGGGGCTGTACCGCAGCATGCTCTCGCCGAAGGTGGCGAGCGTCGGTTCCGGGCCGTCGCCGCCGGCGGGTAGGCTCATACCGGGTCGAACAGTTCCTCGCCATCGACTAAGTGTTTCGCCACGGCGTCGCGGTCGAGGGTGACGCCGAGCCCCGGCTCCTCGGGCACCTCGATCGAGCCGTCGACGATCACGTCCTCCTCGACCAGATCCTCCCACCAGCCGAGTTCGTAGGAGTGGTACTCGACTGCCAGCGAGTTCGGCACCGCGGCGCCGACGTGGGCCGCCGCGACCGTCGCGATCGGCGACGCGACGTTGTGCATCGCGACCGGGACGTAGTACTGGTTCGCCACGTCGGCGATCTTTCGCGTCTCGCGCATGCCGCCGACCTTGGGAAGGTCGGGGGCGACGATGTCGACCGCCTGATCCTCGATCAGCCGGCGGAGTTCGGTCACGCGGTAGCGGTTCTCGCCGACCGTGATCGGCGTCGTCGTCGACTTCGTGACTTCCGCCTGTACGTCGAGGTTCTCGGGCGGAACGGGGTCTTCGAGCCACCACACGTCGTACGGTTCGAGCTTCTCGGCGAGCCGCTTGGCGCTGCCGCCGGAGAACGTCCAGTGGCAGTCGAAGGCCACGTCCGCGCGGTCTTTCACGCGCTCGGTGACCGCCTCGACGATCTCGACCTTGTGTCGGATCTCCCCCGGCCGGAGGTGGCGGTTCGCGCGGTCCTTCTCCAGCCCGCTCGGCACGTCGAGGTCGAACTTCAGCGCGTCGTACCCCAGTTCCTCGACGACGCGCTCGGCCTCGTCCGCGCAGGCCTCGGGGTCGGCCTCCTCCTCGGTGTGGCAGTCACAGTACACCCGCACCTCGTCGCGGTACTTCCCGCCGAGCAGTTGGTAGGCCGGCAGGTCGAGGATCTTCCCCGCGAGGTCGTGGAGCGCGACCTCGATCCCCGATATGGCGGTGACCGTCACCCCCTCGACGGAGCCCTCGCCGGACATCTTCTGGATCAGGTGCTCGTACAGGCGGTCGATGTCGAGCGGGTTCTCGCCGATCAGGAACGGTTTCATTCGCTCGATCAGTTCCGGGACGCCGGCGCCCCAGTACGCCTCGCCCGTGCCCGCGACGCCGGCGTCGGTGTAGATTCGGACCAGCGTCCACGGGAAGTTCCCGTCGACCATCGTCGTCTGCACGTCGGTGATCTCCACGTCCCGGCCGCCGCCGCGTTCGCCCGTGACACCCATCGTCTCGGCGGAGAGCTCCCGCATCGTGTACTCCGCGTTCGGATCGTGGAGCTCCGAGTAGTCGACCATAGCGACGATTACTACACGAGTAGTAAAAAATTACTCCACCAGCCCGAGCTCCTCGAGATCCGCCCGCAGCGCCTCGCCCTCCTCAGCGTCCATCCGTCGCAGCGGCGAGCGCAGCGGCCCGGCGTCGAACCCGCGGATCGAGAGCGCCTCCTTCACGCCGGCCATGTACGGCCCGCGCTTGATCGCCGACCGAACCTCGTACACGCGTTCCTGTAGCTCCGCGGCGCGCTCACGGTCGCCGGCGTCGTACGCCTCGTACAGCTCGACGACCAGTTCGGGGAACGCGTTCGCGACCGCCGACACCATTCCGGTACAGCCGAGGTCCAGCCCCGGTTTCAGCAGCGAGTCTGACCCCGCGAGGAAGGTGAGCTCGTCGTGGGCCGCGACGGCCTGCCCGAGCCACGGCACGTCCTTCGAGGAGTCCTTCAGGCCGGCGAGGTTGTCGATCGCCGCGAGCTCGTCGAGCGTCCCGAGGCTCAGGTCGTTCCCCGTCTTCGAGGGGATGTGGTAGACGTACACCGGGCAGTCGACCGCGGCACAGACCGTCCGGTAGTGCTCGACCGCGGCGTCGCCGTCGAGCGGGTAGTAGTACGGCGTGACGACGACCACGCCGTCGGCGCCCGCCGCCTCTGCTGCCTCCGCACGCTCGACGGTCCGGCGGGTCGCGGGCTCGCCCACGCCGGCGATCACCGGCACCTCCTCGCCCACCTCGTCGACGACCACTCGGACGACTTCGTCGCGTTCCTCGGGGCCGAGCAGCGCGAACTCGCCGTTCGTTCCGAGGGGGAACACGCCGTGGACGCCGCGGTCGACGACGAAGCGAGCGTGGGCGGCGGTGGTTTCGGCGTCCAGTTCGCCGTCGGCGTCGAACGCGGTCACGGTCGGCGGGACGACGCCGTGGAGCGAGAGCGGGTCGGCCGCGCCGGGGGCGGGTGCGGGCATGCCCGGCGACAGGAGCCGGCACCCCTTGGACCTACCGGGACGAGTATTCGGACGCGAGTGAACGTTTTCCGGCGTCGCCGTGCGGGATCGACTGGCGGTGTTTATGTGAGCGGCGTAACTCGGGGGGAGTATGCACGACGACGACCTGCGCACGGCGCTTGAGCGGGTCGGGGAGACGTTCGACTTCGGCGAGTACGAGATCGAGGCGTATCTGGCCGTGCTCGAACACGGCCGGCTCACCGCGACCGAGATCGCCGAGCGGACCGACATTCCCCAGCCCCGCGTGTACGACACGGTGCGGAGCCTCGCCGATCACGGGTTCGTGGAGCTCCAAGAGTCCCGGCCGATGCAGGTGCTCGCGATCGAGCCGGAGGAGGCGTTCGGCGGCGTTCGCTCGTCGCTCGACGAACTCGTGAGCGGCCTCGAACAGCGCTACACCGCGCCGGCGCGGGACGCCGAGGCCGTCACGCTGATCAAGTCGCCCGCGACGATCGAGCGCTACCTGCGGGAGGTGATCGACTCCGCGGAGTTCGAACTGCTGCTGTCGCTGACCCCCGACCTGCTGGCCGAGTTCGAAGACGCGCTCCGTGCCAAACGCGAGGCCGGCGTCACGATCGAGCTGCTGGTCTCCCCGGCCGCCGAGGTGCCAGACCCCGAGACGTACGACTACACCGCGGTCGCGACGACGGCGCGCTCGCGCCGCGGGGTCACCACGCCGGTCGCGGCGGTCGGCGACGGGCAGTTCTCGCTGTACGCGACCCGCGAGGCTGTCAGCCGGGGGGAGGAGCGCTACGGCGTGGTGTTCAACCGCTCGGAACTGGGCTTCCTCGTCTCGGGGTTCACCTCGACGGTGCTGTGGGCCTCCGGCGAGACGCTGGCGACCACGCCCGACCGAAGCCTCCCCCGCCGGTACGCGTCGCTCCGGCGCTGCGTCGAGGAGGTCGAGGCGCTCGACGGGCCGCTCCGGGCGACCGTCGAGGGGCGTGACGTGCTCACGGGCGAACCGAGGGAGGTGGCGGGCGAGGTCGTCGACACGACGCGCAACGACGAGGAGTCGATCGCGTCGCTCACGCTCGACACCGGCGACGGACTGGTCCGCGTCGGCGGCCGCGTCGCGGCGCTGGAGGACGTCGAGGCCCACGAGATCACGATCGAGCGCGCCTAGGGGCGGAGCTGCGAGCGGTCGGTCGCGGTGATCGCGGCCGCGAGCGCGCCGCGGACGACCGCCTCGTCGCCCAGCGACGTGAGCCGGAGCTCCGGCACGTTCGTCATCACCAGCTCCGGGAGGCGTTCACGGACCGGATCGACGACCAGTTCGGGGTTGTTCCGCGCGACGGCGCCGCCGACGTACACCACCAGCGGGGCGTACGCGTGGACCAGATCGGCGATCCCGGCGGCGTTGAACGCCTGCACGCGCTCGATCACTCGCTCGGCGAGGGGGTCCTCGTCGGCGGCGTCGAACACGTCCTTGGCGTCGATCTCGTCCAGCGGAAGCTCGGTCGGGACGCCCTCGGTCTCGTGGACGTACCGCGCGTGCCGGGGGATGTTCTTCCCCGAGCAGTACGCCTCCCAGTGGCCCTCGGCGCCGCAGCCGCAGGTGATCCCGCCGACTTCGAGCGTGTCGTGACCGACCTCCGCGGCGTTGCCGTCCCAGCCCGAGAGCACGCGGCCGTCGACGGCGACGCCGGCGCCGATCCCCGAGGAGATCGTGAGGTAGGCCATGTCGTCGGGGCTCCGATCGGCGTAGAAGCGTTCGCCGATCACCCCCGCGTTGGCGTCGTTGATCACGGTCACTTCCGCGTCGAGCAGCTCGCCGAGCGGGTCGGCGAGCGGGACGCGGTCGACGTTCGGCCCGAGGTTGGCCGAGCGGCCGAGTTCGCCGGCGGCCTTGTCCAGCGGACCGATCGAGCCGACGCCACAGCGGCGGATCTCCGTCGGCGCGACGCCGGCGTCGTCGAGCGCTGCCCGGGTCGCGGCGACCATCGCGTCGACGACCGCGTCACCGTCCGGGCCGCGAGGGGTCCGCCGCCGCGCCCGGCTGACGACGGTGCCGTCCCCGTCGCCGACGACCGCCTTGATGTTGCTCGCACCGAGATCGACCGCGGCGTACCACGCGGTCATCCGTCCACCGCCCGCGGCGTGACCGTCCGGACTCGGTGCCAGCGCATCCTGTGAACTATTGATTCGAAGGTAAGTAAATTTCTTACGCGTCGGTCGTGACCGTGTGGTGTGACAGTCATAGCCACTAACGGGGCGGATCCCGGACGGCTTCCGGTCGCCGACGGGCGGTCGGAGGGAGCGCAGCGCGGGGCGGCCCGGGGGGGACGACCGTGAGCGAACCGCTCTCGGTCGGGATGCTGGGGTACGGCTTCATGGGGAAGGCCCACGCGAACGCGCTCGCGCGGCTGCCGATGTTCGCCCCGGACGCGCCGGCAGTCGAGCGCGACGTACTGATCGGCCGCGACGAGGCCGCACTCGGCGAGGCGGCCGACAGGCTCGGATTCGCCCGAACGGCGACGGACTGGCGCGAGGTGGTCGACGAGGTGGACGCCTTCTACAACCTCGGGCCGAACCACGTCCACCCCGAGCCGACGATCGCGGCGCTGGAAGCGGGGACGGCGGTGCTCTGTGAGAAACCCATGGCGCCGGCGCTCGAAGACGCCGAACGCATGGCGGCGGCCGCGAGCGACGCGGACGCCCGCGCGGCGGTCGGCTTCAACTACCGCTACGTCCCGGCGATCCAGTACGCCAAACGGCTGATCGACGCGGGCGAACTCGGGGAGATCAGGCAGCTCCGTGGGCGCTACCTGCAGGACTGGCTGGTCGATCCCGAGGCGCCGGCGAGCTGGCGGACCGACGCCGAGCGGGCCGGCAGCGGCGCGCTGGGCGACCTCGGCGCGCACACGGTCGATCTCGCGCGCTTCCTCGTCGGCGATATCGAGCGCGTGAGCGGGCAGACGACCACGTTCGTCGACGAGCGCCCCGCGGCCGACGGCGAGGGGACCGAGCCGGTGACCGTCGACGACGCCTACAGCGCGCAGGTGCGGTTCGCGAACGGCGCCGCCGGCACGCTGGAAGCCTCCCGCGTCGCCGTCGGGCGGAAGAACGACCACACGATCGAGATCGAGGGGACCGAGGGCGCGATCCGCTTCTCGCTCGAACGCCTCAACGAGCTCGAACTGTTCCGGCCGGGCAACCGCGGCTTCGAGACCGTGCTCGTCACCGAGGAAGACGACCCCTATCTCGACCACTGGTGGCCGCCCGGCCACGTGCTCGGCTGGGAGCACACGTTCGTCCACGAGAATCAGGCGTTTCTCTCGGCTGTCGCTGACGGCGGGGAGTACGCCCCCGACTTCGACGACGGCCTCGCGGTTCAGCGAGTGTTGGACGCCGTTCAGACGAGCGCCGAAATCGGCGAGGAGGTGACGGTCGCGTGAGCCTCGACACGGTGGTCGTCGCGGTCAGCGACGAGGCCGAGCGGACGGAGTCGGTCGCACAGACAGCGATCGACGTGGCGGGCCCCGCCGGCGCGACCGTCCGGCTCGTCCATGTCTTCTCCGAGGCGGGGTACGAGCGGGTGAAAGACCAACTCGAGTTCGGCCCCGACGCCGAGGTGACGCCCGACGCCGTGGCGACGCGGCACGTGACGATCCGCGAGGTCGGCGCGATGCTCGCCGAGGCGGGCATCGAGTACGAGTCCCACGGCGCCGTCGGCGACACGAGCGACGAAGTGCTCGAACTCGCGGAGCGAGTCGACGCCGACATGCTGATCGTCGGCGGGCGCGGGCGCTCGGCGGCGGGGAAGGCGGTGTTCGGCTCGACGGCCCAGAAGATCCTCTCGAACGCGCCCTGTCCGGTGACGTACGTCAGGGCGCCTTAGGTCGGCGTCACGCCCTCGACGTCGTCGAGCGAGCGGTTCTTGAGCGCCTCGCCGGTCCGGTCGTCGAACAGGTGGATCGCTTCCGGCGGGATGGTCGCGACCACGCGGTCGCCCGAGGCGACGGTGCGCATCCCGCTGATCGTCGCGATGAACGTCTCCCCGTCCGGGGCGTCCGCGAAGCGGAGGTAGACGTTGTTCGACTCCCCGACGGGCTCGACCACGTCGACGACGCACTCGAAGTCGTGCGGGCCGAGCGTGTCGGTACCGTCCGCGAACTCGACGTCCTCCGGGCGCACGCCGAGGGTCACGTTCGTCGCGTCGCCAAGCGTCTCACCCACGGCGTCCGGGAGCGGGTAGGTGAACCGCTCGTTCTCGAGCGCGTCGCCCTCGCGGGTCGTCGGGAAGAAGTTCATCGACGGCTCGCCGATGAACCCCGCGACGAAGCGGTTGGCGGGCGTGTGGTAGCACTCCAGCGGCGTCCCCACCTGCTGGAGCACGCCGTCGTCGAGCACGGCGATGCGGTCGCCCATCGTCATCGCCTCGGTCTGGTCGTGGGTGACGTACACCGTCGTCACGCCGAGATCGTCCTGAATGCGCTGGAGTTCGGTACGCATCGTCGCCCGAAGCTTGGCGTCGAGGTTCGACAGCGGCTCGTCCATCAGGAACGCCGCCGGGTCGCGCACGATCGCGCGGCCGAGCGCGACGCGCTGCTGCTGGCCGCCGGAGAGCTCCGAGGGTTTGCGGTCGAGCAGCTCCTCGATGCCCATCATCGAGGCCGCGTCCTCGACCGTCGCGCGGATCTCGTCGTCGGGCATGTCGGTCGACTCCTCCAGCCCGAAGCTCATGTTCTCCCGGACGGTCATGTGGGGGTACAGCGCGTAGGACTGGAACACCATCGCGATGTCCCGATCCGCGGGCGCCGTGTCGTTGATCGCGCGCCCGCCCAGCCGGATCTCGCCGTCGGTGACGGTCTCCAGCCCGGCGATCATGCGCAGGGTCGTCGACTTCCCGCAGCCCGACGGGCCGACGAGCACGAGGAACTCCCCGTCCTCGATCCCCATCGTCACGTCGTCGACGGCGACGATCTCGTCGCTTCCCCCCTCGTTGAACACCTTCGTTACCGAGTCGAGCGTTAGTTCTGCCATCGTAGATCACCTCTGAACCTCATGTGGTCACCCCCTCGGCGAACTTGTCGCCGAACAGGACGTACACCACGAGCGTCGGCAGCGCCGCCAAAAGCGCCGCGGCCATCCGCAGCGGGAAGTTCGTCCCCGCCTGCGACACCCCGATCCCGACCAGCTCCTGTGTGACCACCGACGCGTCGCCGAACTGGACGATCGTCAGGGCAAAGAGGAGGTCGTTCCAGATCTGGGTGAACTGGTAGATGAACACCACCGCGAACATCGGCACCGACAGCGGCAGCACGATCCGCCGGTAGATCGTCGACACCGAGGCGCCGTCGAGCCGGGCCGCCTCGATCATCTCCGTGGAGAGCTTCTTGTAGTGGGCCCGGAACAGCAGCGTACAGATCGGGATGCCGTACGCCGTGTGGGTGACGATCAGCGCCACCAGCTTCCAGTGGTACTCCTGTACCAGCGGCAGCACCGTGAACGGCGCGAACAGCGACTGCAGCGGCACGACGTTGTACCAGAACTGCGTCAGCGGCACCAGCACCGCCTGGTACGGGATGAAGATCCCCGCCACGAACAGCGCGTATATCCCGACCTGCCCGCGCCAGTCGACGTTGGTCAGCCCGTAGGCGGCCATGCTGCCGAACAGCCCCGAGAGGATCGTCGCGGGAATCACGAGGATGAAGCTGTTCGCCAGCCCGCGGGCGAGCCCGTCGAACGCGTTCCCCCACGGCGCCAGCGAGAACGACCCCGTCTCCGGAATCAGCGGCTCCAGCGGCGGGAGGAACGGCGCCTGCCCGGTGTAGCTCTCGGGGCTGGTGATCGAGGTGAACAGCCCCGTCAGGATCGGGAGCAGGTAGAACCCGGCCATCCCAACGAGAACCGCGTAGAGGGCGGTCCGCTTCAGCCGCGCCCGGCCCTCCTCGCTGGTGCTCATAGCTCACCCCGTCGGTACTGCGAGTAGACGTACGGCGCGACGATACAGAGCGCCATCACGAACAGGATCACCGCGATCGTCGACCCGTACGCCCAGTTCTGGTTGGCGTACGCCTCCCTGACCATCCGCGTCGCGAGGATGTCCGCCGACGGGCCGGGCTGGTAGCCGCCGTACATCGAGAACAGGAAGTCGAACGCCTTCAGCGCGAACACGGTGATGACCACGAGCGCGCTCACGGTCGCGGTCCGGAGCTGGGGGATGATCACCCGCCAGTACATCTTCACCGTGCTCGCGCCGTCGACGCGGGCGGCCTCGAAGTGGCTCGACGGGATCCCCCGCAGCGCGGCGAGGTAGACGATCATCGCGTAGCCGCTGAACTGCCAGATCAACGCGAACGCGACCGCCGCGAGCTTGAGGTCCGGGTTCTGGACGATCTGCACCGGGCCGATTCCGAACACGCCGAGGGCGATGTTGATCACTCCGGTATCCGGGTTGTACATGTAGAGCCAGAACTTCGCCGTGACGACGAACGAGAGGCTCATCGGCAGCAGGTAGATCGTCCGGAACGTGTTCTCGAAGCGGATCCCGCGGTCGACCAGGATCGCGAGCAGCAGGCCGAGCGCGAGACAGACCGCCGCGAACCCGACCATCAGGGCGACCGTGTTGCCCAGCGAGTTCCAGACGGGTTCGACGGTGAGCTCCGACCACGCCGGCGTGGCTCCGTTCACCTCGCCGCCGAGCCCGACCGTCGACAGCAGGCCGTCGATCGGGTCGGCGAACGCGACGAGGTAGTTCTCGACGTCCAGATCCGTGTAGTCGGGCTCGCCGATGCCGGAGAAGTCGGTCAGCGAGAGCAGGAAGTTCCAGACGACGGCGCCGTACACGAACAGTCCGACGAGCAGGAACGGCGGCAGCCAGAACGGCGCCGACCGCACCGAGTCCCGCGCGAGCAGCGAGCGCTCCGAGCGAGTCTCGCCGCCGTCGGTTCGCGCGTCGCTGTCGGACGAGCGGTTACGAAGTGTGGCTATCGGGTCACGCATACCTGTGCTCCCAGGGGGCCGTTACTCGAACGCGCCGACGAGCGCCTCGGCGGTGGCGTCGGCGTCGTAGTCTTCGAGGAAGCCGCTGAAAGCACTGGTGATGTTCGTCTTGATCTGGGGCGACACCGCCAGCCCGTGCTGGATCGACGGCGGCTGGCTGTCCGCGCCCGTGAAGTCCTCGTACTGGTCCTGCTGGAACGTGTTGAGCTCGGACACGTCGGCGTCCTTCCGCGGCGGGATCGACCCCTTCTCGCGGTTGAACAGCACCTGCCCCTCCGTGCTGGCACAGTAGCTGAGGAACGTCTTCGTCGCCTCCGGCGAGGGGTTGTTGTCGAAGTACGGGAACGAGTCCATGTTGAGCAGGTAGCTCCCCTCGGAGCCGGGGTAGGTGACCTGCCCCCAGTCCTCACCGTAGTTGAACTCGTCGTCGCCGCTGTAAGCCCCCGCGGCCCAGTCGCCCTGGTGGATGAAGGCGGCGTCGCCCTCCATCACCATCGTGTTCGCCTCCGTGAAGCTGATCGAGGAGGCGTCGCTGGGGTAGTACTCGCTGAGTTCGACCACGTGTTCGAGCGCCGCACGGACCTGCTCCACGTCGCCGTCACCCTCGGTGAACGCGGTGTAGCCGTCGACGCCGGCCTGCGCGAGCAGTGCCGTCTCCCAGAGCTGGATCGTCGACCACGGGCCGCTGGTCTGCTGGGCGAACGGCACCGCGTCGGTGTTCTCGGAAACGGCCGCACACGCCTCGACCACGTCCGCGGGCGAGGAGAGCGACTCGGGGTCGACGCCGGCCTCCTCGAGCACCGCCGTGTTGTAGAACAGGTTGTTGATGCGGTGGATGTTGAGCGGCACCGTCACGTACGTGCCGTCGAGCTGGGCCTGCTGTTTGGGCCCCTCGAGGTAGTTCTCCTCCACCTCGTCGGTCCAGACGTCCTCCTCGATGCTTGCGTAGGCGTCGCCGAACTTCGTGAGCGTCGCCCCCGGCCACGTCTGGAACGTGCTCGGCGGGTCGTTGGCCTGCAGCCGGTTGGAGACAACCTGGTCGAGGTTGCCCCGCGCGGCGCCGTTGACCGGCTCCTCGGCGAACTCCACGTCGGGGTGGGCCTCCTGGAACCCCTCGATCAGCGCCGCGATCGCGGCGTTGCCGTCGCCCGAGGACCACGCGTGGAGCAGTTCGATCGGGTTCTCCCCGCCACCGCCGCTGCCGGTGAGGCTGCTACAGCCAGCCAGTCCGGTCGCGCCCACCGCAGCCGCGGACGCGAGCACTGTACGCCGGGAAAACCCCTCTCCGTTCGTGTCCGAGGACATATGTGACGAACGTATACACACTTACGAGTAAATCTTGTGGTCGGCCCTCACGGACCGACTGTCGACGTTGGCCGTGAGTGAGCGTCGCCGAACGCAGTCCTCGGTTCGACCGCACGTATTAGTTCCCGGAGCGTCTCTGTCGATCCCATGCGCGTCGACTCCGAGACGCTGTTCAACGCCGCCGCCGCGGCGATCAGCACCATCGCCGTCGTCATCTTCGTCGTCGACACCCAGTTCCCGTACTCACCGGTGTCGAAGCTGGCGCTGGTCGTCGCCTTCCTGGCGGGCGTCTTCGCCGTCACGCAGGTGACGAACGACGATCAGCTCACCCTGCTCGGCTATGCCGTCGTCGTGATCTCGGCGGTCGCGTTGCTGCTGTATCTCACGAGCACGTTCCGCGCCGGGACGGCGGTGCTCGTGCTCTCGTTGCTCGGACTGGCGTTGGCCCTGTTCGGGCTCCGGACCCGGATCGACGACCGCAGTCGGTTCGTCTCCCCGTCGCGCGCAAAGCAGCTGTTCGCGGTCGTCGCCGTCCTCGCCGTGATCGTTCTGGCGGTCGACGTCGTCGCCGGCGGGCTCGCGTACGAAATCCGGACCCAGCAGGCCGTCGAGATCACCAGCACCGGTGAGCGACAAGCCAGCGCACAGGTCGGCGAGGTCGTCGTCAGCAACCCCGGCCCGTTCCCACAGCGCGTCGACATACCGAGCTACGAGGCGTGTGCTGCCGGGAACTGGAGCGCGTACCGAATCGAGCGGCCCGAGGCGGAGCCCCACCCAGTCCGCGCCTACCTCAGGGTCGATAACCAGTACGGCGAGCACGTGTTCGGGTTCGGGGAGCGAACGTACGGGGCGGCGATCAACCTCAACACCGAGAACGCCGACGGCGAGCGCTTCCCGGTCGAACGGACCGATCGATGTCCGGACGATGACGAGGCCGACCCGTACGTCGCGGTGTACGAGCGGGCGGACCAGTAGCTGGCGTCGAACGGACTCACGTCGTCACGCGCTCGGGGCGGTCGGAACTGGGTCGCGATCCTCCTCGCCACCCTCCTGCTCCGCGGCACGCTCGCGGGGTTCGTGACTTCCTCCCGGGGTAACTACTCGTCGAGGAAGTCCGGCTCGATGCGCTTCTCGTCGCGCTCGCTCTCGAGGTGCTCGCGGAACGCCGCGGGATCGACGCCGTCGGCCTCGCGCTCGAAGCGGTCCCGGACCGAGATGGTGCCGGCCTCCTCCTCGTCGCTGCCGACGATGATCATGTACGGCAGCCGGTCGTCGTGGGCCTGCCGGATCTTCCGGCCCACCGTCCAGTCGCGGTCCTCCACCTCGACGCGGAACCCGTCGAGCTCGTTTTTCACGCGGTGGGCGTACCCCAGCGCGTCGTCGGAGACGGGCAGGATGCGCACCTGCTCGGGCGCGAGCCACAGCGGGAACTGGCCGTCGAAGTGCTCGATCAGCACCATGAAGATGCGCTCGTAGGAGCCGTACAGCGCGCGGTGGATCATCACGGGGCGGTGCTCCTCGTTGTCCTCGCCCGTGTAGGTGAGGTCGAACCGCTCGGGCATGTTGAAGTCGAGTTGGACCGTCGGGCCGTCCCACGATCGCCCGAGCGCGTCGCGGAAGGAGAAGTCGATCTTCGGGCCGTAGAACGCGCCGTCGCCGGCCTCGATCCCGTAGTCGTAGCCGCCGGACTCGAGCACCTCCCGGAGCTGTTCCTCGGCGCTTTCCCAGATCTCGTCGCCGCCGACGGACTTCTCGGGCCGAGTCGCGAGGTCGACCTCGACTTCGAGGTCGAAGTGGCCGATGAGCTCGAAGATGAGCTCCATGATCTCCCGGACCTCCCGCTCGATGTCTTCCGGTTTGACGAACAGGTGGCCGTCGTCGATGGTGAACGCCCACGTCCGGGAGAGCCCCGAGAGCTCGCCGCGCTGCTCCTTGCGGTACACCTTCCCGTTCTCGAAGTAGCGGATGGGCAGGTCCCGGTAGGACCACGAGGACTGGTCGAAGATGGTGGCGTGGCCCGGGCAGTTCATCGGCTTCAGCCCGTACTCCTCGTCGTTCACGTCGAGGAGGAACATGTCGTCGCGGTAGTTGTCGTAGTGGCCCGACTGCTTCCAGAGCTCCGTCCGGAACAGGTGGGGCGTCTCGACCTGCTCGTAGCCCGCGTCGCGGTTGAGCTCGTTGACGTAGTTCTCGAGCTCCTGCAGGATCGTCTTCCCCGCAGGGTGGTACAGCGGCAGCCCCGGCCCCGTCACGTCGGGCACGGAGAACAGGTCCATCTCCTGTCCGATGCGGCGGTGGTCGCGCTCCTTGGCCTCCTCGCGCATCTGGAGGAACTCCTCCAGATCGGACTCGGACTCGAACGCCGTCCCGTACACGCGGGTCAGCGTCTCGTTGTTCTCGTCGCCGCGCCAGTACGCCGAGGAGATGTTGAGCAGTTCGACGGCGCCGATCTCCCCGGTGGAGTCGACGTGGGGGCCCTGACAGAGATCCTCCCAGTCGTCCTGCCGGTAGAAGCTGACCGAATCCTGTCCGGCGGCCTCCTCCTCGAGGATCTCGCGCTTGAAGCGGTTGTCCGCGTACTGCTCGAACGCGTCCTCGCGGGAGCGTTCGAGGCGCTCGATCTCGTAGTCCGCCTCGACGATATCCGTCATCTCGGCCTCGATGGCGTCGAGGTCGGCCTCATCGAGGTCGACGTTCGCGACGTCGTAGTAGAACCCGTCCTCCGTCGGCGGGCCGATGGTGAGTTTCGCCTCGGGGTGGATGCGCTGGAGCGCCTGTGCGAACACGTGGGCCGCGGAGTGGCGCAACACGTCGAGGTACTCGTCGGACTGGTCGGTGACGATCTCGAGCTGTGCGCCGTCGTGGAGCCCGTCCTCCTTCGCGACGAGTTCGCCGTCGACGACGCCCGCGACGGTGTCCTCGCCCAGTCCCGGGCCGATCTCGTAGGCGGCGTCCTCCACCGTGGCGTCCTCCGGCACGGAGAGCTCCGAGCCGTCCGGCAGCACGACCGTGATCTCGCTCATACGCCACGCAACTGGGCGCGGGGATTAAGTGTTGTTGAGACGCGTTGGCGGAGCCCCGGAACGGTTTTCACCGCGCTCGCCCGCCCCTCAGATCTCGATCGCCTCGCCGCCCGCGGCCCGCTCGAGGCCGACCACGACGGCACCGCCGACGACCGCCGCGCCACTGAAGAGGCCGATCGCAGTCGTCGTCCACCCGGCGTCGAGCCGCGTCGCGGTCTGGACGACCGGCGCCCGGAGCGCGCCGACGACCAGCGCGACGAGGAACGTCATCGTCGCCGCTTTCCGGCGCTTCAGCGCCCACCGGACCCCGTGGGCGACGGTGAACAGGCCGACGACGCCGCCCGCGAGGAACGTGAGGATCGTGGCCGTCCCCGGGGGGATCGTCGCCGACTCGCCCGTGAGGATCGCGAACACGGCGTCGACGAACGCGCTCAGGTGGTCGATCATGTACTCGTACTGCCCGAGCAACAGTAGCAGCAGCGACCCCGACACGCCGGGCAGGATCATCGCGGTCACCGCGACCGAGCCCGCGAGGAACGTCACCGGGAGGCCGTGACCCAGCGCGCCCTCGGCCTGTCCGGAGAGCAGGAAGGCGACCGCGAAGCCGGCGACTGCGGCGGCCTGCCGGCCCCGGGTGTCGAACGCCATCTCCCGGCGCAGCAGCCACGCCGAGGCGCCGATGAGGCCGAAAAAGCCGCCGAACGTCGCCGCGGGGTAGGCGGCCATCGCGTGTTCGAGCACGCGCGAGACGGTCACGATCGCGGTCGCGATCCCCAGCCCCAGTGCGGCGAGGAAGATCCCGTCGATCTCACGGAACGCCGCGACGGCGTCGGCACGACGGTCGGGCAGCGGCGCGGCGAGAACGGCGAGCAGTCGGTCGGGCTCGACGGCGGTGATCGCGGCGATCAGCCGGGGGTAGATGCCGGTCAGCAGCGCGATGGTCCCCCCCGAGACGCCGGGCACCGCGTCGGCGGCGCCCATCGCGACCCCGCGGAGGTAGACGCCCAGGGAGTCCCGTCCGCGCATCAGTTCGTCGCCCGCGCCGCCGGACCGAGCGCGTCGGTCTCGCCGATCACGCTCGGTGACTCGATCGTGGAGTCGGTCGACGACTGCCCGTCACCGTCGGCCGTCGCCGACAGCTCGGTCCCCACGAGGCTGCTGGTGTTCTCGCTCGTGTTCGTCTCGTTCCCGCTTTCGTTCTCGGCGCCCTCGGGCGGCTGGGTGCGGCGCTCGAGCGTGATCTGCTTGGGCTCCTCGTCGACGCCCAGCACCTTGCCCTCCGAGACGTCGAACTGCTGGCCGTACTGGATCGAGTAGCCGCTCTCGTTGGTCGTCGCCGGCGTCCTGACGGTGTAGTTCGAGGTTGCGCGGACGCTCACGTTGGTGTAGCCGTCCTCCGGCCCGAACTCGTCGTACCCCGTCGTCGAGTACGGCAGCGTCAGCGTGAACTCACCCTCGTCGTTCGTCTGGGCGTGTTGGGTGTAGGTGAACGTCTGGTTCGAAGCGGGCATCCGCATCTGGACGGAGGCGGTCACCTCCGTGTTGGCGGGGGCGTTCGACCCCTCGATCGTCGCGCCGGGCACCTTCTCGAACGTCTTCACCCACGACGGGGTCGTGGTCGACTGCTGGTAGATCAGCCCGTACAGCTGATCGCCGGCCATCGCGGCCTGTCGCCGGTCGTTCAGCTGGAAGTTCCGGTTCTGGGCCTGGCTGGCCTTCACCAGTCGGTAGTGCTCGAGGGCGGGGACGTCCTCCTGCGGGAACGGCCCGATTCCGCCGATCTGAGCGCTGCCGTCCTCCTCGACGTACGCCTCGGCTGCGCTCATGTTGGGGAAGCGCCGCAGCATCGAGTCGTTAGCCATCGTGGTTCGGGCGTCGAACGACTCGCCGTCGGCGGCGGTCAGTTCTCGAGTCTCCCAGTCGACCACGAACGGTGCGGCGTCCTGCGCGGAGCCGTGGTAGCGGTACAGCCGGACCATCAGGCTCTCGTAGTACCGCTGGTCGTAGATCTGGGCCGAGCGAGTGACGAACGTGCCGCGCTCGGTCTCCTCGAGCTGGTAGATGCCCTGCGCGAAGTCGCTGTAGGAGACGTTCTGGTCGTCGTAGAACGTCACCGGCGCGCTGAACTTTGAGGTGACCGAGGCCATCTGGTAGTCGACCATCACGTACCGGGTCTCCTCGCCCGGCTGGGCGCGGCGATCGAGCACGTTCTGCGCCTGACTCTCGTTCGGTGCGAGCAGGTAGTTCGCGGCGTTGGTCGCGCCCTGCTGGAACGGGTTCGCGTTCGGGATCCGTTCGCTCTGGGTCGTGATCCAGTGGCCGTAGTCCCACCACGACATCACGCCGTAGGCGCCCTCGGGGTACTCGAAGTCGTCCGTCTTCTCGTAGGCGCCGTAGTACTCCATCTCCTCGGCGTTGCCGGCGCCGCCGAGGTTCCCCTCCTCGGGGGTGTTGTTCTGCATCCAGTCGAACGTCCCCTCCCAGGCCAGTATGGCGCCCGGGCCGGTACTGTTGCCGGTCTGGACCGAGGTGGCAGTCTGCGTGCCGGCGCTCTGGGCGGTGCCGCCGAGCGTGACCGGCATCGCGAGCACGGGCGCGGCGACGAGCAGGAGGACGGCGGCGACGGTGAGCACCTGGTGGCCCTCCAGCTCCTCGACGAACATGATCGCGCCCACGAGCGTCGCGGCCGCGATCGTCACTGCCGCGAGCGTCTGGTCGAGCAGCAACAGCCCGAACACGACGGGAACCGCCGCGAGGCCGACGGTGCGGACCTCGAGATCGGCCGCCGCGAGCGCGCTGTCGACGTCGATGTAGTCGAGTACCTGTCCGAACAGGTACGCGTTCGCGACCACGACGACGACGGCGAGGTAGTAGTTGAACCGAAGCTGGGTGAACGCCATCGAGGTGATGAACGCCGCCCAGACAACGAACAGCAGGTCGGTCGACTCGTACTCCGCGATCAGGGGTGCGCCCGCGAGCAGGGCGGCGACGATCACGAGACCGAGCACCTGCTGATCGACGCCGATCAGGTCACCGACGACGCTCGGCAGCGGCGTCAGGAAGATCAGTGCGGCGGTCAGGAGGCTGCCGCCGAGGTAGGTGTACGCGCGTTGCGTGCCCTTGCGGATCAGCGGGCGCGCGTGGAGGAGAACGGTCGCGAGGATCGCGGTGAACAGGGTGATTCCGTACTCCAGGATGATGCGTTCGGTGCCGCTGTTGAGGCCGTACTGCTGGATGGAGTTCTGGCTGATGAACGGCTGGGCCTCGGAGATGGTTCGCATCTGTGCGCCGGCACTGAACCCGACGATGCGGAGGAGGTTCCCGGCGATGGTGTCGAACAGCGTCGAAGAGACGACCGCGATCGCGGCAGTCCCGACGACGCCCAGCCCGAGTACCGCTACCGGGTAGTACGTCGCCTCGAGGTCTTCACGCTCCCAGTACCGTGCGAGTGCACAGAAGAACACGCCGGCAACGGCGACCGAGAATGCGGCTAGCGGCTGGAGCAACGAAACCGTGGTCGTCGAAATGTCGAACGTGTCGATCGCGAGCAGACTCATCAGTCCGGCCACGAGCATCGACACCGTCACGGCGAACGCGATGGGTTCCGGCGTGTCACCGTGGACGACGTCAGTGACCACGTTCAGGACGAGGAACAGCCCGACGATACCGATCAGGAAGACGGCGGGGGGCCACGCCCAGATGAACAGCCCGACGAGTACACCCGCAGCGAGCGACCACACGAGTGGCTCCCTGAGAGTGTCGAGTTCACGACTCTCGTAGAGCTCCTCTCGGATCACTTCCCAGACGGGCATGGTCCGGTCGGCTGCGGCGACGGCGCCGAACAGGCCGACCATCGCCATTCCCATGAAGAACGGTTCGGCGGCGTTGTGGTCGGCGGCGCCGACGAGCGTCCGCTGGAGGAACAGCCCCGGGAGGAGCGCGAGCAGGAACACGCCGAACAGGCCACCGATGCGGTTGCTGAACCGCTTGCCGATGAAGTAGACGGGGACGACGGCGAGCGTCCCGAACACGGCGGGGGCCACGAGGAGAACTTTGGCAACGAGCGTTTCGGAGGGTCCTCCCAGCCCGATGATCAATGCGACGAGGGCGATCAGTTGGTCGTAGAGCGTCCCGAACTGTCCTTGGAACGTTCCGACGGGGAACCCAGTCCAGATGTCGTAGGGGATCGCGGAGGGGAAGTTCCGGACGATGTAGCTCGTCTCACGGAGGTGATACCAGGCGTCGTTCCCGGAGAAGAACACCTCTCCGTCCTGGACGAACCGGGAGTAGCTCTGCATCCGGACCCAGAACATCCACGCCATCGCGAGGAGGAGCGCGGGGACGTGGTACCAGTCAGCTGCCGTACGCCGGAGTGACTGGAGTAAGTCGTCGCTTTCGCTGCGCGAACTCATTAGCGTGAATCGTAGCAAAACGGGGATAAGGTTTGTGAAAGAGCGGGCAGCTCAGTTATTGAAAGAACACCTACCGAAGACTAAAATGATGAAACAGATGGCTGATGTCGCACGTCGACTAACACACCTACTCCATGTAACCGAGGTCACGGAGGCGTTCAGTGACCGTACCGTCCGACGCCGAGTCGTCCATAGACTCGCCGTCCTCGATATCGATCTCGGGGCGATCGTCGCTCTCACGGATGTGCCACGGGATCTTTGTTAGCTCGTCGACGTGAACGCCGATTCGGTGGCTGTAGTACCGGACCGGAAGCGGTGCCGCCCGCTCGCCCAGCATTTCGCCGTGGTCGGCGGTGACGACAAAGCGCCCCTCGACGTTTTCGAGCAACTCCGCTGCCGCCTCCAGCGCGAGATCAGCGTTCTCCGCGTATGCTTCGCGGAATTCCTCGCGAGAGGTGAACTCGTGAAAGACGTCGTTGAGCAGTTCGGAGACAAGCCCCCGACGCTCGTCAGGGCTGGTCCCCATATCGAGTTCACACCCTGTCGGTCCGATAAACGGGGGATGGGGTTGGTTGTAGTGGAAGAGGAGCCGTTTGTTCGGGTACTCTGCCGCGGCCTCGAGACACGCGTTGGTCATTTTTTCCGGGTGAACGGTGTGGAGGTCGTCGTCCCACCGGTCCTGCCAGACGTTCCGGACTGCGTGGAACCCCGTGTTCAACTCGTCGCGGTAGCGGTAGAACTGAGGGTTCGCAGTGACGTAGACGGTGTCATGGAGATCGCGGTCCTGGAAGTTGCCGAAGAGGAACTCGACGGTACCCCCGCCACGGGAAGTGCGCGTCTCCAATCGGCCGGGCAGCTCCGATCGATCGGCGAACGTGTCGTAGCGAAACGAGTCGAGGATGGCCAAGGCATCCCAGTCCTCCTCGAAGATATCCACGCCGTCGGGGTTGTAGTAGCCTCCATGCTTCCGGCGGTTGTAGACCGCGTTGATCTCCATCAATGCTTCGCGCGGGCGGCGTATCCCTCGCCGAATCTCTTCGAGACCGTACATGCGTGAAACGATTCGGGACGTGGGCTTGCCTCTTGTGGTCTACTCCAAGTACCCCAGATCCGCGAGGCGCTCTTCTACGTCCTCGTCGTTCGTCCCGGCCCGCTCCCCTGCTTCGAACGCCGGGTACGCCTCCGGGCCCGGTCCCGAAACGAACGACCGCCCGTCCATGGTCTCGTCGGGAGCGACGTCCATCGACGCCAACACCGTCGGGGTCACGTCGAATATCGTCGCGTCCCGGAGCTCGGCTTCGTCCGCTCCCGTACCGCTCACGGCGACGATTCCGTCGCGCTTGTGGTTGTACGGCTCGGGCTCCCCCCACATCTCCCCGATCAACGATGACAGGGAGTGTTCGAAGTTCCGAGGGACACAGAGGATGTCGACCGCTTCCTCGGCGTAGGGTCCGTGGATGTGCTCCTCCCGTGGGAGGACAGACTCGAACACCGGCTCGCCCTCGGGCGTCTCGACGTCACGGAGCCGCTCCATCAACGCCTCCCGAGCCGTGTCGTACTCCGCGGAAGGGATCTCACCCTCCGGTTCGCGGCCGGCGACGTTCATCCGGATGCCGAGTTCGGACGGCGAACGGAGGTAGGCACGCGAGTTCGCTCGGTCGACACGCTCGCTCGCCGCGAAGACGGCCGACACGGGGACGTGTCGCCCGACGAAGTCGGCCAGCCCGAGCGTTTCGAGGATGGATTTCCCCCGTTGATAGGTCAGCCCGAACTTCGCGGCGAGCGCGCCGGCCCGGGCGAGGGTGGGGTGTTCGGTCTGCTCGTCGCCGACGAGTTTCTGATCTTTCAGTTGGAACCACGACGGGACGGAGTCACCCTCCCGTGTCGTCACGACGTCGCCCGTCCCTTTCAGATAGTCGTTGACCCGGAACTCGTGTCCGTCGTACGGACCCATCCCATGGTCACTGGCAACGATGACGGTCTCGGGGTCGCACTCATCGAGCATCGCTCCGATCTGGTCGTCGACGACCTCGTAGATCGCACGGACCTTCGCCTCGTCGCCCGGGAAGTCGTGGAAGACGGCGTCGGTCTTCTGGAACTGGACGAACCCGAAATCGGGATCGAATCGCTTGTCGAGGTAGCGAAGCGCCTCGCCCCGGGATCGGGTGAGGTCGAGGTAGGACTGGAACTTCGCGTCGTCGGACTGACTCTCGTCGGTCTCGCGTGGCGCGTAGACTCGGTAGCCATCCAACTCCTCACGCACGTCGTCCAGGAGTCCGGCAGGGTGGCACTCCGGGTGTTCCGGGGCGAGGTAGCCCGGGATGAGCGCACCGTCGAACGACCGGGGTGGCGCGGTCACGGGGGCGTTGACGACTGCGCTGGTGTACCCCGCCTCGTCGAGGTACTCCCAGACGGTACGCCGACGGACGTGGCTCGCGTTGACGAGGTCCCACTCGTAGCCGACGAACGAGAGGAAGTCGAAGACGCCGTGTTTCCCCGGGTTCGCCCCGGTGTACAGAGACGGCCACGCGCTCGCGGTCCACGGCGGGATCTGCGACGCGAGCGGACCAGACTTGCCTCGGTCGAATACGGCTTCGAGGTTCGGTAGTGCGCCGTCCTCGAAGAGAGGGTCGAGGACCCGTTCGCAGGCCGCATCGAGACCGATGAGGAGCGTCTGCATATCCCGTTCCAAAAGGCAAAGGGAGATAACCCCTGTGCACTCTCAACGGTATCCCAATTCGCGGAGATTCCGCTTGACGCCCTCACTCACTTCGCTGCTTGCCCGGGTTCCGGGATGAAAGTCGTCACCGAGTGTCTCGCTCAGAAGTTCTCGGAGATTGGTGAGAACAGCCTCGTCGGGGGATTCGACTCGCTCTCCCGACGGGACACGATAGAGGCGTTCCGTTCCATCAGAGCTGCGCTCTAATCGCAGTGAATCGGTTCGGACGCTCTTACGTCCCGCTTCGTACCGGTCTCGAACTGCACGAGAGACGTCCGGCGCGGTTCCTGACTCGTCGCTCGTCGCCTCCTCCGCGAAAACGGCATCCCGAGTCCCGTCGCCGAAGAGTGGTTGGCCCTCGGTTCCAGGGGTATCGATGCCAGTGAGGGTCCCGAGCGTCGGAAGGAGATCCACGAGCGAGACGAGATCGCACCTCGACTCGCCTTCAGGGACGCCCGGGCCTGTGATGATGAGGGGGACGTGGAGTACCTCGTCGTGTAGGAAGTTTCCGTGGTAGAGCGCACCGTGCTCCCCGAAGAACTCACCGTGGTCAGCAGTAGCGACGATGACAGTATCATCGACCTCGTTAGTAGACTCAAGCCAATCCAGAAAGTCTGCAAGGCGATCGTTAAGATAGCGTGCGCAGGCTCGATACCACGCCCGGAGTACGTTCAGTTCGACACTGTTGAGGCCGTCACCATCCGTCTGTCGCATAGCGATGGTAGTCGCGTCGGCACCATCCGCCGCCGGGAACAGTCGATCAGAGCGGACGTCTTCGCAGTCAAGGGTTGGTGTCCGGCCGAAATCTTCCAATACCGGCGGCCACGGCCGGGAAAGGCCCGGCGTCTCCTCTCGGAGGTACGGTTCAGGAACGGAGTACGGCGCGTGGACGGTGGTTAGGTTGGCCATCCCGAACCACGGGGCGTCAGCCTCTCCGAGTAGTGAGCGGAGTTTCTCAAACCGCAATCCGGTGTAGTAGTCGTTACCGCGGAAAACAGTGCGAAGGAAATCTCGCCGTACAGATCTGTCAGTTAACACTTGCTTCGCGTACCCGATCGATGGCCGCTCCGCGATATCCTCATACACCTCGTAGTAATCAGTAAATCCTCGGTCGAGACCGACGGGCGACCCCATCTTCGAGGGGCCCGGCACACCGAGAGTGTCGTATCCGGCGTTTTCGAACAGTTCGGCTACTAGAGGGACACTCTCGGGCATCGAAGGCCAAGCCCCGTTGAAGCCGGTTGTCGACGGATAACGTCCGGAGAAGATCGCCCCGTGGGAAGGAGGTGTCCACGGACCGGCTGCGAAAGCGGATTCGAAATCGGTGCCTCGCTCACGCAGTCGGTCGAGGGTCGGCATCACATCGCTCGCGGCAGTGTCCGCGCGGAGGGAGTCGAATATCAGGAGAAGAACGTTGGGGGACTGACTCATACGGGGTAGTTTGGTGGTGTCCCAGGCTGGTAATTCCATCGCTCTGTGGCGACGCGTCTATATGCGACCCCCGACCATGGGCGGATAATGGACCCCGACGCGGCGCGTGTAGCAATGCTTTACCAAGACCCACACCCGGCCCACAAGGGCTTCGCCGAGGCGGTCGGTGCCGATCTCGTGAACTACCGAGGTCGTGAGCCGGATCGGTTGGGAGATGGGTTGCCGGCGGATGTGGCAAACGGGTTATCGCTCCCGGACTACGACGTGTTCATCGTCGAGGGGTCACGACCGCTCTACACGGCCGTCATCAACCGTCTCGTGAACGGCGGACAGCTCGTCTATCTGTGCGCCGATCACGGCCTCTACGCGCTCGGGGCTGGCGATTTTGAAGGGGACTCTCTAGTCAAGTCACTCATCGGCCGCTTCGGTACCCCCGCGGTACGGGCGGTTGGAAGCCACAGTATCGACGGTGTGATTGCGGTGTCCGAGTTCGCTGCCGAGTTCACACGCCCGGTCGTCGGCGAGGATACGCCAATCGAAATCGCTCATCCGTATATTGAACCGGACCTGTACGACGACTTGGGAGAGATCAACCCGGATATAGGAGGAAAAACAGCTGTAACCGTCGGACGTGCTTCACGATACAAGGGTATCGACCTCCTCGTGGATGCGTGGTCGACGGTTCGTCAGACACACCCGGATGCCGAACTACACGTGATCGGTAGTGGACACGCCGACTCCTACGCGGACACGGATGGGGTGATTCTGGAAGGCTATGTAGAGGATCTGCCCGAAGCATTGGCTCAAGCCTCGTTGTTCGTTCAGCCTTCTCGGATGGATACGTTTCCGGTAAGCGCTCTCGAAGCACTACGTGCCGGTCTCCCAGCGGTAGTGACGACTGGGACGGGAACACGATCGGTCGCACGACGGCTAGACGAACGGCTGGTCACCGAGCCGGATCCCCCATCGCTCGCAGCGACGATATCGTGGTACTTCGGGTGTACGAGTTCGGAGAGACGGGCAATGGGCGATCAGGCACGGAAGATCGGAGAGAGTTTCAACGCTCGAGAACGAAAGGCTGCGTTCCGAGACGCGTTTCGTAGAGTCGTTCGGTCGATCTGAACGCCTATAACTCGTCGAGCAGATCGCGGGAGACCCAGTACGCGTCCCGTCTCGCACGTGCGCTCAGCGAGATGAACAGTACAAAGTACGTAACTGCGCCGACGATCAAGAGAGTCGATAACCGGAGAACGCCACTCGAACCCCCGATCACTCCCGATAGCACTGCTACAAGACTGGCCATTCCGAGTGCCGCGACACTCTGGGCACCGACCTGGTATAGTGCTTGCTTCGGAATCGGGTGGTCAAGACTGGTTACCAGTAAAACAACTGAGCAGCCGAACGAGAGACTAGTGGCTAATGCCAATCCGACGGAGTCGAACGCATTGAGCAACGGAAGAGCGACCAGTCCGTAGACGACGATCAGGAGCATACCACTAATAGCGCCCAGTCGGGGACGACTGGTGCCGAAATAGTAGTTTTCGAGGGGACCACGATAACCATTGAGGAGGTTTGCGACCCCGAGAACGACGATGAGAACGTTTCCGAGGCCGACTGTTCCGACCAGTGGAAGTGTAGTAAATTGAGGCTCGACATCGAAGACGGTCAGTAAAAGCCCATTACCAACGACCGCACCTCCGGCGATGATCGGCACCGAGAACAGACTGGTGTAAGCGAACACCTGTTCAAGCAGTTCACGGGTTGCTTCAGCCATCTCTTCGACGTCCAATCGGGAGAACTCGGGGAACGACACGTCGGATAGAGCAGCCGAGAAGAGCATCGACACCTCCGCGGTAGTGAACGACACTTTGTAGATACCCGCTGCAACAGGTGTACCGGCCAATCCGAGGATGATGTAATCAGCTTGTTTGAATATTTGTGCCGAGAGCGATTTCATGTATGTATATTTAGAGAACCGGAGAAACTCGGTGAACAGCTCCCACGATGGACGAGCGGGTACAACTCGGGCAACAGCTACGTACGCAAGCACTGCAGTCATAGCCTGTCCGAGAACAACCCCCCAAAGAAGTGCAAACACTTCCAGGCCCATACTGTAGAGCGCGAGTTGCGCAACGAGGATCAGTATGTAACGACCGTTCTCCAGTAGACCAGCCAGCGCGACCCGTCCCTGCCCCTCGAGAAACGAGCCGACGAGGCGAAATGCCATCCACGATCCGACGCCGAGCGGTACGAGTATCGCGGCGTCGGCCCCTATCGCTGCGTTGATTCGCTGCTCAAGTACGACGAAGGGAACGGTGGACACGGTGGTCCCGAGGGCGACCAGAATCAGGCCACTGGTGAACTGTCTGGCTTCGTCGTTACCCGCGCTGACGAACTTAGTAATCGTTTGGAACAGCCCGAAACTCACGACAGCCGCCGTGACCATCTGGAAGGAAAGGAAAACCGCGTAAGAACCGATCCCGCCGATGCCGACGAACCGCGTGAAGAGAAGCGTGCTCAGAAAGCCCGACACTGTACCGAGGACGTTCGTAACGAACCGTTTGGAGACCTCGGTTCCGACATTCATTCGATTCGCCTCTGGAAGCGATATCGACTCGTTGTTGCTAAAAACTATGCGAAACGTCTACTCGAAGGGTTTTAGCCCCGGCCCGCGCACACCAGAACCATGACTCTCTACGTCGTCGGACTCGACGGAGCGGAACCCTCTCTCCTCCGACGATGGGCCGACGAGGGCCACCTCCCCTCGTTCGCTCGGCTCTTCGAATCCGGTGTGAGTGGTGGGCTCGAAACCACGCTTCCACCGATCACCTTCCCCGCATGGAAGTGCTACTCGACCGGCAAGAGCCCTGGAAAACTCGGCGTCTACGAGTGGTTCGCCTTCGACGCCGCGGGCCCGTCGATCGAGACGAACGATTCGGCCGACTTCCGGTCGCGGGAGTACTGGGACGTACTTGCCGACACGGGGTACGAGCCGGCGACGGTCAACATGCCGACGACACATCCCCCGAACACCGACGATGGCGTGCTCTGTGTCGCCGGCAGCCCGGCATCCGAACGCGAGACGTTCACCAAACCCGAATCGCTGAAGGACGAACTCCTCGACGTCGTCCCCGACTACCACGTGAAGCCCGAACTCGTCGTCGGCGAAGCGAGCGCCGACGAACTTGTCAGTGAGGCGAAGGAACTGATCGATCAACGGTTCGACACCGCCGAGTGGCTGGCCGAAGAGAAAGGGGCGGATCCGGTCCACTTCACTGTGTTCGTCACCGACACTGTCCAACACCGTGTTTGGGACCGCCCCGAGCGCCTGCGGGAGATGTACGAACGCGTCGACGAACGCCTCGGTACGCTCCTCGACGATCCCGAGGCAACCGTCGTCTGCATGTCCGATCACGGTTTCACCGGTATCGAGACGGGGTTCTACCCGAACCAGTGGCTCGTCGAGCGGGGTGACCTCGTCGTCGGGAGTGACACGACACAGGGCGCGCTCGCACAACTCGGGCTGACTCGGGAGCGGCTGAAGCGCCTGGTCGACAGACTTGGACTTGTGAACGTGGCCCAGGCACTCGTGCCGGAGTCCACACAACAGTTCTTCCCGTCAGAGAGCGGCCGAACCGCGGTGCAGGACGCCCCGATTGACTGGGCCGAGACGAAGGCGATTTCGCTCGGTCGAGGACCAGTCTACCTAAACGACAGGGCGTTCTCCGGCGAGAGCGAGCAGGAGTCCTACCGCAGCGAGCTCCGATCGGCGCTCGAATCGCTCGAAACCCCAAACGGGACGCCCGTAGCGGAAGCCGTCCACGACCCGGAGACGTTCTACTCAGGAAGCTGTCCCCGCGGGCCCGACCTTCTCGTGGAGTACACCGAGGGCGTCGACGCGCCGGAGAGCGTCGGTGGCGACGTATTCGGCAACAATTCGGACTGGCTGGCGACGCACCGACGTATCGGCCTGTTCGCCGCGGCGGGAGAGGGGATCGCGAGCGGCGAAGTGGATCCATCAATCTATGACGTGGCACCGACACTCCTGCACTTGCTCGGTGAGGCGGTCCCGGAAGACGTCGACGGCGAGGTTCGCTTCGACGTGCTCGACGGGGAGGCCGCGGAGCGTACAGTCGAGGTCGGTCCCCCCTCCGCTACGGACGCAGGTGGGGAGCGAGCGGGAGAAGAAGTGGAAGAGACATTGCGGAATCTGGGGTACGTTGAATGAGCATCCTGCAGCGCTTTCCACGGCTGAACAACCTCTGGATGGACGCGAAACACCGGGTCTCGCACCGATTGGTACGGCGGGAGCAGTCCTTCACGCGGGAGTTTTCGGTCGAGGACCCGCGGCCCGTCGTCGTCGTCGTGATCGACAGCCTCCGTGTGGATCACGTGAGCGGCTTCGGTTACGAGCATCCAACGACGCCGACGCTGGACGGGTTCGATGCCGCCGCCTTCCCGAACGCCAAGGCGCCCGCACCGTGGACCTTCCCGTCGGTCCCGTCGCTCCTCTCCGGGCGCTACCCTCACAACCACGGCGGCTGCTTCGACACCGACCCGCGTGACCTCTCCTCGGAACAGTTTCCGAATAAGCCTGCCCCGGAGGTACCGATGCTTCCCGACCTCCTCTCCGCGGCGGGCTACGAGACAGCGATGGTGACCGCGATCCCGATGGCCGAACGGACCGTCGGCGATCGATTCGATACGGTGAGCGTGAAGTACACCGATGCGGAGGAGCGCGTCGAGACGGCGATCGACTGGCTCAACGGGCAGGATCGACCCTTCCTCCACTTACAACTGGGGGACCCGCATGCACCGCTCGATATCCCGGATCGGCACCGAAAAACATTCGACGTTCCCGATGTCGAAGGAATAGAGGACTGGTGTTTCCGAGAGACGACCGACGGTGAGGGATTTGAGGCCTACCGCGACGCGCGTACCCGTGCCTACGACGCTTCGATAAGAGGGGCGGACGATGCGTTGGGGCCCCTATTTGAGGAACTCCACGACGACGCGATTGTGGTCGTCTGTAGCGACCACGGTGAAGCGCTCTGGGACCATCCGGAACTCGAACGAGAACTGAACGACGATCCGCGGGGCTACTACGCGACGGACCACGGACACAGTGTCTTCGGGGAACTGACCGACGTTCCGCTCTGGATTCGCGCACCGGGTGTGAGTGGAAGTACTGAGAACGTCTCCCTTACAGACGTTGTGCCGACAGTTCTCAGTTTGATTGGCGCAAAAGAAGTAGACGAGTTCGACGGGGATGCTATACAGGGAGAAGTAGAGCGGTCTACCCCAATTCTTTGTGAAGAGACCGGCTATGGATACAATCAGCGCGCCGTATGGCTAGAGGGAGAGAAAGGAATCTCTGTCCCTGAAACCGGGGAGGAAGTGAGCTTTGAGACCACATCCGACGAATCCGCTCCACGAGACGGGTTAACTGACACGCTCGAAAAAGCGTTCTCCCGGTTTGTATTCTCTCAAGAGAATGGCGGTGAGAAGATGGAGGTCGACAACGAGACCAAAGATCGTCTTGAAGATTTAGGATATTTGGAATAGACAAGCGTTCACTTTGTGTCCATGCGCGACCTTCTCAAGACAATAGTCTCCGTAGTCGTGTACGGCTAGACCCGACGTACATGTTCGATTACTTGTAACCCAGCGCCTCCAAGTGATCTTCGACCATCTCACTCTCCTCGCCGACGGCGCGTGCGCCGGAACGCATCGCAGCCATCTCCTCTGAGTGTCGATCGAGAGCGGCGCCGAGGTCACTCTCCTCGGCCAACTCCTCGCCCAAGCGATCGTCTTCCACTCTCTCCGCCGGCGTCTCGTGCACGTCGAAGAGGTGCTCACCGTTATCGGCGTGTCTGAGGAGTTTCCAACCGTCCGCCCTCCGTACGTAGCAACGCCCGTAATCCACGTCCCGACCGACATCGCCGAAAGCGACCTCACGTCCCTCTCCGTCGTCGAGTTCGAGCGCCGACTCCCCTTGCCACTCGGGCGGGGCATCGACCTCGACGGCGTCGGTGAGGGTTGGGGCGGTGTCCAGTAGGCGAATCTGTCCGTCGTGTTCGCCAGTATTCCCGGTCCCCTCCAAAACGAACGGAACACGGATCGTTCCTTCCCAGAACTCGGGTGGGTGGCCCCCCTTCCCGTGCTCGCCGAGCAGTTCGCCGTGATCCGCAGTAAACAGCGTCACGGTCTCCTCCCGGACCCCCATATCGGAGAGCGAGTCGAGTAGCGTACGGAACTGCGCGTCGGTGTAGGCACACTCCGCGTCGTAGAGGCCTGTCAAAACGGTCCACTCCTCGTCGGTCATCTCCGACGGGTGGTGGGTAGCCTTCCGGGAGAGCGCCCGGCATTCGGAAACCGAACGTGTGGTATCGAGGAACGCCTCCTGGTAGGCGTCGGGTGCTTCGTAGGGGTGGTGGACATCCATGTAGTGCAGCCAGACGAACCACGGGCCGTCGCGGTCGTCGATCCACTCGATAGCGCGCCGATTCAGCGAGGCGGCGCGTTCGTACTCGCTCTCGTTCCCCGTCGCAGTGGAAAGGAGGCCGTCCACACGGGTGTAGACGGACTCGATCGTCCGGAACAGCGACCCCTCCTTGTCCAAGTTCGACTGGACGAACTGTTTCAGTCGGCCCGCTTCCGTCGATCCGGAAGCGTCGTGGAGCGTGTCGAACCCTCGCCCGAAGTGGTAGTCACCCGAGGCGAAGTGGTTGTCGGTGAAGCCCGCGGTGTCGTACCCCGCCTCGGATAGCTGCTCGGCGAGCGTGACGATTCCGCCCCCCGACTCGGGGATTCCGAGTCCCTCGATGCTGGCGAAGTGTCGGGAAGCGTGGATCGCCGGGAACGACGCCGGCGTCGACGGACCGTTTGCGACAGCGTCGGTGAACGAGACCGTCCCGTCCTCGAAAGCGGCTGTTTCAGGCATTACCCGATCGGTCACCCGATCAGCACGGAGGGAGTCCACTGTGACGAGGAGGACGTTCTGCATAGAGGGGATCCGCGCGATGGGGACTAAACGCTGTTGTAGTTCGCTTCCACGCGACCAGTGACATCGTCCCACGTCGGAAGTTTCGACGAATTCGGGACGATATCGACGACGGTACGAACAGCGTCGACAACTGAAGGCCGATCCTCGGCGGATACACCGATGCAGCCGTCGTGGCTGGCCCAGTCGACTAGCGCCCCTGACTTCCGCACCACACACGGCGTCCCTGCTGCTAACGCCTCAGCAACAGTCATCCCGTACGCCTCGAACTCCGACAACGTCACGTACACGTTCGCGCCCGAGTACAGTTCCGGCAACCGTTCGTCGTCGACATAGCCCAGAAACTCCACTCGATTCTCAACGCCCTCCTCGGAAGCTACTCGCTCCAGTTCCTCTCGATACGGTCCAGAACCCGCCACCAACAGGTCGAACTCTTCCAACTCCGTCATTGCCAGGATCACGTGCTGCACTCCCTTGTACTCCTCCAGCCGGCCGACTGTCAACAGATACGGCCGATCACGGACCTCGGGCTCTGCCGACGCGAACCGCTCCACATCGACGCCATTCGGTATCACTGTCGCGCCGACGACGAAGTCCTCCTGAAGTTGATCCCGTTCCCACTCACTCACCGCGATAACCTCGTCGGCCTGTTCGATCGCCCATTTGCCGAACGGCTGGTACAGCGACAGCAGGCAGTCACGGAATCCGCTCGCGCTTTCGCCGTGATAGTGAGTCGTTACGACGAACCGCTCGTCGGCCACGCCCAGCGCAGCGAAGAAGACCGGCAACGAGTGGTAGTTGTGCGCGTGAACGACGTCCGCGTTACTCCGACGAACCGACGAGACGATCCCTGGTGCAACGTGAAATGCGCCGCCGGGTGAGAACCCCGGATGTCGATGAACTTCGACACCGTTCCGAAGCTCCCATCCCTTGACCTCGGAGCCGAGATCTGCCGTATGGACGACGACCTCGTGACCGCGCTCGACGAGTTGCTCACTGATCTCCTTTACGTGCGTCTCGACGCCACCAGTTCGTGGCGGGTACCGTGGTGTGACCTGCAGGATCTTCATCAGTACATCTCCCGCAGCTCCTCGTCGATCTCCCACGTCCCATCACCCTCTCCACTTAGCAACTTCAGACTCGCCCGGAACAGCGACACCTGCGTGTCGAACAGCGAGTAGGCTGCCTGCAGCGACCCGAGCTTCTCACGTGAGCCAAGCGCCACGAACCCAGCAACCGTCCCTGGAACCAACAGCCCCAGCGGCCCACCAACAGCCAGCCCGCCGAGCGTTGCCAGTCCGATCGACGCCATCACGAGCCACGGCGAGACAATCATGAACCACCAGTTGAACGGAAGTACCGCCCCCCCGTACGCGCCGTACCCGCCAAGCATCTCGCGCTGGCGCCAGAGCAGCCGGATCAGCCCCATCGCGCGCCGATCTTTCTGCTGGCGGCGCTTCCGGAACGTCGAGTGTGCCGCCTCCTTGTACTCGATCTCGGGATCGAACACCACGCGATCACCGCCTTTCCGAATCTTCAGCGCCAACTCCGTGTCGTCGGCGATGGAGTCCTCGTCGATGGGGGCGATCGCGTCGTTCTCGAACGCCGAGAACGGCCCGTGAAAAATGAGCGTCGAGTCGAGATGCGACTCAAGCGTCTGAATGTGTGCCTGCACGTCGCGGTACCCCTCCTCGACCTCGCTCCCGCCGAGCGCCTCGGCGTTCCGTCCCGTGACGGCGCTGACGTCCGGGTCAGCGAGGTTCGCGGCAGCCTCCCGGAGGGCGTCGTCGGCGATCCGGGAGTCGCAGTCGGTCTTGACGACCATCTCGTTCGACGCGGCGGCGTAGGCTTCGTTCAGCGCGACCGCGAGCCCGCGGCGCTCCTCCTCGCGGATGAGCGTCAGTTCGGGCGCCTCTCGATCGGCGAAGTACGACTCCACCAGCTCTGGCGTCTCGTCGTCGCTGGAGTCGACGACAACGATCTCCACCTTCTCTAGGGGGTAGTCGAGCGAGACCAGCTCCTCGATTTTCGCCTCGACGATCCCTTCCTCGTTGTACGTCGGAAGGACGATACTCACGGTCGGCTCCGCGTCGTAATCCTTCTCGGCAGGCGAACCCTCCGGCCCGAGGAGCCAGTACAGCCCCACGTAGGCCAGATAGGGAAACCCGGTCAGCGCGAGGAGGCTACCGAGAGCCTTGACCAAACGTCGCATACCCCACCATGCGACACGAGCGGCAAAAACCTCCCCGGTGTCGTCGCCCCAAGTAGAAGCCTTTTCAGTCCACCCACCACCACACCAGAAACGACATGCCCGACTTCGAGCGCGTCACCGTCCTCCTGCCCACCTACGACGAGGCCGCCACCATCGGCGACTGCGTCGACGGCTTCCGCGCGCAGGGGTTCGACGACGTGCTCGTGATGGACGGTGGCTCCGACGACGACACCCGCGGAATAGCCCGCGAGCACGGCGCCAGAGTCGAGATCCAGTCAGCCTCCGGCAAGGGACAAGCCATCCGGGAGGCCGTCCGCGAACACATCGACCGCGAGTACGTCCTGATGGCCGACGGTGACGGCACGTACAAGCCCGAAGACGCCGACCGCATGCTCGCCCCGCTCGACGAGGGGTACGAGCACGTCATCGGCGACCGCTTCGCCGACATGGAGGACGGCGCAATGACCCGACTGAACAAGGTCGGCAACAAGCTCACCAACCGACTGTTCAGTCTCATCCATGGCGAGAGCTTCGACGACATCCTCAGCGGCTACCGGGCGTTCAGCCGCGACTCCTTCGGCCGCTTGCGGCTCTCGGCGGACGGGTTCGGCATCGAGACCGAGATGGCCGTCGAGTGCGCGATGCAGGGGATCCCCACCGCGGTCGTCCCGATCACGTATCTCGAACGTCCCGCGGGCTCGAACACGAACCTCCACCCGATCCGGGACGGCGGGATCATCTTCCTCGAACTGTTCCGGCGGGCGAAGACGAGCAATCCGCTGTTCTACTTCGGCAGCGTCGGCGTCGCCTCCGGGCTCGCGGGTACCGTGATCGCCGCCTTCGTCGCGATCGAGTGGTTCGTCTACGGCGTCCCCCACCAGATCTGGGCGCTCGCCGGCGCTGCCGGCATCCTGCTCGGCGTTCAGCTGCTGATGTTCGGCGTGCTCTCGGACCTGATCCTCACCCTCCACCGTGAACAGCTCGACCGGATCGACTCCATCGCCGATGAGGAGTGACGCACTCGACGGCGCGAACGGGCTTTCAGAACGCCACCCGCAGCCGGCGCGCTTTTCCCCGCCCGCGCCCGACCGAGGCGTAATGGCCGACTACACCACCGTCTCGATCCCCACCGAACTCGCCGAGCGCGTCGACGAGACGATCGAGGGGACGAGCTTCTCCAGCACGAGCGACCTCGTTCGCTTCCTGCTGCGCAGCATCGTCATCAAACACCAGGAGCGCGGGGAGCTCACGGAGGCGGAGTTCGAGGAGATCGCCCAGCAGCTCGAGGATCTGGGCTATCTCGAATGAAAGGTCGCGGACCGTGGCGGAGCTGAACCCAATCATGTCCCGTGGTTTTCCGGTCTCGTAGATTTATCAGACCCTAATATCAAACCCGGGAATATCTATCCACAAGTATAGTGACGGAGTGGCATAGAGTGTAATGTCCGAACTCAAGTCGTTCCTGGCCGACAACCCGAAGATGATGGGCGTCCTGTTCACGATGATGCTGTTCCTCTCGCAGGCAGGCAGTGCCGTCGCTGGCAATGCGAACCCCGTTGCCGGGCCCTGAGTAATTGATTCGCGTACCGTGCTTCACGTTGAGAAGTCCGATAACCACTTGATCTCCCCGTTGTAACGGGCTAGATCTTCTTCGGTGTCATCTAGGAGACTCTCTAGGTCGGAATAGCGAACCTCGCCAATAATGCCTGGTGCGAGATGGTGTCGGTTGTCCCCCCCGATGTTTATCGAGGCCATCCCCCCCGTACCCAAGTCACCGTCAGGGTACACTTGGACACGCGCGACGTACTCGTCGCCGCTCTGTTCGATATCCGTAATGGTCGCACCGATGCTCTCCCCCTGGACGACGTCCACGTCGCCGTCCCCCACCACGGAGTACTGACCGCCGACGAACGACTGCTGGCTCGCCACCGAGAGCGCCGAGTGAAGCGGGAACCCGTGGTTCAGCAGCTTCACCATCGCTTCCCCGACGCGCGTCGCACCACTGTTGACGACCTCGGTGAGCGTGACAACGCCGCCGACGGCGCCGTTCTCCAGCAGCGCCATCCCCTGATCGTAGGACGCACAGCCGTTCAGGAAGAACGCGTCGACGCCCACGAAGTCGAGTTCGCGCGCGTCGAGGCGCCCGTCCGAGCACTGGAACCCGTCAGATTCGACGTGGCCGATGTAGTGGAGGAACTCCCGCTCGGTTTCGAGCACGGCGGAGAGCCGGTCGGTCGTGAGGTTGCGGTACACGCGCAGGTCGAACGGGAACTCCGTATCGTCGCCGTACACTTCCTCGGCGACGTCGCCCTCCTCGGTCATCCCTTCGTCGTTGACGACGACGGTGACGCCGATCTCCTGAGAGGGCGTGTGTTCGAGACCGTTGCGGTAGCCGTCGATCGACGCCTTGATTCCGCCGACGGGGACGCCGTCGTCGGCCCAGACCGTCTCGAACGCGCCGGTCGGCTCCGGCTTCACCAGGTCCGGCAGCGACCCCTGGGGGGTCTGTGCTCGCTCGTCGCCCATGCTTCGCGTGCTGCTGCGCGTCGCCCCCGTAAGCGCGGTCACGTCGGGTCCGGAGCCGGCACGCGCGAAGTCGAACAGTGAGTCGGTCTGAACCTGCTCGGCGGTCGTGGCCTCACCGGCTGGCGTCTTGATCGTCGCGAGGTCTTCGAGCAGGTACGGCAGCAGTTCGGCGTTCTCCGGCTCCGGTGCGACGTAGCCCGCGGTTTTCCACTTGGGCACGCAGTCGGCGATCCGCTCGAAGGGGACCGTGAGGTACGCGTCCAGCTGTTCCGAGAGCGATCGATCGTAGAGGTCGGCCCAGTCGAGGTCGACCAGCGCGTCGACGTCGTCGCGTTCGGCGAGCTCGATCCGGTAGAACCCCTCCGTCCGGGCGACACAGTCGAACAGCAGCGTCTGTTTGAGCGTTTGGGCAACCGTCTCCTCGAACCCGCCCGGGCCGTCGAGCCGATGGGTGAACCCGTCCTTGCCGACGAGTCGGGGGACGGTTCCGGGCACCACCTCGGCGCCGAGGTAGAACGCCAGCGGCGCGACCGCGTAGACGAACCGCAGCCGCGGCGGCACTTCGATGCGGACGCCGGCGTCGGCCGGCGCCATCGACTCCGGAACGTCCAGTTCGTCGCCGAGTTCGATCTCCGGCGGGTGCCCACGCAGCGTCGGGTAGGACCGCTCGACGGAGGTGGTTTTCAGCGAGGAGGACATCGCCGACACGGCGCGCATCATATCGCGGGGCTCCCCGGTCGTCGTGATCGTCCCTGCAGGGTGGTTGTGCCGGGAGCGCCCGGCGACGAACAGGTCGCCGTCGGTGCTGACCGTCGTCGTCATCCCGTTGGTATCGACGTGCAGCGACCCCTCGATCCGGACGTACAGCTTCACCGGCTGTTCGAGCTCGATCAGGTACTCGCCGGGGTCGAGGTTGACCTCGTCAGTCCGGTCCAACTGGGCGACCACGTCGCCGTCGCCGTTCCGGATGAACGTCGCGACGTAGCTCCCGAGCGTGATGCTCCCGGTGTCGATCCGCGCGGCGGCGTCGACGGGGAAGTAGAACCGATCGCCGTCGATCGTCTCGACGTCGGCAGGCTCCGGCATTCGCACGACGCACTGGCGCTGCTCGATACTGTCCGTGACGTGGAGGGACGTCCCGCGGGTGGCGATGTCGATACTCACCGGGAAACCACCCCCGACGGAACCGCCTGCCCGGATCTCGCCATCTACGTCTCAGTGTTGATGCTTCGAATATAAAGGCTTCGTCACCCCGAGTGAAACACCGCCCCGGCCGCGCCGGCTCAGTCCGCGCGCTCGCTCGCCTCTCGGTGCCAGCGCTGGAGCCGTTCGCGGGAGATACCGGTCACGTCGGACAGTAGCTCGGGGCTGGCGGTCGCGAGCGACCGGACCGAGGTAACGCCCGCCTCCGCCAGCCGCTCGGCGTAGCTCTCGCCGATCCCCGAGATGTCGGTCAGCGGCGTCGGTTTCGACCGCTCGCGCCAGGCCGCCTCGGCCGCCAGCGGGTCGCCGCTCCCGTCGGCCGTCGCCGAGTCGCCGCCGCCCGTGGCGTTGGCGACCCACGCTGCCTCGTCGTCGGTGTCGTCGCCGTCGTCGACGGTTTCCACCTCGTCGAGCGCCTCGGACTCGCCGGCCGCCCCGTCGATCCACGCCGCCTCTTCGTCGAGTTCGCCGTCGTCCGTCTCTCCTTCATCGTCGCTCGTCTCCCCTTCACCGTCGCCGAGGCTGGAGGCAACCCACGCGGCCTCCTCGTCCCCGAGCCCGCGGACCTGCTCGGAGCGTCGGTCCAGATCCCCGTCGTTGTCGAACGACCACGACAGGGAGTGGTGGCGGCGGATCTTCGCGGCGACGCCGGGGTTGACCCCCGCTTCGAGCAGCATCCGGTAGGACACGTCCTTCTCGACGATGTCCTGTGCGGAGAACCCGGCCGACTCGACGGCGTCGGCGGTCGCCGGGCCGACGAACTTCAGGTCGGTCGGCGCGTCGACCGAGCGCCGCTCCTCCCCGTCGACGTCGGCCATCAGATGCTCCAGCAGGCGGGTCACGTTGGCTCGCAATCGTTCCCAAAGGCACTTGAAGCTTTGTGTGATTCGACTGCGGGTTCCCGGACGTAGAGCGCTTCTACGGCACGATCAGTGGCAGAGCGCGGGGACGGTGCAGTCCGGCGGTTGTCGCTACTCTTACGGTGCTGCCGAGCCCACCGCCGACTATGTACGGACTGGACGACGTGGAGACGGTCGGAGTCGTTGGCGCCGGGACGATGGGCGCCGGGATCGCACAGGTCGCCGCCACCGCGGGGTACGACGTGGTGATGCGGGACATCGAGCAGTCGTTTGTCGACCGCGGCTTCGAGACGATCGACGACTCGCTCTCGCGGCTGGTCGGCCGCGACGCGCTGAGCGAGCAGGAGGCCGAGGACGCGAAGGCGCGCATCACGGGAACGACGGAGCTCGACGACCTCGCGGGTGCGGAGATCGTCGTCGAGGCCGCGCCCGAGGAGATGGAGCTCAAGCAGTCGATCTTCGGCGATCTGGACGACGTGCTGGACGACGGGACGTTGCTGGCGACCAACACGTCCACGCTGTCGATCACGACGATCGCGAGCGCGACCGAGCGTGCGGACGCGGTCGTCGGCCTCCACTTCATGAACCCCGTCCCGATCATGGACGGCGTCGAGGTCGTCACCGGCGAGCGCACCGCCGACGAAGCCACGGATCTCGCACACGCGTTCGCGGAAGATCTCGGAAAGGAGACGTGGGAGTCCGACGACAAGCCGGGGTTCGTCACCAACCGCATCCTGATGCCCTGGATCAACGAGGGAATCCGCGCGTTCGACGAGGGCGTCGCCGAGAAGGAGGATATCGACCGCGGGATGACGCTCGGGACGAACGTCCCCATGGGCCCGCTCGAACTCGCCGACCACATCGGCCTCGACGTCTGCCTCCACGCCAGCGAGACGCTCCACGAGGAGCTCGGCGACCGCTACACGCCCGCGTACCTGCTGAAGCGGAAGGTCGAGGCCGGCGACCTCGGGAAGAAGACCGGCCGCGGGTTCTACGAGTACGGCGACGAGTAGCCGACAGAATCGCGACGAATAGCCGACAGAACCGCGACGAGTAGTCGGTTCAGCCGACCGACTGCGTTTTCGGACCCTTTTTGCCCCGTTCGGCCGACGACCCCGTATGCACGTCCGCATCGGCGACGGTGCCACCGACGAGGAGGCGTCGGCGGTCGCCGCCGCGCTGGCCGAACATCTCGGCGCCGACATCGAGGTGCTGGTCGGCGACGCCGACGAACCGGCGGCCACCGCCACGGCCCCCGAGACGGAGTACCCGCTCGACGACGACCTCGGACCGACCGAGCGCGAACGGAAACTCCGCGAGGAGATCGAGGAGATCCTCGGGGGCGGCCCCGAGAAGTACAAGGAACGACTGCCCGAGCAGGGCAAACTGTTCGTCCGCGACCGACTGGACCTCTGGTTCGGCGAGGGCGGCGACGGCGGCCCCGGCGACGCCGACCGCGAGGGTGCCGCCGACGGGGTCCAGTTCGAGGACGGGAAGTTCGCCGCGTTCGACGAGTGGCACCCCGACTCCCCCGAGGTCGAGGAGTACGACGAGAACACCCGACTCCCCGGCGACGGACTCCTGACCGGGGCGGCGACGTTCGAGAACCGCGACGTCCACTGGATGGCCAACGACTTCACCGTCAAGGCGGGGTCGATGGCCGGCCGCGGCGTCGAGAAGTTCCTCCGGATGCAGCAGCGCGCGCTGAAGTCCGGCAACCCCGTGCTCTACCTGATGGACTCCTCGGGCGGCCGGATCGACCAGCAGACCGGCTTCTTCGCCAACCGCGAGGGGATCGGGAAGTACTACTACAACCACTCGATGCTCTCGGGGTACGTCCCGCAGATCTGCGTGCTGTACGGCCCCTGCATCGCCGGCGCGGCCTACACGCCGGTGTTCGCCGACTTCACGATCATGGTCGAGGGGATGTCCGCGATGGCGATCGCCTCGCCGCGGATGGTGAAGATGGTGACCGGCGAGGAGATCGACATGCAGGACCTCGGCGGCCCCGCCGTCCACGCCAAACACTCCGGGAGCGCCGACCTCGTCGCGAAAGACGAGCGGGAGGCCCGCGCGATGGCCGCGAAGCTGATGAGCTACCTCCCAGACAAGGCCGGCGAGAAGCCGCCCCGATCCGAGCCGGAGAACCCCACGTTCTCCCCGGAGGGGATCGACGAGGTCGTCCCCGACAACCCGAACAAGGCGTACGACGTCCACGACCTGCTCGACCGGATCTGCGACGCCGAGTCGGTCATGGAGATGAAGCCGGAGTACGGACAGGAGATCGTCACCGCCTTTGCCCGGATCGACGGCCGGCCAGTCGGCGTCGTCGCGAACCAGCCCAACCACCGCTCGGGCGCGATCTTCCCCGACGCCGCCGAGAAAGCCGCGGAGTTCATCTGGACCTGCGACGCCTACGAGATCCCGCTGCTGTACCTCTGTGACACGCCGGGGTTCATGGCGGGCTCGGAGGTCGAGAAGGACGCGATCCTCGAGAAGGGGAAGAAGTTCATCTACGCCACCTCCTCGGCGACGGTGCCGAAACAGACCGTCGTCGTGCGGAAGGCGTACGGCGCCGGCATCTACGCGATGGGTGGCCCCGCCTACGACCCCGAGAGCGTGCTCGGGCTCCCCTCCGGCGAGATCGCGATCATGGGGCCCGAGGCGGCGATCAACGCGGTTTACGCCAACAAGCTCGACGCGATCGACGACCCCGAGGAGCGCAAACAGCGCGAGCAGGAACTCCGCGAGGAGTACCGACAGGACATCGACGCCCACCGGATGGCCAGCGAGGTCGTGATCGACGACGTGGTGCCGCCGTCGACGCTCCGGCAGGAGCTCGTCAACCGGTTCGCGTTCTACGAGGACGTCGAGAAGGACCTGCCCGACAAGAAACACGGCACCGTTCTTTAAACCGGATCACGGGAGCACGCCTCCCGTGCCCTGACGCTCCGACCGCGGTGGCACTGGGCGGGAGCGCGATCCCCCACCGCGGCGCCGTTCGATCGCCTGTTCGCCAGCGTCGCCGCCGCGTCACTCCGCCCCGAGCGCGTCGAGCAACACCACCCACGCGAGCGCGGCCAGCCCCACGTCCCGGATCAACACGTCGACGAAGCGCCCGTCCATGGCGGCGACGACCGCGAGGTAGAGGACCGTTACCGGAAGCGACACGGCGGCGACGGCCGTCGCGGGCGCCACGTAGCGGTCCGCGAGTAGCAGGCTGCCGACGAGCACCTCCGGCGGCCCGTTCGCGAGCATGAACAGCCGCGGGCTCACGACGAGCCACGGCGCCAGCCAGTCGGTCACGTAGACGCTCCACGCTGCCGGCGCCAGCAGCTTGTGCACCCCGGCGAACACCAGCATCACCCCGAGTCCGAGCCGTGCGACCGTCGCGGTGTCGACCGCCGCGATCAGGGGGGCGAGCAACGCCCGGAGCCGTGCGGTGACAGGGTCCATCCGCGGCCTACTCGGCGTTCTCGCGTTTCAGACTCAGCGCGGTCCGATCGAACTCGCAGACGAGGGTGTCACCGTTCGGTCCTCCGCCGTCCTCGTCGACTTTGAACGCCTTGACGTGCATCTCCACGATCCCGCGCTCGCCGTCGCTGGTCTCGTGTTTGTCCGTGACGGTCGTCCGCGCGTAGATCGTGTCGCCGTGGAAGACGGGGTTCGGGTGCTCGACGTTGTCGTAGGAGAGGTTCGCGACGATCGTCCCGTCGGTGGTGTCGGGGATCGTGAGTCCGACCGCGAGCGACATCGTGTACAGCCCGTTGACCAGCCGTTCGCCGAACTGCGTCTCCCCGGCGAAGTCGGCGTCGAGGTGGAGCGGCTGCTGGTTCATCGTCATGTCACAGAACGCCTGATTGTCCGACTCCGAGACGGTGCGGCGCTTCTCGTGCTCGATCGTCTCGCCGACCTCGAACTCCTCGTAGTAGCGTCCCGTCATACCCACGGGCTCGGCCGGTCGGCGCAAAACGCTGCCGACTCGATCCCGACCAGGTGAACTACCCCACCCTAGTCCCTCACCGCTGACGTGTTTCGCTCCTTGAGGGTGGGGCTTCCTGTTTCCACGACGCGCTTTGCAGATACAGGTGTATCCGCAGGGAGCGCAGTCTCCACAGGCGTTGATTCGGAGTGCCCCACTCCTACTTTTTCGAGACCGCGAGAACGGATATTCCACGACGCATTTGCGTCTCTATCCGCCTCAAACCCACATGACGGGCACGAGTGTTCACGGACCCATAGGGGTTTGTCCGTTTCCGTTCCACACGACGCACACTCTTTAGTCGTTCCTCGGGGGTCTACAGCAACGAAGTGCGTCCCTTCCCGCTCGCACTTGTATTCGAGCATTCGAAGAAACATTCCCCACGAGGCCCCGGCACGGTTCCGAGAGTTGCCGGGGAGTTCGACTAGTCCTTTCGCGTCCAAACCCTCGACCGCTACAAGGTCGTACTCGCGGGCGTAGTAGTTCGACAACTTGTGGAGGAAGTCCCTGCGCTTGCGCTTCAGGTCGGCGTAACGCTGAGCGACGGTCTTGCGCTGTTTTTCCCAGTTGTTCGAGCCGTGTTCCTTCCGCGAGAGGTTACGTTGAGCGCGTTCTAACCGCTCACGCTCGTCGGAGAAGTCTGGTGACTCGACAGCTGTTCCATCAGTATCTTGTGCGTACTTCAGGATACCAACGTCAACACCGACGACTCGTTCTGGATTCTCTGGCTTCTCAGGAGTGTCTTCGTTCACGTCGATGCCGAATGTAGCGAACCACTCGCCCGTGGGTTCGCGTTTGACCGTGACTTGTTTGATGGTCGCGTTCTCGGGAATGTCGCGGTGGAGGTAAATCGGAATCTCACCGATTTTGCTCAACCACAGGACGGGCCGACCACTCGTATTCTTGAGTTCGAAGCCGGACTGGTTGTAGGTGAGCGACCGATACTCTCGAGGCGGTTTCCACTTGAGCATTCCCACGGCGCATCCGTTCTCCTTCTGCGCTTTGAGCGTGGAGAGGTTGTCGTAGACCCGCTTGACGACCATCTGCAACACTTTCGAGTGAATGTCCCCGAGGCCATCCCACCACGTTTTGAGATCGGGGAGTTGTCCCTGTACCTTGTAGCGTGCTGGAATATCGTCTGCCTCGTTGAGTTTGTGGAGGACGTGGTTGTAGAGTTGTCTACAAGTATCGACGTGGTGCAGAAGCGTCTCGGTGAGGGCTTCCGGTGGGTCGAGCCGATACTTGTAGTTGTAGTACATCTATGACTCTCGTTCCTCAATGAGTTCGTCCAATTTCTCTTGGACGAACGAGGAAAGGTTCAGGTGATTATCCTGAATCCACTCCTCTTGGTCGTCACGGATGGAGATGTTCTTACGCGTTGCCACAACACACTTTACGTAACTTGTGTAAATAGGGTTTGGGGTTGACGTTGGCCAGTTGTTTCGGAGTGTTTGTGAGACGATGACGGCGCTGTATCCCCTCTTTACTGCGCTACTCGGCCGCTTCGCTCCCTGCGTTGCTTCTTAAGGAAGAGAGATTAGCACCTGAAAAACAGTTAACTCCGCGCCGGCTGAGTCGGTAGGTATGGCACGTAGAAGCCTCCTGTTCTCGCCGGGCGACCGCCCGGAGCTGATGCGCAAGGCACCGGAATCCGGCGCGGACACGGTCTGTTTCGACCTCGAAGACGCCGTCGCGCCGAGCCAACGCGCCGCCGCGAGGGAGTCGGTTCGCGAGGTGCTCGCCGATCCGGCGTTCGACCCCGACTGCGAGGTGACCGTCCGGGTGAGCGTCGACGCTGCCGCGGACCTCGACGCGCTGCTGGACGGCGCGCCCGACTCGATGCGACTCGACGGCGTGATGGTGCCCAAAGTCGCCGAGCCCGAGGACGTGCAGTGGGTGGCCGACCTGCTCGACGAGCACGACGTCGACCCCGCGCTGCTCGCGCTCGTGGAGACCGCCCGCGGCGTGCTGCGCGCCGAGGACATCGCCGACGCGCGGGCGACAGACGCGCTGGTGTTCGGCGCCGAAGATCTCGCCGCCGACGTTGGGGCGACGCGGACCGACGAGGGGACCGAAGTGCTGCACGCTCGCCAACAGGTGGTGCTGGCCGCGAGCGCGGCGGGGATCGACGCCATCGACACCGTGTTCACCGACTTCGAGGACGAGACGGGGCTTCGCGAGACGACCGAGTTCGCGCTCCAGTTGGGGTACGACGGGAAGATGGCGATCCACCCCGCACAGGTGGGCGTGATCAACGACGCGTTCACACCCTCGCCCGAGCGCGTCGAGTGGGCCGAGCGCGTGCTGGACGCACGCGACGAGGCCGAACGAGAGGGGCGTGCGGTGTTCAGCGTCGACGGCGAGATGATCGACGCGCCGCTGATTGCGCAGGCCGAGCGCGTGCTCGAACGGGCGGCCGCGGGCGAGAAGCGGTAATCCTTCACAAACTTTCCGTCGGGACTTCGGCAGGCTTATTCGAGCTACGGGCGAATTTCGCGCCGGAATGTCAGACGAAGCAAACCCGTTCGAGAGTCTGCAGGAGCAGATCGACGACGCGGCCGCGTACCTCGACGTCGACGACGACGTCATCCACCGGCTCAAGTACCCCGAGCGCGTGCTCGAGACGAACCTCTCTGTGGACATGGACGACGGGTCGATCGAGCGCTTCAAGGCGTTCCGATCGGAGTTCAACGGCGACCGAGGCCCCTACAAAGGGGGGATTCGCTACCACCCCGGCGTCACCCGCGACGAGGTCAAGGCGCTGTCGGGGTGGATGGTGTACAAGTGTGCCGTCGTCGACATCCCCTACGGCGGCGGGAAAGGGGGGATCGTGATCGACCCCTCCGAGTACTCCGCGACCGAGATCGAGAACATCACCCGATCGTTCGCCGAAGAACTGCGCCCGTTCATCGGCGAGGACAAGGACGTGCCCGCGCCCGACGTGAACACGGGCCAGCGGGAGATGAACTGGATCAAGGACACGTACGAAACGCTGGAGAACACCACCGAGCCCGGCGTCGTGACCGGGAAGTCCATCGAGGCCGGCGGGAGCGCGGGCCGCGTCGAGGCGACGGGGCGCTCGACCGCGATCACCGCCCGCGAGGCGTTCGACTACCTCGGTCGGGACATCGTCGGCGCCGACGTGGCCGTACAGGGGTACGGCAACGCGGGCTGGATCGCCACGAAGCTCATCGACGAGCTGGGCGCCAATATCGTCGCCGTCTCCGACTCCTCCGGCGGCATCTACGACCCCACCGGGCTCGACCCCGTTGAGGTCAAGGAGTTCAAACGTGACACCGGCTCCGTCTCCGGCTACGAGGACACCGAGGCACTGACCAACGAGGAGCTGCTCACGATGGACGTCGACCTGCTGGTGCCCGCGGCGCTGGAGAACGCCATCGACGGGGACCTCGCCGAGGACGTCTCCGCCGACGTGATCGTCGAGGCCGCCAACGGCCCGCTCACCCCCGACGCCGACGACGTGCTGACCGAGAAGGACGTCCACGTGTTCCCGGACATCCTCGCCAACGCCGGCGGCGTGACCGTCTCCTACTTCGAGTGGGTCCAGAACCGCCAGCGCTTCTACTGGGACGAAGAGCGCGTCAACGAGGAGTTGGAGGCAGTCATCACCGACGCGTTCGACGACCTCACGGACGCGTACGCGAGCTTCGACCTGCCGAACTTCCGAACCGCGGCGTACGTCGTCGCGATCCAGCGCGTCGTCGACGCGTTCACCGACAACGGCAACTGGCCGTAGAGGCTCCTGTCGCACTGACCTGGCCGCCCGCTGTGTGTTTCTCCGGGTCGCCCGTCCCCGAGCCTCGGCTGTCGCGACCGCCCGCTTCGGTAGTTCTTTCTTCGCCGGCGTCGAGGATCGCGTATGGTGAATCTCGGACTCGTAGTAGCGCAGTTCAACGCTTCCGTCACCGAGCGGATGGCGGAGGCGGCGGAAGACGCCGCCGCGGATCGAGGCGTCGAGATCGACGAAACTGTACACGTGCCCGGCGTGTACGACAGCCCGCTGGCCGCAGACCGCCTCGCCCGGCGCGAGGAGATCGACGCCGTCGCGGTCGTCGGCGCGGTCGTCACGGGCGATACGGACCACGACCAGGTGATCAGCGACGCGACCGCGGAGTCGCTCCAGTCGGTCGGACTGGACCGAGACACGCCGGTCACGTTCGGCATCACCGGCCCGGGGCAGAGCGGCGCGGAGGCACGCGAGCGTGTCGAGAAGGGTGCAGCCGCCGTCGACGCTGCGGTCGACATGGTGGAGGTCCTGCCATGAGCGAGCGCGAGTGGAACTTCGCCGAACGCGTCGGTCGCGTCGAGCCGTCGGCGACCGTCGCGGTCGGCAACAAGGCCAGCGAACTCCAGGAGCAGGGGATCGACGTGGTCGACCTCTCCGTGGGCGAGCCTGATTTCCCGACGCCCGAGCGCATCCGCGAGGCGGGCCAGCAGGCGATCGCGGACGGGCACACGGGCTACACGGCCTCCAGCGGGATTCCGGAGCTCCGGGAGGCGATCTCGACCGACCTGAAGGGGAAAGGCGTCGCCTGCGAGCCCGGCAACGTCGTCGTCACTCCCGGCGCGAAGCAGGCCCTGTTCGAGACGGTGCAGGCGCTGGTCGACGAGGGCGACGAGGTGATCCTGCTCGACCCCGCGTGGGTCTCCTACGAGGCGATGGTGAAACTCGCCGGCGGCGACCTCACGCGGGTCGATCTGGGTCAGCACGACTTCGACCTCGAACCCGCACTGGACGATCTGGCGGCCGCGGTCTCCGACGAGACCCAGCTGCTGCTCGTGAACTCGCCCTCCAACCCCACCGGTGCGGTGTTCTCCGACGCCGCGCTCGAAGGGGTGCGCGATCTCGCGGTCGAGCACGACGTGACCGTCGTCGCCGACGAGATCTACGACCGGATCACGTACGACGCCGACCCCACCTCGCTCGCGTCGTTCGACGGGATGGCCGAGCGGACGGTGACGGTCAACGGGTTCTCGAAGGCGTACTCGATGACCGGCTGGCGGCTGGGCTACCTCGCCGCGCCCGAGCCACTGATCGATCAGGTGTCGAAGGTCCACGGCCACTCGGTGACGTGTGCGCCCAACTTCGTCCAGCACGCCGGCGTCGAGGCGATCCGGAGCGTCGAGAGCGACGTCGCGACGATGGTCGAGGCGTTCGAACGCCGGCGCGATCTCGTGGTCGATCTGCTCGCGGATCACGGGAAAGTGATCCCGAAGCCCGAGGGGGCGTTCTACGCGATGATCCCGACTGAATCGGGCCCGAGCGACGACGTGGCCTGGGCCGACGCGGCCATCGAGGACGCCCACGTCGCGACCGTCCCCGGCAGCGCGTTCAACGCCCCGGGCTACGCCCGAATCTCCTACGCCGCCAGCGAGGAGCGACTGAAGGAAGGGTTCGAACGGCTGGCCGCGGAAGGGCTGATCTGACTCCTCGCGCGAATCGGTTTTTGTCGAACGAAGAGACCGCGATCGAGCAGCCCCGCCGGCTCGCTTACTCGTGGCCCGAGACCGCGACCGGCTGGTACGGCTCCTCGAGGTACTCGATCTCCGAAGTGCTCAGCGACACCGAGAGCGCCTCGACCGCGTCTTCCAGATGCTCGACGCTCGTGGTGCCGACGATGGGAGCGTCGACGGCGTCCTTGTGTAGCAGCCACGCCAGCGCGATCTGGGCCATCTTCAGATCCTTCTCGGCGGCGAGCTCCTCGACGCGTTCGTTCACTTCGCGCCCCCCGTTTTCGAGGTACGGGTGGCGGTCGGCCTCGGCCTCGCTCCGTCCCCGCGTGGTGGTTTCCAGCTCCTCGTGTGGGCGCGCGAGGAAGCCACGGGCCAGCGGCGACCACGGGAGCACGCCGACGTTTTCCCGTTCACACAGCGGCAGCATCTCCCGCTCCTCCTCGCGGTAGAGGAGGTTGTAGTGGTTCTGCATCGTGACGTAGCGCTCCAGCCCCTCGCGGTCGCTGGTGTGGAGCGCGTCGGCGAACTGGTGGGCCCACATCGACGAGGTGCCGACGTGGCGGGCTTTCCCCCGCCGGACGGCGTCGTCGAGCGCCCGCATCGTCGTCTCGATCGGCGTGTCGTCGTCCCAGCGGTGGGTCTGGTAGAGATCGACGGTGTCCATCCCGAGGCGGTCGAGCGAGTCGTCGAGCTCCTGCTCGATCGCCTTCCGGGAGAGGCCGCCCGAGTTCGGGTCGCCCTCGCGCATCTGGAAGTACCCCTTCGTCGCGACTACCATCTCGTTTCGGTCGTACTCCGCCAGCGCGTTTCCGAGGATGTGCTCGGACTCGCCCTTCGAGTACATGTTCGCGGTGTCGAAGAAGTTGATCCCGAGCTCGACCGCACGGTCGATCAGCTCGCGGCTCTCCTCCTCTTCGAGCACCCAGTCGCGCCACGATGGGTCGCCGAAACTCATGCAGCCGAGCGCGATGCGGGAGACCTCGATACCGGTGTCACCGAGCGTGGTGTACTCCATGGCGGAGTCGTTGTTCCGGTGTGACAAAAACCCACGTACGCCGGCGAACGGCTCAGTCCCGGAAGCTGGCGGTGTAGACGAGGAACGCGCCGGTGATCAGGACGAACGCGAGGAACGTCACGAGCGCGAGCACGACCACTAACGGCTCCAGTATTCCGAGATACGATTCGCCGGCGGGCGTCGTCGACAGCGCGATCGCCGCCAGTAGCGCGGCGATCAGCCCCAGCAGCCAGTCTCGAAGGACGTTTTCGTACTCCATACGGGGCGTTCCCGGTCCAGCAGGGAAACTCCACCGACCGGCGGCGGGCCGGTCGAACTTTACGTCGAGCGGCCATCGCCGCGCGCATGGAACCGTTCAGCGTCCCAGACCACCGGCCAGTTCCACGATGACGCTGTGGCTGCTCGGCACCCATCTCGACCGGACCGCCGCCTCCCTCGACGAGCACGACCGCGTCCTCCTGATCGAGGCGACCGAGTTCGCGGAGCGACGCCCGTACCACCCGCACAAGCTGACGCTGGTGTTCGCCGCGATGCGTCGGTTCCGCGACGACCTCAGAGCGCGCGGACTGACCGTCGACTACCGCCGAGTCGAGACGTTCGCCGAGGCTCTCGACGATCACTTCGACGAGCATCCGGGGGACGACCTGACGATGCCACGCCCCGCCGCAGACGCTGCCGAGGACCGACTCCGAGAGCTCGTCGACGATCGTGGCGGCAGCCTCTCGTTCGTCCCGAACCCCACCTTCCTCCTCACCCCCGAGGAGTTCGACGAGTGGGCCGAGGGCCGAAACACGAACGACCCCGACACTTACCGGATGGAGGGGTTCTACCGATGGATGCGCCGCCGGTCGGGCGTGTTGATGGACGGCGACTCGCCCGTAGGGGGCGAGTGGAACTACGACGAGCAGAACCGCGAGACGCCGCCGGCGGACTGGGAACCGCCGGACCCTCCAGAGTTCGAGCCCGACGAGACCACACGCGAGGTGGCGTCGTGGGTCGACTCGACGTTCGAGACGTTCGTCGACGGGGCGGAGACCGCCCCGTTCCGCTGGCCGGTCACGCGGGAGGAGGCGCTGTCGGCACTGGAACGGTTCGTCGACGCCCGGTTTGCCGAGTTCGGGCCCTACCAAGACGCGATGATCGAGGGCGAGTGGGCGATGACTCACTCGCTGCTGTCGGCGTCGATCAACCTCGGGCTGCTCCGCCCGATGGAGGTGATCGAACGGGCCGAACGCGCGTACGAGGACGGGGACGCGCCGATCAACAGCGTCGAGGGGTTCGTCCGCCAGGTGCTGGGCTGGCGGGAGTTCGTGCGCCACGTCTACCGGCGCTCGATGCCCGCGATGGCCGACGCGAACCAGCTCGGGCAGGCGGAGGATCTCCCGCCCGCGTACTGGACCGGCGAGACGGAGATGACTTGTCTCTCGGAGGCCGTCGAGGGCGTCCGGAAGCGGGGCTACGCCCACCACATCGAGCGCCTGATGGTGCTCTCGAACTTCGCGCTGGTGTACGGCGCCGACCCGCAGGAACTCAACGAGTGGTTCCACCAGGGGTTCGTCGACGCGTTCCACTGGGTCACGACCCCCAACGTCGTCGGGATGGGCTCGTTCGCGACCGACGCGCTCTCCTCGAAACCGTACGCCTCGTCGGGGAGCTACGTGAACCGCATGAGCGACTACTGCTCGTCGTGTCCCTACGCGGTCTCTCGGGACACCGGCGAGGGGGCGTGTCCGTTCAACAGCCTCTACTGGACGTTCCTCCGGGAGCACGAGGAGACGCTCCGCGGGACGGGGAGAATGGGGCTGATGTACTCTCACGTCGACGACAAGGGCGAGGACGAGTGGGCAGCGCTGGAGGAGCGGGCGGAGACGGTCCGGGAGATGGCACGGGAGGGAGAGCTCTGACTACGCCCGGATAGCGAACAGGCGACCCGACGGCTCCGCGAGCCGGTGGGTCGCGCTCCCGCCTCGTTCGGCTCGCGGTGACTGTCACCGCACGGCGAGCCTGGTCGCGTTCTCGGTGATAAACGTTCGCCGGGGCTGGGGCTGTCGGACGGTGAAAAGCGGCGAGAACTGCGGGCGTCGTTAGTGCTGGTGACCCATCGCGTCGGCCAGCGAGAGGCCGAAGCGCTCCTCGAACAGCTCCTCGAGCGTCTCGTTCGCGTCCTCGATCTCGTTCGCGACGCCGCCTTCCGCGTGGTGGACGCGGGCGTGTGCCTGTTGGGCGAACGCCTGCAGCACGATGTCCGCGAGGATCTCGGCGTCGGGCTCGTCGCCGTCGCGCATCAGTTCGAGCATGACGGGCGGCACGTCGACAGTGTCGGTTTCGCCGTCGGGGCCTTCGACCGTGAACGTCTTCGTATCGGTCATACGGGAGAATCGGGGGTCGGACGTAAGGCTCTGTGGGTCTCGGCTCGCGGGTGAGGATTTGGTCGGCTAGTCGTCGCCCGCCGCCGGCTCGGGCGTCGTGTCGACGCCGAGCTCGCCGGCACGTTCGCGCTGCTCCAGCCAGTCGTCGGCGTCGAGTGCGGCCTCGCTCCCCATCCCCGCGGCGGTGACCGCCTGCTGGTAGTGGTGGTCGACGACGTCGCCGGCGCCGAACAGCCCCGGCACGCCGGTCGCGGTCTGCCCGCCGCCGCGACCGCCCTCCGTGATGATGTACCCCTCGTCGTCGAGGTCGACGCCCGTGTCGTCGAGGTAGTCGGTGTTCGGCGTGTGGCCGATGGCGTAGAACACCGCACCGACGTCCATCTCGAACGACTCGACGCTCTCGTCGCCCGCTTCGAACTTCTCCTTGGGGTGGCCGTCGGGGTGGCGGACGAGGCTGGCGTGGTCGATCCCCTCGTCGGGATCGCCGTGGATCTCGGTGAGCTCGGTGTTCCAGAGGATCTCCACGTCGCCGTCGTCGACCTTGTCCATGATGCGGTCGATCCAGTAGTCCTCCGCGCGGAACTCGTCGCGGCGGTGGGCGATGTAGACGGTGTCGGCGAACTTCGTGAGGAAGTTCGCCTCCTCCATCGCGGCGTCGCCGCCGCCGACGACGAGCATGTCCTCGCCGCGGAAGAACGCGCCGTCGCAGGTGGCACACGTCGAGAGCCCGTACCCCATCAGTTCGTCCTCGCCGGGGACGCCCAGCGTGCGCGCGGAGGCGCCCGAGGCGGCGACGAACGCGTCGCAGGTGTACACGTCGCCGTCGCGCATCTCCACGCGGAACGGCGAGCCGTCGGCGCCCTCCGCCTCGCCGAGCGGGGTCACGTCCACGACGATCCCGTGATCGAGTTCGGCGCCGAAGCGCTCGGCCTGCTCTTTCATGTTGTTCACCAGCTCGGGCCCGGAGATCCCCTCGGGGAAGCCGGGGTAGTTGTCGACCTCGGTGGTCAGCGTGAGCTGGCCGCCCGGCTCGTCGCCCTCGAACACCAGCGGCTCGTTGTTCGACCGGCCGGCGTAGATCGCTGTGGTGAGCCCCGCGATCCCCGTGCCGGCGATAATTAGGCGACGGTGTTCGACCGCCCCCTCGACGTTCTCGCTCATGGATCGGGGTAGGCGGCTGTGGGGTATGTACGTTATGGAAGTTACAAGGCTAAAACCTCGTCCTTCAGGGCGGGGATACAGCCGAAAACTCCTCCACAATCCACCGTCGGCGGCAAGGCCGGATATTCCACGTCACCCGACACTATTAATAAAATACCACTCATAACCAGTTATGAAGCCAATAAATGAGTCGAACCATCCGAACCTTCGAGGCTACGATACAGAACCAGCGACAGGTTCGTGACGCCCTCGACCAACTCGGATGGGCGGCTTCAAAACTCTGGAACGTCGGTCGCTACTATGCACAAGAACTGTGGGACGAAACGGGCGACATCCCCGATGACGGGGAACTCAAAGCCGAACTCAAAACCCACGAACGCTACACGGACTTACATTCTCAATCCAGTCAGCGCGTTCTCGAAGAACTCGCTGAAGCGTTCAACGGCTGGTTCGGCAAGCGTCGGAACGGCGACGACCGTGCCCGGCCACCCGGCTACCGCAAAAACGGAGACTCCCATCCACGTTCAACTGTGTCATTCAAAGCGGCTGGCTTCAAGCACGACACACAGTTCACCCGTGTTCGCCTCTCGAAAGGCCGCAACCTCAAAGAACACCGTTCAGACTTCATCCTGTGTGAGTACCACACTCGCCCTGATGTTGACCTGACCGAGTGGGACATTCAACAGGTTCGCGCCGTCTACAAGCGTGACGAGTGGCGACTGCAATTCGTCTGCCGCACCACTATCGACCCGGACCCGCCGGGTGAAGACGTAGCTGGTGTTGACCTCGGGATCTGCAACTTCGCCACCGTCTCGTTCGGCGGTGAATCCTTGTTATATCCGGGTGGCGCACTCAAAGAGGACGAATACTACTTCACGAAGAAGAAAGCCAAGTGCGACGATTCTTCATCTCGTGAAGCCACCCGTCTTGACCGGAAGCGAACGGGTCGCCGGACGCACTTCTTGCACGTACTCTCGAAATCAATTGTGGAGGAGTGTGTCGAACGAGGTGTTGGGACGCTTGTCGTTGGCGACCTCGGCGGCATCCGAGACGACGACGAGAACGGTGGGTCTCGGAATCGGGGCGACCACGGGAATCTGGATCTGCATGGGTGGGCGTTCGACCGTTTCACGACACTCCTTGACTACAAGGCCGAAGCCGAGGGCATCGACGTGGAGCTGGTGTCGGAACGAGATACGTCGAAGTCGTGTTCGGCGTGCGGCCACACAGACGACAATCAGCGTGTTGAACGTGGACTGTACGTGTGTAAGATGTGCGAGACGGTTGCGAACGCGGACGTGAACGGCGCGGAGAACATTCGACAAAAGGTACTCCCGAGTCTCGCCACGGATGGCGGCGATAGGGATAACGGCTGGTTGGCACAGCCAGCGGTTCACCTGTTCGACCGGAGTGAGGGCGCTTTTGCCCCACGAGAACAGGTCGTGAACCGCGAACCGTAATATCCCAATGCGGTCGGGAACCCTCGCCCTTCAGCGCGAGGAGGATGTCAAGCTGTCGGTAGCTCCGTTCGCGCGCGATGGCTCGCTCCGACAGCCTTACCGCCGGCGCGCCGGAGCATCGACCATGGCCGCCGACCTCGAGGAGAAGACCGACCGCTACGGCGAGATGCTCGCGGACGCGCTGGACGCCGCCGAGCCCGCCGCGCCGCCGGGGACGCCGCTGGGGGAGGCCGCCGCCGAGACGTACGAGATGGCCGACTCCTACCTCGACGACGGACGGCACTTCCGGGAGGCCGACGACCCCGTGAACGCGCTGGCGTCGTTCTCCTACGGCTACGGCTGGCTCGATGCAGGGGTGCGGTTCGGCCTGTTCGAGATCCCCGAGGAGACGGAACTGTTCACCACCGACGCTGCCGGCGAGTAGCCGACCCGTCGCAGTCGATGGGTGTCAATCGAAGCGGTACGCCGGCCCGTCGTCGCCGTCCTCGACTTCGACGCCGAGCGCCTCCAGTCGGTCCCGGAGGTCGTCGGCGCGCTCGTAGTTGCCCGCGTCGCGCTCCTCCTCGCGCACGTCGAGCACCAGTTCCACGAGGTCCTCCGCGATCTCGGCCTCGCCCTCGGTCACGTCGCCGAACTGGAGGCCGAACACGCCCTCGCCGTACTCCTCGAAGAACGCGATCGCGTCCCGGAGCGCGCGGTAGTCGTACGGGGCACCCGCCTCGACGTGGCGGTTCACCGCCGTCGCGACTTCGAGCAGTTCCGCCATCGCTTCGCGGGCGTTGAGGTCGTCGTTCATGGCCGCCTCGAAGCCGGCCCGGGCCGCCGCGAGCTCGTCACGGAACTCGCCGTCCTCCGTCTTGGTGAGCGCGTCGGCGCTGTCGGCGTGCTCGACCGCGGTCTCGTAGGCGCGTTCGAGGCGCTCCCAGCGCCGGCGGGCCTCCTCGATCGTCTCCTCGGTGTAGGCCTGCTGGGAGCGGTACTCCGCGGAGGCGTAGAACGTCCGGAGCACGTTGGTGCCGAACTCCCGGACGGCGTCGCCGACGGTGAAGTAGTTGCCCAGCGAGGAGGACATCTTCTCGCTGCCGGCCTGCATGAAGCCGACGTGGAGCCAGTAGTTCGCGAAGCGCTGGCCCGTCGCGGCCTCGCTCTGGGCGATCTCGTTCTCGTGGTGCGGGAAGACGAGGTCCTGCCCGCCCATGTGGATGTCCAGCGTGTCGCCGAGGTGGGTCATCGACATCGCGGAGCACTCGATGTGCCAGCCCGGTCGACCTTCGCCCCACGGCGACTCCCACGTCTGCCCGTCCGGGAGGTCGCCCTCGTGTTCGTGTTTGCGGTGCTCCTCGACGGCGTCGTCACCGACGCCGCCGGCTTTCCACAGCGCGAAGTCGGCGGGGTTGCGTTTCTCGGACCGCTCGTCGGGGTCGCCCTGCTCCTCGAGCTCGTCGACGCTCTGGTTCGAGAGCTTCCCGTACCCCTCGAACTCGCTCACGTCGAAGTAGACGGAGCCGTTGGACTCGTAGGCGTACCCCTGCTCGATCAGCGTCTCCACCAGTTCGACGATCTCGGGGACGTGCTCGGAGACGCGGGGGTACACCTCCGCGCGCTTGAGGTTCAGGTCCCGCATCCGGGAGAGCACCTCGTCGGTGTAGTGGCGGGCAACGTCGGCCTCGCTCTCCCACTCCTCCCGCTCGCCGACGCGGGCGGTGATCTTCTCGTTCACGTCGGTGACGTTCTCGACGTGGCGCACGTCGTACCCCTCGTGGGCCAGCCAGCGGTGGAGGATGTCCGCCTGCGCCCAGAGACGCGCGTGGCCGAGGTGGGGGTCGTCGGAGACCGTCAGCCCGCAGACGTACAGCAGAACCGCGTCGCCGCTCGGCTCGAACTCCTCGCGATCGCCCGACAGGGTGTCGGTCAGCGACAGGGTCATGGGAGAGCGTTCTCCAGCCGGCGGTTTGAAGCCGTCGGAACCGGGACTCGCGCCGGTTCAGGCGGGCACCCCCCCGAGCGCGTCCTCGACGGCTCGGAGCGCCGCCACCCCGTCCCGTCGGTCGACGACGACCAGCAGCGTCCCGTCGGCGACTGCCGCCGCCGCGGCGTCGATCTCCTCGGCGTCGAGGCGGGCACAGACCGCCCCGAGCGCGGTCGTGCCGACCTCGCCCGTCGCGACGACGGCCGTCATCGACCCCGCGTCCGGGCTGACGGCGACGCCGCCGACCGAGAGCAGCGGATCGGTGGTCTCCTCGTCAGTCGAGTCCACGACGCCGACGCCGCTCTCCATCCGAACGCGGGCGTCGCTGTCGGCCGTTTCGAAGTCGGGGAGCTCCTCGGCGAACCGCCGGAGCGCGGTCGCGACGGCGTCGGTGTCGTCGGCCTCGTCCACGTCGAGGAACTCGGCGGCAGCGGCGTAGTTGAGCACGCCGGCACGGAGCGAGAGCAGGAGGAACGGCTGCTCGCGGACCGCGTCGCGGGTGGCGGCTGCGGTGGACATGGCCGGAACTGACGACGGCGACGGCAAAAGTCCATCCACCCGGAGTGGCGGGGCCGTCTGGTGGCGTCGTCGAGTCGGTTGGGAACCCGGCGTCGCGGTTGCGCCGGTCCGGTGACGGCTGCGGTGCGTCGCGGTTGCGGTGCGGTCGCGGTGGACGCCGCGGCCTCGCGACCGTTGCGAGGCCGCGGGGGAGGGTGGGGATCGGGGCTGCGCCGTTCACGGGAGCCGCAGGCTCTCGTTTGCCAATCAGAAATCTTCGATTTCTGATGACGGGCCTCGTGCCCGGCACACTGCGGTCGCAAGTGGTCAACGAACGAGATGCTGTCGCGGTTGCTGTCCAGCTGGCAACGATAGAGTTGCCGTCGCGGTCGCTGTCGAAGTCACCAACGATCCAAGAGAACACATACCCGACAACTAATCACGTCAACGCCACGACGACCCCGACGACGGTGACGAGCGCGACGACCGCCGCGGCGGCGACGACGATCGGACTCTCGATCAGCACCGCGACGCCGACCGCTGCGAGCAGCGCGCCCCCGGCGAGCACCAGCAGGCCAACTGACTCGGCGTCGAGCGCCTCCCGGATCGACGGCTCCGACTGCGGCTGCCCGAGGTCCTCGTCGACGTCGATCCCGTACCCCTCGGCGCGGGACGGCTCGACGCGAAGGTCGATGCGCTCGCTCTCGGTCCCGTAGCCGGTCGAGACCGTGAGCGTCCCCGTGACCGGTTGGTCGAGGTCGGCGACCTCCACCCCCACGCTGGCCGTCGTCTCCCGATCGACGTACTCCGTCTCGGCCCGGAGCCGCGCCGCCCGCGCCAACGGCTCGTCGAGCGCGAGGTGGACGTGCGCCCCGCCGCCGTGGTTCACGAGCGTCACGTCGAACGGGCCGTCGGCCACGAACGACGCCGGCGCGTCGATGACCCGGGGACGATCCCGGTTGAGGTGGATTTCGAGTGCCGACACACCCTTGGGTGGGACCCCGGAGAGCAAAAGCCTTCACCCCAAACCGCGGAAGTACGAAAGCCAGCGTACACGCCCGCTACGGGAAGTTTTCGGGAAAGATTTATCTCTGCTCCGTCGCACTCTCTATGCATGGGTACCAGTAGCACACCGCCCGTCGTTCGCGACGACGCGTCGCGCGACCCGGGGCCGGACCTGTCGCGGATCGGCACCGACCTCGTCATCGCCGACGGCGAAGTCATGACGTACGCCGAGTACCGGCGACGGGACGTGGACGCCCGCGAGCGGACGACGACGGTCGACCGTCGCGAGACGACGCTCGTCGTCGAACGCTAACCCAGCCTCAGAACGCGTCGCCTTCGAACGTCGTCTCGGCGTGGAGATCGCTCTTGAGCGCGTCGTGGACCTTACAGAGGTCGAACGCGCGGTCGATCGCTTCTTCGCCCTCCGCTTCGGTCACGTCGGCGCCGACGGCGATGTCGAAGTGGATGCTTTCGAGCTTGTCGTCGTCGTTGAGTTCGCCCGTGATCGAGAGCTCGATCTCGCCGAGCTCGCCCACGTCGCGCTGCTTGGCGCCGACACGCAGCGCCGGGACGTAGCAGGCGCCGTAGGAGGCGAGCAGCGACTCCAGCGTGTCGGGCGCGGACTCGCCGCCGGGGTCGATGTCGACGGAGAAGTCGCGGATCTCGGTCGTCGAAGCGTAGCCGTCCTCGGAGACAGTAGTGACCTGTTTGCTCATCGCGGCCGACGGTTGGACCGTTCGGGGCCTAAACCTTACTGCCCCGGCCGGCCGTCGACCCGCGGACGCCCCTCGATCGTCGTCACTCGGACAGCGTGTAGCTCTCGTCGCCGCCGAGGACGACCACCTCGGCGTCGCTACCCGTCGCCTTCACCTCGCGGATGAACTCGTCGGTGTCGATCTCGATCGGCGGGAACGAGTCGTAGTGCATCGGGAACGCCACGTCGGCGTCCACCCAGTCGACCGCGACGGCGGCCTGTGCCGGCCCCATCGTGAAGTGGTCGCCCGCCGGCACCGCGGCCGCGTCGGGTTCGAGGAACGTGCCGATCACGTCCTTCATCTCGGAGTGGAGCGACGTGTCGCCGGCGTGGTAGAACGTCGTGGCGTCGGCGTCCGCCTCCTGGGTCGGCTTCTTGTCGCTGATCACGAAACCGGCGGGCATCCCGCCGCTGGCGCCGTAGCCCGTATCCAGCCCGTTGGTGTGGTCGGCCCGGACCATCGTGACGAACGCGTCGCCGAGTTCGACGGTGCCGCCGAGGTTCATCCCCGTCGACTCCTCGATGCCGTAGTTGTCCGCGAGATACCCCGTGATCTCGGGCGTGCTCAGGAAGTGTGTGCCCTCGAAGCGGTCGGCGTCGCCGATGTGGTCGGCGTGGCCGTGCGTGATGAGGACGTGATCCGGGTCGAGCTCTTCCGGATCGGTGTCGGTCTTGGGGTTATCGAAGAACGGATCGATCAGGAGTTCGGTGTCGTCGACGGTGACTGCCCAGGTGGAGTGGCCGTACCAGGTGAGTTCGAAGGTCATGCGGGCGATTGTTGGGGCGGGCGCCCCCTGAATGTTACTGCCGCCCGGATAATTCCCGCCGAGTGAGACGAACTCCCGGCCCGTCGATCGCGGTGTCGCGACGGCCCGAAAGAACGAGCGGCGTCAGGCGGTCACTTCACGACCACCGCGCCCTTCATGCCCAGCGTCTTGTGGGGCGTACAGGCGTACTTCGTCGTCCCGGTCTCCTCGAAGGTGTGGCTGAACGTGTACCCCGCCTCGTCGGTCAGGTCGCTCGCGAAGCTCCCGTCGTCGGCCTTCACGTCGTGGCTGCCGCCCTCGCCGGTCCACTCCCAGGTGACCGTCGTCCCGGACGAGACGGCGACTGCCGGGGGAGCGAACCCGAACGCGCCGCCGTTGGCTTGGGCGCCGACTTGGACGGTCACCTCGTCCTCGCCGGTCCGGTCGACGACGCCGTCGTAGTTCTCGACGCCGTCGAACCAGCCGTCGAAGTCGGCGGTGCCGGAGGAGCCGCCGCCCCCGCTCTCGGCGCCGGGGTCGAACACGTCGGGGTTGGGGTCGCCCGTGCGGTTGATCACGGCGAGCATCCCCTTGCGTGCGACCCGGGAGAGCGCGTGGTCGACCAGCTTGATCGGCCCGGGCACCTCCGCGTGCAGCGTCGCGATGGCACAGGAGCCGGGCTTGACCGGCGTCGTCTGGACGTACTTGTTGGGCGGGCCCGCGATGGCGCCCTGCTGCCAGACTTCGTCCCAGACGCTCCCGATCGGGTGGAAGCTACTGTCGAGGTTCGGGCCGCCGGTGACGAAGAACACCCGTGCGGTCTCGCCGACCTCGAGGCTCGGGACCCCGTAGCGGTCCGGCGTGATGGCGTACTTCTCGCCGTTCATCAGGACGTACGTCGGGTCCTCGGCCTTCATGGCCTCGAAGTCGAAGTCGTGGTGGCCCTCCTCGCCGGCGTCGCCGGTGGTGTAGAGCTCGTGCTGGCCGAAGTAGAACTCCTTGTCCACCTCCGGAAGCCCCTCCTCGGGTTCGACGAGGATCGCCCCGAACATGCCGCTGGAGATGTGGTAGTCCATGTTCGGGACCGCACAGTGGTAGATGAACAGGCCGGGGTAGGTCGCCTGGAACGTGAACGTCTCCGTCTCGCCGGGGGCGACCATCGACGCCTCCGCGCCGCCGCCCGGGCCGCGGACGGCGTGGAGGTCGATGTTGTGGGGCATCGAGTTCCCCTCGTCGTTGGTGATCGTCATCTCCACCTGGTCGCCGACGCGAGCCCGGATCATCGGCCCGGGGATCCGCCCGTCGAACGTCATGTACGTGTAGGTGACGCCGGGTTCGACCTCGGCCACCTGTTCGAGCGTGGTCATCTCCACGCTGACGGTCTCCGGGCTGTCGCGGTCGATCGGATCCGGGATCGCGGTCGGGTTCGCGGCGACGCGCTCGGTGTCGAGAGATTGCTGTCCGTTCATCGTCGGGGATTGGGGGGTCGTCTCCGTCGTTTCTTCCTCAGCCGCCGGGGCCGAGATACAGCCGGCAGCGGCCGTCGCGCCGGCCGCGCCGAGACTCTGCAACACGCGCCGTCGAGTAGCGGTGGGAACGGAGGTCATCGTCGATCACATCTGGAACGTGGCACCGGAGGGATATAGGGGGGTTGCAGATTCTCAATTTCTTAGAAAACGGGTGGTAGAGGCGCCACAGGAGGAGATTAGTGATAAACCCCCCACGGTATGTGGGGTCGAGAAATAGGTGGTGTCGATACCCCCACGGCCGACCGCCCCGTCCGACCGATCGATCGCCGCGTACGACACGCCTAAGTCCCGAGGCCGGTCAGTGCGCCCAATGGGAGTCCACCGACGGGCGGCCGACCTCACCGACGAGGGGGAGACGGTGGCGATCGCCACGGTGACCGAGGTCGAGGGGAGCGCTCCCCGGGACCCCGGCGCGACGATGCTCGTCCGGGAGAACGGCGAGATCGAGGGCACCATCGGCGGCGGTACCGTCGAGGCGCTCACGAAGGAGGCCGCGCTGGAGGCCATCGAGGAGCGCGAACCACGGACCGAACGCTGGGAGCTCACCCGCGACGGCAACACGGGGATGGTCTGTGGCGGCGAGATGGCCGTGTTCATCAACGTCCTCGTCGGCGCACCCGAGCTCGTCGTCGCGGGCGCGGGCCACATCGCGGTGCCGCTCTCGCGGATGGCCGACGAGATGGGGTACGACGTGTTCGTCGTCGACGACCGCGAGGGGTACGCCGACCCCGAGCGCTTCCCCCACGCGGAGACGTTCACCGGCGACTACGACGAGGGGATCGCGACGTTCGGCGTCGGCTCGAACACCGCGGTCGCGATCGCCAGCCGCAGCGGCACGTTCGACCGAGCTGCCGCAGCGGAGGCGCTCGAACGCGGCGCCTACTACGTCGGGCTCGTGGCCTCCGAAGAGAAAGCCGAGCACGTCCGCGAGGGGCTCCGCGATGAGGGGATCGACGACGACACGCTGGAGCGACTCCACGCGCCCGTCGGGATCGAGGTGGGCGGCGGCGCCCCCGAAGACGTGGCGCTGTCGATCCTCGCACAGCTCAACCGCGTCCGGCACGGGCTCTCCGCCGATCTCTGAGTCGAGCTACGTGTACGTCTTGACCGCCGCCCAGTACTCCGCGGGCGTGTCGACGTCGACGAAGATCCGCTCGTCGTCCACGTCCACCTCCCGCGTGTCGGTGTCGTCGGCGTAGACGACCGCCCGCGCCCCTCGATCCTCGGTCGCCGGATCGTTCAGTAGCGCGTCGAACGTCGACGCGGCGAACAGCGGCGGGTGCCCGGGCTCGCCGTCGGTGGTCGGCTGGATCACGTCCGTCTCGCGGTCGGCGGCGAACGCCTCGGCGACGGACCGGACGACCTCGGCCGGAATGAGGGGGTAGTCGACCGGAGCGAGCAGCAGGCCGTCGGCGTCGCGCGACCGCGCTTCGCGGACGCCGGCACGGACGGAGGTGAGCATTCCCTCCTCGTACCGGTCGTTCTCGATCACCGTCGCGGCCGAGAGCTCCGCGCGGGCTCGCACTTCGTCGGCCTCGTACCCCACGACGACGACCGGTTCGACACCCGCCCGCTCGTACTGTTCGATCAGTCGCTCGACGAACCGCTGGCCGTCGACCGTGAGCAGCGGCTTGGGGAACCCGCCCATCCGGGTCGACGCCCCCGCCGCGGTGATCAGCCCGAGCAGATTCGGCACACTGTCTCCCCGCCCCGTCGAGAGGCCCGTCATCACGACGACACACGCGTCGGGCGGGGGTAAAACGCTCGCCCGTCCGCCCGTCGTATCGGGCGCCGGCTGTCGATATGCTGGTGGTACCCATGAGTAAAGCAACCATGGTACCGAACGACAGTTTTATATTAAGTATCCAGCAATACGCAGAGCACATGTCTGACCTTACCAAGCAAGGGGACGACGGCCACCCGAAGATGAACCGACGACGGTGGCTTCAGGGACTCGGAATTGCGGGTGCTGCCGGTCTCGCCGGCTGTACGGGCGGTGACGACACCGATACGCCGACCTCCAGCGCGACCGAGGTCGACCCCGGTGCGACGGAGCCTGACACGCCGACGGCGACCGCGCGTCAGGAGCTCCCCGAGCGGACCGGCCCGTACCGCCGAACGATCGCCAACGCGGCGTCGACGCTCAACCCCCTCTACAACAACGTGGACGGGGTCGGCACCCTGATCGGCTACACGATGGACATGGGCTATACGTTCATGCCCGGCACGGAGTTCCTCCCGCAGCTCTACGATCTCTCCTCGGACAACGGCGAGGTCTGGGTCGCGGAGGTCCGTGACAACCTCATGTTCGGCGGCGACTACGAGCGGCAGGTGACCGCCGAGGACTTCGTCTACCAGGTGCAGGAGATCCACCAGGGCGGCTGGGCCGGCACCCCCGACGCCCCCAACTGGCCCACTGGCGAGGGCGGGTACAACATCGAACAGACCGGCGAGCTGGAGTTCCAGATCGAGCTCCCCGACGCGAACGTGCTCTACCCCGAGTCGTACGAGCCGCTCCTCTACGCGATCCCGAAGGAGATCATGGAGCCGTACGTCGCCGAGGAGGACGCCGAAGGGCTCCAGCAGGACGAAGACCTACTGAACCTCTCGTTCACGGGGAACCTCGGCGCCTACCAGCTCGACGAGTGGGACCGCGGCAGCGCGCAGATCTTCTCGCGCAACGACGAGTACTACCTCCGTGAGGCGACCGACGTGGACCCGCTGTTCGAGGAGGCACCGTACTTCGAGGGGATCGAGTCCGAAGTCGTCCAGGAGGAGGCCTCCCGCCTCGGCGCGCTCGAGACGGGTGAGTCCGACGTGGCCGGCCTCCCGCCGAACCGCGTCTCGGAGTTCCAGCAGATGGAGAGCGTCGACGTGAACATCACGCCGACGCCGTTCCAGAGCCTCATCACCTGGAACATGCGTGACAACGGCTGGAACACCGGCCCGGGCAACCTCTTCCGCGACCGGTCGTTCCGCCAGGGGCTGGCCTGTGCCGTCAGCAAGAACCAGGTGGTCGAGGGTATCTACCGCGGGTTCGCCGATCCGGCGTACACGTTCCAGCCCGAGTGGTCCACGTTCTACCCCGAGGACGACTCCGCGATCGAGCAGTTCGGGACGGGCGACCTCTACGGCCCCGAGCCCGCACGGAGCCGAATCCGCGACGCGATCGAGGACACCGACTACAGCTACGACGGGCAGGGCCGCCTGCTCAACCCCGACGGCGACCAGTGTACGATCACGCTGCACCACTCGGCGTCGTCGAACACCAACCAGTCCCTCGCGGAGTTCATCGCTCAGGAGTACGAGGAGAACGCGGGGATCGTCGTCGAGACGACCGCGACCCAGTCCTCGCAGTTCCTGACCAACTACTTCCAGCAGGAGTCACCCGAGGGCGAGACCGAGTGGAACGCCGGCCCGTTCAACCGTGGCCCGCGTGACGTGACGAGCGCCGAAGCCTGGGACATGAGCGTCATCTACGGCTACAACACCTACCCGCTCAACCCCACCGTCAGCGACGTGTTCTTCCTGCAGGACGGGAGCACGAACCCGCAGGGGTACTACCCGCAGTGGGACGCGGACGGCCTGTACCAGCAGGCCAACAACGCGACCAGCCGGGAGGAGCTGGCCGAGGCGATGAAGGAGATCTTCATCAACCTCAACCAGGCCCAGCCGATCGGCATGCTGACGTTCAGCGCGAACACCGTCGGCTACGCCGCGGACATCGAGGGGCCGATCGAGGACTTCTTCAGCGGCTGGGACTTCCCGATCTGGTACCGAGAGAACTGACCCTCCACGCGGTGAATTTTTCGGGAGTCACGGATCGACTACCGAAACACACATTGTTCGAGATGCGGTACACAGACACACCCAGTGTGACAACCGACACCAGTGCTCGGCGGACGGTGGCGGTTGACACCAGCGGATACCGAGATTTCGGAGACAGACACACATGAGGCTCTAACATATGGGAATGGAATGGTACATCGTCCGACGGGTCGCGTGGGCGGCCATCGTGACGTTCATCATCGTCTCGATCACCTGGGGGTTGATGATGGCGGCGCCGAACCCCAACGTCCAGCAGGCAGTGACACAAGCGGCGATGGCCGGCGACGACCCGGAGGAGGCGGCGGAGCGTGCTGAGGAACGGTTGGGACTCGATCGTCCGCCCCACGTGCGCTACATGGACTACGTCGTCGGCATCTACACGTTCCACTGGGGGTGGTCGGACAGCCGCAACCAACCGGTGACGGAGGCGCTGCTCGAGTCACTGTACTACACCGCCCAGTACTCGGTCCCGTGGACGATACTGACGATCTTGATCGGCCCGATCGTGGGGCTGTACTCGGCGGCGAACCAGTACAGCTGGAAGGACCACGTCGCGACAGGCTTCGCCTTCTTCGGCTACGCGATCCCGAACTTCTTCTTCGGGATCATCCTGTTGCTGATATTCGGGGTGACGTTGGAGTGGATCCCCGTGATATACAACACCGACGTGGGGGTGTTCAGCGTCGAGAACGCGATCCAGCTGTCGGTGCCGGTGTTCGTGCTGGTGACGGGCTCGATCGGCGGGATCATGCGCGTCTCGCGTAACGAGTCCGCCGAGTACGTCAACGCCGACTTCGTCAAGACCGCACGGGCGAAGGGGGTCTCGACGTACAAGATCTACTTCCAGCACATCCTCCGCCCGACGATGGTACCGCTGTCGACGACGATGGTGAGCCAGCTGCTGGCGCTGTTCACCGGCGCCTCGCTGCTGGTCGAGGTGGTGTTCAGCATCCCCGGGCTCGGGACGACGCTGTTCCGGGCGATCACCTCACAGGACACGAGCCTCGTGCTCGGCTCGACCCTGTTCTTCACCTTCGTCGCGACCATCGGGAACCTGCTACAGGACCTGGTGTACACGATGCTCGACCCGCGGATCAGCTTCGAGGACCGATAATGGCGACGGACAGAGCTACCTTCGATCAAGTCGACTGGGACCAGATCACCGAGGAGTCCGACCGCGAACTGTCGGTGAACTTCCTCGGCACCGTCGTGTCGATGGGCGTGCTCGTGCTGTTGATGCTGTACGACCACTTCCTCGTCACCGGCAGCTACGACAGCATGCTCGGTCTCGATCTCGGCGGGCAGTACACGCCGACGTTCGCGCCGATCGGCTGGGAGTACGACGTGACCCAGCTCGACTGGCTGTTCGCGGTGTCGCTGATCCTGTTCGGGTTCTACGTGGTGCTGCCGCTGTACCAGAACGCGCGGATGACGAAGTACTACTGGCGGGAGATGAAGCGCAACCGCCCGGCGATGGTGAGCCTCGGCTGGCTGATCTTCATCTTCGTCATCGGCGTGCTGGGGCCGATCGTGATCCCGGCGCCGGAGTCGGAGCTGTTCCTGAAGTACCAGCCGCCGATGTTCCTCGAGATCCCCTCGAACTACCCGATCAACTGCGTCGGGCCGGTCGTCGACGGCGCCTGTCAGGGGACGCTCCAGTACCCGCTCGGGACGACCCAGAACGGCAAGGACATCTTCAAGATCATCATCTACGGGATGCAGATCAGCATGAAGATCGGCTTCATCGCGACGCTGATCGTCATCACCATCGGCACCGCGGTCGGGACGGTGTCGGCGTACGCGGGCGGCCTCGTCGACGAGGTGCTGATGCGCTGGGTCGACATCCAGCAGTCGTTCCCGACGTTCATCCTCTACCTGCTGATCCTCTACATCTGGGGCGGCGGGCTGTTCCTGTTCATCGTCCTCTTCGGGCTGTTCGCCTGGGAGGGGACCGCACGCTACGTGCGGTCCAACGCGCTCGCGAAGACGGAAGAGGAGTACATCAAGGCCACCCAGCTCAGCGGCGCGAGCACGTACCGGATCATCCGGGCCCACATCGTGCCCAACAGCGCGAGCAGCATCATCACCAACATCACGCTGCTCGTGCCGGCGTTCATCCTCGCGGAGGCACAGCTCGCGTTCCTCGGCCTCGGTGACTCGGCGGTCCCCTCCTGGGGGCAGCTGATCTCTGCGGGCCGCAGCGACCTCGGGTTCGCCCCGTGGATCACGCTGGCGCCCGGGATGTTCCTCTTCTTCACCATCCTGGCGTTCAACTTCCTCGGGGACGCCCTCCTCGACGCACTGAACCCCGAAGCCGACGCGGAGTCAGAATGATGACAGACGAACCACTACTCACGGTCGAAGGACTCACGACGGAGTTTACGACGGACAAAGGAACGCTGGTCGCCGTCGACGGCATCGACTTCGAGATCCCCCGCGGCGAGACGGTCTGTCTCGTGGGCGAGTCGGGGTCGGGCAAGACGGTTGCCAGCGAGTCGATCACTCGCATCGTCCCCACGCCCCCGGGTGAGGTCTCCGGGAGCGTCACGTTCGACGGGCGGGAGGTCACGACGATGAGCGAGTCCGAACTGGAGGAGATCCGCGGCGGGCGGATCGCCCACATCTTCCAGAACCCACAGGACGCGCTCAACCACTGCTACACGGTCGGCTGGCAGATCGTCGAGGCGGTCCAGACCCACGAGCCCGACGTCTCCAAGCAGGAGGCCCGCGAGCGCGCGGTCGAACTGCTCAACGACGTGGGCGTCGCCAACGCCGCCGCGCGGCTGGACGACTACCCCCACGAGTTCTCCGGCGGACAGAAACAGCGCGTGATGATCGCGATGGCGCTGGTCACCAACCCCGACCTGCTGATCGCCGACGAGCCGACGACCGCGCTCGACGTGACGGTGCAGGCCCAGATTCTGAACCTGCTCGAGGATCTGCAGGACGAGTACGACATGTCGATCCTCTTCGTCACCCACGACCTCGGCGTCGTCGCCGGCATCGCCGACCACGTCGTCGTGATGTACGCCGGGAAGGTGATGGAGCGGGGGACCGTCACCGAGATCTTCGAGGACCCCTCCCACCCGTACACGCGGGCGCTGCTCGAGTGTCTGCCCGGGCAGGCCCGCGCCGCGGAGGGGATCCCGGGGACGCTCCCCTCGCCGATCAACCCCCCGGACGGCTGCCGGTTCGCGCCGCGGTGTGACTACGCGGTCGAGGAGTGCACCGCCGGCGAGCAGCCCCCCGAGGAGCCGATCTCGGACACTCACGCCGTCTCGTGTGTCCACTACCAGCAGGGGTACGACCCGTCGACGGTGAAAGAGGAGATCGTCCAAGACGACGGCGCGACCACCGGGGGTGTCACCAGTGACTGACGAACCGCTGGTCTCCGTCCGGAACCTCCAGAAGCACTACCCGATCACCGAGGGGATCCTCTCCCGGCAGGTCGGCGCCGCCAAGGCCGTCGACGGGATCAGCTTCGACATCGCCGAGGGCGAGACGCTCGGACTGGTCGGCGAGTCCGGCTGTGGGAAGTCGACCGCGGCGTCTTCGATCATCCGGCTGGAGGAGGCCACCGACGGCGAGGTCATCTTCAACGGCGGCGGCCGCGCCGGCCGCGAGCGGAACGCCGACGGCACTCACCCCAACGACGTGACGAAGTTCGACGACGAGGAGCTCAAGGCGTTCCGCCGGGACGCCCAGATGATCTTCCAGGACCCCTCCTCGAGCCTCGACCCGCGGATGACCGTCGGGCGCTCGGTCGCGGAGCTGCTGATGGTCCACGGGATGACCGACAAGCAGCGCCGCCGGGAGATCGTCGAGGACCTGCTCGAACGCGTTGGGCTGGAGGCGGACTACTACGACCGCTACCCCCACGAGTTCTCCGGCGGGCAGAAACAGCGCATCGCGCTGGCCCGCGCGCTCGTGCTCAACCCCGAGTTCATCGTGGCCGACGAGCCCGTCTCCGCGCTCGACGTGTCGATCCGCGCGGAGATCCTCTCGCTGCTGAACGACATCCAGGAGGAGTTCGGGCTCTCGATGCTGTTCATCAGCCACGACATGAGCGTCGTCCGCGAGGTCTGTGACCGCGTCGCGGTGATGTATCTGGGCGAGATCGTCGAGATCGGCGACACCGACGAGGTGTTCACCAACCCCCAGCACCCCTACACCGAGGCGCTGCTGTCGGCGATCCCGCGGCCGGACCCCTCGGACCAGCGCGAGAACATCGAGCTCACGGGCACCGTCCCCAGCCCCATCTCCCCGCCGTCGGGCTGTAAGTTCCACACGCGCTGTCACATGGTGATCCAGTCCGACGAGTACGACCTCGAACAGGAGGACTGGCGCGCGGTGCTGACGTTCCGGGACAAGGTCCAAGCCGGCGAAGTCGACCCCGAGGGGATCCGACAGGCGCTCTCCCCGCCCGACGAGGAACCGACGGTCGTCGACGACGAGACGGTCGAAGACGAGCTCAGGATGGAGTTCGACCTACCCGAGACGCTCGCCGACGACGAGGCCGAGGCGATCATCGACCGCGCGCTCGACGCGCTCACGGACGGCGACATCGAGACGGCCGAGACCGAGCTCTCGACGTTCACCACGCCGTGTGAGGAGGAGGAGCCCGAGGAGACCGACCACGGGAACGGCCACCTCTCGGCGTGTCTGCGCAACAAGCCCGACACCGAACACGGCGCGCCGCTCGCGGACGACTGAGCGGCGCGATCAGCGCTCTGCTGCCGTCCGGACCCGTTCCGGCGTGAGCGGCATATCCAAGTGATCGACGCCGACCGCGTCGGCGACCGCGTTCACCAGCGCCGGCGGCGCCGCGATCGTGCCGGCCTCGCCGATCCCCTTCACCCCGAGCTCGTTCTTCGGACTGGGCGTCTCCTTCGCCCGTGCCTCGATGTCCGGCAGGTCACCGGCCCGCGGGAGCGCGTAGTCGAGCATCGTCGACGCCGCCAGCGTGCCGTCCTCGTCGTACGTCGCCCGCTCGGACTGGGCCTGCCCGAGCCCCTGCGCGACGCCGCCGTGGACCTGCCCCTCGACGATCCGGGGGTTGACCCGGACGCCACAGTCGTCGACGGCGACGTAGCGCTCGATCTCGAACTCCCCCGTCTCGGGGTCGACCGCCACCGCGACCGCGTGGCTGCCGAACGTGTAGGCGGTGTCTTCGAGTTCGTAGAACGTCGTGGCTTCGAGTCCCGGCGAGAGCCCGGCAGGGAGCCCCCGTCCGTAGGCGGCGTCGGCCACGTCGGCGAACGAGCAGCCCTCGCCGTCGGCCCGGAACCCCGAGTCGGTCTGCTCGACTTCGGCGGGGTCGGCGTCGAGCTCGTGGGCGGCGATCCGTTCGGCCTTCTGCAGCACGTCCGCGGCGCTCTCGGCGACCGCGTTGCCGCCGACGACCGTGCTCCGGGAGCCGAACGTCCCCGTCCCGGTGGGCACCTTGTCCGTGTCGCCTTCGACGACCTCGATCTCCCCGGGGCCGACCGGGAGCGCCTCGGCGACGATCTGTGCGTAGATCGTCCCGTGACCCTGTCCGTGGTCGTGGGTGCCCGCCGAGACCGTGACGCCGCCGTCGGGGTGGACGCGGACGACGCCGCTCTCGAAACCGCCGCCGGTGCTCTCGACGTAGCCCGCGACCCCGACGCCGCGCAGGCGCCCGTCGTCGTCGCGTTTGCCGCCACTGGGGTAGTCCGCGACGGCGTCGGCGGCCTCGTCGAGTGTGGGCTCGTAGTTCCCGCTGTCGTACGTCGCGCCGACCGCGGTCTCGTGGGGGAACGCGTCGGGGTCGATCAGGTTCCGCCGCCGGAGTTCGACCGGATCGACGCCGAGCTCGTCGGCGGCCACGTCGACGAGGCGCTCGGTGACGTACACCGCCTCCGGCCGGCCCGCGCCGCGGTAGGAGTGGACGGGCGCGGTCGTCGTGAACACACAGCGCGACCGGCAGTAGATCGCGGGGATGTCGTACTGGCTGGCGAGCAGCCGGCCGTACCACCCCGGCATCGCGCCGCCGCCGCCGAGCGCGTAGCCGCCGATGCCGGCGTACGTCTCCGCCCGGAGGCCGAGAAAGCGCCCGTCGGCGTCGAGCGCGAGTTCGGCGGTCGTCCGGTGGTCGCGACCGTGGGCGCCCTCGCGGTAGTTCGCCGAGCGCGTGGCGGTCCACTTCACCGCCTCGTCGAGCTCGCGGGCGGCCCAGGCGGCCATCGCCTCGCCGGGGTGGTGGTGGCCCTTGTGGCCGAACCCGCCGCCCACGTCGGGCGAGATCACCCGGATCTGCCGTTCCGGCTCGCCGAGCGTGTGTGAGAGCTTCCGCCGGTGGCCGTGGGGCGACTGGCTGGTCATCGTCACCGTGAACCCCTCCGTCCGGTCGTACTCCGCGAGCGCCGCACGCGGTTCGAGCGCGCTGGGGATCAGGCGGTTGTTCTCGAGGTCGACGCTGACGATCTCCTCGGCCTCGGCGAACGCGCGATCGGTCGCTTCCCGGTCGCCCAGCTCGCCGACAGCGGCGACGTTGTCCGGCGCCGCCCCGAACAGCGTCGGCCCGTCCTCGTCGGCGGCGGCGCGGGGGTCGGTCTCCACGCCGAGGGGGGCGTACGCCACGTCGACCGCCTCGACGCCGTCGGCGGCGGCGTAGCGGTCCCGCGCGACCACTGCGGCGACGGGCTGGCCGTCGTACCGAACGCGGTCGGCCGCGAGCACGGGGTGGCCCGGCACCTCGCAGTCCAGCGGGTCGGTCCGGACCGGCAGCCGCATCGGCGCGTCGCTGTCGGCCAGATCACCCCACGTGTAGACGGCGATCACGCCGTCGACGGCTTCGGCCGCCCCGACGTCGACCCCCTCGACCCGGGCGTGTGCGTGCGGGCTCCGGACGAACGAGAGCGCCGCGGCCTCCCGCCCGAAGTCGTCGGTGTACGTCGTCTCCCCGCGGAGCGCGCGGGCGTCCTCGCGGCGCAGCGGGCTGTCGCCCACCCCCTCGCCGCCCTCGGCCGCGCCGGGGTCGGCGGTCGCCGGCACCGACCCCTCGGCCTCGATGACGCTCTCCTCGCCGCTCATACGGCCACCCCCTCGCGCCCGACCGCGCGAGCGACCGCGCTCGAGACGGCCGCCTCGGCACACCCCGGTAGCAGCCTGCGGCGCTGGTCGGCGGGGACGACGTGGTCCTCGCGAACCGACCGCTCGACACGCTCGCCCGCCCGTTCGGCCGCGTCCGCGATCGCGGCCACCGGCGCGCCCGCGTCGGCACCGTCGAGCTCGCGCTCGACTGCCGCGAGCCGGACCGGGGCCTCACAGAGGCCGACCGCCGCCACCCGCGGGTCGGTCACGACGCCGTCGACCACCTCGACGCGCGCGGCGACGCCGACCGACGCGTACCCCGTCGACGGGTGCGTTTTCCGGCTGTACGCGCTCCCGGCGGTCGGCGAGAGCGGCAGCGAGATCCGCGTCAGCAGTTCGTCTCCCTCGCGGACGGTCTCGTGGTCGCCGGTCGCGAACTCGCCGGCCGGGACCGTCCGGTCGCCGTCCGGGCCGACGAGGTGGAGCCGCGCGTCGCCCGCGAGCGTCGCCGCGGGGATGTCGCTCGCCGGGTGGGCGGCCGCGAGGTTGCCGCCGACGGTGCCGCGGTTGCGGATCTGTGCGTCGCCCACGGCGCGGGTCGCGTCCAACAGGCCGTCGACCCCCGCCGGGTCGGCGTCGAGCAGGTCGGCGTCGGTCGTCAGCGCCCCGACGGAGAGCCGTTCGGTCGCCCCCTCGTCGGTGACGACGCGTTCCACGCCGCGGAGTTCCGCGAGGCCGCCGAGGTCGACGACCGTCCCCGGGTCGCGCTCGCGGGCTTTGAGCAAGGGGATCAGGTCGTGCCCGCCCGCGAGGGGGATCGCTCCCTCCTCGGCGAGCGCGTCGAGCGCGGCGTCGAGGGAGTCGGGGCGCTCGTAGTCGAACCGCGGCGGGAACATCAGTCCCCACCCCCAGCGGCCGGCCCGTCCCCCGGCGACTCGCCCGCTCCGCCGTCGGTCTCGATCGGTTCGAGCTTCTCGGCCGCGGCCTCGACGGCGTCGATCACGTTCTCGTACCCCGTGCAGCGACAGACGTTCCCCTTCAGCCCCGCGCGGATCTCCTCGCGGTCGGGGTCGGGGTTGTCGGCGAGCAGGTCGCGGCTCCGGAGCACCATCCCCGGCGTGCAGTAGCCACACTGGAGTCCGTGCTCCTCGTGGAAGCTGCGCTGGACCGGGCCGAACTCGGCGTCGGCGCCGGGCTCGGGGACGCTCTCGTCGGCTTCCGCGAGCCCATCGGGCGCCCCCTCGACCCCGCCGACGGTGGTGATCTCGCTGCCGTCGGCCTGCACCGCGAGCACGCAGCAGGACTTGACGATCTCGCCGTCGAGTTCGACGGTGCAGGCGCCACACTTCCCGGAGTCGCAGCCGACGTTCGGCTGGGTGTACCCCCAGTCCTCCCGGAGCGCGTGGACCAGCAGCCGCCGGGCCTCGACGGTCGCCGTCTCGGTCGTCCCGTCGACGGTCGCCGTCACCTCGTGTTCGGACATACCCGTGGGTTGGATCGGAGGACCATATTGGTTGGTGCGGGCCGGCACGGTTGCCGGTGCGTCGCTGCCACACCGCCACCGAGAGGCGTATGCCCGTCGAGACGCAAGCGGGGGTGATGCTCCCCCCGCTGGCCGCCGGCGTCCACGGGCAGGACCCCGCGATGTTCGTCCTGCTCTCGCTGGCGGCCGCGCTGACCGCCGTCGTCGCCGGCGTCGCGATCGCGGCGTTCGTCCGGCGGCGCTCGCGGCGCTACCTGCTGGTCGCGCTGGCGCTGTCGACGCTGCTCGCCCGCAGCGCGGTCGGCGTGGGCGCCTACCTCGGCGCGGTCGGGCCGGGGCTGCACCACACGCTCGAACACGCCCTCGACGTGTCGATGGCGGCGCTGGTGATCGCCGCCGTCTACCTCGTGGGCAAGCCGGCGTACGCGAGCGCGGCCCGGGCCGACGGGGGCGATCGGGACGAGGACGGAGGGGACGAGCCATGAGCGAGCTCCGGGAGCGGCTGCTCGAACACGTCCGCGACCACCCGGGCCGGCACGCCAACGCGCTCGGCCGGGAGTTCGACCTCGCGACCGGGCAGCTCCAGTACCACCTGCGGCGGCTCCGCCGGGCTGGCAGCGTCGTCGCCGACGAGCGGTACGGCCGCGTCCACTACTTCCCGCCGGGGTACGACGAGCGCGAGCGCGAGCGGATCGCGCTCGCCCGGCGGGAGACCGCCCGGGCCGTGCTCGCGGCGCTGCTCGCGGGGGAGGCGCCCGCGGCCGACCTCGCCGACCGCCTCGGCGTCGCCCGGAGCACGCTCTCCTACCACGTCGACCGCCTCCGCGGCGCGGGGCTGATCGACCAGCGCCGCGACGAGCGGGGCCGGGTCCACCTCTCGCTCGCCGACCCCGACGCGACGCGGTCGCTGCTCGCGACGGTCGACCCCGACGCGGGCGACCGGCTGGTCGACCGCTTCACGCGGCTGGTCGACGAGCTACTCGACGGGTAGCGACGGTCTCGACGGCGTTTCGAGAGTCGCACCAGAACCCACTTTCCCGTCGATCCCCTACCGCGAGTATGAGCGACTCCCACGGGATCGACCGCCGCGAGTTCGTCAAGTCCGCGGTCGCGATCGGCGGCGCGGCGGCGCTGTCGGCCTGTCTGAACCGGGGGCCGGAGATCGACGTGCCGCGGGGGCCCGAGGCGCCCGGCTCCGCGTTCCCGGAGCGCCAGCACGCCTGGAACGAGTTCCTCCCGACCACCGAGGCGGGGAACAACCACCACCCGCGACACCGCGTGCTGCTCCCGCTGGACTACGGCGAGGGGACGCCGACCGACGCCGAGCGCGAGACCGTCGAGGCGGCGCTTTCCGGCGTCGAGCGCGCCTACGAGCGCTCGGCCGCGGGGCTGCTCCTGACGGTGAGCTACTCGCCGTACTACTTCGACCGCTTCGACGCCGACCTGCCCGAGAGCGTCGACCTGCCCGAGCCGCGGGCGCTCTCCTCGTTCGAGGACCCGGACCCCGACGACCCCGACGCGATCGTCCACCTCGCGAGCGATCACGGCGAGGTGGTGATGGGCGCCGAGGAGGCGCTGAAAGGCGAACTCGACGAGCTCAACGGCGTTTCCCAGCCCGACGCCGCGCTGACGGACGCGTTCACCGTCCGCGAGCGCCGGACCGGCTTCATCGGCGACGGGCTGCCCGCCGAGAATCAGGACGTCGACGGCGTCCCCGACGACGGGCCCGTCCCGGAGGACGCCCCGCTGTACATGGGGTTCGAGTCCGCCTACGAGGGGAACCAGCCCACCGAGGACCGCGTGACGATACAGTCGGGCCCCTTCGCCGGCGGCACGACCCAGCAGATCTCGACGCTGACGCTGAACCTGACCCAGTGGTACGAGCAGGACAGCCGCGAGCAGCGCGTCGCGAAGATGTTCTGCCCGCATCACGCCGAGAACGACGTGGTCGAGGACGCCGGCGAGAACCTCGGCACCGACCCGCGGATGGACGACTGCGCCGACCCGATGGACAGCGCCCGGCGCGACGGCGTCGTCGGCCACGGGCAGAAGATGGTCGACGTGCGCGAGGACGACGCACCGATCATCCTGCGCCGCGATTTCGACTCGACGGATCAGGGTCGCGCCGGCGTCCACTTCCTCTCGCTGCAGCGCGAGATCGCCGACTTCGTCACCACTCGCGAGGCAATGAACGGCGAGGAGATCGACCGCAACTCCGCGGTCGGCCAGCGCACCAACAACGGGATCCTGCAGTACATCAACACGGTGCGCCGAGGCAACTTCCTCGTCCCCCCGCGCTCGCTGCGGGCGCTCCCGCCCGCGAACCCCGAGGTCGCCGAGGACGGGGAGGTGGCGCATGCGTAGGCGGTCGTTCCTCGCCGGCCTCGGCGCCGCCGGCGCCGTCGGTACTGCGGGCTGTCTGGGGTTCGAACTCCAGTCGGGCAACCGCGAGCCGCCGCTGGTAGAGAACCGCCCGGACGGCGTCTACTACCCCACCCACACCGAGGGGATGCTGATGGGCGGGATGGCGAGCGACGGCGGGTACAGCTGTGCGCTGACGTACAGCTTCCCCCACCGCTTCTGGACGATCACCGGCAGCGACACCACGCAGGTCGAAGTCGGCTCGAACGACGCGCTCCACCTCATGCCGTTCGTCTGGCACAGCGAGACGGGCGTTGTCCCCTCGGACGTGAGCCCGACCGTCGAGATCTCCCGGAACGGCGAGTCGGTGGACAGGAACAACCCGTGGGCGATGCTCTCCCAGAACATGGGGTTTCACTTCGGCGACAACGTCGAACTTCCCGAGCAGGGCGAGTACGACCTGACCGTCACGGTCGGCGAGGGGAGCAGTCGCCGGACGGGATCGCTGGCGGAGGCCGGCTCGGCGGCGTTCGAGTTCACGATCGACTACCAGCGCTCCGAACTGCAGGAGGTGCCGTTCACCGACATTCCCGAGGCCCGGCAGGGGACCCTCGGCGCCGTCGAGCCGATGGAGATGGAGATGGTCCCCGTCAGGCGGGCGCCCGCGGTCGACGCGCTGCCCGGGACGGCTCACGGAACGACCGAGAGCGGTGACGCGGTGCTGGCGGTGACCAGCCTCGACGACGCGACGGCGTTCGACGGCGGGGAAGACCAGCAGTATCTCGCCGTCTCGCCGCGCACGCCGTACAACCGCTTCCCGCTGCCGCTGATGTCGCTGTCGGCGACGTTGACCCGCGACGGCGAGACGGTGTTCGACGACTACCTCTACGAGTGGCTGGATCCCGACCTCGGCGTCCACTACGGCGCGGTCGTCGACGGCGTCGAGTCCGGCGACGAACTCACGATCTCGGTCGGCACGCCGCCGCAGGTCTCCCGGCACGAGGGGTACGAAACGGCGTTCCTGAACATGCCCGACGCGACGCTCACCCTCTGAGCGACCGCGGAGTTCGCTTCTCGACCTCGCGCTACTCTACCCGCCGCACAGAGCGCTGCCCCTCGTGGAGCTTGATCTCGGGAATCTCGTCGGCGGGCTCGAAGCCGAACGTCTCGCCGTAAAAGGCAAGTTCGAGTTCGAGCGCCCGCCGGCTCGCCTCGGCGGTCCGGAACCCGTGGCGCTCCTCGGGGAACAGCGCGTAGGCGTACGGCGTCTCCGTCGCGACCAGCGCGTCCACCATGTCCTCGGCCTGTTCTTGGGGAACGACGCGGTCTTCGCCGCCCTGCAGGAGTAGCAGCGGCGCGTCGATGGATTCGGCGTGGAACGCCGGCGAGCGTTCCTCGTAGGTCTCCCGGGCCTCGGGCAGCGAGCCGACCAGCCCGTCGAGATAGCGCGACTCGAACTTGTGGGTGCCCGTCGCGAGCGCTTCGAGGTCGGCGACGCCGTAGTGGCTCGCGCCGGCGTCGAACGTGTCGTGGAACGCCAGCGCACAGAGCACCGCGTAGCCGCCCGCGCTGCCGCCCGTGATCGCGAGCCGGTCCGGGTCCGCGCGCCCAGTCTCGGCGAGGTACTCGGCGGTGTCGACAACGTCGGCGGTGTCGAGCACGCCCCACTCGCCCTGCAGCGCGTCGCGGTAGTCGCGGCCGTAGCCCGTGGAGCCGCGGTAGTTCACGTCCGCGACCGCGAAGCCGCGGGTGGTGAAGAACTGGATCGCGAGGTTCGCGACGGGCAACGTCTGACTCGTCGGGCCGCCGTGGACCATCGTCACCAGCGGCGGCTCCTCGCCCTCGGGTGCACGCTCGTCGGCGTTCGTCGGCGGGTAGTAGTAGGCGTGGGTCGTCTCGCCGTCGCGGGTGGGCACGTCGACGTGCTCCGGCGCCGAGACCATTCCCGCCTTCAGATCGAGCGTGAACGACTGCCGGAGTCGGGTGGGATCGTCGTCGCCGGGCGTCCAGCGCGCGACCGTCGCGGGCGTCTCGGGGCCGCCGGCGACGAACGCCAGCGCCTCGCCGTCGGTCGCGATCCGGGCGTGAGGGTAGGCTGAGAAGGGGAGGCCGGCCGTCCGGAGTTCGTCGTCCTCGTCGAGCAGGCAGAGCGACCACTCGCCGTCGCTGTTGCGGAGCACCGCGACGCGGCCGTCGTCGAGGAACGCGTACGTCGCCGAGCCGAAGGACCACTGCGGCACGCCGAACTCCGCGTCCTCGGGCGTCCGGTTCCGCGGCTCGTCGTCGCCCGCGGCGTCGATCGCGTAGAGGTTCCACCAGCCCGTCCGGTCCGAGACGGCGTGGAGCCGGCCGTCGGGGCTCCAGCCGGGCTGGAACACCGACTCCTCGGGGCCGCCCAGAACGACGCGCTCCTCGGCGAGCGAGCCGTCGTCGCCCACGTCGGCGACGTGGAGCTCGGTGCCGTCCCACGGCATCCGCGGGTGGTCCCACGTCGTCCACGCGAGCCGCTCGCCGTCGGGGTCGAGCCGCGGGAACGAGTAGAAGTCGTGGCCCGACGCGACGACCGCGGGCGCCTCGCTGCCGTCGGCGGGCAGCGTGACGAGCTCGTTGATCACGTCCTCGGCGTCGTCGCCCTCGTGGCGCTCCCGGACCGCGTAGAGACGGTCGCTGTCGGGGGACACCGCCACGTCGGCGTAGCGGTGAGCGCGTTCGGCTTCCGGCTCCGGCGTGATCGGTTCGGGCTCGCCGCCCTCGTCGAGCCGGTAGAGTCGCTGATCGTCGAACGCGGCGTAGAACACGGTGCCGTCCTGTACCGCGAAGTCGCCGCCGCCGTACTCGTGGACCAGCGTCCGCACGTCGGCGTCCTCGGGCGTCACCTCGACGGGATCGCTACCGTCGCCGTCGGCGCGGACGACCACGCCGCGGCCCTCCTCGTCGGGGCGCCGTTCGAGCCAGTAGACGCTGCCGTCGTCGACCGCGACGGGGCCGAACCGCAGCGTGTCGGCGGCCACGTCGGCCGCGGCGACGGGGGAGTCCCACTCGCCGTACGGAGTTGTAGACATACGCGTCGCTTCGGCGGACGCCGGCTTGACAGTTCGGGTGGGCGAGGGTGTCGCCGATTCGGCGCGGCGTCGCCGAACTGGTGCGGCTCAGTCGCCCACGCCGGCTGACAGCGTGCCGTCACCAGAACGCTTCGCGTTCTGGTTGGCGAACGAGAGCTCCGCTCTCGTAAACGGCGAGATCAGTCACCGTCGGTCCGCAGGTGGTGGAACACGTACGTCTGGGCGTAGCCCGCGTACGCGTCGGGGCCGCTCTCGCCGAACGGCTCGTCGCGTTCGGGCAGGCCGGCGCCGAGGCGCTCCCGGATCGCCCGCGAGGTCTCAGTGTAGTTGCCGCCCTCGCAGTCGGGGAAGTAGTCGCCGATGGCGGTCTTGATCCACGTGTCCAGCGGGATCGCCTGCAGGTAGCCCAGCGAGAACAGCAGCACGCAGTCGGCTACCTTGTCGCCGACGCCGACGAACTGCGTGAGTTCGTCGCGCGCGTCCTCGTACGGCAGCCCACGCGCGTCGTCGGGGTGGGCCTCGCCGGACGCCACCATCTCGGCGGTGCGCTGGACGTACGGCGCACGGTAGCCCAGGCTCAGCTCCCGCAGTTCGTCCTCGGTGCGCTCCGCGAGCGCCTCGGGCGTCGGGTAGGCGTGGAGCGTCCTGTCGCCGAGGTCGACCGGCGTGCCGTACGCCTGCCGGAGCGACCGCTGCATCCCGAAGATCCGGCTCACCCGCATCTGCGCCGAGCAGATAAAGGAGATCAGACAGGGAAAGGCGGGGTCTCGGACGAGCCGCAGCCCGCGGTAGCGGTCGTACGCCCGCGAGAGCAGCGCGCCGTCGTCGGTCGCGTCGTAGATCGCCGCGAGGTCGTCGTCGAGTCTGAGTAGGTGCGTGAGGATCGCTTCGCCGTCGGCCGACGCCGTTGGCGCGGCGGGCGTGCCGTCGTCACCCGCATCGGCCGGAACGCCGCCGGCCTCCCACTCGATCGTCCCGTCGTCGACGTGATCGGACTGCGTCCGATCGGCAGACGAGCGTCGCTCGTCGACGCCGCCGCGCTGCCGGGCGCGGACGACCGTGGGCTGGTCGACGAGTCCCGGCGTCGGCGGGAGGACGGTCTCGTACCACGCGTCGCCGCCGTGGGCGGCGGACTCGGTGTAGCCGTCGCCGTCGGCGCGCTCCCAGAGGTAGCTCTGCCCGCTCTCCAGCGTCGACTGCAGGTCGAACGGTCCGTCGAGCGTCGAAACGTCGATGCGGCCCGACTCCATTATCGGGCGGAGGCCGGCGGCGGGTTTCGGGGTTTCGATCCCGGCGTCGCTGCACGCGACGCGGGGCTCAGCGGTTCCGGCTGACCGGGAAACGGATTCGATCCGGCGCCTCGTTGAAGCGCTCGAGGATCCGTTCGTACAGTCGGTTCCGCGTCCGGGTCGCCCGTCGCGGGTCGACGAGGTAGCGCAGCCGGAGTTCGACCCACGACTCCCGCTGGACGACGTTCACCGTCGGCGCCTCGTCGACGGTGAGCTCGACTGCGGTCTCGCTGAGCTCGTCGCGGTAGCGTTCGACCCGCCGGCGCATCTCGTCGCCGAGCAGCGCCTCGGCCTCCTCGACCATCAGCTCGCGGGCGTAGGGGAGCTCCGTCTCGTAGGCCACCTGTACCGAGAGCTCGTTCCAGACGAACTCGCCGCCGGCGCCGCCGAACGTCGTGAGGTCCGCGGAGAGCACCACGCTGTTGGGGACCGTGACACGCCGGCCGGAGGGCTGATTGGTCGAGACCAACTCCCCGCCGACCTCCCAGAGCGTGGTGACGAGGAAGTCCACCGCGACCACGTCGCCTTTCACGTCGCCGATCCGGACGCGGTCGCCGACGCCGTAGGGCCGCTTGGCGGTGATGTACACCCAGCCGAGCAGCGAGAGGAGGGGCTGCTGGAGCGCGAACGTGATCGCGAAGCCGACGACCCCCAGCGAGAACAGCACGCCGAGCCACTGGTCGGTCAGCGCGCCGAGTACGCCGACGAGGCCGACGACGCCGAACCCCAGCCGCAGGACGTTCCGCAGGTCGTGCTGCCGGCGTTTGGTCGCGTCGCGCGTGAGCCACGAGAGGACGAGCCGGTAGCAGCCGAACACGACGGCCGTGAACGAGAGCGCGAGCAGCGCGCGGGCCACCAGCGGATCGAGCGGCGTGTCGCCGACGGCCACCCCCAGCGGCGTCGCCGTCGAAACGTACCAGCCGGTGGCGCCCGCGGCGACGGCGACCGCGATCGCGCCGAGAAACGATGATCTGCTCACTCTCTCTCGGCGTGTCCGGAAAGGCAAAAACCCCGCGTCGGGCTACCCGTCGAACAGCTTCCGGCCGGCGCCGTCGGCGACGGCGCCCGCGGCGTGCTCCATGGCGTGGCACATCTCGGCGAACGCGGCGGTATCGCGCGTGGAGGGTTGCATGCGACGAACTGACACGACCCTCCCTTGAGTATCTTCGGGGGGTGTGGCACAACGGCTATGGGACGCCCGCCCCCACTCCGTCCCATGACCACGAGCGACTGGGGCGACTGGCTTCCCCGCGCGATCGAGTCGGCCGATCCGGACTCCGTCGCGGTCTGGTATCTCGGCTGTAACGGGTTCGTGTTGAAGGGGAGCGAGGGGACGACGCTGTTCGTCGACCCCTACGTGGGCACCGGCGACCCGCCGCGAACGGTCCGGATGATCCCCGTCCCGTTCGATCCTGCGGACGTGACCGAGGCCGACGCGGTGTTCGCGACCCACGAGCACAGCGACCACGTCCACGGCGAGTCGCAGGCGCCGATCCTCGAAGCCACGGGCGCGCCCTTCGTCGCCCCCGACGCGTCGCTCGCGGCCGCACGCGAGCAACAGTCCTGGGAAGATCGCTGGGCGCTCGACGCCGACCAGTTCCAAGAAGTCGCCGAGGGCGACGTGCTGGAGGTGGGTGAGTTCACGGTCCACGTCGTCGCGGTGAACGACCCCGACGCCGAGCACCCGGTGGGGTACGTGTTCGAACACGAGTCCGGGACGGTGTTCCACCCCGGCGACTCTCGGCCGGCGGACTCCTTCGGGCGGCTGGGCCGGGAGTTCGACATCGACCTCGGGATCGTCGCGTTCGGGAGCGCGGGGATGATCCCGGACAAGGAGACGCGCGAGCCGAAGTACACCAAGTGGTACAACGACGAGAGGGAGGCCGTCGAGGCCGCGAGCGCGCTCCGGGTCGACCGACTGCTGCCGAGCCACTGGGACATGTGGAAGGGGCTCACCGCCGACCCGACCGCGCTCCACGAACACGTCGACTCGTTCGAACACCCGCGTAGCCTCGAACTGGTCGAGATCGGCGACCGCGTCGACCTCTGAGTCCGGGCGATCGGTCCCGAAACCGGGCCGCCAGCCGTTCTCTCCGGGGCGTCGAACGCCCGAGCAACGGACAAATAAAGTGGCTTTGTCGCGCACGAACCAGTATGACCGACGACCCGATCGACGACGTCGACAGAGCGATCCTGTACGCGCTCCAGGAGGACGCCCGAAACATGGCGTCCGGAGATATCGCGGAGCGCACCGGGACCTCCGATAGCACCGTCCGCAAACGGATTCAGCGTCTCGAATCCGACGGCGTAATCAAGGGGTACAGCGCCAGCATCGACTATCAGACGTCGGGCTACCCGCTCCGAATGCTGCTGTACTGCACCGCTGCGATTTCCGAACGTGGCGACCTCGTCTCGGACATTCTGGAGATCGATGGCGTCGTGTCGGTCCAGGAGCTGGTCACTGGCGAACAGAACCTCCTCGTCACCGCGGTCGGCGAGACGGACAGCGACATCACGACCGTCGCACAGGAACTGCTCGACATGGGGCTCACCGTCGCCGACGAGGTCCTCGTTCGGAGCCACGAGACGACGCCGTTCGGGAAGTTCGATCCCGAGACGCAGACCGGAGACGGGTCCTAGACGAGGACACGTTCGACGCCCACGGGGACCGACTGTCTGTACTGGCGCTCGGCAGATCGGCCGAATCACGGTCGAGAACGGACGATGCTGGGTGTCGGCTGGGAGCGCGACACCGCGATCGAATATAACGTTCTTTAATGGGGTATTCGAGAACAGAATGGTAATATAGACATCTTTAACAACCAGTATGTTCAGTATACGGTTGAACGCGACCGAAAGCGGAGTTCTCGAGTGGGGGCTCGGGTGCCGCAGCGTGTCGTACGATAGGCTGAACGATGTCAGGACACAGTTCGAAACCGACGGTCGGAGCGCTCCCGGATACGACGGCGGATTCGCCGTTCGTTCCTGTCGCACTAACGTGGGTCGTGTGGGCGCTGTTCGTCGCGAGCATCGTCGCTCTCGTCGCCAGAATCCGTTTCGGCGACGTGTGGGAGATTCCCGGATGGGTCGCCGTCGACGGCCTGACTGTGCTGATGTGGGTGGTGGTCACCTTCTTCAGCGGAATCGTCCACAGCTACTCGCGCCGCTACATGGCCGGCAGCAGCCACGAAACGAGGTTCTTTCTCGCAACGTTCGGGTTCACTGTGGCCGTAATGGCGCTCCTCGCGGCCGACCACGTCGCACTGTTCGGGGTTCTGTGGCTTGCGATGGGGTTGGTGATGGCCGAGCTCATCGGCATCGACGCAGGCTGGAAACAGGCACAGGCCGCCGCGGCCGTCGCCCGCAAGTACTTCGTCGCCAGTAGCGTCCTGCTCGGGATCGCGCTGACGGCGCTGTGGTCGGCGACCGGCTCGACGACGGTCTCCGGGATCGGTGCGGCCGCCGACACGCTCGGCGGTCCGGTGTGGCTGGTCGCCGCCGCCGCGCTCGTCGGCGCGGCGATGATCCAGTCCGCCCTCATCCCGTTCCACAACTGGCTGCTCTCCTCGATGACCGCACCGACGCCGGCGTCCGCGCTGATGCACGCCGGGTTCGTCAACGCTGGCGGGATCCTGCTGACTCGCTTCGCCCCGGTGATCACGGTCGACTCCACGCTGATGCTCGCAGTGGTCGCCGTCGGCGCGGCGAGCGCCGGCGGCGGGAAGCTCCTGAAGTCGGTCCAGACGGATATCAAATCCCAGCTCGGCTGCTCGACGGTCGGGCAGATGGGCTTCATGATCATGCAGGTCGGGCTCGGCTTCTTCGGGGCCGCGATCACCCACCTCATCCTGCACGGGTTCTACAAGGCCTACCAGTTCCTCAGTTCGGGCGAACAGGTCGAACAGACGAGCCCGAGTGAGACCACCGGGCACACGATCGGCCCGGTGACGAGCGTCGCCGGGTTCGTCGTGGCGTTGCTGACCGGCCTCGCCGGTGGCGTGGTGTTCGCGGTCGTGACGGGGAAGGGGACGAACGTCGACAGCGGCCTCCTGTTGACGTTCTTCGTCGTGTTCACGACGCTCCACGCGGCACGCAGCGCGGTCCAGCACACCGAACTGCCGGCGCTCGCCCGCTACGGGGCGGTCCCGCTGGTGTTCTTCCCCGCGATCGTGATCTACGCCGTCGTCTACGAGGGCGTCTCGGGCCTCCTCTCCGTCAGCATGGCGACGACCGAACTGACGCTGCTCCACGGCGTCGTCGCGGTCAGCTTCGTCGGCGTCTACGTCGCCATCGAGACCGGGGTCCACGAGAACAGCCGGCGTCTCTACGTGGCACTGCTGAACGCCACCCAACCGTCCTCGGACACGCTCCTGACGTCCACGGAGGAGTACAATGAGCACTGAATCCGCCATCCGCGACAGCATCGACGACGCAGCGACCGCCGTCGGCTCCCTCTGGCCCATCCACTCGTTCGTGACGGCCAACCCCCTCGCCGGGTTCGAGGACCAGCCGTTCGGGGAGGCCGTCGAACGGGCAGCGACGCTGTTGGGCGGCCGGGGCTACCCCAGTGCGCAGACGTTCGAAACGGCGCTGGAGCGCGGCCAGATCGACCGGGAGATCCTCGGCCGAGAGATGACCGAGGCAGGCTACGAGAACGACCCCGAAGCGGTACTCGACCGGCTGGCCGACGCGACCGACGACGTGAACGCTGACGCCGACGCTGCCGTGGACCACGTCGACAGGGTGTTGACGAAGTGGTTGTCGGCGTTCCTCGACGAGGAGACCGCCCACTGGTCGATGCCGAACCGCGAGGCGGGGTTCTACGCCGCCTTCCGTGGGATGGCCGAGTACGACGGCGACATCCCCGAGGAGGGGGTCGTCGCCGACCTCCCCGAAACGCCGACCGCGGCTATCGAGGCGGTCTTGGAGTCGTACCCCGAGCAGCAGTGGGAGGCCATCTTCGAGGAGCAACTGGCTGCGCTCCCGGGCTGGGCCGGGTTCATCAAGCAGCGCGCCGGGGACGAGGGCGTCTGGCAGTCGACGTACCCGATCTCGCTGGAGGGCTACCTCGCGGCGCGTCTGGCACTACTTGACGCCGTCGACGCCGCCATCGAACCCTCGAACGACGGCGGCGACGAGCACCCGGCGGACGACATCGCTCAAGCGTTCCTGCGTGCGTGGGAAGCGACCTACCGCGACGAGCTGGTCGGCACCGTCGCGGCTCAGAGTCGCTCGATGGCCGACTGCGATACGTCGGGGCGCCCGGACGCGCAGTTGGTCTTCTGTATCGACACCCGGTCGGAGGTCATCCGTCGTCACATCGAGGCGACGGGCGACTACGAGACTCACGGGTACGCCGGCTTCTTCGGCATCCCGATAGAGTACCGCGAGTACGACGCTGACGTGTCAGTCGACGCCTGTCCGCCGATTCTCGACCCGCAGCATCAGATCGTCGACGTGTCGACCGACGACGACACCCGGGCCCGTCACGACCGCTGGTCCGGCATGCGTGCGGCCGCCGACGAACTCATCGGGACGCTGGAGGCCAACGCCGCCACCGCCTACGGATACGTCGAGACTGCCGGCAGCGGCTACGGGCTCTCACTCGCGGCCCGGACGCTCGTTCCCGGTCGCGTCCACGACCTGCTCGACGCCGCCGCCGGGTTAGTGCCCGACGTCGAGGAGTTCTGTGAGCCGTCGATCGACCACCAGCACGCCGACGCCGGCGACCTGCCGGTCGGGCTGACCCACGAGGAGCGGGTCGAGTACGCCGCGACCGCGTTCGATCTGATGGGGTTCACGGCGTTCAGTCGCCTCGTCGTGTTCACGGGCCACGCCAGCGAGACGGCGAACAACCCCTTCGACTCGAGTCTGGACTGCGGTGCGTGTGCGGGCAACCCCGGCGGCCCGAACGCGCGCGTCCTCGCGAAGCTGTGTAACGACGAGGCTGTCAGGGCCGAACTCCACGACCGTGGGTTCGATATCCCCGAGGACACGGTGTTCGTCGCCGCACAGCACAACACGACGACCGACGAAGTGGAACTGTTCGCCGAGGACGTGCCGGAGAGCCACGCGGACGATCTCGCCCAGCTGCGTGCGGACCTCGCGACGGCTCGCGAGAGCGCGGCGAGCGAGCGCGCCGAAGCGATGGGCGCCGACGGCTCGACCGGCGTCGCCGAGACGGAACGCCGTGCCGCCGACTGGGCCGAGACGCGTCCCGAGTGGGGGCTGGCCGGCAACGCCGGCTTCGTGATCGGTCCCCGCGAGTTGACCAGTGGGTTCGACCTCGACGGGCGTGCGTTCCTCCACTCCTACGACTGGTCGACCGACCCCGACGGGGACGCCCTCGAGGCCATCTTGACCGGCCCCATGGTCGTCACGCAGTGGATCAACGCGCAGTACTACTTCTCGACGGTCGACAACGCCGTCTACGGCAGCGGGTCGAAAGTGACCCAGAACCCGGTCGGGAATGTCGGCGTCTATCAGGGCAACGGCGGCGACCTGATGTCCGGGCTCCCGCTCCAGTCGCTGATGGTCGCAGACGGCGACCCGTACCACCAACCGCTCCGTCTCTCGACGGTCGTCCACGCGCCGGTCGAACGGGTGACGGAGATCCTGACTGACCACGAGGAGCTCACCGAACTCCTCGACAACAACTGGCTCTCGCTGACGGTCGTCGATCCGACGCAGGATCACCGCGCCGTCCAGTACGGCGAGTCCCTGGAGTGGACGCCGGCGGCCGAACGCGCCGAAGCAGATCCGGAGCCGCCGAACGCGCAGGCTGTCGCGGACGACTAGCCGCCGTCCAGCCCCGGCGCGGTCGGGGCATCCGGGCATTCCGTTGCTCCGGCGATCCAGTCCGCCGGCGAAACAGTTAGGGCACTGATCCGAGTAGCGCCGGACGTGTCACGCGGCAAACGACTCTCCGGGCTGGCCGCGCTTGCGCTCGCGGGAGCGACGGCGGTCGTCCTCGCCGAACTCGCCGCGCTCGCGCTCTCGGTTCGTCTCGCCGCGGCCGCCGTCGACGGCTGGCTGCCGGCGTCGGCATCGACGCTCCCGGTGGTCGCGGTCGCCGCGGCGGCCGGCGGTCTCACGGTCGTCGTCGCTCGGCACGCGGACCGCGGGGTGAAGTCGACCGCCGCGGGGGCGGTGCTGATCGCGGCCGCCCCGGTCACCGCCTTCGGCGGCGGCTGTGGGTTCGTCGGCGACGGCGTCAGCCTGTTCCGCAGCGGCGTCCGTCTCGGCGTCGCCGTTCCCCCGTGTGTGACGTTCCTCAACGGCGCGCTACTGGTGCTGGGCTACGGGCTGCTCGCGGCCGGGCTGTGGTTCGCTGTCGCGGAGCGATGGCCGTCGGGCGCCGCCAGTCCACGGTCGCCGGAACGCTCGGATTAGTCCCACGCGATCCGGAACAGCTCCACGTCGATCTCCTCGCGCTCGCGCTCGTGGTGCTCGTACAGCCGCGGGATCTCGAATGCCGCGGCGAACGCGTGGGTCACCTCGCCACCGTGGTCGGCGGCGAACGACTCGACGAACGACTGGCTCCCGGCGTTGTGGATCGAGTAGGAGATCCCCGCGACCGACGCCGCGGTTCGGAGGAACGCCCGGTCGGCGCCCTCGTTGCCCGACTGGGCGCCGAACGGCGGGTTCGTCACGACCGTCGCGACTGAGTCCGCGGGCAGTGGCGCGCGCGTCGCGTCGGCGCGGAGCCAGTCGACTGCGGTCCCGGGCGCGACCGTACGCTCGTTCTCACGGGCGACCGCGAGCGCGTCGCCGTCGCGTTCGAGCCCGAGCACGCGGGCGGGATCGCGGCAAGCCGCCGCGAGCGCGAGGATTCCAGTTCCGGCGCCGAGATCGAGCACCGTCCGACCGGCGATGTCGCCCTGCAGATCCGCGAGGTGGAGAAGATGCGCCGCGAGGTCCGGCGGCGTCGGGTACTGTTCGAGGGTCACGTCGGGGTCGCGAAACCCCGCGAGCCCGTGGAGTCGTTCGGCCAGCGCCCGTTTGCCCATTCAGGCCGCCACGTCGAGGCCGTCGACCGAAAGGGTGACGCCTTCCCGGCGGGCGCGCTCCTCGAGCGCCTCCAGCGCCGGGCGGACTTTCTCGGGGTCGCTCACGTCCTCGACCTCCACGCGGACGATGCCGACGCCGAGGAACGCGCCCGCCCGGACCACGTCACGCAGGCGGTCAGCCTCCTCCTGCGTCGCGAGCGAGCAGTCCTCCGCGAAACAGGCCTCGACCGTGAGTTCGGCGGGCTGGTAGCCTTCGGTGGCGAGTTCGGCCTTCAGCTCCCGCAGGTACTCGGGCGCGGTCGTCGACAGCGACGACGCCGCGAGTTCGACGGGCTCGACGTTCGACGGGCGACAGGAGTCGACTGCCGATTCGACGCGCGTGGGGCTCGTGCTCATACGACTCCATAGCTACTGGTTATCCAAAAAGCTTTCTCAATACGCAGTAGTAATTACTCCCTGTCGACTACCCCCCTCCGGGGCGACGGGCGAGAGGCGGCGAGAATCTCCGGGCGTTCCCCCGTCTATCGATTAGTTCTGTGCTCATATCGAGGACGAAAAAAGCCTTATCTGTCGGGGTCACCAGAAACCTTTTAATGGAACGTCCGAGCCGGGAGCGACAGCGGGAGTCCGAGGACGAGGACGAGTCGGCGGACGAGGTTCTCACCTGCCCGGAGTGTGGGTCAGACGAGGTCGTCACCGACGACGACCAGGGCGAGCTCGTCTGCGACGACTGTGGGCTGGTGCTCGACGAGCGCCAGATCGACCGCGGCCCGGAGTGGCGGGCGTTCAACCACTCCGAGCGCCAGAGCAAGTCTCGGGTGGGCGCGCCGATCACCGAGACGATGCACGACCGCGGGCTGACGACGACGATCGACTGGAAGGACAAGGACGCCTACGGGCGGTCGCTCTCCTCCGAGAAGCGCAGCCAGATGCACCGCCTGCGGAAGTGGCAGGAGCGCATCCGGACGAAGGACGCCGGCGAGCGCAACCTCCAGTTCGCACTGTCGGAGGTCGACCGCATGGCCTCCGCGCTGGGCGTCCCCCGCTCGGTGCGAGAAGTCGCGTCGGTGATCTACCGCCGCGCGCTCAACGAGGACCTGATCCGCGGGCGCTCGATCGAGGGCGTCGCGACCGCGGCGCTGTATGCGGCCTGCCGGCAGGAGGGGATCCCGCGCAGCCTCGACGAGGTCGCGGAGGTCTCCCGCGTCCCCCAGAAGGAGATCGGCCGCACGTACCGCTACATCTCCCAAGAGCTCGGCCTCGAACTCAAGCCGGTCGACCCCAAGCAGTTCGTCCCGCGCTTTGCCTCCGAACTCGGCCTGAGCGAGGAGGTCCAGTCGAAGGCAACCGAGATCATCGACGTCTCCGCCGAGCAGGGGCTGCTCTCGGGGAAGTCCCCGACCGGCTTCGCCGCCGCGGCGATCTACGCCGCCTCGCTGCTCTGTAACGAGAAGAAGACCCAGCGAGAGGTCGCCGACGTGGCCCAGGTGACGGAGGTCACCATCCGGAACCGCTATCAGGAACAGATCGAAGCGATGGGCTTCCGCTAGACCCCTCGCCCGCTCCGACGTTCTTCACTCGGCGTTTCGTTCCGCCACGAACACGATCAGCCGCCGGTTCGTGAGCGCCTGCTCGACCGCGTAGGACTCGTAGCCCGACAGTCGGTCCTCGACCGCGAGCCGATGATCGGGCGTCGTGACGACGACGGGCGGCGGTGAGTCCGGCATCGCGTTCGGCTCGGGGACGCTCGCCGTCTCGGCGCCCGCGCGTTCGAGGTACCACGACAGCGGCAGCCGCGCGGCGAACGCCGCCCGTGCGCGCTCCGGGACGGGCGGGCTGTCGAGCGTCGATTCGTCCTCGACCGCGAGGTCGCTCCCGACGTAGAGCACGTCGGTTCCCCCGTTCCTCCCGACGGTCCCCTCGATCGCCGTGACGGCCGTCCGGTACTCGAATCCGGGCTGGGCGTACCCGGGGAGAGCGTCGTCGGCAGCGGGATCGTCGTACACCTCCCCCGCGACGACTGCACCGGTGTGGACGCCCGCCGCGGAGAGCACCAGAAGCGCCGCGACCACCCGGGCGGCGTCGCCGGCGCTGACGCTCTCGCTGGCGTATCGCCACAGCGCCGCCAGCCCGACGGCCGCGGGGATCGTCGCCGGCGCGAGCACGTGGACCGCGACCCACGGCTCGTTCACCTCCGACGCGACGGGGAACAGCAGCAGCCCGACGCCGGCCCAGTAGGCGGCGAAGTTCACGAGCGGCCGCGACCGACCGGCGTAGCGCTCCCGGAAGAACCCCCAGACGGCGAGGGCGACGACCGGTAACGCCGCCGCCAGCAGCACCGCGGCGGTGCCGGCGACGAACGGGAGCAGCGCGTGGTCGTTGGTGTACGTCGGCGGCGCGTGCCGGCCGAGCACGCGAACCGAGAGGAACCGCTGCAGTGCGCCGACGGTGCCGGCTTCGAGCGCCGTCAACAGCGTCGAGGGCTCGGTGAGGTCGACCCGGCCCCGCGGGAGGTAGAACGCGATCGCGACGACGACGGTGATCGCGGCGGCCCGGAGCAGGGCGACTGACCGCTCGGCAACGCCGTCCGCGATCGACCGAACGCGCTCGCGGAGTGCCGCCGGGGCCTCCCCCCGGACGCGTGCCTCGTCGAGCGTGAGGACGGCGGCGAGCAGCCAGCAGCCCAGCACCGCGAACACGAACCCGGAAGTGGTGAGCGCGAGGCCGACCGCTCCCGCCGCGGCGTACAGCGCGCGACGGCTCCCCCGATCCCACGCACGCCACGCGAAGCCGACGGCGACGAGCGAGAACGCCGCCAGCGGGAGGTCGCCCCGGCGGACGCGGGAGTAGTACAGCAGCGGCGGCGCGAGCGCGAGCAGCACCGCGAGTGCGGTCGTCTCGGCGCCGGAGAGCCCGGTTCGGTCGGGGTCGCGCTGCCGGAACAGCAGCGCGGCGAGCGGGAGCAGCCCGCCGATCAGCGCGACCGGGAGTCGGGCGGCGGCGTCGCTCGTGAGCCCCAGCGCGAACAGCCGACGGCCGACGACGTAGAGGAACGGCCCGCCGGCGACGGGGCGGTACTCGTAGACGCCGGTTTCGAGCGATCGGAGCGTCCAGTAGCCGACCCGGGCCTCGTCCCAGTGGAACGGGCGCGTTCCGAGGCCGACCAGCCGGGCGAGGACGGCCAGCGCCGCCAGCGCGACGACGGCCCGCTCGACCCGATCGAGTCGGCGCATGCCCGTCCCTGCCGCGCGCTGTGGCAAGAAGTTTCGGAAGCGGCCTTGCCGCGAGGGAACGTTCGGAAGCGACTTCCGCCGCGCCGGCAGACCGTCGACCATGAGCGTGCTGGACTCCCTCCCGGACCGCCCGCTGACCGACGCCGAACTCGCCTCGTTGAACCACTCCGACGCGCTCGAGATCGCGGTCGACGTGGCCGACAGCGAGGGCGCCGGCGAGGGGGCGATCGTGGGGCTGCTGCTCGCGACCGACGACTGGGTGAAGGGGCTGGTCTACGAACGGGACGGCTGGCGCGTCGCGGAGACGGTCGCGCTGGGCGACGACGCGAACGCCCGCTACGAGGGGATGCAGACGTGCGAGGCCGCGATCAGGACGGCACTCGACTGAACCGGGGTTTCTAATCCCTTCCCCCCGTGAACTCGGGACGAGATGTACGACGACATCCTCGTTCCCACCGACGGAAGCCCCGCCGCGACCGACGCGATCGACCACGCCGTCTCGCTGGCGGAGACGTACGGCGCCACCATCCACGCGCTGTACGTCGTCGACGCCAGCGCGTTCTCCTCGATCGAGTCCGGCTCCGAACTGGTGATCGACGCGCTGGAGGAGGAGGGCCAGCGCGCGGTCACCGAGGTCGTCGACGCCGCCGAGGCCGCGGGCGTCGAGGTGGAGACCCACGTCGTCTCCGGGACCGCGTACCGCCGCATCCTCGACTACGCCGACAGCGAGGACATCGATCTGGTCGTGATGGGGACTCACGGCCGCAGCGGCGTCGAGCGGTTCCTGCTCGGTAGCGTCACCGAGCGCGTCGTCCGCACCTCGGACGTGCCCGTGCTCACGATCCGACACAAAGCCGAGGACGAGGCGTAGGTCGGATCGGGAAACGCTTTTCTCGACTCCCCACCCAGCCTCGGGGGATGACCGAGCACACCGTGGAGTTCGTCGGCACCGGCGAGACCATCGAGGTTCCCGAGACCCGGCCGATCCTGCAGGTCTGTATCGAGGAGGGGATCGCCCAGGAGTACTCCTGTCGCGTCGGAATGTGTCTGGCCTGTTCCGCGGAGATCGTCGAGGGCGAGGTCGAACAGACCGTCGTCGAACAGCGCGCGCTCACCGAGGAGGAGGCCGAGAACTACGCGCTGACGTGTATGGCCCGCCCCAAGTCCGACCTCAAACTCGACCGCGGGAGCTACCCGCCGAGCATCGAGGACGCCGAGGCAGCCGCCGCCGACGCGGCAGCGGACGACGACTGAACTGCGACAGCAGGCCGCCGAGTTCTATCTTGCCGCGCAGTTGTTCGGCCCGAGTTCGAGGTCCAACGCCGTCTCGTCGTCGACCGTCTCCGTCCCCGAGTTGATCCGGATGATCTGCTCGTCGTTGGCCGGTCGCTCGGGCAGCGATCCGGTCACTCTCTCGACGAACTCGTCCTCCCGAAGCGAGAGCAGGCCGTGTCGCTCTCGGAGGTCGCCGACGGTCGCGACGTACCGACCCGCCCCGTCCGCGCTGGTCGCGCTCGCGACGTGGCCCGGCGCCACCCGCGTCCCGTCCGGCAGATTCAGCAGTTTCGACAGCGATCCGTGGAGCGCTCGGGCCATCGCCTCGACCGCCCCGCCCTCGACGGCGAGATCCGGCCGCGCGACGGCGTCGAGAAACAGCGTGTCGCCCGCGAGCAGCACGTCGCCGTGCTCCTCGTCCGCGATCCGGAACCCTACTCCCTCGGGCGTGTGGCCGGGCAGCTCGATCGTTTCGAGCACCGCGTCGCCCACCGATAGCGTCTCCCCGTCGGCGAGCAGTCGGTCCGGCTCGAACCCGACGCCGCGCTCGCTCGCCCCTGCCGGGAGCGTCACTCGGGCGCCGGTCGCCGCGGCGACGGCGCGGACGCCGCTCACGTGGTCGGCGTGGACGTGCGTGTCGATCGCGTACTGGATCGTGGCGCCGTGAGCCGCCGCGTCCTCGGCGTAGCGGTCGGCGAACGCCCGGAGCGGGTCGATCACCGCCGCCTCGTCGCCCGAGACGAGCAGGTAGCCCAGACAGCCCGAAGAGGGGCGCTGGTACTGGAGCAGCGTCCCGCCCGAGAACAGGAGTTCGACCGCCTCGTACTCGCGGGCCCACGCGTCCATCCCGCCGGCGAGGTTTCGGGCGTCGACGCCCGTTTCGCGGAGCTGGTCGGCGACCTCGGCGCTGGCCTCGCCGACGCCGCAGACGACGAGGATCGGTTCGGGACCGTCCGGGATCAGCTCCTCCGTCGTCCCCTTCGCCCGCGCGGCGATGAACTGCTGGTGGGCGATCTGCACCGCCTCGGCGGCGTCGACGTGCCAGGCCTCGAACTCGTCGCGGTTTCGCACGTCGAGCACGGTGAACGCCCGCCCCTCGCGCTGCCACGCGGCGAGTTCGGCGGCGTCGACGGCCGGCGCCTCGGCCTCCTTCTCGGACATGGGCCGCGATACGGCGGGCGCGGGCAAAACGTCGGCGCCCGGGCCGGGAGACCTTTCCTCGCGCCCGCCGAACTGGGAGTATGGACGGCGCGACGTTCCGCGAGCAGGTGACCGACGCGAAGCGGACCCAGCTGAACCGCCTCGGCTCGAACAAGCTGTTGGTCGCGCTCACGGACGCCGACCTCACCCCCCGGCGCGTGCTCGAAGCCGCCGCTGACTCCGAACACGCCGCGCACACCACCTTCACGGCGTGGGCCGAGGACGAGCCGAACGACCTCGCCCGCGAGACGTTCGCTGCGGTGGCCGAGCGGGAGGCCGACCACCGCGAGCGCGTGCTCGACGCGATGGACGGCGAGTACGAACCCAACGACGGCGGCGCGCTCCACGAGTACCTCCGGGGGCGCGAGGGCGCGGTGCTGCGCGTGGCCGCGGGGATGGTCGGGCGGGGGCTGGTGGCGGATCGGACCCACCAACAGGTGGTCTCCTTCTTCGTCAACGAGGCCGACAACGCCCGCGCGGACCTGTTCCGCGAACTCCGCCGAGAGACGGCATCGGGGACCGAGCGCGGGCTGGAGCTACTGGAGACGCTGTGTGAGTCCGAATCGGACTGGACCGACGCCCGTGACGTGGCGGAGTACACGATCCAAGTGGCGTACGACGACTACGCCGACGCGCTGCGGGGGATGGGCGTCGATCCCAAGCCCGTCTGCTGAGTCGGCGGTTCGCGGTCGAACGACTCCGGCCCAACCTTGAAACGGCTCGCGGAACAAATGCCGCGGGAAGAGCCATGAGCGTGGGACTCCTGAACACCATCTCGGACGCGATCTCCGGGGGGTCCGACGGTGACGACGACGTGTTCACCTACCGGTGTGCGTCGTGTGGCACCGAGTTCGACCTCCCGAAGACGCGCATGATCGGCGTCCGCTGTCCGGACTGCCGTTCGATGGACGTCCGGGACGCCTCCGAGCGCTGAGCCCCGCCCGCCGGTCGACCGCCGGCCGGCCGTTCTCCCAGTTTTCGCGACCGGTGAGCGACGCTGCCGCGCTCCGGCCGTCCCCCGCGATGGACAGCCATATGCGGACCCACACCCAAGCCGGCGTGTGCAGTTCGTGGGCTACGACTCGGGCGACGGAGGGCTGCTACTGGCCGACGAGGCTGGGGTGGAGTACGTCGACCTGACGCCCGGGACCGAACTCGCCTACACGCTCGGCGACCGTCACTGCGCGGGTGTCGTCGACGACGGCGAGCACGTCGCCTGCGACGCCGACGCCGCGCCGTACTGCGACCAGCACAGCCACGTCTGGGTCTGTGCGCGCTGTACCGGCGACTGTCTGAAAGACGAGATGGACTGCTTCGAGGACCACGCGGTGTACCTCGCCGCGTTCGCTCCGGAGACGTTCAAGGTCGGCGTCACCCGCGAGTGGCGCCTCGAAACCCGGCTGCTGGAGCAGGGCGCCGACCGCGCGGCCCACATCCGGACCGTCGACGACGGCCGCGCCGCCCGGCGGATCGAGGCCGGCATCGCCGAGCGAATCCCGGATCGCGTCCGCGTGCCCACGAAGATCGACGGGCTCCACCGCTCCGTCGACGAGGACGCGTGGCAGGGGCTGCTCGCGGAGTTCGACCCGATCGAGACGTTCGACTTCGACCACGGCCTCGATCTCGCGGATCGCCCGGTCGCCGAGACGATGGCCACCGGGACGGTTCGCGGCGTGAAGGGGCGGATCCTGCTGCTCGATCGCGGCGGCAGCACGTACGCCGTCGATCTGCGCGAACTGGTCGGGTACGAGGTCGTCGAGGGGGCGAGCGAGCGCGAGATGCAGTCGAGCCTCGGGGCCTTCGGCTGACCGGAGGGCGACGGTTTATAGGCCCGGCCGTGGAACGGTAGGGCATGATTCCGCTCGACGACGCCGTCACCGCCCGGCTCGAGTCACACGGCGAGCGCTTCGAAGTGCTCATCGACCCCGACGCCGCTCTCGAGATCAAACGCGGCGAGTTCGAGGGCGATCTGGAGGACGTGATCGCCGCGGAGGACGTGTTCGAGAACGCCTCGCGGGGGGACCGCCCCGCCGAAGCGGACTTAGAGGAGGTGTTCGGCACGACCGATCCGCTGGAGATCATCCCCGAGATCGTCGAGCGCGGGGAGATCCAGATCACCGCCGAGCAGCGCAAGGAGATGGAGGAGCAGAAGCACAACGCGCTGGTGAACAAGATCGCCCGGAACGCGGTCAACCCCCAGATGGACAACGCGCCCCACCCGCCGGAGCGCATCGAACGGGCGCTGGAGGAAGCCGGCTTCTCCGTCGACCCCATGGAGCCCGTCGAGTCGCAGGTCGACGACGCGCTCGACGCGCTCCGGCCGGTGATCCCCATCCGCTTCGACGAGATCACCGTCGCGGTTCAGGTACCCGCCGACTACGCGGGCAGCGCACAGGCCAAGATCCGGCAGTACGGCGACCTCGAACGCGAGGAGTGGCAGGCCGACGGCTCCTGGATCGGCGTCGTCACGTTCCCCGCCGGGATGCAGAACGACTTCTACGACATGGTCAACGAGGAGACCAGCGGCGAGGCGGAGACGAGCATCGTCAAGGAGAAAGACGACCTGAAGACGCGCTGAGCCCCGGCCGATGCGATCTTACGCCCGCCGCCAGCCGAGGTAGAACCCCGCGGTGAAGCCCGCGGAGACCGACACCGTCGAGAGGATCGTGTCGAGCCACGACGGGGGCGTTCCGCTGGCGGCGTCCTGTCCGGCGCCCATCAGGCCGGCGGTGAGCTTGTCCCAGTCGACGGAGATGATCTCGCGGGACTCGAGAAACTTGAACAGCGCCAGTTCGATGCCGATCAGCACGGCGATGATCTTGGCGACCTTCTTCGCCGCGAAGCCGACCAAGGCGCCGATCAGGCCACCGGAGCCGGCCTCCACCCCGAGCTGCTGGAAGTCGATGTTGAGCTGTAACGCGACGGGATCCATGGACGCTACTCCGTCGCTCTGGGTTAAGTCGTTTGTGGGACGACAGGCCGACCGTGACACGGCGGTCACGGTCGGTCGCGTGCCGGGGTCTCGATACGTCACAAGACTCATGGCCGACGCCGGCACACTGCCACCCATGAAGCAGTGGCTCCGTGAGCAGGTCGCCCGCGCCTACCAGCGCCTGCTCCGCCGCGAGGGCGACGGCGGCCCATCCCACGTCGCGATCATTCAGGACGGGAACCGCCGCTACGCCCGGGAGCAGGGCGACGACGCCACCGAGGGCCACCGTGCCGGCGCCGAAACGACCGAACAGGTGCTGGAGTGGTGTCAGGACCTCGGCGTGAAGGAGCTCACGCTGTACGCGTTCTCGACGGAGAACTTCAAGCGTCCCCCCGAGGAGCGGGAACACCTCTACGACCTGCTCGAAGAGAAGCTCACCTCGATCGCCGACAACGACCGCATCCACGAGAACGGGGTGGCGATCCGCGCGATCGGCGAGACCGACCGCCTGCCCGATCGCGTCCGGGAGGCGATCCGCTACGCCGAGGACCGCACCGCCGACTACGACTCGTTCCGGCTCAACGTCGCGCTGGCCTACGGCGGCCGGAACGAACTCCTCCGGGCCGCCCGGGACGTGCTGGCGGACGTGGAGGCCGGCGGGCTTGACCCCGCCGACATCGACACCGATCTCGTCGACGACCGCCTCTACGGCCGCGAAGTCCGGGACGTGGACCTGATCATCCGCACCGGCGGCGACGAGCGCACCTCGAACTTCCTCCCGTGGCACGCCAACGGCAACGAGGCTGCGGCGTACTTCTGTGCGCCGTACTGGCCCGAGTTCTCGAAGACCGACTTCCTGCGCGGGATCAGGACCTACCAGTCCCGCGAGCGCTCGTGGCAGCGCACCCGCCGGGAGCGGGCGGCCGCGATCGTGCGCGCGGTCGCGGAGACGGAGCTCGCGGAGGCCCGAACCGTCGCGGGCCGCCTCCGCGAGAAGCTGCCCGGCGCGGCGGCGCCCGAACTCGACGCCGAACTCGACGGCAGCGCCGCGGAGTCGGCGGACTGATCGACTCGGCACGCCGTCAGGCGAGTCGGACGACTGACCGACTCGGCACGCGGGCAGCAGAGTCGGCCGACTATCACTCCCCGAAGCGTCGCTGGCGGTCCTCGAACTCTCGTACTGCCCGGAGGTAGTCCCGTTTTCGGAAGTCCCGCCAGTTCACGTCGGTGAAGTACAGTTCGGAGTACGTCGACTGCCAGATCAGGAAGTCCGAGAGCCGCTCGGCGCCGGTCTTGATCAACAGGTCAGGCTCCTCCGGGAACACGAGGTGGTCGGTCACCGTCTCCTCGTCGACGTTCTCGGGGTCGAGCTCGCCCGCGGCCACGTCCTCGGCCATCTCCCGGACCGCCCGGGCGAACTCCCCGCGGCCGCCGAGGCCGACGTTGATCCGGATCGGGGCGTCGGCGCGCTCGGCGCCGTCCGGGCCCCGGACCGCGACCGCTCGCGGGGCGTCGATCCCGCGGAGCTCCCGGACGAGCGTCGGCACGACCGCCTCGTCGAGCACCGACACCGAGACGGTCACCCGCTCGGCGCCGTAGTCGAACGCCCACTCCAGCGTCCGTTCGAGCGTGTCGTAGGCGCCCTGCTCCAGCAGGTCCCGTTCGGTCAGTACGAGCGCGACGTGGGCCGGCCCGTCGGCGTCGGCGAGGCGGTGGCGGAGGGCGAGGTAGGCGTCGTACGCTCCCACGACTCCCTCTGGGTGGTGCGCGCTCGAAAAGCCTTCGCTGGGCGCTCCAGCCGCGGAACCACACCACAGTGGCGCGGTCGGGGCCGGCGTGGTGTCGGGACCGTTAAGTGGGCGTCGGGGGTAGCCGACGACGTGAACCGGAGGCTCAGGCGTGACGCGGGCTTCGCCGCGGTCTCCCTGCTCGCGCTCGCAGCGCCGCTGCTCGGCCGGGCGACGGCGCTGCCGTTCCTCGCCGTCGCCGGCGCCGCGGCGCTGCTGATCGAGGACGGCCCGCTGTTCGAGCTGTTCGCCCGCCCGCGGGACCGACAGGCCGGCCGCCTGTACGGCCTCGCGGCGTTCTCGCTGTCGGCGGCCGTCCTCGCCGTCCTCGCAGCCCCGCCGGTCGCCGCGACCTACACCATGCCGCTGCCGGCCTTTGCCGCCAGCGTCGTCGCCGTCGGCGTCGGCAACCTCGGCGCCACGGCAGTGCGGGACCGCTTCGAGGAGCAGTTCCTCGTCGTCTCGACGTTCACCGTCGTTGCGTTCGTCGCCGCGCTGCTCGCCCAGCTGGCCGTCGTCGGGCTGGCGGCCGTCCCGGGCAGCCCGGGGAGCGTCGACGCCGGCCTCATGGCGGCCGCGCCGACGTTCACGTTTCACGCCGCGACGGCGGCGCTGGTGGCCGCGATCACTCGCTCGATGCTCTCGCCCGGCGACGCCGGCGCGGTGACGTTCGCGGTCGGCGCGTCGATGCTCGTCGTCGGTGGACTCGCGCCCGCGGTTCACGTCCTCGACGTGGGGCTCGCACTGGCGGTCGCGGTGTTCCTCGGCGGCGTCACCTACGCGACCGGCACCGCCTCCGTCGAGGGGATGCTCTCGGGCGTGCTGCTCTGTCTGGCCGCCATCGGCCTCGGCGGGCCGGGCTGGTTCGTCCTCCTGCTCACCTTCTTCGGCGTGGGGTCGCTCTCGACGAAGTTCCGCTACGAGGAGAAGGCCGACCGCGGCGTCGCCGAGGAGAACGAGGGCGCCCGCGGGCTGGGTAACGTGCTCGGCAACGCCGGGATCGCCCTCGTCGCCGTCGTCGGCTTCGCGGCCGCGCCCGAGCTCCCGGTCGACGCCGACCTGTTCCGGCTGGCGTTCGCCGGCTCGCTCGCGACGGCGACCGGCGACACGCTCTCCAGCGAGATCGGTGGCCTGTTCGACACGCCGCGGCTGGTCACGACCGGCGAGCGCGTCCCGCCGGGCACCGACGGCGCGATCACGTGGCAGGGCGAACTCGCGGGCGTCGTCGGCGCCGCGCTGGTCGGCGTGCTGGCGGTGGCGGTGCTCGGGGCCACTCGCTCGCCGCCGGTCGTGATCGCGCTCGTCACTGCCGGCGGGGTCGTCGGCATGACGGCCGACAGCCTGCTCGGCGCCACCGTCGAGGGCGACCGCCTTGAGAACGAGACGGTGAACCTCCTCGCGACGCTGTCGGGCGCGCTGGCGAGCGTCCTGCTCGCGTTCGTCCTGTGATCCGCGAGGGCCGTCCCGACGACCGGCCGGCCGTTCGCCGCCTCCAGCAGTACCTCCCCGAGCCGGCACCGGAGCTGCTCGACCCGGTCGCCGGCGGCGAACTGCTCGTCGCGGCCGAGGACGGAACGGTAGTCGGCTATCTCCTGTGGTTTCCGGGCGAGCCGACCTACGCCGCCGAGCTTGTCGTCCACCCCGACTACCGGCGGGCGGGCCGCGGCCGCGCGCTGTTCCGCGCCCTGCTCGACCGGCTCGACGCCGGGACCGAGGTGACCTTGCGGGTCGCCGCCGAGAACGACGGCGCCCGGGCGCTGTACGAGGAACTGGGGTTCGAGCGCGTCGCCGTCGAGCCCGACGCGTACGACGAAGGGGCGGGCTACCTGCTGCGTACAGTCGTCGACTGAAGGGCTGCCACGACACGTACGTATACAGGGGAGGAGTCACGAGTGGTGTGTGAAACCATGGCGAAGGATCCGTCCGACTCGCAGGCCGTCAGCTATCTCGCCGAACACGGACCGTCGCCGCGGGAGGAACTGCCGGTACAGCATCTCACGACGAACGTGCGGACGCTGGTCGGGACGCTCAACATCTCGGGCGGCCCGGGCGGCGGCGGGTCGACGGCGGGCGTCGCCGGCGGCCTGACGGGGATCGCGTACCTCCGCGAGGAGCACGACCTCTCGACCGTCGTCGAGGCGTGGCTCGCGGTGAACGAGGAACAGATCGAGCAGCTCCCGGCGGACTCGATCCGTCGCCGGCTCCGCGCGTCGGTGTCCCACGACCAGCGCGACGTGGTCAGCGACGTGCTCTCGGAGGCGGGCTACGAGGTTGACTACGCCGACCGCGGGGGCCGACAGACCGACCCCTTCGAGTGTAGCCTCTGTGGCTCGTCGGTGCCCGACATCGCCGCCCACCTGCAGAACTGTCCCGAACGGTAGCGCCGATCAGGAGAGGAAGCCCTCGACCGGCCGGACGTGCGGGGTCGCGGGCTGTTTGACGAACTCGCCGGTCGAGCGCGCCACCGCGTGCTGGAGATTTCGATCGGCAGCGGCGTCGAGGACGCGCTGATCGAGCTCGCCGTCGAGCACCAGCGCGTGGGCGTCCTCGGCGTCGTCGACGGTCTCGTAGGCGTCATTCGCGGGGGCCTCGGTCAGCGTCGAAAGCTCCTCGTCGAGCAGCCTGACCGTGCCGGCGTTCTCGCCGACGACCTCGCGGACGTGCTCGCCCAGGGTCGGAGTCGCCGGCTCGTCGGCCTCCTCCGTCGGTTCGTCGGACTCCTCCGCCGTCTCCGCCGCGTGATCGACCTGTTCGACGAGCGACTGCTCGGCGATCGCCCCGTCGGTCGCGGCCGTCTTCGACGACCCCTCGGCGTCGGCCGAGCCGTCCGGTTGGTCGTGCTCCACCACGTCGTCGCGGATCGACACCGCGTCGCCGCCGACGATCGGCGGCTCGTCCGCGTTCTCGGGCTCGCGGACCGTGCCGCCGGTCGCGACCTCGCGGGCCGACTCTGCGTCGCCGGCCTCCCGGGCTCGCTCGTACACCTCGTACGGCGTCTTCTCCCGGAGCGCGGCGAGCAGTTCGCCGCGGGGGAGCTCCTCGACGGACTCGCCGTCGGGCGCGAACGCGACGAAGTCCACGTCGCCGACCTGTCCGAGTTCGCGGAGGATCAGCTGGCCGCCGCGGTCGCCGTCGAGGAAGGCGGTCGTGGTCCGCTCGGTGGTGAGCTCGGCGATCTCCTCGGGGACGTTGGTCCCCTCGACCGCGACGGCGTTCTTGACGCCGAATTCGAGCAGGCGGGAGACGTCGGCCCGCCCCTCGACGACGACGACCGCGTCGCCGTCGGCGACGTTCGGGCCGGCCGGGTAGCCCGCGTACTCGGCCATCTCGCCGGCGCGGACCGACTCGCGGACCTCCTCGTGGAGCTCGTCGCTGGTGAGGACGCTCTCCTCGAAGGAGTTCGCGAGCAGTTCCTTGGCGCGCTGGACGACGATGCGGCGCTTGGCGGCGCGGATGTCCTCGATGTCGGTCACCTCGATCCGGGCCTGACAGGGACCGACCCGGGAGATGGTCTCGAGCGACGCCGCGAGGATCGCGGTCTCGACTTTGTCGAGCGAGGAGGCGATCGTCACGTCGCCGAACGACTGGCCGCCCTCGGTCTCGACGCTCACGTCGATGCGGCCGACTTTCGAGGAGTCCTGCAGGTCGCGCAGGTCCATCTCGTCGCCGAGCAGCCCTTCGGTCTGCCCGAACACCGCGCCGACGACGTCGCTTCTCTCGATGACACCGTCCGCCGATAGCTTCGCGTGGATGAGGTATTTCGCTGTGTCTTGCATAGTGAGTGCCCGATCCGGGCTGAATGGTGATGTGAGACGGTCGCTCCGTCCGTCGGAAAACAGGCGTCACGGGAGGATATAGCTGTCGTCGTGCGGGGCGGCCGGCGGTCGCGTGGCTCCAACGGTGACGACCTACGGCGCCACCGTCGCTTCGCCGTACAGCGGTATCGACACCAACAGCAGCGACAGCGCGAGGACGGCGGCGACTGCGGCGACGCTGCGGGCAGTGCCGGTCGGTCGGCCGAAGAGGGTGAAGGTGTGCCGGCCGTCACCACGAGCGACCGCCACTGCGGCGATACCGAGGAGCGATAGCTGGACGACGAACTCGACGTAGCTCGCGGTCTGGCCCAGAGCACCCCTGAACACTGCGACCGTGAGGACCGTCGACGTGAACGTCAGCACCGCGGCACTGACCGTCTCGGCGTCGTCGGCCGCCGCCCGGACGGCCCCGGTCAGTCCGAGGTTGGCGAGTAGTCGGAGAGCCACCAGTGCGGCCACAGCCCACGCCGGCGTCCAGTTCGGGAAGAGCCAATCGAACACGGCGGGTAGTCGGCCAAGAACCTCAAAGCCTTTCGGCCTACTCCCCCGTCAGCGCCTGACTCGCGGGCGAGAACTCGATCGTCTCCCCGAGCCCCTGCTCGACAGCCTTCTCGTACAGCAGGTACGCGCCGGCGACCGTCTCGATCCCGGTGCCGCCGGAGTCGAACACCGTGATCTCCTCGTCGTCGGTCCGCCCTTCGGCCTCGCCGGCGACGACCTCGCCGAGTTCGGCGTGGATGTGCTCCTCATCGACGACTCCCTCATCCAGCGCGTGGAGGAACGACCCGGCGTCCGTCGTCGCCCGATCGCGGAGGTCCGGCACGTATTTCGCCCGCTCGATCGTCGTCGTGTCGAGCTCGCGTTTCTCGGGGTCGTACTGCCCCATCGCGGTGACGTGGGTGCCGGGTTCGAGGTCGTCGCCGTCGAACACCGGCTCGGACGCGGTGGTCGCGGTGATCACCACGTCGGCGTCCTCGACGGCCGCGGCGGAGGAGGCGACCGCGGCGACGGAAGCGTCGAGGCGCTCGTTCATCTCGCCCGCGAACGCCTCGCGGGACTCCTTCGTCGGGGAGAACACCCAGACCGTCTCCAGATCTCTGACTTCGGCGGTACAGCGGAGCTGCCCGCGGGCCTGCGCGCCGGCGCCGATGACGGCGACGCTGTCGGCGTTCTCGCGGGCGAGCGCGTCGACGCCTACCGCCCCCGTCGCGCCGGTCTTGAACGGGTTCATCGACGCGCCGTCGAGCACCGCCAGCGGCTCGCCCGACTCGGCGTCGAACAGCGGCGTCGTGAACCACGCGTCCTCGGCGCCGAAGCCGGCGCTGTACATGTAGCCGCCCATCGCGCCCGTGTCGGGCAGTATCGCGCCGTAGCTCGTGAGCATCCCCGGCGGGTCGCCGCTGCCGAGCTTGGTGCGCGGCTCGGCGGCGGCGCCCTCGCCGCGCTGACGGTACCCCTCACGGACCGCGTCGACGTACTCCGCGGGGTCGGCGAGCCCGTCGACGTCGTCGCTTCGCAGGAACAGCGTCTCGGTCATACGCCGACGGTCGGGGGCGAGCGCCTAAACAGTACTTGCCGCGCGACGACCGGAGACTCAGTCGGCGTTCGTCCCCGGGGGCTCCGAGCGCGGGGGAGCGTCCGACCCCGACCGCTCGTCGACCACCGGGCTCCGGACGAACAGGGCGTGGGCGACTACGACCGTCGACGCCCCGGCCCCGAGGAACAGCGCCCCACGCAAGGGGACCCCGAGGAGCGAGAGCGCTGCCGTCACTCCGACCAACACACCCGGAATCAGGGCGAGTACGTAGTCGTAGTAGCCAGTCATACTCCACGAGGCCGTTTGACGTTATCCGTATTAACTGTTTCCCGTAGCTAATACATAATCAGAACCGTGGTCACTGATACTGTTTTCCGAAATCCTGTGGAACCATCTCGGTGGATTTCTATAACTTATGAATCGGCGGAGCGACTCGCTGGTCGGGAGATCGTCGGCAGAAACCCGGAGAAAAGCGGCGCCGTCAGCGGAGCTTGAACGCGACCCAGCGCCAGCCAGCCAGCGCGACGCCGCCGGTGACCAGCATCACGGCGAGGAAGATCAGCAGCCCCTGATCGAGGTTGGTCTGGAGCAGCCCCCGGAGGAACACGCCGATCACCGCCGCCGGCACCCACGAGCGGACCGCCAGCGGCACCGCGGCCTTCGCCGACTCGGCCGCGCCGGCGGAGTACGCGCCGACGAGGACGCTCGCGACAGCCCAGCCGACGAGGAACGGTGCCGCGGTTTCGAGCAACGCGACCGGCCCCGTCAGGGTGCTGTGTCCGTAGCGCATGCCTATCGCGATCACCGCGACGATCGCGATCACGTCGCCGACCGCCAGCGGCGCGGCCGACCCGTCCACCCGTTTCGAGAGGAACGACTCGCTCATGCCCCCCGGTTTCGCCCCCTCCGTACTGACTCCTTCGCTCTGGACTCACTCGCGCGGGACGCGCCCGGCGACCGTGTAGACGGTCCCGCGATCGAGCACGCGTGACTGCAGCCCGGCACGCGTCAGGTCCCGCGCCGCCGCGTCGACGGCGACGAACTGGGAGTCCATCCCGAACAGCGACTCGCCCACCATGATCGCCCGCCCCGGCAGCGTCGTCGGGTCGAAGTCCCGGATGACCACGACGCCGCCGGGCGCGACGACGCGCGCTGCTTCCCGGATCGCGGCCTCACGGTCGGGCAGGTGGTGGTAGGCGTCCACGACCACTGCGGCGTCGACGCCGTCGTCCCGGAGCGGTAGTCGTCCGGCGTCCGCACGGACGGTCGGGAGCCCGCGCCCTCGCGCGCGATCGAGCATGCCCGCGGACACGTCGGCGACGACGGGATCGTACTCGGAGGTGAGCGCTGCCGCGACACGGCCCGTGCCGCCCGCGAGGTCCAGCACGCGCTCGACCGGGCGCTCCGCGAACGCGAACGCCTCGGTCGCCCAGTCGGTGCGCGAGGGCGGCATCGCCACGTCGTAGAGCCGCGCGACGCGGTCGAAAAAGCGCACGTCGCCGCGGCCCAGCCAGCCGGTCATACCCGTGAGATGGACGCCCGTGGGGATCAACCCGGCGACGGCGAACGCTCATAAGGATCCAGCCGTTTCGATCGGGTATGGAGTTCGCGCTGCTGGGCTGGCCGGCCGCGGGGCCGACGCTCCGTCTGGACTTCCGGGAGTTCAGCTACGCGGGGAAGTTCGTGATGAGCAACACGGGCAAGGCCGTCGCCCGCGACCCGGGCGGCCCGCGCGCCGAGCCGCGCAGCGTCGACGCCGACGTCGAGCGCCACGAGCCCGGAAGCGAGAGCGATCCCTTCGAGCGCGACATCGTCGCCGCCGCCGCGTTCAACGAGGACCGCACCGATCCGGGCGTGCTGTGGATCCGGTACATCACCACCCGCCACGACCGACGCGGGGAGGGGATCGGCGCCCGACTCGCCGCCTTCGTCGCCGAGCGCGCCGAGCAGCGGGGGTACCGCCGCTGCCGGATCGCGGTCAACAACCCCTTCGCGTACCACGCGCTGTACAAGGCTGGCTTCGTGTTCACCGGCCGGGAGACCGGCCTCGCCGAACTGGTGCTCGAACGCCCGGGGCAGCGCGACGCCGCGACGTACCAGTGCGGACTGGACACGTTCCGGACCGACGAGGACCGCGACCTGAGCGACGACGAACACGCGTTCCTCGACCGCCACGAGGGCGACGATGCACCCCCGCTCGTCTCGGCGCCGGAGGAGCCGGCGCCGGAGCCCTGACCGGCCGCGATCCTCCACCTTCAAGCCCGCGCGTCGGCTACCCCGCCCATGGGCAACGCGGATCTCCGCGACGTGGCGGCCATCGAGGACGTCTCCTTCGACTCGCTGTCGGGGAGCGTCGTCGCCGTCGACGCGCACAACTGGCTCTACCGCTACCTCACGACGACGGTGAAGTTCACCGCCGACTCGGTGTACACGACCGACGACGGCGAGGAGGTCGCGAACCTCGTCGGCGTCGTGCAGGGGCTGCCGAAGTTCTTCGAGGCCGACGTGACGCCGGTGTTCGTGTTCGACGGCGGCGTCACCGACCTCAAGAGCGACGAGGTCGAGCGCCGGCGGGAGCAGCGCGAGCAAGCCGAACAGCGCCGACAGGCGGCCGAAGAGGCCGGCGAAGCCGTCGAGGCCGCCAGACTCGACGCCCGGACCCAACGCCTGACGGACACCATCCACGAGACGACCCGGGGGCTGTTCGACCGCCTCGACGTGCCGTACATGGAGGCGCCAGCAGAGGGGGAGGCCCAGTGTGCCCACATGGCCGCCGCCGGCGACGTGGACTACGCCGGCAGCGAGGACTACGACACGATGACGTTCGGCTCGCCGCTGACGCTCAGACAGCTCACCTCGAAAGGGGATCCGGAGCTGATGGACCTCCAGAAGACCCTCGAGAAACACGAGATCACCTACGAACAGCTCGTCGACGTGGCGCTGCTGATGGGGACGGACTTCAACGAGGGGGTCAGCGGCTACGGCCCCAAGACGGCCGTGAAAGCGGTGAAGGAACACGGCGACATCTGGGGCGTGATGGACGCCGAGGACGTGTACGTCGAGAACGCCGACCGCGTTCGGGAGCTCTTTTTCGACCCGCCGGTCACCGACGAGTACGAGCTCGATCTCGACGTGGATCCGGACATCGACGCCGCGAAGCGCTACGTCACCGAGACGTGGGGGGTCGACGCCGGCGAGGTCGAACGCGGCTTCGAACGCATCGAGGAGTCGCTCGTCCAGACCGGCCTCGACGACTGGACGTAGACGCCGCGAGACTACGAAATCGTTTCTTCTCGACATTTCCCCTATCGAGAACAACACCGTCCCAGTCCGGTGGTCGTCGTGTAGCTGACGATAGACTTATCAGGAAACGGTAGTAGAAACTGGTGTGCTACTCGAGCGCGCGCTCACCGTCGGGACCACCCTCGCGCTGCTCGGCTCGTTCGTCTTCTCGCTGGTCGCCGTTCGGGGGTACTGGAACGCCCCGTTCGGCGACGTGCTCCGGCCGCTGCCGGTCGCGTTCGGCGGCTTCCTCGCTGCCGCGATCCCCGGCGCGCTCGGTGCTGCGGTGCCGCTTCGCTACCGCGCGGTCGTCGCAAGCGCTGCCGTCCTCGCGGCGTTCGTGGCCGCCGTCGAGGGCGTGGTCCTGCTCGCGGGGTGGCGCCGGGTATGACCGTGGCCACGCCGGTCGGGCTGCTCGCGCTGCTCGACGCGTTGACGCTCTCGATCACGAGCGCGCTGCTCGTCTATCCCGTCGTTCGTTACTCCAGTAACGTGGCCCACACGGCCGGGTTCCTCGGGCTCGCGACCGCGTTCGTCCTGCTGACGGCGGCGGCCGTCGACGTGCTCCTGTTCGGCGGAAGCCTCCGCGTGTCGGTACTCGTGCTGCTGGCGTCGCTCGCCGCCCTCGTCGGCACCGCGTCGTTCGCGCGGCCGTTCCTGACCGTGCCGATACCCGACGACGAGCCGGAGCCGGCGGCGTTCGACGGTCGGTTCGACGGGGGTGGGAAGCAGTGAGCTTCGGCAGCCGGTCGATGCTGCTCGGGCCCGAAGTCGGACAGGACCAGCCGGCGAACGAGATGCCGGGCGATACGGCGACGCTCCCCGAGGCGTCCGGCCGGCAGGCGCTGGTGACGGTTCCGTCGATGAGCACCGGGCTGACGGAGCTGCCCGAGCGCGGCTTCGAGAACCTCCTCGTCGTCTCGCCTTGGTCACCCGCCCGGGTCGAGTCCGCGCTCCGGGACCGCGGCGTTCCCGTGGGGAACTGCGGCCTGATCCCGCTCAACGGCTCGCCGGTGCGCTACGACGGGCCGCTCTGGACGACCGAGGCCGTCTCGCCCGCGGACCTGACCGGGCTGTCGATGCGCTACTGCGAGGCGATGCGCCACGTCGAACCCGGCGAGGGCTGGGTGCTGATCGACAACGTGCAGGTGTTGCTGATGTACGCCGACGCCGAACGGGTCGTCCGGCTGCTGGACCGCCTCACCCGGCAGGCGCGGGAGCGCGACGTGACGGGCGCGGTCACGGTCGACCGCAGCGCCGTCGAGTCGCGGACGCTCGCGACGCTCGGCCAGCTCGTCGGGACGGTCGTCGAGCGCTAACTCCGGGCCAGTCGGTCGCGACGACGGCCCGCCTCCCGCCCAGACGGCCATCACCGACTGCCTTTTCACCGCGCACGACCGGGGGTAGCGTATGGACACGGACGAACTCGAAGCGACGATCGAGGCCGAGATCCCCGACGCGGAGGCGACAGTCGACCTCCCGCGCGCCCACCACGATCGGAACCACCAGGACGCCCACTTCGCGGCGGTCGTCGTCTCCCCCGCGTTCGAGGGGGAGACGCTGGTCGACCAGCACCAGATGGTGTACGACGCCGTCGGCGACGAGATGACCGACAGCGTCCACGCGCTGGAGATCGAGACGTACACCCCCGAGGAGTACGAGGCGAAGCAGGCCGCCGACGAGGAGTAGCGGGAGCACTTTTCACGCCCGCCGCCGTCGACGGACCATGGCCGCCCCGTCGAGCTGGAACCGCACGACGCTATCCGTCGCGAGCCTCGCGTACGCGGGCATCTTGCTCCTGACGGTCGTCGAGGCGCTGACGACGCTGATCGCCGCGGGCGCGCTGTTCGTGTTCGCGCTCTCGGCTGGCGGCACCGTCCGGCTGGCCGACGAGCACGGGCTGCGCTGGCCGGCGGCCGCTTTCTTCGGCGTCGTCGCGCTCCTGCTCGCGGCGGCGTACTGGCGCGCCGGCGGGAGCGTCGACGCCTTCACGGCGATGATGAGCCACCTGCTCGGGCTGTTCGCCGTCGCCGCCGTCGCGGCGGCGGAGCTGTTCCTCCAAGAGTTGGCCGGGACCCGGAACGCGTAGGCGACGCCGACATCGGAGGCTTTTACGCCGTACCGGCCGATCGGCCGGGCATGAGCGAAGAGGACTACCGAACCGAAGCGGACAGCCTCGGCGAAGTGCAGGTGCCCGCGGACGCCTACTGGGGCGCCCAGACCCAGCGCGCGATCCAGAACTTCCCCATCTCCGACAGCGTGTTCGGCCGGCGGTTCGTCCGCGCGCTCGGCGTCGTGAAGAAGGCGGCCGCGCAGGCCAACCGTGACCTGGGCCACCTCGACGACGAGACCGCCGACGCGATCGTCGCCGCCGCCGACGAGGTGATCGCCGGCGAGCACGACGACCAGTTCCCCGTCGACGTGTTCCAGACCGGTTCGGGCACCTCCTCGAACATGAACGCCAACGAGGTGATCGCCAACCGCGCCGCCGAGATCCTCGGCGCCGAGGTCGGCGACCGCGTGGTCCACCCCAACGACGACGTGAACTTCGGGCAGTCCTCCAACGACGTGATCCCGACGGCGATGCACGTCGCCGCACTGGAAGCCGTCGAGAAGGACCTCACTCCCGCGCTGGAAAGCCTCGCCGACGAACTCGAAGCGAAGGAAGACGAGTTCGACGGCGTGGTCAAGACCGGCCGCACCCACCTGCAGGACGCCACGCCCGTCCGGCTCGGGCAGGAGTTCGGCGGCTACCGCACGCAGGTCGAGAAGGGGCTGGACCGACTGGAGAGCGTCCGCCCGCGACTGGCGGAGCTAGCGCTGGGCGGCACCGCGGTCGGGACCGGACTCAACACCGACCCCGAGTTCCCCGAGCTCGCCGCGGAGTACATCAGCGAGGAGACCGGCCTCGGCTTCCGCGAGGCCGACGACCACTTCGAGGCGCAGGCCGCCCACGACGCCATGAGCGAGGCCCACGGCGCGCTGCGGGTGGTCGCGGGCAGCCTGAACAAGATCGCGAACGACCTGCGCCTGCTCGCCTCGGGCCCGCGGAACGGGCTCGGCGAGATCGAGCAGCCCGAGAACCAGCCCGGGAGCTCGATCATGCCCGGCAAGATCAACCCCGTCGTCGCCGAGGCGGTGAATCAAGTCCACAAGCAGGTCGTGGGTAACGACGCCGCCGTCTCCGCCGGCGCCGCGGAGGGGCAGATCGACCTGAACCTCTACAAGCCGGTGATCGCGCACAACTTCCTCGAGTCCGCGGAACTGCTGAGCAACAGCGCCGAGACGTTCGCCGAGAAGTTCGTCGCGAAGCTGGAAGCGAACGAGGAACACTGCGAGGCACAGGTCGAGCGCTCGATGGCGCTGGCGACGGCGCTCAACCCCGCGATCGGCTACGACAAGGCGTCGAAGGTCGCGAAGAAAGCGCTCGCGGAGGGGAAGTCCGTGAAGGAGGTCGCCGTCTCCGAGGGCTACCTGACCGAGACGGAAGCCGAGGACGTGCTGGATCCGGAGAAGATGACCCACCGCGGGATTCTGGGCGACGAGGACTGAGGCGTCGAGAGCGAGGCGCTGTTTCCTTCACCGGGGAGAAGACACTTACTGCGACCGGTGGTGTCGGACGACGTGAAGAAACACTGGTCCCTGCTGTTCGTCGCCGTCGGCGTCGTCCTCGCCGCCGTCGGCGGCTACTTCCTCTGGGGGGCGTTCGTCTGTTCGACCACGGAGATGGTCTCGGTCGAACCGACCACGGCCGGCTCCGGGGACGAGCCCGTCCCGTTCGACTCCCTCTCCGAGCGCCAGCAGAATGCGTTCTTGCGGGCGCTCGATACCGACGGCCACGTCACCGTCGACGACGACCTCGATCTCCCCTACACCGTCGGCTACGAGGGCGAGTCGTACAGGGTCCTCACGGCCCACGGCGACGGCTGCTGGATCACGGGAGTCCCCGCGATCCCCGTGACCCTGCTCGGCCTCGCGCTCGTCGGCTTCGGCGGCCGGCGACTCCGATCCGGGTAGCGCGAGCCACGCCCAACTGCGACCATTTTTACCCCCTCCGCTCCCCAGACGACCTATGAGCGACGACGCCCGCGACTACGAGGAACTCGGCCTCGTGGCCGGTCTGGAGATCCACCAACAGCTCGACACCGAGACGAAGCTGTTCTGCGACTCGCCGACCGAACTCCGCGAGCCCGAGGAAGCGACCCACACGATCACCCGCGAGCTCCACCCGACCCGGAGCGAGCTCGGCGAGCTCGACGAGGCGGCGATGGAGGAGAGCCGCGTCGACCGCACGTTCGAGTACCTCGCGTACGACACCACCTGTCTGGTCGAGGAGGACGACGAGCCGCCCGCACGGATCGACGAGGAGGCGCTCTCGGTCGCGATGAGCATCGCGGACCTGCTCGACGCCGACGTGGTCGATCAGGCCCACGTGATGCGCAAGCTCGTCATCGACGGCTCGAACACCTCCGGCTTCCAGCGCTCTTTGCTGTTGGCCCAGAACGGCGAGATAGAGACCGACGAGGGGTCGGTGGGCATCACCGACGTGATGCTGGAGGAGGAGTCCGCCCAGCGCGTCGAGGAGACCGAGGCGGGCGTTCGCTACTCGCTTGACCGCCTCGGCATCCCGCTCGTGGAGATCGGCACCGCGCCGGACATCAGTTCGCCCGAGCAGGCACACGAAGCCGCCGAGCACATCGGGATGCTCCTGCGTTCGACCGGCTCGGTGAAGCGCGGGCTCGGCACGATCCGGCAGGACGTGAACGTCTCCATCGCCGACGGCGCCCGCGTCGAGATCAAGGGCGTGCAGGCGCTGGGCGACATCCGCGACATCGTCGCCAACGAGGTCGACAGACAGGTCGAACTGCTCGAAATCCGCGACGAACTGGAGTCCCGCGGGGCCGCGGTGGGCGAGGTCACCGACGTGGCCGAGGTGTTCGACGACACCGACTCGGGCGTGATCCGCGGCGCGCTCGACTCCGGCGGCGAGGTGCTCGCCGTGCCGCTGTACGGCTTCGACGGGCTGGTCGGCCGGGAGATCCAGCCCGACCGACGCCTCGGGACCGAGCTCTCCGACCACGCCAAGCGCGCCGGGGCCGGGGGCATCTTCCACACCGACGAACTGCCCGCCTACGGCGTCACCGAGGCGGAGGTCGCGGAGCTGAAGGCCGCCGTCGACGCCGGCGAGGACGACGCCGTGGCGCTGGTCGCCGCCGACAGCGAGGTGGCCGGACAGGCGATCGAGGCCGCCGCGGACCGTGCCCGGACCGCCATCGAGGGCGTGCCCGAGGAGACCCGCGGCGCGAACGACGACGGGACGACGCGCTACCTCCGGCCCCTCCCGGGTGCGGCGCGGATGTACCCCGAGACCGACGTGCCGCCCGTGGAACCGGACCCCAGCGAGATCGAGACGCCCGAACTCCTGACCGAGCGCGTGGAGCGCTACGCCGACGAGCTCGGGCTGGACGAGGGGCTCGCGGAGCAGGTCGCGTTCGGCCGCCGGATGGTGCTGTTCGAGGAAGCCGTCGCGGAAGGCGTCGACCCCACCTTCGCCGCCTCCACGCTTGAGTCGACGCTCACCGAACTCAGCCGCGACGGCGTCGACGTGGAGAGCATCCGCGACGACGCGCTGCTCGAAACGCTGCTGCTCGTCGAGGAGGGCGATCTCCCGAAGGAGGGCGTCAACCCCGTGCTCACCGCGCTCGCCGCTGACCCCGAACTCACGCCCGAAGAGGCCATGGAGGAGGAGGGCGTCGGCGGCGTGAGCGAGGACGAAGTGCGCGAGGCGGTCCGAGAGGTCGTCGAGCGCAACGCTGAGCAGGTCGAAGAGGAGGGGATGGGCGCGTTCTCCGGCCTCATGGGCGAGGCCATGGGCGCGCTGCGCGGGCAAGCCGGCGGCGACCTCGTGAGCGAGGTGCTGCGCGAGGAGATCCAGAAACGGGCCTGAGGCGGCGCTTCGCCGCCGCGACTACTCGTCGGCGAGCATCTCGACCAGCGTGTCGAGCGAGTAGCTCTCCAGCGGTCGCTGCCCGTCCCGGAGCGACTTGATCACGAACGTCGAGTCGGTGCGGTCGACCTCCTCGACGTCCTCGAACGCCCGAATCAGTCGCTCCACGTCGTCGCTGTCGGGCAGGCGCGCGACGACGACGAAGTCCGTCTCGCCCATCGTGAAGTACGCCTCCGTCACGCCCTCGATCGCGAGTAGCCGTTCGCTCAGCTGTTCGTGGGAGCCGCTGTAGTCCGCCAACACCTCGATGACGACCGTGACGCCGAGCCCCAGCTCGTCGAGGTTCAGGTCGTAGAGGTCGTTCTCGATCACGCCGTCCTCCCGGAGGTTGTTCAGCCGGTAGTGGATCGTCGAGACGGGGATTCCCGTCTCCTCGTGGAGCCGTTCGGGGCTGCCGGTGCCGAGGTCGGAGATCGCCTTCAGCAGGCGCACGTCGCGCTCGTCCATACGCCCCGTTCGAGACCGGAGAGCAAAGGGTTTGGGGGAAAGTGATCGAGAAGACCAATCGAAACCCAGTTTTCTGAATCGAATTCTAAAAACACCACCGCCGGTAGAGACAGGCATAAGTAGGGCAGTCGATTCGTCACAAATACGAATATGAATGCGATTCGCTGGAGTCGCGGCCAACTTTTGGCCGCTCTGTTGTTCGTTTCCCTCGCGTCGATCTGGGGCGGCTCGTTCGTCGCCATCGAGATGGGGCTCGGCTCGGTGCCGCCGCTGTGGTTCGCGGGGCTGCGATATCTGCTCGCCGGGGCAGTGATCTCCGGCGTCGCCGCCGCGACCGGGCGGTTCCGACCGAAAGACCGCTCGGAGTGGCTCTCGATCGCGCTGGTCGGCAGCTTCGTCGTCGCCGGCTACCACGGGCTGCTGTACCTCGGGACGGCGGTGATCTCCGGCTCGATCTCCTCGGTGATCGTCAGCCTCTCGCCGGTGCTCACCACCGTCGCCGCCGGCGCGCTGCTGGCCGACGAGTCCCCCGGCGTGGTCGACGGTCTCGGCCTCCTGTTCGGCCTCGCGGGCGTCGTCGTGATCGCGAACCCCGGCGGGAGCTCGGTCCCGCTCTCGGGCGTCGCGCTGGTGTTCGTCGGCGTCGCGCTGTTCGCGACGGGCTCGGTCGGGCTGCGCGCGCTGGACTCGGGGCTCCCGGCGGCGTCGATGCAGGGCTGGGCGATGCTCGTCGGCTCGACGATGCTCGTCGGCGGCGCCGTCCTCCGCGGCGAACGGTTCCCGACCGGCGTCGTCAGCGGCGACTCGGCGCTGCCGTTCCTCTACCTGGTGTTCGGTGCCGCCGTCGTCGGCTACCTGATCTACTTCGATCTGCTCTCGCGGATCGGGCCGGTCCGGGTGAACTACGTCGCTTACCTCGAGCCCGTGACCGCGGCGATGGCCGCGTGGGCGGTGCTCGGCCGCGCGCCCACGACGACGACTGCGACGGGGTTCCTGCTCGTCGCTGCCGGGTTCGCGCTCGCGACCGTCGACGACCCGCTGGAGCGACTCGGGCTCCGCTCGGAGGGCGTCGTGTACAGCGACCTCTCGGACAACGGCAGCGTCGAAGTCCACTACGCCGACTGAGCGACGCCGGAAGGGCCAACACCACGCCGGCTGAACGGCCGCTGTGACCACCTACTTCGAAGACCTGACCGTCGGCGAAACCGACGAGTTCGGCACCTACGACGTGACCGAAGAGGAGATAGTCGAGTTCGCCGGGCAGTACGACCCGCAGCCGTTCCACACCGATCCGGAGGAGGCGGCCGAGACGATCTACGGCGGGCTCATCGCCTCGGGCTGGCACACCTGCGCGATGACGATGCGGCTGCTCGTCGACGGCCACTTCGACGACAGCGCGGCGATGGGCGCGCGCGGCGTCGAGGAACTGCGTTTCCCGCGACCGGTCCGGCCGGGCGACTCACTATCGGTCCGAACCGAAATACTCGAGAAGACGGTCGATTCTGCGGACCGCGGCACCGCCCGCGTTCGGTCGGAGACGGTAACCGAGAACGACGAGTTGGTGCTCTCGATGACCAGCGAGGTGATGTACGCCCGGCGGTGACGCTCGAACGCCGCCTCAGCGCCGCAGTTGGTCTTCCTCGTCGAGTTCGTCGAGCAGCTCCTTCCGTTCTTCGAGCTGGTCGGTTGCGCGCCGGAGCACGCCCAGCAGCGTCGTGACCTCGCGGTCGGTCGGCTTCACCCGGCCCAGCAGCCGCCGGAACATCCGCTCGGTCTTCTCGTGTTTGTGCTCGCGGTGGCCCATCGCGGTCAGGAACTCGTCCCAGTAGTCGTGCAGCCGCTCGATCTCTTCGGGGCCCGCGCGGTGGGGCTCGGTGTCGGGCAGTTGGGTGCCGTCGTCGAGCGTGAGCTTTCGGAGTTCGTACAGCGTGACCGTCGCCGACTGGCCGAGGTTCATCACGGGGTACGCCTCGCTCGCGGGGATCGAGGCGACCTGATCCAGCCGTTCGAGCTCCTCGTTCGAGAGCCCCTTGTCCTCGCGACCGAACACGAGCGCGACGGGGGCGTCGACGCCGCGGAGCTCCTCGACGAGATCCGCGGGCGTGCTGTAGGGGAACCGGACGTGCTTGCGGCTGTCCTCGCCCGTGATCGCGGTGAAGCCGACCGTGTGGTAGTTCGCACAGAGCTCGTCGAACGTGATCTCCTCGGCGCCGGGGAGCACGTCCTGTCGGGCGTGACCCGCGAACCCGTACGCCTCGCCGTCGGGCTCGATCTCGGGCGGGTCGATCAACAGCAGGTCCTCGACGCCGAAGTTCTTCATCGCCCGGGCGATCGTGCCGACGTTGCCGGGCGTCTGGGCGTCGACGATACAGACCGAGATGTCGGGTGCGGCGCCCTCGCTGTCGGCGCTCCCCGCCCCGTCGTCCGACGGCGCTCCCTCGCTCATCCGCTCCCGGGGTAGTCGGTGTCCAAGTCGAGGTCGGAGACGTCGAGCTCTTCGCCCGCCGCCTCGTCGTCGCTCTCGGGCGCTCGCAGGTCGTAGCGCTTCTCCTCGAACTCGACGGACTGCTCCAGCCGACGCTGGGCCTCCTCGGGGGTGGGGAGGTTCGGCAGCTCGCCCGGCGACTCCTCGACGTGCTCGTCGGGGCCGTACCCCTCGGGCGCGCGGTTGCCGGCGACGAACCACTCGTGGAACTCGTCGCGGAACGTCTCCTCGCCGGCGAGCTCGCTCCCGCCCTCCTCGCGGAACCAGTAGAGGAAGTCCGCCTCGTGTTCGTTACACAGCAGCACCTCGTCCCCGGGCTCGCCGTAGACGATGGCCGCGGGGTTGGCCCGTCGTTTCTCCGCCTCGCCGTGTTCGAGGTAGCAGGCGTCGCAGGGCTGGTCCATCAACAGGCCGAGACGCAGGAGCCGGTTCCGGGCGTCGTCGGGCATCTCGTCCAGCGGCGCCCAGTTCCCGTCGTCGGTGAACACCTCGTCCTCGTCGAACCGCCATCCGCGAAGGCCGACGCTCACTTTCGCCATTACCAGTGGTTCCCGCTTGGCGGCCAAAAAGGGCGCGCTCCCGGCCCGGGGCGGCGCACACGCTCGTTCCCTGCCCGTCGAAGCCGTGGCGGTCGACACGGGGATCGGCGCGGGGGCGTCAGACCGACTCCACGTCGGTGATCTCGAAGCGCGCGCCGCCGGCCTCGCTTTCCGCGACGGAGATCTCCCAGCCGTGCGCGACGGCCAACTGCTTGACGCTCGCCAGCCCGACCCCGTGTTCGCCCTCCTTGACGGTGGTGCCGATCTCGAACACGTCGTCGCGCTCCCCCGCGGGGATGCCGGGGCCGTCGTCGGCGACGTAGAACCCCGTCGGGAGCTCACCGACGGTGACGGTCACCCCCTCGCCGCCGTGCTCGACGGCGTTCTTGAGGAGGTTCTCGAGCAGGCGTGCCAGCGCGCCCTCGTCGGCGTGGACCGTCTGTTCGGTCTCGATGGCGAGGGTCGCTCTCGCGGTCTCGAGGGCGTCCCAAGCCGAACGGCTCGCCGCCCCGAGGTCGACCGCGGTCACGTCGTTCACGAGCTCGCCCTCGCGCATCACGCTCGCGAGGTCGCCGATGAGCTCGTCGAGGCGGTCCAGTGCCGCCTCGGCCTGTTCGAGGTGTTCGGCCTCCCCGGTGTCGCGGGCGAGCTCGACCCGTCCGCGGACGACGTTCAGCGGCGTCCGGAGATCGTGTGAGAGCACGCTGGCGAACTCGTCGAACTGTGCCAGCTGTCGTTTCAGCCGTCGTTCGCGCCGCTGCCGGTCCCGGATGTCCCGTCCGATGCCGGCGACGTAGACGTTCCCGTCGTCGTCGACGATACGGCGTTTCCGGAACTCGAAGGGGATCGTGTCGCCGTCTTTGGTCAGGATCGGCGCCTCCATCGTCGACGAGCCGGTTTCGAGAGCGCGCTCGATGTCCGACTCCACCCGTGGGCGGACCTCGGGCGGGAACAGTTCGAGCGGCGACATCGAGAGCAGCTCCTCGCGGCTGTAGCCCGTCGTCGTCGCCTGCTCGCCCACCCGGACGATGTTCCCCTCGGGGTCGAACAGGTAGAACACGTCGTCGAGCACGTTCAGCGCGTAGTCGAGCAGGTCCTTCGGCACGTCGCGCGAACGGGCGCGTTCGTGGCGCTCGGTCGTGTCCCGGGTCACCTTGAGGAACCCCTTGTGGGTCCCGTCGTCGTCGAACACGGCGCTGATGAGCACTTTCCCCCAGAACCGCGAGCCGTCCTTCCGGACGCGCCACCCCTCGTCCTGCACCGACCCCTCGGCCAGCGCCGTCTCCAGCAGCTCGTCGGGGTAGCCGATCTCGGCTTTCGCCTCGGGGTAGAACACCGAGAAGTGGCGGCCGAGGATTTCCTCGGTCTCGTACCCCTTCAGTCGCTCGGCGCCGCGGTTCCAGCTCGTGACGAACCCCTCGGTGTCGAGCGAGAAGATGGCGTACACCTCGACGGCGTCGATGAACTGCTCGAAGCGCCGCCGCTCCTGTTCGAGCGTCCGCTCGACCTGTTTCTCCTCGGTGATGTCCTGCACCAGACAGAGCAGGGTCCCGTCGTCGGTGTAGGTGAGCGCGTGGTCGACGACCAGCCGCTCGCCGTTCTTGCGTTTCTGGACGCTCTCGCCGCTCCAGCGATCGTTCTCCGGCACCGACGGGAGGATCTCCTCGTGGATCTGCTGGACGTGATCGTCGGGGTAGAGAATCTGCCAGTGCTTCCCGATCATCTCCTCGCGCTCGTAGCCGTACACGTCGGCGTAGGCGGTGTTGACGTACTGGAACGTCCCCTCCTCGTCGAGGAACGCGATCCCCTCGCGGGCGGTCTCGATCGCCGAGAAACCCCGCTCGACCTCCCGGGTCGCGTAGTGCTGCTCGACGGCGTTCTCGACGCGGTGGGCGAGCACGGCGTACTGGTCGGTGCCGCGCTCCTTCTGTAGGTAGTCGGTGACGCCGGCGGAGATGGCGTCGCTGGCGATCTCCTCGCTCCCCTTCCCGGTGAACAGGATGAACGGCACGTCGCGCTCCCGCTCCCGAACCGTCTCGAGGAACTCGAGCCCGTCCCGGCCGGGCATCTCGTAGTCGCTGACGATGCAGTCGACGTCGTCGTCGAGCGCGTCGAGCGCCGCGTCGACGTCCGGCGCCGTGAGAACGTCGAGCCGCTCGCTCTCGCGTTCGAGATAGATCGACACCAGATCACTGAACTCGGGGTCGTCGTCGACGTGGAGCACCGTGATCGAGCGCTGCGCCGGTCCGCCCGGCCCGCTGTACTCGGGCAGCGCATCTGACGGCGAGAGCATGACAGACCGTTAGGAAACGAGTCCCATAACCGTGGGGGAGTAATCCCGACTTCTGGAGTCGAATTCAGGCTTTTTGTCGGTTGATTGTGTCGTGTTCGGTCGGGATGTGAAATACGGTTGATTCTGTCACGGGAACTTGGGCCGGAAGGGATTGTGAACTACGTCGAGACTCGCTCCGCTCGTCTCGCCTCGTTCAAATCCCTTCGAGTTCCGTTCGCGCGAAACGCCGTCTCGCGTCGCTGACGCTCCGCTCGACGGTTTGTTTCGCGCAGAAGCGGGACGGAAGGGATTTGAACCACGGTCGCACGTGCTCGCTTCGCTGCGCGCGTGCTCCCTAGTTCAAATCCTTCCGCGACGCTCTCGGTTTCTCACGTCCGTTCGAAACACGAGAAGCGGGCCGGAAGGGATTTGAACCCTCGACCGACGGATTAAGAGTCCGTCGCTCTCCCTAACTGAGCTACCGGCCCTCACAACCACCTCACGGCGGCCCGATAAAGAGGGTTTCCTTTTCGCCCCGAACCGAACGGTGGACCTTAAGTGTCGTCCCGCGGAAATCCCGGGTAGACATGAGCACCGGGGTCAGTATCTCCTCGATGTCGTCGTACGCTATTCTCGGCTGCGGGAGCGTCGGGCACGCCGTCGCCGAGTCGCTCGACGCCGAGGGGAAGGACGTCCTCATCCTCGACAAGGACGAGGACCGCGTCGAGGCGCTGCGCGATCAGGACCTCAACGCTGTCGTGCAGGACATCGCGACCCCGGGTGTCGTCGACGCCGTCGCGGACCGGGACGTGGTGCTGATCCTCGCCTCCGACGTGGAGGCCAACAAGGCCGCCGTCGAGGCGATCCGGGAGCGCGATGACGACCAGTTCCTCGTCGTCCGCGCCTCCGACCCCGTCAGCGGCGACGAGCTCCGGGAGCTCGGCGCCGACGTGGTGATCAACCCCTCCGAGGTGATCGCCGACTCCGCACTGCGGACGCTGGAGTCCGGCGAGATGGAGTACAAGGCCCGCCAGCTCGCGGAGATCCTCCGCAACGCCGACGGCGACCTCGCGATCCTGACCCACCACAGCCCCGACCCCGACTCGATCGCCAGCGCGGTCGCGCTGCGGGCGATCGCCGAGAGCTACGACGTGGACGCCGACATCCTCTACGACGGCGACATCGGCCACCAGGAGAACCGCGCGTTCGTGAACCTCCTCGGGATCGAACTCACCGACCGCGACGACGCGCCGGCGCTGGAGTCCTACGGCGCGCTCGCGCTGGTCGACCACATGAAAAGCGGCGAGCTGGACATCGACGCGCCGATCGACGTGTTCATCGACCACTACGAGCCCGAGGAGGCGATCGACGCCAGCTTCGTCGACGTGCGGCCGAACGTCTCCTCGACGTCGACGATCCTGACGAAGTACATGCAGGAGTTCGACATCTCCCCGAGCGAGGCGGTGGCCACCGCGCTCCTGTACGGCATCCGGGCGGAGACGCTCGACTTCAAGCGGGACACGACGCCCGCGGATCTCACCGCCGCCGCGTACCTCTACCCCTTCGCGGACCACGAGACGCTCGAACAGGTCGAGTCGCCGTCGATGTCGCCCGAGACGCTGGACGTGCTCGCCGAGGCAATCCAGAACCGCGAGGTGCAGGGGAGCCACCTGATCTCCAACGCGGGGTTCATCCGCGACCGCGACGCGCTCACGCAGGCCGCCTCGCATCTCCTCAATCTGGAGGGGATCACCACGACCGCGGTGTTCGGCATCGCGGAGGACACGATCTACCTCTCGGCGCGCTCGAAGGACATCCGGCTCAACATCGGCAAGGTGCTGCAGGACGCGTTCGGCGAGATCGGCGAGGCCGCCGGCCACTCCACGCAGGCCAGCGTCGAGATTCCCCTCGGTGTGTTCGGCGGGATCGAGACGACCGAAGAGAACCGCGATACGCTGCTCAGCCTCGCCGAGGAGGCGGTTCGCCGGAAGCTGTTCGAGGCGATGGGCGTCGAAGGCGAGACGTCGAACGGCTCCTGAACCGCGGCTCCCCGTCGTCCGTCGAAGGAGTCGACCGCGGCGACGACCGCCGTGAGAACAGGACGACTTACGCCAGCGTCTCCTCGGCTTCCTCGGGCCCGCGGAGCCGCTCGATGATGTCGTTGATGAGGATCACGTCGCCGACCGCGCGCACCCAGCGGTAGGGGACCATCACGCCCTTGCCGCCCTCGACGTTGCCCTGGAACAGCTCCTCGTTCAGATCCGCGAGCGCCAGCCCGGTCACCTGTTCGGCGCCGAGGTCGAGTCGGACGTCCTCGACCTCGCCGACGAAGACCCCGTTGTTGGAGTAGACCTCCCGACCCACGAGCGCCGTGATCTCTTGGGAATCGACGTTCATACCCGGGCCGACGAACCGATGAACAATAATTCTTCGCTGTCGCGGGAAGCTACTCCCACTCGCCGACGTCCGAATCGAACGCGGAGATCTCCTCGACTCGGAGAACCGTCCGCCCGTCGACCGCGATCTCGTAGAAGCCGTCGAGTCGCCGTGCGTTCGGCGGATCCTCGGGTGGACCAGTTATGCGTCCATCACGAAGGAGACACCCGCAAAAGTTTCCGATGGGAAGCGGGCGTCGCTGGCCGCCACAACGCACTTGCACCGCCCGATCACACACGCCACCCATGGTCGAGATTCACGTGACCGACGACTCGGTCGATCCGGCGGGCGCGACGCTGATCGAGGGGATGCCCGGCGTCGGGCTGGTCGGCAAGATCGCTACCGACCACCTGATCGACGAGCGAGACATGCGGGAGTTCGCGAGCGTCCGGGGCGAGGGGGTCCCGCCGGTGACGGTGTTCGACGGCTCGGACCGGAGCGTGAACTCCCCGATCCGGCTGTACGTCGACGACGAAGAGGAGCTGGTCGCGCTCCGCAGCGATGTGCCGGTCCACGTGATGGACGCGCCGCTGTTCGCGGCGCGGCTCACCGACTGGGTCGACGAGAACGACGTGCTCCCCATCTACCTCGGCGGGCTCGCCGCCGAGCGCGACGCCGACGAGGTGCCGTCGGTCGAGGGGATCGGCGTCGGGGACGGGCAGACCCGTCTGGACGACGCCGCGGTCGCACCGCCGGACGACGGCGGGATGATCTCGGGGCCCTGCGGCGCGCTGCTGTTCGAAGCCGTCGACGCCGACGTGGACGCCGTGGGGCTGATGGTCGACACCGACCCGCGGTTCCCCGACCCACAGGGCTCTCACGCCCTGATCAAACAGGGGATCAATCCCATCGCCGGCGTCGACGTCGACACGCAGCGGCTGGTCGATCAGGCCGAGGAGATCGTCGAACAGCGCAAGGAGCTGGCCCAGAAGATGCAGCAGGCCGACCAGCACGAGGCCTCGCAGGTCTCCCGAACCGGGATGTTCCAGTAGCTACTGCACCGCGTCGTACGCGTCCGCCATGATCTCAAGCGCCTCCTCCAACTCCTCGGTGCTCGTCGCGTAGGAGATCCGCGCGTACCCCTCGCCGGCCGCGCCGAACGCCTCGCCCGGCACGAGCACGACCCCGCGGGCGATACACTCGTCCACGAACCCCTCGGGCACCTCGGGCATCACGTAGAACGCGCCCTCGGGGGTGGGGACGTCGAGCCCGATGTCGGTCAGCCCGTCGACGACCAGGTCCCGACGCTCCTCGAAGCTGTCCACCATCTCGTCTACCACGCCTTGCGGGCCCGAGAGGGCGGCTTCGGCGGCGTACTGGGCCGGGGCGGACGCACACGCCTGCACGTACTGATGGACGCGCAGCATGCGCTCGATACGCTCGGGCGCGGCGGCGACCCAGCCCAGCCGCCAGCCGGTCATCGAGTACGTCTTCGAGCAGGCGTCAACGAGGACGGTCTGCTCGGGGGCGAACTCCGCGGGCGAGCGGTGGTCGCCGTCGAAGACGATTCGGCCGTACACCTCGTCGGAGATACAGAGCAGGTCGTGCTCCCGGGCGATCCGGGCGAACTCCTTCACGTCCGCGACAGGCGAGACCGCGCCGGTGGGATTGCCCGGACTGTTGACCACGAACGCCGCGGTGTCCTCGCTGATCGCGTCCTCGATCGCCGTGGGGTCGATGGTGAGGTCGTCGCGGACCGGTACTGGGACCGGTTCGGCGCCGGTCAGCTTCGTCAGCGCGTCGTACGCGACGAACCCGGGGTCCGGGATGATCACCTCGTCGCCGGGGCCGACGTGGGCCTCCAGCGCGATGTGGAGCGCCTCGCTCCCGCCCGCGGTCGCGATGACCTGTTCCGGGTCGTACTCGAGGCCGAGGTCGCGTTCGTGCTTCGCGACGATCCCCTCCCGGAGTTCGGGGACCCCCTTGTTGCCGGTGTAAGCGTCGGTCTTCCCGGCCTCGATCGCGTCGACGGCGCCCTGCCGGGCGTGATCGGGCGTCGGGAAGTCGGGCTGGCCGAGCCCGAGGTTGATCGCGTCCTCGCCGGCGGCTTCGAACACTTCCCGGATCCCGGAGATGGCGATGCGCTCCACGCGGTCGGAGAACTGAGGCATACCTCCGAGGTTGGCGGGGAGTGCGTTAATGGTTGCTCTCCACGAAGATGGTCGGCGGGTACTATCGCCGCCCGTCGCCGGAACCCGACTTACGGCCCGTGTCCCTGACGACGTACGTGCCCGCGACGCCGTCAAACAGCCGTTGGTTCTGGTCGTCGATCGCGATCGCCGCCATCCCGACCAGCCAAGTGAGCCAGCCGCCGAACAGCGCCGGGATGTTGCGGACGAGCGCCTTCCCGTACCCGATATCCGTGCCGCGCCTGTCCACGACGCGGATCCCCGTCACCATCTTGCCGACCGTCTTCCCGTAGGCGCCTTCGAGCACGGTCCCGTAGCCGAGACCGACCGCGAGCAGGCCGAAGAAGACGGTCGCCTCGGCGCCACCCTGGCTGCCGGCAGCGGCGGCGCCGACGAACACGACCACGATCAACAGCAGGAACATCACGGCGTAGTCGAGCAACTGTGCGGCGATGCGCCCCCCGACGACGTTGACGTCGCCGGGACCGCTGGAGGGCTGTCGCGACATGCCACTGCCTCATACGTCGTCCCACCAAAAGCTTCCTACTCTTCGGTTGCTTCCCGCAGCGTCTCGATCCGTGACTGGAGCTGTGAGAGCGCCACGTCGGCGTTCATGTACCCCTGATCGTACTCCTCGTACACAGTGTCTGCCGCGTCGAGGAACTCCGCGACTGCCTCGTCGGAACCGTCGGTCATGCCGATCGCTATCGGCTCCGTGGTGGTAAGCGGTTCGGAGCGGCCCCGAAATCCACAAGCGCCGCGGCGACTAACCCGGGGTGTGACGCTCACGCTCCGGTTCGACGACGGGACAGTTCGGGCCGTGAGCGACGACGACGCTCACTCGACGCTCGCCGAGATCGCCCACGAACACGACTACCTCGACGTCGACGACCGGACGGGCGGCTACCGTGCCCCGGCGTATCGCTACGTCGACCTCCGGAGCGCGCTCGACGAGCGGGGCGTCGACTACCGCGACCGCGTGCTCGACACCGAGCCGCTTTCGCTCTCGACGCGGTACCAACTCCGGGAGTACCAACAGGCCGCACTCGACGCGTGGCACGACACCGGTGATCGTGGGGTCGTGGAACTCCCGACCGGCGCGGGCAAGACGGTGCTCGCGATCGCCGCGATCGCCGAACTCGGCGTCCCGACGCTTGTCATCGTTCCGACGGTCGATCTCCTCGATCAGTGGCGCCGCGAACTCGAAGCGGAGTTCGACACCGAAATCGGGCAGTTCGGCGGCGGTGAACAGCGTGCGGCGCCGATCACGGTGTCCACGTACGACTCGGCGTACCTCAAGGCCGACGACGTGGGCGGGCAGTTCGGATTCGCCGTCTTCGACGAAGTTCACCACCTCGGCGGCGAGGGGTACCGCGAGATCGCGCGGCTGCTGGCGGCGCCCGCGCGACTCGGCCTGACCGCGACGTTCGAACGCCCCGACGGCGCCCACGAAGCGATCGCCGACCTCGTCGGGCCGCGGGTGTACACGCTCGATGCCGACGACCTCGCCGGCGACCACCTCGCCGAGTACGAGATCCGGCGGATCGAGGTGAATCTCACTCCCGAGGAGCGTGAGGCCTACGAGGACGCACAGGGGACGTTCGTCGACTACCTCAAGCGGTCGAACATCTCGATGCAACGCGGGAGCGACTACCAGGAGCTCGTGAAACGCTCCGGGCGCGATCCCGAGGCACGCGAGGCGCTGCTGGCCAAGCAGCGCGCCCGCCGGATCGTCCGCGAGGCCGACCGGAAAGTCGACGAGCTCGGTCGGCTGTTGGACCGCCACCGGGACGACCGCGTGATCGTGTTCACCGCGAGCACCGATCTCGTGTACCGGCTCTCCGAACGGTACCTCCTCCCCGCGATCACGAACGAGACGGGCGCCGCCGAGCGCCGGGAGATCCTGGATCGGTTCCGATCCGGGGAGTACTCCCGGGTCGTGACCGCGAACGTGCTCGACGAGGGCGTCGACGTGCCGGACGCGAACGTCGGCGTGCTACTCGCCGGCTCGGGGAGCGAACGGGAGTTCACCCAGCGGCTCGGCCGGATTCTCCGTCCCACCGAGGACGGCTCGCGGGCGCTGCTGTACGAGGTAGTCAGCGAGGAGACCGCCGAGGAACGCGTCGCCGAACGCCGTCGCTAGCGCTCGAACTGATCGTCCCAGCCGTAGGAGAGCCCGCCACCCCCCGCCCACGTCTCGTAGCGCACGTCGAAGACGAGGTCGATCTCGGCCGCGGCCCCACCGTCGAGCGAGACCTCCCGGGTGGCCTCGTACTCGGTGATTCCGTCGTCGGTTTCGACCGTCGCTCGTCCGACGAGCGTGTCGCTTCGCGTGCCGTCGGCGGTGTTCTCGACGCCGATCACGAGCACGAGTCTCCCCTCCTCGCCCTCGCGCGGTGTCCCGTCCACGATCCGGAGTGCCCGTGTCCGATCGACTGGAGCGCCGCCGTCGGGCGTCGTCGGCGGGTTTCGCGGTCCGGAACCGTCGCTCGCACTCACACACCCCGCGAGGGCGACCGTGACCAGCGGGAGGAACTGGCGTCGCTGCACGGTCGTCACTGTCGGGGGGAGACAATCAGCGTTCCCCTGTGGCGGCGGTGCTGGAACTGGCGAACAGGCGGCGCGATCGCGCCACGGAGGGTGCGCCGCGCTCCCGCCTCGGCCGCCCCGTGGTCGTGTTCAGACGACGACGGGGTTGGTCGCGGCATCGTACTTGAACGTCGGGCCGGCGGCGTTTTACCGCCCCGCCGCCAACGCCGCGTGTGCTGCGGAAGGAACACCTCCGGGTGTCGCGGGCCGGCGGCGGCTACCACCCCCAGTTCACCGACGAGGGCGATCGCGCGCTGGCGGCGAGCCTACTGGGGACGTTCCAGGGGCACGTCGGCGAGCGTCGTGCCCGGCTCCGGGACGCACTCGAAGCGGCCGAACGCGAGGCCGACTCGTTCAAGCTGGTTCGGGGGCTGGCAGCGCTGCTGGAGCGTGAGGCGACGTTCGAGACGCGTGCCCCGATCCCCCCGCGCCGGACCCGCCGAGTGACGTTCGAGAGCGCGGAGTCGATCGGGGTTGCGACCGACGCCCAGCGCGGGGAGGCACTCGCTGCTGCGGCCGAGCGGTTTGGTGTCGAGTCCGACACCGTCGAGCAGTCGTTGTACGCCGACCGCGAGGAGAACCAGGTCATGGCGTCGTTCGACCCGCGCTGGGACCCCGAGACGCTGCTGAAGCAGTACGACCTCTCGCTGGCGCAGACCGCGCTGTTCGACGCCACCGAGGTCCGCGTCCGGAGTTCGGAGCCGGCGGATCTGGTTCGCGCGGTGAAACGGCTCGGGCTGATGTACGAGGTTCGGCAGACCGACGAGGGGCGGGAGCTCGTCGTGACGGGGCCGGACTCGCTGTTCCGTGCGACCCGCCGCTACGGCACCTCGTTCGCCCGGCTGCTGCGCTCGGTCGCGACGACCGACGACTGGCGACTCTCGGCCACGATCGACGACCGCGGCCGGGAACGCACGATGACGCTGACCGACGACGAGGTGTCGGTTCCGGGCGTCGAACCGATCGCCGAGCCGACGTACGACTCCTCGGTCGAAGCCGAGTTCGCGGCCGCCTTCGAGAGCCTCGACACCGACTGGGCGCTCGTCCGCGAGCCCGAGCTCTTGGAAACCGGCACCCGCGTGATGATCCCGGATTTCGCGTTCGACTACGCGCCCGCCGGCGCCGAGTCGAAATCGGTCGCGGAGCGCTTTCGCGTGTACTTCGAGATCATGGGGTTCTGGACCCCCGAGTACGTCAAGAAGAAGCTCTCACAGTTGGAGACCGTCGAGGACGTTGAGCTCCTCGTCGCCGTCGACGAGTCGCTGGCCGCGAGCGACGCGATCGAGGCCCGTGACCACCGCGCGATTCCCTACTCGGGGTCGGTCCGCGTGAAGGACGTGATCGACGCCCTCCGGGAGTTCGAGACCGATCTGGTCGCCGACGCTGCGGGCAGTCTGCCGGACGAGCTGGTGCCCGACGCGGACGTTGTCGGGCTCGCGGAACTGGCCGCCGAGCACGGCGTGAGCGTCGACGCGGTCGAAGACAAGTCGTTCCCGGAACACCGCCTCGTCGGGCGGACGCTCGTCCGCCCCTCGGTGCTCGACACCGTGGGCGACGCGATCGAGGCCGGGATGGACCTCTCCGCGGCGGAGTCGGTGCTGGCGGAGCACGGCCTCACCGACGCCTCGGCCGCGCTCTCGGCGCTCGGCTACCGCGTCGAGTGGGAAGGCCTCGGCGGCGGGACCGTCCGGGAGAAAGCGGACGAGTCGGCGGGGTAGCGCTCAGTCGAGCGTCGCGAGCGCCTCCTGATACCCTTTCGGCACCCGCGAGCGAAGCTCACCGTGGAGGTAGAGGCCGACGCCGATCGGTTCGAGCTCGCCCGCGAGCTCGTGGGCCGCGATCAGGTAGCCCCAGTCGCCGTCCCAGCGGTCGAGCTGCTGGTCGTGCCCGGCGGCGAACGCCGCCGCCTCGCCCGGTTCGAGTTCGATCACGTTCTTCGTCGCGTCGCGGCCGAACCGCCGGACGCCCGTGGTGGTCGGTTTCCAGTGCTCCTGTCGCGTCCGGAGCACGGTGATCCCCAGCCCCTCGGCGTCGACGGGAGAGGGGAGATCGGCGCTGAACGCCCAGATCTTCCCGGAGCCTTTCTCCCAGAACGTCACGCCGTCGAACGTCGCGGGGTCGACCCCGAAGCGCTCCGCCCACCAGTCGACGACCTCCTCGCGCGAGGCTCGTCCCTCGACCTCGCGGTCGTCGGGGGTCGCGGGCAGTCGATCGAACCGCTGCCCGTCGTTCTCGGTCATGCGCCCACCTCCTCGCTCGCATCGTCCGCGCTGCCGACGCGGAGCTTCGCGACGAAGAACCCGCCCGTGTCGTTCTGGTGGGGGTAGACGCGGTGGGCCTGCCGGAGCGACTCGTCGAACTGCTCGCCCTCCCACTCGGTGACGCCGGGCGACGTTTCGAGCGGCGCGTCCCACTCGACCATCTCGGCGTCGGTGGTCTCGATCGCGTGGTCCACGACGGCTTCGTTCTCCTCGGGCGCGAACGTGCAGGTGGAGTACACCACCTCGCCGCCGGGCCGCGTGAGGTCGATCGCCCGTTTGAGGATCCCCTTCTGGATCCCGACGAGGCTCTCGACGTGGCCCAGCGACCACTTCTCCAACACGTCGGGGTTCTTCCGGCAGGTGCCCTCACAGGAGCAGGGCACGTCCGCGACCGCGCCGTCCAGCGCGTCGACCCCCAGCGAGTCGAGCGAGAAGTTCCGCGCGTCGTCGTTCGTGACGACGAGGTTGCTCACGCCGAGTCGTTCGGCGTTGTGCCGCAGCGCCGAGAGCCGGCCGAGGTTGTTGTCGTTACCGATCAACACGCCGGCGTCGTCCATCAGATCCGCGAGGTGGCAGGTCTTGCTCCCCGGCGCCGCGCAGGCGTCCCAGACGCGGTCGCCCGGGGCGGGGTCGAGCGCGAGCGCGGGCAGCGCGGAGACCTCCTCCTGTCCGTGGAGCCAGCCGTGGACGTACGGCCACGTCGTGCCGGGGGAGCCGTCGGGCAGCCGGAACAGGCGGTCGTTCCAGTCGACCGTCTCGTACGTGACCCCTTCCTCGTCGAGCGCTTCGCGGGCGCGCTCGGGGGTGGCGGCGATCCCGTTGACTCGGACCACCGAGGGGAGGGGCCGGTCGCAGGCGTCGCGGAACGCCTCGGGGTCGTCGACGAGGCGCTCGTAGCGATCGAGTGGGTTCATACCGGCGGTCGGCGGCGGCGGCGCTTGTCGGTTTCGGAGCGGGCTAGCCGTCGACAGCGCGGCCGAGTATCGGTTCGTCGTGCACGAGCCGCCACAGTCCGGTGCCGACGGCCAACACGAGGCTGAGCACGACGCCCGTGAGGCTCCCGATAACGGCGCCGAACCACGAGAACGCGTACGTCCCGGAGACGACTCGCGGGACCGACTCCGGCAACAACCGCCCGACTACCGTCAACACGATCCCCGCGCCGACGAACACCGCGGTCGCCACCGCGGCGCGGACGACCGCGGGCCGGTCCGCTAGCGGGCCGAACCGGAACCGGCCGCTCCCCGCAGGGAGAGCGTAGCCGACGTGGGCGAGCGTCGCGCCGATGGACTGTGCGATCAGCACGAAGATGACCGCGAACCCTGCCGGGAATCCGTCGCTGTTCGGCGGTGGCTCGGGGATCGTCGCGCCGACGTAGATGCCGTAGCAGAACACGCTCGCCCCCACCAGTAGCAGGGCAGCGCGTGCGAGGCCGAAGTACTGTTTCGGGGACACGGGCGGTAGATCAGACCAGTTCGGCATATGCTTTCTGTCGCGAGCCACGGCCGGCCGCGAGCCGTGGCTGGTGCTACCCGTGCGTCGCGGTGTCGGTGGTCCCGAGGATGGTCTCACAGTGAGGGCACTGCCAGACGACGGGCTCGCCCCAGTCGGCATCGATGAACGCGCGTTCGAGCTTGCGCACTTCCCGCTCGCAGGACGGACAGTTGGTCATAGTTCGGCTCCCGACCCGTGCGGATTAATCGTTTCCTTCCCGGAACCCCGGGACGCTTTTGCGCTCCGGGCGCCCATGCCGCCGCATGACGACTCGTATCGACGTGCTGCTGTACGACGGGTTCGACGAACTCGACGCGGTGGGGCCGTTCGAGGTGTTCCAGAACGCCGCCCGCGCGGGCGCCGACTGCACCGTCTCGCTGGTCACCCACGAGCCTCGCGAGCGCGTGGTCGCCAGCCACGGTCTCGACGTCGGCGTCGACGGCACGCTCGCCGATCCGACGGCGGACGACGCCCCGGACCTACTCGTGATTCCGGGTGGCGGGTGGTCCGGGGGCGAGGGCGGCGTTCGCCGCGAGTACGACGACGGCGACCTCCCGGCGGCGATCCTCGATCACCACACCGGCGGGGCGACCATCGCGTCGGTCTGTACGGGCGCGATGCTGCTCGAACGGGCCGGCGTCTTGGGCGACGGCCCGGCGATCACTCACCAGTCCGCGGTCGAGGATCTCCGCGACACCGGCGTCGAGGTGGCCGACGCCCGCGTGGTGGACACCGGGCAGGTCGTGACCGCCGGCGGCGTCACGAGCGGGATCGACCTCGCGCTGCATCTCGTGGAGCGGGAGTTCGGCGCCGAGATCGCCACGAGCGTCGCGACGACGCTGGAGTACGAGCGCACCGGCGACGTGCTGGTCTCGAACTAACCCTCCCCTCGAACCCCGCAAACCGCCGTGTGGGAGCCGCTACCACACGTTTCCTCAAGATTTAACACGAACCGCAACCCAATACCTGGTGGGTGACTCACGATGACTGATTACGAACTGCCGCCGCTTCCGTACGAGTACGACGCGCTGGAACCGCACATCTCCGAGCAGGTGCTGACGTGGCATCACGACACGCACCACCAGGGCTACGTCAACGGCTGGAACAGCGCCGAGGAGACGCTCGCCGAAAATCGAGAGAACGGCGACTTTAGCTCCTCGCCGGGCGCCATCGGCAACGTGACCCACAACGGATCGGGGCACATTCTCCACGACCTGTTCTGGCAGTCGATGAGTCCCGAGGGCGGCGACGAGCCCTCTGGCGCGCTCGCCGACCGCATCGCGGAGGACTTCGGCTCCTACGAGGCTTGGAAGGGCGAGTTCGAGGCCGCCGCCGGTGCCGCGGGCGGCTGGGCACTCCTCGTCTACGACTCCTACAGCAACCAGCTGCGCAACGTCGTGGTGGACAAGCACGACCAGGGCGCACTGTGGGGTAGCCACCCCATCCTCGCGCTGGACGTGTGGGAGCACTCCTACTACTACGACTACGGTCCCGCGCGTGGTGACTTCATCGACGCGTTCTTCGAGGTTGTCGACTGGGACGAGCCGTCGGCCCGCTACGAGCAGGCCGTCGAACTCTTCGAGTAAGCAAGCCGCGGAGGCGACTGAGACGCGAACGGAGCGAGAACGCGTCGCCGTCCCGATTTCTTTCGACGCTCGCCGCCTAGCCCCGCTGCTGTCGTCGACGGACCAGTAGCGTTTACGCCGTCCCGGCCGAACGCCGGGGTATGCCACGCGCCAAGGAGAGCTTCGACGCGCTCCACCCGTGTGACTTCTACACGCCCGAGGAGCTGCTCGTCGAGGACCAGATGTACACGATCTACGAGATCGCCCGGCTGCTGCAGGGGCTCGACCCCGACGCGGAGATCGACGAGGAGACCGAGTCGGTGCTGCTCGACTGGGCGGTGCCGTGGGTGATGAACAACGCCGACGACCTCGTCGTCGCGGACCCGCCCGCGGAGGACGCGCCCGGCTACTACGGTCTACGCCAGCCCGAGGACGTGGCCGACAGTCCGGACTCGGAGTAACGCTCTTCGCTCCCGTCGCGACGGCCGGCTCCGGCGTCGGTGGTGCCGACTCCGGCGACGACGGCCGATCCTCCCCGGTTCGACTACTCGCCGAACAGCGACTCGTAGCGCTCTCTCGCCGAGCGTGCGCCCCGCCGGAGGTAGCCGATGTCGGTGCCGGCGATCAGGTAGTCGACGCCGCGGTCGTGCCACGTGTCGATCTGGCCGGGTCCGGTCGCGAGCGTGCCCACGGGGACGCCCGCGGCCTCGCCGGCCGCGAGCACGCGGTCGAACGCCGCCCGGAACGCGGGGTCGTCGTACTCGCCGAAGCAGCCCAGGTTCGCCGAGAGGTCGGCAGGACCGACGAACAGCGTGTCCACGCCGTCGACACGGGCGATCTGCTCCGCGTTCTCGACGCCGGCGGGGGTCTCGATCTGGGGCAGCACCGCGACGGCGTCGTTGGCCGACTCGAAGTACGCCTCGGTGTGGGCGCCGTAGCCGTTCGCCCGGCTCCCGGCGACGCCGCGGTCGCCCTCCGGCGGGTAGCGCGCGGCGGCGACCAGCGATTCGGCCGCCGCGGCGCGCTCGATCTTCGGCGCCATCACGCCCGCCGCACCGAGGTCCAGCGCGCGCTTGACCTGCGTGGCGTCGTTCTCGGGCACTCGGATCACCGTGTCGGTGTCGCCGGCGGCGTCGACGGCTCGCACGAGCTCGCCGGCGCTCTCGACCGACAGCGGCGTGTGTTCGGTGTCGACGACCACGAAGTCGAAGTCGAGGCCGCCGACGACCTCCGCGGCGGCCGGCGAGCCGAGCGACACCCAGCTCCCGACCGGCGACTCGCCGGCAGCGAGGCGGTCCCGGAGCTCCATCCCGTCTGTCCGCACGTCGTTACTCATACCCATTTCGCGTAGGCGCTCAGCAAAAGTCGGCGGGGTTCCGGCCAGTGCGGCCGCTCTCCGTCCGAACTGTGTGAGAATGGCCGGGGCGGGCTCCGAACCCGCGATCTCCGCATGACCCAGGTCCGAGGCTCGGCGGGCCCCGTGGGCTGCGGATAGTTCCTAGGCGTACCGCACCGAATCTCGATACCCTATGAGTGCGGCGCTATGTCCAGCTAAGCCACCCGGCCGCACTCCTCCGTAGTCGGATGTCCAACTTAAGCCCTCCCATCTCTGTCGGCGGATCGACCGGCGCGGATTTATGCCCACGGGCGTGAACGACTACCCATGACCCTGCCGGAGACCGTCACGGACCACCTCGACGGCGAGGAGCCGGTCGCGGAGGTCGACCTCGGCGGCGAGGATCGACTGTTGGTCACGCCGACCCGAACACTCGTCTACCGCGCGGAGGGGCTGCTCTCCGACGAGGCCGTCGAGGAGTTCCCCCACGAGGCGGAGCGCATCACCCTCACCACGAGTCGCCGGAAGGCGAAGCTCACGCTGGACTACGGGCTCGACGGCGAGGAGACGCTGTCGATCCCCAAGGCGAAGATCGACGAGGTGCTCCACCCGCTGCTCGCGGGGGTACTCGACGCCAACGGGATCACCGACCCCGGCGAGACCGTCAAGCGCACGTTCCGCTTCTCGGAGCTCACGCTGATCGTCACCGACAAACGCGTCGTCAAGCACATCGGGCAGGCGCTCTGGGACGAGGAGTTCGAGGAGTACCCCTTCGAGGACGTCACCGATCTCGCGTTCGAGCCCGGCAACGTCGCCACCAGCGTCGTCCTGACCCACGACGGCCGGCAGGAGCGGTTCAAGGCGCCGAACGACGACGCCCGCGCCGTCGAGGCGGCGATCACCGACGCACTGCTCTCCTACCACGACGTTCGCGACCTCGACGAACTCCGGGCGGAGACCGCCGACGAAGAGGTGGACGACGCCGACAGCGAGAGCCGTCAGGACTCGCCGTTCGGCGAGGGGCCCGAGCTGTTCGGGGAGGACGAGGAGCCCGAGCCTGATGTGGAAGAGGAATCGACGCCGGAGGAGTCGACCGACCAACTCATCCAGCAGGTGGAGGAGGCGACGGGTGACGAGGAGCCCACCGAGAACGAGGCGACGAGTAGCGGCGTCGAGCCCGCCGGTGACGCTCCCGACACGGCAGCGCTCGCCGCCGAGATCGAGGAGCTCCGGGACGCCGTCGAGCGTCAGGAGGCCGAACTCGAACGACAGAACGACCTGATCGAGCAGTTGATCGAGGAGCTCCGACAGGGTCGCTGAGCCGTTACTCGCCGCGCCGATACGCCTCGATCGCCGGCTCGTACCCCTCGTACACCGACGGATACGCGAGTTCGTACCCCAGTTCCAGCAGGCGGTCGTTCCGGCAGCGCTTGTCACTCGCCAGCCGCGAGGTCGACGACGCCGCATCGCCGCCGAGCCGCTCCTCGACGGTCAGCTTCTCCGGTTCGGGGACGCCACAGCGTTCGGCCAGCCAGTCGGCGAACTCCCAGCGGTCCACGGGAGTGCCGTCACAGACGAGCACCGTCTCCCTCCGAGCCACGCCCTCGGTCAGGAACCACGCCAGCGCGCCCGCCGCGTCGTCGCGGTGGGTCGAGTTCCGCCAGCCCGCGGTCACCGAGTCGAGGTAGGCGTCGATCCGGTAGCGGCCGGGGCCGTAGAGCCCGGCGAATCGGGCGACGGTGCCGTCGATAGCGCTCCGGTGGACGATCGCTTCCGCCTCGGCGATCACGGCCGCTTTCGGCCGCTCCGGGCCGACCGGCGTCGACTCGTCCACCCAGTCGCCGCCCTGATCGCCGTAGACGCCGGTCGTGGAAGTGAGAAGCAGCCGATCCGGCGACGACTCGCGCCCCTCGAACTCGGAGACGATCGCGCGGAGCCCGTCGACGTACAGCGCTCGCGCTTCGGCGGCGCTCGCTCGCCCCGCAGAGGCCGCGAACACGAGCGCGTCGGCGTCGGGAAGCGTCGAAGCGGCGTCGGGATCGGTCAGGTCCGCCCGGACGGCGTCGATCCCTTCCGCCGAGAGGGTGTCGGCGCTCTCCGCCGATCGGACGACCCCGGTCACGTCGTGGCCGGCATCGAGCAGCTGCCGGCCGAGTTCGCGGCCGACGTAGCCACAGCCGAGGACGAGAACGTGCATCAGCGCCGGGCGTCGATGTACGCCTGGATCGCGGCGAACTGTTCGAGCGTGGTCGGGAGCCGCCCCTCGATCGCCTGCTGGATCTCCTTCCCGTCGAGCTCGGTGTCGGTCTCCCGGGCGACCGTGTCAACGTCGACGACCGCGGTGGTCATCCCCATCAGGACGTGGTCGCGGGCCTCCCACGCGATGTCCTCGGCGTCGGGTGCGCCGTCCGTCAGTGCCAACACCTCCGCGGCCTCCTCGACGGTGAGTTCGGGCTGGTCGCCCTCGGCGATCGCTTCGACGGTCGCGCGGTCGAGGCCGGTCCCGCCCACGACGGTGTCGACCCCCAGTTCGGCGACGGCCGCCGCGAGCTCGTCGAAGTAGGCGGTGCGGAACGCCGCCGGCGACGCCTCGTCGTCGGCCTCGACTGCGTCGTACAGCATACCCGAGACTCGGCGGCCGCGAGCCAAAACCGTTGTTACTCCGGGTCGTCGGCCGTCTCGCACGACTCGTCGCCGTCGACACCCGGGCAGGGCCACCCGGGCGACTGCTCGTCCCGGTTCCCGTCCACGTCGCCGACGCCGGGCATCCCCGGCGGCACGACGGCGACGACGGTGGTCGACGCCTCGAAGTCAACACGCTCGCCTCGGCCGAGTCGTTCGGCACGGCCGTCCCCGTCCACGTCGAGGCGGGCCACGCTCCCGTCCCTGACGTACCGAACCGTTCCACTGCCGCCGTCGGGGGCGACCCCTCGTGCACGGAGGGCGAAGCGCTGGTACTCCCCGCGGACCGTGACGCTCCAGGCGTTCACCGTCGCGATCCAGCTGTACGGCGGCGGCGCGACGGGCAGCCCCGCCGGTAACCGTGAGGCGCCGGTCAGCTTCCGGGTCGCTTTCGCGCTGGCGTTCTCCAGCGCCCCGCTCACCTCCTTTCGGGCGGTTTCGCGGGCCGCCTGTTGGACCATCGACGCGGTGCGGTTGGTCGTCGCCGCGGGGACGCCGACAGCCCGTTCGGCGCGCAGTTCGCGGAGCCGGACCCGAACCCGGACGCCCGCCTCGTCGGCCGTCGGTCGGTCGATCCCACGCGCCGCCAACTCGGCGGCGAACGTCGGCACGTAACTGCCGTTCGCCATCGCCTGCGCCCGGTGGCCGAGGGTCGGCCACCGTTCGCGAGCACCGACGACGGCGGCTCTGCACGTCGATCGCTTCACACCGGTTCCGTTCGTCGCGGCGGCACAGACTGCACGCTCCCCGTCTCGGACCGAGCTCCCGACGGCGGCGGCCAGTTCGTCCCGGTTCGCCGCGAGCGCAGCCGACTCCTCGGTCCGGTTCTCGGGGCTCGTCACGACGGTCCGATTCGCCGCGATCAGCGTCGCCGAAGCGGCGTCGAGACCGACCTGCCGGCTGCCGCCCCCCAGCAGCGTGTCGACGATCCCGGAGGCGGCCTCGCCGTACGGGAGCGCGATCCAGTTCGTCGTCCGCGCGGTCAGGGGGTGGGTGGACTCCCCAGCCGGCACGCTGGGCACCTGTCCGTGATCGAGTGACTGGAGCGTGAGGTATCCCGGAGCGGCGTCGGGCGTGATCACGACGTCGTCGTCCGCACTATCCGGCTCCGTGTAGGCATCACTCGGTCGGTCGTCCGTCCCGCCGCGTCCGAGTTCGATCAGTTCCGAGAGCCCCGCCGTCGCTCGATCTCCGAGTTCGTCCCGGTAGTCGACGTTTCGATCCCGGCTGTCGGCGGCGCGCGCGTCCAGTTCCGCGAGCACGCGATCGAGGTACGCCGCGCGGGCGGCGACTCGCGCCCTGTCGGCGACGCCGTCGTAGCTCGCTGGCGCGTCGAGCAGTTCGCCCCGCTGTTGCCGAAGCGCCGCTGCCAGCCGACCCGGCGCGTTCGCGTCGCCGCTGGCGACCGCCGCTCGGGGGATCGACACCGAGACGTTCGCGACCTCACGACGGAGCTCTCGTAGGTCGGCGGCGATCCACTCGTCGAGCCGGCTCGGCCGTGTCGCGGTGATGGTCCGGGTCCGAACGAGTGTGCCCCCTCCCTCGCCTGACGCGGTCCGTTCGGCCACAGCGTCGACGCCGCCGTTGGCGTCGAGGACGGCCTCGGCCGCCCGTTCGCGTGCTCCCGCGAGGTTCGGGCCGTCGAGCACACCGCCGGCTTCGAACAGCGGCTCCGTCGGCCGATCCGGCGCGGCGTCGTCCGGGTCGTACGCCGCTGTCGCGCGTACCGCGACGCGGGCAGTCTCGGTCCACTCGGCGCTGGTCGTTCGGACGGTTCCGTTCCGGCGCCACCGCCGCTCGACGACGTGGTGGGTTGTCACGTCCAGCACTTTGCCGACGACGGCGTCGGCGGACTCCGCCGACGTGTCCTCGACAATCGTGACGGCCGTTCGCTCGCTCGTGTGCTCGTCGACCAACGTCCAGTCGCGCAGCCGTGGCTCGGGCCTCGATTCGCTCGCTCGACTGCGGACCGTGACCCGGAGCTCCCCTCGGACGCGGTAGCTCCCCGCCGTCGACACGTCGGCGATCGCACCGAGGTACGCCCGGTCGGCGGCAGCGGCCGGGGAGGCGTTGACCGGCGGCGCGTCGGGTCGGCTGGGGTCGAACTCGCTCGACGCCGGCTCGCTCGTGGCGCCGTCGACGGCGTTCGGGTTCACGAACGCGTTCGTCACGGCGGCGGCGTCGCCGTGGCGCCCGCCGAGCAGGTCGAGGACGCCGACCTTCATCGTCGCCACGTCGAGCGCGCGTGCGCCGGCGGGGTCGTGGCGTCCGAACGCGGCGCGCTGCTGGGCGAGCACCGCGGCGTTGGTCGAGAGTTCGACGTGGCGGTTCCCGAGCACGTTCCGGATCGGCGCGCCGGCGTAGCGACCGTAGCCACGCGCCATCGCGACCGCGGTCAGGCGAGTCGTCAGCCCGCGAGCCAGCCCCGGGCCGTCGAGCGCGCCGCGGTTCAGCCGCCGCTCGTACGCGCTGGACCGCCGGTGCAGCGCCAGCACTGGTGTCTCGACGGTGAGCGTGACGTTCCGCCGCCGCTGGGCGACCGTTCGATCGCCGTCTCGGGCTCGGACGGTGAGGTTCCGGATCGTCACACGCATCGCTGCCCCGCCGTCGACTGGCGTGACCTCGACATCCGACTTCGCGCGCCGGAGCGAGGCGGTCGATCCGTCGATCGGGGGCAGGCCGACGGTCGCCCTGACGCCGCCGCGCTCGCGACCCAGCTCCGACACCGACTCGCGAGCGGCGACCGCGATCCGGAGTCTGAGCGCGTCGACGAACGGCCGGGAGTCGTTCAGCGCCCTCCCTGCCGCGGTGTCGGCCGGAGTCGTGACTGGTGTTTCGGCCGACTCGCGTGCGGCCTCGCGGACCGCCATCCGGAGCGCGGGCCGTGCGTCCCGGGTGACGCCGTCCATCGCGGCGGCCGCAGGTCGCTCGATCGAGGGCTGTGCGCGATCTGCGATCCCCGTCGCGTACACGGAGGCCCCGAGCAGCAGCAGGACGCCGACGAGCGCGAACGGGATGCGCGCGCGGTCGTCGTCGGCGAGGCTCACGGCGACCACGTCCGGACAGAAATCTCGACGGTGTCCAGTTCGAGCGATTCCACAGCGTCGGCCGGGCTCCTCCCGCCTCGGCTCAGATCGCTCGCGACGCGATCGGCCATCGCGCCCGCGATCCGGCGGTTCGCCGCGTGGGTGTCTCCTCGTTCGATCGCGTCCGCCGTCTCGACGCCGTACCGGGCGCTCACGCGTCGGTAGCGGTGCCGAACGAGCGTATCCAGTGGCGCGTCGTCGGCGAGCGCCAGTCGGCCCTTCTCGGGCGGGAGCAGGCCGGCGACCAGCGACGCCGCGACGGCGCGGCCGAGACGTGTGAATCCCCCCTCGGACGCCGCGAGCGACGCGTTCGCGGGCGGATCGACGCCGCTCGGTGCGCGAACCGTCGCCGCGTTCACGTCGGCGTCCGCCGGCGGCTCCGGACCGACCGAGAACGTCCGTGACAAGTGGGCATCGGGGTACGGCCGCCAGCGGACGACGACCCGCGTCCGGTCCGGCAGGCGGTCCGCGACCGTCGCTCGAACCGCGGCCGCGAACCCCTCACTGGTGCCGGTGAGCGCCTCGCCGTCGACGCGGACGGTCCTGACTGCCGCGTCAGCCAGTAACGAGACGAGCGTCCCGTGAGCGACACGCTCGTACTCCGGGTTCGCGTCGACCTCTTCGTCCGAGACCGGCTGCAGCGTGTACGGCACGTCCGCGGTCGCCGCGGCCAGCGTCTCCGCGACGGCGTCGGCCCGGTCGTCGTCGACGGTGGGTGCCGGCGCACTGGTCACCGTGACCGCGGCCGCGCTGACCAACAGCAGGCAGAGGCAGGCGTCGAGTGCGGTGGCGCTCATCTGGCCACCACCACCCGAAGCCAGCCGATCGCCACTCGCCCGGGCGCGGTTCGCACTGGGACCCGTCGCCCCGCCGACTGCGTCTCCTTGCCCGGCGCGGGAGCGTCGCCGACCGTCCAGTGTCGCGACCCGACCCGAAGTTCGATCCGGAGCGTCCAGCCGGTCGGCCCGGCGTCGACGGCCGCGCCGAGCCGGTCGGCCGACGCCACGCCGGCCGGCGCGATCGTATCGTGAACCCGGGAGAGCGTCGGCTCCGCGACCTCGCGGTCGGCCGTCGGTGCGACGCCGGCGAACACCGCCGCGTACAGCGACAGCCCGAGCCCGACCGCTGCCACCGCGACGAGCGTCGCCGTCGGCGACGCCTGCCCGCGGTCAGGCCCCGACGAGCGTGACGTGGTAGCCATCCCAGCTCACCCCCTCGACGGCGATCTCGTCCGACGCGATCCATCCGGACTCGCGTTCCCGTGCCGTTTCGACCGCGTTACGGAACGCGTCGCGATCCGCGAACACCACTTGCGGTGGTTCCCCGTCGAGAACGCGTCGGAGCGCCCCGTCACGGACCGGCACGACGGGACCGAACGCGAACGTCGCCCGCGCGGTCCCGCCGTCGTTCCGCATCGCGATCCCGTGGGGACGGAGCCGGACGGCGTCGGCGTCGTGTTCGTGTGTCGCCCCCGCCGGCACGTCGCCGGCTGCGACCGAATCGACCGTGTCTGCCACGCCCGCCGCGTCGGGCGCGGGGTGGGCGGGGAGCGTTCCGGCGACGGCGAGAAACGCCGCCGCGGCCACCACGAGGCCGGCGTGCAACGCCGCCGAGTCGACGGGAGGTCCGATCATGGGATGGAGTGGTCCCGGTTTCGTACTTGAACTCTCGGCTCAGAGCACCGCGCCCGCGGCGACGACCGCCGCGACGTACGCCGCCGTCGCGGTGGGGAGCGCGAGCCCGATCCGGTAGCCGAGCAGCGACCGGTCGATCCCGCGCTCCAGCGCGGTCGCGAGCCCGGTCAGGATCGCCGCGAGGAGGAGCACGTAGACGCCGACGATCGGCCCGATCGAGGCCGGGCCGAGCGCGGTCGACGCCGACGCGCCACCGAGCGCCTCGCCAGCACCGCCAGCGCCCGCGGGGATCCGCCCCACCATCGCGACGGAGACGCCCCCGACGAGCGGGCCGAACAGCGCCGCCGTGTTCGACAGCGTGCCGGTGATCGCCGCCAGCTCCCGGCGCGCCTCGCGCTCGACACGAGCGAGTTCGCGGAGGTGATCGCCCGCGGCGACGAGCGCGTCCCCCGCCGGCGAACCTTCCGCCGCCGCGAGGGCGAACAGCCGGCCGGCGTCCCGCCCCCGCGGGCTCGGCACGTTCCGGAGCGCGCCGAACCGACCGAAGAACGTCTCCTCGGGCGGGAGCCCCAACCGTTCCCCCCGTTCCGCGGCGTCGGCGAGCAGAGTGCCCGTCTCGCCGGGCAGTTCCCCCGAGGCCTCCACGAGCGCCCGTTCGACGGCCGTGCCGTCGACGACGCGTCGACCGACCAGCGTCAGTGCGTCCGGCAGTCCGGACTCGATCTCCCGAACCTCTCGCCGGAGCGCCCGCGCGGGTGCGAACAGCCACAGCAGTGCAGCCCCCGACCCGGCGCCAGCGGCGACGATCGAGGCTGCCCACGGCAGCACGAACAGACAGCCTGCGCCCGCGACGGCAGCCACGAGCACGCCGAGGGCGGCGGCGCTCCGTCGGCGGTCGGGAACGTCGGGGTGGTCGCTGTCGATCCTCGGCGGCGGGAACGAGATCGGTCGGCGGGCGAGCAGCCAGCCGCTCGCGACCAGCAGCCCCACGGGGAGAAGGAGATCGTAGAGCACTGCCAACGTTCCGAGGCCGACGTTCACGCCCGCGAGCCGTGCCGCGGGGAGCACGCCGACGAGCGCGAGCGGGAGCAACACGCCGAACGCGTACAGCCCCGTCAGCGGCGCCCGGATCTCACCCGCGAACGACGCCGCGCGCTCCTCCACGCCCGACCGAACGGCTGAGAGAGCGCGTTCACAGCCCCGTTCACGTGCGTCCGCGGGCGCGTCAGCCGCGTCCGCGACCAGCGCCGCGGCGCGCTCGATCTCCGGTGCGGTCTCCCCCCACGCGGCGGCGAACGACGCCAACCCGGATTCGGGCGTTCCGCGGGCGTCGCGGGCGTGCTCGTGCAACGAGGCGGCGAGGTCGCCGTCGCCGGAGCGCCCGGCGAACGCGACCGCCCGTTCCACGCTCGGCTCGACCCGAAGTCGGAGCGTCAGCCGGCCGAACAGCGCCGGTGCGTCGCCGACGGCACGCGTCCGTGACAGCGCCGCGACGGCGAGCGGGGCGTTCCGCGCGGCGAGGAGGACCCCCGCGCCGAGTCCGACCGCGAGCGGGAGCAGCGCGACCGTGCCGGTCGCGACGGCGGTGATCGCTCCGACGACCACGACCGCGCTCCCGGCCGCTTCACCCGCGGCGACCAACTGCGGCGCCGCCGGCCAGTCGAGTTCCTCACAGGCGTCACGCAGCGCGCCGTCGACGGCGGGGGTTCGCGGCCACGACGAGCCCACCTCCTCGACGAGTTCCTCGTGGCGGCCGGTCGAGCGTGCTACCACGGCGCCCCACTCGCGTCAGTGTGCTCGTCGTCTTCCGCACGGATGGCCGCCGGGCGCGTCACGCCGTCGGCAGCGAGCGAACGCAGGTGGTCGGCCCGCGCGTTCAGCGCCGTCAGCGTCTCGCCGTACCCCTCGCCCGGCGCCGCGAGATCCGCAAGCAGGCTGCTCTCGCCCCGATCGAGTCGGCCGGTCGGTTCGAGCTCACCATGATCGAGCGCGAACAGCGGCCGGAGTTCGGTTCCGCCGTCGACCGACTCGACCTCCTCGATCGCGGTCGCGCGCCGGCCGCGTTCCGTGTCGGCGACGGTGAGCACGAACCCCGTCGCGGCGAACGCGGACTCGCTCACCCCCAGATCCTCGGTCATTCTGGTTCGGACCGCGTCGGCGCCGTCGCCGTGGACCGTACCGAGCACCGTCCCCGAGGCCGCGCCGACGCGCATCGCCTCGTACAGCGTGCTCGCTTCTTCGCCGCGGACCTCGCCGACGATCAGCGCCCCCTCGCCGAGTCTGAGCGCGGTCCGCAGCGCGGACGCGGGGCTCGTCTCGCCGGAGTCGTCGTCGCCGCGGGCGACCCGGAGCGACTGCACGTCACGCCCCGCAGCGCGGAGCGCCGCGGCCGGGAGCTCGGGGGTGTCCTCGATCAGCACCGTCCGCGTGGACCGAGGGAGCGCCCACAGCAGCGCGCCGAGCGTCGTCGTCTTCCCCGCGCCCCGGGCGCCGGCGACCAACCCAGTTCCGCCGCGTTCGACGGCCAACGAGAGCAGCGCCGCCGCCCGCGGTGACAGCGAGCCGACGGCGACGAGTCGGGGGAGCGTCCACGGATCCGCGTCGTGCCGGCGAACGGCGAACGCTGGCCCGGGCGAGAGCGGCCGCGTGACGCCGGCGATGCGAACCTCCTCGCGGTCGTCGGGCGGGCCGACGGGGAGCGTCGCGTCCACCTGCGGCGTCGCTCGCGAGAACGCGCGCCCGCTGCTCCGGCGGACCCGGGACGCGAGCGTTCCGACGCCCTCGGGCGTGAGCCGGACGTTCGTCGGCAGCGTCTCGCCGTCGACGACGACTCGGACCGGCGTCTCCGCCGCGGGCGCGGTGACGTAAACGTCCGAGACGCGGTCGTCCGCGAACAGGTCCGCGAGCACGCCGTTGCCGTGGGTGTGCTTCCGGAGCGTCGCCGACAGCTCCGCGACCGGGTCGTCGGGATCTGCCACCTCCCGGACGGCGCGGGCCGGGGCGAGATCGCCGCCCCCGTCGCGCTCCGCCAGTCGCTCTGCCGCCGCGTCGAGCAGTTCGAACGCCCGAGCGTCGAACGACGCCGACGCGGGGGTGAGGTGGTAGAGCCCGTCAGATTTCTTCGCCGAATCGAGCGCGTACCGCCGGGCGGTTCCACCGGTCGAGAGCGCCACCGAATCGCGCAGTCGGGCGTCGGCCGGCGGCCGGTGGTCGATCCGAGATCGGGCGATCGCTGGGGCGCCGTGGGAGCGCAACGCCGCCTCGTGGTCGGCGGCGCGCTCAGCGCCCGCCGCGAGTCCGGTCTCCGCGGCGAGACGACCGACCGGGCCGGCACGGCCGGTTGCGTCGCGGGCAGCCCGTAGCGGGGCCGTCCGCGCGGTCGCGGCGATCTCGGCGTCGTGGTGCTCGGCCAGCGCCGCGAACCGGCCGGCGGCGTGGAGCAGTCCGACGGCGCCGTCGGTGTACCAGCGTTCGTACCCCGCCGATCGGACGCGAACGGCGTCGGCGTCCCGGTCGGCGAGCGCGTCGACGGCGGTCGCCCGACACGCCGGTTCGACCGCGAGGTCGCCGTCGCCGGGGCAGTCGTCGGCGTCGATGCGGAGTTCGACGCGGTCCTCGACGCCGGTCCCGGCGGGCTCGACGAACGCCGGTCGACAGGCACACGTCTTCTCGTCGTCGGCCCGCCACGGAAGCAGTGACATAGCGCGGATGGCCCTGCTCTCGTACTTGAACTCTCGGCCGCCTGTCGTCGCACGGTCCGGGTGTCGGTCAGCCCCGAACCGTGACGACTCGCCCGTCGTCGCCGTGCGCGAGACCGAGGCGGAGCCGGTGGTCCCCGGGTGTGCCGAACCGAACGGCGCCGTCCGGGGTCGCGAGCGGGAGCGAGAGTCGTCGCGTTCGGCTCGCGCCGTTCCGAAGGCTGTACCCGACCGCGCAGGTGGGATCACAGTCGACGACGAACGTCTCGACCCCGACCGCGACTAGTGAGTCCGCCGGGAGTGTGACGGTCAGAACCCGGCGCGCTCCTGGGTCGTCGGCGACGAGCAGCGATCCCGCCGCTCGATCCAGCCGGTCTACGTCGCGATCGAGCGCCGCGGCCGTCCGGTCGGCCGCCGCGGACTCGACGGCGGGGAGCGACGCCGCGAGCAGCGCGGCCGCGAGCGAGACCGCGAGCAGGGCCCGGATCACCGGAGCTCCCGAAGACGCTCGCGCAGCCCTGATTCAGTCGGTCCGTCTGTGTCGCTCTCGGCCCCGGTGTCACTCTCGTCGCTGACTGTCGGCGGAATCCCCGCTGGATCCGTCTCATCTCCCCGCGTGTCGGGAGCGTCGTCCGGGTCATCGTTCTCGTCGAGCCGTCGCTCGAGCCGTTCGACCGCCGCGACCGCGGCGTCGGCGCGCTGCTCGACCGACTCGTTCACCGCGGAGACGCCGCCGAGGAACCCCCGGATCGACTGCACCGCGGCGTCGAGTTCGTCGACTCTGGACTCGAGCGTCTCGATCCGGGACTCGAGCGCCGCGCCGTCCCCGGTGTCGCTCGACTCCGGGTCACGCTGTTCCCCGTCGACTGCGCGTTCGACGGCCGCGAGCCGTCGTTCCAGCGTCGCGTCGCTGTCGGGCATGGGGTGGGGTGGTCGCCCGATCGGTGATAAGGATCGGCCCCGGCCGGTGGCGCTCGGGCGGGGGAACCTTAAGGCCGATTGGAACGAACGGGCATCCATGAAGACGGTCCTCGTTGGCGTCGGTCAGGCGGGCGGAAAGGTGGCGACGGCGCTGGCCGAGTTCGACGACGAGATGGGGTTCCGTGCGGTCCGGGACGCTATCGCCGTCAACAGCGCGAAGACCGATCTCCGCGATCTCCCGCTGGACACGGTGTTGATCGGGCAGGACGTGGTGAAGGGCCACGGCGTCGGCGGCGACAACGAACTCGGCGCGGAGGTGATGCAGAACGACGCCGAGGAGGTGATGAGCGAGCTGAGCGGCAAGATCGGCTCCGACACCGAGGCGATCTTCGTGATCGCCGGGCTCGGCGGCGGCACCGGCTCCGGCGGCGCGCCCGTGCTCGCGAAGGAGCTGAGCCGGGTGTACGACACCCCCGTCTACGCGATCGGCATCCTCCCCGGCCGCGACGAGGGGTCGCTCTACCAGGCCAACGCGGGCCGATCGCTCAAGACGCTCGCCCGCGAGGCCGACGCGACGATCCTGATCGACAACGACGCCTGGCGCGAGTCGGGCGACAGCGTCGCCGAGGGGATGGCGGCGATCAACGAGAACATCGCCCGCCGGATCGGCCTCCTGCTCGCCGCGGGCGAGCCAGTCGAGGACCGCTCGCTCGGGCTGGGCGGCGGCGGGCTCGACCGCGACGTGGCCCAGAGCGTCGTCGACACGAGCGAGGTGATCAACACCCTCCGCTCGGGCGGCCTCGCGGCGGTCGGCTACGCCGAGTCCGAGGCCAGCGAGGAGCCCGACGAGAACGTCAACGTCGTCACGAGCACGACCCGGAAGGCGCTACTCAGCGGTACCAGCCTGCCGGGGGCGAGCGAGGCCGACGCCGCCCTGCTCGTCGTCGCCGGCCGTCCGGACTCGCTCTCCCGGAAGGGCGTCGAGCGCGCCCGTTCGTGGGTGGAGGAGGAGACCGGCAGCATGGAGGTCCGCGGCGGCGACTTCCCGCTCGACACCGACCGTATCTCGTCGCTCGTCCTCTTGAGCGGTGTCGAACGCTCCGATCGCGTGCAGGAGTTCATGGACCGCGCGGCCGACGCACAGGCCGAGTCCCACGACCGAACCGAGGGCCAGCGCAAGCGCGACGCCGCCGAGACGTTCCAGAACGACGAACTCGACGACCTGCTCTGACCGCCGCTTCGACGACTTCCCCCGCCTATTTGCTCCCGGCGCTCTCACCTCCGAGTATGCGCGAGTACGCTGCCGACCCGCCGGTCGAGGAACGCATCGGCGACGCGCTGCGGGAGATCGACGCGACGGTCGCCGTCGCCGAGTCCTGTACGGGCGGGCTGATCGGGTCGCTGCTGACCGACGTGCCGGGTTCGTCGGACTACTTCGACCGCTCGGTCGTGACCTACTCCTACGACGCCAAACTCCAGGAGCTGGCGGTCTCCCGCGAGAGCCTCGACGATCACGGGGCGGTCTCGGCACCCGTCGCCGAGCAGATGGCAGCGGGAGTGCGCGACACGGCGGGGACGACGTTCGGGCTCTCGACGACGGGCATCGCCGGCCCCGAAGGGGGAAGCGAGGCGAAGCCGGTCGGGACGGTCTTTATCGGCCGCTCGTACGCCGCCGACTGGGGCACCGGCGGCTCCTACACCGAGGTCTCCCGGCACGTGTTCGACGGTGACCGAACCGAGATCAAAGAGCAGATCGCGCGGGAGGCGCTGACGCTGCTGCTTGACGATGCCCGGGACCTGTCGGAACCCTGATTAGGTCGTCGCGTCTCCCCTCCCACGTGCGACTCTGGGTGCTCAACACGCTCCCCGCCCACTGGGAACGCTGTCGCGACGGGCCGCAGGACCCCACACACCACCCCGAGCGACATCTCGGCCAGCCGTGGCACGGCATCCCCGCCGGCGGTCGCGCGCCCGACCCCCGCGACCTCACGCCGGGCGAGGACCTGTTCGTCGTCCGGCAGACCGGCGGCGTCGGCGTCTCGGGGGTCTGGACGTTCGAGGAGGCACGCCGCGTCGAGGACCAAGAGGCGGTCCCGGACGTATGGCGCGACCACGACGGCGAGACACGCGACTACGACTGGTTCCTCCACTGCCGCGGGACGCCCGAACGGACCGTCGAGCCGCCGATGCGCGAGGATTTCGGCGGCTCGTTCCCGTTCCACCACTCGAAGCTGACGGGGACGGCGATCGAGATGCGCGGCGACGACCGCGCGGCGTACGTGAACGCGCTGCTCGATCACGGGGTCTCCGAGGCCGCACAACAGCGCCTCCGTGACGCGCTGGAACTGTCGGCGACGGGGAGCGTTCGGGCAGCCGACGACGAGCCGCCCGAGCGGACCGAGTACACGACGACGCGGACGATCAGGGACACGAAACTGTCCGAGATGGCCAAAGAGCAGTACGACTACCGGTGTCAGCTCTGCGGCGACCGCCGCGAGAGCCGCGACGGGAGCGCGTACGCGGAGGCCCACCACGTCAAACCGCTGGGGCCGCCCCACCGCGGCCCCGACACCGCGGCGAACCTCCTCGTGCTCTGCCCGAACCACCACGCGGACTTCGACTACGGCCGAGTCCGTGTCGACCCCGAGTCGCTCCTCGTCGAGCACGCATTCGACGACGAAGTCGACGGGACGTTCTTGACCGTCGACGCCGATCACGACCCCGACTCAGGATTCCTCGCGTACCACAACGAACGGATCGCGGAGTTCTGACCCGTCGTTCCCCTCCGAACTGGCGGCGCGTGTCGTGATCCGACCGAAACGCTTTGCGGGGTGCCGGCCACGCACACGAGTATGGACAAGAAAGGTCACGTGCTCAACGCCCTGTTGCTGGCGATCGGCGTCGGGTACGTCCTCGAACCGTCGGGCGACGTGGCGACGTTCGTCGCGATCGCGGAAGTGTCGCTGCCGCTGGTGTTGGGCGCGCTGTTCCCGGACGTCGACACCGCGTTCGGCAAACACCGCAAGACGCTGCACAACCTCCCGATCCTCGGGATCGCGCTGGCGTACCCCTACTTCTTCGGCAACCTCGACTTCGTCTGGGCGGGGATCCTGAGCCACTACGTGCTCGACATGCTGGGGAGCAAACGCGGCATCGCGCTGTTCTACCCGTTCTGGAGCGAGGAGTTCGGCTCGCCGACGGGCGTGACGACGACGAGCAAGTACGCCGACGTGGTCACGATCGTCGTCACGCTGCTCGAAGTCGCCGTGTTCGCGGCGTTCGTCCACCTGCTGCCCCAGTACCTCCCGCCGGGACTGGAGCTGGGCGGGCTGGCGACGATCGGCGGTTAGTAGACGGAGACGTCGTCGAACCGGCCCTCGTAGGCGATGTGGTCGGGGTGGGTGGGCTCGGTGCCCGAGAGGAACAGGCGGTCGATCTTCCCCCAGGAGTTCTCGTAGCCCAGGTGGGCGAACTCCGCGAGGTTCCAGAAGCGGTGGCGCGGCCCCGAGCGGTGGACGACCTGTCGGTCGGCGCCGGAGACGAGCGCCTGCACGAGGTCGGCCTCGCTGTCGATGGCGGCGTCGAACTCGGTCCATGCCTCGCCGACGGTGCCCCGGAGGTGGGCGTACGACGAGCCGAACGCCGGCAGCCCGGTCTCCTCGGCGACCCGTTTGGCCCGCTCGTTGACGTGGGGGAGGGATTTGGCGTTGTAGCTCTCGACGGCGTCGATGTGGTCGGCGTAGGCGCGGATCTCCGGCCGGCCGAGGCTGACGTTCAGAAGCGTCGGGTGAGGCACACACAGCGCGGCGCCCTGCTCGGCGATCTCCGAGAGCGCGCCCTCGAAGGAGATGAAGTCCGGCACCGGATCGGAGAGTCCCACGGCGAGCAGGTGGCGGCGGTTCTGCCAGTTCCCGGTGAAGATCTCCCGGCCCGGCACGACCAGCAGCTCGTCGTCGCTGTGTCGCTCGGCCTGCTCGCGGATCGCCGGCAGTCGCGTGAAGTGGGGTGCGTACACGAGCACGTCGATCCCCCGGGCTTTCGCCCGCTCGACGACCCGGCCGTCGAGCGTCTTGACGTGCATGTCGACTCGCGTCGGCGCCGTAGTCACGTTCGACCGCAGTCGGTCGTCGCCCAAATAGCCTCCGTGTTCGATGCCGGGCGTCGGGGAGAACGCTTTTGCCGCCCCCACTCCGATAGAGCGCGTATGAGCCGCTGGAACTGCGGGATCGCCGGCTGTGGCCGGGAGTTCGACGGTCCCGAGGACGTGATCGTCCACCAGACGACCGAACACCAGCGTCACGAGTGTAAGGTGTGCGGGACCATCGTCCCCGAGGGGTACTTCGCGATCCGCCACGCGTTCGACGAACACACCCGTGCGGAGTACGTCCGCGCCTACGACGCCGACGGGAGCGACGTGCGCGCCCGCGAGGGGATCAAGGAGACGATCGAGGAGAACGCGGACCTCCAGAGCGTCGTCGACGAACTCAACGGGAACTCGTAGCGGGCGCGAACGGCGCCGAGCGGTTTCGTCACACCCCGGTCGGCGATCAGCGTTCGCGGCTCTCGATCCGTTCTTTCACGGCCGGGAGCTTCTCCTCGAGCTCCCGGTGGAGCTCGTCCCCGCCGATGTACGGCTCGGACCGATCTACGAAGTATCGCATCTTCTCGATCTGGTTCGCCCGCAGCTCCTCGGACTCGCCCAAGTGGTAGTAGTCGCTGTTGTCGAGGATATCTGCGGCTTTGACCGCCACCGCGCCCCTCCCCGACTCGAAACATCGCTCGTAGATGTCGTAGCACCGCTCCAGGTAGTCGTCGATGCGCTCGTCGAAGCTGGCGGCTTCGACGATCTCCGCGACGGTCTCGCCGAACGCCGAACGGATCTCGTCGGCGGTTACGTCGGTATCTTCGAGCAGGTCGTGGAGGAACCCCGCGACGACGACGTGCTCCTCGTACCCTCTGTCGTAGAGATCCATCCCCACCCTCGTACTGTGGAGTATCACCGGCTTGGGGTTGTCACCCGACGACTCGAAGGCGTGCACCAGATACTGCATCGCCCGTTCGATCTCCTCGTCCTCGGCTTTGCTCCTCATTCCTGTGACTGGAGAGCCGCGGCGGTAGCAAAGTGCTTCTGCAACGAACCGTTCGGGAGACTCCTCTCGGCTGCCCCGACGGGCACGGCTCACACGCTATCCGTGTCCGAAAGCGACGGGGGGAGGAGACAGCGCCTTCTACCGCTCGACTGTTCCGAGGAGCTACCGCTCCTCGGAGTCCAGCACGCGGATCTGGTCCCCGCGCACCGTGACCGGGATCGGGACGGTGGCCTCGTACAGCTCGACCGTCACCTGATCCTTCCCCTCGTCGATGCGCTGGACCTGCGCCTTCTCGCCCTTGAACGGGCCGGCGATGAGTTCGACGATGTCGCCCTCGGCGATCCCCTCCACGTCGGGGGTCGGCGAGAGGAAGTGCTCGACCTCGGTCATCGACGACGTGCCCGGCACGATCCCGTTGGCGTGGGGGATCTCGTCGAGCACGCGCTCGATGATCGAGTCGTCCTCGGCCTCGACCATCACGTAGGAGGTCAGCGAGTCCGGCGCCAGCACGGCGTGGATCTCGGGCATCTCCTTCGAGGCGATCATGTCCGCGACGGTCTCCTCCTGGCTCGCGGTGGTCTTGACGGCGTAGATCGGCATCTACGCACCACCCGGGACCGCGCCCGGCACGAAGCTCATGATCGCGAACATCAGGAACCCGAGGAAGCCGATCAGGAAGATGCCGGCGCCCGAGATCTTGGCGACCATCGAGAACTCCTCCCACTCGGGGGTGCTCGCGAGCTTGAGCACGCGTACGTACTCCGAGAGGTCGTATTTGACGTCCATCTTGTCGTGAGGTTCAGCCCGACGCCTTTTCTATCTATTGAATACGCCTTCGCCGGCGCGAACGCCGGGACGGCCGGCGACGGCGACCGAAAAACGAGCCGACGCGGTCAGTTCACGTCCTGCAGTTGGTCGGCCGAGGGGCCGCGCTGGGCGGTCTCGCCGCCGCCGTAGATCTGGGGGGACTCCACCCCGGTCACGACGATCATCGTGCGCATCCGGCCCTCGATCTCCTCGTCGACGGAGGTGCCCCAGATGATGCGGGCGTCGGGGTCGATCCGGTCGTAGATCTCCTCGACGACGCCCTCGGCCTCGCCGATACTCATGTCCGAGCCCCCGGTGACGTTCACCAGCGCGGAGTTGGCGCCGGAGATGTCCACGTCCAACAGCGGCGAGCGGAGCGCGGACTGCACCGAGTCCTCGGCCTTGTCGTCGGTGTCGGACTCGCCGAGCCCGATCATCGCGACGCCGCCTTTCTCCATCACGGTGCGAACGTCGGCGAAGTCGAGGTTGACCAGCCCGGGTTTGGTGATCAGCTCGGTGATCCCCTTGACCGAGCGCATCAGCACCTCGTCGGAGACTTTGAACGCCTGCTTGACGGGCAGCTTGCCCACGGCGTCGAGGAGGCGGTCGTTCGGCACGACGATCACGGTGTCGGAGACGTCCCGCAGGCGTTCGAGGCCGGCCTCGGCGTTGGTGCGCCGGACCTCACCCTCCGCGGTGAAGGGGGTCGTGACGATCGAGATCGTCAGCGCGCCCGCGGCCTGTGCGGCTTTCGCGACGACGGGCGCCGAGCCGGTCCCGGTACCGCCGCCGAGCCCGGCGGTGACGAACACCATGTCCGAGCCCGCGATCGACTCCTTGATCTCCTCCTGAGACTCGATTGCGGCCTCCTCGCCGACCTGCGGGAGCGAGCCCGCGCCGCGGCCCTGCGTTTTCTCCTTACCCATCAGGATCTTCGTGTCGGCCTCGATGGAGACGAGGTGCTGGACGTCGGTGTTCGCGGCGACCAGCTTCGCGCCGTGGATCCCCTCCTCGTGCATGCGGTTGACGGTGTTGCCGCCGGCGCCGCCACAGCCGACCACGGTGATGTTGGTCTTGAGGTCCTGCAGGACGTCCTGGAGCTGCTCGTCGGTCATCTTCCCCGACGACGGCGTCTCGCCGTCGGTCCCCGAGGGGGTCTCCTCCTCGGCCGCGGCGCCGGGCTCCTCGCCGCCCTCGCCCTCGGCCTCGTCGATCGCCTCTTCTACGATAGAGTCCATTTGACCGTCCGTATTAGGCGGAGCCTATTGACCTTTCTCCCTCTCCGGCGATTCTCGCCACCACCGACACCGCTCAGATCGGGAACCGCTCCTCCTGCTCGCTCTCCACCGCGGACGGGGGGATCACCTCGTCGTCGATCTCGACGGAGTCGCCGCTCGACAGCATCCCCATCTTCGGCCCCTCCGGCACGCCCAGCCTCCGTGCCTTCTCGGGGTCGAACGCCTCCTCTCGGGCGATTATGGCGTCGTCCTCGACCGCGATCTCGTCGTACTCCTCGCGCAGAATCGCCGCGAGATCGTCGATCAGTTCGTCGTACGCGTCGGCGTCGGGCACCGCCGCCGCGCCGTTGGCCCGTGTCCCGCTCTCGATCGTGTCGAACGCGACAGTCGACTCCCGGACCGCGTCACGCGTCGCCTCGCCGTCGACGTTCTGGGCGGTCGCGAGCAGTTCGTCCGGGAGGCTCACGGTCTCCCAGTCCTCCGGGTCGTCGGGGACGTGGGCGCCGAACCGGAGCCCCTCGTCGACGGTCGCGACCGCGGACTCCAGCGCTCGGACCAGCGCGAGCGGGCGATCGCCGACGGTCCGGACCCACGTCTCGCTCACGATCCGGTAGCCGAGATCCTCGATCGCCGCCGCCACTTCGGGGTGGTCGCCGTCGAACAGCGCGTGGGTGGCGCCGCTGCGCTCGAACGCCTGTTCGAGCACTGCTCGCGCGCCCTCGTCACGCGGGTGGCCGAGCTCTTCCAACTGCCAGTCGCTCGCGATGTGGCCGACCGCCCACGGCGTCTCCCGGAGGACACGGCCGAACCGCGGGGCGTAGTGGCCGCCGCCGATCCCGACGATCTGTCGGTCGCGGTGGGCCGCCACGCCCCGCAGCGAGAGCACCGCCTGCGCGACCGCGCGGGCGCCCTCGGGGTCGTCCCACTGCTCCTCGCCGCTCCCGAGCTCCGCGAACATCGACGGCGTGTCGATCGCGGTCGGGCCGTGGTGAGTCCCCTCGATCGCCACGTCGTACCCGTCGGGGGCGTGGGCGGCGAGCGCCTCGACGTACGCCGAGAGCGCGCTCGGCGCGGCCTCGGCGAGGTCGCCGTCGTCCCCCCCGTACTCCGCCTCGCCGAAGTTGCCCGTGAAGTGGCCCGTCAGCAGCGCGCCCGTCTCGCCGGAGTGCCGGGAGACGAACACCAGCAGGCGCGGCTCCTCGCTGAACGCCGGCGCGGGGTCGCCCAGTCCGATGTGGAGCTCGTCGAACTCCCGGAGCTCGAACGGGCCGTCCCGGTAGTACGTCCCGCCGCCGTCGGCGTCGTCGAGCGTCTCGTCCGCGTGTTCGGTCCAGTCCCCCTGCGCGAGCAGCTGCTCCCCGATGTGGAGCGACGCGTGATCGGCCCGCGAGACGACGATCCCGATAGTCATCGACTCGGCGTCCGATCGCGCCGGCAAAGTAGCCGTCGGCTCCGGCGACGCCGGCGTACTACCCTCGCCCGTTCACGCCGACAGCGGGTTCCGGAGCGCGCGCTCGATCGGGGTCTCGCCCGACAGTAGCTCGAACGTGACGCCGTGGGTGCTCGCCGTCGGGAGCGCCGTTACCAGCGTCGCTGCCACGTCCTCCCGCGGGATCGACGCCCCGGACTCCGCCTCCCAGTCGAGGTCCGGCCCGGTCCGAACCTCCCCCGTCCCGGGCTCGTCGGTGAGAGCTCCGGGGCGAACGACGGTCCACGTCAGGTCGCTGTCCCGGAGGTAGTCGTCCGCCTCGGCCTTCGCCGCGAGGTACTCCTGAAGCTCCTCGGGACCCTCCGTCGGCGCGTCGGCGCCCATCGAACTCAGCATCACGAACCGCCGGACACCGTGGGCCGCCGCGGCGTCGACGCAGTGTTTCGCCCCCTCACAGTCGACGCCCCACACGTCCTCGCCGCTGGAGCCCGCGGCGAAGATCACCGCGTCCCGGCCCTCGAACGCGTCGTCGAGGGACGACCGATCGACCACGTCGCCCCGGACCGCCGTGGCGCCGAGGGCTTCGATGTCGTCCTCGTAGGCCGGCTTCCGAACCATCCCGTACGCCGTGTGGTCCTCGTGTTCGGCGAGCAGCCGAGTGACGTGTTGACCGACCGCTCCGTGTGCGCCGACGACGAGTACGTCCATACGGACAGCAGGGCTGCCGTCCGGAAGAGCGTGACGCGAGCGGCACGCCGCGGCCGCCTCCCGGGGGTTTTTGCTCGCCGTGGTGCTGGGTCAGGTATGGACGTGTACGGGCTGATCGGGAGCCCCGTCGAACACTCGCTCTCGCCGCCGATGCACGAGGCCGCCTACGAGGCGCGCTCGCTGGACGCGCGCTACGTCACGCTCGAACCCGACCCCGACCGGATCGGCGAAGCGGTCGCCGGCGCCGACGCGATCGGCGTCGCCGGCCTCAACGTCACCGTCCCGTTCAAACAGGACGTGCTCCCGCACGTCGAGCCCACCGCCACGGCCGAGGCCGTCGGCGCGGTCAACACGATCACGTTCGGGGGCGACGGCGCGCCCGAGGGGCACAACACCGACGTGGCGGGGGTCGTCCGCGCGTTCGAGCACCACGACGTGTCGATCGACGGGCAGTCCGCGGTCGTCGTCGGGGCGGGCGGCGCGGGGCGGGCAGCCACCTACGCGTTGGCGGACGCCGGCGCGGACACGTTCGTCGCGAACCGAACGGTCGAGCGCGCCGAGGAACTCGCGGCCGATTTCTCGGCGCTCGGCGTCGACGCCGGGGGACTGGGGGCGCTCGCGGAACGCGTCCCCGAGGCCGACATCCTCGTCAACGCGACCAGCGTCGGGATGGACGCCCCCGACACCTCCCCGGTCCCCGCGGACGTGCTCCACGGCGACCTCGCGGTGCTCGATGCAGTGTACTCCCCGCTCCGCACCAAGCTCCTGCGGGACGCCGCCGACGCCGGGGCCGAGACCGTCGACGGTGCGTGGATGCTGCTGTACCAGGGTGTCGCCGCGTTCGAGCGCTGGACCGGCGTCGACGCGCCGGTGGCGGCGATGAACGAGGCGCTCCGGGGCCGGCTCTGAGGCTCGTTTCGGCTCGACGGGGCGTTTTCCCGGGTGAAACGGCCGAGGGCGACGCTGGCTTTTTACCATCGCGGGTCATTTTCGGCCACAGCATGGTACTCCGGAAGATCAAACGGCTCCTCGGGCTGGGCACCGACGAGGGCGACGGCCGGTCCGAGCGCGACGTGACGGTGCAGGATCGCTCCGACGCCGACGCCGAGACCGAGGCGGCGGTGAAGGGCACCGACGAATCGAGCGATACGACTGCCGACGACGGCGACGAGGCGGATGTCGAGAGCGTCGACGAGGCGATCGACGAGGCCGAACCGGACGACGAGCCCGTCGCCGCCGACACCGACGCGGACGCGTCGACGGAGTCGTTGGTCGACGAAGAGATCGCTCAGGAGGAGCCCGCCGGACGGGCCGAACCGGCCGAGGCGGCCGGGCCCGGGGCCGAGGACGAGACCACCGACGTCGAGGAGACGGGCGCCGACGTGGAAGAGGCGGCCGAGGTGGCCGACGACTCCCCGTCGGTCGACGAGATCAAGGGGATCGGCCCGGCGTACTCCGAGCGGCTGGCCGAGATCGACATCCTGACCGTCGCCGACCTGCAGGAGGCTGACGCCGAGGAAGTCGCCGAGCGGACGACCGCACCGGAGGGGACGGTCCAGAAGTGGATCGACCGCGCGAACGAGTACGAGTGACCGAACCCGCCCGTTTTTAGCTGATCGGCGCCGTTGGCCGACGCATGACCGAGACGACGGTGATCACCGAGCCCGAGCAGTTCCACGCCGTGGCCGGCGAGGCCCCGGCGGGCGCTCGGGTGCCCGTCGAGATCCGGACCGTCGTCGACGACCCGTTCGACGCCTACCGCCGCGCCCGGCACGACCGCGGCGGCGTGTTCCTCGAAACCTCCGGCGGGCAGGCGGGCTGGGGCTACTTCGGCGTCGAACCCGCGGAGTTTCTCACCGTCTCCAGTGAGTCGGTGCTGGCCGCGCACGAGTCGGCCGAGAGCGCCGACCGCCGGTTCGGGCAGGAGCAGTCGGAGACGCTCGCGGCGCTGTCGGGGCTGCTCGACGGCGAGTCGCTCGCCCGCGGCGACTGCGACGTGCCCTACCCCTGTGGCGCGATCGGTTGGCTCTCTTACGACGTGGCTCGCGAACTGGAGTCGTTCGGCGACGGCGCCCCCGACGACCGCGGCCTGCCGACGCTCCAGATCGGCGTGTACGACTGTCTCGTGGCGTGGGAGGAGCCACGCGGGGACGAGGTGACGCTGCGGATCACCGCCTGCCCTCGCGTGCCCCCGGACGCCGACGACGCGACACTCGACGCCCGCTACGACCGCGCACTGACGAAGGCGGCCGAGCTGGGGCGACGGGCACACGTCGGCGACCCCGCTGTCGGCCCCGCACCCGCAGACGCCGAGACGGCCGCGTTCGAGAGCACTTGCGGCCGCGAGCAGTTCCGCGAGCGCGTCCGCCGGGCGAAGTCCCACATCCGCGAGGGGGACACGTTCCAGGCGAACGTCTCCCAGCGCCTCGAAGCGCCCGCGGCCGTCCACCCCGTCGCGGCGTACGACGCGCTACGCGAGGTCAACCCCGCGCCGTACTCCGGGCTGCTGGAGTTCCGCGGCGTCGACCTCGTGAGCGCGAGCCCCGAACTCCTGCTCGACCGCGACGGCGACCGCCTGCTAACCGAACCCATCGCCGGCACACGGCCCCGCGGCGACACCGACGCGGAAGACGCCGCGCTGGCCGACGACCTCCGGACCGACGAGAAGGAGCGCGCCGAGCACGCGATGCTGGTCGACCTCGAACGCAACGATCTCGGAAAGGTCAGCGAGTACGGCAGCGTCGAGGTGACGGAGTACCGCCGCGTCGACCGCTACTCGGCGGTGATGCATCTCGTCTCGCTGATCGAAGGGCGACTGCGGGAGGACGGCACGCTCACCGACGCCGTCGCGGCGACGTTCCCCGGCGGCACCATCACCGGCGCCCCCAAACCCCGGACGATGGAGATCATCGACGAACTCGAAAACCGCCGTCGCGGCCCCTACACCGGCAGCATCGGGATCTTCGGCTTCGACGGTCGCGCGACGCTCAACATCGTGATCCGGACGCTGGTCCGCCACGCCGACGAGTACCACCTCAGCGTCGGCGCGGGGATCGTCCACGACTCCGATCCGGACGCCGAGTACGACGAGACGCTCGCGAAGGCCCGCGGGCTGATCGACGCGGTCGACGACGCGCTCGATCGGGGGCGCCTCGACGTGGCCGACCCCGAGCGGGAGGACGCCGGCGACGGCGGGGCGGTGGAGCGATGAGCGGCCCCGAGATCCTCGTGATCGACAACTACGACTCGTTCGTCTACAACCTCGTGCAGTACCTCGGCGAGACGGTTCAGGAGCGCGGCGGTGCGGTGACGGTCCGACGCAACGACGCGATCGACCGGGGGGCGATCCGCGAACTCGATCCCGACGGGATCGTCGTCTCGCCGGGCCCCGGAACACCCCAGAGCGCGGGCGTCTCGATGGACGTGTTCGATCTCGACTACCCGACGCTGGGCGTCTGTCTCGGCCACCAGGCGCTCTGTGCGCACAGCGGCGCGCCCGTGGGCCACGCCGACGCGGTGGTCCACGGCAAGCCCTCCCGGATCAGTCACGACGACGAGGGCGTGTTCGACGGGCTTCCGCAGGGGATCGAGGTGGGGCGCTACCACTCGCTGGCGGTCGATCGGGGCGCGATCCCCGACGAGCTGGCGGAGACGGCGACGACCGACGACGAGGACGTGGTGATGGCGGTGCGCCACCGCGAGAAACCCCACGTCGGCGTGCAGTTCCACCCAGAGAGTATTCTGACCGACCACGGCAAAACCATGATCCGAAACTTCCTGCGGCTCTCCCGAGAGTGGCACCGATGAGCGAGAACACCGACGAGGCCGATCCCCGACTGTACCACGTCGACGGCGAGCTCGTCCCGGCGGACAGGGCGACGGTCTCCGTCGAGGACCGCGGGTTCCAGTACGGCGATGCCGCCTTCGAGACGCTGCGGGCCTACGGCGGCGACGTGTTCGGCTGGGAGGCTCACGCCGACCGGCTCGCGGCGACCTGCGACCTGCTCGCGATCGACCACGGGCTGGCCCGCGACGACCTCCACGACCGTATCCGGGAGACGCTCGACGCGAACGATCTCGACGACGCGTACGTCCGGCTCTCGATCTCGCGGGGCGTCCAGCCCGGGAAGCTCGACCCCGATCCCGAGGTCGATCCGACGGTCGTGATCGTCGTCAAGCCGCTCCCGCGTGGCGGGCTCGACGGCGAGCCCGTCTGGGACGGTCCGGCGACGCTGCGGACCGTCTCCACCCAGCGAATCCCGGACGCAGCCGTCCCCGCCCGGGCGAAGACCCACAACTACCTGAACGGGATCCTCGCCCGGCTCGAACTCCGGGGGACCGACGCCGACGAGGCGGTGATGCTCGACTCGGCGGGCCACGTCGCCGAGGGGGCGACGAGCAACGTGTTCGCGGTCGACGGCGACGGCCTGCTCACGCCGGCGCTCTCGGGGCCGGTGCTGCCCGGGATCACGCGGGCGACGGTGATCGACATCGCCGAGGAGGAAGGAATCCCCGTCAGGGAGGTGACGATCGCCCCGGACGCGCTCCGAACGGCGGAAGAACTGTTCTGCACCAACTCGACGTGGGAGGTTCGGCCGGTCGAGGCAATCGACGGCGCGAGCGTCGGCGGCGGGCCGGTGACGGAGCTGCTCGCCCGGCGCTACCGCGAACGCGTCGAGGCGCAGTACGACTAGGCCGCGGCCAGCAGGATCGTCGCGACCGCGTACAGCAGGATCAGCAGCACCGCGCCGACGATGAACTTGAGCACTAACCCGTCCTCGTCGGGCGTCTCGCCCTCCGGGAGGCCGTCGTCGTACAGGTCGCCGTCCTCCTCGCTCATTGTCGAGACGAGGGGCCCCGGCGGTATGAATCCGTCCTTCCTCAGAAACCGATCCGTGACTCCGTCGACTGGGGACCGTCGTCATCGTCGCTTTCGGCCTCGCCGAGCCGGACGAACGCGTAGCCGTCGTCGTCGACGAACACGCCACCGTCGGCGTGCTGGACCGCGAGCTCGTCGAGGACTGCGCCCTCGCAGGGGCCGAACGTGCACTCGCCGCTCTCGCACTCGAACGTCGCGCCGTGGCGCTTGCAGACCAGTTCGCCGTCACGGATCACTGCCCCGTCCCCGGTGTCGAGGTTCACGTCGCGCCAGTGCTGGCAGTAGTTGAACCACGCCCTGATCCCGTCGTCGGTGTCGACGAGCACGGCCTCGCGTTCCTCCCCGCTCTCACGATCCTCGACGGTGAACAGGAGGCTACTCTCTGCCGGGACATCGGCCACGTCGGCGATGCGTTCCTCACTCATTTCCCCGGCGTACTCGGTCGGCGAGGAAGGGTGTTTGGGTCCGGTATCGACGATGGACTCGCCGTTCGTGATCCCCAGTTTCGCAAGAACCGACAGGCGCTATATCCCCCCGACCGGACGCATGGCTCGCCGTCTTTCGTTGGCCGGCAGGGGAATATAGCGGGAGGTAGATTTGAACTACCGATCTCCGGGTTATGAGCCCGGCGGAATCTCCTGGCTATCCCATCCCGCTACCTGTTTCAAATCCCGTTCGACGGTTAAGGGTTCTGATTCCGTCGTCGTCGCGTGGTTTCCTCCCACACTCAGTCGGCCGTGACCCGCCACGTGAACAGGCTCTCGAGCACGTAGTTCAATAGGAGCGAACAGCCGATCGCGATCGGGAACGTCGCCAGTTCCCAGAGGTCGACGCCGAACGCCTCCAGAACGACCGGCAGGCCGGTGAGCACCGCGACGACCCCGACCTGCACGGCGACGCCGCCGCTGCGCACGACGTTCGACTTCAGCAGCCGGCGGAGGATCGCCCAGCCGTCGTCGTCGCCGTGGCCGGCGAACGTCCAGCGCTCGTTGACGACGAACATCACGAGGATCGCCACCTCGGCGCCGACGAGCTTCGCGATCTCCGGCGGGACGCCGAACCCCGCAGTCAGCACCGAACTCGTCGTCAGATCGAAGACGGCACCGACCGCGCCGACGGAGACGAACTGCCCGAACCGCCCCGGTGCGAGCAGTTCGTCCGGGACACCCCTCACTGTCCACCCCGATCGATCAGCAGCGGTCGCTCGATCCGTGCGGCGAGTAGCTCGTGCAGTCGGCTCCCGCGGACCGCCTTCGCGCGGTGGCGTGCAGTCAACAGCCCGGTGAACATCGAGAGCGTGTCGCTCACGGGGTCGACCGTCGACTCGGGCTGGTCCTCCCACGTCACCGGCACCTCGGCGATCTTCCCCCCGAGCGCGCCCGCGATCGCGAGCAGTTCGATGTCCCACGCGAACCCGGACTCGGTGAGGTGGCGCCGCAGTCGCGACCAGAAGTTCGCCGAGACGGCCTTCGCACCGCACTGGTAGTCGTGCAGGTCCGGATCGAGCAGCTGCCGGGCCAGCCACGCGAACGCGTCGCCGAGGAAGCGCCGCAGCGTCTTCTGGTGGGACTGGACCGTCGCGTCCGGGTGGCGGCGCGAGCCGGCAGCGAGATCGAACCGCCCGGACGCCACGGGGTCGATCACGGCGGCGACCGACTCCGCGGGCGTCGAGCCGTCGGCGTCGGCGAACGCCAGCACGTCGGTGTCGAGGGCGTCGAACCCGTCGGTGATCGCGGCGCCCTTCCCGCGCCGGCGGTCGGCGACGTGGACCGTCGCGGGGAGCTCGGCCAGCGCCTCGCGGTCGCCCGGCGCGGGGTCGTCGAGTTCGATACGCAGTACCGCCGGGTCGAGCCGCTCGTCGAGGTCGCGCACGTAGCGCGAGAGGCGGTCCACGTCCGGCCGGTAGGCGGGGACCACCACGCCGACGGAGCGAGACATGTGGCGGCGTTCCGCGCCATCGGGGAAAAAGCGTCCGAACTTCCGTTCAGCCCCACTGCCCGAGGCCGGTCTGCTCCTGCCCGGATTTGACTTCGTCCCACGAGAGCCCGAGCGCCTCGATGACGCGCTCGATCGGCCCCTTCAGCGTCTTGTCGAGCATCTTCGGCCAGTCGACCTCGAACTCCTCGGGCACCTCCTCGGCGTACTCGTAGCAGATCACGTCGGGGTCGCGCTTGAACTCGCGGTAGAGCGGATCCGTCTGCGGATCGAACCCCTCCTCGTTCTCCATCCGCTGCCAGAACTCGGGGTGGACCTTCTTCAGGTAGAGCCGCTTGGGCTTGGAGCCGCGCTGGAAGTTGGTGCCCAGCAGGAGGTTCGCGTACTTCGCCCCGCGGACCTGTGCGGTGTCGGTGTCGTAGGCGTCGAGGCGCTTGCCGATCCCGCCGGGGATCCCGACCTCCTCCAGATCCGCTTCGCCCTCCTCGAAGGTGGTGATCTCGTCGTGGAGATACTCCTTCACGTCGTCGAGATCGCCCCCCCGGACGATCATGTCGATCACCTCCTTCTGGACGCGCTTGGTGACGGGCGCGATGTCCGAGCGTTTGTACTCGAAGCCCGTGATGTCGATGTCGTCGACGTCCTTCCCCTCCTTCCAGACGATGTGGCCGGCGTAGCGTTTCTTCTTGCCCGCCTGGAAGAACCGCCGGTAGAGCTTCTCGAACTCGATCTCGAACCGGTGGGAGTCGGCGTCGAGCTCCTCGCGGGCGAAGTCGTCGTAGCGCTCGTTGATGTGCTCCTCGATGCCGAAGGACTGCTCGATGGCCTCGTCCTTCGTAATATCTCCTCCGAGAGACAACATAACGCTGTCAGTGTCACCGTACGCCACCTCGTGCCCGATCTCCTCCGCGGCGGTCTCGGTGAACTCGATCACTTCCCGGCCCGTCGCCGTCACGGCGGCGGCGCCCTCGGTGTCGTAGAGGCGGAAGCGATCCCAGCCCGAGACGCCGTAGAGGCTGTTCATGATCACCTTCACCCCGCCCTGCTGCCGGTCGTAGCGCTCGTACGCCTCGGAATCCGGATCGTGCTGGTCGCGTAACTTCTTCTTCTCCTCGCGCTCGGTGAGGAGTTCGTCGATCATCTCGCGCATGATCCCGTCCGGCTCCTTCCGGAAGTGGGTCCCGTCCGGCGCGCGGTACGTCTCGCCGTCGTACTCCTCGGGGTCGACCTTCGTCTCGGGCGAGGAGTTGATCGTCGCCATCGACATCGGGTACAGCGACTTCAGGTCGAGCACGGTGACGTTCTCCATGACGCCCGAGATTGGCTCGAACACCGCGCCGCCCTCGAACTCCTCGGCGGCCTCCTGCTGGCCCTTCGACGGCAGGCCGAACTCGCCGTAGGCCTTGTGCAGCACGTACATGTCCACCGCGTCGCCGGCGGTGGGTGCGTCCTCCAGCTTACAGCCGACGAACGAGCGCACCTCGTCCCAGAACGCGATCACGGACTGCTTGCGGTCGATCTCGACACAGAGCTCCACGTCCCGGAGGTTGTACTCCAGCAGCTGTTCGGGGTCCTGCTCCCAGAGGTCGCCGATGTCGCCGGAGTAGTGCTCCTTCCCCACGTCGAGTTCGCGCTCGCCGATGGCGTCGAGGCGGAACGACTCCAGCTCCTTGATGACGATCTGCTTGTAGCCGTACAGCAGGTCGAACACCACCCGCCCCTTCACGTCCGGGCCGCCCCAGTCCGAGCGCCACACCTCGTCGACCCGGGAGAGGCGGTCGATGTCGAGGTCGTACTCGGTGCTCGGGTCGACCATCTCCAGCCGGTCGAGCACGTACGGCATGTCGAAGTCCTCGAAGTTCCAGCCCGTGAGCACGTCCGGGTCAGTCTCCTCGATGTAGGAGACGAACGCGTCGAGCATCGCGGGCTCCTCGTCGAACACGCGCACGTCGACGCTGCCCGAGTCCGCGATCTGCTCGTACTCGTCGAGCACTTCCGGCGCGTCCACTTCGGCGTCGGGGGCGTCGAACAGCCACACCACGTACTCGTCGTCGTAGGAGTCGTGGGAGGTGAGACAGACGATCGGCTCCTCGCCGTCCTCCGGGAAGCCGGAGCGGTCGTCGACCTCGATGTCGAACGTGTTCACCCGGAGGTCCGCCTCTGTGGGTGCGTCGACGGCGACCAGCTCCTCGTCGTCGTAGCGCACCTGGATCCGGCCGTCCTCCAGCCGCCGTTCGGGCACCTGCAGGCCGGCGCTCACGTCCTTGTCGATCAGGAAGCGGTTGGGGAACAGGATGTCGGCCTCGTAGTGCTCCTCGAAGTCGTCACGCATCTGCCCCACGTCACGGGGTGTGCGGCCGATCACCTTCGTCAGTGGTCGGCCACGGATCGACTCGAAGCGCTCGCCGGTGGGGTCCTCCTCGCGGGTGTCGAGGATCGCGTCGTACTCCTCGGTCAGCGCGCGGTCCGCGACGTTCCCCGTCGGCACGTAGAAGTACGGCTCCACCCCGAGTACGCGGACGTGTTCGGGCTCGTTGTCGGCAGTCCGGCCGAAGACGTGGACGACGGGGTACTCCTCGGCACCCGACCCCTCGATGGTGTAGTCCACCTGCGAGACTTTCAGTTCGACCACCCCGTCGCTGTCGGGGAACTTCAGGTCCGCGGCGTCGACGACCTCGCTGACTGACTGTCCGGCGTCGCCGGCGACGACGGCCGCCTCCTCGTCCGGCCGGCCCTCGTCGGCACCCGCGAAGTCGCCGAGGCCCGACTGCTGACGCTCGCTCATTGCCGGTGGTTTGCCGTGATCCGTTAAAACGACGGTGGTCCGACCGCCGCGGCTGCGGGTTCGCACACCCCCGAAAGGCATATACTCCACCGTTTGGTAGGTAGTCACATGCCAGACGAGAGCGGCCTGCCGGAGGTGGCATCGGAGCCGGTCGAACCTGCCGACGACGGTTTCGAGACGGTGGAGGCGTACGAGGTCGACGGCGGCGTCGTCCTCTACGACGCCGAAGCGCCGCTTGCGTGGCTCCGGAGCGACGCGGCGGTGTCGCTCGCGGATCGACGCTGAGACCGACTACGAACTCTTTTGCCGGTCGGTCGGGGAGTGAGGGACGTGAGCGACGACGACCCCGTCGAGACGTTCGACGGCGAGGACGACGGGGTTTCCGTCCCGGAGACGCGGGACATGGAGACCGAGCTCCACGAACGGACGGGAACGGCCGCCGGCGACGAGGAAGACCTCACGGCGGTCGACTCCGAGACGGCGACCGCGTTCTGGGGCGCGGTGATCTACGTCAACGCCGGCGTGTTGCTGATCGCGCTCGGCCCGACGGTGTACGCGCTCCGCGGGTACCCCCTCGTCTCAGTGGGGCTGATCGCCGGCGGCGTGCTCGCGCTGATGCGTGCGTACTGGGTGTATCGTCGGTTCACCGACGAAGACGGAAGCACCGAAGACGACGACCCCATCGACGACAGCGACGACCCGTGAGGCCCGGAAGCGTTTTGCGCGGCCGCCGGCTACCGACGAGCGATGCGAACGGTCGAGACACCCGACGGCCAGCGACACCTGTTGCTGTCACGGTCCGAGGGGACGGCACGGGTTCGTGACCCCGCGACCGGCGAGGAGCGAACCGTCGACGCGGACGCGCTCGAACCGGTCGGAGACGGGGCGTTGAGCGTCGCCGCCGAGGGGGTCCCCGAACCGGTTCGGCGGGTCGTGACGGCAGCACACGACGAGCGCACGCTGGGCGTGCTGGTGACGCTCGTCGACGAGGGGCCGACCGCGGTCGTCGACCTGCTCTCCTACTCGGGGCTGTGTGAGAGCGACTTCAACGGCCTGTTCGGCGAGCTCCGCGCGGCGGGGCTGGTCACGACGTGTCAGGTCGCCGGCGAACGCGGCTACGAGGCGACCGAAACCGCCGAAGAAGCCGTGGCGCTGCTCCGTGACGACGCCTAGTCGCCGTTCCTGCTTCCGTCGACCGCCTCAATCCCCGCTCTCCAGTAGCGCCGTCGCACTGGAGAGCGTCGCGGCGTCCTCCCGACGCGCGGTCGAGCGGTTCGTCGTCGTGTCCTTCTCGACGGTGACGAGCTCGTCGGCGGCGTCGACCAGCTCCTCGTCGTGGCTCACGATCAGGATCTGCCGCACGCCGAACCCGCGCATCTCCTCGACCAGATCGACGAGGCGGGAGACGTGCCCCGAGTCGAGGAACACCGTCGGCTCGTCGAGGATCAGCGGCGGCGTCGGCGCCGCACCCTCGATCCCCTCCGAGAGCAGGCGGTAGATCGCACACCGCAGCGAGAGGTTGAACAGCGCGCGCTCGCCGCCGGAGAGCTGATCGGGCGACAGCGGCGTGCCGTCCTTCTGGAAGACGGTGAGGTCGTACTCGCCGTCGAGCTCGATGTGTGAGTAGGCGTCGTTGCCGTACGCGAGGTCGAACGTCTCGTTCAGCATCCGTTCGAGGCTCTCGACGTTCCGCTGGCGGAGTTCGGCCCGGAGGTCGCCGTACGTCCGCTCCAACTGCTCGGTCTCCTCGTGGAGCGACTCCAGATCCGCGACGGTCTCGGCGAGCTCCTCGCGGTCCTCGCGGAGCGCTTCCAGCTCTTCGATCTCGTTCTCCACGCTACCGATCTCGCCGGTGAGCTCGTCGCGCTGCTCGGACAGCGAGTCGAGCTTGGCCTCGACCTGTTCGAGGTAGTCGACCGCTTTCTCCCGCTGTTCACGCGCCCGCTCGACGCGCTCGCGGTCGAACGCCTCACGGAGCTCGTCGCGGCGTTCCCGTAGGTCGTCCAGCCGATCCCGGCGCTCCGCGGCGAGTTCCGCCTTGCTCTCCCGCCGCTCGCGCAGGCGGTCGATCTCCGCTTCGGCGTCGTCGATGGCGTCGAGCGCCTCCTCCACGGCGTCGAGTCGGTCCCGGCGCTCCTCGATCGCGTCGAGTTCCTCGTCCAGCTCGGCGACCTGCTCGCGGGCGTCCTCGGCGTCGGCGGCTTTCTCCTCGGCGTCGGCTTCGGTCTCCTCGGCCTCGACTTCGAGCTCTTCCGCCTCCTCGCGGCGCTCCTCCGCCTCCGCACGGTCGCTTTCGATCTCGGCGTCGAGCTCCTCGACGCGCTCGGTCTTGGTCTCGTGGCGCTCGGCGAGCACTTCGGCGCGGCTCTCGGCCTCGACGAGGGACTCGGCGTCCTCGATGTCGGCTTTCAGCTCCTCCTTCCGGCCGTTGAGTTCGCCGAGTCGCGCGGAGAGTTCCTCGACGCGCTCACGGTCGTCCTCCAGTGTGTCGACGTGAGGGGAGTCCTCGACCGGCTGGCCGCACTCGGGGCAGTTCCCCTCCTCGAGCAGTTCTTCGGCCTCCTCGACGCGGTCGCGGGCGGACGCGAGCGCGCCGACCGTCTCCTCGATCTCGGCCTGTATCTCGTCGAGTTCCTCGCGGAGCGACTCGCGGTGTGTCTCGGCCTCCCCCATCTCGACGGGCGTGTCGGCGAACCGCTCCTCGATCTCCTCACGCTCTCGAACCACCTCGTCGAGGGTGTTCCGCAGGTCGTCTCGGTCGGTCTCGGCGTCGTCGGCTTCCTGTTCGAGTTCGTCGGCGCGTTCCCGTTTCTCGGTGGCCTGTTCGCGCAGTCGCTCGGCCTCATTTTCGAGGCTCTCGGCGTCGTTCTCGAGGCCGGTGACTCGATCGCGCTGCTCCTGTCGCCGCTCGCGAAGGGTCGCTTCGCGATCGTCGAGCTCCTCCCGGGCTTCGGCGACAGCCGCCTCCGTCGCGGCGTCGATCCCGGCGGCGTCGGCGAGCTCGTCGAGTTCGGCCTCGCGCTCGTCGATCCGCTCGCGGATCTCGGTGATCTCTTCGAGCAGTTCTTCGCGCTCGCTCTCGGTCTCCCGGATCGACGCTTCCAGCTCCTCGATCTCCTCGTTCAGCTCTTCGAGTTCGCTCTCGCGCTCTTCGGCCTGCTCGATAACCGATTCCGCCTCGTCTCTGGTCTCGCGGGCGTCCTCGCGGTTCCCCTCGAAGCGCTCGATCTCGTCGTCGAGTTCGGAGAGCTCGCTCTCCAGCTCGTTGAGCCGGTCGTGGAGCTCCTTCCCCTCCTTCCGCTCGATCTGCTCTTCGAGCTTGTTCAGGCCGCCGCGCTTGTCCGCGAGCACGTCTTCGACCCCGAGGCGGGCGTCGCGAGCGCGTTCGCGGTACTCCTCCAGCTTCCCGAGCTGGAGCAGGTCGTCGATCATCTCCTGGCGCTCCCGCGGCGAGGCGTTGATCAGGCGGTTCACCTCGCCCTGCCGGATGTACGCGCAGTTGCGGAACGCCTCGCTGTCCATCCGGAGCAGCTCCTCGCCGACGAACTCCCGCACGTCGCGGGCGCCCTCGACGGCCGTCTCCGCGCCCTCGAGCACGCAGGTCCGCGTCGAGATCGACCCGCCGGAGCGGCGGAGTTCGCGGGTGATCTTGTACTCCTCGCCGGCGTGGGTGAACCACAGCTCCACGTCGGTCTCGTCGGCGCCGGTGGTGACGGCGTCGTCGAGCGTCCCGTCCAGCGCCTTCGAGCCGTACAGCGCGAAGAAGCAGGCCTCCAGCAACGACGACTTCCCGGAGCCGTTCAGTCCGTGGATCACGGTCACGCCGTCGGTGAACTGCAGGTCGGTGTCGGCGTACGGCTTGAAGTTCCGCAGCCGCAGGCGGTCGAACTTCACAGGTACTCCTCCATGGTCCCCTGCTCGTCGTCGCCGTTCGCCGTCGGCTCGTCGGCCTCGGCGTCCGCCTCACTGCCGTCGGTGGCGTCGTCGTCGGTAGCGCCGCCGGCGACCGCCTCCTCGTCGTCACCGGCCGGCTCGAACGCCCCGGGGTCGTCGCCGAGCAGATCTGTCACGCGGTTTTTGACCTCCTCGCGGACGTTCGAGTCGGCGACTTTGCTCTCCCGAACCGTCTCGTCCACGTCCCGGGCGGCCGTCGAGAGCCCCATCTCCGAGACACGCTCGTTGACCGCCTCGTCCGGGTCGGCGAAGCTGACGCCGATGTCGGCCTCCTCATCGATCTCGCGGCGGTCGGTGACGCGGACGAGTAGAGCGCCTTCCGCCTCGCCGGCCTCCTCGATCGCGGCGGGGGTCACGGGCTCGCCCTCGCCGGTGATCTCGACGATGCAGACCGCGTCTGCGAGGTCGTGCTGGCGCACCTGCTCGCGCACGCGCTCGACGCCCTCGCCCTCCGCGAGGTCGACCGAGACGAACGCGAACGGGCGGGTGTCGAGGCTGCGCCGGCGGATGTCCACCCCGTCGTCGAACGTGACGAGGTTGTAGCCGCGGGCGTCCTCCTCGCTCGCGCTCGCGCGCTCGGTCGACCCGCAGTACGTCACCCACGTCCCCGCCACCTCCGCGGTGTCGGCTTTGTGGTTGTCGCCCAGCAGCATCGCGTCGAACTCGACGGTCGCGTCCCCGAGCACGGTCTCGGTGTCCCACTCGCCGAACTCGAAGGGGGTGAACAGGCCGTGGGAGACCAGCGCCGCGTGCGCGGCGTCGTGATCCTCGAACTCGTACTCGAGCTCGTCCCGGCGCGATTCGGGTACCCAGTCGAGCCCGTAGAACGCGGTGTCGCCGACGATCTCCGGGCTGTCGTCCAGCCGCGTCGCGAGCCCCGTCCCCTCGAACAGGTCCAGCCACTCGCCGGTCCGGGTGGCCTCGTGGTTGCCGACGATCGCGAGGAACGGGATGTCGGCGTCGTCCAGCCGCCGCAGCGCCGAGAGCACGGCCATCAGATCCGGCAGCTCGGGCCGGCGGTCGTGGAACAGGTCGCCGGCGTGGACCACCGCGTCGACGTCCGCCTCGATCGCGTCGTCGACCACGGCGGCGAACGCCCGGCGGAAGTCCGCCCGGCGCTCGGGGGAGTGGTACTGCTGGTAGCCGACGTGGGTGTCGCCCGTGTGTATCACCCGAGTCATCTGCCCTCGGCTACGCCCCCTCCCGGGAAGAGCGTTGCGCGAGCGTGGTGGAAGTGGTCCGCGCGTCGCCGGCCGGCCGTTCGTCGCTGTTGGCGGCCGCGTCGCGGAACGCGTCGAGCGTCGTCAGCACCGCCCGACCGCGGGCCGCGACACCGTCGTCGCCCGCGTTCTCCGCGGCGTCGACGGCGTGGCGGAGCCCGACCTCCCCGCCGTCGTCGACGAACGCCGCCGCGCCGTCGACGCTCTCGATCGCGGCCTCGGCGTCGGCGACGGTCCGTTCGGGCTCCGCATCGTCGGCGTCGTACTGTCGCTGCCTGCCGTCAGCGAGCCGCGCTAACGCTCGTGCGACGGCGTCCGGATCCGGCATGGCTGGCGTGGCCGCGCCATCACACTTGAGGATCGGGATGAGCCGGCACTCGGAGTAATCAGATAGCAGCGGCGCTGTGGCGCCCGTTGCGCCGTCGGCGCGTTCCGACGCGACCCGAAGCCTCATAAGAGTCAGCCGCTTACAGACTGCCAATGAGCGATACGGTTGACGACGTCGAACTCCCCTACGAGGAGACGGCGTCGCAACAGGAGAAGATCGAGTCCCTACGTGACCGCCTCGAGGATCTGGAGGACCAGAACGAGCAGATGCGGGACAGCCTGCTGGACGCCAACGCCGAGAACAACAAGTACCAGCAGAAGCTCGAACGGCTCTCCCACGAGAACGAGAAGCTCAAGCAGTCGCCGCTGTTCGTCGCGACGGTACAGGAGGTCAACGACGACGGCGTCGTGATCAAGCAGCACGGCAACAATCAGGAGGCGCTGACCGAGGTCACCGACGAGATGCGCGAGGAGATCGAGCCCGACGACCGCGTCGCGGTCAACAACTCCCTGTCGGTCGTCCAGAAGCTCACCCGCGAGACGGACGTGCGGGCCCGCGTGATGCAGATCGACCACTCGCCGGACGTGACCTACGGCGACATCGGCGGCCTGCAGGACCAGATGCGCGAGGTGCGTGAGACGGTCGAGCTCCCGCTTCAGCAGCCGGAGACGTTCGACACGGTGGGCATCCAGCCCCCGAGCGGGATCCTGCTCCACGGCCCGCCCGGGACGGGGAAGACGATGCTCGCGAAGGCCGTCGCGAACGAGACCGACGCGAGCTTCATCAAGATGGCCGGCTCCGAACTGGTCCACAAGTTCATCGGCGAGGGCGCCAAGCTCGTCCGCGACCTGTTCGAGGTCGCCCGCGAGAACGAGCCCGCCGTGATCTTCATCGACGAGATCGACGCGATCGCCTCGAAGCGGACGGACTCGAAGACCTCCGGCGACGCCGAGGTCCAGCGCACGATGATGCAGCTGCTCTCGGAGATGGACGGGTTCGACGAGCGCGGTGACATCCGCATCATCGCCGCCACGAACCGCTTCGACATGCTCGACGAGGCGATCCTCCGGCCCGGCCGCTTCGACCGCCTGATCGAGGTGCCCAAGCCCGACGTGGAGGGTCGCGAGCTCATCTTCCAGATTCACACTCGCGACATGAACGTCTCCGACGACGTGAACTTCGCCGAGCTCGCCGAGATGGCCGAGGACGCCTCCGGCGCCGACGTGAAGGCGATCTGTACGGAGGCCGGGATGTTCGCGATCCGGGACGACCGCACCGAGATCGAGAAGCGCGACTTCGTCGAGGCCTGGGAGAAGCTGCAGGGCAGCGACACGATGGAGACCGGCGACTCCCCCGCGTTCGCCTGATCGAGCCGGCTCGCTTTTCGTACTCTACTGTCCGCTCTTCGAACCGCCCCCTTTTTGCGGTCCGCTGCCGCTCGCGTCGCTATGATCGACGACCCGTCCATGTCCGAACAGCGCGAGGTTGCCGAGTTCCTCGCGGAGAACGAGATGACGGCCCCGCCGGCGTATCGCCTGCTCGATCTCGTCGCCGAGGTGGGCGAGGTGGCGGCCGACGCGGCGAAGTCGAGTGAGTACGGGGAGGATCCCGACTCGCTTTCGGTCCCTGACGACGAGCTCGGCGACGCGCTGTTCGCGTTGCTGGCGCTCGCCGAGGAGCTGGATACGGACGCCGGCGACGCGCTGGCAACGTCGCTCTCGAAGTACGAGGCGCGCATCGACGCCGACGGCGACGCCGGCTCGGGCGCCTAGAGCAGGACGAAGATCGCGGTCGGCACGCCGAACAACAGCACGGTCATGCCGGCCAGAATCAGCCCGTAACCGCCGAGGGCGCCCGCCAACGCGCGCCACGAGGGGTGTTCGATGTCCATACCCGATCCCGGGCGCGGCGGGACTTAGTTCCCCCGACCCGCGCTCAGCCGATGTAGCGCAGCTCCTCGTCGCCGCCCATGCCGCCACCGCCGCCCTCCTGCATCTGCTGGATCTTGCTGACGACCTCCTCCATCTCCTCGGCGCGCTTCTCCAGCGCGGCGAAGTCGACGCGGAACTCGAGCTGCTGCTCCAGCGTCTCCAGCACCGCCTGTGCGCTCTTGGGGTCGACGAGGTAGCCGCTGGTCTCGCCCATCAGGCAGGCCACGTCGAGGCCGCGCCGGCCGCCGAGACCGAGCAGCAGCCCCGAGACGCCGACGATCCCGCCGGCGGGCTCGTCGCCGCGGAACTCCACGCCCGCCTCGGCGAGGGAGTCGGTGAGCTCGCCGTCGCTGACGGCGCCGAGGACGTTGTGCTCCTCGATGAGCTCGCCCGTCGGGACGCCGCCCAGCGCGTACGCCTCCTCGACGCCGAACCCCTCGGCCACGTCGAGGAACGCCTCCGTGAGCTGGTAGTGACCCTTGTTGCTGCCGGCCTGGTGGTTCCCCGTGAGCACGAGCAGGTCGCGGTCGGTCGGGACGGTGCCGGGATCGTCCTCCTCGTCTTCGGCCTCGTCCGCCTCGGCCTCTTCCTCGCCGCCGTCGGCGAGCGCGTCGCCTTCGGGGTTCTCGTCGTCCGCCTCGTCGGCTTCGTCATCGTCGTCGTCCTCGTCCACGTCGGTCGGCGTCGGGGAGGAGAGATCGACCGCGTGGAAGGAGGCGTGGGTCAGCGAGGCGACGCCGTCGTCGTCGACGTCGACCTGTGGCGGGAACTCGTCGGCGTACACCCGGCGGACGAGCGTGCTCTCGAACTCCTCGAGCAGGTGCTCGGCGGCGAGCTTGCCGACGTGGCCGACGCCGGGCAGCCCCTCGACGAGCACGGGGTCGCGGAGCTCGGGGTCTGCGACCGTCTCGATATCGATGGGATCCATACCCGCGAATGGTCTCTCGGCGGGTAAAGGTACGTCGAAACCCTCAGTTCGTGTCGGGGCCCGCGTCGCGCGCCCGCCGGCGGTACTCGCCGTAGGGGTCCGCGGGGTCGAACGGCGCCGGGGCGGAGTTGACCGCCTCGGCGCCACACTCCGGACACGTCGAAGAAAGCGTGTAGACGGGGCGGTCGTGCCGGCCCGACCCGTCTGCTCGATCCGGGTCGTCCTCGGACCTCCACGCCGAGCAGACGCGGATGTCCGACTTGGTCATTCTTCGGGCTCGTTGCGTTCGCGGTGGTACTCGGCGGTGCCACCGCGCTCCTCGATCGCCGTCTCGGCGCGCGCCGCCGCGGCCTCGAGCTCGGCTTCGGCGGTCTTGTAGTCGGGCGCCTGCACCTCGATGCGGTACTCCGGCGCGCCGACGTAGGAGACTTCGAGTTCGACCTCCTCGGGGACCTCGTGGTCGCCGTCGCCTTCGGCGGCCCGCAGCGCCTCCTTCACGTCGTCGACGCCCTCGGGGCCGGGCGAACGGATGTCCACGTAGCCGGTGACGTTGACGTACGGCACCGAGACGTTCTCGCGGGCGGTCTGGACGACCGCCTGCGCGGCCTCGTCGTCGAGGCCCACGTCGTCGAGCGCCTCCATCCCGTGGACGGCGGCCTCCTCGAACGCCTCGTACAGCGAGTCGTACTCGGCGGTCAGCGCCTCGACCACGTCGTCGCGGTCGTGGTCCTCGCCGAACGCGAGCTCCATCCACTTGTCGGCCTTCTGCTGGTTCTTCCACTCCTGGATCGTCTGCTTGCGCTGGTGCTCGTTGACGTCCTTCAGCGAGAGGTCGACCTGTTGGGCCGACTCGTCGACTTCGAGCACCTTCGCGACGACCGTCCGGCCGACGCTGACGTGGTCGCGGACGTTCTTGATCCAGCCGGAGGCGACCTCCGAGACGTGGACGAGTCCGCGGTGCTCGTACCCCTCCATGTCGACGAACACGCCGAAGTCGGCGATCTCGTCGACGGTGCCGACGACGAGCTCACCCGGCTCGGGCCACTCGTTCCCCGCCATCAGGTGTTATCGCGCCTCGACGGTGTCGGCGACTTCGCCGTTGATCTCCGCCTTCCCGCCGGTAGGCGTCGCCAGCGTGGTGCCACAGACGGCGCAGTTGACCGTCGTGGCGGCCTTCTGGAAGACGACCTGCTCGTTCTCACAGTCCGGACAGACGACTTCGAGGAAGCTCCCCGTCATTCCTGGAACTCCAGGCGGCCGGTCCGCCACCCCTCTCGCATGTGCGCCTTGTTGCAGTCCGAGCAGATGTACTTCAGGTGGGTCTTCTTGGTCGGCTTGTTGCCGGCCGGCACCTTCGAGAACTTCCCGGAGTTCCCGATCGTCTTCTTGCCGCGCTTCTGCTGGCGGGCGGCCCACTTCATCCCGGTCTGGCGGCCGGATCGAACCTTCTCGACCTCGTGTTCGTGGTGGGCGTCACAGTGCGGACAGTACGTGTTCATGCGGCGTGGCATCTCCATGGATATTCGCCTCTTGGCGGCGAGTTCGGGAGGCGCAGTTAAAACCCGTTTGGTCTCGACCGACGGGGGAGCGAAGCGGTTAAGGAGCGAGTGGCCGAACCTCGGCCCATGAAGCAGCTCATCGTCCACGGCGACGCGGGGTTCCGACGCGACGACGTGATCGAGGTCGACGGGGAGGAGCTGGTCTGTTTCGGCGTGAACAAACAGGGCGACTGGCACGGGCCGGACGAGCCCCAGATGTGGTGCACGGTCGGCACCGAAGACGAACGCGAGACGTACGACAAGCGGCAGTACGTTCCCAACTGGCTCGACACCGAGAGCGTCGACGCCGAGGACGTCGAGATCGTGAGCGAGAAGAACCCGCTGAACGTCTAGGTCACTCCTTCTCTCGGTCGCCGCATCACGCCGGAAGCTCCGCGGCCGTCACCTCGTACACCACCACGTCGCCGTGGGTGAACACGGGCTCGTAGCCCGGCCGGTCGGAGAAGTTCACCAGCGCGTCGCCGTAGCGGTTCCGCTCGGCGCTGCCGACCCAGACGTAGTCCACGTCGTGCTCGCGGATCACCGACGCGGCGTCGCCGGGCGTCCCCGTGTAGAGCGCGTCCACGGCGTCGACGCGGGCGTAGTACGACTCGCTCCCGCGGTAGCCGACTTCGTGAGCCCAGCCGACCACCGTGGGCACGCCCGTCAGGCTGGACGCGATCGCGGAGTTCCAGTTGTACATCCCGGGCGTGCCGCCCTGTGCGGGCGCCGAAACGATCACCGTCTCCCCGTCGGCGTTCCGGTCGAGCCAGTCGACCGCCGCGAGCTCGTCGTCCTCGTACCACGACGGCATCTCGGTCGCGTCGAGCGTCGGATCGCTCGCGCCGGCGAAGTGGCCCGAGAGCGCGAACCCGCCGTACAGCGAGGTAGAGATCACGAGCAGCGCGACGAACGCCGGAATCACGACCCCCCGGCCCACCGCGGGACGCTCCGCGCGCTGGGCCGCTCGTTTCGCGCCTCCCAGCAGCCCGGCGACCGCTGCGCCGGCGCCGACGCTCCACAGCACCCAGACCTGCATGTACGTTTTGAACACTGTGTTCATCCGGAGGGGCCCGGCCTGCTCGCTGACGTAGACGAACTCCACGATCGTCACCAGCCCCGCGCCGGCGACGATCAACACCGTCTCGTAGCCCGCGTCGCGGAACCGCAGCACCGCCCAGCCGACGACCAGCAGCGGGAGCGTGAACGCCAGCACGTCGAGCGGGAGCGTGATCGCGACGGCTGCGACGCCGAGCACGCCGGTCACCAGCGGCAGTCGCTGGTCGCCGCCCAGCCGCGAGAGGAGGAACAGCCCGAACACGAGCAGGAACGCGCCGTGGACGGCGAACAGTTCGAGGATCCCGCTCCGGGCCGCCGCGGGGAGGAGCGCGATCGTGCGCTCGCTCCCGCCGGTCATCGTCCGCGTCAGGAACGGGAGCGCCAGCACGCCCGCGACCGCGACGAGCCCGCCGACGACGCCGAGCGGGACGAACAGCCGTTCGAGTTCGGCGAGCGCACGACCCGCGCCGTCGCCGAACGAGTCAGCCACTCGTCGCCGTCGTTTGCGAACGCGCTCGGCCGCCCCGTCGGGCAGGAGCGCGGTCGGATCGGCCGGGGCGAGTGCCAGCGCGAGGTAGGTGACGCCGAAGATCGAGGGGAAGCTCCAGGTGCTCGTGACGATCTGGAAGAACCCCAGCAGGGGGACGATCGCGAGCAATCCCAGCCGTCGGCGGCGCTCCTCGGCCGGCGTCAGGTAGAGCGCGAACCCCAGCGCCGCCGCGAGCAGGAGGAACGGGGTGCCCATCATGTGGGCGTGCATGTCGCCGTTGAGCCACGCGAACAGCGGGAACTCGTTGATCGTCGGGAACGTGTTACCGTCGACGGTGTCGGTGATCACACGACTGGCGTTCCAGTAGCTGAACCCCTCACCTGACAGCGGGAGCGCCTCGATTCCGGGCGCGAGCGATTCGCGCAGTCCCGACGGGAGGACGCCGAGGAGGAGGCGGCCGATCGTCGCGAAGTTGCTCGCGAAGCCGACGAAAAACGCCGCGAACGCGCCGCCGACGCCGGGGGTCCAGTCGCGCTCGGCCGCGACGTTCGCGGCGAGGTCGTACGCCGCGGTCACGAGCATCGCGTAGAACCCCGCGAGCGCGAGGTTGTACGCGAGTTCGGGCGCGCTGCCCGTCAGGACGGTCAGGATCGCGGCGACCAAGTGGCCGCCGTAGTAGTACTGTACCGGCTCGCCCGCGAACCAGAAGTCCTCCGGCGGCAGCGTTCCCGAACGGAGCAGCGTCCGGAGCATCCCGTAGTCGAGATACTTCTCGCCGCCGGCGGCGTGGACTGCGGGGTCGACGCTGCGGATCGCGAGCAAGAACAGGAACGCCGCGACGAACACGACCGCGGTCTCGGCGACTGCGCGGCGGTCGATGCCGATCCCCTCGGCGAGACGGACCTCCCGCTCCCGAAGCGCCTCTCGGTCGAGGCCGAGGACGACGGCGACGCCGACGAGGACGGCCAGCCCGACGGCGACCGTCAGCGGACCGAAGGAGAGCTTCCCGAGCCAGTACACCGGGAGCCAGATCGTCACCAGCGCGACCGGGAGCGCGAACCCCGCTCCGTTGCTCCGGAACCGGGCGAACAGCCGGGCCGCCGCCGGGTAGCCGAGCGCGGCCAACCCCCCGAAGACGGCCAGCCAGACGAGCACGGCGAGGTACTGCATTGCCGGAAGCCGCGGCCCCGACCCGGAAACCCCTTTCGGGTAGCGGTGGACGGGACACAACCGACCCCTCTGAGTCGGTCGTTTCTGGGGAAAATGACTGACTCAGCGGTTCTCGGCCGAGAATTGTGACGGTTATCGAACTGCCCCGTGGTTCGCTATTCGGAAAATAATCTTCTCTCATCCAGAAATTGTCGCGGGGTCTTGCGTAACGTTCATAGGTGCGACAGACCGATGTATGCCCACGAGGCTACGAATGGCTACACTCGAAATCAACAACCTACACGCCGAAGTCGCCGAGAACGGAGAGCGAATCCTCCGCGGGGTCGACCTCGAGGTCGAGTCCGGGGAGATCCACGCGCTGATGGGCCCGAACGGCTCGGGTAAGTCCACGACCGCCAAGGTAATCGCGGGCCACCCGGCCTACGAGGTAACCGAGGGCGAGATCAACCTCCACCTCGACGCCGAGGACGTCGAGGACGTCGACGCCGACGAGGCGGACATGTCGTGGGACCTGCTCGACCTCGAACCCAACGAGCGGGCCGCGCTGGGGATCTTCCTCGCGTTCCAGTACCCCGCCGAGATCGAGGGGGTCACGATGACTAACTTCCTCCGACAGGCGCTCAACGCCAAGCTCGAGGAGCGCGAGGAGCTCTTCGAGGACGAAGACGAGGAAGAGGCCGAGGACGACGAGGAGGAGGGGTACGAGACCTCCCCGATGGAGGGCCCCGCCGACGAGGGCGAGATCGGCGTCGCCGAGTTCCAGCAGATCCTGAGCGAGAAGATGGAGCTGCTGGACATGGACGAGTCGTTCGCGCAGCGCTACCTCAACGCCGGCTTCTCCGGCGGCGAGAAGAAGCAGAACGAGGTGCTGCAGGCGGCGATCCTCGAGCCCTCGATCGCGGTGCTCGACGAGATCGACTCCGGGCTCGACATCGACCGGCTCAGCGACGTGGCACAGGGCATCGAACGACTGCGTGACGAACAGGGCACCGGCGTCCTGCAGATCACCCACTACCAGCGCATCCTCGACTACGTGGAGCCCGACCGGGTCCACGTGATGCTCGACGGCGAGGTCGTCATGGACGGCGACGCCGAGCTCGCCGAGAAGCTCGAGGAGGAGGGGTACGACTGGGTGCGCGAGCAGGTCTACGAGACGGCTTAAATCATGAGTTCAGACCAGGACCACCTACAACAGACCGACACCGAGGAGCGCTTCGACTTCAAGAAGGACTCCGAGGCCGCCTACGCGGCGGAGAAAGGGCTGACCGAGGAGACGATCCACGCGATCTCCGACGACAAGGACGAGCCCGACTGGATGCGCGAGCGCCGGCTGCGCGCGCTCAAGCAGTTCCAGGCGATGCCGATGCCGACCGACTGGCCGGGCCAGCCCGACCTCAGCGAGGTCGACATCGACGAGATCGTCCCGTACATCCGTCCGGACATCGAGACCCGCGGCGGCGTCGACGACTGGACCGACCTCCCCGACGACATCAAGGACACGTTCGACAAGCTGGGCATCCCCGAGGCCGAGAAGAACGCGCTCTCGGGCGTCGGCGCCCAGTACGAGTCGGAGGTCGTCTACCAGAACATGCTCGAGCGCTGGGAGGAGAAGGGCGTCGTGTTCATGAACATGGACCAGGCCGTCCAGGAGCACCCCGAGCTCGTCAAGGAGCACTTCATGACGGACTGTGTCCCCCCGAGCGACAACAAGTTCGCCGCGCTGCACGGCGCCATCTGGTCGGGCGGCTCGTTCGTCTACGTCCCCGAGGACGTGACCGTCGACATGCCCGTCCAAGCGTACTTCCGGATGAACTCCGAGGGGATGGGCCAGTTCGAGCACACGCTCATCATCGCCGAGGAGGGCTCGGAGGTTCACTACATCGAGGGCTGTTCCGCCCCGAAGTACTCCGCGTTCAACCTCCACTCCGGCGGCGTCGAGGTGTACGTCGGCGAGAACGCCCACGTGCAGTACTCGACCGTCCAGAACTGGTCGAAGAACACGTACAACCTCAACACGAAGCGCGCCCTCGTCGAGCAGGACGGGCGCATGGAGTGGATCTCGGGCTCGATGGGCTCGAAGGCCACGATGCTCTACCCGTCGACGGTCCTCAAGGGCCGCGGCGCCAGCGACAACCACATCACCATCGCCTTCGCGGGCGAGGGGCAGGACATCGACACCGGCGCGAAGGTGTACCACAACGCGCCGGAGACGAAGTCCACCATCGAGTCGAAGTCGATCAGCAAGGACGGCGGCCGCACGAACTACCGCGGGCTCGTCCACATCGCCGACGGCGCCGAGAACTCCTCGACGGCCGTCGAGTGTGACGCGCTGATGTTCGACAACGAGTCGACCTCCGACACGATGCCGTACATGGAGATCAACGAGTCGAAGGTCGACGTGGCCCACGAGGCGACGGTGGGGAAGATCGGCGACGAGGACATCTTCTACCTCCAGACTCGCGGGCTCGACGACGACGACGCCAAGCAGATGATCGTGAGCGGCTTCATCGAGCCGATCACGGAGGAGCTCCCCATCGAGTACGCCGTGGAGCTGAACCGACTGGTCGAACTCGAGATGGAGGGGAGCCTCGGATAATGAGCGCGACACTCAAACAGGGTCTCACCGCGGACACCGTCCGCGAACTCTCCGAGGCCCGCGACGAGCCCGAGTGGCTGCTCGAACGCCGCCTCGACGCGCTCGATGCGCTCGACGACCTGGAGCTGCCGGACGTGATCCAGACGCCCGGCCGTCGGTGGACGAACCTCACCGACCTCCAGTTCGACAGTCTGGTCGATCCGCTGAACCAGTCCGACGAGACCGAGCGCGTCACCGCCGAGGGCGTCGAAGTGCTCGACTTCGAGACGGCTCTCGCCGAGCACGAGGAGCTCGTCCGCGAGGAGTTCGGGTCGACGCTCGACCCGCAGAGCAACTACCTCACCGCGCTGTCGGCCGCGCTGTTCACCACCGGCACGCTGATCTACGTCCCCGAGGGCGTCGACGCCGAGGACGTGAAGATCCGGACGGAGATGCGCTCCCGATCGCTGTTCAGCCACACGCTCGTGGTGACCGAGGAGAGCGCCTCCGTCACGATCCTCGAAGCGATCGACGACGAGGGGCCGACCGAGGACGACGAGGGTCGCTACTTCAGCAACCTCGTCGAGATCTCGGCCGGCGCGAACTCGAACGTCCAGTTCGGCTCGCTGCAGGACCTCTCCGAGGACGCCTACTGCTACACGCTCAAACACGGCGCGGCGGGCGACGACGCCACGGTCGACTGGATCGAGGGGAACTTCGGTACCCAGATCACCCGCTCCGACGTCGAGACCGAGCTGAACGGCGAGGGCAGCGAGTCCCAGATCGTCGGCGCGTTCTTCGGCCACGAGGACCAGCACTTCGACATCAACGCCCGCGTCTGGCACAACGCCGAGCACACGACCGCGGACCTCGTGACCCGCGGCGTGCTCGACGACACCGCACGCTCCGTCTACGAGGGTGTGCAGGACGTGGGCCGCGACGCGTGGGACACCTCCTCCTACCAGCGCGAGAACACCCTGATGCTCTCAGACGAGAGCGAGGCCGACGCCTCGCCGAAGCTGATCATCAAGAACCACGACACCGAGGCCAGCCACTCCGCGACGGTCGGGCAGGTCGACCAGCAGGACCTGTTCTACATGACCTCCCGCGGGATCGACGGACTGCAGGCCCGGAACATGCTCGTCGAGGGGTTCTTCGTCCCCGTCCTCGAGGAGATCGCCGTCGAGGAGTTCCGCGACGACGTGCAGGAGCTCGTGCAGGAGCGCCTGAACTAACGCACGCGTCGTTTTCCGTTATTTTCCGCCGCCGACAGTGGCGTCTCTGCCGTGAGCGTTCCAGCCGGCGACAGCTTTACGGTGCTGTGTAAAGAAGACTTTACTGTAAAGGACGCTTTCCACGGCGTCGGTGAGCAGCATGAACGAGACAGGAAACGTACTGGAGACGCGGCAGAAGTACCGGAGTTGGATGAACAGCGCCATGGGTGCGGGGATCGCCCTCGGTGCTGCCCTGCTGATCGCGGGCGGCCTGCTGGAGCGGGATCTGCTCGTGGTCGGCGGCGTCGCCGTCTACTGGCTCGGCATCCTGAGTTACGGCGTGATCAGGTGGCGCGCGCCGGTCGAGGTCCGGGACGAGCGCGAGGCCCGGATCAGTCGGGAGGCGTCCGAGCTCGCGCTGAACGTGCTCGCGATCGCCCTGATCCTCTCGGCGCCGACGGTGACGGTGCTGACGGTGACTGGGGTGTACGTCGTCCCCGAGTTCTACTGGGGGATGGTGACGACGCTGGCGCTGGTCGGGATGGTCGTGGGCGTCGCCAACTGGTACGTGGAGCGACAGCGATCGTGAACAACGATCTGCCCGAACGCCGCGACGAGCGCGGAATGAGTCAGGCCGACCTCGCCGCGGCCGTCGGCGTCTCCCGACAGACGATCAACGCGATCGAGCGCGACCGTTACGATCCGTCGCTCGAGCTCGCGTTCGATCTGGCCGCGGAGTTCGACTGCCGGATCGAGGAGATCTTCGACCCTAACTGAACATCTTCTCGCGGCTGATCTGCAGCCTGAGGAACGCCGGGATTGCGACCAGCGCCAGCAGGATCTCCGCGCCGCCGGCGAACGCGAACGCGGCGGGGTAGCCGAAGTCGTCGGCGATCAGCCCGCCGCCGACGACGCCGGCGAGGAAGCCGAGGCTGCCGGCGATGTTGAACCCACCCAGCGCGACGCCGCGCTCCCCCGTCGGAGCGAGATCGACGACCAGCGCCATCGTCGCCGGCGCCATCAGCGCGCCGAGCACCCCGACGGCGACCATCCCGAACTGGACCGCCAGCAGCGCGTCGCCCCGCGCGGGGAACGCACCCTCCGCGGCGCCGATCCCGAGCACGACGATCCCGTAGAACGCCGAGCCGGCGACGATCGGCGCGGTGCGGCCGAAGCGATCGGAGAGCCGGCCGAAGGGGTACTGCAGGAGGCCGAAGGGGGCGAAGAAGAGTGCGAGTGTGATCCCGGTCTCGGCGGGCGAGAGCTCGAAGGCGGTCCGGAAGTAGACGGTGCCGACCAGCGCGAAGAAGCCCGCAGTCATGCGGTCGGCGAACCCGAACGCGAACGGTACCGCCAGCGAGGGGGTGCGACGAAGCGCCCCCAGCGCCTCGCGGACGCCCTCGTGCTCGCCGGTGGGCGCGTGGTCCGACACCACCAGCGTCGCCGCGCCGACGAGCGTCAGCAGCCCCGCGCCGGTCCAGAGCGGCACGAACGGCCCGATCGAGTAGAGCTGGCCGCCCAGCGGCGCGCCGAGCGCCGTCCCGAGGCCGATCGCGATCCCGGCGGCGCCCATGTTCCGGCCGTTCCCCTCGCCCAAATCGGCGAGCATCGACATCGCCAGCGAGAACGCGCCCACGGTGGCCGCGCCCTGCAGGAACCGCACGACGAGCACGAGCCACATCGCCGGCTCGGTGGGCCCGAGCAGCCCGAGCGCGCCGTACCCCAGCGCGCCCAGCACGGCCCCGGCGGCGACGAAGGGGATCCGTCGCCCGACGGTGTCGCTCGCGGCGCCCCAGACGCCGGCGGCGAGCGCGAACGCGGCGAACTCCGCGGCGAGGAACCACGTGCTCGCGTCGAGGTAGTTCCCGCTGCCCAGCCCCATCGCGGCGACGAGCCGGTCGACGCCGGGGTACAGCAGCGTCTGGGAGAGCATCACCGCCCAGACGACGAGGGCGAGCGCGGTCCGGTCGCGGGAGGACACGGGCACCCGTTGGAACTCCGACGGCTTCGGCGTTCCGGGTTCGGTCGGCGGTCGGGGACCCGTCGAAGGGCCGGGCTTAAGTCCCTCCCTCACGGAGTCGGGGACGATGAGGACGGTATCGGTCGCCAACCGGCGGTGGTCGCCGTGAGCGTCGACCAGCAGGTCGACTCGGACCACCAGCTCGCCCGACTCCTCCAGATCGGCGTGGTGCTGGAGGAAGTCGTCGAAGCGCGCGCGTATCGACACTACCAGAGCCTCGCGGAGGAGGACCGCGACCTCGAAGCCGACGTGGAGGCGCTGCTCGAGGACGCCGCCGAGGAGTCGGCCCGCCACCGCGAGCAGCTGGAGGAGCTGGTGGACGCCCTCGACGCGGACTCGATCCCCTTCGAGGACGTCGAGACGCTGGTCGAGGCTCGCTACGGCCGCACCAAGCCCGAGGATTTCGACGGCGTACTGTACGACCAACTCTGCAACGAGGAGACGGCCTACAAGTTCTACGACGACCTGATCGACGCCATCGAGGCCAGCGACGCCGCGTTCACGCTCGACCGCGACCGCGTGCTCTCCGTGCTGACGGCGATCCGCGACGACGAGGCCGAGGGCGTCGAAGAAGTTACCCGGATCATGGAGGCTCGCGAATGAACACGGCCAATCAGTACCTGAAAGCCATCTACCTGGTCCAGCGCATGGACGACGGCCCCGCGGCGACGGGCCGTGTCGCCGACTCGCTCGACGTGAGCCCCGCCAGCGCCAACGAGATGATCGGCAAGCTGGAGGATCGCGGGCTCGCCGAACACGAGAAGTACAAGGGCGTCTCGCTCACCGACGAGGGGATCGCCCGCGCCGAGAGCGCGCTCCAGACGTACTGCATCATCGAGCGCTTCCTCGCGAACGTCCTCGGTGTCGAGGAGTTCCGCGAGGAGGCCAAGGAGCTGGAGCCCGTCATCGACGAGACGGTCGCCGAGCGGCTCGACACCATCATCGATCGCGAGGACCAGTGCCCGGACTGCTTCGACGCCGAGGCCGACGCCTGCTGCTACTTGGCGGGGACGTGCGAGGAAGCGTCTGACTGAGGACCCGCGATTTCTTCACGGAGAGGGGAACCATCCCCGAAGATGGACGACACAGAGCTGTCTCCCAACAGAGCGGGCGCCGTCAGCGAGCAGGTCGTCGCGGCTCGACTGCTCCGAGCGGGATTCAACGTCTCGGAACCACGAGTTCCGTGTCAGTACGACGTGATCGTGGACCTTGACGGCGAACTCACCAAGACCCAGATCAAGCGCGGCTTCGCGGACAGTCGTCCCGAGACCCTCCGCGTGAACATGATGGGGTCGATCCACGACGGCGGGACGAGCTATGAGAGCGTAACGTACGACTCCGCACACGTCGACGCCTTCGCAGTCCACGACCCGATCAACGAGGAGGTGTACTGGCTCTGGTTCGACGAGGCGCCGACGACTGAACTAAGAAGAAAGTATAATTCCCTTCTAGCACATACGATCGACCGCAAGCTCTAGTCTCGTGGTGTAGTGGCCAATCATCTGGGCCTTTGGAGCCCAGGACGGCGGTTCGAATCCGCCCGGGACTACTAAACTTTCTGATAATTAGCTAGTAGCGCGGAGTCGGTCACTGTCCGTCAGTTGACCGCCTTCGAGAGCTCCGCGCCCGCCTTGAACTTCACGTCGTTCGACGCCGCGTCGGCGTCGACGAGGTGGAGAATCGGCGCGTCGAGCGCCGTGACGACGCAGGCCGGGTAGATGCCGGGGTCCTGGTCGTCGCAGTCACCGCCGCCGTCGGCGAGCGCCGCCCGGGACTGGACCGCCCAGTAGCTGTGTCCCTCGGCCGGGCACGCCGACCGAACGTTCGTCGGCAGGATGTCGCCGTCGTCGTCGGGGTCGTACGCCCGGCGGAGGACGATGTCCCCGTACTTCGCCCGGCCGGGCCGCTTGCGGCGCGCGGCGAGGGCCTCCAGATCCGTCCCCCCGTTCTCGATGTCGGACTGTGTGACGCCCGCGAGGACGGCCGGGCCGTCGGCGACCAGTAGGGTCGCGCTGTCCTCGTAGAGCGCGCCGTCGTCGAGCAGCCAGCCGCCCGCGTAGAGGTACTGATCGTCGTGGCGGAGCCGCCGGACGTAGAGCAGCGCCGGCATCGGCGACGGGCAGTCCGGCGGCGTCGCGAGCACCGGACAAACGAACGTCGCGGAGGCCGCGACCCCGCCCTGGGTTCGCTCGTCACCCCAGGAACGGAGCGTCGTCGGCGCGTCGACGGTGCCGTCGACCGACACCCGCAGCAGCTCCCGGCTCTCTTCGACGGCCGGGCACGCCCCCGTGACGACGACGCTACCCTCCTCGGCGGTCGCGAAGACGTGGCGCCGTTTCTCGGTCTCCTCGGCCAGCGTCGCCGTGAGGAGGTTCCGACAAGCGAGGTCGCGGTGGATCTCCACGGGGCCGTCGATCTCCCCGCAGCGACCGCTCCCCTGCTCGCCGATTAGGTAGTCGAGCACCCGCCGCGGCGTGAGTTCGTCCGCCAGCGCGGGGCCGTCGTTCGGCAGCCGGGCGTCGGGGAGGCTGACGACGAACCGCTCGCCGATCGTCCCGTCGCCGTCGAGGTAGGCGTAGAGGGCCTCGGTGCCGTCCCCGAGGCCGTCGCCGTCGCTGTCGAGGTCGCCGCCGATGAGCTTCAGGTCCCCGTCGACGATTCCTCGGGCTTCCCGGAGCGAACTCGCCGCTTCCTCCCACTCGCCGGCGTCGACGGCGTCGCGGGCCGACCGCCCGATGTCGCGTCGCCCGTCGGCGTGCTCCCGGACGGTCACACAGACCTCCGAGCCACAGCGATCCAGCGTCCCCCTGACTTCGGTGACCGCCTCGACGAAGCTGTCGAGGGAGGCCGTCGCTTCGGCGGCCGACCGGGCGTCGACGGCCGCGATGGCCGAGTCGAGGTGGATCGAGAGCGCCCGCTCCATGTCCAGTACCGTCGCGAGGGTTCTCGCGGCGTCGTCGTAGCCGTCGCCGTCGAGGTCGGGTACCCAGACCAACCGGGTTCTGTTCGACCGCGAGGAGTTGTGGTTCTGGGCCCCCGTGGTCGTGCTGGTGATCCAGCCGTCGAGGTCGACGCGCTGGCCGCGAGCCCGGAGCCCCGCCGGCACGTAGCGGACCTCGGTCGTGCCGCTCGGGAGGTGCTGGCGCTCCCCGTCCGACTGATCGGCCCAGAGAGCCGGGTCGCCGCTGTAGAACCCGGCCGGCGACGCCGAGGTGGTTCCCAGCGCCGCGTCGGCGGCGCGGTTCAACACGCCGTCGATGGCGGTACAGCCGGCCAGCCCCGACAGTGCGACCGCTCCGCTCGCTGCGAGGACGCGGCGACGCGTCGTGTGGAGGGTGCTCTGGGGGCTGTCCGCTGTCCCGGTGGTCGGCTGGCTGTTCGCGTCCATCGGTAGCTGGTACGTCGGCAACGTATATAGGGTAGTACGCTCCTACTCCCGGGATACTGGCAGTAGTGGGCTCAAAAGCCCCGTTTTCGGGATACGGGGCGGCGTCGGGGCGTCGCTGCCCCCGCACTCGCCGCGAGCCCCGCGGTAACACTCGCGTCAGCGCGCACTCAAGTCCCTCCGGCGCCTACGTGGAGGTATGGCTACACCACCGCCCACCCCGGGCATCCACCACGTCACCTGTGTCGCCGGCGACCCCCAGCGAAACATGGATTTCTGGGCCGAGACGCTCGGCCTCCGGCTCGTGAAGCGGTCGATCAATCAGGACGACCCGAGCACGTACCACTTCTTCTTCGGCGACGCCGAGGGGACGCCGGGGACGAGCATGACGTTCTTCCCGTGGGAGGACCTGCCGCAGGGGAAGATCGGCTCCGGGCAGGTCTCCCGGGTCGGGTTCCGCGTCCCCGAGGGGAGCCTCGACTACTGGGAGGAGCGCTTCGACGAGTTCGGCGTCGACTACGACGATCGCGTCGAACGCTTCGGCGAGACCGTCCTGCCGTTCCGCGATCCCGACGGGCTCCCCGTCGAACTGGTCGAGACCGAGATCGGCGACGACGACCCGACGACTGCGTGGACCGAGTTCGTTCCCGAGGACGCTGCGATCCGCGGCTTCCACTCGGTAACGCTGTGGCTCGCCGACCCCGACCCGACCGAGGAGCTGCTGGAGACGATGGGGTTCGACCGCGTCGGCACCGAGCAGGCCGAGGGCGACACGCCCGGCGACGAACGCACCCGCTTCGCCGCCGCGGGCCCCGTCGGGAAGTACGTCGACGTGCTCCCGACCATTCAGGGCGGCCGCAACGGCCACGGAACCGTCCACCACGTCGCGTTCCAGACGCCGACCGACGAGGATCAGGAAGCGATGCGGAAGGCGGTCCGCTCGCGCGGGCTCAACCCCACCGCACAGATCGACCGGCACTGGTTCCGCTCGGTGTACTTCCGTGAGCACGCCGGCGTGCTGTTCGAGCTCGCGACCAACGGTCCCGGCTACGACAGCGACGAGCCGCTGGACGATCTCGGCGGCCGACTCGTCCTCCCCGGGAAGTTCGAGGGTCGCCGCGAGGAGATCGAGGCCGGCCTCCCCGACGTGACGGTTCCCGGTCCCGAGCCCGTCGACGCCGACGACTGAGGCGGTCCCCGCCGGCCTCGTGGGCCCGTCGACGTTCGTGACACTCTGTTCCGGCTAGCTGTGGCTGTCGACCGACGACCTTTGAAGAATATTTTTCTTCAATAGCTATTCTTGTCTGCTCTTTCGGTACTATTTTCACTCTACGAGGGCGATTAGACTCCACGATGCCGAACCGAACCGCTTCGTTCGCGTGGGGAGCGATCCTGTTCGTGCTGATGGCGCTGGCGATCCCGTGGTTCCTCTGGGGGAACTCGACCGTCGTCGCCGGCCTCCCGGTCTGGCTCTGGTGGCATATCGGCTGGATGGGGCTCGCGTCGGCCGCCTTCGCCGTGTTCACCCAGCGCGGCTGGGGGCTCTGGATGGGGAGGTGGTCGGCGTGATCCTCCAGTCCGCGGTGGCGATCCAGATCGGGATCGTCGTCGCCTACCTCCTGCTCGCGCTGGGGGTCGGCCTCGTAGCCTACCGCCTCACCGACCGCACCGCCGAGGACTACTACCTCGCCTCCCGGACGCTCGGGACGGTGGTGTTGCTGTTCACCACGTTCGCCACCCTCCTGTCGGCGTTCACGTTCTTCGCCGGGCCGAACATCGCCTTCGCCTACGGGCCGGAGTGGATCCTCGTGATGGGGCTGATGGACGGGGTGATCTTCGGCGTGCTCTGGTACGTCGTCGGCTACAAGCAGTGGCTCGTCGGCCGGGAGCACGGCTACGTCACGCTGGGCGAGATGCTGGGCGACCGGTTCGGCTCGCCGCTGCTGCGCGGGCTCGTCGCCGCCGTCTCGCTGTTCTGGCTGTTCCCGTACGTGATGCTCCAGCAGGTCGGTGCCGGCGGCGCGCTGTCGGCGCTGACGAACGGCGCGGTTCCCTACTGGGCCGGCGTGGGGCTGATCACCGCGTTCATGATCGTCTACGTCGTCCTGTCGGGGATGCGCGGCGTCGCGTGGACGGACACGCTGCAGGGGCTGTTCATGCTCACGATGGTGTGGGCGGCGTTCGTCTGGGTGCTCGCCGGCGTCGGCGGGATCGGCGCCGCAACCGACGCGCTGGCGTCGTCGAACCCCGAGTTCCTCTCGCTGGGTGACGGCTCGGCCGCGCCGTCGCTGCTCGGCGGCGGCGCCTACTCGCTACCGTGGATGCTCTCGCAGGCGATCGGGATCGCGTTCGGCGTCGCGATGTTCCCGCAGGTGAACCAACGGTTCTTCGTCGCCGACTCCGAGAGAGTGCTGAAGCGGACGATGACGCTGTGGCCGATCGTCGTGCTCCTCCTGTTCGTCCCGGCGTTCATGCTCGGCGCGTGGGCCGCGGGGCTGGGCGTCCCGATGCCCGAGAGCGGCAACATCCTCCCGGGCCTGCTCGCCGAGTACACGCCGACGTGGTTCGCGGCGCTGGTCGTCGCGGGCGCGATGGCCGCGATGATGTCCTCCTCGGACTCGATGCTGCTGTCGGGCTCGTCGTACTTCACTCGCGACCTCTACCGGCCGTTCGTGAACGCCGACGCCAGCGAGCGCCGCGAGGACCTGATCGCCCGGATCGGCGTCGCCGTCTTCGCGACGCTCGCGTTCCTCGCGAGCCTGTTCAATCCGCCGTCGCTGTTCGTGATCGGCGACACCGCGTTCGGCGGGTTCGCCCAGCTCGCGCCGCCGGTGATCGTCGCGCTCTACTGGTCGCGAACGACGCGCTGGGGGATGTTCGCGGGGATCCTCGGCAGCCAGCTGTTTTACGCGGTCACGACGTTCACGCCGCCGGCCGGCGAGACGACGACCGTCTGGGGCGTCGTCGTTCCGGGCGTGATCGAGACGTTCGCGGGCTGGTCGTCGTCGGTGGTCGGAATGGCCGTCGGCCTCGCCCTTGTCGTCGGCGTCTCCCTCGTCACCGACGCCGCGGTCGCCGAGCAGCCCTCGGTGCTGGCTGGGCCGACGGACGACTGAGCGTCGGGGTCAGTCCCGCCGCCACGCCTCCCGCAGGAAGACGAGGACGCCGCCGAGCATCGCGAGGTTCCCGAAGAAGGCGAGGCGCTCGCCGCTGCCGTCCTCCTCGGTCCAGAAGTCGTGCATCGTCGGCGTCACCACCGCGAGGAAGGTCGCGGCCGCGCCGGTCGCGAGCCGCGGGAACCGCCAGAGCGCGATCCCCAGCCCGCCGAACAGCATCGTCCCGGAGCCCAGCGGCGCCATCGTCTCGGGCATCGGCACGCCCGCCGACTCGGCGTACTCGACGCTGTCCTCCATATCCCGGAAGTCCTCGCTGGCCTGCAGCGCGAGGCCGAGCCCGAGCGCGATACGACCCAGCCGCGAGAGCGATCGGTCGTCGTCGGTCATACGGCCACGTTTCGCCGGAAGCGTCAAAAGCGTGACTGCCCCGCCGACGCGCCGGCGTGGACTCGCCGCGGGATGCGGAAAACGGTAAGCAATGAAGCACATCCGAACGTTCATTTTATTTGACGACAAAATCCGGAACGTATGGTAAACGCTACCATCGACGTGATCCACCGTGGCGGGCTGAAATGTGACCTCAACTACTTGATCCAGGGGAACACGCTCGGGAGCCACGACGAGCCCAACCCCGACACCGACTACGAGGAGATCCCGGTGTGGAACCTCGTGATCGACCACCCCGAGGCGACGATCCTCTGGGACACGGGCAACCACGAGGACGCGCTCGACGGCCACTGGCCGAAGGGACTGAAACAGGCGTTCTACCCCCACGACGTGCGGGAGCACACGCTCGAGAGCGACCTCGCGGACGCGGGGTACAGCCTCGACGACATCGACGCCGTGTTCCAGACCCACCTGCATCTGGACCACGCCGGCGGGCTCCACCACTTCGACGGGACGGACGTGCCGATCTACGTCCACGAGAAGGAGCTCAAGTTCGCGTACTACTCCGAGAAAACCGACAAGGGCAGCAGCGCGTACATTCTGGAGGACTTCGACCACGACCTGAACTGGCAGGTCATCCATCAGGACCGCGAGAGCCACTTCGAGGACGTGGAGTTCATCCGGCTCCCCGGCCACACGCCCGGGCTCACGGGGACGATGATCCACCTCGACGACCACGGGACGATCGTGTTCGCGGGCGACGAGATCTATCAGGACGTGAACTACGAGGACGAGGTGCCGCTGGGCGCCGGCCTGCTCTGGGGGAACCAGGAGTGGTTCGAGAGCCTCCAGACGCTGAAGGAACTGGAACGCTACCACGACGCCGAGGTCGTGTACGGCCACGACCCCGACCAGTTCGAGGAGATCCGTTCGGGGTGGTCCTGAGTGGGCTACCAGCGCTCCGTTTCGGCCGACAGCCACGAGCTCTCGCCGGAGACGGTCTGGCACATCGACATGCCGGAGATCCGGTTCGGCCGGGACGCCACCGACGAGCTCGCGTTCCAACTCCGCGACCTCGGCGTCGAGGGCGCGGCCCGCGGCCTCGTGATCACCGACGAGGGGATCGCCGACGCGGGCCACGCCGACCGCGTCGTCGCCCACCTCGAGGACGCCGGGCTCGACGTGGACCTCTACGCCGACAGCGAACGCGAGCCCTCGATCGGGGCGATCGAGGACTGCCTCGCGTTCGTCCGAGACAACACCGACGACGGCTACGACTTCTACGTCGGCCTCGGCGGCGGGAGCTGCATGGACACCGCGAAGGCGACGCGGGCGATCGTCGCCAACGGCGGCAGCCCGCTCGACTACATCGCCGAACCCACCGGCGACGGGCAGCGCCTCACGGAGTCCGGGCCGCCGCTCGTCCTCCTCCCGACGACCGCCGGCACCGGCGCCGAGATCTCGCCGGTCGCGATCCTCTCGGTGCCCGAGAAGGAGATCAAGGAGGCGATCTCCAGCAACCACGTCCGGGCCGACGCCGCCGTGCTCGACCCCACGCTGACGACGACGCTCCCGCCGGAGCTCACCGCCCGGACGGCGATGGACGCGCTCGGCCACGCGATCGAGGGGTACACCACCCACGAGCACGACTCGCTGCTGCGCGCGGAGGATCCGGCCAAACGCCCCGTCTACGCCGGGCGCACACCGCTGACCGAGATGTTCTCCGAGAAGGCGATCCGGCTGCTCTCCGGGAGCGTCCGCACCGCGGTCCACAACGGCGACGACCTCGACGCCCGCGAGGACATGCTGCTGGGCGCGCTGTTCGGCGCCATCTCCGGGCTCACCGCCGGCGCGAGCCTCTGTCACGCGATGGCGTACCCAGTCGGCAACAAGTACCACACGTACCACGGCGAGACGATCGCCGTGCTCACCCCCGCGAGCACGATCGACTACAACGCCGCGAGCGACCCCGGCCGGTTCGCGGAGGTCGCGGAGATCTTCGGCGTCGACACCGCGGGGATGACCGACCGCGCGGCCGCCGACGCGCTCAAACGGGAGTACATCCAGCTCCAGCGGGACCTGAACGTCCTCCCCAGCGGGCTGAACGAGCTCGCGGGGATCACCGAGGACGAGGTGGACTGGCTGGCCCAGCAGACCGTCGACACGCAGGAACGGCTGCTGCGGTGCAACCCCCGGCCGGTGACGAAGGAGGACGTGGCGGACGTGTTCCGCGACGCGCTGCACAACTGGGAGGAGTGACGAGCCCGTACACACAGCCATGGACGCGATCAACCCCGCGACGGGCGAACGCATCGCGACGTACGAGCCCGACTCGGCGAGCGAGGTCGAGGACGCGCTGACCCGGGCCGACGAGGCGTTCGCGGACTGGCGCGAGCGACCGATCCGCGAGCGCGAACAGCTGCTCGCCGACGCCGCCGAGGTGCTCCGGGCGAACAAGCGCGACTACGCCGAGTTGATGACCGAGGAGATGGGCAAACCCGTCTCGCAGGCGGTCTCGGAGGTCGAGAAGTGCGCGTGGGTCTGTGACCACTACGCCGAGCATGCGGGCGCGTACCTCCAGCCCGACGGCCACCCCAGTCCGCCGGGGGCGGACGTGGAGACCGTCTACGAACCGCTCGGACCGGTACTGGCGGTGATGCCGTGGAACTTCCCGTTCTGGCAGGTGTTCCGCTTCGCCGCGCCGTACCTCACGGCGGGCAACGTCGGCCTGCTGAAACACGCCTCGAACGTCCCGGGCTGTGCGGAGGCGATCGAGGACGTGTTCCGTCAGGCGGGCTACCCCGAGGGGGTGTTCCAGACGCTCCTGATCGGCTCCGACGAGGTGGACGACGTGCTCGCGGACGACCGCGTGCGCGCAGCGACGCTCACGGGCAGCGGCCCGGCCGGGCGCGCGGTCGCGTCGACGGCCGGCGAGAACCTCAAGAAGACCGTGCTCGAACTCGGCGGCAGCGACCCGTTCGTCGTGCTTGACGACGCCGACCTCGACGAGGCGGCCGAGACCGGCGCGTGGGCGCGCACCCTCAACGGCGGCCAGTCCTGTATCGCCGCCAAGCGGTTCGTCGTCCACACCGACGTGTACGACGCGTTCGTCGACCGACTCGTCGACGAGGTGGCGTCGCTCACCGTCGGCGACCCGACCGACGAGGACACCGAAGTCGGACCGCAGGCCAGCCCGGACCTGCTGGCCGATCTCCACGAGCAGGTCCAGCAGTCGATCGACGCCGGCGCGACCGTGCTGACCGGCGGCGGCCCGATGGACCGCGAGGGGGCGTTCTACGAGCCGACGGTGCTCGCGGACGTGCCCGCGGGCTGTCCCGCCGACAGCGAGGAGCTGTTCGCCCCGGTCGCCGCGGTGTTCGAGGTCGAGGACGAACAGGCGGCGATCGAGAAAGCCAACGACACCGAGTTCGGCCTCGGCGCGAGCGTCTGGACCGAGGACCGCGAGCGCGGTCGGCGTGTCGCCCGGGAGATCGACGCCGGCTGCACGTACGTGAATCAGTTGGTGAAGTCCGACCCGCGGGTCCCCTTCGGCGGCGTCGGTATTTCGGGGTACGGCCGCGAGCTCTCGGAGGCCGGTATCAAGGAGTTCGTCAACCGCAAGACGCTCTGGGTGGAGTAGTCGCCGCCATCCGGCGTCCCACACCCCCGGGCAGTCCGTCGGTCGGCGGCGGTTCAGTCGAGTTCGAACGTGATCCGCTCTTCCTCGCTGCCTTTGGTCTCTCGACCCGTCACGGTCACCGCGCCGATCTCCTCGGTGTTCGAGACGTGGGTGCCCGCGCAGGCGGTGCGGTCGAACGGCTCTTCGTCCACGCCGCCGATCTCGACGATCCGGATCTCGGTGATCGAGTCGGGCAGCAGCGAGAGGCGCGTGCGCTCCGGATCCAGTTCCGCCTCGGCGGTCTCGCGGTCCAGCACGTACCACTCCACCGGGCGAGCCTGTTCGACCAGTTCGTTCATCCGGGCCTCGACGTGTTCGAGTTCGTCGTCGTGGAAGCGCTCGTAGGCGCAGTCCAGCGTCGCCTTGTGGGATCGAACTTGATTCCCGGTCGTCTCGGCGTCGTACTCCTCGAGCAGCAGCGCCGACAGCAGGTGCTGGGCCGTGTGGTAGCGCATGTGGCTGTCGCGGCGCTCCCAGTCGAGTTCTCCCGTGACGGTCGTGCCGGCCTCGGGGAGTTCGTCGCCGTCGACGCCGTCGCCCGGTTCGAGGTAGTGGTGGATCCCGTCGTGTTTCTGCACGTCGACGACCTGCCACTCGCGGCCGTCCTCGGTGCTGATCGTCCCGTGGTCGGCCGGCTGGCCGCCCCCCTCGGGGTAGAAGTGGGTCCGGTCGAGCACGACGCGGTCGTCGCTCACCGTCCGTTCGACGGTCGCCTCGAACTCGTCGACGGTGGAGTCCTCGAGGTAGAGTTGCTCGGTCATGTGGCTGGGCAGCACCTCGGGCCACCTAACGGTTCGGACACTGGCGTGTCCGACAATCGCGAGCGGGCGAGAGGAGAACTCGAGACGGCGTGTTTGCCCGTCCCGCAACGACTAAGAGCGAAACGGCCGTCCTCTCCGATAATGAAACACGAACGTCGTACGACCGAACCCGGGGGACCAGCATGGGCGTCGAGATAAGGGACGCGCCCGTCTCCGCCGAGGAGTTCGCCGCGATGGAGGAGTTCGTCCACGACTACCTCGCCGCCAGCGTCGAGAGCGAGGACGACGGCGGTCGGATGCGCTGGTACCCGTGGCACTCCGCGGAGTACCGCTTCAACCACATCCGCAACGTCGTCGAGATCGCGAGCGAGATCGCGGCGGCCGAGGGGGCGAACGTCCACGTCGTCCGCGTGGCGGCGGTGTTCCACGACGTGTCCAAGCTCGAAGCCGAGCAGGACCGCCACGCCGAGGCCGGCGCGCAGGTCGCTCGCGAGTACCTCCAGAGCCGGGGCGACTTCCCGGACTCCTTCATCGACGAGGTGTGCAACGTCGTCGCGGATCACTCCTACCAGGGACCGCTCTCGGACGTGTCGCTGGAGACGCAGTGCCTGATCGAGGGCGACGTGTTGGATAAGGTCGGCGCCAACGGCACCGTCCTCATGCTCCTCAGAATGGGGTACGAGGCGCGCACACACATGGACGCCGCGGAGATGGTCGACCGCGTGCTCGAACGCGGGCAGGAACACTGCGACCGCGTCGAGAGCGACACCGCCGAGTCGATCGGCCACCAGCGGCTCAAGCGCGTGAAGTGGTTCCGCGAGTGGCTGGAGGAGGAGGTCGCCGGCATCAGCGCGGAGAGCCGGGAGATGGAGTTCTGAGCCGGCGGTCGGCGGCTCAGAGCGTGTCCAGCACGTCCAGCACCGCCTCCTCGTTCTCCCGGCCGGGGTCGTGCTCGCTCCCGTCGCGATCCGAGTCCCGGTGTTCCGCGACGGTTCGCGCCATCGCGTCGGAGAGCGGCGTCGACTCCCAGCCCAGATCCGCCAGCTTCTCGGTCGCGAGCAGGTGCGGGTAGTCGCGGTAGAGCACGAAATCCGCCGGTTCGAGACCCGCGGCCGCGAGCTCGCGCTCGCCCGCGTGGACGACCTCGATCTCGGTGTCCATCGCGTCGGCGATCAGTTCGAGCATCTCTTCGAGGGTGACCGCCCGACGGTCGCCGACGTTGTAGAACTCCCCGGGCTCGCCGTCCTCGGCGACGATCCGGAGTGCGCTGGCCACGTCCTCGACGTACGCGCGGTGCCAGATGTTCTGCCCGTCGCCCGGGACGACCACGCGGTCGTGGCTGTCGACGCGATCGAGCCAGTAGTCCAGCCGCTCGGTGTAGTCGTACGGTCCGTAGATGATGCACGGACGGACGGACATCGCGTTCACGCCGTCCTCGGCGGCCGCGACGATCTCGCGGTCGCCCTCGGCCTTGCGGTTGCCGTAGGTCTCCCCGGAGTCGTCGACGGCCTGTTCCTCGCTGCAGGGGCGCATCGGCGTCGACCCCTCGCGTTTGGGAATCTCCTCCGCGCCGTAGGCATCGCCCGAGGAGATGTAGACGTAGCCGTCGACGTCCGCGAACACGTCGGTCGCGATCGCCACGTCCGCGGGGTAGTAGGCCACGCAGTCGATCACGATGTCAGGCTCGACTGACAGTTTCGCGGCCTTGAGGTCGGTGTCGTCCCGGCGGTCGCCCTCGACGTGGTCGACGCCTTCGCGGTCGGCGAAGGGGTTGTCGTGGTTGCCGCGGTTGAAGATCGTGACGTGGTAGCCGTGATCGAGCAGCTCCTCGACGGTGTGGCGGCCGACGAACCGGGTGCCGCCGATCACGAGCGCCGTGTCGGACATGGGTCGGCGTTGGTGGGGGGAAAGGAAAGCGTCCCGGAAGCCGGCCAGTCGTTCGCACGATCCGGCGGCGACGGCCTCCGACCGCCCCGAACGCACGACAGCCGCCGTTTTCTTGGTTCATGCTATCAAACAACAGGAACATGGGGGCGAACACGTACACGCTGGTCGTTCGGGAGGCCAGCAGCCACGACGCCGTCGACGTCGACATCCTCGACGAGGACGGGTTCGTCGAGACGGCGAGACAGTTCAGCTACGGCGATTACGGCGTCTACACCGAGCGCGAGGACGACCGACCGGACCGCATCGAGGAGGAGTTCACGGTCGAGGCCACCAGCGTCGACGTCCGACTCGACAGGGACGGCCACACGTTCGCGTTCCGGGCGATCGTCGACGACGAGGAGGCTGCCCGCGTCGAGGTGTCCGACGCCGACTGGGGCCTGCACGCCTGATCGGGGTCCGGCTGCCGGCCCGCCCGGCTCAGACGCCCTGTCCCATCAGGTGGCTCCGGAGCACGTCCGGCGCCTTCGTCGCCGCCTCGGTGTTCAGGACGACCGCCTCGTCGTCCTCGCCGAGCGTCCCGTCCTCGGCGAGCGCCCACAGCCCCGCCGCGGCGACGCCGCCGGCGAGCCCCACCTCGACGGTCTCCGTCGACGCCACCGCGACCGCGCTCTCCAGCGCGTCGGCGTCCTCGACGGTTAGCGCGTCGCCGCCGACCTCCTCGAGCGCGGCGAGCGCGAGATCGCCCCCCGGCGGGTCCGCGACCTCGAGTTCGCCGACGATCGTGTCCGGCGTCTCCCACGGCTCGGTCGCGATCTCGTCGCCGTCCCACGCGGCCGCGATCGGCGCACAGCCGGCCGCCTGCACCGCGTACACCGTCGGGAGCTCGTCGATCAGCCCGAGCTCGCGACACTCCTGGAACCCGTCGACGACGCCCACGACCAGTTCGCCCGTCCCCGCGGGGAGCACGACCGCGTCCGGCGTCTCCCAGCCGCGATCCGCGAGCAGCTCGTAGGCGACCGTCTTCAGCCCGTCGTGGCGGAACGGCGACGCGAACGCGCCCAGATCGACGTACTCCGACTGGAGCTCCTCGGCCAGCGCGTCGACCGCGTCCCCGAGCCGACCGGGGACGACCTTCATCTCCCCGCCGTGGACGTTCACCATCGCTTTGTTCGAGAACGGCGAGCGCGTCGGCACGAACGCGTACGACCGGAGATCGACCTGTCCCGCGTACGCCGCCATCGACTGGCCGGCGTTGCCCGGCGACGCGCAGGCAACGAGATCCGCGCCGGCGGCGTCGGCGGCGGTCACGGCCGCCGAGAGCCCGCGGTCCAGCACCGAGCCCGTGGGGTTGCGCGCCTCGTCTTTGATCTCGACGCCCGCGAGGCCGAGCTCGTCGGCGACTCTGGGGGCGTCGACGCTGGGGGTGCCGCCCTCCGCGGCCGAGAGCGCGTCCGCGGCCGAGAACGGCAGGACGGCGTCGCGATCCCACGCTCGCGGGCCAGCCCGGACCGTGTCCGGGTCGACGCTGTCGAGGTCGTACTTCGGGACCCGTGGCGCGCCGCAGTCCGGGCAGGGCCCGGCGCCGGCGATCGCTTCGGGGTCGGCATCCTCGACGGCGAGGCTGGCGTCGCAGTCGGTGCAGGCGAGTCCGACGAACGCGTCGCTGAACATGGTCGGAAGAAGGAACGGCGTCGGGAAGGACCTGCCGGAACGGTCCGCTCTCGCTGTCGGCGGTTCACTGACTCCGGCAGGCCTTTAGCCGAACCACTCCAACCCCGAGGTATGACTGGTGTGCGCGTGGCTGGCGTGGGGCTCACCCATTTCGGCTCGCACCCCGACCGGACCGGCCGCGACCTGTTCGCCGAAGCCGCGCTGAACGCGCGGGCGGACGCCGGCGTCCCGCTGGACGACGTGGAACAGCTGAACGTCGGCAACTTCGCCGGCTCGCTCTCGGAGGGGCAGGGCCACATGGCGCCGCTGTTGGCGGAGGCTGCCGGCCTCGACTGCCCGGCGACACGGTACGAGGAGGCGTGTGCCTCCGCAGGCGTCGCCGTCCGCGAGGCAGTCCGGACCGTCCGCTCGGGCGAGGCCGACGTGGTGCTCGCCGGCGGCGTCGAGCGAATGACCAACCAAGACACCGCGGAGGCGACGGAGGCGCTGGCCATCGCCGCCGACGAGCTGTTCGAGGTCCGCGCCGGCGTCACCTTCCCCGCGGCGTACGCGCTGATGGCGACCGCCTACGGCGAGGCGTTCGACGTCGACGAGGACGACCTCCGGACCGACCTCGCGAACGTCGCCTCGAAGAACCACGACCACGCGATCCCCAACGAGTACGCCCAGTACCAGCGCGAACTCACGGTGCAGGAGGCGCTGGACGCCCCGCCGGTCGCCGAGCCGCTGGGGCTGTTCGACTGCTGTCCGATCACCGACGGCGCCTCCGCGATCCTGCTCGTGAGTGAGGCGTACGCCGCCGAGCACGACCTCGACGCGAACGTGGCCGTGGTCGGCACCGGACAGGGCACCGACCGCATGGCGCTGCAGGACCGCGACCACCTCGCCCGCACGCCCGCGGCCGACGACGCGGCGGCGATGGCGTACGGCGAGGCCGGGATCGACGCCGGCGACGTGGACGTGGCGGAGGTCCACGACTGCTTCACGATCGCGGAGGTGCTCGCGATCGAGTCGCTGGGGCTGTACGAGCCGGGCGAGGGGCTCGGCGCCGCCCGCCGCGGGGAGACTCGTGCGGACGGCGAGACCCCCGTGAACCTCTCCGGCGGGCTGAAGGCCAAGGGACACCCCGTGGGCGCGACCGGCGGCTCGCAGATCGCGGAGATGACCAGACTGCTCCGCGGCGACCACCCCAACAGCGACGCAGTCGCGGACGCCGACGTGGGCGTCACGCACAACGCGGGCGGCACGGTGGCCTCTGCGGTCGTCCACGTGCTGGAGGTGGCGGAATGAGCGACGCGGGCTTCGACGAGTGGCTGCACGCGTTCGTCGCCGACGACGGCTACTACCTCGCGTGCGAGAACGGCCACGGGCTGCTGCCGCCGCGGCGGATCTGCCCGGACTGCGGGTCGACGGAGTTCACCGAGGAGGCGCTGCCCGAGACGGGGACGGTCGAGACGATCACGACCGTCCACGTCCCGGCGCCGGCGTTCGAGGCGGACGCGCCGTACGACACCGCGGTCGTCGACTTCGGGCCCGCGCGGGTGACGGGGATCGTCGTCGACGCCGAGCCGGGAACCGTCGGGATCGGTGACGAGGTGACCGTCGACGTGGGCGCGAGCGAGACGACCGGCGCGGACGTGCTGGTGCTGCGGCCGGCCTGATCGGTATTTGGGGGTTGATGTTTCGGTTTGTGTGTCGCGTCGGTCGGAAGGGCGACGTTGGCTCGATCGTTGGTGTTTGGGACAGTAGCTGCGGTTCGATCGTTGGCAACTGAGACAGCATCCGCGACAGCAACAGCATCTCGGTGCGAGACCACTTGCGACCGCACCGCCCCGCACAGCCCTCACCGCTCGCGGGTCGCTCCGCTCCCCGCTCGCTTCGAGGCGGTTTGCCTCGCTTTCGGCGAGTTTTCCCGCCTCGCTCCCTCCCCAGCCGACTCGTTCACTCCCTTCAGTCGTTCACTCGTCCCTCGCGCCTGCTCGTCCACGGAGGGACTCGCGCTTCGCGCCGACAACGACCGCGGTGCGGTCGCGGTGGACGCCGCGCGCTCGCCAACGGTCGGCGAGCGCGGGGGGAGGGGTGGGGACTCCGGGCTGCGCCGGGCCTCGTGCCCGGCGCACTGCGGTCACAAGTGGTCAGCGACCGAGATGCTGTTACGGTCGCAGTTGACGACAAACGAAACACTATCGCGGTCGCTGTCTCAACCCCCGAACCACTGACCGAAAAGCGAGATCACACTGTTGACGAACGGGAACGACGGCGCGGCTACTCCTCGTCCGACTCGTCGTCGTCGGCCTCCGACTCTTCGTCTTCCTCCGTTTCCTCATCCGACTCGTCGTCGTCCGCGTCCGTTTCCTCAGTCTCCTCGGTATCCTCGTCCGTCTCTTCATCACCATCCTCGCTCGGATCGTACTCCCGAATCACCGAGAAGTCGTCCGGAAGCGTTCCCTCCAGCACGTACTCCAGGAACGCGTCGGCGCGCTCGACGTGGGGCAGGAGCTTCGCGCGGTCGAACACGAGCAGTTCCGCGCCCGCGGCGCGCGCGAGCTCCTCGCCCTGCGAGACGGGCGTGAGCTCCGTCTCCCGACCCCAGACGATCGTCGTCGGCACGTCGAGATCCGCGAGCGTGCCGCCGAGGTCGAGTTCGCTGTCGAGATCGCCCGCGAGGAACGCGGCGGGGGCGAATCGAGCGTTCTCCTGGTGGGCGGTCCGCCACTCGTACTCGGCCCACTCCTCCTCGGGACCGTCCGGGTCGGCGTAGCCGTGGTCGGCGTTGAAGTACTCGATCGCGGGCTTGGAGCTCACGGCGTTGAACAGCGCCTCGCCCACCAGCGGCGCCCGGACCAGTTCGCGCACCCACGTCCCGCCGCCGGGACCGGTCGTCGTGGTCGGACAGACGAGCACGAACCGCGAGACGGGGACCGTTCGGGCGGCCGCGACGGCGTAGGACGCCGAGAGCGAGGACGCGATCACCGCGGGGCCGCCGGCGTCGCCGAACTCGTCGAGGAACGCCTCGACGAACGCCTCGTACAGCGTCGCGGAGTAACGGATCGGCGGCCGGTCCGAGCGGCCGTACCCCGGAAGGTCCGGGGCGATCACGTGGTACTCCTCGCTGAGTTCGTCGAACACGCCGCGCCACTCGCCCGAGGAGCCGGCGGCGTTGAGCCCGTGGAGGAGGACGAGATCGGGGTCGTCCGGGTCGCCGGCCTCGGTGTAGGCGACGTTCATCCCGCGCCAGCGGTAGGTGCGCTGCATCCCGTCGAGCGCGGGCGGGAGGTCGCCGGCGTCGCGTCGGAGGAGGGCGTTCCCGGCGGCGGCGGCGCCGATACCGAGAGTCACGTAGCTGAGGGCGCGTCGGAGTTTCATTCAGTCTCGGTTAGGAGTCCCGGCGGCTTAACTCCACAGTTCTCGGGCCACCTCGTCGCCGCCACCGGGGATCTTTTGCCGCGTCGAAACGTATCGTTCGACATGCTGAGCGACGCGATGGAGGACTACTTGAAAGCCATCTACGTCATCCAACGCGAGGAGGGTGCGCCGGTCTCCACCTCGGCGGTCGCGGAGTATCTCGACAAGACCCCGCCGACGGTGACCAGCATGATGGAGAAGCTGGCCGATCGGGGGCTGATCGACCGCGAGAAGTACAGCGGCGTCGAACTCACCGACGAGGGGCGGACGGTCGCGCTCGAGGTGATCCGGCACCACCGCCTACTGGAGGCGTACCTCGCCGAACACCTCGACTTCGACTGGTCGGAGGTCCACGACGAGGCCGACACGCTGGAACACCACATCAGCGAGAACCTCGAACGGCGGATGGCCGAGGCGCTGGGTGACCCAGCGGTCGACCCCCACGGCGACCCGATCCCGACCGAGACGCTCGACCCCGTCGACGAGGAGGCCGGCGAGCGCCTCACCAGCTTCGCGGAGGGCGACCGCGTCGTCGTCTCCCGAGTTCCCCATCGCGACCGCGAGGAGCTCGACTACCTCGCCGAGGCCGGCCTCACGCCCGGAACCGAGATCGAGATCGTCGACGTGGCGCCGTTCGGGATGGTGACGGTCCGCCTCGACGACGGCACCGAGCAGAGCCTCCCGCAGGAGGTCGCCGACGCCATCCGCGTCCGGGCTGCGATGGGCGAGGTCGCCTGAGCATGGCCGGCGCGCTCGCGCTCCCGCTGCAGTCGGGGCTGGACGCGGTGATCTCGCGGTACTCGGGCTACGGGCCGCTCGGGGCCGCCTTCCTCGCGAACCTGCTCGCGACGTTCGGCGACAAGGGCCAGCTCGTCGTGATCACGCTCGCGACGCGGTACGACGCCAAGGCAGTGTTCTTCGGCGCCATGGGCGCCTTCACCCTCTGGTCGGCGCTGGAGGTCGCGTTCGGCCAGTACGTCGTCGCGGTGCTGCCCGCGAGCGTGGTCACCCTGATCACCGGCGGACTGTTCGTCGTCTTCGGCGTCTGGACCGCCCGCTCGGCGGCGAAGGGGCTCCGCGACGGCGACCGGTCCCGGTCGATAACGTCCGGCACCGGGCTCGACGTCGGGATTTCCGGACGGCTCGTCCCGGACGCGCTGCTCGTCCGGGTGGGGAGCTACGGCGGCCTCCTCACCGGCTTCCTGTTCGTGCTGTTCGCGGAGTTCGGCGACAAGACCCAGCTGCTGACGATCAACCTCGCGGCGACGTTCCCCGACGCGCCCGTCTCGGTGTTCGTCGGCGTGATCGGCGCGCTCGCGCTCCGGACGGGCGTCGATGCCGTGATCGGCGGGAAAGTCGAGGCGGTGCTGCCGACCGCGTACATCGAGGCCGGCGCCGCCGTCGTGTTCCTCGCGTTCGGCGCCGTCGTGCTCGGCGCGCCGACGGTCGTGCTGTACGCCGCGATCGCGGCGCTGGTGGTGGCCGCGGTCGTCGGCGTGCTCCGGCGCCGCTGAACCGGGCGATTTTTCGCATTTTCGGCCCTTTGTCTCCTCGTGTTCGATCTCGTCCCGTCGCTCGTCGCCGGCGCCGCGTTCGGGCTCGCGCTCGCGGCGCCGCCGGGCCCGATGAACGCCGTGATCGCCGAGGAGAGCGTGCTCCGCGGCTGGACCGCGGGCGCGAAAGCCGGGCTCGGCGCGGGGCTCGCGGACTTCGTGTTCTTCCTGCTCGCGCTCGGCGGCGTCGTCGGCATCGTCCAGCAGTACCCGACCGCACAGGGAGTCATGTTCGGCGTCGGCGGGCTGCTGATGTGTTACTTCGCGTACGGCGCCGCAACGGGAGTCAAGGAGTCGTTCGCGCCGTCGTCGGTCGAGGACGAGGCTGATCGCAGCGAGACTGGATCGACTGAACCGCCGCTCGCCGACGGCGAGTCGACCGGGTTCCGCCGCGCGTTCGTGCTCGCGCTCACGAACCCCTACCAGATCCTGTTCTGGCTGACCGCCGGCGTCGGGCTGCTCGACCCCGGGACGCTCGACGTGCTGGCGGTGCTCCCCTTCGTCGGCGAGACGCTCACCGGTGTGTTCGTCGTCGAAACGGGCAGCCCGGCGCTGATCGTCGGCCTGTTCGGCGGCGTCGCGCTCTGGCTGGTGAGTTTCCCGGCTGCCCTGGTGCAGGCCGGCCGCCGTGTCGACTCCTTCGCCCCCGCGGTCGCCGCCGTGAGCGCGCTCGTGCTCGCCGGCTTCGGGGTCAGCTTCCTGTTCGAGGCGTGGCGGGTGCTGGCCTGACCGGGCGCCGACTGACGAACCGCTTTTCACCGCCGCACCCGACCACCGGAGCATGTTCGACAAATCGACGTGGATCCGGCTCCCCCGGAACGTCGTCGTCGGCCACGGGACGCTCGACGAGCTCGGCGACGCCGTCGGCGAGCTCTACCTCTCGGGCACGCCGCTGATCGTCACCAGCCCCTCGCCCAACGAGATCGTCGGCGACCGCGTCCGGGAGCAGCTCCCCGGCGCGGAGACGGTGATCGTCGCCGAGGCGGGGTTCGAGCAGGTCCAGAGCGTGATCGACGCCGCCCGCGAGGTCGACGCGGGCTACCTCGTCGGCCTCGGCGGCGGCAAACCCATCGACACCGCGAAGATGGCCAGCGACGAGCTCGACGTGGGGTTCGTCTCCGTTCCCACGGCCGCGAGCCACGACGGCATCGTCTCGGGCCGCGGGTCGATCCCGGAGGGCGACACGCGCCACTCCGTCGCCGCCGAGCCGCCGCTGGCGGTCGTCGCCGACACCGACGTGATCGCCGACGCGCCGTGGGAGCTCACGACCGCCGGCTGTGCGGACATCATCTCGAACTACACCGCGGTCGCGGACTGGCAGCTCGCCCAGCGCCTCAAGGGCGTCGAGTACTCGGAGTACGGCGGCGCGCTGGCCCGGATGACCGCGGAGATGCTCGTCGACAACGCCGACCTGATCCGGCCCGGGCTGGAGGAGTCGGCGTGGATCGTCGTGAAGGCGCTGGTCTCCTCGGGCGTCGCGATGTCGATCGCGGGCTCCTCCCGTCCCGCCTCCGGCGCGGAGCACCTGTTCTCCCACCAGCTCGACCGGATCGCGCCGGGGCGTGCGCTCCACGGCCATCAGGTCGGCGTCGGCTCGATCATGACCGCCTACCTCCACGACGGCCCCGACGGGCTGTGGCAGGACATCCGGGCCGCGCTGGAGAGCCTCGACGCGCCGACGACGGCCGACGATCTCGGGGTGAGCGAGGCCGAACTGCTGGAGGCGCTCACGACCGCCCACGAGATCCGCGACCGCTACACCGTACTGGGCGACGGGATCACGGAGAAGGCGGCCCGGGACGTGGCGGAGACGACGGGCGTCATCTGAACCGACCTTTTGCTTCGCTCGCTCGTTTCACTCGCTCGCTGGCAAAAGCTCGACCAAAAGCCTGCGTCAGGGGCTTCGCCCCTTCCTTGGCCTCGCGCTCACGTCCGTTCGCGCGAGTGAACCGACGGCCCGGACCGTTCCGGCGGAAGGGACAGAACCGCGTCGCTCGTCGGTCTGAGAACGTCCCCGAGCGGGGAGCGAACGCTCGGGAACGAAGGAACGCCGCGCGGTCTGTCCTGGACCGCGCGGCGAGAGTGGTCGGAGAGGCCGGTGGCGCGCCGAGTCCGCCGCGCCGTGGGGGCCACCCCGTCGCGGCGGGAGCCGGCCCGTCCGACCGAGGACGGGTGCGTCGCCATCACCCGTACCCGCTGTTTCCGCGCCATCGGACATAAACCCCGGGACATCGCTCCGGCGATCCCGTACTGGAGGTCAGTGCTCGGCGTCGCGGATCCGTGCGGCGAGGTCGGCGGCCGCGTCGTGATCCAGATCCCCGCGGTCGAGCGCGAGCGAAACGTCGTCGCCCGCCGCGCGTGGCACGACGTGGACGTGCGCGTGTCGGACCGAGCCGACCAGCGGGCCGGAGGTGTAGAACACGCTGAACCCGTCCGGGTCGAGCACCCGCCGGAGTGCTCCGGCGACGGCGTCGACGGTTTTGAACACCGCCTTCCCCGTCTCGTCCGTCCCGAGTAGCTCCTCGCGGTGGGCTTTCGGGAGGACGAGCGTGTGGCCGCGCCGGGTGGGCATCTCGTCGAGGATCGCGAGCGTGTGTTCGTCGTCGTGAACGACGTGGGCGCCACGCTCCCCGGCGGCGATGGCGCAGAACTCACAGTCGGCCATGCCGACCGGTTCGAACGCCGGCGGCAAAACGTCTCGGCCGGAACCCGAACCACCTTGTCGCTGCGGCCCCACCGTCCGGCCATGCTGGAAACCCTCCGATCGCGCGCGCACGATCGCCCGCGGGCGACGGTCGCACTCCTCTCGGTGCTGGGCTACGGACTGGTGATCGGGACGTTCGCGGGGGCACTCCCCATCTACCCCGACCTCACGAACGCGCAGGTGAACCTGTTCTCCCACGCGATCGCGGGGATCAACACGGTGGCGACGGTGCTGCTCGTCCTCGGCTGGAAGTGGATCCGCGAGGGGAACGTCGAGCGCCACCGGAAGGCCATGGGGAGCGCGTTCGGGCTGATCATGGTCTTTCTCGTGCTGTACCTCTGGAAGATCGGCGGCGGCGGGACGAAGGAGATGGTCGGCGCGCCCGACCCCGTCTACTACGCCTACCTGCTGATGCTCGCGATCCACATCATCCTCTCGGTGGTCGCGGTGCCGGTCGTGCTGTACGCGCTGGTGCTCGGCCTCACTCACTCGCCGCGGGAGCTGCGCGAGGAGACGCCCCACAAGCGCGTGGGGCGGGTCGCCGCCGGCTCGTGGATCCTCTCGCTGTCGATGGGGGTGTTGACGTACGTGCTCCTCAACTGGGTGTACAGCTACGAGTTCACCGCCGGTACCGGGATGTAGGCGCGTGCCCGCGGCCGCGACCGAACCGTTCAACCCCGGGGGAACGGAACGGCGGGTATGGGCGAGCCACTCGAACCACGCCGCGCACAGGCGGCCGAACTGATCGACCGCCTCGAAGCCGAGTACCCCGACTCCACGATCTCGCTGAACTTCGACACGCGACTCGAACTCCTGATCGCGGTCGTCCTCTCCGCGCAGTGTACCGACGAGCGCGTCAACGAGGTGACCGACGACCTGTTCGAGAAGTACGAGTCCGCCGACGATTTCGCCGCGGCCGACGAGGAGGAGCTGGCCGACGACATCTACGGCATCACGTTCCACAACAGCAAGGCGGGCTACCTGAAGAGCATCGGCGAGACGCTCGTCGCGGAACACGACGGCGAGGTACCGGACACGATGGACGAGCTGACGGAGCTCTCCGGCGTCGGCCGGAAGACCGCCAACGTGGTGCTGCAGCACGCCCACGACGTGGTCGAGGGGATCGTCGTCGACACACACGTCCAGCGGATCAGCCGCCGACTCGGGCTAACCGAGGAGGAACGGCCCGAGGCGATCGAGGAGGACCTCCTCGACGTGGTGCCCGAGGAACACTGGCAGCAGTTCACCCACCTGTTGATCGACCACGGGCGCGCCGTCTGTACCGCCCGCAACCCCGACTGCGGCGAGTGTGTGCTGGCGGATATCTGCCCGTCCGCGAAGGGCGACAGCGAGATCGACCTCGCCAGCGGCGAGGCGTGGTGAGGAACGGCCACCACGGTTTTTGCTCGACCGACGCAACGACGGGGTATGAGTGACGAAGACCACGGGATCGACGTCGAGGAGGACACCGATCTGGACACCGCCGACGACGCCGAGCAGTCCGCGCCCGACGAGGTCGAGGAGGAGAACCCCGACCGGGAGCCGGGCCGGGACGACGCCGACAGCCAGGTCCGGGAGACAGAGGCCGAACAGCAGGAGAACCCCGACAACCACCGCGACGAGGAGCCGTTCGAGAGCTAGCCGCGGTCGTCGCGTTTTTCGCCGGCGTCAGAGCACGTAGTCCATCAGGTACCGCACGATGCCGACGAGGTACGCGAGGATCCAGAGGATCAGGTAGCCGAACACGCCGATCCGGAGCCGTCGGCGCCACGCGCCCATGTTCTCGTGGAGCTCGCCGATGTCGGCCTCGGGGTCGGGGTTGCGGTAGAGATCCGCCTGCCGCTTGGCTTGGAAGATGCGGACGATCCCCGTGAGCGCGAGCACGAGCAGCGCGTACGCTTGCAGGCCGAAGAAGGCGTGCAGCGCCGCGAGCCCGCCGAACTGCTCCGCCAGTCGCGGGATCATCCACAAGACCATCGGCGCCGTCGTCAGCACCAGCCCCGTGACCACGAACTTCAGGTGGTGGAGCAGTCGCTCCCACGTCATCACCTCCGTCTCGATGGCGTACCACGCCCCGTAGAGGAAGAAGGGGAGACTGATCGTGACCGACAGCGCGGCGAGCGTCGCCGCGGTCGATTCGGAGACCATCTCGTCGACGTTCGCGGCGCGTCCGCCTAAAAGGAGCGACTCCGGCGCGTCGTCGTCGGGGCGCTCGCGAAGCGCTTAACGGCGCGCCAGTCCAACGGTCGCTATGGCCGACCCCTCCGAGGACGAGGCTGCGGAGCGGGCACGCGCGGACGACGCCGAGAGCGGCGACGCCGCCGAGTCGACCGACCTCGAGGCGCTCCGCGAGGAGGTCGAGCAGAAGTACGACTTCGACGACTTCGGCCCCGCGGACATGGCCGAGATGGAGCGCGAGGAGTGGGAGGCGGCGTTCGACCACGACACGTGGATCACCGGCGCGGAGCTGATCGACCGAGTCGAGCAGGATCTGGAGAACCGGATCGCGACCCGCGAGGTGTTCGCGCGGCTCGAACGCCATCCCGGGGCCGAGGGTGATCGACTGCTCGCCTACTCCGACGAGGGGTACGCGATCGTCAACCCCGACGGCAGCGTCGAGGGCGAGGGGACGGTGCTCCGGGACGTCGAGCCGACGGTCGCGCTCTGCTCGATGGCGGAGTACGAGGTGCCGACGCCGCCCGAGGATCCGAGCCTCCCCGACCCCGAGGACGTCGAGTCCGGGTCGGGCGAGCTCGGCAACACGATGCTCCAGCTGGTCGCCGCGGCCCAGATCCTCGCCGGACTCGGGCTGGTCGTCGGCTCGCTGCTGTTCGACCTCCAGCCCGACGTGCCACAGGGCGGCGTGGTCGGCCCGGCAGTCGGCATCCTGTTCGCCCTGATCGGCGTGTTCCTGTTCACCGTCGTCGCGAACGCGCGGCTCTCGGACCGGTTCCGTGCCGCGGAGTACCGCGACCGGCTCCGCGCCGTCGACGAGGCGGGCGAGCGGCCGGAGTTCGTCCCGCAGTTGAGCGACGAGCCCGACGAGGACGGCGGCGACTGAGACCCCGGTCGCCGGGCGCGTCGTACCGCCGTCGGCGGCGTCGAGGGTGGTGTGAAACGGAGGGTTTAAGCGCCGGCCGTCCCACGTTTTGGCCGTATGAAGAGGCGGGATTTTCTCCGAGCGACCGGCGGTTCCGGCGGAGCCGTCGCCCTCGGCTCGGGGGTCGCGGCCGGGCAGGAAGAGACCGGCACGACCACCGGCACCGAGGGTGGCGGCGGCGGTGGACCGACGGAGACGGTAACCGTCGGGCCGGGTGGAAGCCTCGTGTTCGAACCGGCCGATCTCACGATCGCGACGGGCACGACGGTGAACTTCGTCTGGGACAGTAACATGCACAACGTGGTTCCACAGAGCCAGCCCGAGGGCGCCAACTGGGAGGGCGAAGGCGAGCAGGGAACCACGTTCGACTCGGGCCACGAGTACTCCCACACGTTCACCACCACGGGCACCTACGAGTACGTCTGTACGCCCCACGAGAGCGCGGGGATGGTCGGCTCGATCGAAGTCGTCGAGGAGCTCCAGTCCGGCGGCGGCGGCGAACGCGAGCTCCACGAGATCGGCGCCCCGATCCACCCTCACTGGGTGGGCGCGGCGACCATCCTGATGATGTTCGTCAGCCTCGTGTTCACGTTCTACGTGCTCAAGTACGGCGAGTCACCCAACACCGGCAACACCGGGGGTGGTGAGTGATGTCCACGTCCGGATCCACCTACGGCGACATCCACCGCTACGAGCCGGCGCGTGAGAGCACGGCCGCGGCGATCGCGATCGTGCTGCTGACGCTGCTGGAGATCGTCTTCGTGTTCATGTTCACCTGGGGGCTGGTCTCCGGCTGGGCGCTGACCGCCGACGGGAACATGTTCCTCGGCGGGCTGCTCGCGATCGTGTTCATCGACCTCGCGTTCATCCTCGCGATCTACCGGAAGGAGTTCCTCCCGGACGTGATGGTCGTCAAGAAGCGCCGCCGCAAGTGGGAGGACCTCTACGTCCGCGGCGACCAGGCCGACGGCGAACAGCTCGAGGGCGCCGGCGTCTGGGACCAGATCAAGCGCGCGGTGTACCCGTACTACAAACGATAACCAATGAGCCTCAAAGAGAAAGACGAACACGACCATCTCGGCTGGATGGAGGAGAAGCAGCTCTCCCCCATCGAGAAAGGGTACTTGTTCACCCTCATCTGGCTCGACAAGCGGTTCCGCATCGTCGACTACCTGGAGCTGCTGGAGACGATGTACTACCGCGTCAACCTCCAGATGCCGAAGAGCCACACCGAGCAGTACAACCTCGACAACAAGTTCTGGTACTGGTACCCACTGTACGCGCTGGGGTCGTTCTCGACGCTGGCGTACGTCGTCGCGGCGTTATCGGGCGCGTTGCTGGGGTTCTACTACGCCCCTTCGGCGGCCGCTGCGGAGACCGGCACCGTCGCCTACTCCCAGATCGCGATGATCATGCAGGACCTCCAGTTCGGCTTCATGCTGCGCTCGATCCACCGCTGGTCGGCGCAGGTGATGACCGCGGCGGTGTTCCTGCACATGCTCCGCGTCTACTTCACCGGCGCGTACAAGGAGCCCCGCGAGCTGAACTGGCTGCTCGGGATCGTCCTGATCAGCCTCACGATGGGCTTCGGGTACACGGGCTACCTGCTGCCGTGGGACCAGCTCGCCTACTGGGCGGGCCAGATCGGCGTCGAGATGGCGCTGTCGATCCCCGTGATCGGCGAGTGGGTCGCCCAGCTGGTGTTCGGCGGCTTCTCGCTCGGCGCACCGACGCTACAGCGGATGTACATCATCCACGTGTTCCTGCTGCCGTTCGTGGTGACCTCGCTGATCGCGATCCACATCGGCATCGTCTGGATGCAGGGCATCGCGGAACCCCACTAACACAATGAGCGACGACAACCAACCCGACGCACGAACCGACGGCGGCACGGGGATCGTCCCGCCGGACGACGACACGCCGACGTGGAGCGAACGCAAGAGTCGGCGGACGGGACTCCCCCGTCTCACCTACGAGTACTTCGAGCGGGCCCGCCGCGAGGATCAGGATCTCCGCGAGGAGTCGACGTACGTCGAGCGCGACGTGCTCGCGTTCCCGACGTGGCCCCACGAACTGATCCGGAACCTCGCGCTGACGAGCTTCTTCGTCGGCATGCTGCTGCTGCTGGCGGCGACGCTCCCGCCCCACATCGGCGCTCCCGCCAACCCCAGCTCGACGCCGTCGATCATCCTGCCGGACTGGTACCTCTACTGGTCGTTCGGCCTCCTGAAGCTGGGTGACCTCAACCCCGCGATCTCGCTGCTCGGCGGGGAGAAGCTGATGGCCGACCGAACGTACGGCGTGATGGCGAACGTGGTGATCGTCGGCGCGATCGCGATCGTCCCGTTCCTCAACAAGGGGAGCGCCCGCCGCCCGGTCGAGCAGCCGTTCTGGGCTGCCGTCGGGATGGGCGGCCTGACGTTCGCGTTCACCATCTCGCTGCTGTCGATCCAGAACATCATGCCGATGAACGTCAGCCTGCTGTTCGACCTGACGTTCCTCGTGCCGATCGTGATGGCCGGGATCACCTACGCGGTGCTGAAGACGATGCGCGAGGGGTACATGTACGACCTCAACCGCCGCTACTACCGGCTGCGGCCGCCGAAGTAGGCCGTGGCCGACGACGACCGCCGTCCCGAGGGCCGCGACGGGCGCGACGTGGAGGTGCCCATGCGGCTCTACAAAACCGTCACCGTCTTCTCGACGCTGATCGCGGTGTTCGCCGTCGTGTTCGGCTTCCTCCTCTTAGACGCCGCCGCGCTCGGCACGGGGCTGCTCCGACGATTGGTGCGCTCGATCCTCTCGGCGCTCTCGCTCTCCCCCGCCGACTCGCTGCTCTCGGCGGCCTTTGCCGTCGCGGGGCTGCTGTCGATCGCGACCGGCGCGGCCGTCTACGTGCTCGGCACCCGGTTCACCGCCGAGGGGATGGGCGAGGAGTCGGGGTAGTCGCCGCCGGGATGGGAAACGCTGAAGAGGGCTCGCGGCCCAGTTTCAGGTAATGGCTGACGAGTTCATGAAAGGGTTCGGGCTGTTCAGCGTGGCCGCCCTCGTGTGGATGATCTCCGCGAGCTGGTACCGGACGCCCAGTTTCGAGAGCACCCGCCAGCTAGTGGCGGCGCCGCCGGAGGACCCCGGAACCGTGTTCGACACGCTCGGGATCTTCCTCGGCGACCTGATGTTCTGGACCGCCCTGATCGGCGCGTTCACGTTCTGGGTCATCATCCCCGCGGGCAGGCAGGCCCGCGAGGCGCTGGTCGTCGACGAGTAGTTCTCGCTTTTCTCTCGCCGGTCGCTCCCACCCCGCTAGCCGGACCGGTACCGATCGCCGCTTCGGTACCGCTCCTCGTCGGCGTCCAGTCGGCGAACGCTGTCCGGTCGGCCGTGATCGCTCCAGTGGGGGGGCTGCCCGGTTGATCGTGATCCTCCGGCCCGAGACGGTCACGTCTGTCGTGTGGCACCCGAATCGGAAGCGAACAGCAGCGGGAAGCGTTGACGGCGAGAAGCGTCGGCGACGAGAAGACGGCAGCAGCAAGCGGACGGCGGCGGGAAGCGAACGGCGCTCGGAAGCGTCGGCGGCGTCTCAGACGATCGCTGCCCACTGATCCTCGATCACCCAGAACAGGGCGGTGAACGCGGCGTACAGCAGCGCGAGGATCGAAACCGTGATCGCACCCTTGGGTTTCTCGATGTCGAGGTTGTTCCGGGCCTCGACGTTCCGGGCCTCGAACTCGAAGATGTCGGCGATCATCGTCCCGATCACGAGCACGGAGATCACCATCCCCGAGTGCGGTTCGATCACCAGGTACAGCAGGCTGACGAGCACGAGCACCGCCGAGACGGCGACGTGGGGCACGTAGCGGTCGAGCGTGTCGGCGCCGTTCTGGGCCGCGCGCTTGTAGTGATTGAACGCGCGGTGACGCGTGACGAAGTTGACCAGCACGAGCGCCAGGATCACGTAGGGGAACGCCCCAGAGATCGATTCGAGCGCCCCGATCGGGACGGCGAACTGCAGTGGGGTCATACCCGCATATCGGCACAGGACGGTTTAGTGCTTTTCCAATTCCGGCGGCTGCTCGACCAGCGGTCGGAGGCAGGTGAACTCACCGACTGCGGCGATCTCGACGGGCTCGTCGGGTCCGACCTGCCGGCGCTCCTCGCCGTCGACGAACAGCGACACGTCGCCCTCGTCGCGCTCGACGTGCAGCGAGAGCGGGCCGGGGACGACCCACGGGTTCGCGCGGGTCGAGAACGGCGAGACGGGGACGACCGACAGCCCGCCGCCGGGGGTGACGACCGGCCCGCCGGCCGCGCGCCCGTAGCCCGCCGACCCCAGCGGCGTCGAGACGACGACGCCGTCGGCGCGAACGTCGAACAGGCGTTCGCCCGACGCCGAGACGGCGTACTCGGAGATCCGGGCGGGCTCGCTCGTCATCAGCGTCGCGTCGAAGACGGCGCGATCGACGCGCTCGCCGCCGACCACGACACCGAGGATCGTGTGGGTGACGCTGCGGTAGGCGCCGTCGGCAAGCGCCGCGGCGGCGGCGTCGAGTCGGTCACGGGTCGCGCCGTGGCGGCCGTCGTCGGCGTCGACAGCGAGGATCGGCGTGTCGGCGTCTGCGAGCGCCGCGCGCCCGACCGCCTCCGGGCCGACGGCGACGACCGCGTCCGCGTCGGCGTCGGTGACCGTCAGTGGTCCGAGGTCGGCGTCGGCGCCGTGGAGGCTGACCCGACTGATCGGCGTCGACTGGGTCATGCTCGCGTCGTCGGAGTGCGCGGGTAAAACGACGGTGGTCTGTGTGTCGCTACTCGAACTCGTACGGCCAGCCGTTCGTCTTCTTCATCCCGATCGCCTGATCCTCCGCCTTCAGGTAGCCCGCCATCGTCTCCGCGTCGGCGTGTTCGATCTCGACGGCGCCGTCGGCGACCTCGACCACCAGCTCCGTCAGCAGGATCGCCTGCTCGCGCAGGGTCCGGCTCTCCAGCTTGTCGAGCGTGTCGGCCTCGGTGTGGCCCCACCCCCGGCCCGCGGAGTCGGACTTGCTCGACACCATATAGCCCGGCACGCCCCAGCGCACGAACGGCCAGTGGTCCGAGTGAGGCACCATCCGCGGCACCGTCGCGATCGGGTGGTCGAAGCGGTCGCTCACCCGTTCGGCGGCGGCGTCGAGTTCGTCGAAGCGGTGGGTCGTGAGTTCGAGCGTCCGGTTGCCCATGTTGGAGTCGACGTTGACGATCGACTTGATCGCGCCGAGGTCGGCGGTCTCGGCCTCCAGCCCCGAGCCGACGAGCCCGACCTCCTCGGCGCCGTAGGCGATGCACTTCACGCGCGTGTCGAGGTCGTCCTCGCGGGCCGCGAGCGCGTTCGCGACCTCCACGATCGTCGCCGTCCCGGCGCCGTTGTCCCGCGCGCCCTCCGCGATGTCGTGGGCGTCGACGTGGCTCGAGAGGATCACGTACTCCTCGGTGTCGGGGCCGAGTTCGGCGACCGCGTTGCCCGACTGCGTCTCGGGCGTCTCACACTCGACCGCCACCGACAGCTCGTCGCCGTCGAAGCGCCGGGCGAGGCGCGCGCCCGTCTCCGCGGAGACCCCCACCGCCGGGATGTCGCCGTACGGGCCGCCGTCGCTGCCGCCGACGCTGCCCGTCGGCGGGAGCTCGCCGGGGACGTGGTTGGCGTAAATGAACGCCGCCGCGCCGCCCTCGACGGCGTACTGGTACTTCTCCGTCCGGTGGATGTAGCGGTCGAAGTACTCCGGCACGTCCGAGGTCGCGAGCACGATCTTCCCCTCGACGTCGGTGTTCTCGAAATCCTCCGGGAGGCCGGCGCCGAGATCGACCAGTTCGGCGGTCACCTCGCCCGCCGGCCCGCGCGGGAGCGCGATGCAGTCCTCGACGGTCTCGGGCGTCGAGATCGAGCTGTCGCCGCGGACCCACCCGGCGAGATCGAACGTCTCCACGCGGGCGTCGCGGGCGCCTGCGGCCGCGAACGCGTCGCGTGTGGCCTCCAGCCCCTCCATCTCGCCGGGCTGGCCCGCCATGCGGTTGCCGATGTCGACCAGCGTCTCGAGGTGGTCCCAGCCGGCGTCGCTCCGGAACGTCTCCGCGATCCAGTCTGCCATACGTCACCCTCGCGCGGCGGCGGCTATCACCTATCGGCTCCGGCCGGGTTCGCCGCTTCCGCGGGCGGCGGAGCTATGGGCCCGCCGCTCGAACGCCCGGTATGAGCGACATCGCCGTCGCCGGCGCGGGGCTCGCGGGGCTGGTCGCCGCCCGCCGGCTCGCCGAGTCGGGCCACGACGTGACGCTGTTCGAGCAGCGCGACGAACTGGGCGGCCGGGTCCGGACCCGGACCGTCGACGGGTTCACCTGCGATCGCGGCTTTCAGGTGCTGTTCGAGGCCTACCCCGCGGTCCGACGCGAACTCGATCTCGACGCGCTCTCGCTGCGGTCGTTCGCCCCCGGTGGCGTCATCTGCCGGCCGGGCACGCGATCGACGCTCTCGGATCCGCTCCGTGATCCGGGCGCGCTCCTCCCCTCCGCGCTCTCCCGCGAGGTCACGCTGGCCGACAAGCTCCGGACCCTCCGACTCCGCCGCCGACTCACCGGCGGCGACTGGCCGACGTTCGACACCCCCGACCGCTCGATCCGCGAGTACCTCCGAGACGCGGGGTTCTCCGAAGCGTTCCTCGACAACTTCGCCGCGCCGCTGTACGGCGGGATCACGCTCGATCGCTCGCTGTCGACCTCCGCGAACGTGTTCGAGTACACGTTCCGCGCGATGTCGCTGGGGAGCATCGTCGTCCCCGCCGAGGGGATGGCCGCGATCCCGGCGCAGTTAGCCGAGAAGGCGCGCGAGGCCGGCGTCGAGATGCGGACCGGCGTCGCGGTCGCCGATCTCGACACAAGTGGAAACCGCGTCGTGCTCGACGCCGAGTCCGGCAGCCGCGAGTTCGACGCCGCCGTCGTCGCGACCGACCCCCCGACCGCGCGCGACCTCACGGGCGTCGAGTCGATCCCCACCGAGGGCGCGGGCGTCGTCACTCAACACTACCGCCTGCCCGGCCCCGAACTCGACGCCGGCACGCGGATCATGCTCAACGCCGGGGGCGAGGCGCCGAACACCGTCGCCCAGCTCTCGGCGGTCGCCCCGGAGTACGGCGACGGCAGCGACGACGCGCTGCTCGCGGCCTCCTTCGTCGACGACGGCGCACAGGACCGTTCCGCCGAGGCGCTCGCAAAACAGACCCGCGAGGCGCTTTCGTCGTGGTACCCCGAACGCGACGTGTCCGGGCTCGAACCGCTCGCGACCGACCGGATCCCGTTCGCACAGTTCGCTCAGCCGCCCGGGACGCACGCGCGGCTTCCCGACGTGGACGAGCCAGCCGGGCGGGTGTTCCTCGCCGGCGACTACACGCGCTGGTCGTCGATCCAGGGGGCGCTGGAGAGCGGGACGCGTGCGGCCGACGCCGTCGACGGCGCGTTCGACGCCTGAGCACCCGGCAGGTCGGGCGGTTTATGTGGCGTCCAGCCCACAGGTCGGCTATGAGCGACGCGCTGGCGGACAAACGCACTGCGAGCCGCTTTCGCATCCTCGCGGAGATCGCCGACCGCCAGCCGGCGGTGAGTCAGGGCGAGATCGCCGAGGCCGTCGGCGTCACCAGCCAGGCGGTCAGCGAGTACATCCGCGAACTGGTCGACGACGGGCTGGTCGAGAAGGAGGGGCGCTCGCGCTACCGCGTCACCAAGGAGGGGGTGGACTGGCTGTTCCGCGAGGCCAAGTCGCTGCGGCGCTACGTCGATCACGTCACCGACGACGTGCTGGAGAGCCTCCAGGAGGACGCCGCGATCGCGGTCGAGGCGGTCGAGGCCGGCGACACCGTCACGCTCTCGATCCGGAACGGCCTGCTGCACGCGACGCCCGGCGAGGAGGGCGCGGCGACCGGCGTCGCGACCACCGACGCCGAGGCGGGCACCGACGTGGGCGTTACGGGGTTCGAGGGCGTCATCGACATGGCGCCCGGCACGGTGACCGTCTATCAGGTGCCGCCGGTCCGGGCGGGCGGAAGCCGCGGCGTCGACGCGGACGCGCTCGGTGAGGCGTGTGAGTCGGCGGATCTGGTGCTCGCCAGCGGCGTCGAGGCGGTCGTCGCGCTCCGCCGCGTCGACCACTCCCCCGCGGTCGCCGCGGGCGCGGGCGAGGTAGCTGCCGAGGCCGCGGCTCGCGGGCAGGAGGTCGTCGTCGCGGTCACGCGCGACGAGGTGGGTCGGGTGACCGACACGCTCCGGGACGGCGAGACGGAGTACGTCGTCGAGGGCGGCTGACTACTCGATCTGCAGATCGCCGCCGGCTTCGCTGCCGCTCTCGCCCTCTTGCCACTCCAGTTCGAACTCGATGCTCTTCTCGGGCCGGTCGGCCGGCCCCTCGCGCTCGACTTTCACCTCGAACGTCGACCGTTCGGCGGGATCGACGGCGATCGATTCGGTCCCGGCCTGCAGGGTGATCTCGCCGCCGCCGTCCAGCGAGTCCGCCACCTGTCGGAGGTAGTCGGCGATCTCGCTCCGGCTTCTGTCGCTCTCGGTCTTGAACAGCACTTCCTCGGGCATACCCCGAGAGAGGTCGCCCACGAGCATAAGTGATCGGGCAGGTCAGCTCGCGTACTCCTTCGCGGTCGAGTACGCCTCCTGCAGGCGTTTGAACTCCTCCTCGCTGCCGCCTTGATCCGGATGAAGCTCCTTCACCTGCTCGCGGTAGGCCGTCTGCACCTCGTCGGCGTCGGCGTCGCGGTCCAGATCGAGGAAGTCGAAGGCGTCGCCGACGGGGTCGCCGCGAGGAGCCGTCGCACCGCGAGCCCCGCCCGGGCCGCCCCGCGGGCCCGCGCGGCCACGGCGACCGCCACGGGGGCCGGCGCCGGCCGCTCGCTCGCTGGCGTCGACGCCGAGGTCGAACGGGAGTCGGCGGCCGATCGTGGCGCCCGGAACTTCGTGCTCACAGAGGACGACGTGTGTCGGGCCGTCCGCGAGCCGGAGGTACGCCCGCGGGTCGAACGTAATCGCGACGTCCCGGTCCGGGAGATAGAACGCGACCGTGGTGGTCCCGAGCTCGTAATCCTCGAGGTACGGTTCGTCGGCGGCATCGAACACCGCGCGGATCTCGGCGCGCTGGCGCCCCGGCCCGCCGACGCGGCGCCCGCTCCGGTCGGGGTCCGGAATGTAGCGTTCGCCCAGCGCGAACACGAGCGCGACGACGACGGAGGCCGCGACGCCGAGCAGCAGGCCGGAGACGAGCCACGACGGCAGTCCGGTGGAGACGGCGGGGAGCACGCCCCAGTGTTGGGTCGGCAGCCCCTTCAACGACTCGTTGGCGGCCGCTGACGGGCGCTCTGCCCGCACGAACCCCACGAGCCGACCGCGACCCGAACGCCCTTGGCCCCACACTGCGACCGGTGAGCCGTGACAACGTACGACATCGAGCGGTACCTCAACGTCCGGAGCGCCTACGGCGGCTCGTTCGGCCCCGACGGCGAGTCGCTGGCGTTCCTGATGGACACCACCGGCACCGCGCAGGTCTGGACCGTCGACGGCCCCGGCGAGTGGCCCGTCCAGCGCACGTTCTTCGACGACCGCGTGACGTTCGTCGACTACGCCCCCGAGCGCGCGGAGCTCGCGTTCGGCAAGGATCAGGGCGGCGACGAGCGCGCCCAACTGTACACGCTCGACACCGCGACCGGCGAGATCACCAACCGAACCCAGCGTCCCGGCGCGAAACACCGCTGGGGCGGCTGGGACGGCGACGGCGAGCGGTTCGCGTTCGCCTCCAACCGCCGGGACCACACGGTGTTCGACATCTACGTGCAGGACCGCGACGGGACGGGGGACGACGCCGAACTCGTCTACGAGGGCGACGGCTGGCTCAGCCTCTCGGGCTGGTCGCCCGACGACGGCCGGCTGCTCGTCCACGAGGCCCACTCCAGCTTCGACCACGACGTGCACGTGCTCGACGTGAGCGACGGCGGGATCAGCCACGTCACGCCCCACGAGGGCCGCGCGCGGTTCAGCAGCGTCGAGTGGGGGCCCGACGGCGAGTCGCTGTACATGGTCACCGATCACGACTCCGACACGCTCCGACTCGAACGGCTGGACCTCTCGGAAGGCGAGTTCTCCGTCGTCGAAGATGGGGGCGAGTGGAACGTCGACGGCGTCTCGATCCACGAGGAGAGCCGCCGGGTGGCGTACACCCGGAACGTCGACGGCTACACCGACCTCTCGGTGGGCGAACTGGTCGACGCTGATCGGATCGACCCGGCAGAGGCCGCCTCGTTCCCGGAGGGCGTCGTCGCTGGGCTCGACTGGGCCCCCGACGGCGACGAGTACGCGGTCACCGTCACCGCCAGCACCGACAACACGAACGTCCACGTCGCCGACGCGCGCACCGGCGAGCGCGAGCGCTGGACCAACGCGGCCACGGCGGGGATCCCCCGCGAGACGTTCGTCGAACCGCAGTTGGTCCACGTCCCCAGCTTCGACGGCCGGGAGATCCCGGGCTTCTTCTCGGTGCCCGAAGATGCGGAGGGCGAACTGCCAGTCATCGTCGACATCCACGGCGGGCCGGAGAGCCAGCGCCGCCCCTCGTTCCGCGCGGTGAAACAGTACTTCCTCAACAACGGCTACGCGGTGTTCGAGCCGAACGTCCGCGGCTCCTCGGGCTACGGGAAGGAGTACGCCAGCCTCGACGACGTGCGCAACCGCATGGACTCGGTGAAGGACCTGAAAGCCGGCGTGGAGTGGCTGCAGGACCACCCCGACGCCGACGCGGACCGTATCGTCGCCTACGGCGGCTCCTACGGCGGCTTCATGGTGCTCTCCGCACTCACTGAGTACCCCGACCTCTGGGCCGCGGGCGTCGACGTGGTGGGGATCGCGAACTTCGTCACGTTCCTCGAGAACACCAGCGACTGGCGGCGCTCGCTGCGGGAAGCGGAGTACGGCAGCCTCGACGAGGATCGAGAGTTCCTCGAAGAGATCTCCCCCACCAACAACATCGAGAACATTGCGGCGCCGCTTTTCGTGCTCCACGGCGAGAACGATCCGCGCGTGCCCGTGAGCGAGGCCGAGCAGATCGTCGCGGACGCCCGTGAGCAGGGCGTCCCGGTGCGGAAGCTGCTCTTCCCCGACGAGGGCCACGGGTTCTCGAAGCTGGAGAACCGCATCGAGGCGTACTCCGCGGTCGTCGACTTCCTCGACGAGCACGTCTGAGCCTCGCTACCGTCGGTTCTTCTCCAATTAGTTGGGGAAACTGTTAAGTCACCATCGTGAGGTGTCCACGCGTACATGCTCGAAGAAGGACTCTCGTACCCGTTCAACGGGGAGAACGCGCTCGGTCGCATCGTTATCGGCGGACTGCTCGGCTTCGGCAGTATCCTGATCATCCCCGCGTTCGCGCTCATGGGGTATCTGGTCTGGGTGCTCGGCGGCGCCGCCCGCGGGGAGGAGGAGCCGCCGGCGTTCGAAGATTGGGGCGAGATGATCGTCGACGGCCTGAAGGCGACCGCGGTGTCGATCGTCTACGGCATCGTCCCGTTCGTACTGATGTTCGCGAGTATCTTCATCGCCGGCAGCGGAAGCGCCACAGGAAGTGAGACGGCGACGGGAGTTCTCGGGGGAATTGGCGTTCTCGGGCTCCTCGTGAGCCTGCTCGCGATGTTCCTGCTCTACTACCTGATCCCCGCCGCGCTGACCAACATGGCGCTGGAGGGGAACTTCGGCGCCGCGTTCGACTTCGGCACGATCAAGCAGGCGATCCTCTCGGTCGACTACCTGATCGCGTGGCTGATCCCGTTCCTGCTCGCGGCACTCGTCAACGTCGTCGTGTTCGTGCTCGCGATCACGATCGTCGGATTGGTCGTAGTCCCGTTCCTGCAGTTCTACGTGCAGGTGGCGGCGTTCTACATGTTCGGTGCGGCGTTCGGGAAAGTCGTCGACATCCCCGCTGCAGGGAGTAACGGAGAGGGCGCCGCGGCGGCGTAACCGAATAGCCCCCCTTCTCACTTCGCCTCGACGACGATCGTCTCCGCCGCCAGATCCCCGAGCCGCTGCCCCCGCTCGGTGAGGACGATCAGCACCGACCCGAGCAGGAAAAACGCCGGCAGCGCGTCGACGAGCCGGAGCACGTTCCGGACGAGCGCGTCGGCGTAGCCGATCGGCTCGCCGGCCTCGTCCACGACCACCAGTCCCACGGCTCGCTTCCCGAGCGTCTGCCCGTACGCCCCCTCCGTGTAGACGAAGTACGCCAGCCCGGCGACGACGGTGAACGACTGCAGGACGGCCACGACGGCTCCGACCGCGGGCGCGGTCGGATCGGGGACCATCACGAACGCGAGCGCCGCGACGAGTCCGGAGAGCATCCCGAACACGGTGCCGACCAACAGCGCGTCGAGGAGGAACGCGCCGACGCGCTGGCCGAACGTCTTGGACTCGGTGCCGAGTCGCGGGGCGGGGCGGTCCATGGAGGCCGGTCGGCTGGCGGGACCTTCACCGTTGTGTCCGGGTGAAGTCGCCGCCGGGGTCAGTGGTCGTGCTCGTGACCGCCGGCGCCGACTTCCGGTCCGTGGTGGGCGTACTCTTCGGGCTCCTCCTCGAACGCTCGCTTACACGTCTTCGAGCAGAAGTAGTAACTGTCGCCGTCGTAGGTCGCGCTCGGACCGTCGTCGTCGACGCGCATCCCGCAGACGGGGTCGCGGTATTCGCCGGGCGCCCCGAGACCCCGGCGGTAGAGGACCGCGAGGAAGCCGACGAGCGCGAACGCGATCAGGTTCAGTCCGAGCGTGTAGTCCACCTCGAAGTAGGACTTCTCGGTTGCGGTCGTCCCGCTCGCGAGGTTCGGGACGATCCCGAGCGCGTCGAACAGCAGCTCCATCAGGAACCCCGTGAACGCCATCGTGACGAAGAACACCGCGAGGACGTACAGCATCACCGTCCAGCCGTAGTACTTCCGGTAGACGTTCAGCACGGGCACCGTGATCAAGTCGGCGTAGACGAACGCGATCACGCCCGCGAAGCTGATCCCGCCGCCCCACAGCGCGACCGCGAAGGGAACGTTCCCCATGCTCCCGACGAAGCTGAGCACGGCGATCGCGACGCCCATCACCGCGTTCTCGGCGGTGGCGAACAGCCCGTCGCCTTGGAGGAACAGCGCGTTCCAGACCGACTGCGGGACGAACACGATCACGAACCCCGAGATCAGGAAGCCGGCGATCACGTCGGTCCAGATCATGGACCACTCCTTGCGGAACTGGTTGGCCACCTTGTACCAGCCGCCCCACGAGCGGAGCTCCTCGCGCCACCCCCCGGCGCCGGCGGTGCGCTGCCTGTACGTCTCCAGACACCCCTCGGAGCAGAACTGGAGCGTCTCGCCGCCGTCGGTGGTGAGGGTGTGCTCCGGGCTGCCCTCCATGCCGCAGGTGGGGTCCTCGTCGACGCCCGCCGCGCGGTCGCGCTCGTTCAGGCGCTCGCGGACCTCGTCGAACTTGCTCTCGGGCAGCGTGAGGTGGACCAGCAGCGCCATCACCGCGATCAGCACCAGCCCGCCGAGCAGTTCGGCGACGAGGAACTCCCAGCCGAGCAGGAGCAGGATCATCAGGCCCAGCTCGACGATCAGGTTCGTCGACGCGAACATGAACGCGAGCACGTTCACGACCGCCGCGCCCTTCTTGAACAGCCCCTTCGCGATCGCGACGGCGCCGAAGCTACAGCCGCTGCTGATCGCGCCGAACACCGTTGCCTTCGTCAGCCCGTTCAGGTCGCCCTCGCCCAGCACGTCCGCCATCCGTTCCTTCGAGACGAACGTCTGGACGAGGCTGGTGACGGTCAGCCCCATGATGATCGCCCACGCCGCCGTCCAGAGGAAGCCGACGCCGATTCGGAGCGACTCGAGTACACCGTCGACGATGGTCGGTGGCATGGGTGAACGATCGGCCGCCTGGTCTAATGCGGTTTCCCTTAGTGAGCGACACGCCGCTACAGGACGGACAGAACCGTCGTCGCTCGTGTCGCCGACCGTTCGCAGTCTGACTCAGTTTCGAGAGCGAAATTGACTGGCGTGGGATAACCGACTTACAAGAAAATCCGGCAATCGAACGACGGTTTCGAAAGAGCAAACGTGGTAAACCAGGATCCCGTACGTTCACGTATGGCCTCGAAGACCGACGGCGAACGGCTCGGGCTGCTACTGCTCGCCGGCCTCGGCGTCCTCGTCCTGTTCCCCGCCCTGTTCATGGGGTTCGGAATGATGGGCGCCGGCGGGATGATGGGCGGCGCGTGGGGCGGCCACATGTGGGACAGCGGGACGACGGGCTGGTTCCCGCTCGTCGGCCTCGTGATGCAGCTGCTGTTCCTGCTCGTCGTGCTCGGCGGCGCCTACCTGCTCTTCCGTGCGGTCGCGGGTGACGACGGAACCGACCCCGCGATCGAGGAGCTGCGCTCGGCGTACGCCCGCGGCGACCTGAACGAGGAGGAGTACGAACGGCGGCGCGAGGCGCTGGAGCGCGACGGATCGGAGTGATTCACCGTGGGCCGTCGTCCTCCGCTCCCCCCGTTGGTCGACCGCTACGCGACTCTCGGACTGTACGGCCTCGTGGCTGGCACCGCCCTCTGTCTGCTCGCGCTGTTCACCAACCCCGTCCCGGACCCGTCGTTCCCGTGGGCGACGCTGCCGGCGACGTTCCGCCTGCCGGTTCGACAGCCCCGGATCGAACACTGGCCCGTGAGCTACACGCTGGGGATCTGGCTGTGGGTGTGCTGCTTCCCGGCGCTCTTTCTCGCCGGCTACCGGCGCTTTTCCGACACGCTCTCCCCGACGTGGTGGCTCGTCGGACTGCCGACGACGGCGATGCTGGGGTGGACGACGTACTGTCGGTTCCTCTGGCCGAAGCTCTCCCCGCCGACGTGGAACGCCCCGTCCTACACGCTCGTCTGCTGGCTCTACTGCTCCTCCTACGAACCGATCTGGAGCAACGCGGCGTACGCGGTCGCGGGGGTCGGGGTCGTCGCGACCGTCGTCGCTCTCCGGCGCTGGCGCGCGGACACGCTCGCGCTCGCGGCGTTCGGGGTGCTGGCGTTCCCGCTGGGCCTTCCGTCGCTGTTCGCGGCGTATCGCCGCCGGGTGACGCGCTGAACCGCAGTCGAACGGATCGCGTGACTCACTCCGCGCGGGCTTTCGAGATGTTCTCGACCGGGCCGCCACACTCCGGACAGCTGGTCAGCCTGTCAGAGCTGGTGTGATGATCCAGACAATCCGCACATTCGTACAGTTTTTCACCGCTACTGTGCTCGAACCACGAGTCTTTCATTGGTACGTGTTACCAACGGTCATTGAGGTGCTTCAATCCTTCGGTGGTGTGAGACGCCGTCCGATCGCTGACAACGCCGGGCTTCCCGAGCGCTCGCCCGCAGTACCGACCCGTTAGAGTGAAACCGCCGCCGGGCGAACTACCCCACAATGAGCGCAGATCAGGAGCAACGAACCATCCGCTGTCTCGTCGCCAAAGTCGGGCTCGACGGCCACGACCGCGGCGCCCACGTGATTGCGCGCGCGTTCCGCGACGCGGGCTTCGAGGTCATCTACTCCGGGCTCCACCGCGCGCCCGAGGAGATCGTGCAGGCGGCGGTGCAGGAGGACGTGGACGTGCTCGGGATCTCGATCCTCTCGGGCGCCCACAACACGCTGGTCCCCAAGGTGATCGAGGGGCTGAAGGAGTACGACGCGTTCGACGACACGCTCGTGCTCGTCGGCGGGATCATCCCCGACGAGGACAAGGACGAGCTGCTGGAGATGGGCGTCGCGGAGGTGTTCGGCCCCGGTACGCCGATGGAGGAGACCGTCGAGTTCGTCGAGGAGCACGCGCCCGAGCGATGAACGCGGCCGCAGAGACCGAGCTGGTCGAGGAGCTGCTCGACGGCAAACACCGCGCGCTGGCCCGCGTGATCTCGAAGGTCGAGGACCGCGCGCCGGGCTACCGCGACATCGTCTCCCAGCTCCACGAACACACCGGCCACGCCGACGTGATCGGCGTTACGGGCTCGCCCGGCGCGGGAAAGTCGACGCTGGTGGACAAGCTCGCCGCACAGTACCGCGACCGTGGGGAGACCGTCGGCGTGATCGCGGTCGACCCCTCCTCGCCGTACACCGGCGGCGCGGTGCTCGGCGACCGCATCCGGATGGCGAACAACGTCGGCGACATGGACGTGTTCTTCCGCTCGATGTCCGCCCGCGGCACGCTCGGCGGGCTCTCGACGGCCACCTCGGACGCGATCAAGGCGCTCGACGCGTTCGGCAAGGACCGCATCATCGTCGAGACGGTCGGCGCCGGGCAGAACGAGGTCGACATCGTCCGCACCGCCGACACCGTCACGGTGCTGGTCCAGCCCGGCTCGGGCGACGACGTACAGATGCTCAAGGCGGGCATCCTCGAGATCGGCGACATCTTCGTCGTCAACAAGGCGGACATGGACGGGGCGAGCCGCACCGTCGCGGACTTGGAGGAGATGCTCCACATGGAGCGTGACCCGACCGCGAAGCTCGATACGGGCGGGTTCGAGAAGCCGGATCACCCCGACGAGGACGACCTGACCGTCGCCGACGCGGACGAGCCGGACGAGGAGATCTGGGAACCGATGGTGCTCGAAACGATCGCCAAGTCCGGCGAGGGCGTCGAGGAACTGATCGAGACGCTCGACGCCCACTCGGCGTGGCTCGACAAGACCGGCCGGCGGGAGACCAAGGCCAAACAGCGCTACGCCGCCGAGATCCGGCAGCTGCTCCGGGCGGACGTGGCGGATCTGATCGACGAGGAGATCGACCGTCGGGGCGGCGTCGAGGCGATGGCCGAACGCGTGGTCGACCGCGAGACCGACCCGTACTCGGTCGCGGACGAGGTGCTGGGTCCGATCGAGGAGTGTGTCGAGGAGCAGCGGGAGTAGATTGTGAACCGAGAGTTTCGTTGGTTTTCGTGAGTCGAGTCGGATTCTGACCCTGTGGTTCTCGCGACAGCGTCTCGATGCTTGGCAACTGGGACAGCGACTGCAACAGCGTCTCGATGCTTGGCAACTGGGACAGCGACTGCAACAGCGTCTCGATCGTTGGCACCTTGTGACCGCATTGCGCCGAGCACGAGGCTCGGCGCAGCGCCGAGTCCCCACCCCTCCCCCCGCGCTCGCCGACCGCTGGCGAGCGCGAGGCGTCCACCGCCACCGCACCGCCGTGGCTGTCGGCGCGAAGCGCGAGCCCCTCCGTGGGCGAGTCAGAGCGGGACCTCCGGTCCCGCAGGCCGTACGGGCGACGCGTGGGTCGCCCGTACGACAGCGCGAGGTCCTCGTGAGCGGAGCGAACGAGGGTACGGGAGAGCTTCGCTCTCTCGGAGGACGAACGAGCGAACGGACGTGAGCGAGTGAGTCGGCTGGGGAGGAAGCGAGGCGGGAAAACTCGCCGAAGGCGAGGTAAACCGCCTCGAAGCGAGCGGGGAGCAAAGCGACCCGCGAGCGGTGAGGGCTGTGCGGGGCGGTGCGGTCGCAAGTGGTCTACGATCGAGTTGCTGTCGCCGTCCCGAAACAGTACTAACGATCCCTCAGTCACTCCTCCCGAACCGCCTCGATGACCGCTTCCTCCGCCTCCCGGTCCGGCCCGTTCTCCACACCGTCGCGCCCGTGCTCACGATGCGCCCGCGCCGTCCTCGCGACCGCCTCCGCAGGATCGGTCGACTCCCACCCCAGCACGGCCAGTTTCTCCGTCGCCGCGAGCGCGGGCTCGGGAGAGTACAGCGGGAAGTCGGTCGCGTCGACGCCCGCCGAATCCAGATCACTCGGACCGGTCTGGACGATCTCGACCTCGGTATCCAGCGCGTCGGCAGCCAGCTCCAGCGACCGCGAGAGCGAGAACGTGTTTCGATCGGCGACGTTGTACGCCTCGCCCGCCTCCCCGCGCTCCGCGACGATCCGGAGCGCGCTCGCGACGTCTTCGACGTAGACGCGGTGGAGCAGGCTGTCGCCGTCGAACGGCACCGCGACCTCGTCGTACGCCGCGACGCGGTCGGTCCAGTACGCGAACCGCTCGGTGTAGTCGTGGGGGCCGTAGACGAGCATCGGCCGGACTGCCATCGCGTTCACCCCCTCCTCGGCGGCGCGGGCGACGACGCGGTCGCCCTCGGCCTTTCTCGGCCCGTAGCTCTCGGGCGACTCGTCGGTCGCCTGCTCGGACGTGCAGTCGTGGAGCGCCGTTTCGTCCTCGCGCAGCGGCACGTCCGGTGCGTCGTAGGCCGAGCCGGAGGAGACGTACACGTACGCGTCGGCGTCGGCGAACACCTCGGTCGCCGTCTCCACCTCGCCGGGGTGGTACGCGCAGGTGTCGATCACGATCTCCGGCTCGGCGACGTCCCGAGCGTCTTCGAGCGCGTCCCGGTCGGCTCGGTCGCCGTGAACCGCGTCGACGCTCGCGCGGTCAGCGAATGGGTCGTCGGACTCCCCGCGGTTGAACAGCGTGACGGCGTAGTCGTGATCGAGCAGTTCCTCGACCGTATGCCGGCCGACGAAGCGGGTGCCACCCACGACGAGCGCGGTGTCGGACATGGGTAGACCTGTGGCGCTGCCGGCAAAAACACGCGCTCCGCGGCAGTCGAGGCGCTACTCCGGGGTCGACACGCGCTCGCGGAGCCACTCGATCCCCTCGGCGACGGTGTCGGGGTCGCTCCCGGTGACTTTCAGGCGGTTGGTCCCCTCGCTGGAGGGGTAGCTCCCGATCACGAGGTCGAACCGCTCGCGGAACCGTTCGAGCGTGTCGGCCAGTGTGCCCTCCGGCGCCGTGATCTGGAGCGTTTCGCTCACGACGTCGCCGCCGAACTCCTCGGCCACGAGATCGAACATCGCCTCGAACTCCGCCGGCGGCCCGGGGAACACGTACACGTTCTCGACGGCGGCGCCCGGGCAGAGCCCGGCGGGGTTGAGGAGGGGCCGCGCGCCGGCCGGGGTGGCGCCCCACGCTTCGAGATCCAGCTCGATCGCCTCGGGATCGATATCGTCCGGGTCGACGCCCTCGTACTCGGCCATGTACTCGATCAGGTCCTGCCGAACCTCCGCTTCGAGTACCAGTTCGCGGTCGAACGCGTCCGCGACGCCGCCCATCGTCACGTCGTCGTGGGTGCCGCCGAGCCCGCCGCCGACGATCACGGCGTCGAACTCGCGGCGCCAGTCGTCGACGACCTCGGCGATCAGCTCGCGCTCGTCCGGGATGGTGAGCATCCGGGCGACGGTTGCGCCCCGTTCGTGCAGCCGGCGGGCGAGGCGCTCGGCGTTGGTGTTCCGCGTGTCGCCGGCGAGGATCTCGTCGCCGACGGTGACGATAGCCACGTCCATGTCCGCACGGAGGGCTGCCAGCCCCGTGAGTGGTTCGCCACCGGCGCGGACGACCACCGGAGCTATGGCCGCCGCCCGTCCACCCACGGGCATGGCGTGGTACCTCCTGCTCGCGGCGGGGCTGTTCGAGGTGGCGTGGGCGATCGGACTGGAGTACTCCGACGGGCTGACGAAGCCAGTCCCCACCGCCGGCACCGTGCTCGCGCTCGTGGCGTCGATGGTCCTGCTCGCGAAGGCGGTCGAACAGCTGCCGGTGGGGACCGCCTACGCGGTCTGGACGGGGATCGGCGCGGTCGGGACGGCGCTGCTGGGGATCGCGCTGTTCGACGAGCCCGCGACGGCCTCGCGGCTGGCGTTTATCGGCGTGATCGTCGTGGGGATCGTCGGCCTCCACTCGGTGTCGACCTGAAAACGAGTTCGAGAGGGTCGCGAGGTTCAGTAGGACTTCGCGAAGTAGGCGGTCTCGTCGGCGTCGTCGCCACAGACCGCACAGTCGGCGTCGCCCGCGAGCACGTCGTCGTGGTGTTTCTCCTCGTCGTCGAGGAACGGCACCATCACGATCTCGGCGGCCATCTGGTCGGAGATCTCCTCCTCGCAGGCCTCGTCGCCGCACCACGGCGCCTTCACGTAGCCGCCGTGCTGGCCGAGCGTGCCGAGGATGCCCGCGCGGTCGTCGGCGTCGCGGACGTTCTCCTCGATGTTCTCCTCCGCGGCGGCGAACAGCTTTGCGTAGACGGTGTCGAGCTCGTCACGGACCGATTCGGCGACGCCGTCGCGGTCGAGCGTGACCTCCTCGCCGTCGGGGCGGTGGACTGCCGTGATTTCGCCGTCGTCGACCTCGTGGGGGCCGATCTCGAAGCGGACGGGGACGCCCTTCAGCTCCCACTCGTTGAACTTGAACCCGGGGTTGCGCTCGTCGCGGTCGTCGAGCTCGACGCGGACGCCGGCGTCTTCGAGGTCGTCGGCGACGCCCTCGGCGTAGTCGAGCACCTCCTCCTTGGTGTCGGACTGGTAGATCGGGACGATCACGACCTGCTCGGGCGCGAGTGTCGGTGGGAGCACGAGCCCCTGCTCGTCGGAGTGGGTCATGATCAGCGCGCCCAGCGAGCGCCAGGAGAACCCCCACGAGGTCGTGTAGGCGACGCGCTCTTCCTCGTCCTCGTCGCTGTAGGTGATGTCGAACGCCTCCGCGAACGACTGGCCGAGGTGGTGGCTGGTCGCGCCCTGCACGGACTTCCCGTCGGGCATCAGCGCCTCGACCGTGGTGGTCGTGTCGGCGCCGGGGAACTTGTCGTGGTCGGGCTTCTGCCCGCGCATCACGGGGATCGCGAGCACGTCCTCGTACACTTCCTCGTACTGGTCGAGGCGGGTGAGCGTCTCCTCCCACGCCTCCTCGTCGGTCTCGTGGGCGGTGTGGCCCTCCTGCCAGAGGAACTCCTTGGTCCGGAAGAACGGCTTCGTCTCGGTCGCCTCCCAGCGCACAACCGAGGCCCACTGATTGACTCGGAGGGGGAGATCGCGGTGGCTCCGGATCCACTGGGACATGTACGGCGCGATGATGGACTCGGAGGTCGGCCGGACCGCCAGTCGCTCTTCGAGTTCGTCGTGGCCGCCGTGGGTGACCCACGCGACTTCGGGGTCGAACCCCTCGACGATGTCCTTCTCGCGTTCGAGATACGACTCCGGGATGAAGAGGGGGAAGTAGGCGTTCTGGACGCCGGTGTCCTTGAACCGCGCGTCGAGTTCGCCCTGTACGCGCTCCCAGAGGCCGTACGCCCGCGGGCGGGCGACGATGAACCCGGACATCCCCTCCGGGCCGTAGTTGGTCAGCCCCGCCTTCCGACAGACTTCGGCGTACCAGTCGCCGGTGGCGTACTCCTTGGACTCGGTGATCCCGAGCGTCTGGTCGTCGTCGTCGCTCATACGCCGACGAAGTGGTGGTCGCGGCTTAAAACGTCCGAAGCGGCGGTCAGCGCTCGCTCGGGAACGTCACGCCGGTCTCGACGGTCACGCCCCGTGGCTCGCCGTTCTCGTAGACGAACCGCCCGCGGAACGTCCCGCCGTCGAGCACGACGGGCAGCCACTCGCGGTCGGTCGCCCACATTTCGCTGAACGGGAGGTCGTCGACGGGGAACCACGCGGGGTCAGCCTCGTCGGTCTCCGCGGGCGTGCCCGCGTACTCGGTCGCGCGGAACACGTGGACGACGGCGTCCCAGTCGTCCGAGCGGTAGACGAACTCCCCGGCTTTCTCCGGATCGAGCACGTCGATCCCTACTTCCTCCCGGAGTTCGCGGATCACACACTCCTCGGGCGTCTCACCCGCCTCGACTTTCCCGCCGGGGCCGACCCACTGCCCGCTGCCGACGCCGCGTTTCTTGTGGATGAGGAGCGTCTCGTCGCCCTCGATCAGGTGACACAGCGTCGCCGCGGGCAGTTCGTCGACGGGATCGGTCGCGAACACGCTCGCCGGGTTCGACGCCGGGCGAAAAAGCTGTGTCGCCCCGGCCCGGTCCCGGTTTGGGAAGGCTTTTACTGCCGCGCGGAGATACCTGCGTATAAGCGGGTTCTCGCCGTACTTTCCCGCACGGCAACACCGGAGAGAATCACCGCCACTCTCGCGTCGGGCAACGCCGTCGACGCGAGCGTCTTCGACACATGAGTCAAGTAGATACGCAACTCGAGGAGTTGAAAAGTGAGATCGAGGCAGAGATCCCGTCGACGATCTCCATCACCGACGTGAAGTACGAGGGGCCGGAGCTGGTGGTCTACACCCGCGACCCCAAGGAGTTCGCCGGCGACGGCAACCTGGTCCGCCAGCTCGCCTCCAAGCTTCGCAAACGCATCACGGTCCGCCCGGACCCCGACGTGCTCTCCCGGCCCGCCGAGGCCCGCGAGAAAGTCATGGACGTGATCCCGGAGGAGGCCGGCGTGCAGGATCTGGACTTCCACGAGGACACCGGCGAGGTCGTCATCGAGGCCGAGAAGCCCGGCATGGTGATCGGCCGCCACGGCTCCACGCTCCGGGAGATCACCCGAGAGGTGGGCTGGACGCCCGAGGTCGTCCGCACGCCGCCGATCGAGTCCTCCACCGTCTCGAACGTCCGGAACTTCCTGAAACAGGAACGGCAGGAGCGACGGGAGATCCTCGAACGCGTCGGCCGGCAGATCCACCGCGAGGAGATGGCCGACGAGCAGTGGGTCCGGATCACCACGCTGGGCTGCTGTCGCGAGGTCGGCCGCGCCGCGTTCATCCTCAACACCGCGGAGACGCGCGTGCTGGTCGACTGCGGCGACAAGCCCGGTGCCGAGGGCGAGGTGCCGTACCTCCAGATCCCCGAGGCGCTGGGCGCCGGCGCCCAGAACCTCGACGCAGTCGTGCTGACCCACGCCCACCTCGACCACTCCGCGCTGATCCCGCTCCTGTTCAAGTACGGCTACGACGGCCCGATCTACTGCACGGAGCCGACGCGGGACCTGATGGGGCTGCTCACGCTCGACTACCTCGACGTGGCCGCCAAGGAGGGCCGGACGCCCCCCTACGACTCCGCGCAGGTGCGCGAGGCCATCAAGCACTGCATCCCCCTCGAATACGGTGACGTGACCGACATCGCGCCCGACCTGAAGCTCACCTTCCACAACGCGGGCCACATCCTCGGCTCCGCCGTCTCACACTTCCACGTCGGCGACGGGCTGTACAACGTCGCGTTCTCCGGCGACATCCACTACGACGACACCCGGCTGTTCAACGGCGCCGTCAACGACTTCCCCAGGGTCGAGGCGCTGGTGATGGAGTCCACATACGGCGGTCGGAACGACTACCAGACCGATCAGGAGGACTCCGAGCGCCGGCTGATCGAGGTGATCAACGAGGCCCACGAGAAGGGCGGGAAGGTGCTGATCCCGGCGTTCGCGGTCGGCCGGTCGCAGGAGATCATGCTCGTCATCGAGGAGGCGATGCGCACCGGGAAGATTCCGGAGATGCCGGTCCACCTCGACGGGATGATCTGGGAGGCGACCGCGATCCACACCACCTACCCCGAGTACCTGCGTGACGACCTGCAAGACCGCATCTTCCACGAGGACGAGAACCCGTTCCTCGCCGAGCAGTTCAACCACATCGACGGCGGCGAGGACGAGCGACAGGAGGTCGTCGACGACGGCCCGGCGATCATCCTCTCCACCTCCGGGATGGTGACCGGCGGCCCGATCATGTCGTGGCTGCGCCACCTCGGCAGCGATCAGGACTCCACGCTCACCTTCGTCGGCTACCAGGCCCAGGGGACGCTCGGCCGACGCATCCAGAACGGCTGGGACGAGATCCCCGTCTCGGACTTCGGCTCGAACCGCGACGGTCGGAGCTCGAAGCTGACGCTGAAGATGGACGTCGAGACCGTCGACGGCTTCTCCGGCCACGCCGACCGCGAGGGGCTGATGAACTTCGTCCGCAACATGAGCCCGCGCCCGGAGAAGGTGCTCTGTGTCCACGGCGACGAGAGTTCCGTACAGGACTTCTCCTCGGCGCTGTACCACGAGTTCAACATGCGCACGTTCGCGCCGAAGAACCTCGAGACGTTCCGCTTCAAGTAACGCCCCGTCGGAAGCCCGTTTTTCGCCGCATGCGATCGATCGACGGAGTCGACCTGTCCCCCCGGAAGAACTTTATCGTGTACACTGTTCACAACGAACTGGATCGAGATGAATCTTCGACGAACCACGATAACGTTACTGCTCGTAGCGATGTTGTTAACTGTCGCTGTCGGCTCGGCAGCCGCGACCAGCCACGAGGAGGCTGACGGCGGAGGGGTCGAGGAGGAAGCGACCCACACGAGCCCGCCGAACGACACCTCGAACTACAGCGGGCCGGTGATGGGCTTCGGCCTGAAGGGCGGTGCGGGTGCCCTCGCGGCGGGCTGATCGCCGCCACTCCGGATTTCTTCGTGTCCAGACCGTTCGGCAGCCTTCGCTGAAGGTTCACCGTGAGTGAAGCGTTCGACGACCGCCCCAACTGCTCCACACGCGACGATCCACGACACGGCTCCCGCTACGAGTTCCGGCTCAGTCGTCGGCGACAACCTCCGCCGGATCCACGACTTCGCCCGAGAGTTCGTCGACGCCCACTTGGTCGCAGTACTCCACCAGCGGGCACGCCTCCGGGCCGTCGAGACACGCCGGTTCGCGGGCGGTGCAGTACTCCCGCCCGAACTGAATCATCGCGGTGTGGCCGAAGCCGCACTTCTCGCCGGGGACGGCCGCCTCCATCGCCTGCCGCACCTGCTCGTGGTCGGCGTCGGCGGGCGCGAGCCCCATCCGGCGGGCGATCCGGTGGACGTGCGTGTCGACGGGGAAGAAAGAAACTAGTAATACCAAAATGATATCAAACCTTTAAGTAGCCAAATCTACAACACAAGCCCATGAGCGAGGACGAGAGGAAACAATTGACGCTATGGGTGGCTGAATCTCAAGTCAATAAATGGGACGACTACGCCGACGAACTCAACTTCACCAGTCGAGCTGAGATGATACGCCGAGCGGTCGAATTCTTCTACTCCTCCAAGACCGGCGAGACCGAGGACAAAGCATCGATGGCCGACCAAGTAATGGCTGAAGTCGATGATCTCAAAGACAAAATCGACCGTAACCGCTCCGAAATGACTGATATACGTAGAGAACAGATCTCCCAAGACAACGTACAGTCCTTCGCTCAAGAGATCAGTTACGAGATATCGCAAGACCTCGATCAAACCAAAGACAACTATCGTCAGGTGATTCGAGAACTGGCCGAAGATGGAATCGAATACATCCACATAGACATGGACGCAATCGGATTCCCTGAGGAAGTAGACGAAGAATTTGGGGAAATGAGTCAGGTCGTGACCATCGAAGACGTAGAAGAGAACAATATCTTGCGTCCACTGATAGCGAATATAGCTCAATCCGAGGACGATCTAGAAGACCAATACGGGATTGAAATTCTTGATGAAACTGAAGCCGTGGCTCACGGGATCTGAAGTCTAACTATACTCTTTTCAGATAGTCAATCCCCGTACTGCGTGCGTATATAACGCCCATATAGTACAATCGTACAGAAATATAGTAGATTTCTTCTAAACGCCGAAACACCTTTAGGTAATATGCCCAAATGTAATTATGTAGTTATGACAGAAAAAGAAAAAGTCAACAGAATCGTGCAAAGTGGCGGTCGAATAACCCTCCCTCAGTCCCTTCAGGACGCAGAAGTGGTCACGATCTACTTCGATACTGAGGACGGAGAATGGAAGTTCGAACGAGCGGTCTAAGCACAGCTAGTCAGATGAAAATAAAATACTATATTACAAAACTATGTCAAGTAAATCAAATACGTCAAACGGTAAAAAGGTATTGGTGAATGAACAAATAGAGGTCGAACATGAAGACGAACAAGTAGTCAGAAATATTATAGAGTCAGAGGTTGGTGAGGAATTCCAGCAGTTATGGAATGGTTATCTCGATCCCGTCGATGGAGATGAAGACGCTGCGGAGAAGTCCTTCATAGACGTTCTACTCTACTTCACGAAGAGGGACCGACAGCAGATCGAACGGCTTGCTAGTCAGTCCGAGCTGATGAGTGATACATGGGACAACGACGGCGGACGCTTCCAAACCTATGTAACACAACTCGCATTCAAGCAAGAGGATTTCAACAGGCCAGAATACCCTAATGGAAGTCCTCCAGAAATCAGGACAGCTGACGAACACAGGGAAGACGAATACAGAGGCAGTGACGGGAATATTGTCCCGCCAGACTGTGACGTAGTAATCCACAACGGGAAATATCAAACAGTCCGGTGGGAAGGTGACGACGAGAAAAAATACGATGAAGAAGCTAACTTCGTTCTAGAGGTAAACTCGTTCCTTCGAGAATCTGATGGAACAGTGCAGATTGACATGGATGTTATCCCTGCATCTCCACGAGAAGAAACCTACTCAGTCGTAGTGGATTCTCGGGTGTTCAACGAAGCGAGAGACTTCAAGAAAGAGGTCTGCAAAGGTACAACTGTAACCTACAAAGGCTCCCGAATGGAGCTTGCAGACATTAAACAGCGAGTCGGAAATCAGGATGCACCAAGTCGAGACGGCGTGAACACGGTAGGATTACACGGAGATGAAATGGTCACACCAGAAGGCGTCATCAATGACGACTGGGAGTTAGATGATCCAGAACACAGTTTCGTCCCCCGGCAACAAGCAATAGAAGACAAGTGGAGCTTGGATATCGATGAAGGAGGCCATTATGACTCCGAAGAGGTCGCCAATATAGTAGAAACTCTCTGGAAGACTCGTGACTCCGAAAGGTTCCTTCCCGTCATCGGATACTGGTATGCAAGCCTACTCACTCCGAAAATCCGAGAACAGGAAGAAGAGATCCCATTAGTACACATTCTGGGAGATACAGGTGTCGGGAAGACGGCGACCCTGAAAATGCTGTACAAGTTAATCGGGATGGACGGGAATCCGTACTCCGCACGGGATACAAAATTCGCCCTCATGAGTGCCCTATCTAGCACTAACAACGTTCCAATCTGGCTTGACGAGTACAAGCCGAGCGACATGAAGAAGTACGAGATCGACACGCTACAGGACTTCCTACGGAAGGCTACTCAGGTAGGCGATGAAACACGTGGGAATGCAGATCAAACCGTCACACGGTACAAATTAGAGGCTCCTGCGGTGTTGTCCGGTGAAGAAAGTATCCAAGGTTCAGCTGAGCAACGGCGAGCCATTCGGACACAGTTCCGCAAGGTCTCAGAGGAAGACCAGTACCAGCAACAGTGGGCACAGCTGAGCGGAGGATCATACCAGACCGAAGGTGGGGTTAACTACTGTACTGGGTACGACACCAACGATCACGCCAAAGCAATATGGCAATTCGTCCTCGGTGTCGAAGACTTCGAAAGTAAGTGGAGAGATGCGAAGGACACGATATTTGGGATCTTAGAGCGGAACCAGATAATGGGGATCGAGAATCTAGAATTAACCGCTCTGACGATGATCCAAGTTGGATGTAACATGTATGTGGAATTCGGAGAAGCGCACGGAGCTGAAGACCTCCCAACGCAGTCCGACATCGAGGATGCTATCTTGTACATAGCTTTCCAAATGGGCCAGAGCAATCGGACCAGCCACGTTGGAGAGTTTATCGCACTGGTTGCAGATGCAATTGAAGCAGATTATCTAGATCCGCTCGATGAGTATGAGGACAATTCCGGCGATTACACTGTCGTCAAGAAAAACAAACCCGATGAGAAACTTCGGATCAAGTTAGAGAAGGCTCATCACGCAGTATCGAAGTATGTGAACGATCATAACCTAAACGGAGTCGATCTCCTTGACGACTACAAGGATTACCGCAAGCGGATGAAAGACGACGTGGAGTACATCCCAAGTCATTCGCAAGGAACTCCCGGTCTCGGTCGTTGCGTGTCTATAGACACTCACCTTGCCGAAGAGGTCATAGATGGGTTTGAGAGAGGTAAGATTGTTCCAGAAGTATACTACGCCACAGAAGAATAGAAAACTCCTTCTCGCCCTATTCTCGTTGCTCCTCGGCTCTGTTTTCCCGCACCCATTCAATAAGAAATCAATCAGTCCCTATGTGGGGACGCACACCTCTGTTCAAGAAGCTCACTAGTTTCCAGTCAGGATGTAAAGTTTTACACCCACTTTACACCTATTTTACACCCTCCAAATTCAAGGACGGCGTAGGGAATTTTACAGTTTTACACCTTTTCTTACCCCATACCTATTAGAGATATCTAGAACTGAGTCCCTGAGAATTTCTCTACATAGTTAGGAGTGGGGTGGCTAAAGTGTAAAATGTGTAAAACTCCCGATTCCTTCTTGCGATTAGAGGGGTGTAAAATCGCCGTAAATTGGGTGTAAACCGGTTGTAAAATCCACCAGATTATACCTTCAATTAAACCTTTAGTGGGATATGTATATATGTAGATGTGTAGATATGACAGAATTACTACAAAATATCGAACAAAGTCGAATCGTAGACGTAGCAATTGAATCACTGGAAGAAGCTGGTATAGAGGTATTAGATTATGAGGTGACGGATTCAATGGATATCGCTGGACATCAGCGTGTTTTTGCAGATATGGCGGTCAAGACGGAGGATACCATTGCGCTTGACGAGATCGAGTCGGTGGATGATGGTGTATCCGTGAGAATTTCGGGTTGTGGCGGTGCTGGCGTGTATTGCGGTATTTCAGTTCACATCGAAGCATAATCCTGCGCTGGTGCTAGTTGGGGGTTCGATTCTCTCACAGGACATGGGCGCAAGCCCGACGATAGATATGACAGAAAGACAAGAAATTGAAGCTGGTGATCGAGTACTTGCGGAAAAGGTCATCGGCCAAGACATGAGTTGTACAGTAACGAAACAAATCAAAGGAGAAGTCCGACGAGTCGAAGAGGAGAATCCAATTGCTGACGAGCCAATCGTTTACATAGACGATTCTGGGTCTACTGAAATCGTGCGCCTAACACGGGTGAGCGCACTATGAGTGGATCATTACAACCACAGGAGATCGGAGATGTAATCGTCCGAGAAACTGCGATGGGTCGGGAGTCAGTACCTACTCGACCAGAAATACTCACTCACATTCAGCGTGGGAAGTACTACGTCGAACACGAAGGATCGCAGGGCTACAGGCTGGTTGTCTTTGACGATGATGACTACAAAATTGCGGTGACAGTGGTGTGTGACACGGACAAAAATCTAGAGGTTACGCTCAACCGGGGTGGGAAGTTATGAGCGCACAAGCAGAGAACTACACGCTGGACGACTTCTGTACGGAGGATTCAACGTGTGCCAGCTGTGGTGTTGATCCTGACTCTCCATGGGATATTCCAGCTGATTCAGCAGTGGGTCGGTGTCTTTCCCTAGAGTCAGCTGGTGAGGTTTGTGATGACTGCTTCCAAGAGATGAGTTCTGTCTACCGGGCAGGTGGTACACAATGAATTTGGATGATATTTTAGAGGTAGATGTTCCAGAGAACGTTTCCGATGTTTCGTCTAACCAGCTGGCGGAATGGTATGAGTTAGCGGAGTATGTTCAAGGTATGTTCCACCGGATAGAGTATTATGAGGGGACGAATGATAAGGCAAATCAAGACAAACGAGTTAGACAAGCGGAACGGGCGATAGACCTCCGATCAAAAGCAGGAGATGTGAAGAGTCAGATAGAAGATGAGATTCAACGACGAGAGTTGAATATTGATGATCGAGATCGTATCAATGCTACATACGTCGATGATTCTGGGTTGTTGACCTACGTTGATCCTGAACGTAGGATGAAGATTCGAATCGAGGTAGAGGACGTAGAATACCGTCTTTCAGAGGATCTTGGACAGGAAGTGATGGCTGACTCGATGTATGGGAAAGATGTTCATGTGGAAACTGAAGCTCTTGCACCTGACCGATTCCTCATAGTTGCCGATGATGGGCCGAGGAAGGCTCAAATTGAGGTTACTGGTGAGACCACTACTCACGTTGAAGGCTGATTCTGACGCTGTTTTTCACCCTGATTTCTACTTCGGTAATATAGTTCGATTTTGTCGCTAGTTGAGCGTCAGCTTTGTCTCGACAATTTCTGTCCGACAACCCTTATAATGGGCTTTGAGAAAAAAGAGACCGCAGGGACAAAACCCAACATTCTGAGTAACCTGAATTCTGCTTCAAACGTCTACCAGAATAAGTCCTCTTCTGAGTACATATCTGAACTCTCTGGATCTGGGAGAAGAGCTTCATCTGGAACATAGAATGCCGTCTGAGAAACTTCCGTCTTTCCTATGAATCCTTCACCAACCATTTCTTCTAAGCACCTTCTGACCGTCTTCTCACTAATATCACAGTCCAACTCCATATACTGAGCGAGATCAGGTGCTGTGAATCCGTGACCGTTTATCTGATAATACTTCTGTGCGTATTTCTGTACTTCTAAGAGATTTCTGTGTGATTTTCCCATGTATACATACACGTGATTTATCCCTAAAGAACTTCTCAACTACCCAACATTATTAGCGTATCTCGACTATCTCTATGTGTATGTCTGATTTTGTTGAACAGGTACAGAATGATGTAGAACAGAGGCGAGAACAGCTATTAGAGAAGCATAGAGAGCTGACCGGTGAGGAGATCATCAAGGTCAGAAATCTGGATACTGGAGAGGCCGATTACACTCCTATTTGGCTCGCTCATCCCTTCATAATCGAATCAGCAGTCTCTGACGAATGTGATCAAGTCTCGCTGATAGACGAGGTTCAGTATATGTCTGAAGCAATCTGATTCTTCTAGAAAGCTCGGCGGGTCGGTAGCATGTTCGACAGGGGAATTCCACCCCACATATAGAAACCATCAAACTACCTATAATTATTGCTTCAGTTAGACCCCATACCCCACAATAGTTTTACCATTTAATTTATGTTTATTAAATGCTATGTCAGATAGTTATCTCAAGAAAGGCGTATCGGCTGCATCAGGCACATTCACGACATTGTTCGGAGTGGACCTGATCACACAAACAGAACTTGTACAATCTGTCCTCGGTTCCGGCGATGTAACGGCCATTGTGGGTCTTGGACTCGCAGGCGTTGGTGGCGTAACCGTATGGCAGTTCGTGAAGGGATTCGTCCCAAGCGGCGGTGAATAATTCTGGTGATGAATCATGTTAGGAAATAACTCAACGATCAAGATCGGTGGAGTGCTGGCGGTAGTAGCTCTTGTAATGCTATCTGCCCCAGTCTCTGCTGCGTCTATGATCTTCCTCGATACAGGTACAGAATTCCAAAACAATGCAGGTGATACTGTTGGTAGTATAAATTACCCATCGACAGGATTAGAGCTGACAGAAGGCTCTACTGAAGCATACTACGAGACTACTTCAGTTTCTCTGTCGTCGTCAGTCAGTAACTACAACCTCGATTACAACGTGAGTAGCCTCAACACGAGTTCGGCTACTATCGGCGTCTATGATGCTTCTGACGGGACACTCATCAACGAGAAAACTCTGAGCGCAAGCGGATCTGGTCAGATTTCGTTCTCGTCCTCAGCATCCAACGTTTACCTCCGTGTCTCGGTCCCATCTGGATCGAGTGGAGCTACGACCGTAGTCGATTCACTTGACTTAGTTGAAAATCCCCCAACTGGGTCAATTGAAGTCACTGACGTAACAGACCAAGACGGTGCTTCTCTGTCATCGTTCGATGTGACCATTGAGGATTCTAATGGGAACGTAGTCGATGAGACTACCGGTGCTTCTGCTCCGTACACCGCTTCTGATCTGGAAACAGGGACGTATATGCTGTTCGTCACGTCAGATGGTTATGCGAATTCGACAGTCGAAGTCTCGGTAACGGAGAATTCAACAACATCTAAGACGATTTCTGTTACTGAGCAAGTCGGCACTGTCGAAGTCTCGGAAGTTACGAATTCCAACGGAACTGCAATCAATAGCTTCGACGTGACTATTGAGGATTCTAATGGAAACGTAGTCGATGAGGCCACTGGTGTTTCTGCTCCATACAGTGTCTCTGGACTTGATTCCACAGAAGATTACAACGTGACGGTCAATGCGACGGATTACGACCCAATCACGAAGACCCACAGCTTCGGTGCAGGTGGATCTGATTCACAGGCATACACGCTCTCAAACTCTACTGGATCGGTCAGTGTCACGGTTAACGACCCATCTGGTAGCGCATTATCTGATGCAACTGTCGAAGTTGTAGATTCTAGTGGTTCAGTCGTTCAGTCGGTTACATCTGATTCCTCAGGTGTTGCCTCTCTATCCAACATCGCTGTTGGTGACTACACGCTGGATGTACATCACCCAGATTACACAGACGTAACTGGTACTACAGTCAGTGTCTCCGACAGTACTACGACGAATAAGACAATCGCAGTTAAGGAATCTGGAGCAGTCGAAGTCACGGTTAACGGCCCTGACGGAAACGCTCTCGACTCTGCTACTGTCGAACTGGTAGATGCTGATGGAAACGTGGTCAATTCGATCATGTCCAACAGCAATGGTATCGCTTCATTCAGCAACCTCAACGCAGGCGACTACAATCTGAACGTCAAGCACACTGATTACCAGCCAACTGATAGCGTCTCTATCACCGTGAACAGTGGTGAAACAGCGACAGAGACGGTTCAGATAGAAGATTATCGGTCTTTCGACTTCAGCGTCGAGGATGCTGATGGCAACGCTGTGAGTAACGCTACTGTCGAGATCAAGCAGGATGGTAGTGTCGTAAACTCCGCTACAACGGGTGACGACGGTACTGTGACTGTCGGACAGATTGCTGATGGTACATACACCATCGCAGTGAATGGAATCGATTACAAGTCGGTCTCGAAGTCCGTGGAGATCAAGGCCGACGCTCAGATCTCTGCTGATCTAGTCTCGTCTGATTCCAGTGAGTCATCGTCCATGACTGTTGATCAGGAAACTGACGGTAGTGGCGGTGGATCTGGATCAGTTGGAGGAGGGCTAATCCCAGTCATCGTCGTATTCTCTTCGATGCTGACGATTGTCGGGTTCTTCCTTGCGATTAAAGAATAGACGCTAACCAACCGACCCAACTTTATTTCATACCTTATTTTCCACAACATATTTACCCCGATAATGACATTTATATGATGTAATGATTCCCGGAGGCCCCGAATTAATTGTAATCTTAGGTATCGCTGTTCTCCTCTTCGGAGCGAATAAAATCCCGGAATTGGCTCGCTCAGTGGGTCAAGCTACAGGAGAAATCAAAAAAGGACGCAAAGAAGCCGAGAAAGAACTTGACGAAATCAAAGGTGAATAAAATATGTCACAAACACAAGATACGGACGAGAAAGGCGTACAGGCACATAGACAGGTTGACGACGACGAGATATTCCGAATGAATCGTCGCCAGATGATGAAAACGACTGCTACAGTAACTGGCACGGCGATAGCTAGTGGTTCGATGGTTCATCCAGATTCCCCATTCTCTGCTGTAGAAGATGCAGAAGCACTGGGGATTGTAGGTGGTATTGCACTTGCATTTGTAGCGGGAGCAACGGCAACCGCAATCTCTGAAGAACTCGGTTGGACGGATCTTGACGACAGTAGCGAAGATGCTACGACGGATCAGGTTCATCGTAACGTCTATCAGAATTTCATCGGATACCAGAGTCAGCGGGAAGAACACGACCGTCTTCTCGATCTAGCTGTCGAATCTGCTGGTGAGCGTATTTGGGGTGATGCAGTACACCAAATCGCTACTGAACTGAACGACAAGCCAGAGAAGTCAGAGTCGCAGATCAAGGCTGATGCACGCCAGTTCATCCTTGACGAGTATGCGAAACTGGAGCAAGAAGCTATCTCAGCGATGAATGAGCAGTTCCGTGGTCTCGTGAATGCATTCCAGATCTTAGCTCAGTATGATGAACGAGACCAGCTCAGCAACATCATCAACATGAAGATTGGATGGGCAGACTTCGAACCCAAATCTGCCCAAGTATCCTTCGACAGCCCAAAATGGGAACTGATCGAAGACGGCGGAACAACAGTCGATTACACACCAACTCTGAATCCGCTTCCTGAAGGAGGTGCAGTAACTCAAGATGATCTCGTTTCGGATGACTACACGATGATCAACGGCGAGTCCGTCGAGAGAATTCGAGGATGGGCTAACGCAATCGACTTCTACGCAAATACAGCGACTACTTCTGATAATTCTGGTGAGGGTCTATCTTGGAAAGGGCCTCAAGGAAATACTACTATCAATTACGATGGTCATGGAGTCTACACCATCGATAACGTCATTATCAACGCTCCTTCAGATAGTTCGACTAACATCAACGTCCTGCCCATTGAACATCACATTAACCAGTTGAACGAATTAGAGAATGAAGCGAATTCGATGACTGCGACGGTAGGGGATTTCGTCAACGGACTCACGACACAGTACACTCGTGGGAATATTCCAGTGCAGGAGATCGTTCCAACCGCTACTCTCTGGGACGAGTATGACTACAAGGAGGGCTCTGCTCCGTTTAACGCTATGGCTATGTCTCAGCTTGACGTTAAGACTGATCTCACGGCTCCAATGAAGATCCGGGAGTACTCATCTACGAACTACGATCCAGAAGCATCTGGGAACGACCCAGATTCAGACGGAAAAGTGTATGAGGGCTACCTTGGCAACGTGGATAAAGAAGTCCAGAAGGGCAACTACTACTCACCTTCTGAGTTCTCGGATACAGTCAAGTTCGCCACCAACACGGGCGTCTATAATATTGATGGCAAGTTCAGAGTCGAGAAAATCACGCTCTACAAAGACGGCGAGAAACAGCAAGTAAAAACTGCTACTCCTGATTCTGATTACAAATTCAACCCGAGTCAGGCTGACCAGTGGGAGCAAGAGTATAACAACACTGAGGATGCTCGACAAGCTGCTACTGAGAATCCAGAAATCAACGTAAGCCTTGGTGGTGGAGTCGGCTCAGCCCTCGAAGGATTCGATATCACTCAGCTCTGGCCAGTCGCCCTAATTATAGGTGCAATAGGCGCTCTCTCCCAACTTGCGGGGGACAAATAATGGTGATCTACAATGCTACCAATACTACTCAAGCTGGTTCCCGGTCTATCTGGATTCCTCCTGAAGATCATCAAGATCGCCATCTTCGTCGGCTTGATCGTCGTCGGAATGATGTTGATGCCTGCCGATGTAATGGCGGCAGAAACAGCTACAGCAGGCGTTTCAGCAGCTTCTGTTAATTCCGCTGGAGAATACTTCCAACAGCAAGCTCCAGAAGGTTCAGATAGTGGTTCTGGCACGATTCCTGATTGGCTCACTGACTCTGAAGATGAGGAACAGGAATCTAACCCATGGCAGTCTGTTTTAGCTGATGACGAATGGACTGGTCTTGCTGTATATCACGTTGAATACGACTACGAGAACGACGTAGCGAAAGTATACGTCGAAGCCACGGACAGAGTTCAAATCACGGTCACTGACGGAACCCGAACTCAAACTGGTTTCCATAACAGAGTCACAACGACCCTCGATCCTGCCGAAGGTGAGACTGCTAGAGAAGTCATTGAGGTTCAGCTGTGGAAGACCTCTAACGAGCATATCTCAGTGGGTGCAGAAGACGAGCTATGGAGTCATTTCGGGAATAATTCCGATCTAAGAACGGATGAGTCGGTTCAATACCCGATTATCCTTGCTCCATTCGCTGGCGCTCTGGCTCTGATAATGGTTGTAGGACTCCACAAGTACAGTGCGAGATACAGAGAGTCGGCCAAGAATCCAATCAAAGGGTGATCTCCATGTCTGAACAAAACCAATCTACGTTCCGATATGTGTTCGACTCTATCCTGAGCGGTCTACGCAGGTTCAGGAATTGGTCGGTCTATATTGTACTTACCTATGGTCTGATGGCGATTCTATTCCTCTTTGGGGGGATCGGAATATTAGAGTTGATGAACATCAGTACAGGTATTCCAGAACCGTTAGTTCCGTATTGGATTCCATCGGGTGTGGCGGTATGGATCATCCTCCCAGTTGCTGAGATTGTCCGTCAGTACGTTGCTGATCCGCCTAGGGAACATCTCCATGAGGTAGATCCAGAAGTGGGTGATGCTGGACACAAAGAGTTGTACCCGAAACAGTGGGAAGACCTGACTGTAATTGACGAAGTGAGGGCTGATGACGGCTCTATTGTACAAATAGAGAAAGAGAAAAATGACCTTCACCCAATCGAAATCGACACTCGGGACGGTACTGTCCAAGGCTATGAGTGTGAACGATATGACTCTGATACAAATACGGCATATATCAGCTGGTTCGGTGTAGCAAAATCAGACGGGTCACGGATATCAGCGAGTAAGATTCGGCGGCACGAAGACTCTACAGAGTATCTGAAACACGAAGCAAGTGCGGAGAAAGACGTTCATCAGCGTCTTCGGAACCTCTATCCTGATCTTGTCGAGGACGCCGTTCACAACAGAATGAACTACTATATTCACGTTGTAGAGGGCGAACAAGTACCCGGTAAGAAGTCGATTCGCTCTATCATAAACAAGCGGATCAAAGCCTCTGAACTTCAGGAATACGTTGAGGAAGAGCCTGATTTCTCTGATCTAATCGATATGGATGATCCGTTCGAGGAGCAGTCTGATGCTCAGATGTACAAACAGATGATTGAGAGTGGGGGTGATGACGATGAGTAGTGATACTAGTTCGTCTCTGGACACAGAGGCGAAGATGTTCCTTGCGTCCGAGACACGGGAATACGCACAAGGGAGCTTAGATCACCAACTCGATCACGCTGATATCCGACGCCATGCAGGGATAGTTCAGGACGAAGAAGTAGAGGCCGTGATGAATGTTGCTGAAGAAGCGTATGAGCCACTAACAGATGGTATGCCGAACTCTTTCTGGGATACTGATTTCGCTCAGAAGATTCTCAAAAACCACGGAACTAAGACAGCTCGAAAAGCCCTGAATGCAGGGAATTTCGCATATCTGGACTACCTGACCGGGCTAACCAACTATGATCCAGATATCTCTGGCGTAAATACGCTGATGTGGATCATGAAGTGGTTGAGTCGGACTGCTTCGATGAATATCCTGAGTGGTCATATGGGTAGCGGAAAGACCGATATGGCTCTTCTCTTCGCCCAGATTTGGGTTCACTACTGGACTGTCGTTGAAGACTACGATGAGGACGAGATTGAGGTTCTGAGCAACATTACCAGCTGTCCACAGGTATACGAGGTAGAGTCTCAGTCGGAGCTTGTAGAGCGTCTTCAGCAAGACAAGAAGCAGCTAGTACTGATTGACGAAGCTTCCAGTAATTTCAGTGCAGGGACGAACCAGCACGACGTTGAGAAGCAATTCAAGCGGACGACTCGGATGATCAGAAAGAACGACGGCTATCTACTCCTAATCTCCCACAGAGAGGACGCAAAGGACGTTCACAAGGATATCCGAGTCCTTTCCGACCTCATCTACAAAGAGTCCCAGAAGACCGCAAAGATCTACGAAGGGCTTGACAATGAAGATCCGAAGCAAGTCCTCTCAGGCATCCCTCAGACGGATTGGGAGTACGATACGCTAGAGGAGTCGGAGTGGGAATGGGATCTCGATAACGACGATGAAGATGCCTCTTGGGACGATTTCTGGGGCCAGTGTCTCTTTGAGAAGGATAATGGCGAGCGTTGTGGGAACAAGAATGGACTCAATGCACACGGCTTCTGTGCGATCCATGACGATTCAAATCAGGCTGAAACAGTAGCAGAGAACGAGGAGGATATGATTGAATTCCTTCGAGAAACTGCACGCCGAGAAGCGAAAGAAGAAGACGAAGATCAATGGGTGTCAGAGGGTTAGCCCGATTTTCTTGGTTGAATCATCGACTTTGACGCTAATTCGTGGAGTAGAGGCGCTAGTGATGGGCTCTGGATGGGGTTTCGGGGTTTTGAGGTGTTTTCAACTCTGGTTTTACCACGATTCTACAAGTAGAGCCTCTGCTATACCTGTCTGGATGGGGTTTCGGTGATTTGCCCCGAAAACACCCTCTATATCGGGGTTATCTGAACCCCCTAAACACTGATATTGGGCAAGTAGAGTAGCCCGAAGTCCTCGATCTGTTCACGCCCACGTACACGAGCGCATTGGAGTAGGGGGGTGGGGTGGGTTACTTTGATAGCCAGTCAGAGTGTGAATTCTGTAGATAGAGTAGCCTAGCAAATATGTGGGTAGACTTCAACCTTGACTTATGAGCGAAGACGAGAGAGAAGACTTCTTCCACTTCTTACAGGATTCACTTGACGAAAGGGGAATTGATCCAGAGGAAGATACTGATGAATACTTCGAGTTTTCAAGCACATGTGTTTCTTCCTATATTGTCCGCTACGGTGGCGATTTTACTGAGGAGGAATTGGACTACTTCAGTATCATCTATCTGTGTGATATGATGTATGAAATAGAGGAAGACTATTTCGCAGCAGGTGAGGATGTAATTCGACAAGAGCCATTCGCTGACGACATTCAAGAATTAGCAACTGATATCAGCCGTCATTCAGTCCGGCAGCAAGTTGTTGTAGCATATCTGCTTTCATACGAACTCGCAAAGAGCATGATGAGTGGAATTCTTCCAGAAGTGCTAGACGATGATAAACGCACAGAAGAAGGCACGAACTTTTTCGTGAACCAATTCACCTCTTACGAAGACCGTCACAAGCTCCTGAATCACTTTGACGTGATCTCTGACGACGTGCAGAGTACGTTAGATGACATTGGGAGATATAGAGGAGCATTTGCCCATGATATAGAATCTCGGTTCACACTCAACGTGATCGACGACATTCAAGAAGAGCTGATAGAGTGTATGGCGGCGATCAATAGACTCTACGAACTCAAACACGGGTTTACTCCATTCAATGTTGAGATAGAGTCAGAGACTTAGGTTTAAGATAGTAGCTGGTTAACAAGTGGAATATGCCCTACTGTTCGAATTGCGGAGCTGAACACGACACGGGCGACTCATTCTGTGCAGAATGTGGTGCCGATCTCAACACACCAGATAAAGCCGAACTAGAATCAGAACCAGAACCTGAGACTGCCACATCGACGGCCAAGGAAACAGGGACCTGCGAGAAATGCGACTCAGAGATCTCGTTAGAGGCAGATAAGTGTCCTCAGTGTGGCTACGAACCTTCCTCGTCAGGAATTTTGGGAGGTATTTTGACTTGGATTTCGATGATGGTATTCGGTCTATTTGGTACACTCATTCTGATTGTCTGGGTTGTAGCGATTGGAACTGATTTCGGATTCACCGACGCCATCTATGTGACTGGGTTCTTCCTGTTCATTATGCTCATCCCCGGTGGCCTACTCTATGCGAAATTCAATCAGGAGTTGAAGACGCCTACAGGGGGAAAGAAGGACTGGAGAGAGGAGGTCTTTGGCGACGACTAAACTCACATTTCAACGTGCCGTGTGATAGAGAATCGGAATCGCTCGTGAGGAACCCAGTGTTCCATTCGTTCAGGTGTCCCGCCCTCGTCCTCATACTTCTCTGCTTTCTCAATTAGAATCTCTGCTAGCTCCTTCATGGGAACAGCTCCACCTCGTTCCTCGATCTCCTCGACAGCTTCACGGGTAACAGGGTGGGTTCGATCATCCATAGCGGATTGAATTTTGTATACTTCTCCTCCTGTCTCTTGTTCCAGATACGTGTTAACTCTATCAATAGTCTCGATGGAAGCCCTCTCCGTCCAGACAATCGTTTCAAGAAGTTCCTCATCAATGTCCAACTCTTCTTCTATACTAGACTTGATCGAAGATTGGCTGTACCCTTCTGTACTTTCCATATGGTCTTGTAACGTTTGAGCGATGATTCGAGCCTGCGTTTCAGTCACATCGTAATGTTCGTGGATGATCTCTGTCCGCTTTTCTACGTTGACTCGATCTTCTACTGCCCACTCTGGAATGTCGAACACACCAGCGGTCGATTCATCTGATTCCTCTTCGGTTTCCTCAGACCCACTACCGCCGAGAGCGTCTGAAACCTTGTCGAAGAGTCCCATAGTCCAGAGTGTGATTCCATATACACATTAACTTGGGGGAGTGGCTGACGAGTTTCGGATAATCCTGTATTTTCTGAAACTCAACCCAGAATAGACCCATCTACCCTACCCCTCAAGCCCACAGAGTCGTCTCGTATTTCGTCAATTCCTCAAACCGCCGAAACCCCTTTACTACATAAAATGTATTAGATAATTGTTATGACATTATTTGGAAATGACTCCGAAGTAAATTGGCTGAAGCATAGAATCGAGACAATACAGAGCGTTCGTGATGAAACAGGTTGCGACGATTGCGGCTATCCTCTATGGGCACACGGGAAAGAACGAGTGTACCCAGAATCTGGGCCTGCCGGTTCGTACCACTACGAATACAACTGTTCTGATATTAAAACGAAGGGTGATTCACATTGAGTAGTGAATCAGCGAGAGATATCACTAAAGGATCTCATGGGCAACACCAATATATCGAATTTGAGTGTCCTGAGTGCGGCGAGGAAAACCGGCGACTTACAGATCCATTCCCGACGTACACATTCAACTGTGAAAACAGAGAGTGTGAAGCTGAACTGGCCATCTGTGTGAACGTTATCTCAGATGGAGGTGATGAACAATGATAGAACAAATTATCATAGGACTTTCGTTGATCTTCATCCTGTTCTGTCTGCTGGTGATCGCCTTTTGTGTGGGGTATGCCTGTGCAACGCAAGATCACACGGACTTTCACTGGAGAGATAACGTCAATATCGGGTCTAACTCCCGTGATGACGATGTATAAAGAAGAAACTGACTCTGGTGGTTTCCGTTGCTGGCTACAGGAGGAAGAGCAACAACAGCTGGTCGAATACTACGACGACTACGAGCGAGAACTGGCCATCAAACTAATGCTCCAGTCAGGGCTTCGAGCCGATGAAGTGCCCAGAGTTACCGCCGACTGTATCCAAGATTCTGATGCTGAGTTTATGGTCCTCAAAGTACCCAAAGCGAAGAGAGGCTACAGAGAGACGTTCATTCCATCCGATCTCGCAACCGAGATACTGTCCATATACAAGGTGAAGGACGGTGTGAACATAGACGACCCAATCATCGACAAGACGGAAAGGACCATTCAGAACTGGGTATATGACGCTGCTGAGGATCTTGCTGAGAAGACTGCCAACGAAGACTGGTTGAATCTTAGCGCACACGATTGTAGGCGCACATGGGCTACAAAAATGATTCAGAGTGGTGTGACTGGAGACGTGGTAATGGATTGGGGGGGTTGGTCTGACTATCAAACATTTCGTGATCACTATTGGCGGCGTGATGACGAGCAAATACAGTCGAATCTGGAAGACGCTGGGTTGGCGTAGGCGGATTAACCCTCGGAAATCACCTGATTATCGATTATTCGGCGCCCCTACATCCGTTCCGAACACGTTATCCTCTGGCTCGATAGCGAACCGAACCCGACGATTATCGATAGTATCTGAATCGAATGGAATTAGTCCAAGATTGTTTGAAGATGTTGCTTCAATGTATAGCCAAGGATACTCTCCTAGTGTCTCTGGCCGAGAGTCTGGTCCAACATTATCCGAGATCTGCTCGATGAACTGGAAAGAGGGAGACTCAGGATCCTCAAGCGTAGAGAGATACCCGTCAGGGGATTCAGATTCAATCACGTCTTCTGGAACGGGGATACCAACTCCAAGGTGAGACGCATTTCTTCCACTACGGTCTAGCCATACAGTCCCACAGGTGTATCCAAGGTGATAAAGCAGCCAACACAGCTGGAAAGACATTCCCACACAATTCTCTGCGGGATCCTGCCAATATGCTTCAGGCAGATGGACAGGAGCATCACGGATGGAACCAGTGATAGCAGCATATTCTTGAGATTGAATCAGTCCCGCAGCTTTATCAATTCTACCAAAGTGGTTTTCAATCCCATAAGATGTCTGAGCCTCAACGATGAAATCAGCCATTTCTGTGTAGATTGGATTGTTGAGAACATCGTACTGGTTACGTCCATAATAATCATACTCCGAGGGCACATTACCCGTGAAAGTGAAGCTATTATAATAACTACCCACGTCATAGTCTTGCATCAGTTCATTAGACAGGTCTATATGGCTCTCTGGTAGTTCGATCTGTGACCCATGGAATGGAGCAGAGATAGGCTTATCATTATTCCTATAAAGATCATTATCTAGTTTATATGCTTCTCGGGAGAAAGGAACCTCTTCAGGGAGATCTGGTGCGGAAATATCGTTCCGCCCAGAGAAATTCATAATATATGAGTTCTCCTTGAGACCAGAAACAAAATCGTTCCTTGTCCAGTCACTAGATCCTCGGAAAACATTGTAAGAGGTGTCAGTAACAGCTGTTTCAATATCCCCATACTGTTCATAGTAGAACACACGCTCATCCATAGCCCATTCGGATTCTCCAGTATTATTGTTCGTGACTTTGAGCCTGAATCTCATCTGGCGATTCTTTGGTAGGTCTTCATACGATAGCTCGAATGTCTCATTAACCTGCTCGTATGGTGCGTTAGTCTTTTCAGCAACCTTTGTGAGAGTGACACTATTCCCTACAGGGAACTTGTCATACACAAACAGTTCGTAGGTGATCTCATCTTCAAAGTAAAGATTCGGATCACCGGGCGTCGTAGCGGGAACGAACAACGCACTCAGAGTGACAGTTCCATCGTCAGGGACACCATCGCCTTGAAGTTCGGCCACAGGCGGGAGCGTGTACTGCTGGGTATTCTCGTCTTCTGTAGCGGTCGGTGACTCAGTATCGGTCGAACCGCCCGGAATTCGGTCGGTAACTCCAGAACAGCCCGCAAGCCCTGAGAGAAGTACCGTTCCTCCAACCTCCAAAACTCGACGGCGAGACTTGTCAGACATTAATTGACACATTATAGCAGAGCGACTATTGTAATCACTTCCGGTCAGAGTGAACCCCTTTACTCTCTTCTACTATAACGTACATACGAGTATGATGGACAATATGTATATCAACGACGACAGCACAGCCTATTTTCTAAGTGAGGATCAAGACGTGGGTATAGTAATCCACGAAGAGGGCGGTGAAACCCTTCGAATCGGCGGTGAACAAGTTACATTCGGTCAGATCGAGGTAGCCTATTACATCAGCAATAACGAGCCTGTCAGTCGATCAGATCTCCATGAAGAATTCGACGCAGAGGAGTGGAGAGTCGATGATGTACTAGACAAACTGCACGATGCAGGGCAAGTGTACCAACCCACTGAAGGTGAATTCAAACTCGTGAACAACGCCCTAGAAGACTAATCCATCCGCTCCAAAATCTCATTCTCTAACGCCTTCCGAAACTCTATCTCGTGCGGAGTCACTTGCCCATGTATACTCTCCTCAGTTCGGAATTCCACTGTCTCTCTGTACTCTTTGATTAGCTCTTCATCGTCCATTTCAGATATTTCATTCATATTTCAAGTAAGGTTATATAAGTCTAAAAGTATTACTTATCCAACCGTTCTGCCTCCAAGTTCTTCATAGCGTGGCGGGCGTAGAAGTGCGCCAATACAGTATACGTGTGAACGCAGTACGACGACTCCCAACTCCATGTCTTGTACCCCCATTCATACAACCCGATTTCCTCATTCAAGTTCGCTTTCTGGCAAGTACAGCGGGCAAAGAGAGCAATTCCGTGCCTGATGCCTAGAGTGACTGTCTGATCGCCACACTCCCACACTTGGTAGTCATTCACCAAGGGTTCAGTCATTCAGGAATTCACCAATGTCCTGAATCGCCTCATCAAGACTGTCAGCCTCGCTCTCAACCCCTTCTAAAACCTCTCCAGAGTGCGTTTCTATGTGATACACGTATTCCTCTTCAAAGTCCTCTCTACTGTGAATGTGAACCTTAGAATCCTCGCTCTTGAACACAGACGAGAAAAACGGAGGATCGATATACAGCGAGTGGATGTTCATAGAGAATAGATCGGCAATATAGTCCATAGAGTCATTACTAGAATCGGCAGCAAACCTTCCGTTCAAGAGGGTCGCCTTCTGCCACATTTCATAAGACTCGTACCTCCAACGGTGTTGAACCTCGTCGTTCTTAACCAATAGAAGATCTCCGTGGTCGTAGGGTCGGAACCAACTAGAGCTGATCTCCCACTCCTCTTCTTCAGTTTCGTCCTCAGTCGTACTAAGAGAAGGCAGAGAAGGGATAATCGGAGCCGACACAACACCTTTGACGAAATCTCTTCTGCCTATCATTCGTTGTAGTTATCCTTAACCTGCTTCAGTTTCTGAGCGATACGAACCTGAGAGGAAGAAGCATACTCCCTATGATCCTCCCAAAGCTCATCCACATGAGTCACATAGGCCGTCCACTCAACTTCTTCTTCGGGTTCCCGTTTAATCGTCACCTCCAATCCATTGTCGTGAGCGAAGTGAGTACGGCTGTAAGAGCCGTTATAGATGGAGATCAGACGGTAATCGAAGAGGTTGACAATGTTCCCTCCATCAAGAGCTTCGATAGTCGGACTAACCCATTCGTTGTAGTGTTCAAATTCTGCCTCTACACCCTCATTTCTATCATGCAGATACCCAGTGTCGTCCTTACGACGCCACACACCCCGGACAGTCCATTCTTCGTCCTCCGTGTCCTGACCATCAAATTCAGGAATCGAAGGAGTGAGCGGTACAGCAGCAATCGCTTTGAGGTACTTTCTACGGTTCATGAATTCTGGTAGTTGATCTCCAAGAGGTAGTTGCGAAGCCTGTTCAGTTTCTGGACTCTCTCAGGGTGGGTCGTGTTCTCTTTCGCCCTCTCAATCTGACCCATGCGCTCCTCGATCTCCTGTGGAGTAGTGTTGGCCAGAGGATTCAGATGAACACCAGCTGAATGGAAGATGTTCTGATATGCCGAAATACCGTCATTGAAGTTCTGAACAGCATCAGACTGCATTCGAGACACCTCCATCGTTGTCGCTGGAGTCGTTGACCTCAGGGTCCACCGGCTCAGTGATGGAGTCGTACACTGCATACACTTCCATCAGCTCTCGAACCGCCTGACGAGCGTGCAAGACCTTCGCTCGCTCCTCCTTGTCGGTAGGCCGCCTCTCTGAGATTTTATCGTAGAGACGTTTCAGTTCGCCATCCTGCTTTCTAACCTGCTCTAGACTGGGCTCGTCGGGGAACAAGTAGAGATCCCACCCCTCACGATTCACTCTTCGAATCCAATCGTTAGCGTGTTCGACCTTCTGCGAGACCTGCATTCGGGTGACTTGGTGAGGCAAGGTCTCGTTCTCTTCCTCCAACTTCTCGTCTTCGTCGTTGGAATCACTGAAGAGCCCCATAATCAGTCATCACCGAACAGGTGTCCGTGCAGAGTCTGCTCCTCAAGTTCTTGATACTCTCCGACTAGAGCCTGTTTCATCAACCCGTCCATCTGGTCAGAGAACAACTCTAACAGCTCGCCCATATCCGTGTCCTCGGAAGAACCCTTGATGTGAAGGTCGTAAGCCCGAATCTCCAGCTGATTGCGGCCCTGATTCTCTTCCTCCAACCTCTCTACTTTCTCCTCTAAATCTTCTACCTGTTCTTCTAAGCTGTCGTCGGTGGTGTCGGAATCAGGCACTGAGGAAAACCTCTACCTCTCTATTGATGCGCTATCAAAATATATCTATTGGTAGCAAATGATATCATCTGATGTGGCCTAGTAGCACAAGATATAGGTTCCATGTGTAGGCACCTCTAGCCGTTCAGATAATGGCGCAGATAAACGTCAGAGTAGACGATGAGACAAGAGAACGTTGGGAGGAAGTAGTGGAAAATGAACCCCGGTTCCGGTCAGTTCAGGAGTTAATGAGACACGCCACAGAGGACTATATCGACCGAAACGACCTCAAACCAAAAGACGACTAAGCAGGATGAGAGTCGTCGTAAGCATCCCTAAGCTCCGATTTTCGGTATTGCAGATAGTGACGAGTGACTTCTAATGATGAATGACCCATCAACCGGCGAAGTCTTTCAATATCCATTGGAGGAGTACCAGAATTTTCACGACCACGCACGCTATGGACAGCGAAACTATGTCTCAAAGTCTTCGGAGTGATCCGGTTCACTGAAACAGGATTCCCATCTTCGTCGGTCTGAGCCGTTTCGATAGAAGTTTCCTGAATTCCCGCCTCTTCCGCTGCCATACGAACGATCTGATTGATCTGCCGAGCATCGATAGAAGGCGTATTGTATCCGACTACAAGATATGGCGACTTATCCGCATACGGGTGCGAATCACGCCCCCCTCGATCTAACCACTCTCGCATAGTTTGACGCATGGAACGGCTATAGAATACCGTCCTTTCATAGTTCTCAGCCGAGGTATCCTGTACCTTCGACGTTTTCACTTCGATAGATCTACTATCACGGTCCAGACGGCGGAGCTTCATTCGGGAAATTTCGCTCGGTCGGCAACCAGTGTTCCAAAGCAGTTCTATGACTAAGCGGTTCTTGAGATTTTTAGCGCCCTCAATTAATTCCTCTATCTTATCGAGAGGCAACCAGTGAACGTCCCTGTCTAGTTGTTTGACCGTCTCGGTCCCTTGATCAATCCAAGAGAGAATCCAATCGTCTTCCTCATCCAGATACCCCAATCCATCTTCAACATGTTTGTTCAAATACGCACGCACAGCGTACCAGCGATGAGATAGGGTAGAATGAGCGTGGCCTTGCTCGTCATCCAGCCACACTGAGAAGTCGTCTAATATAGTATTGTCAACAGCATCCAGCGACTCAAAGCCCTTCGATGTAAGGTATTCATCAAACTGTTCGAGAGCGATCCTCTTCTGCTTTGCATTCTGCTCTGTATTTTTCACTGCCTCCCGCTGAAGCCATCGTTCACCTTGAGGAAAATCAATCTCCGTGTGAAGTGTCTTGTATCGACCACTCATCCTACACGGTACTATATCGCTGTGATATCAAAATGGTATTGGTTGTTTCCGTCTTCACGGGGAAGACGCCGTCGCGGCCGCCGGCGAACAGCAGCACGCAGTCGGCGGTTTTCGGGCCGACGCCCTTCATGTCGAGCAGGGCGTCCCGAACCTCGTCGTACTCCCCGGTCTGGACGAACTCGTCGAACCCCTGTTCCCCGCCGTACTCCTCGACGATCCGGCCCGCGAGGCGGACGATGGTCTCCGACTTCTGGTTGTACAGGCCCGCAGAAGCGATCGTCTCGGCGAGTTCGTCCTGCGCGGCGTCGGCGAGCGACTCGGCGAGGTCGGTGTCGTCGCCGTCCTCGCCGGCTTCACTCGCCGCCGAGCCGTACCGCGTCATCAGGCTGTCGTGGGCCGGCTGGCTGGCTTTGTCGCTGGTGTTCTGACTCAGGATCGTCCGGACCAGACACTCGAAGGCGTCCCGGCCGCCGTAGGCCTTCTGCCAGTACATCTCGCCGAGTTCGTCGACGACCGCCTCGGCCCGACTGGCCGGCTTGCCGTCGTCGACAGCCGCGACCGCTTCCCCACCGCCGTCCGGGCCGCCGCTGATGTTCCTCGACGGCTCGTCCGGGCGCTCCTCGGCGTCGTCGCTCATACCGAACGGTCCGGGCGGGCGACCAAAAACTGCGCGGCGAACGCGTTCAGTTCTCGCCGGATTCGACGGTCAGCGTCAGCGTGAGTTCCGCCCCGGCCGCGAGCGCGTCGATCAGTTCGCGGTCCAGATCAGCCGCGGCGCCGTCGGCGTCGACGAACACGGTTCGATCGTCGACGTACTCGCTCGTTCTGCCCACGAGGCTCCGGTCGCCCTCGAAGGTGAGTTCGGGGTCGCCGCGACCGGTGATCGTGTCGGTCAGCGTCTCCTCCCCGGCGTCGACCGCGAACTCGGCGGTGATCGTCGCCTCGCTCGACTGGCAGGCGTCGACGAACGCGTCGTTGAAGTCGGCGGGCGTCCCGTCGGCCTCGACGCCGACGATGCAGTCGCCGGCGGGGGTGAGCCAATCGTCGGTGGTCACTTCGACGGTGCTCGCGTGCTCGCCGGTAACGTTCTCGTGCCCGCGTGCGCGGACTCGCTCGACGTGGGTCCCCTCGCCGCTCGCGTTCGCGTCGTTCATGTCACAGCGTCGGCGACGCCCCGGGAAGTGCCTGCCGAACCGCACCGACCTGCCGGGGGTGTGCGAGTGCGTGACGGGCAGTAGAGGCCGTGTGACGCAATTACACCCGCGAACCACCGAAGAATTTAACTACGCTAGTACCCTACGCTGAGATACCAGAACGCCTCCGGCGCTGGTGGCACCGCACGCAGAATGATCGGGAACTCTTATCCACGATTTACTGCGGCCCCACGAGCGTCAGCTGTGTCCGGAGGGCGGATGGTACAGAGGTTCGATTAGCATGGTAACGAAACAGGACGTACTCGACAAGTACGACATCGAAGCACTGAGCGAAGAAGACAACGTCGACCTCCCCGAGGAGAAGCTGGAGAACGGCTCCAAGGGCGAGCTGATCAAGCTCGCCGGGCAGCTCCGGGATCGACGGAACGACCTGAACCAGATCGCCTCCGAGCGCGCCTCCAAGCGCGACGACCTGAACGCGAAAACTCGCGAGAAGGTCGACGAGGCACAGGAGCACCGCGAGCAGCGCGACGAGCTCAACGAGCAGGTTCAGGAGCACAAGGAGAAGCGCAACGAGCTCAACGCCGACGCGAACGAGCTGTTCGACGAGGTCGAGGAGATGAAGGAGGACCTCGAGCTCGACGACGGCAAGGACGCCGAGGAGCTCCGCGAGGAGATCGAGGACCTCGAGTTCAAGCAGCAGACCGAAGTGCTCTCGGCCGAGGAGGAGCGCGAACTCATCGAGAAGATCGAGGACAAGCGCGAGCAGCTCGCCGAGCGCGAGGAGAAGGTCGACCAGAGCGACGAACTCGAGGAGAAGATCGAGAAGGCCGAGGAGGTTCGCTCGGAGGCTAGCCAGCACCACCAGAAGGTCACGGAGCTGGCGGACAAGGCCCAGGAGCACCACAACGAGATGATCGAGGCCTACCGCGAGGCCGACGAGATCCGTGACGAGGCCGACGAGATGCACGAGCTGTTCGTCGAGGCCCAGGAGGCGGCCGACCGCCACCACGAGGACTTCGTGCGCGTCCAGAAGCGCCTGCGCGAACTCGACAAGGAGGAAGAGGAAGAGCGCAAGGACGAGCGCGAGCAGAAGATGGAAGAGGAGAAAGAAGAGGCCGAGGAGATCTACCAGAAGTTCAAGGAAGGCGAGACCCTCGACACCGAGGACCTGATGAAGCTGCAGAAGACCGGCCTGCTGTAACTTTCGGCGAACGTTCCCGTTTTTCGACCGTGCCCGAACAGGCAGCGGCCGCGCCGTCGCCGCTACTTCGGCCACACTTTTTGTAGCACCGCGCCGCAGTAGCGCCCATGTCCGACACGAACGACAGACTGGCGCGGCTGCTGCTCGTCGCCGGCGGCACGCTCGTCGCGCTGGTGGCGGCGTGGCTGCTATTCGTCGAGTTTGCGGCTGATCTCGCGGACCTGTTCGGGATCCTGCTCGCGTTCGCATTCGCGGCCGGCGTCGTCCGCGTGCTGGCCCGGCTCGCTGGGAGCCAGTTCCCGGCGTACAACGCCGCGGAGGTCGGCGTCGAGGGGCCGATCACCCGCGACGGCGCCGGTAACAACCCCATCCCGACAGGGCCGGTGGGCGCGACCGCCGACGAGATCGCCGAGCAGATCGACCGGGCCGACGACGATCCAGCGGTCGACGCGCTGCTCGTCAAGCTCAACACGCCCGGCGGCGAGGTGGTCCCCAGCGAGGACATCCGCAACGCCGCCGAGCGGTTCGACGGCCCGACCGTCGCGTACGCGACCGACGTGTGTGCGAGCGGCGGCTACTGGATCGCCTCCGGCTGTGACGAGATCTGGGCGCGCGAGCCGTCGATCGTCGGCTCGATCGGCGTGATCGGCTCGCGGCCGAACGTCGCCGACCTCGCCGACCGGCTCGGGGTCAGCTACGAGCAGTTCACCGCCGGCGAGTACAAGGACGCCGGCACCCCGCTGAAGGAGATCGACGACGACGAACGCGAGTACCTCCAGAGCCTGATCGACGGGCTGTACGACCGCTTCGTCGACCGCGTCGCCGAGGGCCGGGAGCTGAGCGAGGGCGAGATCCGGGACACCGAGGCCCGGATCTACCTGGGCACCGAGGCGGCGGAGATGGGGCTCGTCGACGAGATCGGCACCCGCGAGGACGTGACCGACAGCCTCGAAGCGAAGCTCGGGAAGGAGATCACGGTTCGAGAGTTCGAGCCCCAGCGCGGGCCGCTCGCTCGCGTGGGGATGGGCGCGCGCTCGGTCGCGTACGCCTTCGGCGCCGGGCTCGCCAGCCGCGTGACCGGCGAGGACGGGGGGCTCGACTTCCGGTTTCGGGCGTGACCGTGACTGACCCGGTCGGGCGTCTGTCCGGTTCTGGCTCACCGACCCGAAGCTTAACGTCGCGGCGCCCCTCGCTGTCCCCGTGAGCACGCTGGTCCTCTGTGTGGACCGCTCGAACGACGTCGGCGCGAAGTCGGGCGCGGCGATGCCCGTCGCCGGCTGGGAGGCGGTGCGCTCGCTCGTGACGGACGTGGGGCTCGCCGACCCCGAAGACGCGAGTGTCAACTGCCTGCTCGAATCCCTCCGTGTTGCGCGTGACCTGACCGACAGCGGCGACGACGCGACCGTCGCGGTGGTTTCCGGTGGGACGGACTCCCGGGTGAACGCCGACCGCGCGATCGCCCGCCAGATCGACGAACTGATCGAGCGCTACGACCCCGACTCCGCGATCGTCGTCGTCGACAGCGCCGAGGACGAGCGCGTGGTTCCGATCGTCGAGTCCCGCGTTGGCGTCGACAGCGTCGACCGCGTCGTCGTCAGACAGGCCCGCGACATCGAGTCGACGTACTACCTGCTCAAGCAGTTCCTCGGCGACGAGGAGATGCGCGAGACGGTGCTGGTGCCGCTGGGCGTGGCGCTGCTCGTCCTGCCCGCGCTCGCGATCCAGTTCTCGCCCCAGATCGCGATGGCCGGCCTCGCGTCGCTGCTCGGCGCGGTGCTGCTGTACAAGGGACTCGCGATCGACGACCGGCTGGAGAACACGCCCGAACAGGCGCGCGAGGCGCTGTACTCCGGGCAGGTGTCCGTCGTCACGTACGCCGTCGGCGCCGGGCTGGCGCTGGTCGGCGCGTTCTTCGGCGGGCTCGCGGCCACCGAGGCCGGCTCGGAGCCCGTTTTGATCCAGTCCGTGCTGTTCGTCTACGACGCGGTGCCGTGGCTGGCGCTGGCAGCGCTGACGGCTTCTGCGGGCCGGCTGATCGACGAACGGATCCGGGACGAGGGGATCCCCTCCCCCGTGTTGAACCTCCCCTTCGGCGTCGTCGCGGTCGGGCTGGTGATCCGCGGCTTCGCGGGCTACTTCCTCGAACAGCAGGCGGACATCCCCCACCTGACGCTATCGCTGTTGAGCGTCGAGATCACGTTCCAGCCGGGCCAGCGTTTGCTGGGCTTCATCGTCGCCGGCATCGTCGTCTCGCTGATCGGCGTCCGGGTGGCGTCCCGCGTTACCGACGAGGTCGAGGAGGAGAGCGTCGCCGAGGAGGAGACCGCCGAGCAGTCCTAGAACTGCCCGGCGCTGCCGGAGGCGTTCGACCCCTCCTGCTTCGGGCGGATCACGTCCGCCAGCGCGACCACGCCGCCGAGCAGCCAGCCCAGCGGCACGGCGATCCCGAACCACATCGCGACGTACGCCGGCCCCTCCAGCGCGAAGCGGCTCCGGATGATCTCGTTCAGCCCACCCACGGTGAGCACGTTGTCGAGGATCCAGATCGCGAGGTTGGTGCTGCCCGTGAGCACGCCGGCCAGCGCCGGCGAGTAGAGCGCGGCGACGACCGGCGGGAGAAACAGCGCGGTCGTCGCGGCAGGGTAGGCGAACAGGACGCTCGTCAGGCGGCCCCCGCGGCGGGAGAACACCACCGCCAGCCCCGCGGAGACGGTCGCGACCCCGCCCGCGGCCGCGACGGCGATCAGCCCGTCTGCCGAGAACTGCCTGATCCACGCGCCGACGGTCAACAGCCCCCACGCCACCGCGGCGACGAGGACGACGCCGACGATCCCCAGTCGGGTGGTCGCGGAGTCGAGCTTCCCGGCGTAGTAGCGCGTCGCGAAGCCGAGCAGGAGGAGCGGGTAGCCGATCACGACGAGCGGAATCCCCACCGCAGCCCACGCGTAGTAGGCGGCCTTCTGTCCACCCGTTTCGGGCTCCCAGCGACCGAGCACGCTACTGGGGTCGAGCTGTCGCGGGAACACCAGTTCCATCCACGTCGCGTGGAGGCGGGCGACGTCGATGCGGATGGCGTCGATCAGTCCGGTTCGCTGCCCTTGCATTGGGCGAGTAGAGCAGTCCCGCCGAGGTGAAAGTTGCGGTGCGGACGACGCGCGTCAGACGACAGTTATTCGACAGTTCAGCGGTTCCACGGGCCGAAATCGGGATCGACCATCCGGCGGCTCTCCGCCAGCTCGTCGATCGCCGCGAGCTCGCCGTCATCGAGCTGGAGCGAGAGCGACGCCCAGTTGTCGTGGAGGTGGGCCTCGCTGGAGGCTTTCGGGATCGCAGTGACTCCCTGCTCGCGGAGCCACGCGAGACTCACCTGCGCCTCGCTGACGTTGTGGGTGCCGGCGATGTCGCTGATCACTTCGTGGCCGAACACTTCGCCGCGGGCCAGCGGGGAGTATGCGACCGGCTCGATGCCGTGCTCCACGGTCGCTTCGCGGACCGCCTCCTGCTGGAGCAGCGGGTGGCACTCGAACTGGTGGGCGAAAATCTCGTGGTCGGCCGCCGCCTGCGCCTCTTCGATCTGCTCGGGCTCGAAGTTGGAGATGCCGATGCGCTCGGTGACGCCCTCCTCGACGAGCTCGTCGAACGCGCGGAACGTCTCGACGGGGTCGTACGCCTCGGCCGGCCAGTGGACGTACAGCAGGTCCACCGAGTCGACGCCGAGGTTGTCGACGGCGTCGTAGGCGGCGTCGATCGCGTCGTCGTACCCCAGATCCGAGTTCCAGATCTTCGTCGCGAGGAAGATATCCTCCCGGTCGACCTCGCTGCGGGCGATCCCGTCGCCGACCAGATGTTCGTTGCCGTACGCCTGTGCGGTGTCGACGTGGCGGTACCCCATCTCCAGCGCGGTCGCGACCGCCTCGGGACAGGTCTGTTCGTCGGTCAGCTCCCACGTCCCCATGCCGAGCATCGGCATGCCGCTGGCGCGCGGGCAGTCCTCGGCGGTCGCGATCTCGTCGCCGGTTGGCGTCTCGCTCATGTATTCAGGTAGTCGTTCTAGCGAGGAAACCGTTGCGGCCGGGGCAGATTTGCCCCCCGGAGCGCCCGTTCGCGGCCGACGCCGAGGTCGGTATACACGACGACGGCATTGGCTCCACGGCTGCCCGACAGAGCGGACAGCAGGTCGCGCGCCGAGGTCGGTACACACGACGACGGCATTGGCTCCGAGCGAGCGGGCGACGCCGCTCGCCGGTCGCGCGCCGTCGTCGGTTCACACGACGACGGCATTGGTTCCGCGGCCGCCCGACGGAGCGGGCGGCAGGTCCCGTGCCGAGGTCGGTTTCGCTTACTCGGCGAACCGTTCGCGCGCGAACTTCGCGAGCAGCGGCACGTCGCTGAGGTGGAGCAGCTTCCGCATCGCGCCCACGTCGCCGGCGTTGACCTTCGCCAGCGTCTCCTCCTCGGTGTCGTTCAGGTCGGCCATCAGCGTGTCGTACCGGGAGTTCGGCGCGAGGTAGAGCAGTTCGGTCATCAGCAGGCGCTCGCGGGCCCGCGGGGCGACCTCGCTGTGCCAGAGCTTGTTGTACACCGCCATCGCCGACGCCGAGGTGTCGGGCTCCTCGGGCGTGAGACAGCGATCGGCGGTCGTCGCGGCCGCGCGGCCGGACTGCATCCCCTTGTGGATCCCCTCGCCCCAGAGCGGGTCGATGCTGGGCACGGTGTCGCCGATCGCCATGAAGCTGTCAGTGCTGAGCTCGCCCGGCGTCTGGATGTGGGCGGAGCCGCGGTGGACCTTCCCCTCGATGCGTTCGGCGTCCTCGAACCGGGGATCGGTGTCGAGCCAGTACTGGAGGTAGTCGTCGATCCCCATTCCCTCCTTCCCGTGGCGCTGGTGGCTGTCGTTCTGGATGTAGCAGATCCCCACCTTCGCCTCATCGCCGCCGGTGTGGAAGATCCACGAGTAGCCGCCCGGGGCGAGATCGTGATCGAGTCGGAGCATCATCGAGTCCGTCAGGTCCGCGTAGTCGGGGTGGTCGATGTCGACGCCTTCGAGCTCGTACTCGACACCGATCGCCTGCTTCCCGCGTTTGAGGTCGCTGACGCCCAGATCCTTCGCCAACGGCGCCGCGGGGCCGGTCGCGTCGACGAGGATGTCGGCGTACACCTCCTCGTCGCCGTTGTAGCGCACGCCGACGGGGGTGCCGTCCTCTTTGATCGGCCGGGAGACCCGGGCGTCGAACCACACCTCCGCGCCCTTCTCCCGGGCGTCGGCGACGAGCCACTGCTTGAACTCGGCGAACTCCAGCACGGCGCCGGGCTGGTTCTGGACGTAGTGGTGGTTGGGCGACTCCAGCACCACGTCGTCGGTGTAGTTCATCACCACGTCGTCGGGGACGCCGAAGGCGGCCATCATCGACGGGAACGTGCCGGCGGTCGACTTGTTGCTCTGACGCGGGAACTCGTCCTCCGACTCCAGTTCGAGGAGGACGACGTCGTAGCCTCGCTGGGCGAGGTCGCGGGCGCACTGCGCGCCCGCGGGTCCGGCGCCCGCGATGACCACGTCAAAACGGTCGGACATGGACACACGAAACGCCGTGTCCGTAATGAGTGTTGCTAACTCCGCAGCGAACCCTGCGAGTCAGTCGCGTACTCCGCGTTTTCCGTCGTCTCACGGCGGTCGGAACCGTCCCGAGGAGCGGGAGGGTGGCCGGCGGAAAAAACGGGCCGGTGGCCGTTCAGTAGAACTCGCGAACGAGGTCGGTTGCGTTCTCGGGGGCGCCGTCGGGGATCTCGGTCATGTCCTCGGTGACGCCGTGGGCCTCGTGGTACGGGACGGAGTTCTCGTCCTGATAGAGGATCCCCTGATACTCGCCGTCGGGGTCCATGATGCGGTCCTTGGCCTGATCGAAGTCGCTCGGGTCGTGGTCGGTCTCCGCGAGGTCCGTGAGGTTGTCGCGGAAGTAGTCGTACGTGTCCGTGTCGTTGAACGTGACACACGGCGAGAACACGTTGACGAACCCGAACCCGTCGTGCTCGATGGCCTCCTGCACCAGTTCGGCGTGGCGCTGGGAGTCCGACGCGAACGACTGGGCGATGAACGTCCCGCCCGCCGAGAGCGCGAGCGCGAGGGGGTTGACCGGCGGCTGCTTCGGCCCCTCGGGCGTCGTCGCCGTCTCGAAGTCCTCACGCGAGGTCGGCGAGGCCTGCCCCTTGGTGAGGCCGTAGATGCGGTTGTCCATCACGACGTAGCTCATGTCGACGTTCCGGCGCACCGCGTGGACGAAGTGGCCCGCACCGATCGAGTAGCCGTCGCCGTCGCCGCCCGCGACCATCACTTCGAGGTCGGGGTTGGCCATCTTCACGCCCGTACCCACGGGCAGCGCGCGGCCGTGGACGCCGTGGAGCGCGTAGCTGTGCATGTACGTGCCGATCTTGCCCGAACAGCCGATGCCGGCGACGACGAACGTGTTGTCGGGGTCGTTCCCCGTGTTCGCCAGCGCCTTCATCATGCCGTTCATCGTCCCGAAGTCGCCGCAGCCGGGACACCAGGTGGGCTGCTTGTCAGATTTGAAGTCGATGAATCGAGTCTCGCTGCTCATTGGAGCACCTCCGTGATCTCCGCGGCGAGTTCGTCCGCCTTGAACCCGACGCCGTTGTACTTGTTCACCCGATCCACGCGCTGGAGCGTGTCGTGCTCCAGCACGTCCGCGAACTGCCCGGTCGCGTTACACTCGACGACGACGACCTGCTCGGCCTGCTCGAACGCGTCGGTGAGGTCCGGCCGCGGGAACAGGTACGGCACCGAGAGGAACCGGAACTCGGGGGCGTCCTCGCCCAGCAGGTCCATCGCCTCGACGATGGTCCCCTCGTTCGACCCCCACGAGACGACGAGGTTGTCGGCGTCGGGGTTGCCGAACTCCCGCGGACTCCAGTCTTCGCGCTCCTCGGCGGTTTCGACCTTTCGCTGGCGTTTCTGGACCTGCTCGACGCGGATCTCCGTGTCCTCGGTCCGCCGGCCGAGCTCGTTGTGTTCGAGCCCGGTGGACATGTGGGCGCCGTCGGTCGTCCCCGGCTTCGCGCGCGGGCTGATGCCGTCCTCGGTGGCGGCGTGGGCGCGGAAGCGCCCCTCGTCGTCGAGCCACTCGTCGACCTCGTCCTCGTCGACGAGCTTCCCGCGGTCGATCTCGACCTCGTCCATGTCGAACGCCTCGGGCGGGAACGTCTGCTCGGTCACCGCCATCTCGAGGTCGGAGACCAGGTAGACGGGCGTCTGGTACTTCTCGGCGTAGTTGAACGCCTCGACGGTCTTCCAGAAACACTCCGAGATGGTGGTCGGCGCGATCACGAACCGCGGGATCTCGCCGTGGCCGCCGAACAGCGTCATATCGAGGTCGCCCTGCTCCTGCTTGGTCGGCATCCCCGTCGAGGGGCCCGAGCGCATCACGTCACAGATAACCAGCGGCGTCTCGCTCTGGGCCACCAGCCCGAACGTCTCGGACATCAGGTCGATCCCGGGGCCGGAGGTGGCGGTCATCGACCGCGCACCCGCACGGGCCGCGCCCAGCGCCATGTTGATCGCCGAGAGCTCGTCCTCGGCCTGCACGACGTGGCCGCCGTAGTGTTCGAGCCGGCCGGTCAGGTACTCCATCACGTCGGTCGCCGGCGTGATGGGGTAGCCCGAGTAGAACCGGCAGCCGGCGGCGATGGCGCCCATCCCGATCGCCTCGTCCCCGTTGATCAGGACGTAGTCCTCGTCGGTCGTCTCGAGCTCGTACTCGAACTCGGCGCTCTCGCTCTCGTAGTTGTCGCGGACGTACTCCGCGCCGAGGTCGGCGGCGGTCTTGTTGTTCTCGACGATCGACTGGCCCTTGTCGCTGAAGCGCTTCTCCAGCGAGGACGCGAGGTGCTCGATCGGGAAGTCGGTGACCTCACAGGCCGCCCCCAGCGCGACGATGTTGCGCATGATGGCGCCGCCGGCCTCCTCCGCCAGCGACTTGAGGGGAACGTCCATCCCCACCATCTCGTCGGGGATCTCGAGGTCCTGCATCGACGTCCGCTCGCCGTCGTAGATGATCACCGACCCCTCGTGGAGCTCGTCGATGTTCTCGTCGACGGTGCGCTGGGTCAGCGCGATCAGCACGTCGAGGCGGTCGACCGTACTCTCCACCTGCTCGATGGCGGTCCGAACCTTGTACGCCGTGTACCCACCCCGGATACGTGAAGCGAAGTCTTTGGAGGTGAACACGTGTCGCCCGGCCCGGGAGAGCGCTCTCGCGAAGATCTTCCCGGTCGAGTCGATGCCATCGCCGGCCTCCCCGCCGATGGCCCAGTTGAAGTCCGCAGGCATGCTGGCACGAACTACCAACGGCCCGCGCAAAAACCTTCTGAACCGTCCGGTCAGTCGGTCAGTTTCGACCGTGTACAACGCGGCGAAACCGACCGTTCGTTCCCCCCACTCCCGGAGTCGCGAAGGAAAGGCGCTTTAGCACGGCGGCGGAAGCCGCGGTATGGACGCGACTGTCGTCGACCGCGAGTCGGTCGGCCCGAACACGTTCACGCTCACGTTCGACACGCCCGAGGGGTTCGAGGGGCTCGCCGGCCAGTTCGTTCGACTCTCCGGCGAGATCGACGACGAGGAGTACGCGCGGTTCTATACGCTCTCCTCGCCGGGCACCGGCGAGACGTTCGAGATCACCGTCGAGGTCGCGCCGGAGAGCGGCCCCTTCACCGACCATCTCGCGGCGCTTGAACCGGGCGACGAGGTCGAGGTCACCGGCCCGTTCGGCGACGACTACTACGAGGGCGAAGCGCGGGCGGTCGTGCTCGCGGGCGGGCCGGGGATCGGCGCCGCCGTCGCGATCGCGGAGGCGGCCGTCGGGAGCGACGCCGAGGCGGCGGTGGTGTACCGCTACGAGGGCGAGCCGGCCCACGAGGAGCGTCTCGACGCGCTCGTCGACGCGGGCGCGGACGTGACGCTGCTGGACGAGGACGCAGACGACGCCGCGTTCGAGCGCGCGGTCGATTCGATCGTGACCGGTGCCGACGACGAGGGCGTGTTCGTCTACGGCTTCGCCGACTTCGTCGAGTCGGCGATCGACGCGATCGAGGCTGCGGGCGGCGATGCCGACGGCGCGAAAGTCGAGAGCTTCGGGTAGGCCGGTCACGGCGCGCGACGTTCGGGGGGTGAAGCGTACAGCAGTATCTCTCACAGTCAGTAGCCGTATCCCTGACGGCAGTTCGACCGTGAATAACCGAGACAGCGACCGCAACAGCAACTCGATGCTAGACTACTTGCGACAGCAATGTGCCGAGCACGAGGCTCGGCACAGCGCCGAGTCCCCACCCCTCCCCGCGGGCCGGCGACGGTTGCCGGCCCGCGGCGTCCACCACCCCGCTACCGCACCACCACCGCACAGCGAGCGCGGCACCGCATCCCCCCGCCGGAAGCGCGCTTCGCCCGGACCGAACCAAAGTATTCACTATCGGGCGTCTACAAGCCGGGTGTATGGAGAACGACGACGCCCTTTCTCGCCGCTCGTTCATTCGCGCGGGCACCGCCGGCGCCGCCGCGTCGATGGCGGCCGGGACCGCGGCGGCACAGGAGGGAACCGAGACCGCGACGGCGAACGGGACCGCGACCGGAACCCCGACGGGCACCGACAGCGGCACCACGACCGGCACCGAGGGCGGCGGTGGCGGGGGAGGCGGCCCCACCGAGACGGTGACCGTCGGGCCGGGTGGGAGCCTCGTTTTCGACCCCGAGGAGCTCACGATCGAGACGGGCACGACGGTGCAGTGGGTCTGGGACAGCAACATGCACAACGTCGTCCCGCAGAGCCAGCCCGAGGGCGCCAACTGGGCGGGCGAGGGCGAAACCGGCGTCACGTTCGACTCCGGCCACGAGTACTCTCACACGTTCACCACGACCGGGACGTACGAGTACGTCTGTACGCCCCACGAGAGCGCGGGGATGATCGGCGCGATCGAGGTCGTCGAGAACATCGAGACGCCCGAGCCGACCGGGCCCGCAGTGCCCGACAGCGCCAAAACGCTGGGCGTCGGCGCGGCGTTCGCGATGGTCGCGACGCTGCTGATCGCGTTCTTCTTCCTCCAGTTCGGCGGCGACAGCCCCGGCCACGACGAGGAGTAGGCTAGAACAGCCCGCGTTCCGACCGGATCTCTTCGTAGCAGTCGACGTACGTCTCGATCACGGCCTCGTGGCCGAACCGCTCGAACGCCCCGTTGTACTCCCGGCGCGGGACGTTCCCGGCCGCGGTGATCACTTCGGCCATCTCCTCGGGGCTGGTGACTCGCCGGCCGCGGTCGACGCCCTCGACCAGCTCGTGCGCGCTGGAGTCGGCCTGATACTCGACGACGCCCAGACAGCCACACGCGAGCGCGCGGAGGAGTTCGGTCGCGAACTGCTCCACGCTCGCGGTCTGGGCGAACACGTGGGCGCCCTTGTAGATGCTCACGCGCTCGCGTTCGGGGAGCGAGCCCGTGAACGTGATCCGGTCGTCGATTCGGAGCTCGCGGGCAGCCTGCTCGACCGCCGCCCGTTCGGGGCCGTCGCCGACGATCGCCGCCGACCAGTCCCGGCGGCGGCGCTCGGCGAGCGCGAGCAGCAGCGTCCCGACGTTGGCGTGTTCGTCCAGCCGGCGGGCGTACACCACGTCGAAGCGGTCGTCCGCCGGCGCCTCGCGGATCGTCTCGAGGTCGATGCTCTCGGGCACGACCCGAACCGAGCCGTCGTCGGCGCCGTGCTCCCTGACCCGCGTTCGGATCAGCTCCGACGGGACGGTGACGAGGTCGCCCCCGCTCGCGGCCCGCGCCTGACTCCCCGGCTCGGACGCGCCGTCGCCGAACCAGTCGACGAGCACCGGCGTCCGGAGCATCGTGCCGACTTTCTCGGCGACGGCGACGTGCCGCGGCGGCCCGTGGACCGCGTGGATCGCGTCGGCGCCCGCGCGCCACAGCGCCGTCGGGAGCCTCGCGGCGAACGCACCCTCGGCGGGCTCGCGGGTGACCCGGCGGTACTCGATCCCCTCGTGTTCGAACGTCGGGACGGCGTCGCCGCCCCACCACTGCGCACAGAGGTACGTCACCTCGTGTCCGCGATCGGCGAGCAGGCGGGCGGTCCGGCGCGCTCGCTCCAACCCCCGACGGTCGGCGCTGTGGGCGGTCTCCATGGAGACGAACGCGACGTGCACGGCGTGAGGTTGCTTCCCGGGGGGTAAAAACAGCCCCGACTCGTTTTGGCTCCCCGCTCGGCACCGATACCTAAGTAAGGGGCGAACGGCTATTGACGACAATGGCAGACCTATCCACCGAGGACGACCAACGGTACGCGAAGCAACTGTTCATCCTCACCGTGGCGTGGCTGGTGCTGGTGCTGGGTGCCGGCGTACTGATGATCTTCTTCATCTAAGCGCCGGCGCTAGGCACGGCGCGACGGACGCGTCGAAAAGTTCGCGGTCGAGACTCGGGGGCTCGACGGCGTTTTCGCTCGGCTACGACACGATTACGGTGGAGTATCCGTGATCTGGCCGTATCGACTACAGCATCCCTTCTGCTTCCAGCCCCTCCATCACGTCGTCGACGAGCGACTCCACGTCGTCGTAGGGGAACTCCTGCTGCCCGCCGAGCTTGGCGGCCAGCTCCATCGCGGTGAACGACACGTCGCCGGCCTCGAACCGCGTGCTCGGCCCCTCGGGGAGCGCGGGCACGAGATCCATCTGGCTGTCGACCGGGAAGTCGGCGCCCTCGAAGGCGTCGGTGAGCTGTGCGCGGAGTTCGCGTTCGGTTTCCTCGTCGGCCATACACGCCAATGCCGCCGAACGTCGGATAAGCGTTTCCGAAACGCGGGGGAACCCACCGTGGGTTCCCTCGACACACGAGAACCCCCGTCGGTTGGCCGGAACCGCCCCGTTTTAGACGGTTCGGCCGGAGCTACGAGCATGGCGTTCGACTTCGACTTCGACCTGCTGAAGGAGCTGACCGAGGAGCGGGGCGTCCCCGGCTACGAGGACCGCGTGCGCGATCTGGTGCGCGAGGAGCTCGAAACGACCACCGACGACGTCCGCACCGACGCGATGGGCAACGTGGTCGGCACGATCGAGGGCGACTCGGACTACGCCGTCGCCGTCGCCGCCCACATGGACGAGATCGGCTTCATGGTCAAGCACGTCACCGACGACGGGTTCCTGAAGATCGACGCGCTCGGGGGCTGGGACGCCCGCGTGCTCCGCGCCCAGCGCGTGACCGTCCACGGCGAGGAGGACGTGACCGGCGTGTTCGGCTCCGTCCCGCCGCACACGCTCGACGAGGAGCCCGACGGCGATGAGGAGGTCGGCGACCGCGTCGTCGACCTCGGCCGCGACGCCGAGGAGGTCGAGGAGCTCGTGAGCGTCGGCGACCTCGTCACGATGGATCAGACGACGGTGCAGATGGGCGACTCGGTGACGGGGAAGGCGCTCGACGACCGCGTCTGCCTGTTCGCGATGCTTGAGGCCGCCCGCGAGATCGAGAACCCCGACGTGACGATCCACTTCTGTGCCACGGTGCAGGAGGAGGTCGGCCTTCGCGGCGCGACGGCGCTGGGCGTCGACGTGGACCCGGACCTCGCGATCGCGCTCGACGTGACGATCGCGAGCGACATCCCGGGGGTCAGCGCGGACAAACACGTCACGGAGCTCGGTGACGGCGCGGCGATCAAGCTGAAGGACAGCTCGGTCATCACGACGCCGAAAGTCCACAAGCGCATCACCTCCGTCGCCGAGGAGGAGGAAATCGACCACCAGATCGAGGTGCTCCCCTCCGGCGGCACCGACACGGCCGGGTTCCAGAACACCAACGGCGCCAAGCCCGTCGGCGCGATCTCGATCCCGACGCGGTATCTCCACACGGTCACCGAGACCGCCAACGGCGACGACATCCGCGCGACGATCGACCTGCTGACCGCGTTCCTCGAAAGCGAGGACGGCGAACACGACTACTCGCTGTAACCGATCACGGCTGGTGACCTGTCGCCGGCTCCGTCCGGCGGCGACGGAGCCTGTTGCCGTGATCGTGTGTGACCGACAATGGCGCGCGACCTGTCGTGCGATCCCGATTTCCACGCCGACACATTCCGCGAACCGGGGCTCGTTCCTACGCGGTGGGATTTCCCGACACCCACTCCTAAGAGGAAACCCCTTTCTCGGATAGGGTCGAATCACGAGTACACCCTCCCCAAGTGACAAACAGATGAAGGAGTACGAGTACGTCTGTCAGGAATGTGGGCAGCAGATCGAGGTCAACGGCCCGATGCGTGAGGCCATCCTGAACAACGGCTGCCCGATCTGCTCGGCGCCCGCCGAGACCGACCACTTCTTCGAGCCCTGATCAGGCGTCGCGGTCGACTTCGGTCCGTCGCCCGGTCACGTTCGTCGTCTCGAACTCGTAGAGTCGGATGTCGAGCTCCTCCTTCGGCTCGCCCCAGATCTCGAACAGCGGTCGCTTCGCGTCGCCGTACTGTTCGATCTGCTCGACCGAGAGCTCCGCCGGGTCGATCTCCGACAGCGTCCCCGCGGCGACGACGCTGCGGTACACCTCCTCCGGCCCCGTCGCCTCGTCGCCGTAGACGACGAACCGCGCGCTGGTGCTGGCCTTCAGGAACCGACGCTTCTCGCTTTCGGGGGTCGAGACCAGCCGAAAGTAGAACGCCCGCTTCTCGGGATCGTAGCCGTACGAGACCGGCGCCGCGTACGGGTCGTCGTCCTCCGCGAGGGAGAGCACCCCCGTCTCGTTCTCGCCGAGGAACGCGTCGGTCTCCTCGGGTGTCATCTCGGTCTCTCGGGCGAGTGGCATCTGTATCTCGACTCAACGGAGCTTGGGGTTAAGTGATTTCGATTGGGCCGAACGAGCGGGCCGGCGACGACGCTCGCGCCGACTACCCGTCGTCGAACACGTCGCCGAGCAGCTTCCGCTGGGCCGCGACGAGGTGTTCGGTGAACGTCGACTGGGAGATTCCCAGCTCCTCGGCGAGCTCGGTCGCGTTCGCCCCCTTCGGTCGCTCGAAGTACCCCTGCTGATACGCCGTTTCCAGCACTTCGAACTGTCGGTCGGTGAGCTTCCCGCGGTTGACGAACCGTCGATCCTCGTGGCTCCCCGACAGCGGCGGCTGGAGGAGCTGCTGGACGTCCGCGGAGGGGAACTCCTCGCGCAGCGTCGCCATCGCGTCCTGGAGCGTCTCGAACTCCGCGGCGTGGAACACCAGCGTGAGCTCCTCGCCGTCCGCGAGATAGCGGTGGATGGGGCAGTCGAACTCCCCCAGACACGCACACGGGCAGTCGCCGACGTGTTCGGTCCGGTACACGTCCGCGGTGCCGTACGAGAAGATCGGCTCCAGATCGGCGTCGCCGGTCAGCCCGTCGGCGTCGACGAGGAACTCCGTCACCGCCTCGCCGGCGGGCGAGACGCTCGTCGAGATACTGTCGACGACGGCGCCCGTCGTTCGTGAGAACCCGGCGACGGGACAGCCCGCGGGGCTGTCGAACGTCACGGTCGCCCGGATACCGGAACCCATGGACCCACCTACTGTTCGGGGCTACCTTGAGTGCGGTGGTCCCGTGGCCGGCCGAACCGTGCCGGGGCGACGGGGGGTAATAAACCCCCCACGATATGCGTGGTTCACGCTTGTTGGAATAGACCCCCCACAGTAGAGTATGAGCTACGCCGTCCCGTCCACCCAGAACCGCCGTCCGGAAACGACCGGCGAGGAAGTGCTCCACACGGAGAGCGAGATCACCGAGCTGCTCGCGGTTCTCGACGACCCCGACTGCCGTGCCGTCCTCGAAGTCACCGGCGAACAGCCACTCTCGGCGAAGGACATCGTCGAGCGCTGTGACATCCCCTCCTCGACCGCGTACCGGAAGATCGACCGACTGGTCGAAGTCGGCCTGCTTCGTGAGGGCGTCCGCATCCGGAGCTCCGGCAAGCACGCCAGCGAGTACCGCCGCAGTGTCGACCACGTCGAACTGTCCATCGACGACGACGGGACCGAAGCCCGCGTCGTCGGGCGCGACGACTAGCGGGTCGACACGACAGGCTCGTCCGCTCACGGCGCAGTTCTATATCGCGATAAAGCGTTTATTCTCCCGAATCGCGTCCTTTCGGGACCCGAACCCTTCATAATCGTTCCGGCGAAAGGGAGAGCCATGTACGACGAGGAGGACCTCGCGGAAATCCGCGAGTCCCGCGAGGAGTGGGAGGCGGAGACGCTCGACCCGACCCTCGACGCCTACGGCGAACGGAAGGATCGCTTCGCGACGATCTCGAACCTCGAGATCGACCGGCTGTACGACCCGACCGACGTCGACGGCCTCGACTACGAGGAGGATCTGGGCAACCCCGGCGAGTTCCCGTTCACCCGCGGCCCGTACCCGACGATGTACCGCGGGCGGACGTGGACGATGCGGCAGTTCGCCGGCTTCGGCTCCGCCGAGGACACGAACGAACGCTTCCACTACCTGATCGAGGAGGGCCAGACCGGGCTCTCGACGGCGTTCGACATGCCGTCACTGATGGGGATCGACTCCGACGACCCGATGGCGCTCGGCGAGGTCGGCAAGGAGGGCGTCGCCGTCGACACGCTGCGGGACATGGAGATCCTGTTCGACGGGATCGACATCGGCGAGGTGTCGACCTCGTTCACGATCAACCCCTCGGCGGCGGTGATCTACGCGATGTACCTCGCGCTGGCCGACGAGCAGGGCGTCCCCCGCGAGGAGGTCCGGGGCACCCTCCAGAACGACATGCTCAAGGAGTTCATCGCCCAGAAGGAGTGGGTGATCCCCCCGGAGCCGTCGCTCGATATCGTCACAGACACCATCGAGTTCGCGACCGAGGAGACGCCGAAGTTCAACCCCGTCTCCATCTCCGGCTACCACATCCGCGAGGCCGGCTCGACGGCGGTTCAGGAGCTCGCCTTTACGCTCGCGGACGGGTTCGCGTACGTCGAGGACTGCCTCGACCGCGGGATGGACGTCGACGAGTTCGCCCCCCAGCTCAGTTTCTTCTTCAACTCCCACAACTCCATCTTCGAGGAGGTCGCGAAGTTCCGCGCCGCCCGGCGCATCTACGCCCGCGTGATGGACGAGTGGTACGACGCCGAGAACGAGGCCTCGAAGAAGCTCAAGTTCCACACCCAGACCGCCGGCCAGTCCCTCACCGCCCAGCAGCCACTGAACAACATCGTCCGGGTGACGATCCAGGCGCTGGCGGGCGTGTTCGGCGGCACGCAGAGCCTCCACACCAACTCCTACGACGAGGCGCTGGCCCTGCCCAGCGAGGAGGCGGTCCGGGTCGCGCTGCGCACCCAGCAGATCATCGCCGAGGAGTCCGGCGCGGCCGACAGCGTCGACCCGCTGGCGGGCTCGTTCATGGTCGAGAGCCTCACCGACGAGGTCGAGGAGGAGGCCATGGAGTACATCGAGTCGATCAAGGAGATGGGCGACGGCTCGGTCCGCGACGGCGTGCTCACGGGGATCGAGGAGGGCTTTTTCCACCGCGAGATTCAGGAGGCCTCCTACGAGTACCAGGAGCGCGTCGAGGACGAGGAGGAGGTCGTCGTCGGCGTCAACAAGTACGTCTCCGAGGAGGACACCTCTCCCGAGGTGCTCAAAGTCGACGAGGAGGTCGCCGAACACCAGCGTGAGCGGTTGGAGTCGGTCAAGCAGGAGCGTGACGACGAAGCCGTCGAAGCCGCCCTCGAAGATCTGCGCGAGGCCGTCCAGAACGACGAGAACGTGATGCCGTACATCGTCACCGCCGTCAAGGCGTACGCGACGATGGGCGAGATCATGGACGTGTTCGAGGCCGAGTACGGCGAGTACCGGGAGAAGATCGGGCTGGCCTGATCGGCACTCACTCCCCCGTTTTCGTCCCGTTGTAGGTGGGTTTATGTCCGATCCGACCCACGTTCGTGGTAGCTATGTCGGACGCTGACACGGAGCTAGAAGCACGGCTCGAAGAACAGGACAGCTTCGAGCCGCCGGAATCGTTCGTCGAGCAGGCAAACGTCTCGGACCCCGACGTCTACGAGGAGTTCGAAGAGAACTGGCCGGAGTGCTGGGAGGCCGCGGCCGACATGCTCGACTGGGACACCGAGTACGACCAAACGTTCGACGGCTCGAACCCGCCCTTCTTCGAGTGGTTCACTGGGGGAGAGCTCAACGCCTCGGCGAACTGTATCGACCGACACCTCGACGAACGCGGCGACGAGGTCGCGATCGAGTGGGTCGGCGAGCCGACCGAGGAGGCCAACCGCACGTACACGTACGAAGAGCTCCACCGCGAGGTGAACGAGTTCGCGGCCGCGCTGCGGGAGATGGGCGTCGGCGAGGGCGACGTAGTGACGATGTACATGCCGATGATCCCCGAGCTCCCGATCGCGATGCTCGCGTGCGCTCGGATCGGCGCGCCGCACTCGGTCGTGTTCGCGGGCTTCTCCGCCGACGCGCTCGCGACCCGCATGAACGCCGCCGACTCCGAGTACCTGATCACCTGTGACGGCTACTACCGGCGCGGTGATCCGCTCGACCACCTCGAGAAAGCCAACGAGGGGCTCGACGACGTCGAGCACGACACCGAGACGGTCGTCGTCGAGCGACTCCCCGAGGACGACGGGTTCGATCACGACCTCCGCGAGGAGCAGCGGCTCTGGACTGACGCGGTCCACGCCCACAAGGGCGCGGAAGTCGAGCCGGTGGCTCGCGACGCCGAGGACATGCTGTTCCTCATGTACACGTCCGGGACCACTGGCGAGCCGAAGGGGGTGAAACACACGACCGGCGGCTACCTCTCGTGGGCGGCGTGGACCTCCCACGCCGTTTTGGACATCAAGCCCGAGGACACGTACTTCTGTTCGGCCGACATCGGCTGGATCACCGGCCACTCCTACATCGTCTACGGCCCGCTCGCGCTGGGCACGACGACGATGATGTACGAAGGAACGCCGGACTATCCCGAGCGTGACCGCCTCTGGGAGATCGTCGAGGAGTACGACGCCACCCAGCTCTACACAGCCCCGACGGCGATCCGCGCGTTCATGAAGTGGGGGACGGAGTACCCCGACAGCCACGACCTCTCCTCGCTGCGGCTGCTCGGCACGGTGGGCGAGCCGATCAACCCCCGGGCGTGGAAGTGGTACTACAAGCACATCGGGAACGAAGAGTGTCCGGTTGTGGACACGTGGTGGCAGACCGAAACGGGCGGGATGATGGTCACCACGCTGCCCGGCGTCAAGGAGATGAAACCCGGCTCCGCCGGTCCCGCACTCCCGGGTATCGACGCGGAAATCGTCGACACGACCGGCGAACAGGTCGAACCCGGTCGGGCTGGCTATCTCACGATCCAGAAGCCGTGGCCGGGGATGCTGCGCACGCTGTACCAGAACGACGAACGGTTCGTCGACGAGTACTGGCGGGAGTACTCCGACACCGACAGCGATGACTGGCGGGACTGGGTGTACTTCCCGGAGGACGGGGCGAAGATCGACGAGGACGGCTACATCACCGTGCTCGGCCGCGTCGACGACGTGCTGAACGTCTCGGGCCACCGGCTGGGGACGATGGAGATCGAGAGCGCGATCGTCGGCGTCGAGGGCGTCGCCGAGGCCGCCGTCGTCGGCGGCGATCACGAGGTGAAAGGCGAAGCCGTCTACGCCTACGTCATCACCGAAGACGGGTACGACGGCGACGAGGAGCTCCGCGACGCGATCGTTCAGGGCGTTGAGGACGCGATCGGTCCGATCGCCCGCCCCGAACAGGTGATCTTCACTCCCGAACTCCCGAAGACGCGTTCAGGCAAGATCATGCGCCGACTGCTGGAGGACATCGCCAACGGGGCCGAACTCGGCGACACCTCCACCCTCCGCAACCCCGACGTGGTGGCGTCGATTCAGGAGCAGGTCGAAGAGTAAACCGTATCGCGCGATATAGAAACCGGCATCCGGCCGCTATCGATCCCCTCTCCCGATACTTTTTGCCGATACAGCGACACCCTCGACTGGATGGACGAGCCGACAGATCCGTCGGTCGAACGGCTGTCGCGATCGGTCGAGGCGGGCGACTACCGGGACGCGACCGCGTGTCTGCGAGCGTTCGAGACGGCGTCGGCCGAGAGTCGGAAGGCGGCGTTGCGGACGCTTCGAGAGAACACCGGAGAGCAGACGGCGCCACTCGCGACCCGGCTCACGTCGTTCCTCACCGACGACGAGCGGTCGGTGCGGCTGACCGCGGCGAAGCTGTTCGTCGCGGGGGCGCGGGCCGACCCGGCGGCGGTCACGGACTGCGTCGACGCGCTCGCGGACCGGGTCGGCGACGAGGAGGAGTTCTACTACGTGCGTGCACGCTCGGCGGAAGCGTTGGGCTACGTCGCGCTCGATCACCCCGACGAGGTCGCGACCCCGGCGCTGTTGGCCGATCTGCGGGTCGGGCTGTCGTTCGACGAGCCCGAGGTCAGGGAGAAGCTCGCGAAGGCGCTCGCCTCGGTCGCGATGGGCGATCCCGATCGACTCCGTCACCACACGTCGAACCTCGCCCACCACCTCGACGACGGCAACGAGCTCGTTCGGTACCAGCTCTGTACGGCGCTGGCGGCGATCGGCTGTACGTCCCCGGCGGCTCTCGCGGACACCTCGTCGGCGCTCGCGGCGCGGCTGGACGACGAGAACGCCTACGTTCGGGCGCGTGCCGCCGAGGCGCTCGGCCTGCTGGAGCGGGCCGACACCCCCGAGACTGATCTCGCCGCCGACGCTCCGACCATCGACGATCCGGAACCGTTCGTGGCTACCCGGCTGCAGTTCCTCCGCGACGCGCTCGCGGGGGCGACGTCGTCGCCCGACGGCGTCGGGACAGTCGACGCGATCCGCGAGACAGCGACCGAGGTGGAGAAGGCGGTCGACGCGCCCGAGGAGTCGAACGCCTGCCCGCACTGTGGGCTCTCACTGGGCGATCCCGGGCCACCGACCTGCCCCGGTTGTGGGGCACCGCGCTAGCTTCGCGACGTGTTTAGGTGAACCTAACTTTCGAAAGCCCTTTACCGAATTAGGTCGGCCGAAAACACATGGCCGACGAGAAGTCCCGAGACGTAGCACCGACGCGACGCGACTACGTGAAGTACGGCGGCGCGGTCGTCGGCGGTGGCCTGTTGGCCGGCTGTACCGGCGGCGACGGAACCGACACGCCGGCGGGCGGCGCCGGGTCCGCGACGCCGACCGGCAGCAGCTACTCGGTGACGATGGCGCCGATGGGGGAGGTCGAGTTCGACAGCGTGCCCGAGCGCTGGATGGCGTACTTCAGTACGTACGGCGACATGGCCATCGCGCTGGGCCAGCTCGACAGCCTCGGCGGGCTGATCTTCACCGAGAACTGGCCGCTGGAGTTCTACGACGCGCTCCCGGGCGTCGACGTCTCCTTCGACGACGTGCCACAGCTCATGGGCGAGAGCGGGCTCGACAAGGAGGGGTTCTACGAGGTCGGCGCCGACGTCCACCTGTTCGACCCGAACTTCGTCCAGATCCTCGACGACTCGTGGGACGACGACGACTTCGCGGAGATCGAGCAGAACCTCGGGCCGATCGTCGGCAACAGCATCCGTCGGCGCGGCGCCGACTGGCACGACTACGAGTACTACTCGCTGTACGACGCCTTCGAGAAGATCGCCGAACTGTTCCGGGAACGGGAGCGCTACGAGGAGATTGCCGCGGTCCACGACGAGCTCCTGTCGACGATCGAGGCCGACCTCCCGCCCGAGAGCGAGCGCCCGACGGTCGGCCTGCTGTCGGTCAACTCCGACTTCGAGGGCGGCTCGTTCTACGCCTACCCGGTCCACGGCGGGAACGGGCACAAGCAGTACCGCGACCTCGGGATGCGCGGCGCGTTCGACGACGCCATCGAGGGGAGCTACGCCCAGTGGGACTACGAGCGACTGCTCGAGATCGACCCCGACGTCCTCCTCTTCCAGTACGGCTTCTCGCACGTCTCCGACGAGGAGTTCGAGGCGCGGATGGACCGGATGCGCGAGGATTCGCTGGGACAAGAGCTCTCGGCCGTCCAGAACGACCGACTCTACCGCGGCGGGACCTCCTACCAGGGGCCGGTGATCAACCTCGTCCAGACCGAGATCGCCGCCAAGCAGTTCTACCCCGAGCAGTTCGGCGAGTGGCACGGCGTCGGCGAGACGCCCGAGTCCGAACAGCTGTTCGACCATCAGCGCGTCGCCGACGCGATCACGGGCGATCTCGAATGAGCGAATCGACCCGAGGGCACGGCGCCGACCACGATGTCGCGATCGTCGGCGGCGGCCCGGCCGGCTGTTCGGCGGGCGTGTTCACCGCCCGCAACGGGCTCGACACGGTGATCTTCGACCGCGGGCGCTCGTCGATCCAGCGGTGTGCCCACCTCGAGAACTACCTCGGGTTCCCCGGCGGGATCGACATCGAGACGTTCTACGACCTGCTGCACGACCACGCCGAGGAGGCGGGCTGTGCGCTCGTCTCCGACCTCGTCGAGTCGGTCGAGCACGCCGACGAGGGGTTCGTCGTCCGGCCGCAGTCCGGCGAGCCGATCACCGCCCGGCGGGTGATCGCCGCCACCCGGTACGACGCTGGCGAGTACCTGCGTGGTCTCGGTGACGAGGGCGCGATGTTCGAGACCCACGAGTACGACGGCGAGACACGGGAGCAGTTCGACAGGGAGTACCCCGACGCCGACGGATCGACGCCGGTCGACGGCCTCTACGTCGCCTCCCCGTACGAGCCGACGAGCCCGCAGGCCATCACGGCCGCGGGCCACGGCGCCCGGGTCGGCGTGTCCGTCGTCGAGGCCGCCCGCCGAGCGCAGGGGTACCCCGAGGGGCTCGCCAGCTACTACGATTGGGTCCGCCCGGAGAGCGAGCGCACCGGCGAGTGGACCGACCGCGACCGCTGGCGGGAGTTCTTCGAGGAACGGTTCCCCGACGACCACGACCTCTCTCCGGCGCGGGCCGAAGAGATCCGGGAGGCGGAGATCGACCGACGGCTCGACATGTACATCAGCGACGACGAGATCGAGCGCCGCAGGAAGGAGGGACAGCGCCGCCTGCTCGACCACGTCGACGACGAGCTCGTGCTCGAGGCGGCCCGCGAGGTCGAGAGCGAACGCGAGACGACGGACGCGGACGAATGACACAGAACACGACATCCATGAACGACGACCACGACCTGACACGACGGGAGTATCTCACCTACGGCAGCGCGATCGGCGCGAGCGGCCTGCTCGCCGGCTGTACCGGCGGCGACGGCACCGCGACACCGACCGACGCCGACGGAACTGCCGAGCCGACCGACGCGGACGATCCGACGACGGGCACGGCGACGCCGAGCAGCTACACCGCGTCGATGGCGCCCGTCGGCGACGTCGAGTTCGACGCCGTTCCCGAGAACGTGATGGTGTACAGCCTGCTGTACGCCGACATGGCGGTCGCCTACGGCCACGGCGACGCGGTGAACTCGCTGGGGTTCAGCGCCGAGGCCGGCGGCAACACGCTCGACGCCTACTACGAGCGGCTGCCCGGCGTCTCCTTTGACCACGAGGAGATCGAGCAGCTCAACAGCGGCGAGAGCGGCGTCACGATCGACAAGGAGCTGTTCTACGAGCTGAACTCCGACCTCCACCTCGTCGATCCGTGTCTCGTGACGAGCTTCGACGGCTGGGAGGCGAGCGATATCGAGGAGATCCGGGAGAACGTCGCACCGTGGTTCGGCAACACGCTCAGCCGCCGGAACAGCGAGCCGCCGGCGTCCTGCGCCGACGAGTACGAGTACTACACGCTCTGGGAGATCGCCGACCGCACCGCCGACGTGTTCCGCGCCGGCTCGACGTACGAGGAGCTCGCCGCGGTCCACGACGACCTTCTCTCCACGATCGAGGCCGATCTCCCGCCGGAGAGCGAGCGCCCCTCGGTCGCCTCGGTGATCTTCATGCAGGGGACGTTCTACCCCTCGCGCGTCAACACCGACGGGTTCAGCAACGCCCACGTCCGGCCGCTCGGCGCCGACGACGCGTTCGCTGGCGACGACGTGAACTACCAGACCTCCTACGACTACGAGCAGCTGCTGGAGATCGACCCCGACGTGATCCTCCATCGCTACGGGATCAACTCCTACTACGACGTGGGGTCGATCCGGCAGACGATCGCCGACGACCCCGTCGGCGGGGAGCTGACCGCGATCGAGAACGACCGCTTCTACCCCGGCGGCCACCCCGTGCAGGGACCGCTGATGAACCTCTTCCAGCTGGAGATGACCGCCAAGCAGCTCTACCCCGAGCAGTTCGGCGAGTGGCCGGGGTACGAGCACGGCGACCCCTACCCGGAGATCCCCGAGGGCGAGCGACTGTTCGACCGCGAGCGCGTCGCCGACATCGTCGGCGGCGAGTGAGCTAGCGGTACGCCTCGAACTCCCGGCCGAACGCGAGGAAGTAGCCCGTGCCGGCGACGCCGACGGCGGCCGCGATCGTGAACGCCAGCTCCGGGCTCACGAACTCCCAGAGGTAGCCCCCCAGCGCCGCGCTCGGGATCACCACCGTGTTCCGCAGGAGGTAGTACGTCCCCGTAACCCGGCCGCCGGCGTCCCGTTCGGCGGGACCGACGATCAGCGCCTTGTGTGCGGGCAGCCCCGCGAACCGCAGCCCGGAGAACGCGAACAGCAGCACCATCGCCCACTGGAGGGAGAGCCACGGCGCGAGCACGTCCGGGCCGTAGATCAGCACGACCGGGAACGCTCCGTACACGAAAAAGCCGAGGCCGACCACCGGCTTGAGCCCGACGCGTTCGGCCACCTTCGCGGCGGGCATCATCGTCGCCAGCGCGACCAGCATCTCGACGCCGAGCAGGTAGCCGAAGAACGCTTCAGGGGAGAGGTCGACCGCGACGGACCGCCCCGCGAGTGACACCGACGCGTCGAACCCCACCTCGTAGAACCGCGTGATCACGAGCACGAAGAACACGTACACCATCCCGTTGGCGAACCGCACCAGCGTGTCGCCGACCAGCAGCGGACGGAGTTCACCCGGCATCTCCCGCAGGTCGGCCCGGACCTGTTCGAGCCCGGAGAAGGAGTCGCCGATGCTGTCGGCGTCGGCGTCGTAGAGCGCGTGCTGGACGACCGTCCCGACGGCGCCGAAGCCGACCGCGACCGCGAGCACGTACTGAAAGCTCACGGTGAAGGCGGGCTGGAGCCCGATCAACGCCGCCGCGAGCACGGGGCCGGCGAAGAAGGCGGTCCGGCGGAACGTCTCGGTGCTGGCGAAGCCGGCCGCCAGCTTCGCGGGCGCCGTGGCCTGCTTCACGACGGCGAACGTCGCCCCCAGCCCGAACGACTTCCAAGCCTGTGCGAGCAGCAGGCCGACGAAGATCCAGACCCACGGCTCGACCGTCACGCCGCCGACGGCGACCGTTCCGATCTGTGGCGCGACGAGCCAGACGCCGAACCCCAGCGTCGACAGTAGTCCGAACGCGGTGAGCGCGTACCGCGAGCCCAGCCGGTCGGAGATCGCACCGCCCGGGTAGGGGTACACCGCGGAGATCACGTTGCCGACGGTCCCGTACAGCCCAACGACGAACCCCGAGGCGCCCAGCGCGGCCATGTACTCCGGGAGGTAGCGGCTGGTCATCTGGAACCCGAGGCTGAACGCGAACAACGCGAGCGAGAGCACCAACACGTCCCGTTCGAGCGCGAAGAACTGCCGGAACTGGTCGCGAACCGTCGGCCCCTCGTCGGCGTCCATCACGCGCCCGCTCGACCGCTCCCACCGAATAGCTACTGGTCGCTCAGAACACCGCTCGAACGACCGCCAGCCCCAGCGAGGAGACGACGAGCAGCGCGAGCAGTACCACCAGCACCGGCCGGTAGCCGGTCTCCCGCAGGTCGTCGAGCCGGATCTCCAGCCCCAGCCCCGCGAAGGCCAGCAGGAACAGCCAGTCCGCGGCGTTCGCGAGGGAGTCGATCGCCGGCCCCGAGAGCAGCCCGAGGTTCGCGATCGCGACGACGGCGACGAAGCCGACGACGAACTTCGGGAACGGGCCCCAGAGCCGAGCGAGCGTGCCGCGGTCCTCGCCCGCGCTCTCGACCGGGCGCGTGCTCGCGTACACGCCGGCGTACGCGACCGCGACGAGCCCGATCGCGGCGTTCCGGACGAGCTTCACCAGCACCGCCCACTCGCCCGCCGTCTCCGAGACCGCAAAGCCCGCAGCCGTGACGGGGCCGGTGCTGAACATCGTGAGGCCGGCCCAGATCCCGAAGACGCGGTCCGGTAGCGCGAGCGCGGTCCCCACCGCGGGGTAGGCGACCAGCGTGACCGCGTCGAACAGGAGGATCGTCGTGGCGGCGTACGCGACCGTCGTCTCGTCGGCGTCGATGCTCTCGGCGACGGCAACGACCGCCGAGACGCCACAGACGCCCGACCCCGCCGCGAGCAGCGAGCCCGTCTCGTCGTCGACCCGGAACGCCAGTCTGGCGAGCGACTCGACCAGCAGGACCGTCACGGTCAGCGCCCCGCCCACGAGCACCAGCAGCTTCGGGCCGGCGGCGACCACGCGGTCGAGCGCGACGCTCGCACCCGTGAGGACGATCCCCGTTTTGAGCCAGAGCTTGTGCGTGCCGACGCCGGCCCGGACGGCGTCGGGGACGCCGACGAGGTTCCCGACCGCCAGCCCGAGCAGGATAGCCAGAATCAGGTGGTTCAGCGGGACGAATGCGGCGAGTAGCCGTGCGCCGAGTCCGAGTGCGACGAGCAGCGCGACTCCCGGGAGCAGCGATCGAGACACGGTTACCACGGGACCGTGAGCCCGAGTCGAACCGCGGCGACGAGGAGCAGTCCGAGGAGGACCGCCTGCCACCCCTCACCGAGCTCCATCCAGCGGCGCGCGGCGTCGTCGGCGTCGATCACGTCCGGTCGTGGAGGGTCAGTGATATACGGGTTGTGCTGTCGGCCAGCGGAGCCGGTAGCGGGGTCAGCCGCCGTAGACGGCGTCCCAGCGCATCGCCCGCCGGCGGTTGTCGCAGTCGTTACAGACGAACTCGTCCATCGAGCCGACGCTCACGTCGAGGCTGTCACAGTTCCCGCAGTGCCAGCCGTACTGCTCGCCGCGGTCGTCGTCGAGGTAGGTCGGGTGGAACGGGCCGTCCGATCCGCGTTCGCTCTCGTCGTAGGCGATCACGACCGTCTCCCCGTCCTCGGTTTCGCGGCGTTCGCTGCCCGATCCGGCCCCGCCCGACGAGATCCCGTCGTCGCCGACCAGCGTCAGTTCGGCGACGCGGTCGCCGGCGATCCGCACCTGCCGGGTGTGGTCGTGGTCGTAGCCGTGCTCCTCGTAGAACGCGCGGCCGGCCTCGTTGGCCTCGATCACGCTGGCCTCGATCCGGTCGGCGCCGCGGTCGGCCAGCGCGGACTCGATCCGGTCGAGCAACTGGCTCGCGAGCCCCTCCCCGCGCCGGCCCGGCCGGACGTGGAGCCACTCGATCCGCCCGACTCGGGGGGCGTCGCCGGCGAGGAACGCCTGCGCGAAGCCGAGTATCTCGTCGTCCTCTTCGGCGACGATCACGACCGTCTGGTCGTCCGGGATCTCCTCGGCCAGCGCGCCCGCGGCGGCGCCCTCGGCGCCGTACCACGACTCGACCGCCCGCTGCCGGGTCTCGGCGTCGAGCACGTCGTCGTACGACGCCGCGAGCGAGCGGTTGGCAACGTCCCTGATCCCGGGAACATCGGTCTCTCTGGCGGCTCGAAGGTTCATACCCGTCCGTTGGTCGCGACGCGTGTTCAATCTACGGGCGGAGCGCGTACGCTACGGACGCTCGCCGTCGGCGTCGGCTTTCACGAGTTCGACGACGAACACCGACCCCCGCGGGTCGTTGTCCTCGACCCACACGTCGCCGCCGAACTGCTCGGTGAGCGTGTACACCAAGTAGAGGCCGATCCCCGACCCCGGGCTTTCGAGCCCCTTCTCGCCCTTGCCGAAGACCCGTCGCTTCTGCTCGTCGGGGATCCCGGGGCCGTTGTCGGCGATCCGGATCCGGACGACCTCGTCGGTCTCGACGGCCTCGACGGTGATCTCGGGCGTCTCGCTGTCGTTGTGTCGGACGGCGTTCTCGAAGAGGTTCCGGAACACCGAGGGGAGCATCTCGTTGGCCAGCACGTCCGTCTCCGGGATCTCGCCGTCGACGCGGAACTCCGCCTCGGCGAACGACTCCCGGACCGCCTCCAGTTCGGTCTCGAGGTGGTGGTGGAGGTCGGTCGGCCGCGGCTCGATCGCGTACTCGCCGGAGAGCGACTCGACGAACTCCCGGACCGTCTCGGTGAGTTCGATCACGTGGTCGGACTTCCGGAGCACTCGATCCAGCGCGTCCTGCCCCTCGGCGTCGACGTGGGGCCCGAGCGTCTCGGCCCACCCGCGGATGACGGCCATGTCGTTCCGGATGTCGTGGCGGACGACGCGGTTCAGCGCCTCGAGCTGTTCGGTTCGCTCTTCCAGCTGTCGGCGGTACGCCTCCCGTTCGGTCACGTCGCTGATCGTCATCAGCTGGCCCGTGGTCACGCCGCCGGTAGTGAACGGCGTCGTCGAAATCTGGTAGTACCGGTTCTCCTCGTCCGCCTCGATCTCCAAGATGCCGGGCCCGTCGAGCCGGTCACCGATCGCGGGGACGATGTCGCCGACCGGTTGGCCGATCGAGCCCTCCAGCGACGGGAACAGCGCGGCCGCGGCTTGGTTGTAGTCTCGCACGCGATCGTCCGGATCGAGGAACACGGCCGGTTCGTCGCTGCCGCCGGTGAGCTGGACGGCCTCGAAGCGGTGGACGTAGACGAACAGCGTCCCGACAGCGAAGATCGCGACGCCCGTCGGCTCGTACATCAGCGGCAGGAGCCACGGGACCTGCTCCCCGAACACGGTCGCCGCGGCGGGGACGGCCGTCACGCCGGCCAGCACGACCAGCGGCTGGCTGTCGGTCCCGGTGTGGCGGAACCGCTCGATCAGCATGAAGAAGCCGACGCCGATGACGACGTAGGAGAGTCCCAGCGTGAACCAGTAGAGGACCCCGTGTTGGATCGCGAGATGGGGGAACGGGTCGCTCGCCCACTCGGTCGTGAAGAAGAGGTGGTGGTAGGGGTTGGTGAGCTTGAGGACGACGAACAGGACGAACACCCCGATCATGAGCCGCAGGTACGGCGCCTGCTGTGGCGGGCGGCCCGTGTAGGCGGCACAGAAGTACACCCACGCGGCGACGGCGCCGAACGCGAAGATGAACCCGATCGTGTACGACGCGACCCGGAGCGGATCGGTCGGCGCGATCAGGTAGCCGACGTACCCCAGCGACCAGACCGTGACCGAGACTAGGAGGGCGACCAGCCCCGTCCTGGTACCGGGGTGTTTGATACGTCGTGCCCGCGGAACGGAGAGGAGACACGCGACTGCGGAGACTGCGAACACCCCCACGTGAGCAAGGAGAACGGGGTCCATCAGGTAGGCGTGAGAATGCTTCCCTCGTTCTATAACGTCTTCGGCTCCCCGCCGACGCTGGGCGTCGATAACCGGGTTGTTTCGGTCTGGGCAGTCGGGGACGTCTGGTTGTGGGAGCAGCGCCAACGTTGGCTTCGGTCGTTCACGGTCCGCGACCGGTCGCGGGCCACGACTGGTTTGAACACAGCCGCGGCGTCAAGTTCTGTGGTGCCGACACGGAGGTCGGCACAGGTCACTCGCCGCGGCTGGTTTGAAGGAACAGCTTTAACGACGCCCACGGCGGATTTTCGGCCGATGGGACTCGAGGAGGAGATCGAAGAACTCCGCGAGGAGATCGCCGAGACGCCCTACAACAAGTCCACGGAGGGCCACATCGGGCGGCTGAAGGCGAAGCTCGCGGAGAAGAAGGAGAAGCTGGAGAACCAGTCCTCCTCCGGCGGCGGCCACGGCTACGCGGTCGAGAAGACCGGCGACGCGACCGTCGCCCTCGTCGGCTTCCCCAGCGTCGGCAAGTCGACGCTGATCAACGCGCTCACCAACGCCGAGAGCGAGACCGGCGAGTACGAGTTCACCACGCTGGACGTCAACCCCGGGATGCTCAAACACCGCGGCGCGAACATCCAGATCCTCGACGTGCCGGGGCTGATCGAGGGCGCCGCCAGCGGTCGCGGCGGCGGGCAGGAGGTGCTCTCGGTCGTCAGGACCGCCGACTTGGTGGTGTTCATGCTCTCGGTGTTCGAGATCGACCAGTACGAACGCCTCCGGCACGAGCTCTACCAGAACAAGATCCGACTCGACACCGAGCCCGCCAGCGTCTCGATCACCAAGGGCCACACCGGCGGGCTGCAGGTCACCGTCAGCGACTCGGTGTCGATGGACAAGGAGACGATCAAGGACGTGCTGCGGGAGCACGGCTACGTCAACGCGGAGGTGACGGTCCGGGGCGACCCCTCGATCGACGAACTGATCGACGCGATCATGGACAACCGCGTCTACCTGCCGTCGATCGTCTCGGTCAACAAGGCCGACCTGATCGACCCCGACTACCTCCCGACGGTGAAGGAGGACCTCCGCAGCCACGACATCGACCCCGAGGAGGCCATCTTCATCTCCGCTCAGGAGGAGAAGGGGCTCGACGGGCTGAAAGAGCGCATCTGGGAGGAGCTCGGGCTGATCCGGGTGTACATGGACAAGCCCGGCCGCGGCGTCGACTACGAGGAGCCGCTGGTGCTGCCGCCGGGCTCGACCGTCGAGGACGCCTGTCTGGACATCGGCGGCGACGAGTTCCTGAACCGCTTCCGCTTCGCGCGGGTGAGCGGGCCGTCCGCGAAGCACGACGATCAGCAGGTGGGGAAGGATCACGAGCTGGCGGACGAGGACGAACTCCGGATCATTACGCGGAAGTAGTCGGTTTCTTCGATAGAGTTGCGGTGCGGGAGGTACGCGTGAACGCGGAGACTGGAAGAGTCACCGACAGCAACAGCATCTCGATCGCTGACCACTTGCGACCGCAGTGTGCCGGACACAGGGTCCGGCACAGTCCCGGGTCCCCACCCCTGCCCCCGCGAGCGCCGACCGCTGGCGCTCGCGAGGCGTCCACCGCCACCGTACCGCAGCCGGCTGTGGCGCGCGACGTGAGCAGGGCGAGACCGACGGTCTCGCTGGCAGTGCGAGCGACGCGTGGGTCGCCCGCACGACGCCGACGGCGCGAACGAGCGCGCGAGGGATGAGCGAACGAAGTGAGCGAATCGGTTGGGGAGGTTCGAGGGCTGTGCGGGGCGGCGCGGTCACAAGTGGTCAGGCTCACTCCGCGGTGACGTTCGCGGCTGGGCTGTCGGTCTCGACTTCAACGCAGACTCGGGAGTCCTCGCGCACGGCCACGCGTGCGAGAACGACCACATTTCTCCCGACAACCCATCACCGGCTTCGGTACGCTTTTCGCTCCCACGAACCCAGTTTCGCCCACATGAGCCACGAACTTGACCATGTGATGATGCGGGTCGAGGATCTCGAGGAATCGCTCGACTGGTACACCACCCACCTCGACTACGAGGAGAAGGGGCGCTGGGAGGCCGACACGTTCACGAATGTCTTCCTCGGGCCCGAGGACGTCCACGACGACGGCGCGCTGCTGGAGCTGACGTACAACCACGACGGGCGCTCCTACGAGATGGGCGACGCGTGGGGTCACATCGCCGTCCGCGTCGAGGACGTCGACGAAGCCTACGCCGAGCTGATGGACGAGGGCGTCGAGGACTACCGCCCGCCGGAGGAGAACCCCGGCTACGCGTTCGTCAAGGACCCGGACGGTCACGAGATCGAGATCGTCGAGCGCGACCACGGCGCGCGCTGGAGCCTCGACCACACGATGATCCGCGTCGAGGACGCCGACGCCGCCATCGGCTGGTGGACCCGCAAGATGGGCTACGAGCCGGCTGGCCGCTGGGAGGCCGACACGTTCGCGAACTACTTCCTCGCGCCGGAGGACGCCGCCGAGGAGGCGATGACCGTCGAGCTCACGTACAACTACGACGGGCGCACGTACGAGCTGGGCGACGCGTGGGGCCACCTCGCGGTCGCGTGTGACGACCTCGAAGGCTTCTGGGAGACGCTCCAGACCCGCGAGGCCGAGGACTACCGCGATCCGGAATCGTGTGACTACAACTACGCGTTCACGAAGACGTTCGACGGCCACGAAGTCGAAGTGGTGACGCGGGAGTAGCGTAACTATTCGCTTTCAAGCGATATTTATTCGTCTATAGCCCCGATAATGAGCCATAAGTGAGGGAAACCGCCGGGATCCCGGCGTGGAAAGCGCAGACGACCGGTTTCGATCAACTTCGGTCCGTCGCGGCATCAGCGTCCGACCTGAGGACTACCATGGAGATCGCCGATTATGCGGCCGTTGCAGAGAACATCGTGCGTAACCACTTCGAACGGCCCGTCGAGGTTAACGTACTGCTGCGTGGGTGTGTGCTAGAATCACGTATATGCCTGACCCCTCCGACCCACGTGCTGACTCGATTCGTGAACTGCTCGTTGAGCACCACAACGACGAGCTCGTGCAACTCACGGTGGAGTTGCAGAATCAGGTTGCTGGAGGGCATGCGGAGCAGGAGGTTGACCCCTAGGACGCTCGAGAGCAGGTTACCAGCTCCAAGACGACGTGTCGACTGTCAGCTGACGTGAATGATTGGCTACCAGTCGCAAACCGCTTCGGGATCGTCAAGGAGGCGGTCAGGAACCACACCGCGTATAGTCGCCGGGCAGGCGTACGACTCGGTGGAGGCGTCCTATCGTGCGTTCCAAGTGATTGGACAAGAACTCGAACAGCATTTTGTAGTAATGTCTGCTCTCGAGGTCCCGGAAGGTTTGTACACGAGCGTCGTCGCCGAACCGGATTCGGCAGCCACAGGTGTAGCGGGAGTGACTCTGACAGTCCGGTGGTTCGTAGGCGAGCAGCAGGACGCTGACCCGGAGTTTTTGCGTCACTATAGTGGTCGGACGAGGAATTCGGCCGGCACCACGAGCCCAATTCTTACGTTGAGGGATGAGGGCATTTCCAGCGACGGGAAGAGATGCGTGCAGCTACGAGCTGTACTCGATCGGGTCGATTTCGCCGGTGTGGATGATCTGGGAGGTACTGGCTCGGCTAGGGGTGCGACCCAACGCGTAGGGCGCTGCGGTTCGAGTGTCACGATCGAACACTCGATTACACTGTCGGTGGTTCAGGAGAACCCCGGCGCGAACCGCGACCCGAAGGCCCTGAACGTGAGCAACTCCTCTGACGCGATCACGTTCATCAAGGGCGAGGACACCTACTACCTCGCCATCGACTCGGACAATGCCGAGTGGGAGCAGATGAACGACGATAGCACGCTCGACGGTGAGAGCTAGTCCATCGCGGCTGGCGACGAGTTCAACGCCACCGTGACGGTCGACGACGACCGCCTGTTCAACGGTGACGAGGACGCCAGCGAAGCCGTCTCCACGACGTTCGAAGTACGTCCAGGGCTCGGCTAGCTTCGACAGCACGCCTGTCGAGGTCGCTGCCTCCTCCGCTCAGACGATCACCGGCGAGTCGACGTGGGCGCCGGGCACGGAGTTCACCCTCCGCGTCCGGTCCTCCGGCGACACTGAGCCGCGCTTCTACAAGACGAACGAGAGCGTGACCGTCCAGAACGACGGGACGTGGACGGCAACGTTCAACTTCGCTGAGCAGGCTGCGGGCGACACCTTCACGGTGAGCTCGAACCGCATCAGCCCGGCTCTGAGCGCTGACGGTGAGGTCGTCGAGAGTGTCGGTACCGAGACCGCCACTGCGACGGCAACCGCCACGGCTACTGAGACGGCCACGGCAACGGCCACGGCCACTGAGGCTCCGGACACGGAGACCGAGGCCATGGACACGGAGACCGAGGAGCCTGACACGGAGACCACCACGACGACGACGCCCGGCTTCGGCGTCGCTGTCGCGCTGGTCGCCCTGCTCGCCGCTGCCCTGCTGGCCGGTCGCCGAGAGTAACTGACTCTCGCGACTCCCAGTAGCTAACCGCCGGCTCACGCCGGTCTTCCGCCTTCACTTCTTTCGAACGCTACGCCGGATAGCGACGGCACTGTCACACCGCAGATACCCCACAACGGTAAGGGATTTACCCGCGGGTCGTCTTCTCCCGATATGGCCGGTATCGCGGGCGCCGTTCCGCCGTGGCTTCTCGACGTGACCGACGTGCTGGCGTGGATCGTCGTCGGCGCGTTCGCCCTTGGCGCGGCGCTCGAGATCCTCACGCGACGGGAGAGCGACGACGGAGCGCTGGACGCCGTCGGCGACCCACTCGAGACCGCCCGAACCGTCTCGGCGTCGGCGTGGGGGCTGTTCGCGCTGTTCTGGCTGCTCCTCTTTCCCCACTTCGCGTTCGTCCACAGGAGCTACGTCGAGGGCGTGCTCGCGCTCGTCGCCGTGCCCGCCTGCCTCTACGCGGGCTACCTGCTCTGGACGGGGCGGGACACGCTGTTCCTGCTCTCGCGTGCGACGGCGATCATGGGGCTGATCTACCTCCCCTTCGAGACGATCCCCGCCGTCACCGTCGGCGGGCTGCGCGTCCCCGCGCCGCGGGAGGTGCTGATCGAGATCGTCGCCGCCCAGACGGGCTTTCTGATGAGCCTGTTCGGCTCGAACCCCGAGCTGATCGCGGGCCCGCAGGGGTACCAGAACACCTACGAGTTCGTCGCCAGCGACGGGCAGATCCTCCAGTTCTCCGTCGTGCTCGCGTGTACGGGGCTGGGGAGTATCGCGATCTTCGCGGGGCTGATCGCCGCCGTCCGCGCGCCGCTGGGCCGGAAGCTCCGCGCGTTGGGCGTCGCCGTCCCGATCATCTACGGACTGAACCTCGTCCGGACGACGTTCATCGGGATCGCGTTCGGCGAGCAGCTACTCCACGTGTTCCCGAACCTCGTGTTGACGATGTTCGGCGGCTCGGACCCCTACCGCGTCTCGTGGTACGTCTCCGACCGCATCATCAGCCAGCTGCTCGCGGTGGTCGCGCTGGTCGGCGTCACCTACCTCGTCGTCCGGGAGCTCCCCGAGATCCTCACGATTATCGAGGACGTGCTGTTCATGGTCACCGGCGACGAGTACGACCTCAGCGAGACGCTCGACCTCCCGCGCAGTCAGGCAGCCTCACAGCTGCCCGGCGGCGACGACTGACGACTACTCCTCGACGAGATCTTCCGGCGCGCCCGCCAGCGACGCCAGCGCCTCCGCCTCCAAGTGGTGCGGTTCCGCGGGCACCACCAGCAGGTGGAGCGGGCCGCCGAACGCCCGCTCGGCCAGCGCCGAGAGTCGATCCGCCGCCACGACCGGCTCGGGGCTGCCCGCGCGGGCGACGACGACCGCGAGCTCGTCGCTCCAGTTCTCGGCGAGCAGTTCGGCGGCGTCGTCGCCGGTCATGAACCGTTCGTCGTCGCCCAGCCCTGCTGCGTCGGCGGTCGGATCGTCGACCTTGATGTCCAGATAGACGAGCGTGTGGAGATCGCGTTCGCGGTTGTCCTCGATCGTCTCGATCACGCTGTCGGGCACGTCGCCGCCGCCGTGGGCGCTCGGGAACGGCAGCGTCGTGGCCTTCCCGAAGCGGTAGTTCTGCAGCCCCGTCAGCCCCGCCGCGGCCGACTGCGCGGAGACGCCGTGGATCACGCGCGTCTCGATCCCCCGCTCGTGGGCGCGCAGGCGCAGATCCACGTGCGTGGTCGAGATCATCGTGTCCCCCGCCGTGAGGAAGGCGACGTGCTCGTCTTCGGCGGCGTCGAGGATCGGTCCGGGATCGCGTTCGACCCCCGATCGATCCCGCACGTCGATCTCGGTGTCGTGGTACGTTTCCAGCTCCTCGACGGTCGTGCCGACGAGTCGGCTGGTGTAGAACTCCGCGAACGCGCGGTCGGCGGCGGCCAACGCCTCCCGCCCCTCGACCGTGATCGAGCGCTCGTCGTAGAGCCCCAGTCCGATGAACGTGAGCATGGTGGGAGTCGGCGGTCGCGGCCCATATCGGTGTCCATCGGCGTCGGAGGCGTGCGACGGCGACAAGGACTACGTGGGCTCGGTTCACAGGGGGAGTCATGTCCGAAACGGATCCGGTCGAGGCGTCCGCGGCCGACGACCGCGACCTGTACGACGTGGCGACGTGGGAACCACGGAGCGCCGTCGACCGCGCCGCGGTAGCGGTCCACGGCGCGCTCGCGGGCAACGCTCGCCTGCTGATCGTCCTGTTCGCGGCGCTGGTCTTCCTCGCACAGGTCGGCGGGGTCGTCTGGCTGGCGAGTCGGAACCCCGCGCTGGGTATCGTCGCGCTGCTGTCGGCGGTGCCGGCGTTCGCGCTGGTGGCGTTCGTCTGGCGGCAGGACGTGGTCGAGAAGGAACCGCTGGGCACGCTGGCGGCGACGTTCGTGCTCTCGGTGCTGTTCGCGAGCTTCGCGGCGACGGTCAACACCGCCCTCGGGGGGCTGTTCCGCGCGGTCGGCGTGGGAGGGATGGTGCTGTACTTCTTCCTGATCGTCGGCCCGGGCGAGGAGCTCGTGAAGTGGCTCGCGATCCGGCTGTACGCCTTCGAGCGCTCGGAGTTCGACGCCGTGATCGACGGTGCGGTGTACGGCGCCGTCGCCGGACTGGGGTTCGCGACCATCGAGAACACGCTGTACGTCGTGCAGGGGTTCGTCCGGGCCCAGCAGTCCGGCGCGACGCAGGCGATCGGCGCCGCACTCGGCACCGCGACCTCGCGGGCGCTGGCCGGCCCGGGGCACGTGATCTACTCGGCGTGGGCGGGCTACTACCTCGGGCTCGCGAAGTTCAACCCCGAGAACCGCGGCCCGATCGTCGTCAAGGGGCTGCTGATCGCCGCCCTCATCCACGCGCTGTACAACAGCATCGTCACGGTCGCGCCGCTGGGCGGGCTCTCCCTGCTGGGCTACCTGGGCTTCGTGATCGTCTACGACGGGATCTTCTTCTACCTGCTCTACCGGAAGCTCGCACGCTACCGGGACACCTACGAGGGGATCGTCGACGGCGAGGGGTCGAACGACGACGCCCCCGCCGAGGACGGCGACACCGAGTCGGTGGAGGACGATCGCGAGGAGACTACTGACGAGGCCGAGAGCGAACAGGCGGCCGACGCTACCGACGAGGACGAAAAGCGCCGCTAGCGATCAGACCTCGGGGTCGACTCGCGGGTCGATCACCGAGTAGTACGCCTCTCGCAGTGCGTTCACCGTGGCTACGGCCACGACCGGGAGCAACACCACCGCGAAGATCAGCCCGGGCGCCCGACTCCCCGCGGCGTCGATCGTCAGCGTGCCGAACCCCGGCGTCTGGGTGACCCACTCGACGGCGTACAGCCCAACGAGGACGACGCCGAGCATCTCCGAGGAGAGCAGCGTCAACAGACGGGCGGCCGAGTGGGGGAACACGTGCCGGCAGATCCCCAGCAGGCCGACCCCCTTGGCGCGGGCGGTCTTGACGAACGGCTCGTTGGCGTACTGCTCCAGATCCGTGCCGGCCACCCGGAGCTGTATCGCGAACAGGTACAGCCCCATCGTCGCGCCCGGCCAGATCGCCGCCCGGAGGTTCGTGGGCGAGAACGGCCCCGCCGTGTCGTCGTACCCCATGTCGACGATCTCGCCGGCGGCGTCGATCACGAACACCGGGAGATACACCTGTAGCACGTACGCGACCAGGAACACCGGCACCGAGATCGCGGCCGCGCCGAGCAGCTTCGTCTTCGCGCTCGCGTCGCCGCGCTCGACGGCGACGGCCAGCAGCTGGATCAGCGTTCCGAGCACGACCGCGATCACCATCGCGGGGACGAGGTAGATCAGCGTGACCGTGACCGCCTCGACGACCAGCTCCCGGACGACGGCGGTCCGGTCGCCGAACCCCAGCCGACCCAGATCGAGCGTGAGGACTCGCACGAGCCAGTCGCCGTACTGGGCGAGCAGCGGCTCGCTCCGGGCCGCGAAGCGGGGCTCTCGGTAGAGCCCGGCGAACAGTCGCGGCGCGTAGGCCGGCCTGAGCCTGTGCGGGTTCGGCACGTACGCGAGCGCGACGAACACACCGGTGAACGCGAGCCACAGCGTCAGCCCCAGCCGGGCGAGCCGGCTGGCCAACACGGCGAGAGGGCTACGCATCGTCGCCGGGCGGCCGTCGTCGGTTGGAGGGCGTCACAGTCGGACGGGGGATGGACCGTCGCATGGACGAGTAGTGCCACACGGTCACAAACTATTAGGTCTTGCTCACCACTGTTGGTGCTGTCCCCCCGCAATGAGCGAGCCCTCCCCTCCCGAAGCCGGGCGTTTCGCGACGGTCGACTGGAGCGAGTTCGACGCCGAGCAAGCGGCGCCGACGGTGCCGCGCTGGCTCCCGGCCAGCGCCGTCGCCCTGCTCGCGGTGTTCTGCTATGACTACGTCGCGGACCTCCCGGTACTGATGACCGGTCTCGACTGGCTGCTTGTGTTGGGCCTGTACATGTTCGGTTCGATCGGGCTGGCGGCGCTACTCGGCGCGCCGGAGCAGGTCGCACACTACTGGGGGCAGTACCGAACCGACCCCCTCGCAGTCGCGTGTCTGGCGTTCCTGAGCGCGTTCGTCGCCGTCGGGCTGTTCGGGCCGTTCGTGGTCAGCGAGCCCGAGGTTCGCATCCTCTACTCCGCCCAGCCGCCGGTGTGGGGGAGCATCGACACCGTGTTCGTCCCCAACTGCTACGGCCCCGTCGTCGACGGGCGCTGCCACGGCTCGTGGCGGTTCCCGCTCGGCACGACCGCTATCGGCGGGAAGGACCTGCTCGTGTTGCTGGTGTTGGGGACGCGGACGAGCCTGAGCGTCGCCCTCGGCGCCGCGGCGCTGATCGTCCCCGCGGGCGTCGGCGTCGGCGTCGCGGCGGCCACGATCGGCGGTCGCGTCGAGGCGGCGCTGATGTGGCTGGCCGAGTCGCTCCAGTCGATGCCCGCGATCCTGATCTACCTCGTGCTGTTCTACTGGATGGTCGAGGGGCGGCTCCGGCTCCTGATCGGCGCGCTCGGGCTGGTCAGTTGGGGCGGACTGGCCCGGCTGGTGCGCGACGAGCTCAGAGTCCGCGAGAACGAGCAGTACGCACAGGCCGCCCGGATCGGCGGGGTCGGGGACCGACGGCTGCTGAGCCGGCATCTCCTGCCGAACCTGCTGCCGGCGGTGCTGTCGAACGTGGCGCTGCAGATCCCGCTGTTCGTGCTGATCGAGGCGACGGTCTCGTTCATCCAGATCCCGGTGATGCAGGGCGCCTCGACGCTCGGCGACCCCAGCAACTTCTCGTGGGGGCAGCAGATCTACAACTCCCTGTTCACGGTCGGGCTCCCGACGGCGTGGTGGCTCGCCGGGCTACCGCTGTTGCTGCTGGCGCTGACGGTGTTCGCGTTCAACGTCGTCGGCGACGCGATGGTCGAGGCGCTGGAGCCGCGAGGCGGGTAGCGCTTCCGACACGACCTTTCGGCTCCGGCCCGTCGATCACCCATGACCGAACGCATCGAGGCCGAAGCCATCCACGCAGTCGCGCCCGAAGAGTTCGGCGAGCACGATCTCGATCCCGAACTCGAGTCGTTGGCGGGACAGCGCCACGTCGTCGTCTGCCGGCGCGGCGGCCACCCGTCGATCTTCGAGCTCGCGTGGGCGATGCTCCGCCGGAAGCCGATCGAGCCCGTGACGCTGCTCAGCGAGGAGCGCGTCGAGGAGGGCGAGACCGTCGACGTAACAGTCGAGGAGACGTCGATCGCCGGCGTCTACCGCGTCGTGTAGCGCCGGAGCGGCCGGGCGGCGAGCAGCCACGCCGCGAGCACGTACGCCGCCGTCCCGAGCAGGTACGTCCCGCCGCCGACGGTCGGCGCTGCGCCGATCCCCAGCCCCGCGCCGCCCAGCACGCCCGCGAGGCTCGACACCAGCGGCAGCGCACAGCCCGCACAGGAGCCGAGCGCGACCAGCCCGCCGACACCCGCCGAGAACCCCTCCTCGACGACGTTCCGGACCGACAGCGACACCAGATAGCCGAGCGCGAGCACGCCGGCCGCGCGGTAGGGGACGAGTGTGAACGCGACGCCGGCGCCGCTGTAGCGCAGTACGGGCCCCCACCCGGGCGGAAGTAGCACGAGATCCAGCCCGGCCGACCCCATCGCCGGACCGACGGCGCCGATCAGCCACGCGAGGGCGAGCGCGTACGCGGCGCCGACGCCGGCGGCGATCCACCGCGTCGACCGCCGGACGGCCGGGCGTTCGGCGTGGCGGACGGCGACCGCGGCGACGGTGAGCCAGACGAACGGCACCGCGAGCATCGTCGGCGCCGCGAGGCCGGCGTCGGTCGCGAGCAGGTACGCCAGCGCGAGCGCGGACTGGATGCCGAGCGCGAGCACCGCGGTCCGGATCGGCGCGGGGAGCGCCCACGAGCGCGCGGTCGCGACGCGACTCACTCGCGCTCACCCCCGTCGGCGACCGCGGCGGTCCGACGATCGCCGCTCGCCGTCGCCGGCTCCGGGTCGTCGTCCGGCCCGAGCGAGCGCGTCGTGTTCGCGACGACGAGCAGGCTCGACGCCGCCATCGCGACTGCGGCGACCAGCGGCGTGATCACGCCCAGCGCCGCGGCGGGCACCGCGACCGCGTTGTAGCAGAACGCCCACGCGAGGTTCTCCCGGACGCGCCGGCGCGTGGCCGCGAGCGTGTCGAGCGCGCGGTCGACGGCCGCGAGATCCCGCCCCACGAGCACCGCGTCGGCGGCGTCGGCGGCGAGTTCGGTGCCGGAGGCGACCGCGATCCCCAAGTCTGCGGCGGCGAGCGCGGGCGCGTCGTTGCTGCCGTCGCCGACCATCGCGACGGTGCCCTCGCTCCGGAGCCGGCGGACCGTCTCGGTCTTGCCGGCGGGCGGGAGCCCGGCGTACACCTCGTCGATCCCCGGCACCTCGCGGAAGCGGTCGGCCGCGGCCCCCTCGTCGCCCGTGAGGACGACCACGCGGCGGTCCTCGCTCAGGCGCTCGACCGCCTCGCGCCAGCCGGGCCGTGGGTCGTCGCCGGCGACGAGCACGCCCCGAACCGCGCCCGCCCAGCCGACGTACGCGGCGAGGTGGCCCGAACCCTCGGCGTCGGCGTAGCGCTCGCGGAGCGCGTCGGGGATCGTCGCGTCCCCAAATAGCGACTCGTCGCCGACGGTCACCTGCGGCCCGGCGCCGACACGCCCCGAGACGCCGCGGCCGGGGTGGGCCTCGTACTCGGTGACGGTCGAGTCGGCTCCCGTGTCGGTGTCGGCCTCGTCCGCGGCGTCGACCACCGCCTCGGCGACGGGGTGGTCCGAGCGCGCCTCGACGGCGGCCGCGCGGCCGAGCAGCGTCTCTCGGTCGGTCCCGTCGGCGGTTTCGAGCTCCAGCAGCGCCATCTCGCCGGTCGTGAGTGTGCCGGTCTTGTCGAGCGCGACGGTGTCGACCTCGCGGGCCGTCTCGACGGCGCTCCCGTCGGTCAGGACGACGCCGTCCTCCAGCAGCGAGCGCGTACCCGCCGCGATCGCGAGCGGCGTCGCGAGCCCGAGCGCGCAGGGACAGGAGACCACGAGCACCGTCAGCCCGGTCAGGAGTGCGGCGGTCGGGGTGGCGCCGAGCAGCAGGTGGACGACGAACGCGAGCGCGCCGAGTACGAGCACTGCGGGGACGAAGACCGTCGCGAGCGCGTCGGCCAGTCGCTGTGGGGTGCCCTCGCCGCGCACGTCCCAGAGCAGCGACACCACGCGATCGAGCGTTCGTTCGGCGCCGTCGGCCGCGCGGATCACGAGCCGGCCGTCGGAGACGACCGTCCCGCCCCGGACCTCGTCGCCCTCGCCGCGTCGGACGGGCAGGGATTCGCCGGTCATCAGCGACTCGTCGACCGCGGCGGTCCCCTCGATCACCTCGCCGTCGACCGGGACGCGTTCGCCGGAGCGGACGACCAGTTCGTCGCCGCCCTCGACGGCGTCGACGGAGATCGTCTCCGTTCCGTCGTCGGTTCGTAGCCGAGCCTCCGAGACGCGGTCGCGGGTGAGATCAGCGAGCTCGCCGACCGCACGCTGCTTGATCCGCTCCTCGTAGTAGCTCCCGATCGTGACCGCGAGCACGACGACGATCGTCACGTCGAAGTACACCTCGATCCGGCCGGTGAGCACCGCGAGCCCGCTGTAGAGGTAGGCGGTCGTCGCCGCCAGCGTCACGAGCAGGTCCATGTTGGGCTGGCGCGTCCGGACGGCGACGTACGCCCCGCGGAGCAGCGGCGCGCCGGTGTACCCGAGCACGACCGTCGCCGAGAGCCAGACGTTCGCGAGCAGGAACCGCCCAGCGCCGTCGCCAAGATCGAACAGCAGCGCCTCCGGCGGCAGCCCGAAGTAGACGGGGTAGAGGAACAGGACGTACCACAGCATCGCCATCATCCCGAAGAAGCCGCCGACGAGCAGGCGCCCGACCGTCCCGTCGTCGCTGGCCCTCGGCTCGTCGGTCGTCGGCGCGGCCGCGTAGCCGACGCCGGAGACCGTCTCAGCGACCGACTCGGGGTCGGTCGCCTCGGGGTCGTAGTGGACCCGCATCGCCTCCGCCGGGAAGTTCGCGTCCGCCGCGGCGACGCCGTCGTCGGCGGTCGCGCGGCGTTCGAGGAACGCCTCACAGCTGGCGCAGTGCATCCCGTCGACCTGCAGGTACGCGGTCTCGGCGTCGTCCGGGACCGAACTGGACTCCGATCGAACTGCCTCGCGGGCGTCGCCGGCGTCGGCCGCCGCCGGATCGTCGAGGCTCCGCGCGACTTCGAGACAGCCCCGACAGCAGAACGTCCCGTCCACGTCGTCGTCGGTCAGTGGGGCGTCGGGCGTTTCGAGCCCACAGAGGGTGCACTCAGTCGCGCTCACGGCGTCGGCACCTCCGCGTAGTGGGGCAGATGAATCTCGGGGACCGGGACGCCGAGCAGTCCGAGCCCGTGCAGCAGCGGGAGCAGCCCGAGCAGCAGGAACGCGCCGCCGAGCGCGCGGTGGAGCCGCGAACGGACCGGCGCCGGCACCGCGCCGAGCACCGTGGCCGAACCCACCATCGCCGGCGCGGTGCCGACGCCCAGCGCGCCGAGCGCGAGCGCGCCCGCCAGCGGCGAGCCGCGGGCGAACGCGTAGAGGTACGCCGGGTACAGCAGCGGACACGGCAGCAGCGCGTGGATCGAACCCAGCAGCGCGATCCGCGGCCCCTCGGCCCACGTGCGCGCTCGCTCGACCGCGACCGTGGAGAGGCGTTCGAACACTCTCGAGACGCCGGGGATCGGAGCTCTCCCGGGGTCGATCGGCCGGCCGCGGAGGTAGCCCGCGCCGACGACGAGCACGAGCGTGCCGGCGACGACGCCGAAGATCCCGCGGACCACGTCGACGCCGGCGAACAGGCTGCCGCCGGCGACGGTCGCGCCCCCGAGCGCGCCCAGCACTGCGCCCACGAGCGCGTACGTCCCCACGCGGCCGAGCGTCAGGAGCCCCTGCTGGCGCACGTCCCACAGCGTGACCCGGCCCTGTTGGCTGCCGGCGTCACCCGCGTACGCCGTCACGAGCGGGCCACACATCCCGAGACAGTGGGCGCCGCCGAGCAGCCCGACGAGCAGGAACGCCCCGAGCTCGACGCCGGCGCCGACTCCGGACATGGCTCAGACGCCGCCGGCGACGGGATCCTCCTCGTCGTGCGGGCCGAACATGACGTAGAGCCCGCCGACGACCAGCAACACGCAGGTGGTCGACGCCAGTGCGACAGTGACCCCGCCGCTCACCTGTAGAGCGTACAGCCACACCGGGACGAGCGCCGCGAGCCCGATGGCGGCCAACCGTCGTGCGGATACGGACATACACCCCCGTTCGATCCCGTTCGAGTAGGCACCTCCGCCGATTCCTATCGGCTGGGAACTAGCGGGGTGGGTTAATCAATCGGGAAACAAGGCGCCCCTATGGCACCGAACGCGGATAGACAGCCACGGCCCACACGGCGAGGGCTCCTCGCCGCCGGCGGTGCGGCCGCGACCGGCGCGCTGCTCGGCGCGACCGCCCCCGCGGCGGCCCAGTCGTCGTTTGACGGCTGGTTCGACGGCGTGAGCAACTACGACGGCGTCGTCGACCGGACCGGCCAGTCGGAGGTGACCGTCGAAGTCGGCGTCGACAACGGCGGGCAGCCGTACGGGTTCGGCCCGGCGGCGGTCCGGGTCGACCCCGGCACGACGGTCGTCTGGGAGTGGACCGGCCGCGGCGGCTCGCACAACGTGGTCGAACAGGACGGCACTTTCGAGTCCGACCTCTCCTCGGAGGAGGGGCACACCTTCAGCCACACGTTCGAGAGCGAAGGGACGTTCAAGTACGTCTGTACCCCCCACCAGTCGCTCGGGATGAAGGGGGCCGTCGTCGTCGGCTCCGGCGGGGGCGGCGTCTCCGAGCCGAACTACGACGGCTGGTTCGACGGCGTGAGCAACTACGACGAGACCGTCGACGAGCGCGGCAGCTCGGAAGTCACGGTCGACGTGGGCGTCGACAACGGCGGGCAGCCGTACGGGTTCGGCCCGGCGGCGGTCCGGGTCGACCCCGGCACGACGGTCGTCTGGGAGTGGACCGGCCGTGGCGGCTCGCACAACGTCGTCGCGGAGGACGGCTCCTTCGAGTCAGACCTCTCCTCGGAGGAGGGGCACACGTTCAGCCACACCTTCGAGGAGGAGGGCGTCTACCGCTACGTCTGTACCCCTCACCAGTCCCTCGGGATGAAGGGGGCGATCGTCGTGGGGAACGTCAGCGGTGGCGGCGGCGACGGCGGTGACGGCGGCGGCGAGGGCGACGGTGAGGCCGCGGGCGGCGGCTTCTCGATCCCGATGCCCTCTGACTTCGTCGGCTGGCTGGCGCTGCTGTTCGGCGCCGGCGGCGGGCTCGCGGTGACGATGGTGCTCGGCGCGGAGTCGTACGCGGCCTACCGCGAGCACTCGAAGGCCGAGCAGGCGTACGTCGGCGAGCAGTCGACCGAGGCCGCCGAGACCGAGCCCGTCGAGGAGATCGGCGAGGAGTACGACCCGGTCGGGACGGCGGCGCTGGTCGCGGGCTACTTCGTCCTGATCGCGCTACTGTGGGTGTTCATGTACTTCGTCGAGTTCATCGGTGGACCGACGATCACGGGGTGATTTATGCACGTACATCGATTCGAGAAACTCTGGTTCGGCGCATCGCTCGTCCTGATCGTCGCGTTCATCGGGACCATCATCTACGGCGCGGTCGGTCCCGGCGTCGCGATGGTCGACGACAGCGGCGGAACGGTCGAGCCGTCGGTCATCGCCGACGGGAACTACGAGCAGGTGGAGAACTTCCGGGAGCCGGGGGTGTACGACACCGACGACGGCGTGAACGTGTACGTCGTCGCCCGGCAGTACCTGTTCCAGCCCGGCAGCTCGGAGCCGATCGAGGTGCCCGCGGGCGAACCCGTGACGTTCCACGTCACCACGCCCGACGTGACACACGGGTTCAACCTCGCCGGGACGAACGTGAACTCGATGGTGATCCCCGGGCAGATCGCGGAGTTCACCGTCACGTTCGACGAGACGGGCGAGTACGGCATCGTCTGCCACGAGTACTGTGGCAGCGGCCACCACACGATGGAGGGGCAGGTCGTCGTCGTGGAGCAGTCGGAGTTCGACGGAGGTGACAGCTGATGGCTACTGAACACGGCAGCGAGACGGGGTTCGAGACCGAGCAGGAGTACGTGGAGAGCGACGACGGCACGCGCCGCCGGCTGGCGTTCGTCGACCGCTTCCCCGAGGCGGCCCGGACCGCCCGGATCTGTCTCTGGGTCGCGTTCGCCTCCTTCGGCGTCGGCGCGCTGTTCGGGCTGATTCAGGCGCTGCACCGCACGAACACGCTGCGGATCATCCCGTCGGCGGACTACTACACGATCCTCACCGGCCACGGCGTGCTGCTGGGGCTGGTGTTCACGACGTTCGGCATCACCGGGCTGTTCCACTGGGCGAACACCCGGAGTCTGGGCGTCGCGCCCACCAGCAAGCGGCTGTCGCAGGCCTGGGTCGGCACGATGACGCTCGGGACCGTGCTCGCCGCGGCGACGATCCTCGCGGGGCTGTTCGACGCGATCCCCGCCAGCGCGGACGTGCTGTACACGTTCTACGCGCCGCTCGAGGCTCACCCGCTGTTCTACGTCGGCGCCGCGCTGCTGATCGTCGGCTCGTGGGGCGCCGGGGTCGACTGGTTCCTCCAGTACCGCGAGTGGCGCGAGTCGAACCCGGACAGCCGCATCCCGCTGCAGTCGTTCATGGTGCTGACGACGATGCTGATGTGGTACCTCTGCTCGCTGGGGGTCGCCATCGAGGTCGTCGTCTTCCTGATCCCGTGGTCGCTGGGGCTGATCAGTCAGGTCGACCCGCTGCTGACCCGGACGCTGTTCTGGTACTTCGGCCACCCCGTGGTGTACTTCTGGCTGCTGCCGGCGTACCTGGTCTGGTACACCGTCCTGCCGAAGCTCGCGGGCGGTCGGCTGTTCAGCGACCCGCTCGCGCGGGTGACGTTCGTGCTGTTCCTGCTGCTGTCGACGCCGGTCGGGTTCCACCACCAGTACACCGACCCCGGGATCGCATCCGGCTACAAGCTGGTCGCGATGACGAACACGTTCTTCCTGCTGTTGCCGTCGTTACTGACGCTCTTTACCGTCGTCGCGAGCATGGAACACGGCGCGCGCCAGCAGGGTGCCGGCGGCCGGCTGGCGTGGCTCAAGGAGCTCCCGTGGGAGCGCCCGGAGTTCTCCGGCGTCGCGCTCGCGGGGATCATGTTCGCGGCCGGCGGCTTCTCCGGCATGATCAACGCCGGGATGAACATCAACTACCTCATCCACAACACCATCTGGGTGCCGGGCCACTTCCACCTCACCGTGGGGACGGCGTACGCGCTGACGCTGATGGCGATCTCCTACTGGCTGATGCCCCAGCTCACCGGCAAGCGGCTGCAGTTCCGCGGGCTGGCGTCGATCCAGCCGTTCGTCTGGTTCGTCGGCATGGTGCTGATGTCGAACGCGATGCACCGCGGCGGCCTCGCGGGCATCCCGCGGCGTACCGCCGAACCCCAGTACGAGCAGGTCAGCTTCGACGCCGTCGTCGGGACGGTCGGCGAGATGCGGATCCAGATCGCGATCGGCGGCACGCTGCTGTTCCTCGGCGCCGTCATGTTCCTCGCGGTGATGTTCGGGACGTGGGCGCTGGGCAAGCCGAACAGCCGGCTCCGGGTCAACGGCTCGATCCCCGAGCCGCTCTCGGGCCCCGAGGAGTCGCCGCGGGTGCTCGACAACCTCAAGCTCTGGACGGCGATCGCGGTCGCGCTGGTGCTGCTGGCCTACGGCGTCCCGCTGTACGACATGGTCGCCGACGGGCTCCTCTGGCCCGGTAGCCTCCCGATCCCGGCGTAGCGCACCCTCCCCGCCCTCCGCCTGACTCATGACTGACGCCGACACACCGACTGACACCGACGCCGACACGCCGGCGGACGACGCCCCGCCGGAGGACGACGAGATCGACCGCCGTCGGCTGATCCGCTGGATCGCCCTGCTCGCGTTCGGCGTCCCGGTCGTCGTCGAGGCGCTCACGTTCGGCAACATCATCGGCGACGAACTGCTCGGCGGCGGGGACGACGCGACGCCGACGGCGGCGGCGACGGAGACTGACCACTCGGACGCGGTCGGCGTCGACGACGAACTGCTCGACGAGACGGCGGCGACGGAGACGATCACCACCTCCGAGGTCCGGCAGAGCGACGGCGGGCGGACGTACGTCCTCGGCGTCGACGTGGAGAACACGACCGACGAGTCGGTCGAACTCCGGACTCGACGCCTCCGGCTTCGCGACGGTGAGCTCGTCGACGGCGTGTCGAGCACGGGCAGCATCGACCCCGGGGAGTCGGGGATGGTCACCGCCGCGTGGGGCATCCCCGACAGCGCGATGCCCGGCGCGGTCGAGGTGACGGCTATCCGTGGCGAGGAGACGGTGTTCGCGGGGTTCGTGCTGGTCGAGCAGCCGGTCGTGAAGGGGTAGTGGGCGGTTTTTCGGTTGACTATCTGCCCGCCGGAGGAGGGATTGTGAACTACGCCCGGACTCGCTTCGCTCGTCCGGTCTCGTTCAAATCCCTCTCGGGGCTCTTCGACTCCGCTTCGCTCCGTCAGAAGAGCCGGAGGAGGGATTTGAACCCTCGACCTATTCCTTACGAAGGAATCGCTCTGCCAGCTGAGCTACTCCGGCGCGTCCATCCCCACGTACCGGCAAGGCGGACATAAGGGTTCCGAAACCCGGCGCAGTCAGTCGATCCGGTCCAGCCGTGCGTCGAGGCAGACGTTCAGTTCGTGGGGCGCGTACGACCGCACGACGCGCTCTTCCAGCGTCGTCACCTCGTACTCGTCGCCGGCCGCGTCTTCGAGCGCACCCCGGGCGCGCTCGAAGGGGGCGTCCTCGTGCTGGATGTCGTAGAGGTGGACCACACAGGAGTCGCCGGCGAACGCGACCGCCGCGTCGGCGAACTCCGCGGCGGTGTGCGGGAGGTTCATCACCAGCCGGTCCGCCCAGTTCTCGTACTCGTCGGTCAGCTCCCGCACGTCGCCGACGTGGGTGGTGATGCGGTCGGCGACGCCGTTGCGCTCGGCGTTCTGTTCGAGATAGCGGATCGCGTCGGGGTTGAGGTCGCAGGCCACGACCGCCGCCCCAGCGTCGGCCATCGGGATCGCGTACGGCCCCACGCCGGCGAACATGTCCAGCGCGTGCTCGCCGGGCTCGACCTGCTCGACGACGCGGTGACGCTCGGTCGCGAGCCGGGGGGAGAAGTACACCTCGGCCACGTCGACGGCGAACTCGTGGCCGTACTCGCGGTGGACCGTCTCCGTCGGTGGGCGCTCGCCCTCGTCGGCCAGCACTTCCCAGTCCCGGACGCGAGTCTCACCTTTCACCTTGGAGTCGCGGTTGAGCACGCTCCGGACCGGGATGTCCGACTCGACGATCGCGTCGGCGATCTCGGCGGCGCGCTCGGGGTCGTCCTCGTCGACGAGCACCACGTCGCCCAGTCGCTCGTACGTCGGCTCGAACCCCAGCAGGTCCGCGGGCGTGCGCTGGGGGGTGCGCGCGGGCACGTCGTGGCGGACGACGGGCAGGTCCGCGGGAACCGCGTCGGGGTCGGTGACGGGGATGAACAGCTCGCCGTCGGCGTGTTCGATGCCGTACTCCTGATCCACGAGGTCCGCCTCGGCGAGACGCTGTCGTGTCGCCTCGCCGTCCTCGCGGGCGACGGCGACGCAGGGCCGCTCCATACTCGGATTGGGCGCCGGACCCGAGTAAGGGTAGCGATGGGTCCCGATCAGGTCAGGCTCTCCAGCAGCTCCGGCGTCGTCGCCGCCACGCCGGCCTCGCCGCCGCGGAGGGCGCGGTAGCGTTCGGCGGCGGCCTGCGAGACCGTCCGTTCCGCCAGCGAGCGCTCCTCGACGGCGTACACCGGCGTCGACAGCTCGCCGAGCCGGTCGAACACGGGGACGAGCCCGTCGGTGAGGTCGACGTCCGCGACGATCACCGCGTCGGCGGCCGCCACGTACTCGGCGGTTCGGTCGAGCGTCGCCGCGTCGAGCTCGCCGAAGGCGTCGAACGCGACGACTTCGATCCCGAGCGCGTCGGCCACGTCGGCGTCGCTGTCGCCCGCGGGAACCGGGCCGACCGTCGCTTCCACGCCGGCGCGGTCCAGACGCGTCAGCAGGGGGCCGGCGCGCCCCCCGCCGGCGACCACGTGGACGCGCTCGACCGGCGGGATGTCCGGGTCGTCGGCGGCCGCGAGATCGTCGGGCAGCGCCGTCACGCGGGGGCGCTGGGTGACGGGGTCGGTCGTCACGACCGCATCCACGTCGAACGCGTGGCCGATCGTCGAGCCGGTGAGCACCGCTTCGGGCGGCCCGTCGGCGACGATCCCGCCGTCGGCGACCACGACGATCCGGTCACAGTACCGCGCCGCGGTGTCGAGGTCGTGGATCGCCGCGACCGCGGCCCGCCCCTCGTCGACCAGCGCCGAGACGGTCTCGAAGGTGCGGAGCCGGTGGTTCGGGTCGAGGCTCGCGGTCGGCTCGTCGAGCAGCAGTAGCGGCGTCTCCTGTGCCAACGCCCGGGCCAGCAGCACGCGCGAGCGCTCGCCGCCGGAGACTTCCGTCACGGGGCGGTCCGCGAACTCGGCGACTTCGGTGCGCTCCATCGCCCGGTCGACGGCCGCGTGGTCGGCCTCGTCCATCGATCCGAACCGCGGGACGTGAGGCGTCCGCCCCATCTCGACGATCTCCCTGACGTCGAAGGAGAACGAGATCGAGGTGTCCTGCGGGACGGTCGCGACCCGGCGGCCGACGGCTTTCGCCGAGAGCCCGTCGGCGGGCTCGCCCGCGATCTGGACGCGGCCCGAATCCGGCGAGAGCGACCCGCGGGCCGCCCGCAGCAGCGTCGTCTTTCCCGCGCCGTTCGGCCCCACGAGCCCCACGAGCTCGCCCCGTTCCACGTCGAGGCTCACGCCCGCGAGCACGTCGGTCTCCCCGAGCGTGACCGAGAGGTCGGCGATCGACAGCACTGGTTCGTCGGTCGCGAAGTCGCCGTCGATCGGTTCCTCGTCGGTCGAATTTGCTCGGCTCATAGCTCGTGAACCCTCCGTTTGCGCAGCAGGAACAGGAAGAACGGCGCGCCGACCGCCGCGGTGACGATCCCCACCGGGAGCTCCTGTGCGCCGCTCCGGGCGACCGTGTCGGCCGCGACGAGGAACGCAGAGCCCGCGAGCGCCGCCGTCGGCAGCAGGATGCGGTGATCCGGGCCGACCACGAGCCGCATCACGTGGGGGACGATCAGGCCGACGAAGCCGATCACGCCCGAGACGGCGACGCCGGCGCCGGTCATCACCGCCGACACCGCGAGCAGGAGGCGCTTGGTTCGCTCGACCTCGATCCCGAGGCCGGCGGCCTCCTCCTCGCCCAGCAGCATGACGTTCAGGTCACGGGCGTAGGCCAGCAGGAGGAGGAAACAGCAGCAGACGAACAGCGGCAGCAGCGGCACGCCCGCCACGGGGACGAAATCCCCCCAGCCGGCGTTGTCGAGGTGGCCCATCAGCCAGTACACCACCTGCTCCATGCTCTCCCCGGAGTGGAGCAGGAGGAACGAGGTGACTGCGCCGAGGAACGTCTGGATCGCCACCCCGGCCAAAAGCAGCGTCGCGACGGGCGTCTGCCCGTTCTCGGTCGCGATCGCGTACACGCCGAAGGCGGTGATCAGCGCGCCCGCGAACGCCGCCGGCTCCAGCCCCAGCCCGAACGGGATCATCGCCGGGACGACGATGGACGCGACGGCGCCGACTGCCGCGCCCGAGGAGACGCCGATGATCGAGGGGTCGGCCATCGGGTTCCGGAAGAACCCCTGCATCACCGTCCCGGCCGCCGAGAGCGCGAAGCCGACCAGCGCGCCGAGCAGGATCCGCGGCAGGCGGATCCGCATCACGATCGCGCGGTTTGACTCCCGCAGCGAGAACTCGAAGGGGCGCCGCCAGCCGAGCTCGCCGCCCGCGAGGCTCGGCACCGCGACCGCCTCGAGCACGGCTTTGACCACCGTCTCGGCGGGGACCGGAACCGGCCCGATCCCCGCACTCAGAACGACGGTAACGCCGAGTGCGGCGGCTAAGGCGGCCGACCAGCCGGTCGCGCGCCTCGCGACGCTCATATACTCAAAGCTGAGTTGCGTTAGACAAATACTTGTTGCACTAGACGCGAGTGGGAGGCGATGCGAACGCGAACAACGCTGTTGATCGTACTGTGTACACTTCTCGTGGGCGTCGCGCCGGCCGGCGCCGTCGGGGCGGCAGGCGCGCCGACGGCCCACGCGAGCGTCGACAACGCCGCGGTCCAGCAGTCGGTACCCGACTGCTCCTATCCGCTCTCTTCGACTGACGCCACGGGTACCGAGGTGACGATCGAGGAGGCGCCCGAGACCGTCACCACGCTGGGGCCGAGCGCGGCCCAGACGATGTGGGAGATCGGCGGCAAGGAACAGGTCGTCGGGCTCGACCAGAACGCCCAGTACCTCGCTGGCGCGGAGAGCCGGACCAACGTCTCCGCGGCCGGCTTCGGCTACAGCACCGAGGCGGTCGTCGGCACCGAGGCCGACCTCGTGCTCGCGGCCAACATCGTGAGCAACGACACCGTCGCCGCGCTGCGGAACGCGGGGATGACGGTGTACAAGTTCGAGTCGGCTACCTCGATCGAGGACGTGGCGAACAAGACCGCGCTCATCGGGCAGCTCACCGGGAACTGTGAGGGGGCCGCGGAGGCCAACGCCTGGATGAACGCGAACGTCGACACCGCGGCCGAGGTCACCGCCGACCTCGACCGGCCGCGCGTGCTCGTCCCGCTCGGCGGCGGCTTCGTCGTCGGCAACGAGACGTTCATCGACGCGATGGTGACCGCGGCGGGCGGCGAGAACGTCGCCGCCGAGCGGTACGGCAGCGGCTACACCGAGGCGTCCGACGAGGTGATCGTCGAGCTCGATCCGGAGATCATCGTGTTCCAGCCGTGGATGGCCAGCTACATCGGGCAGGAGCCGTTCTCGCTGACGACCGCGGGCGAGAACAACGCCAGCGTCGTCGTGAACGCGAACTACCTCAGCCAGCCCGCCCCGCGCTCGGTGGTGTACGCCACCCGGAACCTCACCGAGGGGTTCCACCCTGACGCGGCCGCGAACGCGGAGTGGACTGCACGGGGCGACGTGAGTGTCGCGACTGCGACCCCGACGCCGACGGAGACGGTCGCGATGACCGAGACCGCGACGGCGACCGAAACCGCCACGGAGCAGACCACGACTGAGGGGCCCGGCTTCGGTGCGGGCGCCGCCGTGGCTGCCCTCGGCGCGGGCGCGGCGCTGCTCGCCCGACGCGACTGAGCGCCACCAAAACCGCTTTCCCCGCCGACGGTCTCTTCTCGCACATGATCGAGAACGTCGTCTACCCCGCGTACCTCGACGCGGCGTACAGCCGCTCGGAAGGGCGGCGCGTCCCCGAGGACGAGGCCGTCGAAGAGCCGACGGTCGACGAGATCGCGAAGGCGGTCCAGCAGGTCGGCTACGACGCCGTCATCGAGCGGGACAAGACCTACTCCCGGGAGTACGAGCAGCGCGGGCGCGTACTCGTCCAGGGTGCCGAGGACGCGACGAAGAACGACCTCGTGCAGGCGATCGCGGCGTACGTCGCGATCCTGCGGGACTGATGGAGCGAGTCGGCACGGTCGCCCGGACCGCACAGGGGCTCGCGATCGCGCGCTGTCCGGACGCCGACCACCCCCCGATCGGCCGGTCGGTCGTCGACGAGAACCTCGATACGGTCGGGCGCGTCGTCGACGTGTTCGGGCCCGTCGAACGCCCCTACGTCGCGGTGACGCCGAACGATCGCTCGGGACTCGCCGCGCTCGTGGGACAGAAGCTGTACGCCCGCTGACGCCGCGGGACCACAACGGCCAAACCGCTCCCGGGAGAACGCCCGCCAATGAGTTCTCGTGCGTTCCGCGGGACGGCCTTCGCCGCGTTCGTCTTCCTGCTCGTCCAGCTGGGTGCGCTGGCGTTGGTCCCCTCCTTCGAGGCTAGCGGCTACCAGCAGTTCGAGAACCCACAGGACCCCACGAACAGCCTCGTCTACATCCTGCTGATTCTGGTGATGACGGTGCTGATGCTCGCGGCGTTCAAGTACGACTTCGACTGGGTCGTCCGCGCGTTCGTCGTGTTCACCAGCGGCCTGCTGGCGTGGTACGTGCTGGGCGTGTTCCTCCCCGCGATCGCCGCGATCCCGCTGTCGGCGCTGATCGCGGTCGCGCTGTGGGTGTACCCCGAGTGGTACGTCATCGACGCCGCGGGGGTGGTGATGGGCGCCGGCGCCGCGGGGCTGTTCGGTATCAGCTTCGGCGTCCTGCCGGCGATCGTCCTGCTCGCCGTGCTGGCGGTGTACGACGCCATCTCGGTGTACGGCACCGAGCACATGCTCGAACTCGCGGAGGGCGTGATGGACCTCCGCGTCCCGGTGGTGCTGGTGATCCCGCTCACGCTGGGGTTCTCGATCCTGCCCGAGGACGACGACGAACCTGACACGGCGGCCGACGAGGGTACCGCCACGGACGACGACAGCGAGTCGTCGGTCTCCGACGAGGCTGCCGTCGAGGGCGACGCCCCCGAAGTCGCCGACCGCGACGCCTTCTTCATCGGACTGGGCGACGCGGTGATGCCGACGGTGCTCGTCGCCAGCGCCGCCCACTTCTCGCCCGCCGCGCCGCTCGATCTCGGGATCGACCTCGCGCTGAACCTCCCCGCGCTGACGGCGATGGTCGGGACGTTCCTCGGCCTGTTCGTCCTCCTGCGTATGGTCTTTGCGGGGCGCGCTCACGCCGGCCTCCCGCTGCTCAACGGTGGCGCCATCGGCGGGTATCTCGTGGGCTCGGTCGCCGCCGGCGTGCCGATCTTGACGGCGCTGGGGCTGTAGAGACTTTTTGGAAATTGTGAACTTGGCGCGAAGCGCTCGCGCCTCCGTGCGCGAGCCAGCGCGAGGGACGACTGACCGAGCGAAGCGAGGGAGGGAGTCGGCTGGGGAGGTGTGTGGGCTGTACGGGGGGTGGGACCGAAAGGGGCTGCTGGCTCGACGACGGCGGACGACGCAAGCACCGCAGGCGAGCAACGCGAGCCGAGGAGCGCAGCGAGTCCCCCGAGTCGAGCCAGCAGGGGCTTTCACGGTGTTGCTGACCCAGTAGCGACTCTCGATCTCACAGCCCGAACCGAGCCAAACACAAAAGTCTACGAAGAGGAATCCACGTACTCGTCGACGCCCTCCCGGACCATCACCGCCATCCCCGTCTCGAAGTCGAGCATCTCCGTCGCCGCCAGCTCCGCCCGCCCGACCCCGAGCAGCTCCCCGCTCTCGTGGACCACCAGCACCTCGTCGCCCGCCCGGATCTCCTCGCCGCACCGATCCACGAACTTCGCGAACGTGTTCTCGCCGTCGCGGACGAACGGTTCGGACTCGTCGCCGACGTAGACGCGGTACGCCGGCGCGTCGAGCTGGTCGTGGAGCCGCCGCCCGCCCGCGAAGCCGAGCGTGAAGCGGCCGTCGGTGCCCATCGACGCCAGCCGGCCGTCCGGGGCGTGGATCTGACTCGGTCGGCCGCCGGTGGAGTAGTCGATCTCGAGGTGGGCCTCCGCGGGGAACAGCGCCTCGCCGGCGCCGCGGCCGAACTGGTAGTCGGCGGTGGTCCGCAGGTCCGCACGCGAGGTTTTGGCCATACGTCACGGACGCGGCTGGACGGAAAAAGCGTCCCGGAACGGCCGGGCACTACAGCAGGAACTCCTCCTCCCGCTCGGCCATGTCGTGGAACGCGTCGGCGGCCTCGATCAGCTCCTCGGCGGTCGAACTCTCGAAGCAGAACACCTCGACGCGGACGCCCTCGTGCCGGAGATGGGTACAGAGCCGGGCGAAGTCGCCGTCGCCGCTCGCGAGCACCAGCGTGTCCACCTTCTCCGCCAGCGTCACCGCGTCGAGCACGATTCCCACGTCCCAGTCGGCCTTCTGGGAGCCGTCGCCGAACGTCTTGATCTCCTTGATCTTGCGCTCGAAGCCGATCTCCTCCAGCGCCTCGAAGAACGACTCCTCTTCGGGCGAGTCCGCGCGGATCACGTACGCCAGCGCCCGCACGAGCTCGCGGTCCATCACCGCCTTCTCCAGCAGCCCCGAGTAGTCGATGTTCCGCGAGTAGAGACTCTGGGCCGTGTGATAGAGGTTCTGCGCGTCGGCGAGCACCGCGACGCGCTGGCCCTCGTGGATCTCCGTCATTATCCGTTCGTTGCTCGGCGTTCGTTAAAAAATGCCGTCTCGACGCCGGCCGGAGGCAGAACCGTTATGTGGGTCGCTGCCTCTCTCCCAACTGTGACGCGACTGTCCGGGTTCGACGGCGCCGCCGCCCGCGGAGCCCCGGCTGTCGCAGCCTGCCGCGGTAAACGCAGCAAACGCTGATTTCTCCCGCCTTCGGCCGGCGTAGCGCCCGGTCGCTGGCGGACTCCCGACCGCACCGCGCAGCGACTGCCACACGCGCCGACCCACCACACCAATGACGACACCGTTCAGCGGGGTGTACCCCGCCATGACCACGCCGTTCCGGGAGGACCGAAGCATCGACCACGACCGACTCGCCGCCGACGCGCAGCGGCTCGAAGCCGCCGGCGTCGACGGGCTCGTCCCTGTCGGCTCCACCGGCGAATCCGCGACCCTGACCCACGACGAGCACGCGCAGGTCGTCGAAACCGTCGTCGACGCCGTCGATGACGTGCCCGTGATCGCCGGCGCGGGCTCGAACGCGACCCACGAGGCCGTCAGCCTCGCCGAGGACGCCCAAGAAGCGGGCGCCGACGCGATCCTGCTGATCTCGCCGTACTACAACAAGCCCGAGGCCGCGGGCTACCTCGACCACTACCGCACTATCGCCGACAGCGTCGACCTGCCGGGGATCGTCTACAACGTCCCCTCGCGCACGGGCCGGAACGTCCCCGTCGACGTGGTCGCCGAACTCGCCGAGCACCCCAACGTCCAGGGGTACAAGGCCGCCAGCGGCGATCTCGGCCGCGTCTCCGAAGTGATCGAGCGCACCCGCGACGAGGCGTTCTCGGTGCTCTCGGGCGACGACGGGCTGACGCTCCCCATCTGCGCACTCGGCGGCACGGGGACGATCAGCGTCGTCGCCAACGTCGAGCCCGAGCGCACGGGCGCGATGGTCGGCGCCGCCACCGCCGACGATATGGCTCGCGCCCGCGACCTCCACTACGAGCTCGAACCGCTGATCCGCGAACTGTTCGTCGAGACCAACCCCATCCCGGTGAAGGAGGCCATGGCGATCCGCGAGAACCACCCGCCGTACGTCCGCTCGCCGCTGACGCGGCTCTCCGAGGAGCACCGCGAGCAACTCCGGGAGACGCTCGCCGACCTCGCCGGCGACGAGCCGGAGGTGCCCGCCTGATGGCGGGCGACCCGACCCGGATCGTCGTCACGGGCGCGACCGGCCGGATGGGCGAGGAACTGCTCGACGCCGCGGGCGACCGGACCGACGTGCTGGTCGTCGCCGCCGTCTCGCGAACGCCGGGCTCCGTGACCGCCGAAGCAGCGGTCGGGACCCACCTCGACGCGACGCTGGCCGACGAGGACGACATCGACGCTGTCGTCGACTTCACCGCGCCGGAAGCGACCGCGGAGTACGCCGAGATCGCCGCCGACCACGGCGTCGCGTTCGTGACGGGGACGACCGGGCTGGAGGGCCACGACGCCGACCCGCTGGGCGCGCTCGACGCCGCCAGCGAGTCGGTGCCGGTACTCCACGCCAGCAACTTTTCCCGCGGGATCGCGGCGCTCCGGGGAGCGATCCGGGAGGCCGCGGCCTCCCTGCTGGGGTACGACGTGGAGGTCACCGAGACCCACCACAACGGCAAGCGTGACGCACCCAGCGGCACGGCGCTCACGCTCGTCGAGGACGTGGAGGCCGAGCGGCCGGATCTGACCGACCGCCAGCACGGCCGCGAGGGCGAGCAGCCCCGCGAACCCGACGAGATCGGCGTCCACGCCCGCCGCGCGGGCGACGTGACTGGCGAGCACGAGGTGCTGTTCGCTGGCAACCGCGAGACGCTCTCGCTGTCGCACTCGGCGGGTGACCGAGGGGTCTTCGCGGAGGGCGCGCTCGACGCCGCCGTCGCCCTCGCGGACCGCGATCCGGGCCGCTACGAGTTCACCGAACTGCTGCAGGACTGATCAGCGACACACCCTACCTACCAATGAGCCTCGAAACCGAGATTTCGGACCTGTGGAACCGCTACGACGACGGACTCACCGCGGAAGGCGCCGGCAGCAGCGAACTGGAGACGCTCGACGCGTTCCTCGCCGCGCTGGAGGCCGGCGAGTACCGCGCCGCCGAGAAGGTCGGCCCCGCGGAGTGGGAGGCCGTCCCGTGGGTCAAGCGGGGCGTCCTGCTCAACTTCGGCCTGCGCGAAACCCAACCCCGGACGTACGGCGGCGTCGACTACTACGACGTGCTGCCGCTGCGTTCGACCGACGACCTCGCGGACCGCGGCGCGCGCAACACGCCCGACGGGACGGTCCTCCGCCCCGGCTCCTACCTCGGCGAGGACGTGATCATGATGTCGCCGAGCTTCGTCAACATCGGCGCCCGCGTCGGCGACGACAGCCTCGTCGACTCCAACGACGTGGTGGGCTCCTGTGCCCAGATCGGTGACGGCGTCAAGCTCGGCGCCAACACGCTGATCGGCGGCGTGCTCGAACCGGTCGAAGACGCGCCGGTGGTCGTCGAGGACGGCGTCTCGCTGGGTGCGGGCTGTCGCGTCACCTCGGGGTTCGTCGTCGGGGAGAACAGCGTCGTCGCCGAGGACACCCTGCTCACCCCACGGATCCCCGTCTACGACCTCGTGGAGGAGGAGGTCCACTACGGTCGGCTGCCGCCGGAGCGCCGCGCGTTCCAGCGCTACGTCGAGTCTTCGGTCTCGGAGGAGGAGCTGATCCCCGGGAAGGCGTACAAGCCTGCAGTGGTCGCGACGGGGCTGGAACAGGAGACGCTCGAAGCCACCCAACGGGAAGGAGCGCTCCGGGAATGAGCACGGACGAGCGCCCCGGGGCAGCGAGCGACGCGCCCGACGGCGGCCCCGCGGTCCGACGGCTCGACGACTGGGACCGCGACACGCTGGACGCGCTCGCCGACGAACACGGCACGCCGCTGTACGTGTTCGACCCCGCGCGGGTCCGCGAGAACTGCCGCCGGCTCGGCGCGGCGTTCCCCGACGCCGAGATCCAGTACGCGGCGAAGGCCCACACCGCCCGCGAGACGCTCCGGACCGTCCACGACGAGGGGCTCGCGATCGAGTGCGCCTCTGCGGGCGAGGTCCGGCGCGCACTCGACGCGGGCGTTCCCGGGCGGGACGTGACCTACACCGCGGTCAATCCGCCGGCTCGCGACCTCGACGCCGTCGTCGAGGCGTGGCGGAACGAGCCCGACCTCACGATCACGGCCGGCGCGGCGGACACGGTCGACCGCCTCGCCGAACGCGGGTTCGACGGCCGTCTCCGCCTGCGCGTCAACCCCGGCGTCGGCGCCGGCCACCACGAGAAGGTCGTCACCGGCGGCCACCCCAAGTTCGGGGTCGGGCTCGACCGCGCGCCGGAGCTCGCCGCCCGGATCGACCGGGAGTTCGCGTTCGCGGGGATCCACGCCCACGCAGGCTCCGGTATCTCGGGCGACGACCTCGAGAACCACCGCGAGCTGGTCCGCCGGCTGGGCGAACTCGCCCGCGATCTCGAAGCCGACGGTATCCCCGTCGAAACGGTCGACGTTGGCGGTGGTTTCGGCGTTCCGTACCGCGAGGACGCACCGGCGCTCGACCTCGCGACCGTCGCCGACGCGACCCGCGAGGCACTGGGAGCGATCGAGGGCCGGCTCGCGATCGAGCCCGGGCGCTACGTCGTCGCCGACGCGGGCGTGCTGCTGACCCGGGTGAACACCGTGAAGGACGCCCCCTCGACCGTCGTCGCGGGCGTCGACGCCGGGATGACGACGCTGCTTCGGCCGGCGATGTACGACGCCTACCACGCGGTGCGGGACCTCGGGGCGGAGGGCGGCGAGAACCGCGACACGGTCGGCGTCACCGTCGCCGGCCCGGTCTGTGAGACCGCGGACCTGCTCTGTGAGAACCGCCCGCTTCCCGCACCTGAACGCGGCGACCTGCTCGCGATCGGCAATGCGGGCGCGTACGGCTACGAGATGGCGTCGACGTACAACTCACGCCCCCGGCCGGCGGAGGTGACCGTCGACGGCGAAACCCTCCGGCGGCGCGAGACGCTCGCGGACGTGAGCCGGCTCGACGCGGCGAGGGACTCAAACCGTCGGAACGACGAGGAGGACACATGACGGTCGCGTTCGAGAAGTACGACGGCGCGGGCAACGACTTCGTGGTCGTCGACGCCGACGGCGATCCCGTCGAGGACCGCGCCGCGTTCGCTCGCGTCCACTGCGACCGCGAGGTCGGCGTCGAGGACGAGGCCAGCGCGCGCCACGGCGCCGACGGCGTGCTGTTCCTCTCACTGGACGTGACCGCCACCCCGCCGCGGGTGACGATGACGCTGGTCCAGCCCGACGGCTCGATCGCGGAGATGTGCGGCAACGGCGCCCGCTGTGTGGCCGCGTGGGCCGCCGACCGCACGGACGCGTCGACGTTCGACATCGACACGCCAGCCGGCACTCGCCGCGCGGTCGTGGACGACGAGGTGGCCGTGGAGATGGGGGTGCCGACGGTCGATCCCGCGGAGGTACCACTCGCTGCCGACGAACCGCTCGTCGACACGGTGCTCGACGAACTCGACGGCACGCCCGCCGCGGGGCTGGCCGTCACGGCGGTGAACACCGGCGTTCCACACGCGGTCGTCTTCGTCGACGACGTGGACGCAGTCGAGATCGACGCCGTCGCGCCGCCGATCCGGCACGCCGAGGCGTTCCCGGAGGGGGCGAACGTCACGTTCGCGTCGGCGGACGGCGAGGGGTTCCGCCAGCGCACCTACGAACGCGGCGTCGAGGGGGAGACGCGAGCCTGCGGCACCGGCGCCGTCGCAGTCGCCGCCGCGGCGAAGCGGCTCGGCCGGCTCGACACCGACGACGAGTGGGTCACCGTCTCCCCGCCGGGCGGCGATCTCGCCGTCTCGGTGCCCGACGACGGCCCCGCACGACTGCGTGGCCCCGCGAGGAAGCGCTTCGAGGGGGCGCTGCCCGTCCCCGAGGACGACCGCATCGCGGGCGTCACCGGCGAGGCCGCGCTGGGCGCGGACCGGCTCGACGACACCCCGGCCGGAGGACGCGACCAGTGAGTTTCGACCCCGTTGCGTTCCTCGAACGCGCCGTCCGGGACGACAGCACCGAAGCGGTGGCCGGCACTCGCGAACTGTTGCTCGACGCGCTTCGGGCGGCTGGTCACGAACCGCGCGTCGACGCGGCCGGCAACGTCCGCGCCAGCCGGGGGTCGGGCTCTCCCCACCTCGTGTTCAACACCCACATCGACACCGTCGCGCCGCACGTCCCCTTCGAGCGTGAGGGGGAGACGATCCGCGGCCGCGGCGCCTGCGACGCGAAGGGACCGCTGGCCGCGCTGCTGTCGGCGTTTCTCGACGCCGAGATCGAGCGCGGGACGCTCACGCTCGCGGTCACGCCCGACGAGGAGACGCTCTCGACCGGCGCGCACGCGCTGATGACCGGCGAAGTGGCGCCCGGCGGCCCGGGCGAGACGGGTGCGAGCGTCGAGCCGCTCTCCGCGTCCGATCCCGAGCCCGACGCCTTCGTCGTCGGCGAGCCGACCGGGCTCGACGTCTGCACCGCTGCCCGCGGGCGATTCGAGGGGACGATCGTCGTCGACGGCGTCGCGGCCCACGCCGCCAGCCCCGCGTCCGGCGTCAACGCCGTCTCGGCCGCGGGCAGACTGCTGAGCGCGCTAGACTCGTTCGACAACGTCGACGCCCACCCGCAGTTGGGCGATGCGACCCTCGTACCGACGGGGATCGAGGGCGGCGAGTCGACGAACCAGGTGCCCGCCCGCTGTGCGATCACCGTCGACCGCCGGAGCGTGCCGCCCGAGACGGCCGAAGGATTCCGTACGGCGCTCGAAACGCATCTCCGGTCGGAACTGGACGGCGAGGACGCGACGGTCTCGTTCTCGCTGACCGAACGGGAGACGCCGTTCCTCGAGGCGTTCGCGACCGACACCGACGACGCGATCGTCGGCGCGCTCGCGGCCGCGGCGCGGAGCGCGAGCGAGGCGTCGGGACTGGGCGAGCGCGGCGAGATCAGGCCGTTCGGTGCGGCGACGGAGGCGTCGTACTTCGCGCCGGCGCCGACGGTCGTGTTCGGCCCGGGCCACCTCGCGGACGACGAGGGTGCGGTCGCCCACGCCGAGCGGGAGTACGTCGACGTGGCGGCGGTGCGGGCGGCGGCGACGGCGGTCCGCGATGCGACCGAGCGGCTGCTGGCCGGCGACGGCACGCGCTGACGGTCGGAGCCGGCGTCACACGCGGATTTTTGTCCGAGCCCGCCGTTCTCACCTGGACATGGCAGGCTCCGTCGACGGCGCCCGGCTGGGCCGACTCCTCGCGCTGGTGCTCGGCTCGACGCTCGCGTTGACCGCGAGCTTCGTGGGGATCGTCGCGCTCGCCCGCGGCGAGGCCGGGGGGGATCGGGGAGCGCCTGCCGATCTACGCGGCGGCGGCCGCGGTCGTGTTCGTCGGCCGAATCGCGTGGTCCGGCGGCGACGGCCGGGAGGAGCGGTCGCTCGGCGCGGCGATCGCGGGAGCGTTCGCCGTGTTGCTCGCCGTCGGCCTCGGCGCGGAGGGGGTCGTCTACGCGTGGGCACACCCCGCGGCGGTGTTCGAACTCCAGCTGCTGGGCTACCTGCTGTCGGCGGCGTTGATGGGCACCGGCGTCGGCGTCTGGGCGGTGCGGCGCCTCGACGCCCTCCGGGCTGGCGATTTCCGCGACGCGCTGTGAGGCTCGAACAGCCGAGAATTGGCGGAAATTGTGGCTTGCGCCGGTCGTGGAGGAATTACTGCGGGCCGCTTATGTGGATGGGAGCAGACGGTTGGAGCATGGGTGAGGATGGGACCCCCGGCGGTCGACCAGTGTTGGGGACGCTGCTCGACCCCGCGGGGGACACACAGGCACGCGAGCTCTCCTTCGCGTTGGCGCGGGAAGCCGGCGCGCCGGTTCGCCTGCTCGCCCCACAGCGTGCGCCCGACGCGCAAGCCGCGTCGATGCCGGCGATGTCGGCCGACGGCCCGCCGGTCCAGTTCACGTGCGCCGAGAGCGCGGCCGGCACCGGGCGCTCGCCGGCCGACACGGTCGTCGAGGAGGCGGCCGACGTCGACGCCGACGTGGTCGTGCTCGAACGGCCGGCGTCGGAGTCCTCCGGCGCCGGGATCCGTCGGGGGACGACCGACCGTATCGTCGCGAACAGCCCGACCGACACGGTGCTCGCCAACGGCACCGGGGAGCTGACGGATCTCGCGTCGATCCTCGTGCCGGTCACCGGCGGGCCGAACACCGAACTCTCGGTCCGGGTGGCGCGCGCGCTGGCCGAACACGAGAACGCGTGGATCGAGCTGTTCACCGTCGTCCCGGCGGACGCCGACGCCGAGCAGCGTTCCGAGGGCGCGGAGCATCTCGCGGAGGCGCGGCGCTACCTCGGCGAGTTCGAGGAGTTCGACACGTGGCTGTACGAGGCCGACGACCCGACCGCGGCGATCGCCGAGCAGTCGGCGTACTACGACGCCGTCGTGATCGGCGCGCCGACGGAGAGCCGTCTCGAACGCGTGCTGTTCGGCTCAATGCCGGACAGCGTCGACGAGCGCGTCGATATCCCCGTCGTGATGGCGGCCTCGAAGTAGCTACCCGAGGAACAGGTCGACCATGTTCCCGGAGCTCGTCCCCTTGTACAGCTCGGAGTAGCCGCAGTTCGCACAGGTCACCACCTTGAAGCTGCGGTTCTGTACGTCGAACATCTTCGAGAGCCCGGTGCCGCTGGTCGCGATCTCGTCGATCTCTGTCTCGCCGTGGCCACATTTGGGGCAGCCACTCTCGTCACTGTCGCCGAAATCGTCGGTCGGAGGGCACATGCGGCCGGGCGTTCGACCGACGCCAGCAAAAAGCTACCGCGGGCGGCGAAACCTCTAACGGCCCCGCGGCCCGTCGCTCGGGTATGGCCGCCGTCGGAGCGCTGTTCGCCCTCCTGTTCGCCGCGACGATCGCCGGCACGATCGGCCTCTGGTACGCGATCGACCGCGAGACCGACGATCCGCCCCGGATGGATCGGGCCGACGCCGAACACGCCGCTCGACAGGACACCGACCAGCGTGACGAGAGCGCCACCGGGGATCGGTCCACGGAGGACGGTGACGACTGGGGGACCGACGCGGAGTGGGGCGTCGAGGAGGATCGACGGTAGCGTTCGCGGCTACTCCAGCTCGTCGACCAGTTCGTCGGCGACGCCGGTGTAGCCCGCGGGCGTGAGCGCCCGGAGCTCCTCGCGGACCGACTCGTCCACGTCGAGCTCGTCGAACAGGTCGCGGAAGTCTTCGAGCGTCACCCGGCGACCGCGCGTGAGCTCCTTCACGCGCTCGTACGCCTCGGTGTCGCCCTCGCGGCGGAGGATCGTCTGGACCGCTTCGCCGACGATCTCGGGGGTGTCTTCCAGCGCCTCGCGCATCACCTGCTCGTTGGGAACGACCTTCTCCAGCCCCGCCGCGGTCTTCCGGTAGCCGATCAGACAGTGGGCGAACGCGGCGCCGACGTTGCGCTTGACCGTCGAGTCCGAGAGGTCGCGCTGCAGCCGCGAGGTGGTGACGTAGTCCCGGAGGAACGTGAGGTCGGCGTTGGCCTTCGAGAGGTTCCCCTCGCTGTTCTCGAAGTCGATGGGGTTGACCTTGTGAGGCATCGTCGACGAGCCCGTCTCCGAGTCGTCGCTCTCCTGCCCGAGGTAGCGATCCGAGACGTAGCGCCACACGTCCCGGTCGAGGTCGAGCAGGACGTTGTTCACGCCGGCGAGCGCGTCGAACAGCGCCGCGAGATCGTCACAGGGGTTGATCTGGGTCGAGAGTGGCGTGTGGTCGAGGCCGAGGTCGTCGACGAACGCCGCCGAGAACGCGCGCCAGTCGATCTCGGGGTAGGCGGCGACGTGGGCGGCGTACGTGCCCGAGGCGCCGGCGAGCTTCCCCGAGAGCGCCTCGCTCGCCTCGCGGACGCGCGCCTCCGTGCGGCCGAGCCGGGCGGCGAAGACGGCCAACTCCTTGCCGAACGTCGTCGGCGTCGCGGGCTGGCCGTGGGTGCGCGCGAGCATCGGCACGTCGCGGTGCTCGCGGGCCATCGCAGTCAGCGATTCACGGACGTCCTCGATCGCGGGCAACAGCACGTCTTGGACGGCGCCTTTCGCATTCAGTCGGTGCGCGAGGTTGTTCACGTCCTCGCTGGTGAGCCCGAAGTGGATCCACGGGTGGAGGCGATCGGGCGTCTCCGTCCGGAGGAAGTACTCGACGGCTTTCACGTCGTGGTTGGTGGCCGCGAACTCCTCGGTCCCCTCGGTCTCGATCCGTTTGACGAGCGCGGCGTCGTCGGCGTCGAACTCGTCGACGACCGCGCGGAGGTGGGCGTGCTCCTCCGCGGTGACCTCGCAGTCGACGCCGTCGTGGGCCGCGAGCGCGAGCAGGTACTCGACCTCGACGCGCAGACGGGCCTCGATCAGCGCGGCCTCGCTGGCGTACGGCACCAGATCCGCGGTCCTGCCGGCGTACCGGCCGTCGAGCGGCGAGACGGCCGCGAGCGCCGACTCCCGGGACAGCTCCTTCATGTCGAACGCTCGCCCGGGCAGTCACAAAACCCTGCCGGAGCGCCGCCGCGCGCATCGCACTACCGTGCATACGTGTGCCGCTCTATTCGTGAACTACCCCGGTATCTATGCTCGAACGTGCGTATCGGCGCTCACACGATCGCAACGCTCTTTGCGCGTTCGGCCCCGGGAACGCACATGAAGATCGCCGGCATCGCGGGCAACCGCGGTCGAAACCTTCTGCACATTGCGGACATCGCGCCCGGCGGCGCCGAGCTCTCGGTCGTCGTCGCGAACGGCGAGGACGCGCCGGCGCTGGACGGCGCCGACGAGCGCGGCATCCCGAACGTCGCGGTCGAACGCGCGGACGGCGAGTCCCGGGAGTCCCACGAGGAGCGCATCCTCGACGCGCTGGCGGAGTACGAGTTCGACGTGCTCTGTCTCGACGGGTTCATGCGGATCCTGACCCCGGAATTTCTGGACAGCGTGGACACTGTACTCAACGTCCACCCGTCGCTGCTGCCGGCGTTCCCCGGCGCCGACGCCCACGGGCAGGTCCTCGAAGCGAACGTTCGGACCACCGGTGCGACGGTCCACGTGGTCACCGAGGGGCTCGACGAGGGGCCGATCGTCGCGCAAGAGTCGGTGCCCGTGTTCGAGGACGACGACGAGGCGTCGCTGAAGGAGCGCGTGCTGTACGAGGCCGAGTTCGAGGCGTACCCCCGCGCGATCCGGTGGTTCGCCGAGGGGAAAGTCGAGATCGAACGCGACGAGTCGGGCGAGCCGGTCGACGTGGACATCGCGACCGACACGAAGGGTGACCTACCGACGCGGCGCACGGTCGCGAACCGCCGCGAGGAGACGCTCCGGTACGGCGAGAACCCCCATCAGGACGCCGCGGTGTACGCAAGCGACGCGAGCGAGGAGCCGAGCGTCGTCCACGCCCCGCAGCTGAACGAGGGGGCGAAGGACCTCTCCTACAACAACTACAACGACGCCGACGGCGCGCTGAACCTGATCAAGGAGTTCGAAGAGCCGGCCGCGGCGGTGATCAAACACACCAACCCCGCGGGCTGTGCGACCGCGGACACGCTCGCCGACGCGTATCGCGACGCGCTCGCGACCGACGCCAAGTCCGCCTTCGGCGGCATCGTCGCGCTGAACCGTGAGTGCGACGCCGAGACCGCCGCGGAGATCGTCGACTCGTTCAAGGAGGTCGTCGTCGCGCCGGGGTACACCGACGACGCGCTCGACACGCTGACCGAGAAGGACAATCTGCGCGTGCTCGACGTGAGCGAGCGCTCCGAGGACGGAACGCTCGGGCCCGCGGATCGCACCGAGCGATTCACCGAGAAGGCGCTCGTCGGCGGCCGGCTCGTGCAGGAGCGCGACCGCTCCACGCTCACCCGGGAGGATCTAGAGGTCGTCACCGAACGCGAGCCCACCGACGAGCAGATCGAGACGATGCTGTTCGCGTGGAAGACGCTCAAACACGTCAAGTCCAACGGGATCCTGATCGCCGACGGCACAGAGACCGTCGGCGTCGGGATGGGGCAGGTGTCCCGCGTCGACGCGGTGACGCTGGCGGCGATGAAAGCAGAGAACGACGCCGAGGGGAAGTCCGCCGACGGCGCGGTCGTCGCTTCGGACGGCTTCTTCCCGTTCCCGGACGCCGTCGAGGAGGCCGCGGAGGCGGGCGTCGAGGCGGTGATCCAGCCCGGCGGCTCCGTCAACGACGACGACGTGATCGAGGCCGCGAACGAGCTAGGGCTGGCGATGGTGTTCACGGGCCAGCGCGCGTTCCGGCACGACTGACCGGCCGCGTCCGAAACGGCCAAACGGCCACCGGTCGCAACGTCGACCATGCAGTACCACGAGGCCGCGAACTTCCTGTTCGACCTCCGGCGGTTCGGCGTCGACCCTGGGGTCGAGGCGGTGCAGGACCTCCTCGCGGCGATGGACGTCGATACAGGCTCGCCGGCAACGGGAGCCGGCGAGGACCACGAGGCCGAGAGGTCGGGCCCCGCCTACGTCCAGGTCGCCGGCACCAACGGGAAGGGGAGCACCGCCCGCATGGTCGAGTCGGCCCTGCGGGAGGCCGGCCTCTCGGTCGGCCTGTACACGTCGCCCCACCTCGAACGCCTCACAGAGCGCATCCGGATCGACGGCCGGGAGATGCCTCGCTCGGCGGTCGCGGAGTTCGTCGACCGCGCGAAGCCGTGGCTGGTCGACCGCGCGGCCGACGGCGCGCCGCTCACGTTCTTCGAGGTCGTCACCGCGATGGGAATCTGGCAGTTCGAACGCGCCGAGGTGGACGTGGCCGTCCTCGAGGTCGGCCTCGGCGGCGAGCTCGACGCCACCTCCGCGGTCGACCCCGTCGCCAGCGCGGTCACGAACGTCTCGCTCGAACACACCGGCGTCCTCGGCGAGACGGTCGAAGAGATCGCCGAGACGAAAACACACGTCGCCCCCGAGGGACGCCGGCTCGTCACCGGCACCGAGGGCGCGGCGCTCTCGACGGTCCGTGACGTTGCTGGACAGGTCGGCGCCAGCGGCGTGATCACGGTCGGGGACGTTCACGGGAGCGAAGCTCCCGTTAGCCAACCGGAAACGCGCCGCGTTTCCGGTGACGACGACTGGATGGGCGAGGGCGCGACGGAGAACGAAACCCACCCCGACGTGACGGTGAGCTACGACGGCCGCGTCACCCACCAACAGGCCGCAGTGAGTATCGCTGCCGACGACTGGGCCGTCGACGCGGAGATCCCGCTGCTGGGCGAGCACCAAGCACAGAACGCCGGGATCGCCTGTGTCCTCGCCCGGCAGGTCGGCGACGAACTCGGCGTCGCGGTGGACCGGACCGCGCTGGAGCGAGGGCTCGCCCGCGCGGACTGGCCCGGCCGGTTCGAGGTGATGGGCCAGTCGCCGCTGACCGTGCTCGACGGCGCGCACAACCCCGAGGCCTGCGAGACCGTCGGGGAGACGCTCTCGACGTTCGAGTACGACGACTGCCACCTCGTCGTCGCCGCGATGCACGACAAGGACACCGCCGCGATGGCGGCTGCGCTGCCCGACGGCTCGGTGACCACCTGCGCGCCCGCGACCGACCGCGCGGAGGACCCCGAGGTGCTCGCCCGGACGTTCGAGAACGCCGGCTACGACGACGTGCGCTCGACCGGCTCGGTCGCGAACGCGCTGTCGCTGGCCCGCGAGGCCGCCGACGAGAACGACGCGTTGCTCGTCACCGGCTCGCTGTACGCCGTCGCGGAGGCTCGTGCGACGTGGACCAGACTCCAGATTCCCAAGCGCGTCGACGGAATCGACGAGGCCGAGACGGTCCTCCGGAACGCGCAGGTCTCCGAGCCCGGCATCTGGCGGATGCGCGGGAAGGCCGACCACCGCGTGCTCCACACCCGCGTCCAGCAGCGGCAGGCCGAGTACCTCAAACAGGAGATGCTCTCGCTCGACGGCGAGTGCTCGGCGTCGGCGCTTCGCTCCGGCGGCGAACTCCACGACGTGGTGCTCTCGGGGACGATGGCGCAGTTCAAACGGCTCGCGGAGAAGCTCGAGGGCCAACCGTGGGGGCTCGCCGAACTCGGCGCGGAGATCCGCGAGTCGCTGGGCATCCAGTACACCCCCCCGGAGCGCGACCTCCCGTGGCCCGAGGACGGCACCGCGGTGATGGGCGTGCTGAACGTCACACCCGACTCGTTCCACGACGGCGGCCAGTACGAGCGCGTCGAGGACGCGGTCGCTCGGGCCGAGGCGATGGTGGAGGCCGGCGCGGACGTGATCGACGTGGGCGGGGAGAGCACCCGCCCCGGCGCCGACCCCGTGGAGATCGAGGAGGAGCTCGATCGCGTGCTCCCGGTCGTCGAGGAGCTCGCCGAACTCGACGTGCCGATCTCCGTCGACACGCGCCGACCCGAGGTCGCTCGCGCGGTCGTCGACGCCGGGGCGGACGTGCTCAACGACGTGGAGGGGCTGCAGGATCCGGCGATGCGCCGCGTCGTCGCCGAGACGGGCGTTCCGGTGGTGCTGATGCACTCGATCGAGGCGCCCGTGGACCCGAGCACGGAGGTCGAGTACGACGACGTGGTCGAGGAGACGATCCGCGCGCTCGGCGACCGACTGCTCGCCGCCGAGAAGGCGGGCGTCGACCGCGAGCAGGTGATCGTCGACCCCGGGATCGGCTTCGGGAAGACGGCGCGGGAGTCGTTCGAACTGCTCGACCGGCTCGACGAGTTCGAGGCGCTGGGCTGTCCCCTGCTGTTCGGCCACTCCCACAAGTCGCTGTTCGAACTGACCGGCGAGCAAGCGGGCGACGCGCCACACTCGACGGTCGCCGCGACGGCGCTGGCGGCCCGCAACGGCGCGGATGTCGTCCGCGTGCACGACGTGGCCGAGAACGTCGCCGCGGTGAACGTCGCCGACGCGACCGACGATCCGGAGGGGTTCGAGCCGTGAGCGACGGAGAGGGGGAAGCGGGCGGCGCCGAGTTCGGCCCGTACGAGGCCGTCTACGCCCACCCCGAGGGCGACGCCACGGCCGCGAGACAGGTCAAAACCGCCGCGGAGTACGGGTTCGAGGGAGTCGTGATCCGCACGCGCGAGGCCGAGTACGACCCCGGAGCGTTGGCGGGCCGCCACGGGATCGACGTGGTCCGCGGGATCGAGATCGACGCCGCGGACCCGCAGGAGGCCAGCGGCGCCGTCGGGAACTTCCGGAGCGACTGCACCCTGCTGTTGGTCCGCGGCGGCACGGACGCGGTGAACCGCTTCGCGGTCGAGCAGGATCGCGTCGACGTGCTCACCCGGCCGTTCGACGACGGGGGCGACGTGAACCACGTGCTCGTGAAGGAAGCGATCGACCACGACGTGCGCATCGAGTTCGACCTCGGGCCGGTGCTGCGCGACGACGGTGGGACCCGGGTCCGCCGGCTCCGAAAGCTCCGGAAGCTCCGGGAGCTGATCGACGACTTCGACGCGCCGTACGTCGTGAGCGCGACGCCCGGGAGCCACCTCGGGCTGCGCGCGCCGCGAGCGCTCGCGGCGGTGGGTGACCAGATCGGGCTCGGCGCCGAGGCCGTCCGCGAGGGGTTGGCCGAGTGGGGCCGGCTCGCTGCCCGGAACCGGGAGCGACGCTCCGATTCCTTCATTTCTCCGGGGGTCCGAGAGGGACGGTACGAGAAATGAAACGCTCGATCGAGGAACACGCCGAACGGTTCTCCGCCGCCGCCGAGGAGTACGACGAACAGCAGGACAGCGAGGAGTACGCCGCCTGCGCCTCGATGGTGATCGAGGCGGCCGACCCCGGGCCCGACGAGACGGTGCTCGATCTCGGAACGGGGACGGGCGCGATCGCGCTCGCGCTCGCCCCCGAGGCCGGCCGCGTGATCGGCCGGGACATCAGCGAGGGGATGCTCGCCGAGGCCCGGCGGAAAGCCGAGTCGGCGGGCCACGAGAACGTCACGTTCGGCGAGGGCCGCTTCCGCGACCCGAACGTCGACGAGCCGGTCGACGTGGTGGTCTCGAACTTCGCGATGCATCACCTCGCGGACGAGGAGAAGCGCGAGGCGATCCAAGTCATCGCGGATCTCGAACCGCGGCGGTTCGTGCTCGGCGACGTGATGCTGTCGGCCCCGATCCCGGAGGGGGAAGAGCAGTACTCGCCGGAAGTCGACGACCCCGCGACCGTCGGCGTGCTCGTCGAGGCGCTGACCGACGCCGGCTTCACCGTCGCCGACGCGACGCTCGTGAGCGAGCAGTACGGGGTGCTCGTCGCCGACCGATGAAACACCTCCCCAAACACCTCCAGCCGCGCTGGCGCTACCTCGCGGTCGCGATCGAGAGCTGGCCCGACGCCGACATCGGGCGGCGGGCGTTCCAGCGCGAACTCTGGTACGCCGGGCAGAACCTGCTCGGCGACCCGGGCAGCGCCGACGCCGACCTGCGCGTGATGCGCTTCGTCCTCGGGGAGGGGAGCGGCGGGACGATCGTCCGCGCCCGGCGGGGCGAGGTCGACGCCGCCCGCGCGGCGATCGCCTGCGTCGACGAGGTGGACGGCGAACCTATCGGCCTCCGCGTCTCCGGCGTCTCGGGCAGCGTCGACGCCGCTTCGGAAAGCTATTTAGGCGATCCAGCCGGCAGTTCGACACAGGAAGAGGTCGCGTTCGCGGGTGCGGATCACCCGGCCCGATCCCGCGACGGCGTCGTCGACGTGGCGGCGCCGGCGGGGTGGATCGGCGCGACCGTTCACGACATCGAGTGACCATGCAAGGACAACAACAGCAGGCCTACGACCGCGGCATCACCATCTTCTCGCCCGACGGGCGACTGTACCAAGTCGAGTACGCCCGCGAGGCGGTCAAACGCGGCACGCCCAGCGTCGGCGTCCGCACGCCGGAGGGCGTCGTGCTCGCGGCGGACAAGCGCCGGCGCTCGAAGATGATCGAGCCGGACTCCGTCGAGAAGCTCCACAAGGCCGACGACCACATCGGGATCGCCAGCGCCGGCCACGTCGCCGACGCGCGCAAGCTGATCGACGTGGCCCGGCGGGAGGCACAGACCAACCGCCTGCGCTACGGCGAGCCGATCACCGTCGAGACGCTTTCGAAGACGGTGACGGACTACATCCAGCAGTACACCCAGTACGGCGGCGCCCGGCCGTTTGGCGTCTCGCTGATCGTCGGCGGCGTCACGAACGGCCGGCCGCGCCTGTTCGAGTGTGACCCCAGCGGCACCCCCTACGAGTGGCAGGCGCTGTCTGTCGGCGCGAACCGGAGCGACATCCGCGACCACCTCGAAGCCGAGTACGAGGAGGAGATGAGCCTCGAGGCGGGGGTCGACCTCGCGCTCTCGGCGCTGTCGGTCCACGACGACGAGGAGATGACGCCCGACGGCGTCGACATCGCAACGATCGACGTCGACACCGAGGAGTACGTCCACCTCCCCCCCGAGGAGGTCGAGACACACCTCGAGAAGCGGGATCTGCTGGCCGACGACGCCGACGACGGCCAGTAGTCGCCGCGATGGCGTACGAGCTCCGCGAGTCGCCGCCGACGGTCGAGCGTTTTCTCGAACTCCGCGACGCCGCGGGGATGGCCGAACGTTCGCGCGAGGCAGTCGAACGAGGGCTCCCGAACAGCCTGTACGCCGTCACCGTGGTCGACAGGGCGGGCGAGACGGTCGGGATGGCTCGGATCGTCGGCGATCGGGGGAGCGTGTTCCACGTCTGCGATATGGCGGTCCATCCCGACCACCAGCGACGGGGGCTGGGGAGCCGGATGATGGACGCGCTGATGGACTGGATCGAAGCGAACGCCCCGCCGAAGGCGTACGTGAACCTGATGGCGGACGTCGACGGCTTCTACGAACGGTGGGGGTTCAAGCGGACGGCGCCGGCGTCGAAGGGGATGTACTACCGCGTTCCCGAACCGTAGGGCGTCGACGCTCGGCGATCTCGCTCTCCTGCGTGATCGAGGGAGAAAACGCCCGCGGCGGAGACTCCGTGGTCTCGACCCGGAGGTCCCAGCAGCCCACTCGCCGCGATCGGTTGGTAGTACGATCGTGGCGTAGGTTCCGTGCTCTCGACACGGAGGTCGAGACAGGTCACGAGCCACGATCTATCAGAAACACGATCACGGCGTAGGTTCGGTAGCTGGGACACGGAGGCCCCAGCAGCTCACTCGCCGCGATCGGTTGGTAGTACGATCGCGGCGTAGGTTCCGTGCTCTCGACCCGGAGGTCGAGACAGGTCACGAGCCGCGATCTATCAGTACTCCTCGTACGCGAGGTTCATCAGCCACTGCGAGAACGCGTCCGACTGCGGATCGATCTCCTCCTCGCCGATGAAGGGGGTGAGCTTGTCCCCGGCCATCAAAAGCGAGAAGTCGAGATCGCGGGTTCGGGGCTTCAGCAGGTACGTGTTGTGCCCGTCGTACACCGCCTCCTCGCGCTGGATCAGTCCCTCCTCCGCGAGGCCTTCCGCGATGCGGCTCCCCTTCCGGGAGGAGATGTCCAGTTCCTTCCAGAAGTCGCTCTGGTAGATGCCGCCGGAGTCACGGATCAGCTCCAGGGCCCGCCGCTCGTCGTCGCTGAGGTCGTACTCGGCCGCGCTCATGTGTGTTCGCGTTTACGGGCCGGAGGTTAAAGGCTACCGTCCCCACGGCGCAACCGTTATCCGAGCAAGCCCCCTACCTCGTACCGAAATGAGCACTCAGAGCGAACTCACCGAGGAGGAAGTCCGGGAGCAGGTCCAGGAGGTTCTCGACGAGAACGAGGTCGTCCTGTTCATGAAGGGGAACCGGCTGATGCCCCAGTGTGGCTACTCCCAGCGTGCGGTCCAGCTGCTCTCCCAGCACCGCGCGGAGTTCGAGACCGTCGACGTGCTGCCGGCGCTCCCGCAGTACCGGGCCGTGCTCGAGGAGGAGTCCGGCTGGGAGACGATCCCGCAGACGTTCGTCGACGGCGAGTTCGTCGGCGGCAGCGACATCCTCGCCGAACTCGACGAGCGCGGCGAGCTCGCGGAGACCGTCAACGCCTGAACACCGGTAACAACAGCTAAAAGGCTCGCCAGCCTACCAACCGACGTACTATCGCGGTTTCGCCGCCCGCCGCCACCGAACTCCCACACAACCCCATCCCACACCTACAAATGACTGGTCGCGTATTCCGACTCCACTCGACCCTCGAACTGCCACTCGAAGACCTCGAAGCGTTCCTCGAGGATCCGGATCTTCCGCCCGAGCTCGACGACGTCGAGCTCACACGCCGGAACAACACCCTGATCCTGAAAGCGGTCGCGGAGGACGCCGACATCGGGAAGTACACCCCGACCGCCCAGCTCAAAGCCAGCGTCAGCGAGACGCGAGTGTACGAGGAGGAGCCGCCAAAGACCGCCCCGACGTGGGGCCAGGAGGAGGAAGAGGAGGAGATCCCCTCCGAACTCGTCGAGTTCGCCTGCTTCAAGGGCGACCGCGAGACGGTGCTCCAGAACAGCGCGCTGCGCTTCCCGATGTTCCTCGTGCTCCGGGAGCTCGCGCTCATCTCCGAGAAAGGAACCCTCACCGCCGTCCTCGAGAAGGACGGCGACCTGCAGGCCGTCCGCATCGTCGAGGGCGAGGAGCGCCCCGCCAGCGTCGAAGTCGTCGAGAACCCCCGTCAGGGCGACGGCGAGGACGGCGGCGTCAACTGGCGCGACAACGAGTTCATCAGCTGATCGGTCCCCCTTCTGCGGATGCGGTGTGCGGTCGTCGCCGGCTGTGAACCCCTCCACCCGCGAGGCCGACGGACTTCCCGCCATCGAACAAAAGAGATTTGACGCTCTCTAATTACATCTAATTACGGATGAGCGAGTTCCCCGACTACTTGGACGTCGACTACACCGACGGCGAGGGCGAGTCCCCCGAGGACTACCCGAGCCTCGAACACAAGATCGAGAAGGCGATCGAGGTCACCCGGCAGGGGCTGGAGCAGTACGAGAACCCCGCGATCATGTGGACCGGCGGGAAGGACTCCACGCTCACGCTGTACTTCGTGAAGGAGGTCGCCGAGAAGCACGGCCTCGAGATGCCGCCGGCCGTCTTCCTCGACCACTACCAGCACTTCGACGAGCTCATCGACTTCGTCGACCACTGGGCCGAGGAGTGGGACCTCGACGTGCACTTCGCGCGCAACGAGGACGTCGGCGCCTACGTCGACGAGCACGACCTCACGCCGGGCGATGACATCGAGATCTCGGAACTCAACGAGCAGAACCGCCACCACATCCGGAACATCCTCGAGTACGAGGAGGACACGTTCCCGTTCCTGCTCGACACGTACGTCGGCAACCACCTGCTGAAGACGGTGCCGCTCAACAACGCTATCGAGGAGCTGAACATCGACGGCATCGTCTCCGGCGTCCGCTGGGACGAGCAGGAGGCTCGCGCCGACGAGACGTTCTTCAGCCCGCGTCACGACCCCGACATCTACCCGCCCCACGACCGCATCCAGCCGATCCTGCAGTTCGACGAGCGCGCGGTCTGGGACTGCTTCTGGCACTACGTCGTGCCGGACACCGTCGAGGGGTACCCCGACGACGGCTACGTCCCCGACGACGCCGACGACCTGCCCAACGGGCTGACCCAGGACGACATCCCGGTGTCGCCCAAGTACTTCGCCGGCTTCCGCTCGCTGGGCTCGGAGGTCTCCACCGAGAAGAGCGAGGCGAAGCCCGCGTGGCACCAGGATCTCGAGAACACGACCGAGCGCGCCGGCCGCGCCCAGGACAAGGAGGACCTCATGGAGCGCCTCCGCGACCTGGGCTACATGTAGACGGCGGCGACCCTTCACACCCTTCTTCGATCGCCGCTCCCGAAACCAGAAGTCCCCCGAGCTCCAGCTGGGCCCATGGGCTCGTTCGCGGACGACGTGGGGGCGTATCTCCGCCGGGAGCTCTCGGCGCGCCGCCCCGCCGTCCCGTGGGAGACGGAGTACGCTGTCGGCGGCACCCCCGTCGATCTCGGCGGCGCCGCCGGCGATCGGCTCGTCCTCGTCGAACTGGAGTGGCGCCGGGCCGACCCCGCGGACAACACCGCGAAGCTCTGCAGACACGTCGCGGAGGGGAGCATCGACGCCGACGCAGTCGTCGTGTTCCAGCCCTTCACCCGCTACTACGACCTCGCCGACGGCGGCGTCTCCTCGAAGCGGAAGAACGCCGAGTTCGTCGGTCGGACCGCCGCCGACCTGTTCGACCACGTGACGTACCACCCGCTCGACTTCGACGTGGCGCCGCCCAAGCGGGGCGGCGACCGCCCGGACGGGTGGCGCGACGCCGCGGACGCGATCGCCGCGGCGATCTGTGACCGCTTGGCCGGGAACCCCCCGGCCGACGAGTAACTTCGGGGGCGATTCAGCCGCCGAGCCAGCTCCGAACAGTCTTTTCGAACACAGTTACCTATCTGAACTCTTAAGATAAATTATTAATTGAACGGATTCATGCCCGGAACATGGTATCCGACAGTTCCAGCACGGCGGCGTACCTCGCAGAGCACCCGAAGATGGTCGGCGTCCTGTTCACGGCTCTGCTGTTGCTCTCGCAGGCCGGCAGTGTCGCGGGCGGGACGGGCACTACGGTCGGTCCGTAATCGACTCGAACCGCAGCGAGTTCGTCCAGCGCAGCTCACCGTCGACGACGATCGGGGTGCGCTGGTCCGCGAGTCCTTCTTCGTACATCTCCGCCGAGAGCAGGTACTCCGCCACGTCGCCCACGGAAACGTACTGCGTTCCGGTCTCCTCGACGTAGGGGTGGGTCATCGCGCCGACCTGATACCGCGAGGTGGGGTAGGTCCGGTAGGTGACGCGGGCCCGCTCACCGACGACCTCCTCGAGTTCGAGCAGTAGCGGGGTCCCCGTCTCCGACTGCGAGATCGTCACCCGGCCGTCGCCGACGACGACGTAGTTCTGCCGCGAGATCCGCATCCGCCGGATCACGTCGAGCGCGCCGTGGAAGTCGAAGCCGATGTCGAGCAGTCGCGCCAGGTGGCGCCCGGTTTCGGTGGCTTTCGTGTTGCTCACGCTGGTCAGCGTCACCACGCCGCCGAACGCGCCGGCGTCGACCAGCGCTTGGCCCTGCTCGTAGGAGGTACAGCCGTTGAGCAGGAACGCCTCCACCCCGGTCCCCGAGAGCGTCCGCAGGTCGAGGTGGCCGTCGGCGCACTGGACCCCCTCGTCCTCGACGTGGCCGACGTAGTGGAGGAAGCTCGTCTCCGCCCGGAGCACCTCGCGGAGCTCCGCGGTCGTCAGGTCGTGGTGGCTCCGGATCTCGAACCGGAGCATGTCGAGGAAGCCGTACAGCTCCTCGTCGACCTCCTCGAGCATCTCCTCGTCGTTACAGACCAGCGTCACCGTCGTCGTGCTGTCGTCGGCGGGCTGGCGGTCGAGCCGGCGCCGGTAGGCGTCGACGGTCGGCTTCGAGGCGCCCATCGGGAACCCCTCGCCGATCCAGACGTGGCCGTACGTCTCGGTGTCGATCGGCGAGCGGACCGAGTCGTCGACGGCCTCGGCGTTCTGCGTGGTCCGTGTCGACCGCAACAGCCCGCGGTCGTCGTCGGTCCGGAAGAACTCCTCGAGCTCGTCGGGCTCGCCCGGCGCGTTCCCCCGATCGGACAGCGGCGTCGGCGACCGCACCATCGCGAGGTCGTCGACGACGAACGGCAGGATCTCGGCGTTCCGGACCGTCGGCTCGACGTCGGCTGTCAGATGCCACTCCAGCAGGTCGTCAGTCGCGGACCGTGGCACCGAAAGGTACGCCGCGGTCCGCTGGTCGACGGGCATTTCGTACCACCGTTCGGGCGCGATCGAGGTCCGTTCGGCCAGCATCTCCCGCTCGTGGAGATCGACGGGGTAGAGCCCCTCGGTCCGGGTGATACAGTCGAGCAGGAAGCAGTGCCGGAGCGTGTCGGCCGCGGCCGCCGGCAGCTCGCCGGGCAGCGGGAACGACTCGCCGTCGGCGACGATCCGCGGCGTCTCGGCGCCGGTCCGGACCGTCGCGCCGAGGTAGTACGACAGCGGCGCGACGGTGAACACGCTGCTGTACTCGTCGGGGACGTGGATCTCGATCCCCGTCTCCGGCCGTTCGAGCCCGTCCGCGTCGAACGTGTCGCCGAACTCGATCAGGGGCGGGTGGCCTCTGAGCGTCGGGAACGAGCGCTCGGGCGAGGTCGTTTTGAGCGCCGACGAGAACAGCGAGACGCCCCGCGCGACGCCGGCGGGCGTCCGCGGGACGGTGACGGTGCCGGCGGGCCGCTGGTGGAGCGAGCGCGCGCCGACGACCACCGTCGACTCCGTCTCGAAGCTGACTCGGATCCCGTGGTCGCCCTCCGCGATCGTCGCGGGCCCGTCGACGCGGAGGTAGAGCTTCATCGGTGTGTTCGTCGCTTCGAGGAACGTGGTTCCGGTCACCGACTGCTCGCCGTCGACGACCAGCTGTCGCGCCCCGTCCTCCTCCCGGAGGTGGTAGTCGACCACCGTCGGGAGGTACAGCCGCCCGGTCCGGATCCGAGCGGCGTCGTCGACGGGGACGGGGAAGGGGGCGGTCGGCGCAGGCCGGGGATCGACGGGGCCGGCTTCGACGACGTACTCGACCTCCTCGACCGTATCGACTACGCGGAGCCCGCGGTCGACGGCGTCGAACTCGATCACTGCTCGTCGAGCGCGACCCAGTTCGTGGTGCCGCGACCGGGGAGATGCCACCGCTGTTCGGGGCCGGCGGCGCCGGTCCGGAGCTCCAGCCGGGCGTCGAACACGAACTGGAGGTCGGCCACCGCGTCGGCGTCGGCCGCACGCGGGAGGTGGTAGTGGCCCATCCCTCGGGCCCGCCGGACCTCGCCGGTCAGCCGGTAGGCCAGCCGCCGCACCGTCTCGATCCCGTGAGCCTCGAGCAACGTCTCGAGCGAGTAGAGCCCGACGCGGAGCATCGCCGGCGGGAGCGTGTCGCCGTCGGGGCAGCGGCTCCGGATCTCGCCGTCGATCTGCCGGACGAGCGTATCCTCGGCCCGGTCGCCGTCGGCCGGGTCGACGACCGCGCTGCTCCGGAGTTCGCCCCCGCTGATCAGCGTCGCGCGGTCGTCGGCGGGCGACCGATCACCGGGGAACCACCGCTCGGCCGCGGCGTCGCCGTCGGTGAGCGCGAACACGCGGTGGCGCTCCTCCTCGGGGTGGCCCAACAGCCGTCGGGTCGCTCGCCGTGAGATGGCCTCCGGCACGTCGCCGGTCACGAGCACCTGGGGCCCGCGCTGTTTGAGTTCGCGGAACGTCTCCCGGAGCCCCCCACCCTCCCCCCGGGACGATCTGGCCGGACTGCTCATGCGTGTCGATCGGCCCCCGAGGTGAAAAAGTTCGCCCCGATTCGGGCTGAAACCGCCGGCGAACCGGTGCCCGTATGTTTCCGGCCCGGCTGGTGACGCCCATGAGTTGGGTGAGCCTGTTCTCGGGCGGGAAAGACTCCTCGTGGGCGCTCTACCGGGCCCAGCAGGAGGGGCTGGACGTCGGCCGCCTCCTGACGGTCCACCCGGCGGGCGACTCGTACATGTACCACACGCCGGCGACACACCTCGCGCGGCTGGCCGCCGAGAGCGTCGGCCTGCCGCTCGTGGAGGTCGAACCCGACGACTTCGGCGCCGACGACGTGCCCGACGCGGGCGCGCAGGGCGACGCCGAACTCGAACCGCTGGAGGCCGCGCTCCGGGAGATCGCGGCCGACACCGACCTGACGGGCGTCACCGCCGGCGCCGTCGAGAGCGAGTACCAGACCTCCCGGATCGAGGGGCTCTGTGACCGCCTCGGGATCGACCTGTTCGCGCCGCTGTGGCAGCGCGACCCCGAGACGCTCGCGACCGAGATGCTCGACGCCGGCTTCGAGATCGTGATCGTCCAAGTCGCGGCCGCAGGGCTCGACGAGTCCTGGCTCGGCCGAACCCTCGACGCCGACGCGCTCGCGGAGCTTCGGGCGCTCAACGACGAGTACGGCGTCCACCTCCTCGGCGAGGGCGGGGAGTTCGAGACGTTCGTCGTCGACGGCCCACACATGGACCGCCGGATCGACCTCGACCTCTCGACCGAGTGGGAGGGCACGCGCGGGCACGTCGTCGTCGAGGACGCCCGGCTCGAGTAGGCGACCGGACCCTTTCTCGCTGTCTTCTCCGCCGGAGGATTTATGTAGACTTCCCCGTGAGAGACTAGCCGTCACGGTAAGAGGTAACATATGTCACTAAATATAATCGTAGGCGGCACGGGTACCGGGCGGAACCAGACCGCGTATCGTTCGGAGGGAACCACCGATGTCTGAACTGGGGGCGATCGCGCTCCAGACGTCGGAGTTCGGGGCGCTCTCGTTGCTGCCACCGCTGTTGGCGATCGTGCTCGCGATGGTCACTCGCCGGGCGATCCTCTCGCTGTTCCTCGGCGTCTGGTCCGGGGCGGTGATCTACACCGGCGGCCACGGGGTCGTGACGACGCTGACGTGGACCGCCCAGTCGATCGGGGAGAGCCTGTTCAACGCGAAGATCCTGATGATCGTGATGTTCTTGGGTGCGGGCGTCGCGATGATCTGGCGCCTCGGCGGCGCGCTCGCGATCGCCAACTACGCCACCTCACGGCTCGACTCCCAACGGAAGGTCGGGCTCGCGACGTGGATCTTCGGGATGCTGTGGTTCTTCGGGGACTACTCCAACACCGCCATCGTCGGAACCACGATGCGGGACATGGCCGACCAGATGCGGATGTCCCGGGAGAAGCTCTCCTACATCATCGACTCCACGGCCGCGCCGGTGGCGACGTTCGGCATCTCGAGTTGGGTCGTGTACCAACTGAGCATGATCGATCAGGGGTACGAGTCCGCGGGCATCACCGAGCAGGCGCCGGGCTCGTTCGCGGTGTTCCTCCAGAGCATCCCGTTCAACATGTACTGCATCTTCGCGGTCGTGATGGTCGGGATCATCGTCCTCACGCAGCGTGACTTCGGCGAGATGCTCGACGCCGAACACCGCTCCTGGAAGGAGGGGAAGGTGCTCCGGGACAACGCGACGCCGATGCAGAGCGCCGAGGACAGCCTCGGCGACGTGGTGACCGACACCCCGAGCCTCCGGTTCTTCCTGATTCCGGTCGGGTCGCTGATCACGGTCGTGTTCGTCGGCGCGGCGTTCACGGGCGTCACCGGCGCGGGCACGGGCGCCTCGTTGATCCAGATCGTCGACAACGCGGCGTTCGTCGACGCGCTGCTGTGGGGCTCGTTCACGATGGTGTCCGTGTCGATCATCTCGGGCACCGTCGCCGGCCTGATGGATCTCGAGGAGGCGATGGAGACCGTGATCGACGGGTTCAGCATGATGCTGACCGCCGCCTCCATCCTGATTATGGCGTGGACGATCGGCGGCGTCACCACGACGCTCGGGACGGGGACGTACGTCACCAACACGGCGGAGCCGTTCATCACGCCGACGCTGCTGCCCGTGGTGATCCTGCTCGCGTCCGCGGTGATCGCGTTCTCGACCGGCACCTCGTGGGGGACGATGGCGATCGTGACGCCGATCGCGATCCCGCTGGCGTGGCGGATCGGCGGCACCAGCCCGGAGCTGTTGCCGGTCGCGGTCGGGACGGTGTTCAGCGGCGCCATCTTCGGCGACCACTGCTCGCCGATCTCGGACACGACGATCCTCTCCTCGACGTTCTCGGGGGCGGACCACATCGACCACGTCCGGACCCAGATCTACTACGCGATGACGGTGATCTCGGTCGCACTGGTGATGCTGCTGATTTGGGGCGTCACCCGGATCACGCCGCTGATCCTGCTGCCCGTCGGCGTCGGCCTGCTGTACGGCGTCGTGTACGGGCTCTCGGAGTGGGACGCCAGTCGGAAAGGGGTCGATCCGAAGCCGTCGACGACCGAGCAGACGGTCGCGCCCTCGGACGACTGACTCCCGGCTCCCGCGCCGGGTGACTCACTCGGTGCGGTGCCACGCCGGGAAGTCCCAGCCGTTGAAGTACGTCTCGCTGGGGCCCTCGATGTCGCTGGCGTAGCCGATCGTGTTCGAGGGGAACGAGAGCATCCCCATCGGCTGATCGTCGGTGACGTGTCGGAAGATCTCCGTGAGCGTCTCCTGCAGCTCCGCCTCGCTCTCTGCGGCCCGAGCCGCCTCGAACAGCCCCTTCGCGTCCCAGTCGGGGTAGTAGCCGTACGGGTTGTACGAGTCGTCCTCGACGAAGAAGATGCTCGCGGTCGTGGGGTTCAGCGGGTAGGTGTTCAGCCCCCAGACGATCTCCATGTCCCACGCGTTGGCGCTGGTGACCTCACGCGGACCGGCGTTGAACGAGCCGTTCGACCACTCGTAGGCGTCGGGGTTCTCGGGGATCTCCTGCTGCCAGTACCCCGTGTTGAACGTCGTCGTGTCGATACTCTCGGGCTCGACGACGATGCCGGCGTTGGCCTCGATCTCGCTGGCGATGAACTGCGCCTTGCTCCGCTCGATGTCGCTGCCGGCGCTGTAGTAGAGGTCGATCTGACACCGCGTCCCGCTGGGGTTCAGCAGGTAGCCGTCGCCGTACTCGTAGTCGGTGTCGGCGATCGCCTCACGGATCCGGCTCCGGGTGGGCTCGGGGCCGTACAGCTCGCCGACGCCGTACTTCGTGATCTCCTCCTCGTCGGGGTACCACCGCGACCACCGGGGCTGCCACGTGTGCTCGACGTTGGCGTACCCGCGCTGGATCCCCCGAACCATCCGCTGCTTGTCGACGGCACAGGCCAGCCCCTGCCGGAACGCTTTCTTCCGGAAGAGGTTCCCGGGGCCGGTGTTCCACCCGTTGTCCCGCATGTTGTACGTGAGCACGTCGTTGTACGGCTGCGGGACGACCTCCACGTCGACCTCGTCGAGACCGTCCAGTCGGGAGACCTGGTTCGGCGGCACGCCGGCGCTGTCGGTCTCGCCGGCCTCCAGCGCGCCCACCCGCGAGGACTGCTCGGGCACCACTTCGGAGACGAGCCGCTCGAAGTACGGCGCTTCCGCGAACGCCCGGGGCGCGTCCTCGACGTCCCGCAGGTAGTAGTCGTCGTTCCGGCTGAACACGCGGCTGCTCCCCCGGTTCCACTCCTCCAGCGTGTACGCGCCGAGGTTGCCCGTGAACGCCAGCGTGAGCAGTTCTTGGTCCTGCTGGAGCCCCTGCTCGTCGGCCTCGGCGACGTACGGTTCGAGCAGCGCCTTCGGGACGGGGTACAGCAGCGGGTCCTGCGTCTCGGGGTAGAGGAGGTTCGCGGTTTCCAGTTCGATCTGGAACTCCAGCTCCCCCGTCTGCTCGACCGTCACCGAGTCGGGCCAACTACTCGCGGCGGCGGTCGCCGCCCAGTCGGACTGGTGGAGCTGCCGGACCTGATAGACGAAGTCCTCGGCGGTCACTTGTCCATAGGGCTCGCTGAACTCGAGCCCGTCACGGACCGAGGCGGTCCACACCTCGCCGCGGTCCGAGGACAGCTCGTAGAGCTGATCGAACCGCTCGTTGCCCGGGCGGTAGGTGTAGCCGCCGTCGAGGGCGTAGCCGATGATCGTCCCCGCACCCCCCGCACGGTTGTACAGGGGGTTGAGCGTGTTCACCCGCCCCGCCGTCACCGTCCGAAAGGTGCCGCGTACCTCCGGGAGCTCCCCGTCGGTCGCCGTCGGCGCCTCGGTCCCGAACGCGTTCCCCGCCGTCGTCGACGTGGCGGTCGTCTCGGTCTCGTCGCCGCCGGTACAGCCGGCGAGCCCGGCCGTCCCCGCGACACCCAGCGCCTGCAGCCAGCGCCGTCGAGTACTCGTTCCGTCGTCGTGCCGTCGATCCGCAGTCGAACGTCGCACTGTACAGCGTTATTCCCTTCGGGCATTGAAAGGGCTTTCTAAATGCTCAGAAGTAATTTGGCAGTTACCGGGGCTCTCGACGGGCGTAACAGTGGTTTGGGAACACAACCCACTCGAAAATTCGGCGTCGTCACTCCCCATCGATGCCGACGAGGAAGAAACGGCTACTCGCCCTGATACAGCGGCGACTCGGTGTCGGTACAGTCCGGCCGGCCGCAGACGCCGGCTTCGTCGCCCGCGCGCTCGACCCCGGACGCGAGCGAGGGAAGCTCCCACGTCGGGTCGTGGCCCGTTTCGGTGCGGTGTTCCTCGACGAACGCCCGGGCCGCGCCCAGCGAGTCGAACGTCTCGGCGAGGGCGCAGTCGTCGCAGGTGACCGTGACTCGGTCGTCGCTCATACTGGGAGTACGGTCGCCGGACACTTAGCGCTCGTGGACCCGGGTGTTCTCGCTCCGCCGACGAACGTGTTCGGCACAACTGGGAGCCCAGCGCCGGCCGGAGACACGCCCATGCCCGCGACGAGCGTCGACGCCGAACGCGCGTACAGCGACGATCGGTTCACCGCCCGCGAAGTGGCCAGAACGCCCCGCAGCAAGACCGTCTGTGGCTACTTCGAGCCGGGACAGTTCATCCCCGTCCACGCGCCCGACAGCGACGTGACCGTCGTCGTCCAGTCCGGCCACGGCATCGTCCGGGACGGCGAGCGGACCCACGAGGTCGATCCCGGCTCGGTCGTGACGGTGCCCGCCGGCGAAGAGCGCGGAGTCAAGGCCGACGACGAGCGGCTGGAAGCCGTCCTCGTGACGGCGCCGCCGCCGACCGACGCCGAGCACGATCCCGTCCGGAGAGGGATAAAGAACGACGAGTTCGAGCCGTAGCTACCCCTCGTCGACCAACGCCAGCCGACGGGTGTAGCGTCGGACCATCGTGCCGTCCTCGCTCTGGAGCATCACGGTGAACCGCTTCTCGCCGGCGACGGTTTCGATCTCCCGCTCGTGGATCGTGAACTCGTAGGGGGGATCCTCGTCGACGAGCAGCCGGCTGTCGCCGCTCCGTACTTCGATCCGATCGACGCCGTCGGTCTCGCTCAGGTGGCAGTGGACCGCGGTCCCGTTCTCCGTCGTCGACTTCGTACAGAGCAGGTCCGGGCTCACGTCGGCGCCGCTTGACTCCAGTGCGCTCTGGAAGTCGACCACCATCGGCCCAGCGGGGAACGTCCCCAGCACCACGACGGCGGCGAGGAACACTACCAGCATCCCGTTGGGCAGGCGCTTGCCGACGCGCTGTCTGAGCCCCGGAGTTCGCCGCCACCGGAACGCGAGCGGGAGCACAACGAGGTGGTGGATCGGGCCGTAGACGATCAGCAGGAACCCGTACGCCATCGGGTAGCGGAGCACCCCGAGCGACGGGTTGTACGAGTAGACGAGGTTCGACCCGGCCCAGACGAAGAAGCCGAAGAACACCAGCCCGCCGGCTTTCAGCACCCGCCAGCTCACCGAGTTGGCGTAGTACACCGTCTTGAGCGTGCTCCAGGCGTTGCCGACGAGGTCGGCGACGCTGATCGACGGCGCTTCGGTGGTCGGGCCGTCGTCGGTGGAGTCGCCGGCCATCGTCACTCACCCTTCCGCGGCCGTTCGTGCTCCCCGGAGAGCCGGAGTCGGAACGCCGCCACCCCGGCGCTCAGCCGGTCGGTGACGGGTCGCCACTCGCCGCCGACCGACGCCGGGACGCCCCGGAGCGACGGCTGTGCGGTCCACATCCCGACGAACAGCGCCGGCACCGTCGCCAGCGCCAGCAGGCTGCTCCAGGGTGCCATCCCCGGGACGACGCCGCCGGCGCCCCACGCCCCGAACAGCACGGCGAGGAACAGGTTCGACGTGAAGAACGCCCGCACCGCGGCGCGCTCGGTGCCGACACGGAGGAACGGCCGGAACCCCAGCACGAACAGCGCGCTCCCGACGACGGCGGTGGCGGCGTACGGCGGCCCGGCGAAGCCGCCGACTGCGGCGACGGTCGCGACCGTCGACCAGACCGCGTAGCGGATCCCGCGCTGGACCCGGGCGGTCGAGACGACGACCGGGAGCGTCGGCACGTCCACCGACGCGAACTCGTCGCGGTAGACGTACGCCAGCGCCCACGCGTGGGCGGGCGTCCACGCGAACACGACCAGCGCCATCAACACCGGCTCGACGGTGAGCGGGCGCACGGCGCTCCACCCGGCGAGCACGGGGAACGAGCCCGCGGATCCGCCCAGCACCACGCCGAGCCAGTGGCGTCGCTTGAGCGCGACCGTGTAGAGGCCGACGTACGCGGCGAACCCGAGCAGCATGTACACCACCGAGCGCAGGGGGAGCAGCGCGAGCCCCAGCGCCGTTCCGACGAGCAGCAGCGCCGTCGCGAACGCGGCGGCGACGCGGTGGTCGAGGCGGCCGCTGGGGAGCGGCCTGTCAGCGGTCCGCTCCATGTGCCGGTCGAGCTTCCGGTCGTACCAGCAGTTCCACGCCGCCGCGCTCGCGGCGACGCAGGCGCCGGCGACGACGAACCCCGCGAGCGTCGCCGCCGACGCGCCGCCGGCGGCGAGCAGCGAGAACGCGCCGGTGACACAGAGCAGCGTCACGATGCGGGGCTTGACCAGCGACCAGAGGTGTGCGGGGAGTTCGGTGTCCATGGGTTAGGGGCCGATCTGCCAGATCGTCGAGAGCAGGTACCAGTTCAGCGCCCAGAGCGTGACGAACGCCCCGAGGAACACGAGACAGAGCACGAACGTCCCGCGCATGCTGTAGGCGTGGGCGGCTTTCCCCTCGCCGCCGTCGGATCGGAGGTCCGACGAGGATTGCGAACCGTCGGTTCGCTCACCCCCGTCAGTTCGACCACCGCCGTCGGCCGCCGCCCGGTCGACGTCGCCCACGGGGCCGCCTTCGAACGGTTTCCCGAACAGCAGCGACGTGAGGGCGACGACGACGAACAGCGCGCCCCCGAGGATCGCCAGTATCGCGGCGACGCCGAACACCGCGAAGAACGGCTTGGCCGGCGAGAAGCTGAACGCCGTCCCGGGGATGTCCATCACCGAGGGGTGGCGCCGGGGCACGCCGAACAGGATGCCGGTGTACATCATCATCAGGACGGTCAGCCCCATCGCGCCGCCGTAGAGGTACGGCTGGATCTTCGCGAGCGGGCCGAGCGACCATTCACGGCCGAACACCAGCCTGAGGACGTAGTAGCCCAGCCCCATGAACGCCAGCGTCGTCCCGGTCGCGACGGTGGCGTGGAAGTGACCGACCGTCGCGAGCGTGTTGTGCCAGGTCATGTTGAGCTGCATCTGGCCCATCATGACGCCGGTGATCCCGCCGAGGAAGCCGAACAGGATGATGCTCAGGATGGTCGCCGAAAAGCCCGGATCGTCCCACGGGCTCGACCAGAGCCAGCCGAACAGGCCGCCGGCTTTCCCCTTCGCCCGGCGGCCGACTTCGAGGCCCGCCGGGATCGCGAACGCGTGGATCATGCTCGCCACCACCGCGCCGTAGGCGGCGTAGGAGGTGTTCCACATCCGCCAGCCCGCCGAGACGACGGGGTCGGACATCAGGTGGTGGGCCGCGCCGAGGTTGATGAAGAACAGGTACAGCACGAACGCCGCCCGCGAGACTTTCTGACTCGCGACGACGGCGCCGCCGACGACGTGGGTCAGGAAGTACCAGACGGTGATCATCGCCAGCAGATTGATCTGCTGGCTCCCGTGGCCGATGATCCAGTACATCTGCCGGTAGAACGCCGGGTCGAGGCTCTCGAAGTAGCCGACACGCCACAGCAGCGTCGGCACGTAGGTGACCAGCCCGCCCAGCAGCGCCTCCAGCGCGACGATGCTCGTGATGAACGCGCCGAAGGTGACAAGCGGGAGCGTCTCCGTCGGGTTCTCCTGCTGGTGGTGCCAGATCGTCGCGAGGAACGGCACCGCGGCGACGATGGCGCCGAGGACGAACACGGTCGCCCCGAGGTAGAACTGCCAGCTCGAGGGCAGCGGGACGTAGGAGGTGAGCAGCGGCGCCTGATTGGGGTACTCGGTGAACAGGATGGCGGCGTTGACGAGCACCGCGCCCGCGGCCATCACGACCCAGCCGACTTTCGCGACCCGCGGCAGCGAGAGCCGGCGGCCGAGCACGAACGGGCCGCCGACGTAGAGGATCGCGATCTCCATGAACACCATCCAGAAGATGAGCAGGTTCCAAGCGTGGACGCTGAGGTACGTGTAGAAGTCACCCGCCGAGAGCAGGCCGATCGCCTCCCAGCGCGTCAGCGCCACGGCCAGCGCGAACGCCCCTCCGATCGTGAGCGCGAGGATCGCGGTCAGGCCGTACAGTTTCACCATGTCCTCGGCGGACTCGTGGATGCTGAGCCCGGTGACGCTACACTCCCGGAAGCCGTCGCTGTCGTACTCGTAGGTGCTGAATCCGAACATCTACACCACCTCCACGACGCCCTTCATCCCGATGCCGAGATGGGGCTCGCAGTAGTACTTGTACACGCCGCTCGTCTCGAACGTGTGCTCGATGCTGTACCCCTCGTTCTCGAGGGACTCGTGTCCGCCCCAGTCCGCGCCGTCGGGCTGGGAGTCGACCAGTAAGTTGTGGTTGTTCGACGCCCACTCGAACGTCACCGTCGTCCCCTCCGAGACGGCGACCGCCGGCGGGTCGAACACGGCGGCCCCGTCCTCCCCGCCGACGGTGACGGTGACCTGCTCGGCGCCGGTCTCGTCGACGGTCGTCCCGTCGTAGTTCTCGGTCGCACCGCCCGTGGCGTCGCCGGTGAACCAGCCGCCGTAGTCGGCGTCGCCGCCCGATCCGCCGCTCTCCTCCGGCGCGGTGACGGCGGACTCGTCGTAGTCGCGGACGAGGAACTTCCCGTGCATCGAGCGGTGGCCCTCGCCGCAGAACTCGTTGCAGACCACGTGGTACGTGCCGGGGTCGTCGAACGTCATCTCCAGCACCCACTCGTAGCCGGGAAGCACCTGCAGCGAGATCTGCTGGCTGAGGTTGTCGGCGTTGCGCACGGAGAAGCCGTGCTGCACGTCGTAGGAGCCGAGGTGGAACCGGTACGTCTCGCCGGGCTTGAGCACCGCCGGCAGCCCGTCCCACCCCCACTGGAGCGCGCCGACGTACACGTCGTTCTCGGGGGGAACGAGCAGCTCCTCGCCGTCGACGGTCAGCGTGCCCGCCGACTGTTTGTACGTCTGTACCTTCTGCCGGAGCGCTTCTGTCGAGACGTCGTACGTCTCTCCGGTCTGGTTCTGCGCGCCGAACTCGGTCCAGCCGAGCATCCAGCCGAACAGCGTCAGCGCCCAGACGCCGCTGATGCCCAGCCAGATCGACTCGCGGCGGTTGATCTTCTCGCTCCACCAGTCGTCGTCGGGGGAAGTGAGTGGGGAGTCCATCGGTGATCACCCCATCGGGACCGTCAGCACGTCCACGATCCCCCAGACGACGTACGCCAACATCCAGTAGATGATGGCGGCGAGCGCGAGCAGCCAGATGCTGTCCAGCAACTGCTGTGGCCACGGTGGCGTCTCACTCTCCGTCGACATACCCGAAACTGGACACAACAACCCCCTGAACCTACTCCCGAACGTATTCGCCGTCGCGGCTACGGGGAGCGATGCGACTCGCGGTTCGGGAACGAGCGTGAGAACGGAAACTGAGAACGAGCCCTACTCCTCGCGGTCCGCGATCTCGGAGTGGGCGCCGACGAGCGCGCCCGAGAGATCTAGCCCCTCGACGTAGCTCGCCGTGTCGACGATCGAGTCACGCAGCGAGGAGTCGACGACCGTGGCGTCGTCGAACACGACGCTCCGGTCGAGGCGCCCCCCGTCGACGGTCGCGCCCGACATCACGTGGACGTTCTCGCCGAGTTCGGCGTCGACGGTCGCGTCGTCGGCGATCAGGTTCTCCCCGTCGAGCTTCCACTCGACGGCGTCGAGGTAGCTCTCGGGCGTCCCGATGTCGAACCACGCGCCGTCGAACGTGAACGCGTGGACGGCCTCGCGGGACTGGAGCCACTGGACGAACCAGCCGGGCTCGTCGGGGTTGTTCTCGCCGGCGAGATACTCGTCGAACTGCGGCAGCGTCTCCGCGGGGAACGCGTAGCAGGCGATGGAGACCAGCGTGCTCTTGGGCTGCTCGGGCTTCTCCTGGAAGTCGACGATGCGGTCGCCGTCGAGCTCGACGAGGCCGTACGAACTCGCTCGCTCCTTCGAGCCGACGTCGTAGGCGGCGAGACAGGGCGTCCCCTTCTCCTGGAAGAAGTCGCCGAACTCCGCGAGATCGAACGAGATGAGGTTGTCGCCGGCGACGACGAGCAGGTCGTCGTCGATCCCCTCGCGGTCGATGAGCTGGGCCAGCGCGCCGACGACGCCGAACTTCTCGTCCTCGTCGACGGTCTCCTCGACGGAGACGACCGGCTTCTCGAACTCGCTGTCGGCGAGGTAGTCGCGGAAGTCGTCGGCGAAGCGCTCGTTGGTCGAGACGTACACCTCGTCGACGCGGCTGTCGGCCTCCAGATCGGCGAACACGTCGTCGATGACGGTCCCCTCGCCGACGGGGAGGAACATCTTCGGGCGGTTGCGGGTGATCGGCCAGAGACGCGTGGCGTAGCCGCCCGCGAGAACGATAGCCTTCATGGCACCGTGGTCGGGATGGAGACGGTAAACGCTTTTTCAATTCTCTCCCCGCGGGCGGAAAGGCGTTTGTTCGCGCCGCCCCAACGGCGCCCATGGAGGAGTCGACTACCCGCCAGCGGATCGTCGACGCGCTCAGAGGGGAGCCGGCGACGCCGCGGGCGCTGTCCAAGCGCGTCGGCGTGCCGACGAGCGTCGTCTACGACCACGCCCGACACGTCGCGAAGAGCCTCGCGAACGACGACGAACAGCTGCTGGTCGCGCCGCCGGAGTGCAAGGAGTGTGGGTTCGACGGGTTCGACGACCCGCTGTCGGCGCCGAGTCGGTGTCCCGAGTGTAACTGCGAGCGGCTCACCGAGCCGCAGTTGGTGGTGGAGTCGCGGTAGCGCGCTCATCTCGGGACGGTAAGGTTTTCCCGCACCCACCTACTGCCACGGGTATGGTCACCCGGCTGGTGCTGGGCTGTGGCGCGGTCGGCTTCGACCTCCTCCAGCGGCTTCCCAACGGGGAGACGACCGTCGTCACCGACGACGAGCCCCGCGCCGAGAGCCTCCGCGAGGCCAGCATCGCCGCCGTCGAGGGCGATCCCACGGACCCGGCGGCCCACGCCCCCGACGCCGACATCGTGCTCGTCGCGAGCGACGAGCCCGAACGCAACCGGACCGTCGCCGCGGCCGCCCGCGAGACGTTCCCCGACGCGATGCTGATCGCGTACGCCGGCGAGGGGGCACGACCCGACACCGTCGACGCGATCCGCGAGACGGTCGACCGCCTGATCGATCCGACCGAGGCGCTGGCCGGCCGCGTGCTCGACCGGACGGTCGGGTTCGAGAGCGAGCGCGCACGCGGCCTGCGCGGGGCGCTGCTCGCCGCCGAGGAGCCCGTCGCGGTCGTCGCCCACGACAACCCCGACCCCGACGCCATCGCGAGCGCGGTCGCGCTGTGTCGGCTGGCCGACCGGATCGGCGTCGACGCCGAGCCCTGCTACCACGGCGAGATCAGCCACCAGGAGAACCGCGCGCTGGTGAACCTCCTCGATCTCCCGATCGTCCGGCTCGAACCCGGCGACATCGAGGAGTACGGCGGTGTGGCGCTGGTCGACCACTCCCGGGCCGGCGTGAACGACAGCCTCCCCGAGAACACCGAGATCGACGTCGTGATCGATCACCACCCGCCGCGGGGCGCCGTCGACGGCGAGTTCGTCGACCTCCGCAGCGGCGTCGGCGCCACGAGCACGCTGCTCGCGGAGTACCTCGACCGGTTCGACGTGTCCGCCGACACCACGACCGCGACCGCGCTGCTGTACGGCATTCAGGTCGACACCAAGGAGTTCACCCGCGAGGTGTCGAAAGCCGACTTCGCGGCCGCGGCGTCGCTGATCCCGGACGTGGACGCCGACACGCTCTCCCGGGTGGAGTCGCCCAGCCTCTCCATCGAGACGGTGTCCGTACTGGCCGCGGCGATCGAGAGCCGCACCGTCGACGACGGCGCGCTCTCGACCTGCGTCGGCGAGGTGCGGGACCGCGACGCGCTGGCACAGGCCGCCGAGCGCCTGCTCGACATGGAGGGCGTCCAGATCACGCTCGTCTACGGGTTCATGGACGAGACGATCTACATCTCCGGCCGCGCCCGCGGCTCCGACCTCGACCTCGGGGAGACGCTGCGGGACGCCTTCGGCGCCATCGGCGACGCCGGCGGCCACGCGGACATGGCCGGCGCCCAGATCCCGCTGGGGATCCTCGCCGAGACCGGGCCCGACCGCACCGGCTCGCTGACGGACATCGTCAGGGAGGTGATCGAGGGGCGCTTCTTCGACGCGCTGTCGGACGCGCCCGACGCCCCGACGGCCGACGACTCGCTGGAGTACGACTACGCCCCCGAGGGCGCGGCGTCGGTCGCGCTGCCGTACGAGGAGGGCCGCGACGACACCGAGCGCTGAGCCTGTCCCTTTTTCGTCGCCGGGCCCGAACGGCGAGTAATGAGTGCCAAAGCGCGGGTCAAGGAGTACATGACCCGGGAGGTGGCGACGGTCGACGCCGACGACACGGTCGGCGACGTGGCGCGACGGATCGCCGAGAGCGACCACAACGGGTTCCCGGTGACCGACGGCCGGAAAGTCGAGGGGTTCGTCTCCGCGCGGGACCTGCTGCTGGCCGACGAGGCGGCGCCGATCTTCACCGTGATGGTTGAGGACATCGTCGTCGCCCACCCCGAGATGGACGTGACCGACGCCGCGCGGGTGATCCTGCGCTCGGGGATCCAGAAGCTGCCCGTCGTCGACGACGCGGGCAACCTCACGGGGATCATCTCAAACACCGACGTGGTGCGCAGCCAGATCGAGCGCGCCACCCCCGAGAAGGTGGGCGAACTGATGGAGACGCTCCAGCACATCCACGACGTGACGGTCAGCGAGGAGCGCCGGCAGGTCCGGCTCGACGACCTCGTCCCCACGCAGGACCGCGTGTACGCCGACGAGCTCGAGGGGCGGCGCTACGAGCTCGAACACGGGCTGGCCGAGCCGCTCGTCGTCATCGCGAACGCGACCGGCGACAAGGAGCTCCTCCTGCTGACCGACGGCCACCATCGCGCGCTGGCTGCCGACCGCTCGGACATCGAGGAGATGGACGCCTACGTGATCGTCGTCGAAGCCGACGAGCCGATCACGCTGGGGATGGAGCGCACCGCCGAACAGGAGGGGCTGGACTCCATCGACGACGTGGCGGTCGTCGACTACGCACGCCACCCGCTGATCGAGACGACAAAGCGACTGCAGTAGGCGGCAGCTATTCCTCCCCCGCGGCGCATCTCCCCCTGTGCACGACGACAGTCTCCGACGCCGAACACGGGCTGCCCAACAGCGACTCCGCGACCGCGGCGACGACGGGCTCGTCCTATTTCCCAGCCGGAACCTCCGCTACCTCGCGGGCTACTCGGAGAACCCCGGCGAACGCCACTTCCTCCTCTTTCTCCCCGCGGAGGGCGATCCCGTCTTCCTCGTCCCGGCGCTCTCCGGCGAGCAGGTCCGCGAGGCGTCGTGGGTCGGCGACGTGCGGACGTGGAGCGACGCCGAGGATCCCGTTCCGACGATCGCCGAGATCGCGGCCGAACTCGGGATGGCCAACGGGCACCTGCTCGTCGACGACACGATGTGGGCGCTGTTCACGCAGGACCTCCGCGAGGCGCTCGCCGACGCCACGTTCGGCCTCGCGAGCGAGGTGCTGGGCGACCTGCGGGTCCGGAAGGACGACGCCGAACTCGACGCGATGCGCCGGGCGGGCGCCGTCGCCGACGAGACGGTTCGGGACCTGCGGGCGATGGGCGAGGCGGCGCTCGGGCTGACCGAGGCCGAGCTCGCCGCCGAGATCGAGGAACTGCTCGAAGCCAACGGCGGCACGGGCGTCGCCTTCGAGACGATCGTCGGCGCCGGCCCGAACGGCGCGAAGCCGCACCACCACCACTCCGACCGGGAGATCGCGCCCGGCGAGCCGGTGGTGCTCGACTTCGGCACCCGGGTCGACGGCTACCCATCCGACCAGACGCGGACGCTCGTGTTCGGCGGCGAGCCCAGCGATCGGTACCGCGAGGTGCACGAGGTCGTCCGCGAGGCGCAGCAGGCGGGCGTCGAGGCAGTCGAGCCGGGCGTCACGGCCGAGGCCGTCGACGCCGCCACGCGCGAGGTGATCGAGGAGGCGGGCTACGGCGAGCAGTTCATCCACCGCACGGGGCACGGCGTGGGGCTCGACGTGCACGAGGAGCCGTACATCGTGGAGGGGAACGAGCGCGAGCTCCGGCCGGGGATGGTGTTCAGCGTCGAGCCGGGGATCTATCTCCCCGGGGAGTTCGGCGTCCGGATCGAGGACCTCGTGGTCGTCACCGAGGACGGTTGCGAGCGACTGAACGACACCGACCGCGGCTGGCGCTGCTGACTAGATCGTGTCGTCCGGGTCGTGCTGGGCGGCCATGCGGTCGGCCTCGGCGGCGTACTGCTCGCGCTTGTCGTCGCCGGTCTCGCCGAGGTTGCCGGGCTCGGCGTCGATCGCCGCAGTGGTGTCACGCCGGTCGCCGAAGGAGGTCAGCGCGCGCTCCTTCCGGAGGTAGCGCTCCCCGTCGGGCGTGGCGTAGACGAGGATGACGATGTTCTGCTCGTCGTCGGAGTAGGTGCGTTCGACCAGCCAGACGCGGACGGCGTCGCTGTCGTCGGCCATGTCGGGACGAACGGTCGGGCTCGTGAAAACGCTTCAGGCCGGCCTCGTCGCGTGAGAACGCCGGCAGGGCCGGCGATCTCGCGCCGTCACTCCTCGTCGACGGGTTTCCGGGGGACGATCGTCGGCCCCTCCGGGCCGAAGCCGACCTCGGCCTCGACGCCGAACACGTCCTCGAGCAGGTCCGGCGTGACCACCTCGTCGGGCGGCCCCCACTCGTAGGGCTCGCCGTCGCGGAGCGCGATGAGGTTGTCCGCGAAGCGGGCGGCCTGCCCGATGTCGTGGAGGACGACACAGACAGTCACGCCGCGCTCCTCGTTGAGTTCGCGGGCGGCACGCAGCACCCGGAGCTGGTGGTGGAGATCGAGGAACGTCGTCGGCTCGTCGAGCAGCAGCGCGTCGGTCTCCTGTGCGAACGTCATCGCGAGCCACGCGAGCTGTTGTTGCCCGCCGGAGAGCCCGCCGACCGCGCGGTCGGCGAGGTGGGAGACGCCGACGCGTTCGAGCGCGCGGTCGATCGCCGCGTGGTCCTCCTCGCTCAGCGACTCGAAGAAGCCGCGGTGCGGGTAGCGCCCGTGAGCCGCGAGCTCCCGCACCGTCGTCGACGCCGGCGCGTCGTTCTGCTGGGAGAGCAGGCCCAGTTTCCGGGCGAGCTCGGTCGTCTCGTACTGCTCCACGTCCCGGCCGTCGAAGTAGACCATCCCGTTCTCCGGCGAGAGCTCGGCGTTCATCGACTTCAGCAGCGTCGACTTCCCGCTGCCGTTCGGGCCGACCAGCGCGGTCACCTCGCCCGCGGGTACGGTCAGCCGGTCGAGCTCGACCACCGGCTCGCCCGGCTCGTACGCGAGGCTGAGGTCGCTCGCCTCGATCCCGGGCGGCGCCTCCTCGCCGTCGGTCGTCTCGCCGCTCGGTCCGACAGTGCTGTCCCCGTCCGGGGTGTCGTGTTTGCTCATAGCTGACCGACCTCCGTGCGACGCATCAGGTAGAGGAAGTACGGGCCGCCGACCAGCCCGGTGACGATCCCCACCGGGAGCTGCGTCCCGGGGATCGCCAGCCGCGCGCCCACGTCCGCGACGACGACGAGCGCGGGGCCGGCGAACGCGCTGCCCAGCACCACGCGCTTGTAGTCCGAGCCGACGAGCTGACGCACCATGTGCGGGACGATCAGGCCGACGAAGCTGACGATCCCCGCGACGGCGATCGCGGTGCCGGCCGCGAGCACCGCCACGCCCGACAGCAGGAATCGAACGCGCTCGACGGACATCCCCAGCGAGCGCGCGGTGCGCTCGCCAAGCAGCAGGACGTTGAGCTGTCGGGCGCCCGCGAGCGTGATCGGCACGGTCGCGATCGTCCACGGCAGCGCGATCCGGACCTGCTCCCAGTCGACGCCGGTCAGCGAGCCCGTCGTCCACGAGATCGCCGACTGGACGACGCCCAGATCGTCGGTGAAGAAAAAGAGCCCCGTCTGGAGGGAGTTGAACACCGTCGAGACGATCACGCCCGCGAGCACCAGCCGCACGGGGTTGGTGCCGCCCTTCCACGCGATCGCGTAGACGAGGCCGAAGGCGACGGCGCCGCCGCCGGCGGCGATCAGCGGGAGGAACGACGCCAGCCCGGTGAACACGACGAGCGTGAGCAGGATCGCCAGCCCCGCGCCCGCGGAGACGCCGAGGATGAACGGGGAGGCGAGCTCGTTGCGGGTCACCGCCTGGAACACCGCCCCCGAGATCGCGAGGTTCGTCCCGACCATCATCGCGACGAGCACTCGCGGCAGGCGGATCCCCCAGACGATCAGCGTCTCGCGGCCGAGTTCGACCTCCGCGGTCGAGAAGCCGAAAAACTCCGCGGCGCGTGTGCCCAGCCCGTCGCCGAGCAGCAGCCGCAGCGGGTACTGGGGGTTGGTCCAGACGGCCGGGTCGAACACGGCACCCCACGCGTCGAGAATCGACATCGTGTACGTCCCGAAGCTCACCTGTACCAGCCCGCCGACGCCGACGATCAGACAGCTCCCGAGGATCAGCGCCGCCACTCGGGAGTCGATCCACGAGACCGCGGCGCGGAGCTCGGGGACGATCTCTCCCGTCTCACTCGCCACGACGATCTCCCCCGCGTTGCATATGATTTAGGCAGCCCTAAATGGGCATAAGGGTAGCGATCCGCCGCCACCCGATCGCGTCACTCGGTGAACGCGACCGCCTCGGCGTCGGCCGTCTCGCGGAGTCGTTCGGGCTCGATCGACCACATCGACGTGGGCGTTCCCGCGGCGGCCCAGACGGTGTCGTACGCGAGCAGCGCGGGGTCGAACAGCGTCGGCAGGTCGCTCTCGTGGCAGATCGGCGGGACGCCGCCGATCGCCCACCCCGTCGACGACCGCACCAGATCGGGCGAGGCCATCGACACGTCCCCCACACTCACTCCGGCCCACTCGGCGATCGCCGCCTCGTCGACACGCTCGGCGCCGGAGGTGAGACAGAGCACTGCGTCGCCATCGACGTCGAACACGAGGCTGTTCACGATCTGCCCGATCTCGCAGTCGACCGCCTCGGCGGCGTCGGCGGCCGTCGGCGTCCCCTCCTCGGGGAACTCGACGGGGTCGACCGCGAGCCCGTAGCGCTCCTCGGCGAGCTCCGCGAACTCCGTGACGCGTGCGTGCATACACCGTGGATCGCCGGCGGGGTGTTTGTGTCTGTCGGGTGGATCGGCGTTAGATTGATAATCGTGTGCATTGTTAATGAGGGACATGGTTCGATCGGCGGACAACGCGACCGACCAGCGGTTGAGCGCCCTCGAACACGCCTGCCGGGGCGTCGTCGGCGACCGGCTTCGGAGCGTCAGCGTCGACGGCCCGGAGTACAGCGGGACGCTCTACCGCCGGAGCGACCTCGCGCCCGGCGCCGACGGCCCGGTTCACGAAGTCATGGCCGAGGGGGCGTCGTGTGCGGTGTTCGCGGACGGCGGTCGAACGGTCTGTGAGTTCGACCGCGGCTACGTCACTCGGATCCGGATCGGCGACACCAGCGTCGTCGCCACCACGGACGGGCTGAAGATGGATCGCGAGTCGGAGCTCTCCGCGGCGGTGCGTGGCGTCTTCGAGTAAAAGGACGCGGTGCCGGTCAGGCGAACAGCGCCGTCGCGGCCTCCTGTGCGGTCTCGATCACCGGACCGAAGCCGGGGAGCAGCAGCACCGTCCCGACCAGCGCGATCGCCAGCGCGGCGTACAGCGCGGTCGGCGCGCCGGCGAGGTCGTGCTCGCCCTCCTCGAACCACATCGCCCGCACGACGCGGGAGTAGTAGTACAGCGAGAGCGAGCTGTTGATCACCGCGATCACGACCAGCCACCAGAGGCCGGCCTCGACGGCGCCCGCGAACAGGAACAGCTTCGAGAAGAAGCCGCCCAGCGGCGGGACGCCCGCCAGCGAGAACAGGAACGCCGTCATCGCCACCGCGGCGAACGGCTTCTCGGCGCCCAGCCCGTTGTAGTCCTCGAACCGGCGCCCGACGCCCCAGTTCTCGGCGAGCGCGACGAACAGGAACGCGCCCGTGTTCATGAAGCCGTAGACGAACAGGTGGGCCATCGCGGCGCCCATCACGTCGCCGTTCGTCGTGGCCTCCGCCGAGATGGCGGCGAGGCCGATCAGCACGTAGCCGGCGTGCCCGATCGAGGAGTACGCCAGCATCCGCTTGACTTTCTCCTGGGTGGCGGCGGCGAAGTTACCGAGCACCATCGTCGCCACCGCGAGGATCTGGAACAGCAGCGCCCAGTCGATGCCGGCGCCCGTCGCGGCCCCGATCGGGAAGCCGACGACGAACACGCGGAACGCCAGCGCAAAGCCCGCGGCCTTCGAGGCCGAGGAGAGGTACGCCGAGACGGGCGCGGGCGCGCCCTCGTACGCCTCGGGCGCCCAGAAGTGGAACGGCACCGCGGCGGTCTTGAACAGGAAGCCGCCGGCGACCATCAGCACGCCGACGCCGGCGATGCCGGTCCGGTCGCCGAGCCCGGACTCGAACGCCGCCGCCACGTCGGGCAGCAGCAGCGAGCCCGTGGCGCCGTAGATCAGCGAGACGCCGAACACGAAGATCGCCGAGGAGAGCGCGCCGATCAGGAAGTACTTCAGACCGGCCTCGCTGCTCCCGCGGTCGTCTTTCAGGAACGCCACAAGCGCGTACGACGGCAGGCTGACCAGCTCCAGCGCGACGAACGCCGTCGCCAGCGAGTTCGCACTCGCCATCAGCGACATGCCGGTCGTCGCGAGCAGCACCAGCCCGTACAGCTCGCCGCGGTTGCCGCCGTCGAAGTAGTCGTACGCCGCCAGCGAGACGAGGATCGTCACCGCGGCAAACAGCGCGGTGAAGAACAGGTACATCCCGTCGACGACGACCGCGTCGGCGTACAGCGAGATGCCCTCGGCCGCCAGCCCGGTGTCGGCGGTCAGGAACCAGCCAGCGGTCCCCAGCGACGCGAGCGAGCCGACGACCGAGATACCCGCGAGGACGCTCGCGTCGGTCGAGTCGGGCCACACGCTGTCGTAGAGCAACACCGCAAGCGCCGTGAGCCCCAGCAGGAACGTCGGCGTCAGCGGCGGTGCCGTCACCATCAGGCACCACCTCCGACGAGCGGGGCGATCGCGTTCTGGATCATGTCGAGGAACAGGTCAGGGGCGACGCCGAGCGCGATGACTGCCAGCAGCAGCACCGCCAGCGGCGCCACGTCGTGGAACGGGGCCGGGCCGACCTCGTAGTCGGCGTCGAGGCTGAACGGCCCGAACAGGGTGCGCTGCATCGCGAGCAGCAGGTAGCCCGCCACGATCACGATCCCGAACATCGCCGCCGCGGTGAAAAGCGGCGCGCTCGGGATCACCGTGGAGTGGAACGAGCCGACGAAGATGAAGTACTCCCCGGCGAAGCCGGCCATCAGGGGCAGCCCCATGTAGCCGAACGCGCCGGCGATCAGGATGCCCACCGTGACGGGCATCCGGTCGGCCAGCCCGGACATGTCGCCGACCATCCGGGTGTGGGTGGTGTTGTAGATGACGCCGACGGCCATGAACATCAGCCCCGAGATCAGGCCGTGGGCGATCATCTGGAACGTTGCGCCGGCGACACCGAACTCGGTGAACGCGATCAGGCCGAGCAGCACGTACCCCATCGACGAGACGGAGGAGTACGCGACGATGCGCTTGAGGTCCTCCTGTGCCAGCGCGAGGATCGCGCCGTAGATCACCGAGAACGCGCCGAGGGCGGCGATCAGGATCGCGAGATCGCTCGCCACGTCCGGCAGCATGGTGAAGTTGAACCGCAACATTGCGTACGTCCCCATCTTCAGCAGCACCCCCGCCAGCATCACCGACGCCGGCGTGGGTGCCTCGACGTGGGCGTCCGGCAGCCACGTGTGCAGCGGCGCGACGGGCACCTTCACCGCGAACCCGACGAACATCGCGAGGAACGCCGCGAGCTTCAGCGTGTCCGGGGCGAGCCCCATGAACGAGCTCACGTTGCCGCCGGCGTTCAGCGCCATCGCGACCTCCGGCAGCGCCAGCGTGTCGATGCTGTCGCCGAGGCCGCCGAAGGTGAGCGCGACGAACCCGACGAACATCAGCAGGCTCGCCACGTTCGTGTAGACGAAGAACTTGATCGCCGCGTACTTGCGGCGCGGGCCGCCCCAGACGCCGATCAGGAAGTACATCGGCAGGAGGGTGGCCTCCCAGAAGACGAACCAGACGAAGAAGTCAAGCGCCGTGAACATCCCCAGCAGGTTCGCCTCCATGAACAGCATCAGCCCGTAGAACTGCGACTGCCGCGTGTCGATCGGCGTCCACGCGCTCACGATCGCGAGCGTCGTCAGGAACGCCGTCAGCACGACCAGCGGCAGGCTGATCCCGTCGAGCCCGGTGAACCACTGCACCTGATAGCCCGACAGCGTCAGCAGGTCGAACTGCGTCTCGAACGCGAGCGTCCCGCCCGTGAGGGCGTTGCCGCTCCCGTCGAACTGTGTCCACATCCAGAGCGTTCCCACGAGGGGAACGAGGCTCAGCGCCGCGCCGACGCGGTTCGCGACCTCGTCGGGGACGAGGAACGTGACCAGCGCGGCGACGAACGTGAAGCCGATGAGCGTCTCGATGATCATTCAGAACCACCCTCCGTAGATCGCGAAGCCGACGAGTAACACGGTCAGGCCGACCGTGAGCATCGCGGCGTAGTGTGTCACGAGCCCGTCCTGGATCCGCTTGATCCGGGAGCCGCCGAACAGGCTCACGCTGGAGGCGCCGTTGACCACGCCGTCGACGACCGCCTGATCGAACGTGTCGGCGACTTTCGACAGCGGGAGCACGACGCGCTCCGCGAGCCAGACCTGGTACTCGTCCTGGTAGTAGTTGTTGTACAGCACTTCACGCAGGCTGCCCAGCTTCTCGGTGTGGGGCTCGGGGTCGGCGCCGCCGTAGAGGACGTACGCCGCGCCCGCGCCGAACAGCGCCAGCGCCAGCGAGAGCAGGCCGACGAGGTACGACGGCAGGTCCGCCGCCGCGATGCCGGCCCCGTAGTCGGCCACCAGCAGATGGTGGTAGTGGTAGCCGCTGGTGCCGAGCGCCTCGGCCCAGCCGGCGCCCTCCGTCCCGTAGAGCCACTTGTGCAGGAAGTCGATCTCCGCACCAGTGAGGTCCTTGACCGGGACCATGTTGACGAACCCGACCGTCGTCGCGAGGATCCCCAGCACGACCAGCGGGAGCTTCACGTTCCAGCCGCCCTCGCTGGCCTCCTCGGCCGTCTCGGAGCGGGGCTCGCCGTGGAAGGTGAGCATCACCATCCGGAACGTGTAGAAGCCGGTGAACAGCACCGCGATCAGGCCCATGCCGTAGGCCACCAGCAGCGCGGTGCCGAGCCCGCTCGTCGTGCCGAGCCCGTGGACGAGCGCCTCGTACAGCACCTCGTCCTTCGACCAGAAGCCGGCGAAGGGGACGATGCCCGCGAGCGCGAGCGAGCCCGCGAGGAACGTGTAGTAGGTGACGGGCATCTTCTCCTTCAGGCCGCCCATCTCCCACATGTCCTCGTTGTGGTGCATCGCGATGATCACCGAGCCGGCGCCGAGGAACAGGAGCGCCTTGAAGAACGCGTGGGTGAGCAGGTGGAACGTGCCGGCGACGTAGCCGCCGGCGCCCAGCCCCAGCATAATGTAGCCGTACTGGGAGATGGTGGAGTACGCGAGCACCTGCTTGATCTCGTTTTTGACCAGCCCCATCGACGCCGCGAACAGGGCGGTGAACGCGCCGACCAGCGCGATCACGGCGAGTGCGGTGGGCGACAGCGCGTAGAACCCGTACATCCGGGCGACGAGGTAGACGCCGGCCGCGACCATCGTCGCCGCGTGGATCAGCGCCGAGACGGGGGTGGGGCCCTCCATCGCGTCGGGCAGCCACGTGTGCAGCGGGAACTGGGCGGACTTGCCGATCACGCCGCCCAGCACCAGCAGCCCGATCGCGGTGAACCACGCCTCGGGGCCGAGCCCGAGGAACGTGTTCACCGTCGCCTCGCCGTTGATCGCCTGCTCGGCGAGATGCGGGAACGAGTGCTCGCCCGCGAACTGCGCCGTGCCGAACGTCGCGAACACGGCGACGACGCCGATCAGGAAGAAGTAGTCACCGAAGCGGGTGACCAGGAACGCCTTCTTCGCGGCGCTGGGCGGGCCGGCCTGCCGGAACCAGAAGCCGATCAGCAGGTACGAGCAGAGCCCGACCAGCTCGAAGAACATGAACGCCATCAGGAGGTTGTCGGCGACGACGAACCCCAGCATCGAGGCGGTGAACAGGCCCAGCCCGGCGTAGTACCGGGGGAGCCCCGTCTCGTCCTCGTCGTTCATGTAGCCGAGCGAGAACACGTGGACCAGCAGCGCGACCAGCGAGACGATGAGCAGCATCATCGCCGACAGCGGGTCGAGCAGCAGGCCGAACGTCAGTTCGAGCGGCTGGCTCAGGCTGCCGGTCGCTTCGGTGCCGGCGGCCCACGTGTAGATCGTCTCGTTGTACGTCTCGCCGCCGCTGACGGTGAGGAACACCCACGCGGAGAGCAGCAGCGAGCCGGCGGTCGCCGCGATCCCGGGGAGCGCGCCACCTTTCGGTAGCAGGTCCCGCCCGGAGAGGGCGACCCCGACCGCGAGACAGAACGAGAGGAACGGTAGCAGTACGATCGCCGGTGCGTAGTCGAATGCTCCTACCATCTTACCACCTCATCGACTGCGGAAGGGTCACGTCGACGTCCTTGAAGTTACGGTACAGCACGAGGATGATGCCGATGCCGACAGCGACTTCGGCCGCAGCCAGCCCCATCACGAACAGGCTCATCACCTGCCCGGTGAGGTTCCCCCACTGGAGGCTGAACGCCACGAAGTTGATGTTCGCGGCGTTGAGCATCAGCTCGACCGACATCAGGAACAGCAGCGCGTTCTCCCGGGTCAGCAGGCCGTAGAGGCCGATGGAGAACACCGCCGCCGACAGCACGAGGTAGTACTCGATGGGGACCATCAGTCCGCCACCTCCTCGTCAGGCTCCTCGCTGCGTTCCGAGGAGCGTGGGCCGGCCGCCTCGCGGCCACCGTCGGTCAGCGCGGTCACGTACGAGCCCTCGGCCTCCCGACGGGCCAGCGTGACCGCGGCGACGGTCGCGACCACCAGCACGAGGCCGATGATCTCGAACGCCGCGAGAAAGCCCTCGACGGCGATCGCCGACATGCTCTGTAAGTCCATCAGCGCGTAGCCGATCCCCGCGACCAGCGACGCGTCCTCGGCGAAGCCCGCCGCCTCGCCGAAGCCGCTCGTGAGGAACACCGCCGCGAGCACGACGAACAGCACCGACGCCGCCAGCCCGTTGACGTAGTTGGCGTCCTCCTTGAGTTCCGGTTTCGTGACCATCTAGCTGTACACCTCCGATTTCGGTTGCTCGGTTCGCGTGAGCATGACGGCGAACGTGATGAGCACGAGCACGCCCCCGATGTAGACGAGGATCTGCATCGCCGCGGGGAACGTGGCCTGCAGCATCACGTAGTGCGCCGCCAGGCTCGTCAGCGCGCCGCCGAGCAGGAGTGCTGAGTGCCACGGGTCCTTCACGAGGACGACCCCCAGCGCACACCCCAGCGTCACGGCGGCGAACAGCGCGAACGTGATTGTCTCTGTGACCATTGTTTACTGGTAGTCGACCTCGCCCGCGCCCTCGCCGACCCACGCGGATCGGTCGGGGTTGCGGGCTTCGAGGGGATCGCTCCCCTTGTACCACGGGACGTTCTTCAGCTGTTCCTTGTTGTAGGCGAACTCGTCTTTGGTGTCCGCCGTGAACTCGAAGTTCTGGGTCAGCAGGATCGCGTCGACGGGACAGACCTCCTCGCACAGCCGGCAGTAGATACACTGCCCGACGTGGAGGTTGTACTGCTCGCCGTTGCGCTGCTCGTCCATCACGATCTGGATGGTGTCGTTGGGGCAGACGTTCTCACACTGCCGACACCAGATACAGCGCTCCTGGCTGAACTTGTGGACCCCGCGGAACCGCGGGCTCACTTCGGGCGCGACCTCCGGGTACTCGACCGTGAAGGTGTTGCCGTCCAACGCGTGCTTCATCGTCGTTGCCATGCCTTTCAGGATTCCGATCATACAACCACCCCCACGATTAGGGCCGTGAGCACCAGATTCAGGAAGGAGAGCTCGAGCATCCCCTTCCAGCCGACTTCGATCAGCTGGTCGATACGCAGGCGCGGCGCCGCAGAGCGCAGCCACTGGGTGAACAGGAAGAACGCCCAGATCTTCACCACGAACCAGAGGAAGCCGATGCTCTCCGGGCCGGGGCCGGCCGCGCCGCCGAGGAACAGCACCGCGGTGATGGCGCCACCGAGGAAGATGTGCAGGAACTCACCCAGGTACAGCAGCACGAAGTACACCGAGGAGTACTCGGTCTGGAACCCCGCGACGATCTCCGTCGGCGCCTCCGGGATGTCGAACGGGTTCCGCCCCACCTCGGCGACGTTGGCCGCGAGGAACAGGACGAACGCGAACGGATTGACGATCGCGAACCACGACGGGATCGCGAGGCCGCCGATCGACACCAGCGTCTCCTGCTGGACGGCGACGATCTCGCTCATCCGGAGCGAGCCCGTAAACAGCACCACTGAGATCCCCGTCACGACGAGGGGAATCTCGTAGGCGAGGTTCTGGGCGACCGCACGCAGCGCGCCCAGCATCGAGTACTTGTTGTTCGACGCGTAGCCCGCCATCACCATGCCGAGGCTGGCGATCGACGCGACCGCGAACACGTACGCGAGCCCGACCTCGGGGTCGGCGAGCTGGATGCCGCTGCCCATCGGGATCACCGCGAAGCCGAGCATCGCGGAGCCGGCGACGATCAGCGGCGCCACGTCCCACGCGGGGCGGTCGGCGCCCTCGGGGACGATCAGCTCCTTCGAGAGGAGCCGGAGCGCGTCGGCCGGGATCGTCCCGATCCCCTTCGGGCCGATCCGGTCGGCGGCGATGCGGTCGGTGAACTTCGCGGTGATCTTCCGCTTGGCCCACGGGCCGGCGACGCCGGTCATCGCGAGCATCACGTTGCCGACGATAAAGGCCGCCAGCAGCGCGGCGACGAACTCGCCGACGGCGCCGAAGCCGCCGAGCCCGAGCAGGTTCGCGAGCAGGTCCGGCAGCGGGGTCTCGGCCTGCAGCATCAACGGTCCACCTCCCCGAGCACGATGTCGAGGCTACCCAGCGCCGCGATCATGTCGGGGATGTACTCCCCGTTGCTCATCTCCGGCAGCGTCTGGAGGTTCGAGAAGCACGGGCTCCGGATCTTGAACCGGGCGGGCTTCTCGGTGCCGTCGGCGCGGATGTACACGCCGAGCTCCCCCTTCGCGCCCTCGACGGTGCGGTAGATCTCCGTGTCGTCGTCCGGGCGCAGCGTCCGCGGGACGTTGGCCTGGATGTTGCGCTCCTCCTCGGGCCAGTCCTCGAGCAGGTCGACACACTGCTCGATGATCTTCGCGGACTCCTCGACCTCGCGCATCCGGACGAGCAGGCGGCTGAAGTTGTCACAGCCGTCCTCGGTCACGACGTCCCAGTCGAGCTCGTCGTAGTAGCCGTAGGGATCGTCGCGGCGGATGTCGTAGTCGATGCCCGAGCCGCGGGCGACCGGGCCGGTGGCGCCGTAGTTCTTCGCGACCTCCGGCGGCAGGATCCCGGTGTCGACGGTCCGCATCTGGAGGATCTCGTTGCCCGTGATGAGGTCGTGGTACTCCTCCAGCGCCTCGGGGAGCTCGTTCACGAAGGTCCGGACCTTCTCGAAGAACTCCTCGCGGGGTTCGGGCAGGTCCCAGACGACGCCGCCGAGCCGGAAGTAGTTGAACATCAGCCGCTGGCCCGTGAGGTCCTCGAGGATGTTCTGGGCCTTCTCGCGGTCCCGGATCGCGTACATGAAGATCGCGGTGAAGTCGCCGTAGATGTCGAGCGCGAACGTCCCGACGGCGAGCATGTGGGCCGCGATCCGGCAGAGCTCCGCGCCCATGGTGCGGATGATCTGTGCGTACTCCGGCACCTCGATGTCCGCGAGGTCCTCGGCCGCGCGGGCGTACGCCCACTCGTTGAGCAGCCCCGCCGAGATGTAGTCCCAGCGGTCGGGGTACGGCATGATCTGGTGGCGGTACGTGCTCTTCTGGGCCATCTGCTCCTCGTTGCGGTGGAGGTAGCCGATGTCCGGCTCCACGTCGATCACCTGCTCGCCGTCGAGCGTGGTCTCGAGGTGGAGCACGCCGTGAGTCGCCGGGTGGTGGGGACCGATGTTGACGAACATCGTGTCCGAGTCGGAGTCGGCGCGCTGGTCCTCCTGCAGCGGGTTCGCGTTCTCCCGCAGCGGGACCATCTGGGGTCGGTCCTGGTCGTAGTCCCGGCTCATCGGGTGGCCCTGCCACGTCTCGGGCAGGAGGATCCGCCGCAGGTCGGGGTGGTCGTCGTACTCGACGCCCACCAGGTCGTACGCCTCCCGTTCGTGCCAGTCGGCGGTCCGGAACACCGGCTCCGCCGACTCGCTGACGGGGTTCTCCGAGTCGGTCGGCACGACGACGCTGACCTCGTCGGTCGGGTCGTCGAACTTCTTCAGGTGGTAGATCGACTCGTAGCGGTCGGGGTACTCCTCGGCGGTGACCAGCGAGAGGTGGTCGTAGCCCCCCTCGTTCTTCAGCCGCCCGAGCGTCTCCTGTACCGTGTCGGGCCGGATCACGAACGCCGGCGCGTTCATGTGGTCGTCGCGGTCGACCACGAGGTCGCCGAGCAGCGCCTCGAGCTCGGTCTCGCCGGCTTCGATCTCCGGCGTCTCCGATTCTTCCTGCAGGCTCATGGTGAATCAGCCCAGTTGTACCGCATCACGAGGTCCTCCTCGTCGATCTCCGAGGCGAGTTCGTCGACGATCTCGTCGCGTTCGAGGTCGCCGAACTGTTCGAGCTCGTACGGCTTCACCGTCACCGGCGACGCCTCGCCGTTGGCGATCCGCTCCTGGAGCTTCGCGACGCCGTACACCAGCGCCTCGGGGCGGGGCGGGCAGCCCGGGACGTGGATGTCGACCGGGATGACCTCCTCGGCGCCCTTGATCACGTTGTACCCCTCCTGGAACGGGCCGCCGGAGATGGTACAGGAGCCCATGCCGACGACGAACTTCGGCTCGGGCATCTGGTCGTACACGCGCTTCATCCGCGGGGCGAACTTCGAGACGATCGTCCCCGGGACGATCATCACGTCGGCCTGCCGGGGCGAGGCCCGCGGCACGCCGGCGTGGAAGCGGTCGAGGTCGTGCTTGACCGCGTAGGTGTGCATCATCTCGATGCTGCAGCAGGCGATCCCGAACTGCAGCATGAACATCGACGAGCCCCGGACCCAGTTCATGAACTTGTCGAACTTCGTGAGGATGAACGGCGAGGAGCCGAACGCCTCGCGAAGCTTGGAGTTGAACCGGTCGCCCTGCCCGCTCATGCGGGCGTCGCGGGTCTCAGTCTGTACTTGTGCGTCGTCGGTGCGGAAGAGTTCTCGTTCGCTACTCATTGGTTTGCCTCCGTCTTCTCCTCGAGCGCGCGCGGACTGGACACCCACTGCACGGCGCCCTGCCGCCACGCCCAGACGAGCCCGACGACCAGCACCCCGATGAACACCAGCATCGGCGCGAGCACCTCCATCATGGAGGCGCCCCCTTCGAGGGCCGGTCGGTAGATGACCGTCCACGGGAAGATGAGGACGGTCTCGATGTCGAAGACGACGAACAGCAGCGCAACCATGTAGTACTGGATGTTGAAGCGGATGCGCGTCGTCCCCGTCGGGATCTCGCCGCTCTCGTAGACGGCGCTTTTCCCCTGTTCAGGCACGCTGGGACGAAGTAGCGCCGACACCGCCATCATCGCAATGGGAATGCCGACCGCCACAAGCGCCAACGCGCCGATAGCTATCCATGGATTCATATCGGGTTCTCCGTAACGTTTCCGGGGTTCGACCCCACGGCTCTTAAGCGTTCATTTCCCCGCGCGGGCGAGCGTGTGGGTTCGTACCGCGATCGCGGGGGATCTCGCGGGGTCGACTGGGCTACCGCTGTCGGAACTTCTCGACGCCCAGATCGTGCAGCGCGGCGGACACGTCGCCGACGCCCTCGCGGCGTTCGTCGTGGAGCTCCTCGAGTCGCTTCCGGACCTCGGGGTACTCGCGGGCGAGGATCTGCGCGGCCGAGAGCGCGGCGTTGTACGACTTCCCGGCGTCGACGGCGGTGATCGGCGCGCCCGTCGGCATCCCGATCACGGAGTCGACGGACTTCTCCTGTACGGGAACCCCGATCACGGGCAGCGGGAACGCGATCGAGGCGGTCATGTTCGGCAGGTCGGCGGACTTCCCGCCCGCGCCGGCGATCACCACGTCCAGCCCGCGATCTTCGGCGGTCTCGGCGTAGGCGTACATCAGGTCGGGCGTGCGGTGGGCCGAGACGACGTAGGACTCGTAGCTGAACCGCCCCTCGGGCGGGTCGGCGTGGTCGGTCTGTTCCGAGAAGCCCAGCGCGTCGAGCGCGTCGAACGCGCCCTGCATCGTGTCGAGGTCGGAGTCCGACCCCATGATCACCCCCACGTCGGGTGTGGCGTCGTCCGGGCGGTCGGCGGCGGCGTCCGATTCGAGTCGGTCGATCAGGTCGGTGACTGAAGGCATGGTTACTGGGTGAAGGTGAGCCATTCGCGCAGCGATTCGGCGGTCGTCAGGGCGTCGGTCGCGTCCGCGGCGCCGGGGTCGGTGACGGTGAGGTGGCCCATCTTCCGCAGCGGCCGGGCCTCCCGTTTCCCGTACCAGTGGAGGCTCGCGTCCGGCGCCGAGAGCACGGCGTCGACGCCCGAGAGCGTCGCCTCTTCGGGCGCGTCCACGTCGCCCAAGATGTTCGCCGACGCGGTGGGGGCGACGCGGTCGACGGGGCCGAGCGGCCAGCCGAGCACCGCGCGGACGTGCTGCTCGAACTGTGACGTTTCGGCGCCCTCGATCGTCCAGTGGCCGGAGTTGTGCGGCCGGGGGGCGATCTCGTTGACGAGGATCTCCCCGTCCACGTCGAACAGTTCGACGCCGAACACGCCGCGGCCGTCGAGTTCGGCGAGCACGTCCGCGACGACCTCGCGGGCGCGCTCCCGAGTTTCGTCGTCGACCCGTGGCGGCGAGACGGTCCCGCGCAGTATCTCCTCGCGGTGGATCGTCTCGGTCACGGGGAACACCCGGGTCTCGTCGTCGGCCCCGCGGACGCCGATCGCGGCGAGCTCGCGGTCGAAGTTGAGCAGCTCCTCCGCCACGGCGTCGCCGCCGACCGTCTCCAGCGTGTGCTCGGCGTCGGCGGCGTCGGTCACCGGCTCGTTCCCCCGGCCGTCGTAGCCACCCTCGCGGGCTTTCAGCATCGCCCCGCCGAAGCGGTCGACGGCGGCCGCCGCGGCGGTCGGCGAGTCCGCCGGGACGAACCGCGGGACGGGGATCTCCGCGCCCGCGAGCATCTCCTTCTCCCGGAGCTTGTCGCCCGTGGCCGCCAGCGTCTCGGGGTCGGGGTGGATCGGCGTCCCGGTCTCGGCACGAACGTCCGCGAGCAGGTCGGGGTCGGCGGTCTCGATCTCGAACGTGAGCACGTCGGCGCGCTCGGCCAGTTCGCGGACGGCCTCGGGGTCGTCGAGCTCGCCCTCGATCTGCTCGGCGACACGCGCGGCCGGGCAGTCGGGTGTCGGGTCGAGCACGACCACGTCGACGCCCAGCGGCGACGCGGCCTCGGCGAGCATCCGGCCGAGCTGCCCGCCGCCGACGACGCCGAGCGTTGGTCCGGGTAGCGTGACGCTCATGCGCGACGATTCCGGACGAGTGTGTATAAGGATTGCTGGATCGGGATCGATATGGGCACGTTCGTGGTCACTCAGTCGGGAGCGCGTCCCGGTCGAGGAACACGACGATCTCCTCGCCCCAGAGCTTGAAGCGGTGTTCGCGGACCGCGTAGCCGTCGAGTTCGGTGGCGATCTCCTCGCGCGCGTCGTCGTGGGCGATCACGACCGGCGGGGCGTCCGCGAGCGCTTCGTCGGGCGGCGTGTCGGGCGCGCTGGAACTCACGTTCGCGCCGGCGCGTTCGAGGTACCACGGGAGCGGCAGCCGGGAGTGCCACGACGGGCCGCCCGGCGGCGGCTGGTCGAGGCTCGACTCGTTCGCGACGTAGAACTGCGTCCCGCCGCCGGCACTGGTGCCGTAGAACAGCACGTCCGTCCCGTCGTTCTCGGCTGCGATGGCTGCCACGTCGTCCATCGTTCGCTGGAGGTCGTTCCCGGGCTGGGCCCACTGGAGCACCTGCTTGTCCTCCTCGCTCGCGCTGTTCCAGTAGTCGGCGTTCAGGCCGACGACGCCGACGGTGCCCGCCGAGAGCAGCAGCGCCGCGACCAGCGCCGTGGTGCCGAGGTGGAGGCGTTCACCGTCAGCAACGCGGCGGAGCGCGTCGACGACCGACTCTCCTTCCGTGGTCAGTTCCCGCTCGACGGCACCGACCAGCGCGCCGACGCCGACTGCGGCGGGCACCGTCAGCGGGAGGATCACGTGCGTCACGGCCCACGGCGCCTGGATGTCGGTCGCGATCGGGTAGCCGACGACGCTGGCGGCCGCCCAGTAGAGGCAGAACGCGACGAGCAGGCGGCGGCGTGGTTCGCTGCGGGCGTCGGCGATCCCGTAGCCGTCCGTGAGAGTTCCGACGAGCGCCAGCCCGAGGACGACGGGCGCGCCGAACGCCAGCGTCTCCAGCGTGTCGTGGAAGAAGGCGAGGTAGGAGCGGTCGCCGCCGTCACGTTCGAGCCACGTGTCCACCAGCGCTTCGGCCGTCTCCACCAGCGCGGCGTCGAGCACGTCGAGCAGGCTCCCGACGGAGGAGAACGCCCCCCAGATCTCCGGCCGGGGCGCGTACATGAGGGCCGTGACCGCGAGGAACGTCCCCGAAAGCGCCGTGAGCGGACCGCCGAGCCAGACGATCCCCGGAAGTCGACCCGCGCGGCGGTCGATCCACGCCTCGACGCCCGCGAAGTCGGTCCGGACGCGGCTCCACCCTCGCGATTCACCGCTGACGGCCGCGCGCACGAGGCGGTGGTCGTAGCAGACGGCGGCGGCGCCGCCGAAGCAGGCCACGTAGAGGATCGCGTTCTCCTTGCTCGCGAAGCCGAGCGCGAGCGCCGCGCTCGCGGCGACCGCGGGCGCGAGCCGGCGTGTATCGGAGGCGCGGACGAGCAGCGCGAACGCCGCGAACGCGAACGCGCCCACGAGCATGTCCGAGCGCATGAACCGCGAGTAGTAGAGCAACAGCGGCTGGACCGTCAGCAGCAGCCCCAGCGCGACGACCTCCCGATCGTCGAGATGGTCGCGCAGCAGCCACGCCGTCAGCGGCAGCGCGGCGGTGACGACCGCGACCGGGAACCGCGCCCAGAAGTCGGTCGCCGGGACGACGTGGAACAGCAACGCGTCGGCGTGCTGAACGAACGGGCCGTGGATGATCGGCCGGTAGTGGAACTGCCCGGTCTCGTGGTAGCGCAGGATCCAGTAGCCGACGCGGCCCTCGTCCCAGTGGAACACTCGGCCGCCGAGGTCGAACAGCCGGAGCGCGAGCGAGAGGACCGACAGCCCGACCAGCGTCCGGAGCGCGAGACGGCCCGCGCGGTCGGACCGGCTCGACGAACGGGCCCCCGGTGACATGGCCGGGCGTTCCGAGTCGAGCTATGAAGCTCTGTGGGTTCGGTCCGCTACCCGTCTACCTCGCCGGACTCCTCCTGCAGGCCCTGCTTGACGCCGCGGACGATCGCCTCCAGCTCGTCCGAGTCGGCGTCGATGTCGACGCTCAGCGAGAGCGTGTGCGGCTGGGACGCCGCCGCGGAGTCCGTGGAGGCAGAGTCCCCGCCCTCGCCGGCGTCCGCTGCCGCGGCCGCCTTTGCCTCCTCGGCGGCCGCCTTTGCCTCCTCGGCGGCCGCCTTCGCCGCCTCGGCCGTCTCGGCGATCTCCTCGATCGCTCGCTGGATCGACTCCGGTGGCTCCTCCGACTCCGGGGCTTCCGCCGCCGGTTCAGCCGTGCTCTCGGGCTTCCCCTCGACGGGTTCGTCACCGCCTTCGGCAGCAGCGTCTGTGGTTCCTGTCGCTTCTTCGGCCGCCGCCCCGGTTCCTCCTGCTCGCTCGGCCCCGGAGTCGGCCGCCTCGTCGGGGCCCGGTACCGTTTCGGCTTCTGCCTCGTCGGACTCGCCGTTCTCACCCGACTCACTGTCCGTCACGGGAAGCCGGTACCGTCCCTCGTCGTCGCGGTCGAGGAGCCCGGCCCACTCGTAGGCGTCGAGCAGCGTGGAGAGCCCCGGCTCCACGCGGGCGGCGTCGATGTCCTGCTCGGTCAGGTCGGCGAGGATCGGGAGGAGCATCTCCTCGTCGGTCGGGTTCTCGGCGAGCACGCCGCGGAGTTCGTCGGTGAGCGGCCAGTCCGCGAGCAGTTCGCGCGCCTCCTCCCGGGCGCGTTCGTCGTCACCGGCCGCGAGCGCGTCGGCGAGCGCCGCGCCGGCACCCGTCAGTCGGTGTTTCTGCCGGTGCGGTTCGAGGACGCCCAGCTCCTCGAGAAACCGTGTCTGCCGGCCGACCGCGTCCGAGACGCTGGTGCGTTCCTCGACCGCCGAGGTGTACTGCGGCTCCTCGTCGGCCCCGGCTTTCGTCCACCCCGCGAGGATCTCCTTCAGGGTGTCGAGGCTGACGCCCTTCGGGATGTGGTGTTCGGCCATACCCGAAACGATCGCTCGGGAACAGGAAAACCTCCCGGCCGTTTCGCCGTCGAAGCGGCGCGTGACGGCGTCTCAGTTCTCGCCGACCGTGATCACGGGCACGTCGGCCTGCCGGACCGTCTTCTCGGCGACGCTGCCCAGCAGCACGCGGTCGATCCCGTCGCGGCCGGTCGCGCCCATCACGACCGCGTCCAGCGCTTCCGCCTCGACCGTCGCGAGGATCTCGTCGTCCGGATCGCCCGTCTCGACGTGGGTGGTCACGTCGTCGATCCCGCGGACCTCGGCGGCTTCGACCACCTCGTCGACGGCCGCCTGCGCGGTCCCCTCGCCCTCGCCGACCACGTCGCCGGCGCTTGCCAGCAGCGAGTCGTCGGTCACGGTGAGGACGTGCACGTCGGCGTCGAGTTCGGCCGCGAAGTCGAGGCCGTGTCGGGCCGCCCGGAGCGCCTGATCGCTGCCGTCCGTGGGGAGCAGGAGGCCGCCGTAGGGGAACTCGAACCCCTCCTCCTCGATCGGCGCGGTGAGCACGGGCATCGGCGCGAGCCGGACGACCTTCCCGGTCACGCTGCCCAGCAGGTACCGCGAGAGCCCCTCGCGGCCGTGGGTCGGCATCGCGATCAGGTCGTGGTCCTCGTGTTCGGCGTAGTCGACGATCGTCTTCGCGGGCGTCCCCTGCTCGACGCTGGTGGTGTACTCGACGCCCAGCGAGTCGAGCAGTTCGGAGGCCTCCTCGACCACGTCCTCGCCCTCCCGGACCAGCGCGTCGATCACGTCGCCGTCGCCGGCGACGGTCACGCTGTCCCGGCTGGTGTCGGCGACGTACAGCAGTTCGACGCTCGCGTCGTCCCAGTTCGCGAGTTCGGCGGCGTGGTAGAGCAGGCTGCTCTCGACGGCCGCCTCGTCGACGGGGAGGAGGATACTGTCGTACATGGGGCAGGGTTGGGGCGGGGGGTAGGTAAGCGCTGTTGCGGCGAGCGCCGGTCAGCCGTGGCTCACGCCCTCGCGCTCGTCGGCGTTCTTCCGCCGGATCGCGGCCTGAGCGTTGCTGGCGTCGTAGCCGAAGAAGGTGTCCTTCCCGTAGCGTTCAGCCACCTCCGTCGCGTGGATCAGGTCGTCCACGTCCACGTCGACGGCGTACAGCTCGATCGAGAACGGCGTGCCGGCCTCGGGCGTCTCCGGCGACCAGCCCAGCAGGTCCTGAAACCCTGACGCGATCGTCTCCAGCCAGTACGTCGTGCTGTAGTGGGTGTCGTACAGCGGGACGACGTACTCGTCGACGTACGCCGACAGCATCGAGAGGTCCAGCCCGGCCCGCTCGAACAGGTGGCCCGGGTAGGGGTCGGGGTAGAGCGTGAGATACGTCCGCCCGGGGATGCGCTCGCTGGCCTCCTTCACGAACTCGGTGATCACGCTCCCGCGCCAGTCGAACCGGTCCTCGTACTCGCTTTCGGCGAACAGCCGCTCACAGCGGTCGCACCGACAGTACTCCGCGCGCGGGAACCCAACGTCGTCGAGGCGTACGTCCTCGTTGGCCGCGGCGCAGTCCGCGATCGTCTCCAGCAGCCCCTCTCGATACCCCTCGTGGGTCGGGCAGACGTACCCCCAGTCGAAGTAGGGCTGCTCGCGGGTCGCCTCGTTCCCCTCGTCGTCGACCGGGAGGAGTTCGGGGCTGGACTCGCCGGCCGCGGTGTCGCCGAAACAGGAGACCATGTTCACCGCGTTCGGCAGCGGCTCCGCGGCCCGGCCGGTCACGTCCTTCACCTCGTAGAACCCCTGGTCGAACGCCGACCACTCTACCTCCTCCTCGTTGCGCGTGACGACCCCGTACATGGTGGAGAACTGGGCGGGGCGTCGGGTAAGTGGTTCGCTCCCGGCGGCCGGGGCGCTACTGGGAAGGGTGTCGAAAGAACGCTGTGCGACGGAGCGCGCAGCAGGTCACGCGCCGCAGTTGGCTTACTCTTCGGACTCGACTTCGACTTCCACCGGTTCGGCGTCACCGCCGACGAGGAAGTAGACGAGCGTCACGAACGCGAGCACCAGCAGCAGTTTGGCTTTGGTGGACATACGCGACCGTTGGAGCGTCCGTGACATAAAGCCGCCGACCCCGACTCAGAGCTCCCGGCGGACGTAGTCGTCGACGGCCAGCGCCTCCTCGCGGTCGCTGGTGAAAAATCCGTCCCAGACGCCGTCGTCGCCCTGAATTGCCAGCAGCGCCAGCGGCTCCGGCCCGCCGGGCTGCTCGGCGTCGGGCGGGCGATGGACCACGAACCACGAGTCGCGGTAGTCGGGGGAATCGCCGGCGTGGACGGTGACGCCGAGTTCGGCCGCCCGCTCGGCGCCGCCGTCGTCGACGCCGTAGACGTGCGTGTCGACGCCGCTCTCGCCCAGCCGGCGGTACACTCGCTGGGTCCCCTGCTCGTCGACGATCCGGGAGAGCCGCTGGAACGACGCGCGGTGGGTGCCGGCGTCGTGTTCCCACGCGGCCCGCTCGATGTGTCGGGAGACCGCGATCAGGAGGAGCTTCTCCTTGTGTGACTGGGGGTAGCCACGGAGCCGGAACTGCACCCCCTCGAGCCCGGTGATCACCGCCGGGAGGTTCGTCTCCGCGAGGCTCGTCGAGCCGGTGACGAACGCGTCGGAGTTGGTGAACAGCAGCGACTCCGACACCGCCGAGAGCGGCGACTCCGCGAGCACGTTCCCCTCCCCGTCGAGCAACAGCACGGTGTTCTCGGGGACCCCCTCGACGGCGGCCTCGTCGACGGTCACCGACTGCTCGGTGAACATCCCGGCGAGCATCGAGCGGAGCTGCTCGGGCTGGCTCCGGTTCGCGAGCACGAGCCCTCGCTGGGCGCCCTCGTGTTCCTCGACGAGCCGCCGTAGCGACATCGATACCGAGGTTGGCCGGTCGACATATATGCCCTTCGGCGGATCGATGCGAACCGCGGGGAAAACGCCTTGCGAGTCGGCGCACAACCGACGAGTATGGCCCTCCAGTCGGATCGGTACGTCGCGATCCTCCTCGGCCGTGTCACCCTCGGTGTGTTCGCCGCGACCGGCGCGCTGGTCGCGCTCTCGGAGTGGGGCGTCATCCCGCGGGAAGCGCTGCTCGTCGGCGCGCCGGCGATCGTCGCCGCGCTGCTGCTCGATACGTTCCTCTACAACGAGTTTCTGCTCGCCGGCGGCCCCCCGTGGCTCTGGGTGGAGATCTACGCGTTCCTCTACGTGCAGGCGGCCGTCGTCGGTGCGGTCGCGTACGTGCTCCGAGCGTACTGGTCGGAGCCGATCGACGGGTGAGTCCGGCGCTCCCCCCGCGCCGTCACTCCCCCAACGCCGCGAGGATCGGCTCCAGCTTCAGCCCGACCTCGTCCCACTCGGCCTCGGGGTCGCTGTCCGCGACGATCCCGTTGCCCGCGAACAGCGTGGCGCGCCGGCCGCCGGCCACCGCCGAACGGATGCCGACCGCGAACTCGCCGTCGCCGTCGGCGTCGAACCAGCCGACCGGGGCGGCGTACCAGCCGCGCTCGAACGTCTCGGTCTCCCGAATCACGCGCTCGGCAGTCGCCGGCGGCAGGCCGCCGACCGCAGGCGTGGGGTGCAGTGCCTCGACGAGGTCGAGCACGTGGCGGTCGTCGTGGAGATCGGCCTCGATCGGCGTGTGGAGATGCTGGACGGTCGCCAGCTTGCGGACGCCCTGCTCGGCGACGGTCACCTCCCCCATCGGGGAGAGGTGATCCTCGATCGCCTCGGCAACCAGCGCCTGCTCGTGCTGGAGCTTCTCACTCTCGAGCAGCGAGTCGGCGAGCGTGGCGTCCTCCTCGGGCGTCTCCCCGCGTGCGACTGTGCCCGCGAGCGCCTCCGTGCGGGCGTGACGGCCGTCGAGGCGGACCAGCCGCTCCGGCGGGACGCCGAAGAAGCCCGCCTCGTCGGTCGGCTGGATCAGGAAGCGGAAGCAGTCGGGGTAGGAGCGCCGCAGCCGTTCCAGCGTGTCCGGGATCGTGACTTCCTCCTCCAGCGTGACCGCCAGCGCGACCGCGAGCACCACCTTCCGGAGGTCGCCGGCCTCGATGCGCTCGATCGCCGCCTCGATGCCCGCGGCCCACTCCGCCTCGGTGGTCGTGCGGCGGCTGGCGACGACGCCCGGCGGGTCGCCGACGGGGCGCATCGCGGGGAGCTCGGCGATCTTGTCGGCGATACGCTCGACGTCGCGTGCGAGCGCGTCGCCGTCGCCGTCGGCGCGGACGACCGTGAGGAGGGTCGCGTCGTCGGTGCGGACCAGTTGGACCCGCGGGAGCACGAACGTCGCCGGCGGGAACCCCTCCCACGGCGGTGCGGGCTCGTGGTCGTCGTGGAACGCGGCGCCGCCGAAGAATCTGGGTCTCGCGGCGCCGTCCGGCGTCTCCGCGCCGGCGAACGTGGTCTCGGCGGCGTCCCGAACCGTCGCGAACCGCTCGGTCCCCTCGCCGGTCAGCCGGGCGGCCTCGCCCGCACCCACCACTTCCAGCCCGTCCGGGGCGGCCCAGTGGACACGCGGGGCTCCCCGGCCGGCGAGGAACGCGCGGAACGAGGCGTCCGGCACCTCCCGGCTCTCGGCGACGAGCGTCGTCTCGGCCGGGTCGATGCCGGCCTGCCGCGGTGACTCCATCTGCTCTCCCTTTTCGGTGGTCGGCCCTAACTGTACCGCTCCTCGTTCCACGGGTTCGCGGAGTCGGAGTACCCCCGCTTCTCCCAGTAGCCGAGCTCGGGCTCGGTGAGGAACTCGACGCCTTTCACCCACTTCGCGCCCTTGTAGGCGTACTTGTGGGGCGTGACCACCCGGAGCGGCCCGCCGTGTTCCGCGGGGAGGGGGTCGCCGTCGAACGCCCAGACGAACATGACCTCCCGGCGGTCACAGTCCGCGAGCGGGAGGTCGGTCGTGTAGCCGTCGTGGGCGTGGAACATGACGTGCTCGGCGTCGTCCCGTACCCCGACCGCGTTGGCGAGCTCGGGGAACGGCAGCCCGGTGAACTCGCAGTCGAACTTCGACCAGCCGGTGACACAGTGGAAGTCCTGCACCTGCGTCTCGGGCGCGAGCGAGCGGAACTCCTCGGCAGTAAACTCTCGTTCATCTTCGACGGCGCCGGAGACGGTGAACGTCCAGTCGTCGTCGACGGCCGGCGTCTCCCCCTTCGAGAGCACCGGGAAGCTCTCGGTCTGCCGCTGGCCCGGCGGGAGGCGCTCGCCGTCGAACTCCTCGTGGAGCGCCGTCACGTCCGTAGTCATACCCGAACCCAGTGGACCCGTTCACCTATGGTTATCGGAATCGGTGGAGTGCCATCGGGCGTGACGAGACCGCGAACCGGCGTGATGGCGGTTCTACGGTTCGTTCTCGGCTCCGGCGACCGCGCCAACGAACTTAAATACCCGCTGTGCCAAACCCCCCTGACAGATGCCCAAGGTCGATCTCACTGTCCCCGAGCACCTTGAAATGCAGATCGCACAGCTCGTCGAGCAGGGCGAGTTTGTGGACCGAAACGAGGCCGTCGAGGAGCTGCTCTCGACGGGACTGAAAGCCTACAAGACCAGCGGCCCCATGGACGACGAGGAGCCCGAGTACGAGGAGGAGGGCATGATGGGCCACGAGGACGAGTACGTCTTCTGACGCCGCCTTCTACGAGTATCGCTCGCCGTCGAGAGCGTCGGCTATCGATCGCCCGTATGAGAGTTCCCCCCAATAACGTTTAACCGCCGGAACCGCGTGGTTCGGGTATGCACAAGGACGAACTGCTCGAACTCCACGAACAGATGGTCATCATCATGGAGAACTTCCGGGACCGCGAGGACGTCGAAGACGGGACGTTCGACGAGTACGACGAGCTCGACGTGGACCCCTCACACGTCCACAAATCCAAGAGCGAGCACAAACACGCCGTGTTCGTGCTGGGCAACGCGCTCGCGAACGCGATGAGCGACGACGAGTTCTCCTCCGCCGGCCGGATCGGCAAGCGGATGCAGGAGCTCGCCGAGGACGCCGAGAGCCGACTGTAGATGGCCGAGCCGGCTCGGCTCACCCGGGCCCGCGCGGTCGCGGAGCTGCTGGACGCGGCGTTCACGCTCCCGCTGATCGGCGAGATCGGCGTCGACGGCATCGTCGGCCTCCTGCCGATCGCCGGCGACTGGCTCACCGTCCTCCCGTCGACGTACATCGTCTACCAGGGGTATCGGCTGGGGCTGCCCAAGCGCGCCTGCCTCTGGATGCTGCTGCTCGTTCTGATCGAAGCGACGCTCGGGAGCGTCCCGATCGTCGGCGACGCCCTCGACATCGTCTGGAAAGCCAACCGACGGAACGTCGCGCGGATCGAACGCCACGTCGACGCCGACTGATCCTCACTCGTCGAGCCACGTCTCCGCCCACTCGGCGATCTCGTCGAACGCGCCGTGGAGCTCCTCGCCCTTCCGCGTCAGCGAGTAGTAGACCGCGACGGGGCTTCCCTCCGTGACCCGCCGCTCGACGTACCCCTGCTCCTCCAAGTCGTCGAGCACGCGCGAGAGCGTCTGGGAGTTGGCGTCGGTAGCGCGCTTGAGCTCGTTGAACCGCAGTTCGCCCTCCCTGAGCACGTGGATGACGGTCATCCGCCAGCGGGAGCCGATCTGTTCGAGCGTCTCGATCACGGGACAGTTCCGGTACTTGGCTTCGAGGTCGGTGGTCGATGACATCGGTGTGACCTGGTCACGCCTACGTTCGCGGAACTATTTGACGGTCACTCTCCAACAGTAGGTGTGACGGCGTGACCACACGTCGTCGGACACTCACCATGGACGTACTCCTACTCGGTGCGAGCGGACGGATCGGACGACGAACCGCGACGGAACTCCTCCGACGCGATCACCGCGTAACCGGGGTCTCCCGGAGCGGCGCGGTCGATGGCGTCGACGACCCCGACTTCGACGCGGTCGCCGGCGACGCGACCGACGCCGACGCGGTCGCCAAGCTCGCGGCCGGCCACGACGCCGTCGTCTCCGCGCTCGGCCCCAGCGAGGACGAGGACCCCGAGGTGCTGACGACGATGATCGAGGCGGTGATCGAGGGGATGCGCCGCGCCGGCGTCGACCGCCTCGTCTGGACCGGCGGCGCGGGCATCCTCCGTGTCGGCCCCGACGCCCGCCTCATCGAGACCGAGGAGTTCCCCGAGGAGTGGGTCCCGGTCGCGAGCGCCGCCATCGACGCCTACGAGCGCCTCGAGGGGGCCGACGACCTCGAGTGGACCTACGTCGCGCCGGCGGCGCTGATCGAACCCGGCGAGCGAACCGGGGAGTACCGCACCGCGGTCGACGAACTGGTGACGGACGACGAGGGCGACAGCTACGTCTCGATGGAGGACTTCGCGATCGCGCTGGTCGACGAACTCGAATCGGGCGAGGGCGTTCACGAGAAGCTCGGCGTCGGCTACTGAGCACGCCGAGGCGGGACGCTTATGGGTTGGCTCGCCGACAGCCCGGCCGTGTCCTCCACCACCGACGAACCCAGCGAACGGACCCTCACCGCCATCGGCGTCGGATCGGCCCTGATGCAGATCGTCGCCTTCACCGCTGTCGGCGTGGTAACGCTCGAAAGCGTCCCCTACGGCGTCGCCGTCGGCGGCCTCTCCGGGGCCGGGGCGTTCCTCTTCCTCCCGTGGTTCCTCAGCCTCTCGGCCGCGACTGAGGGGGGCGAAGCCGGGCTGGGTCAGGCGGCCAAGCGGATCGATCGCGCCGCCGGGCCGGGGCTGTTCGGGCTCGGGCTCGAACTCGGCGCGATCGCCGCCCTCGCGCTCGGCTTCGTTCGCGGTCCCGACCTCCTGCTGGGGCTCCCGGCCGCGCTGGCCGTCGCGGTCGGCGTCTACCTCGCCGGCTCCGCCCTGCTCGGGCGGTAGCCGTGTCGACGGCTCACAGCGTCCGGGACATCCGGTGGGCGGCGCCCATCGGGTTCACCGTCGAGAAGCCGGCGCGGCTGTAGAACCGCTGGATGCCGCGCTTCCACGACTCGACGGTGAGCCAGACGTATCTGACGCCCTGTTCGCGGGCGTACCCCAGCCCGTTCGCCATGAGCCGGCTGCCGATCCCGGCGTGCTGGTACTCCTGATGGACGAAGATCGCGAGCTCGTGGCGGTCGGTGCCGTCGGGGACGAAGCTCACGTGGCCGACGGGCCGCCCGTCGTAGATCGCGACGACGTTCACGCCGTCGCGGAGGTCGTCGAGCCACGCCTCGATGTTCTCGGCGCCGATCGGGGGCGTCCCCTGCGCCCGCAGTTCGGGGTCGAACTCGTCGTACATCTCGACGAGCCCCTCGAAGTCGCCCTCGCGGTACGGTCGGATTCGTACCTCCCGCCCCTCGGCGTCGACGAACGTCTCCGGCGGCTCCGTCGGGCGGATCCGCGACGGCCTGATCCGGTCGATGAGCCCGTCGACGCCCCGGCGTAGCTTCCCTATCACGGCACACCACCTGTGCTACTCGTCCACACATCACGAGCCGATCGGTATAAACGCTCGTGCCGGAGTCGGGGCGACAGCCCCCGGAACTAAGCCCGGGCCGACGCAGGAGGGGGTATGGACGCGAGCCTCGTTGCGGAGAAAGTCGAACAGGCCCGCGACGCCGTCGCCGACAGCGACGCCGACGCGTGGCTGATCTTCTGCCGGGAGACCGACGAGATCCACGAGCCGACGCTGCCGTACGTGCTGGGGTTCGACGTGGTCTGGCCGACTGCGGTCGTGATCGGCCCCGAGGAGTCGACGGTCGTGCTCGGCCAGCACGACGCGCCGACCGCGGAGGAGCTCGGGGTCCACGAGGTTCGGCCGTACGACGAGTCGATCGAGGAGCAGCTCCGGGCGGCGCTCTCGGGGGCCGAGACGGTCGCGATCAACTTCGACCGCGACGACAACGTCGCCGACGGGCTCACCCACGGGATGTACCTGCGGCTCACCGACCTGCTGCCGGACCGGGAGTTCGTCGGCGCCGGCGGGATCGTCGCGGACGTACGCGGGATCAAGTCCGACACCGAACACGAGCGCGTCACGGCGGCCGCCGAAACGACGCTGGACCTGCTCCACGACGCCGCCGACGAGTGGACGCCCGAGACGACCGAGGCCGAGGTGGCGGACTACCTCCACGGGCGGATGCGCGAGGCCGGCTACGACAGCGCGTGGTCGTGGGAGTACTGCCCGACCGTCCACGCCGGCGGCGACGCCGACGTAGGCCACACGCTCCCCAGCGATCGAACGGTTCCCGAGGGGGAACTGCTCCACGTCGACTTCGGCGTCGTGTGCGACGGCTACGCGGCCGACCTCCAGCGGCTCTGGGTCCGGGGGGAGCCGCCCGCGGGGCTCGTCGAGGCGTTCGAGGACGTCCGCGCCGCGATCGAGGCGGGGTACGAGGAGCTCGAACCCGGCGCCGTCGGTCACCGCGTCGACGCTCGCGCCCGCGCGGAACTGGTCGCGCGGGACCGCGAGCTGTTCGATCACGCCCTCGGCCACCAAGTCGGGCGGAGCGCCCACGACGGCGGCACGCTGCTCGGCCCGGAGTGGGACCGCTACGGCGAGTCCGTCGAGGGAGAGGTCCGCCCCGGCGAACTGTACACGATCGAGCTCGGCCTCGACACCGAGTGGGGGTACGTCGGGCAGGAGGAGATGGTCCGCGTGACCGAGGACGGCGTCGAGTACGTCGTCGAGCCCCAGACGGATCTCTGGCGGCTGGCCGAGTAGGCCCCGAACGCTCTCGGGCGAGCTTTCAAGGGCGGTGACGGCACTACTACGCCCATGTCCGTGTCGCTCGCCCTCCAGTTCGGCGCGGTCCCGTGGGGGCTGCTCCAGCGCGCGTTCGTCGTCGTCGCGCTGCTCGCCGGCGCCGCCCTCGCGCTCCGCCTCGACGACGGCCGCCTCCCGGCTCGCCTCCGCGAGCGGTTCGTCCTCGGCGTCCCGTGGGGGACGCTCGTCACCGTCTCGGGGGTGCTCGCGGTGTACCTGTTCCTGCAGGGCGGCTACTGGCACTGGTACCGCCCGGTCGTGCTCCCGTTCCGCGCGTGGTCGTACGCCGAGCCGCTGGGGATGCTCGTCGCCGGCTTCGCCCACGCCGGCCCGGGCCACCTGCTCGGCAACCTCTTCGGTGCGCTCACGCTCGCGCCGATCGTGGAGTACGCGGTCGGCCACTACCCAGCGACGGGGCGGTCACCCCACTACGAGCCGTCGACGCGCCGCGAACGCCTCGCCGCGTTGCGGTACGATCCGATCGCTCGCGCGTTCCTGCTGTTCCCGCTCGCGGTCGCCGTCGTCGGCGTCGTTCTCACGCTGTTCACGGTCGGCGCCGTGATTGGCTTCTCGGGCGTCGTGTTCGCGTTCGCCGGCTTCGCGCTGGTGCGCTACCCGCTGGGGACGGTGCTGGCGCTGGTGGGATCGGACCTGCTGAACCTCCTCTACAACGCGCTCCGGGACCCGACGATCACCGCCTCGGGGCGTTCGCGGTTCGTCACGCCGTGGTTCGCCGACATCGCGATTCAGGGCCACGCGATCGGCCTGCTCGCGGGGGTGGTACTGGGCGCGCTGCTGCTCCGGCGTCGTCCGATCGACACCCCGTCGCCGTCTCGACTGTTCACCGGCGCGCTCCTGCTCGCCAGCGCACAGTCGCTCTGGGCTGTGTACTGGTACCGCGGCGGCACCGAGTACGTACTCTACCGCGCCGTCGGGCTCGGCCTCGTCGCGCTGGCGGCGGCGTTGATCGTCGTCGCCGTCACCGCCCCGGAACATCGCCCGTTCGGGCGTCTCCGGGACAGTGAGCCCGCTCGCTCCGGCGACACCCGGCTCGTGGACCTCTCCGTCCGGCAGATCGCGGTCGCGTTGATCGTGATCGTCGCGGCGGTGCTGTCGGGGCCCGCGGTCGCGGTTAACCTCGTCTCGACACAGGGCGATCTGCCGGGCGAGCCAGTCACCGTTCGGGGGTACGAAGTCACCTACGCGGAGGGCGTCGAGAACGAACTCGTGTCGGCGATCCCCGCCACGCTGTTCGGGGAGACCACACAGGTCACCACCTCGGGGGTGATCGTCTCGAACCGCGACAGGGGGGTCTGGCTGTCGGTCGTCCCGCGGGGACGGCTCGCGTCCAACGGTCGCGCGACGGTCGTCGTCGGCGGGGTCGGCTGGCGGGAGACGGTAACCGCAGTCCGTCGCGGCTGGACCGCGGTCGGCGGCGGCACCGCCTACGCGGTGGCGCTCGAAGACGGCGACGAACGGCGGACGGTGTTCACCTCCGGCCCCGCCCGGGCGGAGCCGCGTGTCGCGAACCAGAACGTCTCGGTCGTCGCCGGGAACGAGTCGTTCCACCTCCTCGTGAGCGAGGGGAACGACACGGTCCGTCGGCCGCTGCCGCGGGCCAACGAGTCGGTGACCGTGCGGAACGTGACGTTCCACGGGGGGAACGGGCGGGTCGTCGCCGTCCACGACGGGACGCGCGTGACGGTGCTGCGAGTCGAGACGTACAACTGAGAACCGGTCAGACCCGATACGTCGCCGCCAGCTCGTCGAGGTGGTCGTGGCGCTCAACCGAGTGCGGCGCCGCGAGCGGCGAGACGCTGATCTCGCCGTCGACGACCGCACGGCGGTCGGTGCCGTCCTCGTCGGGGATGTCGCCGCGCTGCATCCGCTGCCAGATGTTGTCCTCGAGCCGGATCGTCTCGCCGTCGAACTCGGCGGTCATCGCGTACAGCGGCGACGGCTCGGTGACGGTCATCGGCGGCCGGCCCTCGGCCGAGTCGGGCGCGGGGGCGTTGACGTTGAGGTAATCCGCCTCGTCGAACACGCCCGAGCCGAGCGACTCCTTGACCAGGTACGCCGCGGCGTCGCAGGCGTCGGCGTACGCCTCCTTCGGCGGGGTGAGGTTCTCGAACTCCTCGTCGTCGGTCGTCGGGACGTACTGGGAGACGGCGATCGCGGGCACGTCGAAGAACGTCGCTTCGACGGCCGCGGAGACGGTGCCCGAGCGGCCCATCACGTAGGAGCCGAGGTTGGCCCCCTTGTTGCAGCCGGCGACGACCACGTCCACGTCGGGGCAGAGCGCCTCGACGCCGGCGATCACGCAGTCCACGGGCGTCCCCTCGACCGCGTAGCCGAGTTCGTACTCGTGGACCGTCGCCTCGAAGGAGCGAGCGCGGCCGACGGCGCTCTGGTTCGAGTACGGCGCGACCGCGACCGGGTCGCCCACCGTTTCGAGCGCCTCGTACAGCGCCCGGAACCCCGGGCTCTCGATCCCGTCGTCGTTGGTCACCAGAATGCGTGGCTCGCTCATGCCCGTCGATGCGACGGAACCGCGGTTAAGCGGTTCGACTCCGGCTCAGTCGTACCGCGGCGCGGTCCCGTCGAGTACCGACTCGATCCCCGAGAGGTCGTCCACGACGTAGTCCGGCGTCACGGTCGAGCGGGCGAGCCGGCCCTCGTCGGTCACGCCCGAGCGCACGAGCACGGTCGTCATCCCTGTGTCGGCGGCCAGCGCGATATCCGTGTCGAGGCGGTCGCCGACGACCAGACAGTCCGCCGCCTCGCAGCCGAGCCGGTCGAGCGCCAGCTCTCGGGTGATCGCGTGGGGTTTGCCGAGCACCGCGTCGGGCTCGCGCTCGGCCGTGCCGGTGACCGCGGCGATCATCGCACCCGAGCCCGGTACGTCGCCGTCGGCGGCGGGGATCACCGCGTCGGGGTCGCTCCCGACGATGGGCAGCGCCTCGCTCCGGACGGTCCGCGCGGCGGTCGTGAGCGTGTCGTAGTCGAACTCGCGGTCGATCGACACCACCGCCACGTCGACGCCGCGCTCGGGGTTGCCGTGTCTGCCGGCGACGACGGTGTCGAACCCCGCGTTCTCCAACTGTTCACGCAGGCCGCGCTCGCCGACGAGGTACACCGTCTCGCCGGCGTGGTGGCGGCCGAGGTACGCGACCGTGCTCGCGCCGGCGGTGAGAATCTCCTCGCTGGCGGCGTCGACGCCCGTGCGCCGGAGCTTCTCGGCGTACGCCGCCGGCGGCCGCGTGGGGTTGTTGGAGACGAACAGCCGCCGGATCCCCCGTTCGGCGAGCGTCTCGAGGCCGGCCTCGGCCCCCGGAAGCAGCCGCTCGCCCCGGACCACCGTGCCGTCCACGTCGAGGATCGCGCCGTCGTAGCTCATGGGGGGTCCTACGGTCGGCAGGGTCGAAAAGGCGCCGCTCGGGCTACTCCGGCGTCGTGACCGGGATCGTCACCGCGTCGTCGTCCTCCTCGGGCACGTCGCCGAACAGGTCGTCCATCGCGGCCTCGACGTTCCACTTGTTCGCCTTGAACACCGCGTCGAACGCCGGCCCGACGAACGGGATCGAGCCGCCGGCGAAATCGACGGTTATCCGGGCGAGCATCCCCAGTAAGGTCGTGAACGAGACGCCCAGCCGGGCCGACTCGATCACGACGTACAGCGAGATGCCGGCGCTGAGCGCGTCGCCGACCCCCGGGAGCATCGAGAGCAGCGGGTCGACGCCGATCCGGTACTCGATCACGGGGATCTCGATCGACTCGTCGAGCACCATCGCGACGGTGCGCATTCGCTCCAGCGCCGCACGGTCGACCGATTCGGGCACATCGGCCGGGTCGATACCGTCGAACGCCGCGGCGATCTCGTCACTCATGGCTCCCGGTAGGGGCGTGAGCCGGGTAAGCACTGGGGCGGTCCGGTGCCGCCGACAGTTAAGCACCGTCGGCCCGAACTCGGGGTATGAGCACGCTCGACGTCGTCGACCGCTGGGACGGCGGTATCAGTTGGACGCTCGCCGAAGAGGTCGGCGAGATGCACCGCACCAGCCACGCGATCGAGACGGACGACGGCCTCTGGGTGATCGACCCCGTCGACGCCCCGGGGCTCGACGACGAACTCGCGGATCTGGGCGAGGTTGCCGGCGTGACGCTGTTGCTCGACCGCCACAAGCGCGACGCCGCCGCGGTCGCCCGGCGCCACGATGTGCGGGTTTCGCTGCCCGAACCGCTCTCGGGCGTCGCCGACGAACTCGACGCCGAGACCGAGCTGTACAGCCGGGCGCTCCCCGACACCGAGTTCCGAACGATCACGGTCGTCGACAACCGCTTCTGGCACGAGGTGGCGCTGTACGACCGCGATCGCGGGACGCTGATCGTCCCCGAGGCCGTCGGCACGGCCGAGTTCTTCAGAACCGGGGCGGAGCGATTGGGCGTCCACCCCGCACTGCGGCTGTTCCCGCCGCGGACCGCGCTCGGCGGCCTCTCTCCCGACAGCGTGCTCGTCGGCCACGGACCGGGCGTGTTCGACGACGCCGCGAACGCGCTGCGAGTCGCGCTGGCCCGCTCGCGGAAGAGCGCACCGAGGTACTACGCCGGGCTCCTGTTGTCGCCGCTGCGGTAGCGTCACGCATTCGGGAATACCAAACTACAACTGCGACAGCCACCCTACCTCGGGTAACGTGACACGTCCGCAGCTCACCCACATCCAGATCGACAACTACGGCCCGTGGACCGTCGAGCCCGAACCCCGCCGGGAGATGGACCTGCAGACGCTGCAGTCCCGGCTGTTCGCGGACATCGCACAGTTCGTCGGCTCCCGGGACGGCTACGCCTTCTTCACCCGGTTCGACAACATGGTCGCCGTCACCAACGGCCTCGACCGGTCCGACCACGAACTCCTGCAGGAGTCGGTCGGTAACCGCTACCCGATCTCCGTTAGCCTCGGCACCGCGATCGATCCCGTCCCGATCGAGGCACTGGAGGGCGCGACCGAGCGCGTCCAAGAGGCGGGCAGCGCACAGGATCGCGGCCGACGCGAGGTGCTCGGCGGCGAGTACCGGCCGCCCGAGGCCGGCGACGTGTCGATCGCTCACTTCGACGTGAACGACGCGACCGGGAAGTACACCGACCGGCTGAACGAGTTCGACTCGTTCATCCGTATCGAGCAGGCGTACGCCAGCCTGATGCGGTACATGCGTGAGGCCCACGGCGCCCTCTCCTTCTTCGTCGGCGGCGACAACGTGATCTCGATCGTCCCGGAGATGGACGAGGCCGAGTATCAGGACGCCATCGAACACGTCAGCGACGACGCCGACGTGGAGCTCAAAGTCGGCGTCGGGTTCGGTCCCACGCCCCACGACGCGGGGATCGACGCCAAACACGCGCTGGAAGACTGCCGATACGACGGGACGCGGGTGGAGTTCGCCGGCGACGAGCACTGAGGCGGTGCCCGCTTGGGGCCCGATCTCAGAGGCGCGTCACCAGCAGATAGCCGACGAGCGCCAGCCCGAGCAGCAGTCCGACGAGGTACGCGACGAACCGGCGGTTCCCGCCGCCGAGGGCCGCGTCGAACAGCACGCTGGCCGCACCCCATACGGCGAGCACGACGCCGACGAGAAGCACCGTCTCAGCGGCCGTCACCGTTGATCACGTCGGTTGGGGCGAGCCGACGCGGCTTAGCCGTTGTGACACGCCCCTTCCGCAACCGCTTTTTCCGTCGGCCCCGTCGCACGGGTAATGACTGAGCCGGTACCCGTCGCGGTTCCCCGCAAGGGGCGGCCGCTGGAGGCGGTGCTGGAGCGGGTCGCCACCGTCGCCGACACGCCCGACGCCGACGCGACGGTCGATCAGGTGACCTCCGTGCTCCGCTACGAGAAGGCGATCACGAAGGGCGAACAGACCGCCGAGAAGGGGAGCTACGAGCGGCTGCTCGAGTACTCCGCGCCGGCCGACTCGATGGGGCCGGAGTTCACGCTGCTCCGTGACGACCGGAAGGGGAAGCCGCGGCGGATCGTCTTCGACAGCCTCACCGTCGAGCTCGACGGCACGCCAGTCCACCTCGTGGGCCGGGAGGAGCCGTTCCGCGCGCTGCGGACCCACGAGTTCGCGCTCGGGTTCGACGCCGCCGATCTGGTGCTGGAGGAGGTCGTCTCCCTCGGCCCGGAGGGCGTCGACAACCTCGCCGCCGTCAACGAACGGATCGACCCGACGGAGTCCGACGTGCGCGTCGTCACCGGGCTCGGTGACACGGTGTACCACACGCTGCTCGGAACGCCCGAAACCGTCCCCTCCGGCACCGACCTCGACCGGGCGTTCCTCGCCGACTACGAGGGGCCGCTCTGTATCTCGCCACGCTACGAGCGGCTGGTGGAAGCGGTGCTGGGGATGGACGCGCTCGACGGCGTCGAGTTCGTCTACCCCGAGAACGGGCAAGAGGAGGAGGCCGCCATCGCCGAGGCCGGCGTCGGTGTCTATCTCACCGTGACCGGGAACACTGCTCGCGACCACGGCCTCGTGCTGGGTGAACAGCTGTTCCCCAGCGAGACCGTGCTGCTCGAGAACACCGCCGAAGTCGACGGCGAGATCGAAGCCGTGCGTTCGATCATCACCGGCGGGCTCCGTGAGAAGACCGAGCTCTGGGCGTAGCGCCGTTTCGAGCCGGAGTCGTCAGAGCTTACCCGGGCGGGTTCGACGCTCGGCTATGGATCTCGAAACCACCTTCGGGCGGAGCCAACCGATCGTCGGGATGGTCCACCTCGATCCGCTGCCGGGCGCGCCGAAGTTCGACGGCGACCGCGCGGGCGTGATCGAGCGGGCGCGTGCCGACGCACGCGCACTCGAGGCCGGCGGCGTCGACGCCGTGATGGTCGAGAACTTCGGTGACGCGCCGTTCTACCCCGACGACGTTCCGAAGCACGTCGTCGCCTCAATGACCCACGCCGCGGGCGCGGTCGCCGACGAGGTCGACCTGCCGGTGGGCGTGAACGTGCTCCGGAACGACGCGGCCGCGGATCTCGCGGTCGCACAAGCCGTCGGCGCGGAGTTCATGCGCGTCAACGTCCACACCGGGGCGCGCGTCGCCGACCAGGGGATCATCGAGGGGAAAGCCTACGAGACGATGCGGGAGCGCGAGCGCCTCGGCGCCGACGTGGCGGTGTTCGCCGACCACGACGTGAAACACTCCGCACCCATCGCTGCCGACGATTTCACTGCCGAGTCCTTCGCCGACAACGTCGAGCGCGGGCTGGCCGACGCCACGGTCGTCTCGGGGATGGGCACTGGCCACGCCGTCGACCGGGAGGAGCTCCAGCGAGCCGCCGACCGCCGCGAGGAGTTCGGGCTGGACGTGCCGCTGTTCGTGGGCAGCGGTGTCTCCGCCGACACGGTCGGAGAGATCCTCTCGATCGCCGACGGCGTCATCGTCGGCACCGCGCTCAAGTCGGGGTCGGCCTCCGGCGACCCCGTGAGCGAGGAGCGGACCCGGGAGCTGGTCGCCGCCGCCGACGAGGTCCGGGAGTAGCCGTCGCTGTCGACGCAGGGAGCGAACAGGCGGCCGCCGCATGCCCGAGGCGTGTGGCCGCACACCCGCAGACGCCCCGGGTCGGTTCTCAGCGCATCGACGGGCCTGCCCGCGCTCTCGCTCAAAAGGGTTCGTCCGATCAGTCGAGCAGATCGTCGAGAGTGTGGCGGATCCAGTCCATCTCGTTTTCGTTCACCTGATGGCCCAGCCCCTCGTAGAGCCGTTCTGTCACGTCGGCGCCGCGCTCGCGGTAGGCGTCGGCGGACTCCCGGACCCGGAACGCGGGGACTTGCGGATCGTCCTCGTCGCAGCCGAAGAAGACGGGCGTCCCGTCGAGGCTCTCCTCGTCGGCGTCGGGCCACGTCGTCCGCTCCGGGCCGATCAAGGCGCCGCTGAGTGCGGCCAAGCCGCCGTAGCGTTCGGGGTTGCGATACACGTACTCGCTAGCCAGACAGCCGCCTTGCGAGAAGCCGAGCACGAGTACCTTCTCACGCGGGACGCCGGCGTCGAGCGCCAGTTCGACCGCGTCGTCCACGGCGCGAAGCGCCGAATCGAGGTGTGGCTGGTTCACGTCGCGCTCGGCCATGAACGAGTGCGGGTACCAACTGCTGTGGTACGCTTCCGGCGCGATGTGGGTCACGCCGGAGCGGCCGAGTTCGTCCGCGAGGTCGAGCACGGTGCCCGGACGGGCCCCGCGACCGTGAAGCAGGACCAGCGCCGCCTCCGCGGCGCCCGTCGGCGCGCCCGCGGTCAGTATCGGCTGGCCCGCGTGGGGACCCTCGCCGCCGACGGTCGGGGGGTTACTCATCGGTCGCGTCCCGCCGTTCCGGATCGGCGCCGCCCGCCACGGGTTCGTCGAGCGGCGGGAGCTGCTCGCGGAGCATCCACTCGTCCTCTTCCAACCACGGTGGGAGTCGGAGGTCGCTTCCGAGTTCGTCGGTCGGCTCGTCGCGTGTGAGCCCGGGGCCGTCGGTCGCGAGCTCGAACAGCACGCCGCCGGGGTCGCGGACGTACACCGAGTCGAAGTAGTAGCGATCCCGGGGCGGCGACGGGGAGAGCCCGGCGTCGAGCAGTCGGTCGTGCCACGCGTCGAGCGCCGCGCGGTCGGGCACCCGGAGCGCGACGTGGTGGCCAGTTCCGGCGCCCTCCTTCCCCCACGGCTCCTCGCGAGCGAAGAGATCGATCACGGTTCCCGGCGTCGGTGATCGGGCGAGATCGGTCGTGTCGGCGCCCAGCCCTTCGGTCTCGACGCCGTCGGCGCCGGCGACGTAGCGAACGCGCTCGCCTTCCTGTCCGACGAGGCCGAAGCCGAACAGCTCCAGCACGCGGCCAGTGACGTAGGGGCTGTTCGAGCGCAGGGTGACCGAGTGCACGCCGCGGATCGCCCGCTCGCTCGGGACGCTCTCGTCCCACGGATCGACGGCGCGTGTGTCGGTCCCGAGGACGCCCGCGGCGGCGCTCTCGACCAACGCGAGGTCGAGGCCGTCCGGGTCGGTGAAGGTGAGGATCGGTTCGTCGAACCGGTCGCTGGGGTCGTCGACGGCGACGCCATGGTCGGCGAGGTGGTCCTGCCAGTAAGCGAGGCTCCCCTCGGGGACCGCGAACGTCGTCTCGCTTGGCTGCCCGGCACCGCGACGGCCGCCGACGTCCAGCGGGTAGGGGAACGCGGTGAACGTCGTTCCTGGCGTCCCTGTCGCGTCACCGAAGTAGAGGTGATGGACCGCGGGCTCGTCGTGGTTGACGGTTCGCTTGACGAGCCGCATCCCCAGCACGTCGCGGTAGAACGTCAGCGTCCCGTGTGGGTCGCCGCTGACGACGGAGACGTGGTGGATGCCGGGCGTGTCGGGCGCAGTCGTCTGTCCGTCGCCGCCGGGCGACAGCGTGTCGAGTTCGGGCTCCCGCTCGCTCACAGTCCCCCCGTCCCGGAGGACGCCGTAGTGGGGATGTCGATCTCCTCGACCGGGATACCGAGCTCCTCCAGCGCGGCGCGCATGTGCTCGTCTTTCACGTACTCGTCGCCGTCGTCGACGCGGTGGGCCTGTGCGTGGGCCAGCACCTCGCCCCGGCGGTCGTCCGGGATCTCGAACTTGTCCGCGGCGAGCTCGATCGTGAGGCCGTTGTGGTCCCGGGTGTACAGCGAGTGGAACGCGCCGCGGTCGAACTCGTTGTAGCCGTAGCCGTGGTCCTCCAGCGCCTCGGCGATCTCGGCCATTCGCTCGCCGTCGATGCTGAACGCGAGGTGGTGGACCCCGCCCATCCCGACGCGCTGGGGGCGGTTGTCGGAGTCCCGATCGCTCACGAAGAACGTGATGATCCGCCCGTCGCCGGCGTCGAAGAACAGGTGGGTCGCGTCGGGGTTGTCGAGGTTCGGCTGGCGCAGCACCAGCGGCATCCCGAGGATGTCCCGGTAGTACTCGACGGTGTCCTCCTCGTTGCTCCCGATCAGCGTGATGTGGTCGACGCCGGTGACCCCGACGGGGCTGTCGGGTTTCTCGGCGGTGACGGGGATGTCGCTCTCGTCGGCTTGGGTGGGTACGTCGGACATAGTTGTCTCGTGTTACCAGCTTCGTGGCCCTCACCTAAAGCCGTTCTTGGACACCACTACCACCCGGTGACACGAGTGTTAGCCGCCGGAAGCACGGATAGGCGGTCAGTCCCGCGCCGTTCGTCGGTCCGACCTCCCTCCCTCGTCCGTCGACCGAAACCGTCCGGTCTCGAACGGGAGTCCCGCCGTCGCCGGTGACGTGCTCAGTCCGCTCGGTTCGCGAGGAACACCCGGACGGACTCCGTGTCGGGCAGCCCGCCCCGAGCGCCCGCGGCGCGGCAGTTCAGCGCCGCCGCGGCCGCCGCGAACCGCCCCGCCGGCTCGGGGTCGGCGCCGCCGAGCAGCCAGCGTTCGGTCAGCGCCGCGGTGAACGCGTCGCCGGCGCCGGTCGTGTCCGTCGCGTCGACGTCGAACGCCGAGATGTCGGCCGTCGTCTCGCCGTCGAACAGCGTCGCTCCCTCGGTGCCGAACGTGACCGCGCCGCGCGAGCACCCCCGATCGCGGAGGGCGTCGACGGCCGCTTCCGCGGGGCGGTCGAGGTACGACTCCGCCGCGACCTCCGCCGTGACGAACAGGTCCGCGACCTCGACCACGCGGTCGATCGTAGACGGCTCCGTGCCGCGGCCTCGGAGCTCTTCGAGCGGCCCGGAGAGATCGAACGCGAGCGCGGGGCCGCCGTCTTCGGCGGCGATCTCGACGATCTCCGCGGTCACGGGATCGGGCGCGTACGCGGTGACGAACACCGCGTCGGCGGCCCGGACGGCGGCGCGATCGCCGTCGTCCAGTCGGAGTTGCACCGTCGAGTCGCCCGCCGTCACGATCATGCGCTCGCCGGCGTCGTCGCGGAGGATCACACAGTGGGTCGTCGTGCCGTCGCCGCGGCGGACCAGCGCGGTCGAGACGGGGCCCGTTTCGAGATCCGCGAGCACGCGGTCAGCGAGGTCGTCTCGGCCGATCCGCGCGAGGAGGGCGGTGTCCCGCCCCAGTCGCGCGAGGCCGGTCGCGACGTTGGCGCCGACGCCGCCGAAACGCTCGGTGGCCTCGCGGGCGAACGCGCCGCCGTCCGGTTCGGGGAGGTTCGTCACGTCGTAGAACCGATCGACCGTCGCGGCGCCGACGGAGACGACCTCGGGCGAGGGCTCGGCTGAGTCGGTCATACCCGCGCTGGGTCGTCCCGGGAGATAAGTCCATGGCGCGCTGTCGGCCGCGCCCGGTCCCGACGGCGTCGTCGTGTTCGCCGCGGATCTCGCGGCGGTCGAACGAAGGACTAAGGCGGTGTCGGCTCCAGTTCGACGGCGTGAACGACCACGCGACCCGACACGGCAGTCCGAGCCGACCCGCCGCGGGGGTGGGGCGATGACGGTCTCGCTCGACGACGTGCGCGCGGCCCGCGAGCGCCTCACCGACGCCGAGGGGATCCGCGAGACGCCGGTGATGCACAACCAGACGCTCAGCGAGCGCGTCGGCGCCGACGCGTGGCTCAAGCTGGAGCAGTTCCAGAAGACCGGCTCGTTCAAACCCCGCGGGGCGTACAACCGGATCAGCGAGGTCGCCGAGCGCGGCGAGGCCGACCGGGTCGTCGCCGCGAGCGCGGGCAACCACGCGCAGGGGGTCGCGTACGCCGCGACCGAGCGCGGGCTCGACTCGCTGGTGTTCATGCCCGAGACCGCGCCACAGGCCAAGATCGACGCCACCGAGGGGTACGGCGCGACGGTCGAACTCCGCGGGGAGACGTTCGCGGAAGCGATGGCCGCGGCCCAGGACCGCGCTGACGACCCCGGCACCGCGTTCGTCCACGCCTACGACGACCCCGCGGTGATCGCCGGACAGGGGACGCTCGGGCTCGAACTGCTGGAGCAGGTGCCCGATCTCGACACCGTGGTCGTCCCGATCGGCGGCGGCGGGCTGATCTCCGGCGTCGCGACGGCAATGCAGGCCGCCGATCGCGACGTTCGCGTCGTCGGGGTACAAGCGGAAGACGCCGCGACGGCGCCGGAGAGCCTCCGGAAGGGTGAACCGGTCGAGAACGAGAACCCCGACACGATCGCCGACGGGATCGCGACGGGCAGCCTCTCGGACCGAACGTTCGAGATCATTGAGGAGCGCGTCGACGAGGTAGTGACGGTGAGCGACACCGAGATCGCCACCGCGACGCTGTGGCTGCTCGAACGCACCAAACAGCTCACCGAGGGGGCGGCCGCGGCCTCGGTCGCGCCGCTGCTCTCGGAGACGATCGACGTGGACGGGACGGTCGTCCCGCTGCTCTGTGGCGGCAACATCGACATCGCGACGCTGCAGGACGTGTTGACCCGCGCGCTGGTCGACCGCCGGCAGTTCGTCACGCTCCGGGTCCGGATCGACGACCAGCCGGGCGTGCTCGGCGAGCTCGCGTCGCTGATCGGCGAGCACGACACCAACATCCGCAGCGTGCGCCACGACCGCTCGGAGGAGGGACTGCCCGTCGGCGAGGCCGACCTCGTCATGCGGCTGACGACGCCCAGCGAGGCCGCCATTCAGGGGATCATCCGGGACATCGAGGACGCCGGCTACCGCGTCCGGGATCTCGTCCCGTCGTAGGGCGGCCGCGGGAGATGTCGGTTCCGTAACTATATGTCGTCGTGACGAGGAGACTCCTGTATGTCCGACGACGACGTCGTTCTCGGCGATCTCGAACTGACCCGGTCGTTGACGATACAGATGAGCGCGATCGGGACGCTGGGGTTCGTCGTCGCGGCTTCGCTGTTCGCGGCCCTGTTCCAGACGGTCACCGGCGCGCCCCCGACGTTCCGGTTCGCCCCCGACGTGGGCTGGTGGACCGGGGCGCTGAACGCCGTGGCGCTGATCGTGCTGAGCGTCGCGTTCGTGGTTCCACACGAACTCCTCCACGGACTGGCGATACGCTACTACGGCGGGAGGGCCCGCTACGGCGTCGGCGTCGCCCACTTCATCCTGCCCTACGCCTACGCGACGACCGACACGGAGTTCAACCGAAACCAGTTTATCGTGATCCTGCTGACGCCGCTGGTGGTGCTCACCGCCGTCGGTGTCCCGCTGATGCTCGCACTGGAGTGGGGCTGGCTGCTCGTCCCGCTGGCGGCCAACGCGGCCGGCGCCGTCGCCGACGTGTGGATGACGCTGACGCTGCTGGGGTATCCGAAACACGTGCGGCTCGAAGATCACGAAACCGGCGTTCGACTGATCGGCACGGAGCGCGACCGCCCGCGTCCGCTCTCGGTGACCTCGCTGGTGTGGGACGCGCTCGCCGGCGCGGCGGTGTCGGCGTTCGGCGTCCTGCTGGTACTGGCCGTCGCTGGCCCGTTCGTGCTGTCGGCGATGGGCGTGGAGTCGCTCACCGTCGGGACCGAGGGGACGATCACCTACCTGTTCTCGTTCACGAACACGCCCACGGAGATCTCCATGGGTGTCGGCCCGGCGGTGGTGGTGGTGGGTGCACTGCTGGGGCTGGTGTACGCGCTGATCCGAAGCTATCTCCGAGTAGCGCGAGCCTGAGGCGTCAGGCGTCGACGCGCTCCCACGCCGCCGACGCGAGCGCCGGTCGGGCCTCCCGGAACTCCGCCTCGATGGCGCCGTAGAACCGAGTCCGTCCGACGGGGGTCCGGAGCCGGAGGACGAGCGTCTCGTCTGTCGCCTCGAACGCCGTCAGCGTCCAGTGTCCCTCGGTGTGCCGCCACTCGCCGACGCGCTCGGCGCCGTCGACGATTCGGCTGCCGAGCTTCCAGCTCTGTCGCGTGAGGTTCCGGAGGTCGAACGGGACGGCGTCGGGGAGCGACGCCGGGGTCGGGTCGTCGCGCTGTGCATGCGTCGCCATACCACGTTGATCGCTCTCCGCCCGTAAAAATCGCACCCCTTGGGCCCCAGATTTGGAAAGGCGTTAGTACGACCAGATTTGTGAGTAACTCGATAGATCTGTTCGCGGCGCTGTCGGAGCTCTCCTACTCGACGACACAGCTCGTCGCCGTCGTCTTGGGGATCGTCTGGACGTCGGTGAGTTTCTACACGTACACGCCGGTCGTCCAACTCGCAGTGTCACGGGCCGTCGACCGACTCCGAGGTCGCCGTACGGTGGTCGATCCCGACGAGGTCCCGATCGAAGAGTGGCCCACGCTCGAGGTGTTCGTCGCCGCGTACGACGAGCCGGCAGTCATCGAGGAGGCAGTACGCACCGCGACCGCATCGCGCTATCCCGCCGAGAAGCTCACCGTAACCGTCCTGACGGAGCCGGGCGACGACGCGACGAACGCGGTCGTCGACCGGATCGCCGACCGCTACGAGTTTACCCACCGACTGGTCCCGACCGACTACCCCGGAACGCCGAACAAGCCTCGGGCACTCAACTACGGCTTCGAGCACTCGACCGCCGAGATCGTGGGGGTGATCGACGCCGAAGACATCGTCGACGAGGCGCTGTTCGCGACCAGCGCCCTGACGATCAGCCACGGGGAGCCTGACTTCACCCACGGCGTGCTCGACATGACCAACGAGGCTGACGGGTGGATCAACCTCCTGTTTCGTGCGGAGTACGGCTACTGGTTCCGGCTGGTCGCCCCCGGGTTCGTCCGTATCGGCTACGACGTGCCGCTCCCGGGGACGACCTGCTTCTTCGACGCCGCGGTGCTCCGCGAGATCGACGGGATCCGCCGGGAGAAACTCGGGAGCCCGTGGGACGATGCCGCGCGGGCGTGGCTCGACGACCACGGCCTCTCCGGGATCACGCCGTGGGATCCGGAGAACGTCACCGAGGACTTCGAGATCGGCCTGCTGCTGTCGGCCAGCGACTTCACGCCGGGCTACGTCCCCGTCGTCACTGCCGAGGAGTCGCCGCGGGAGGTCAACGACTGGATCCGCCAGCGGACGCGGTGGCAGAAGGGAAAGGTCTACACGTTCCTGCGCTACCGCGGGGTGCTTCCCTCGGGGCTAAAACATAAGCTCCACTTCTCCTATCAGTCGCTGCTGCCCCACCTCGGCCCGCTGAACATCGCCGCGGTCGTCGTCGTCTTCTTCCTTTCGGGACTACTGGCGTACCAGCCACTCTCGCTAGTTCGGGCGGTTCTGAGCGTCGGGCTCGCGTTCGTCGCCTTGGCAGTCGGGTTCCACCTGCTCGGATACTGGCTCGCGTCGGACGCCCCGCTCGGGACGCGGCTCCGTCGCTCCGTGATCGTCGCCGTTGGGGTGTTCCCCTACTGGGTGCTCCAGTGGGGGGCCGACGTGCGTGCGATCGTACAGACGTACGCCGGCCAGTTCGATTGGGAGCACACCCCCCACGTCGGTCGCGCGATCGCGGACGCCGACGAGCCGCTGGACGAGCATCGGTTCGAGCCGACGTACACCATGTCGGGGATCTTTCGAGACACGCTGCTCGGGCTGATACTCTTGGTGGGGCTGGCGCTCCGAATCCCCCGAATCGGCACACAGAGCCTTTGGTCCGACGAGATATACTCCGTCGCGGTTCGCGCGAGCTTCTCGCTGCCCGACCTACTGCTCGCAGACGACCCCCACCCACCGTTGTACTACCTCCTGCTCAAGGGTTGGATGGCGTTGTTCGGGAACGGTCCAGCCCCGGCGCGGTGGTTCTCCGTGGTCTGCTCGCTGGGAGCGGTGTATCTCGCGTACTCGGTCGGGATGCGGCTGTTCGACGATCGAACCGGGCTGTTGCTGGCGGCGCTGCTCTCGGTGTCGACGTTCCACGTCCACTTCGGCCGGACCGCGCGGATGTACGCGCTGTTCTCGCTGTTGACGCTGCTGTCGTGGTACGCGTTCCTGTCAGTCCGGAACGGGAGCACGCTCCAGCGGGCGGGGTACGCGTTCGCGACCGCCGGCGTATTGTACACACACGTCTTCGGCGTCTTCGTCGTCGGTGCCCAGTGGATCTACCTACTGCTCACGACTCCTCGGTCGCGAGACCGTGGTCCGGAGCGTCGGGCGGTACTCGGTGTCGCGGTGCTGTCGCTCCCGCTCGTGGGATTCTTCGCACGGTTGGTGTTTGCCTCTGGGAGCGAGGACGGGCCGGCGTTGGACTGGATCCCGGCACCGTCCCCGGAGCTACTGGAGGAGTTGGCGCTGCTGTACGCCGGCTACCCGGACATCTACCCGATCATGGCGGGATCCCAAACGACACGGATCGCCGCGCTCGTCGTCGCCGCGGTCGGGCTGGTCGGGCTCACGGCCGCGGTGTTCGACTCCGTACGCCCGGACGACGACACCCACACTCGCGCGGTCGCCCAGATGCTCTCGCTGGCGGGAGTCACTGTCGGCGGCGCACTGCTGATCTCTCTGCTCTACCGCCCCGTTCTGATCCCTCGCTACACGCTCCCGGCCAGCATCGGCGTCTCCGCGCTCGTCGTCACCGGGCTCCGGAACCTCCCCGTCCGTCCGGCCCGTGCAGTCGCGGTGGTGCTTCTGATCAGCGGCCTGCTCGTCGGCGGCGTCGCCTACCACAACACGGAGACGTTCGAAGACTGGGAGGGTGCGACCGCCGCTATTGAGGGAGGGGCGACCCCCGCCACGGCAGTCGTCTACCAGCCCGGCTGGACCCGGACCAACGTCGAGTACTACGACGAGGGGCCGACGCCGGCTGCCTACCAGATAGACCCCGACGTGGCCGTCGGGACTCCGGATGCCCGGCTCGCACCCGGGACCGAACAGCAGCTCTCGGCGGCGCTTACGAACCATGAAACTGTCTGGTACGTCCAGTACAACGCGCCGTTCGACGCGCCGACGAGCGAGTGGCTCCGCTCTAACGCGGAGACACAGTACGTCGAGAACTTCGGGATCGTCACGGTGTATCAGTTCCAGACCGCCGAGGCGGAGTCGACTGCGACGGTCGAAGCGGCCGACGACGGATCGGCAACGACGATCGCGAGGGCGCTATCGACTGCGACTGTCGTCTCGCCGGCCTAGAGTACGAACGGGCCGCGCTGATTGATCGGTTCGTCGTGGGGCTCGCCGGCGACGGCGACGAGGCGGAACTCCTCGCCCTCGACGGTGACGCCGCCGGCGTCGGTCGCCGGCAGCACGTCGCCCTTCCCGAACGCCTCGCCGTCGACGGTCCCCTCGCCCGAGACGCCGTAGAGGAACCCCGCCCAGCCCTCGGGCGTGGTCCACTCCCACGTGCCGTCGACGCGCACGTCGAAGTACTCCATGTCGGTGTGCAGCGAGAGCGGCGACCCCTCGCCGACGACGGTCGTGATCGTCGCGCCCTCGACCTCCTCGGTGGGCAGCTCCTCGGCGTCCGCGTCGGCGTAGTCGGCCTCGATCTCCTTCTTCTCGCGGGGCAGGTTCACCCAGAGCTGGAGGCCGTTACAGCCCGCCCCGTCGGCGGGCATCTCGGAGTGCTCGATGCCGCCGCCGGTGGTGATCCGCATCGCGTCGCCCGGGTAGGCGGTGTGAGTCACGCCCAGCGAGTCGCCGTGCTCCATCCCGCCGTCGATCATGTAGGAGACGATCTCGAACCCCCTGTGGGGGTGGGTCGGGAAGCCGTCGTCGGGCTCGATGTAGAACCGCTCGAACAGCACGAACGGGTCGAGGTTGTGCGGGTAGCCGTCCGTCGGGAACGCGCGATTGGAGTTCACGCCGGTCCCGTGCCGGACCGTCTCCCCCGGGAGCGGCCCGTCGGTGTTTACCGTTTGGTCGAAAGACATGGTTCGACGAAATCGGCGGGGACGCTTAACCGTCACGGCGGCGGAACCGGATATGTCTCTGTTTCTCGATATATTTTACAGAGAAGCCAGATAGAGGGCTGAAAAACGCTCTCAACTCGATATTCCTACCTCTCGACAATCGAACTTGAATCCGTTTCAGGGAACGCTCTTACCGTCCCGGCCCGTACGGTGGAGTGCATGACGGATTACGAACTGCCGCCGCTGCCGTACGAGTACGATGCACTGGAACCGTCGATCTCCGAGCAGGTGCTGACGTGGCACCACGACACGCACCATCAGGGCTACGTCAACGGCTGGAACAGCGCCGAGGAGACGCTCGAAGAGAACCGAGAGAACGGTGAGTTCGGCTCCTCACCGGGCGCCATCGGCGACGTAACGCACAACGGGTCGGGACACATTCTCCACGACCTGTTCTGGCAGTCGATGAGCCCCGAGGGCGGCGACGAGCCCTCTGGCGCGCTCGCGGACCGGATCGCGGAGGACTTCGGCTCCTACGAGGCTTGGAAGGGCGAGTTCGAGGCGGCTGCCGGCGCTGCCGGCGGCTGGGCACTCCTCGTCTACGACTCCTACAGCAACCAGCTGCGCAACGTCGTGGTGGACAAGCACGACCAGGGCGCGCTCTGGGGCAGCCACCCCATCCTCGCGCTGGACGTGTGGGAGCACTCTTACTACTACGACTACGGTCCCGCGCGTGGTGACTTCATCGACGCGTTCTTCGAGGTTGTCGACTGGGAAGAGCCGTCGGCCCGCTACGAGCAGGCCGTCGAGCTCTTCGAGTAACGACTCGGATTCGGCCCTCTCGGGGTCGCGGCCGACACCGCGACCCGCGCGCTCCGCCGGCGGCGACAGGAACGACGGTTGGCACCCCGCCGCCCGGACGCGTTTTCCCGTTTTCAGCCTCGACAGCGGCTGCTCGACTCAGAACGAGAGGTGGGAGGTCGAACTCGGGCCTTCGTCGTCGTCGAGCCCACCGTCCTTGAGGTAGGTGTAGCCGTCGTCGACGAGGAACACGTCGCCGTCCGCGACGGCGACCTCGACCGGGCGGAGCGACGACCCCGCTGCGGGGCCGTTGCCGCAGTCGCCCTCGCAGGCGTCGAACAGCGAGCCGTGCTTCGGGCAGATGATCTCGCCGTCGCGCATCGCCGCGCCGTCGCCGCGGTCGAACCGCTGATCCTCGTGGGGGCAGTTGTTGAGCCACGCCTCGACGCCGGGCTCGTCCTCGCAGGGGACGAGGATCGCCTCGCGCTCGTTGGTGAACGCGTCCTCGACGCTGAACAGGTACGAGCCACGCTCCGGCACGGCGTCGACCGCCGCGATCCGTGTTCCCTCGGGCATCGCCGGTACCTCGCCGCCGCCGGCAAAAAGGGCAGCGCCGCCGGCGCTCGTGCTGCTCGCGAGGGTAGCGGTGCCGACCACCGCCGTCGGTTCGCTTTTCCCTCTATTGACCGTATGGTAAACCACCGATGACCGACCTCTCTATCGACGCCGACTGGACCAGCCAGTACATCGACGGCGAGTTCGTACCGAGCGAGAGCGGCGAGACCATCGACGTCGAGGACCCCTCGACGCGGGAGATCGTCACCGAGGTCCCCGCGGGCGTCGAGGCAGACGTGGACGCCGCCTACGAGGCCGCCGCGGAAGCGCAGGAGTCGTGGGCCGAGCAGCCGCCCGCGCGGCGCGCGGAAGTGGTTCAGAACCTCCTCGGACTGCTCGAGGAGCACGAAGCGGAGATCACGTCGCTGCTGACCCACGAGGTCGGCGGCTCGCCCGCGATGGGACAGACCTCGATCCAGATCGCCAGCGACCACGCCGGCGAGGCGGCGACGCTCCCCCGACGGATGAAAGGCGAGACCGCCGCGTCGAACATCCCGGGGAAGGAGAACCGCCTCTACCGCGAACCCAAGGGCGTGGTGACAGTGATCTCGCCGTGGAACTTCCCGCTGAACCTCTCGATGCGGGCGGTCGCGCCCGCGATCGCCGCGGGCAACAGCGTCGTGCTGAAGCCGTCGACGAACTCCCCGATCACGGGCGGACTGCTGTTCGCGAAGCTGCTGGAGGAGGCCGGCCTCCCCGAGGGCGTCCTGAACGTCGTCGTCGGCAAGGGCAGCGAGATCGGCGACCGCGTCGCCAGCCACCCCGAGAGCGACGTGGTCGCGTTCACCGGCTCGACGGAGGTCGGCCGCCACGTCGCCGGCCTCGCGGGCGAGAACCTCGCGGTGCCGGCGATGGAGCTCGGCGGCAACAACGCCCACGTCGTCACGGGCGACGCCGACCTCGACCGTGCGATCGACGGCGCCGTCTTCGGTAGCTTCGTCCACCAGGGACAGGTGTGTATCTCGATCAACCGCCACATCGTCCACGAGAGCGTCTACGACGAGTACGTCGAGCGACTGACCGAGCGCGCCGAGGCGCTCCCGGTCGGGAGCGCCCACGACGAGGGCACCGTCGTCGGCCCGATCATCGACGAGTCTCAGCGCGACGAGATGCTCGACTACGTCGAACGAACCGTCGAGGCCGGCGCGACGCTCGAAACCGGCGGTGAGACGGTCGACCTCGACGGCGTCGACGATTCGCTCGTCGTCGCGCCGACAGTGCTGTCGGACGTGACGATGGAGATGGCCGCCGCGTGTAACGAGCACTTCGGCCCGATCGCGCCCGTGATCCCGTTCTCGGACGTGGAGGAAGCGATCGAACTCGCGAACGACACCGAGTACGGCCTCTCGGGGTCGGTCCACGCCGGCGACCTCGGGGTCGCCGAGGAGATCGCCCACGGGATGGAGACCGGTAACGTCCACATCAACGACCAGCCGATCAACGACGAGGCCCACGTCCCCTTCAGCGGGATCGGCGCCTCCGGCGTCGGCGGCTACAACAGCGACGCGTTCCTCGACGAGATCACCGAGACGAAGTGGATCTCGGTCCAGACGGAGCCCCGGGACTACCCGTTCTGAGGTCGCCGCGGCCGCGTCGGGGTCGCCGACCTCCTCTCGGTCGATCGAAGCACCGCCGCCCTGTTTTAGGCAGACCGAAAACAATATGCGTGTTTAGGCTAGCCAAAACCCATGGCACACGAGAAGCCGACACGGCGGGAGTACCTGACACTGGGCGGCACCGTCGCCGCCAGCGGACTGCTCGCGGGCTGTTCCGGGGGAGAAACGACGCCGACCGAGGGTGACGGAGCGTCGCGTCCGACGACCGAGACGGCCACACCCGCCGACGAGGGAAGCTACACCGTCTCGATGGCGCCGATGGGCGAGGTCGAGTTCGACGCCGTCCCCGAGAGCATCTTCACCCGGCTGACCCACCTCGCGGGGATGGCGTTCGCGCTCGGCCGCGGGAACGACGTGAACGCGATGCACGCCCCGGGCTACTACGACGCGCTCTGGAACCAGTTCACGCCGCGACTCCCGGGCGTCTCCCTCGACTGGAGCGGGGGCTACTCCTCGTGGGAGCCGAGCAAGGAGAAGCTCTACGAGCTGAACAGCGACGTGCACTTGGCCGACCCCGCCAGCGTCGCCGCCACGGGGTGGAGCCGCGCGGATCTGGAGGAGGTCGCGACCAACATCGGCCCGTGGTTCGGCAACCACTACAGCGACACGCACGCGACGCCGCCGGAGGGCTGGGCCGACCAGTACGAGTACTACACGCTCTGGGAGATGTTCGAGAGAGTCGCCGGAGTGTTCCGCGAGGAGGCGCGCTACGAGGCGCTCGCGTCGGTCCGCGACGACCTGCTCGCGACGATCGAGGCCGGACTCCCCGAGGAGCGCGACCGCCCGACGGCGACGCTGGCCGGAATGAGCGATATCGAGGCGCCGTACGTGTACGCTACCGACCAGCCGGGAATCCTCTCCTCGCACGTCCGCCCGCTCGGCGTGCGCGGGGCGTTCGGCGACGACGTCGAGACGAACGCGCAGGTCGACCTCGAAGCGATGCTCGAAGCCGATCCCGACGTGATCCTCGCGCTGGGCGGGATGCACCCGAACACCGACATGGCCGCGATCCGCAGCGAGCTCGCGGAGCATCCGGTCGGACAGGACCTCACCGCGGTCCAGAACGGGCGAGTGTACGCTCAGGGCGCCCGGTATCAGGGCCCGATCCTGAACCTGTTCCAGATCGAGATGACCGCCAAACAGCTCTACCCCGAGGCGTTCGGCGAGTGGCCGACGTACGACTCCGGCCCGTACCCGGAGATCCCGCCGGAGGAGCAGCTGTTCGATCACGAGCGCGTCGCGTCGGTGATCGCCGACGGCGCCGAGGCCTGACCGCTGACCCACGGCCCTCCAGCCCAGTACGCACCGGCAGGCAGCCACACCGTCGAGCAACCCTTTTAGCCGTCCCCGCCCTGGAAACCACAGATGCAACGGGAGTCGGTACTTCGCGTCGACCTCACCCGCGGGGCCGTCACCGAGGAGCCAGTGCCCGAGCGCTGGCGCCGGCGATACCTCGGCGGGAAGGGGCTGGGCGCACGCTACCTCTACGAGGAGCTCCCGGCCGACGCCGACCCGCTGGGCCCGGAGAACCGGCTCTGTTTCGCGCTCGGCCCGCTCTCGGGCTACCTGCCGGGCGAGACCCGCTACGCCGCGGTGACCAAGTCGCCGCTGACGGGAGGGTTCCTCGACTCCTACGCCGGCGGGCAGTTCCCGCTCGCGCTCGCCGGCGCGCTGCCGAACTGTCTGGGCGTGATCGTACAGGGCGTCGCCGACGAGCCGACGACGCTGGTCGTCGAGGACGGCGATGCCGAACTCGTGCCGGCCGAGAACTGGGGCGCCGACACCGTCGAGACGGCCGAGGCCTACCCCGACGCGAGCGTCGCGTGTATCGGTCCGGCCGGCGAGAACGAGGTCGCGTACGCCACCGTCGCGTCCGACGCCGGCGACCACCACGCGGGCCGCGGCGGCGTCGGCGCCGTGATGGGGGCGAAGCGACTGAAGGCGGTCGTCGCCCGCGGTGACCGGCCCGAGATCCCGCCCGCGATCGAGGAACTCCGGGAGCGCACCGACGCGGAGTACGCGGACCACGCGACCGGCCGCTGGCAGGCCGCCAGCGGCACCCTCGAATCCGTCGAGTTCGCCGACGAGGTGGGCGCGCTCGCGACCGAGGGCTGGCAGGCCGGCCGCTTCGACGGGAGCGAGGGCGTCGGGATCGGCGCCGCGCGCGACGCCGCGATCGAGCGCGAGCGCGAGGACGACCGCGTCCCCGGCGGCTTCCGGGTCGACACCGAGGAGGGCGAAAGCGTCCCCCGCGGCGCGACCCCGATCAGTCTCGGCGCGGGCCTCGGGATCGACGACTTCGACGCGGTCGCGGCGCTGGGTGCGGCGTGTGACCGCCTCGGCGTCGACGTGATCGAGTCCGGCAGCGCCGTCTCGTGGACCGTCCTCGCCGCGGAGGCGGGCGTCGTGGACGAGGCCGTCGAGTTCGGCGACGACGAAGCCGCACGCGAGCTTGTGGAGCGGATCGCCCGGCGCGAGGACCCGCTGGCGGACGCGCTCGCGCAGGGGGTCGCCGAGGCCGCCGCGTTCGCGGCGCGAAGAGACGACGCGGAGGCCGGCGAAGACGCCGACGACGCCGACCTCTCCGGCGAGGAGCTGGTGCCGACGGTGAAGGCGATGGCGCTGCCGGGGTACGACCCCCGGGGCGCCGAGGGGATGGCGCTGGCCTACGCCACCAGCGACCGCGGCGGCTGTCACCGGCGCGCCCGGCCGGTCGAGGAGGAGGTGTTCCACGACCGGAGCCGCGCCGAGACCGTCCGGGAGGTCGCGGAGGCACAGACCGCCCGCTCGGTGCTCTGGAGCCTCGTCGCCGACGACTTCCTGGGCGACGTGCTCCGAGAGGACCTCGGCGCGGAGTGGCTCCGCGCGGTCGGCATCGACCACGACGCGGCGTCGCTGGCCCGGACCGGCGAGCGGATCTGGACGCTGGTCCGGCTGTTCAACGCCCGCGAGGGGTTCGACCGCGCGGACGACGAACTGCCCGCCCGCCTGCGACAGGCCCGCGAGGACGGTGCCGCGATCGACCCCGCGGCGTTCGAGCGCACCCTCGACGCCTACTACGAGTACCGCGGCTGGGGCCGGGACGGCCTCCCCACCGACGAGCTCGTTCACGCGCTCGGCCTCGACGACGTGATCGACGCCGAGACGCCGCTCTCGACCGACGCCCCGGCGCCGGCCGGCGACGCGACAGTACCCGACGACACCCAGACAGAATGACCGACAGGATCGATCTCGACGACGTCGAACAGCCCGAGGAGGAACGCGACGAGGACCGACCCAACCCCGGCGACTGGCTCTGGAAGGGCGAGGGCTCGCCGGACGACGAGCCGGCGCCGCCCGAACGGAGCGTCGACATCGGCGCCGACGACTTCGCGGACACCGGCACTGCGACGCCCCGCATCCCGCGGGAGAACGACGACAAGCCGGTCGGCGTCCCCGTCGACAGCGGCGGCGCGGGCGGCGGCCCGGCGAACGCTGGCGACGCGCCGACCGGTGGCGTGCCGTCGGCCGACAGCGAGTCCGAGAGTGAGGGGGCCGAACGGAGTGGCGATCCCGCGAACACCGGCGACACGCCCAGTCGCGCGTGGGGGGAGGCCGCCCGGGAGCACGGCGCCTCCGCGGACGCGACCGCGGCCGACGCCGACAACCCACAGCCGGGCACCCCCGAGGGCGGCGACGGCGCGACCCCGAGCGCGAGTCGGACGAGCGCCGGCGGGCACTCTCGCGGCGAGGAGTGGGAGAACGCCCAGCCGGTGCAGCAGTCGGAGTCGACGCCCGGCGCGGCCTCCCACGGCTCGGCGCCGACCCGGACCGCCGACATGACGATGGCGTTCTCCTACCGCGCGATCCGGCGGCTGGGGAACGTCCACGCCGCGCTGGCCGACGCCGAGAACTGGACCGACTACCTCGGCATCGTCGGCGACGTGGACGCGTCGACGATCAACAAGTACCAGCGCGACAACGTGCTGGATCTCGACTTCTTCAACGGCTCCGGCACGGGGCCGGCCGAACGGCTCGCGGCCGTGGGGCCCAACTCGATGTTCTACGCCGAGCGGATGGTGCTCGTCGGCGTCGACGGGCGCGAACAGGCGTGGGCCCAAGAGGCCGACTGGGAGTTCGTCCCGCTCGAAACCGCCGCCGAGGAGGCCGGCTGGGAGCTGGGCGAGAACTGATGGCCCGCGACCCGTGGGTTTTTGCCCCGACGGCTCAATGAACACTGTATGAGTCTGAAAGAGGCGTTCGAGCAGTCAAGCTTCCTGACGGTGGCCATCCTGGCCGCCATCGCGTGGACCGTGTTCTCCGCCGCCCGCGTGCTGGGGCAGTTCGACTACTGGAACCCCGAGCCGTTCGGCATGACTCCCGGTGCGGGGGTCGTCGGCGTCCTCGTGATGGGTATCGGCGTCGTCCTCGCGATCGCGCTGCTGGGCGCGTTCGAGCACGACGAGCCGTCGCCGGAGCCGTGGCCGCCCGAAGACGCATAATGCAGTACGTCTGTACCGAGTGCGACTCCATGGCGCGGTTCGGCGGCGAAACCGGCCCCGTGGACACGGAGTGTCCGGTCTGTGAGGCGGTCACGCGCTGGGAGCCCGCCTTCGAGGGCGAGGCCCAGGGGGTGTCGTTCTGATGGCGCTGCAGGTCAGCATCGGTGACCGGCTCGCCGACGCGGCGTCGGAGTGGGCCGACCAGCGGATGCTCGACGACGACGACGCGCTGGAGCAGAAGCTCGAACAGGCGCTGCTGGAGGTCGAACACCTCGCCTCCGGCACAACCGAGATCGAGTTCGAGCTCGACGGTCGGACGCTCCACTACGCGCCCAGCGACGAGCTCGCGGAGCTGCTCGAAGAGCAGGCCGAGCGCGTCGACGCCGAGCCGAGCGCGGTGCTCGGGCTCCACCTCGAACTGTTCGCCCGGACGTTCCTCCCCGAGGACTCGATCCAGCCGGGGGCCGGCCCGGGCGCGCCGGTCGACGCCGACGACTGGTGAGGGAAAACGACTAAGCCCCGTCGGCTCTTGACCCCGAGTATGGCTTTCAAGGACAGTGGATGGCGTCCGGAAGGCGCGATGGACGCGTTCGGCGACTACGAGGTCTGGGAGTACGAGCGCGGCCCACACGAGATCAACACGGGCGAGGTCGACGGCGAGATCGACTTCGAGAAGTACGAGGACGGCGACTTCGCGACCTCGGTCGACGATCTCGAAGACGACGAGTAACGCGGTCGGTTTTTTGGTTCTGGCGTTTTTGCGTTGCAGTTCGACTCGATAGCTTCTGGGACGGCGATCGTGGCAGCAATTCGCTCGTCGGTCTCTGGAACAGCGACCGCGGCAGCGTCCCGATCGTTGGCTTCTGAGACCGCAACCGCGACAGCGTCTCGCTCGGTGCCTTCTCAGACCGCAACCGCGACAGCATCCTGATCGTTGGCCACTTGCGACCGCAGTGCGCCGAGCACGAGGCTCGGCGCAGCGCCGAGTCCCCACCCCTCCCCCCGCGGCCGGCGACCGTTGCCGGCCGCGAGGCGTCCACCGCCACCGCACCGCAGTCGCGGTCGGCGCGAAGCGTCGGCGCCTCTGTGCGCCGACCGAGCGCGAGGGACGAGCGACCATCGGGAGCGAGTCGGCTGGGGAGGTCCGTGGGCTGTGCGGGGCGGTTGCGGTCGCAAGTGGCTAGGCTCACTCCGCGGTCGTGTTCGTCGTGGAGGTAGCGAAGTTGGAAGCAGTGAACTCCGCGGTCGTGTTCGTCGTCTAGCAAGCAACGACCGCCACCACTCACGAACGAAGTGAAGAAACGAAAAACCGAGAACTACAGCAACTGCGCGACGATCTCGTCCTCGAACGCTGCCGTCCCCGCGGCGATCCGCGCCCCGGCGATGAACAGCGGCTCGTCGGTTTCCTCCGCGATGTGGTCGGTGAACTGCTCCAGCCACGTCAGCAGGTGCTCGTCGAGGAACACGCGCTCGAAGCCGACAGTCTCGTCCTGCCCGGCGCGCTGGCGCTCGATCAGGTTCCGCAGGAACGCGAACTCCACGGCGATGTGGTCGTTCTCCTCGCCGTACTCCTCCGGGGGGTTCCAGCCCGCGGCGCCGTAGCTGGCCTCCACGTCGGCCAGCCCCTCGCCGATGAACTCGGTGTCGTCCCGGTAGTACGTCTCGTGGGGGAGCACGTTCGGCCGGGGGCCGACCATCAGCGCGGTGTACTCCTTCGCGATCTCGTTGGTCACTTCCGCGGGATCGCGCCCCTCGTTCTCCGCGACGAACTGCTCCAGCGCGGCGAAGCCGGCGTCGAGGTGCTCGTTCACCTCGTCGCCGGGCGTCTCGATCTCGCCCGCGAGCAGGCGCTCCACGAACGCCTCGTCCGGCGTGTCGTGGAACACTTCGATCACGAAGTCGACCAGTTCGATGCGTGCGTCGTAAACGGCGGTTTCGTCCATTAGTTACCCCTGAAACACGATCTGCGCGCGGCACTCGTCGCAGTACTCGAAGATGCTGTGCTCGGTGTCGCCGGCGATGCCCTCGACGAGCTCGCCGACCTCGTCCTGCACCTTCTCCATCGATCCGCGGCTGGTGAAGGGGGTGCCACAGCGTACACACTCGATCATCTCCCCCTCGAAGACGGGCTCCCACTCCTCGCCGTCGCGGTTCTCCGGGAGCCGGGAGCGCTCCAGCCCGGGCTCGATCGTGATGGCGCCCTCCGGACAGCCGCTCTCACAGAGCCCGCAGTTCACGCAGTCGGCGTGGTTGAACTGGAGTTCGCCGTCGTTGGTGCGCTGGATGGCGTCGGTGGGACAGAGCGTCGAACAGGTGGGCGTGAGGTTGCAGTCGTCGGAGACCGCCATCCGCCCGAACGTGTCCAGCCCGCGGATCACGTCTCGCTCGGGGTCGGTCTCCTCCAGGATCCGGCGCAGCGACTCCAGCGCCCAGTCGTGGGTCGTGAACGGCTCCCGGGGGGAGTCCGGCCGGCCGGTGCCGGTGGCCTCGTGCTCGCCGGTCGGGAGCGGCGACGGCGCCAGCCCCTCGACGAACTCGTCGAGTTCGTCGGCGAAGCCCGCGGGGTCGCCGCCCTCGGGCGCGAAGAACGCGGTCCGGGAACCGAGCTCCAGATCGTTCGTCGCGATGTTCATCCGTTCGACCAGTTCGGCCTTCGGGTCGGGGCCGGAGTGGAGACAGTCGTCGCCGCAGCCGACGATCGCGACGCCCTCCGCACCGGCCGCGAGCGCGTGGAGCACCTGCGCCTCGCCGACGGTGTCCGTACAGTTCACGCGGACGGGTAGGATCGGCTGGTAGGACACGTCCTCGCCGCGGCCCGCGCGCCGCCCGTAGCTCTCCAGGGCGTCGGCGGCCTGCTCCGAGCAGACGAACGCGATCACCGGCGACTGGATGCCGCTGTCGCCGCCGAAGAACTGCGAGATGCGGCCGCCCTCCTCCATATCGAGCAGGGATTCGACCTCCCGCGCGAGGCGCTCGTTCGACGGCTCGCGGAGTTCGACCGCGCCCGTGGGACACGAGGACGTACACGCGCCACAGTCCATACACGCGGTCTCGTCGAACGCGACCTCGTCCACCGCGGGCCGGGAGACGGCCTCGTGCGGGCAGGCGTCCGTACAGCGCGTACAGCCCTCGACGCCGGAGTCGCCCGAGGCACAGAGATCCATGTCGATGTCGAGATGCTGGGGCTTGGAGATCCCGCCGAGTTGGCTCTCGACGGCCGCGGCGACGCCGCCGTCGAAGTGGGAGAAGTAGCCCAGCTGGCCCCCGCGACCCCGCGTCGGGCCGCCGGGGTACACCACTTGATCCGCCTCGATCGTTCGTTCGACACCCTCGGGCTCGATGGCGTCGACCGGACAGCAGTCGAGATAGTCGCCGTCGGGCGCGTCCGGCGCGATGTCGACCGGGTAGGAGCTGACCGCCTCGTCGGGGCCCTGCTTCACGCACTCCATGCAGCCGATACAGTCCTCGGTGACGCGGGCCTCGACGGTGAGTTCGAACTCGCCGAACGAGCCCGAGAGGTCACGGATCCGGCCGCGCTCGACGTCAACGTCGTCGAGGTCGTGCTCCGGTTCGCCGAAGTCGAGCCCGTTCGCGAGCAGCGTCACGTCGGCGCGCCCCGAGAGGGATTCGGCGGCGGCGGCGTCGCCGACGACGACGACGTGGTCGCCGGCCTCCTTCGACACCGTGCGCGAGGGCGACTCCTCGCGCAGGCCCGCGACGGTCGCGTCGATGGTGCGGGCGGTCTTCTCGGTCGCTTCGGGCGTGTCGTGCACCCAGCCCGAGCCCTCGCGGTGGTCGACGAACGCGGTGGCGTCGGGGTGGAGCCCCTGTGCCTCGGCCATCTCCTGGATCCGCCGCTGGCAGCCGGCGTCGGGGGCGGTCGCGACCACGTGATCGAGGTCGTACTCCTCGACCACGGCGGCGGCCTTCCCGAGCCCGTCGCCACAGAGGTGACTCGCGCTCGCGACCACCTCTACGTCCTCGTCGCCGACGCCCTCCCTGACGCCCTCGGCGTCGATGGCGTCGGGGGCGCCGCAGTCGCAGACGAACGCGCCTACCTTCATCGTCCGAGCGCTTACCTACCGCCCCCAATAGGGCTTGCGACACGGGCAGTTGTTTTTCCGAGAGACGGAAGATCGACTCGTCGTTCTTGGTATTGGTTCCGGTGGTTCCCAAAGGGTGGGAATTCGTGTACGAATACAGTTTCATTGACAATCCTGAGGGTTTTTCGGCGGGCCAAAATCGCCGTACTGCCGTGCGATGGATTCAAGGAGTACCCGTTCGTGTATCCGTTAATTCGTGCCAGTCCGTATCGCTGGTACGACATGATACAACAATGAGTTCACAACCAGTCTCCCTCGACCTGGACCGCAGGTCGTTCCTGAAGGCGAGCGCGCTGGCCGGCGCAGTAGCCCTCGGGGGCGGCGGCGCGGGGCAGGCACTCGCACAAAGTGACGGGGAGGTCGACGGAACCGACGAAGAGGGCGAACTCACAAAGACGGTCTGTAACTTCTGTGCCGTCGGCTGTGGGTTCCGGGGCGAACGCAAGGGCAACGCCTTCGTCGGGCAGGAGCCCTGGCACGAGAACCCGATAAACAACGGCTCGCTCTGTTCGAAGGGTGCCGCGATCTACGGGAGTGAACACTCCGAACGGCGGCTCAAGCACCCGCTCGTCAAGGACGGCGACAGCTGGCGCAAGGCCGGCTGGAGCGAGGCGCTCGACAAGGTGGGCAGCGAGCTCAACCAGATCCGGGAGGAGCACGGTCCCGACTCGGTGATGTGGATGGGGTCGGCCCACTTCTCCAACGAGGAGTCCTACGCGTTCCGGAAGCTCTCGAGCTTCTTCGGGACCAACAACGTGGACCACCAGGCCCGGATCTGTCACTCCACCACCGTCGCCGGCCTCGCGAACACGTGGGGTTACGGGGCGATGACCAACACGATCAACGACTACCGCAACTTCGATCTCAACATCATCATCGGCCAGAACCCGGCCGAGGCCCACCCGATCGCGATGCAGCACATCCTCGAGGGCCAGAAGCGCGGCGGCGATATCGCGGTGGTCGACCCGCGGTTCACCAAGACCGCAGCCCACGGGGACTACTACTACCGGATGCGGCCCGGCACCGACGTGGCCCTGATGATGGGGCTGATGAAGTATCTCCGGGACGAGCAGAACCTCGACCGCGACATGCTCGAGGAGCGGGTCATGGGCTGGCCGGACGTCGAGGCCGAGCTCGATCAGTACGACCTCGAGACCGTCGAGGACATCACGTGGGTCAGTCAGGAGCAGATTCAGGAGCTCGGCGACCTGATCGCCGAGAACGCGCCGAACGTCCAGATCGAGTGGGCGATGGGCGGGACCCAGCACAACAACGGGACCCAGAACATCCGGTCCTACGCGCTCACCTCGCTGGCCTCCGGCAGCGCCGCCCGCTCCGGCGGCGGCCTGCAGGTCATGCGTGGCCACGCGAACGTTCAGGGGGCGACCGACCTCGCCGTCGCGAGCCACATCCTGCCGGGCTACTACTCGGTCGGTTCGCCCGGCTCGTGGCGCTACTGGACCGACGTGTGGAGCAAAAGCCCGTACACGAGCGGGGAGATCTCCTTCGAGGAGCTGTACGACGAGTACGACCTGATGCCGGAGGAGAAGTACGCCCGGCAGTCGGGTGAAGGGGAGGTCGACGAGACGTTCCCGAACGACCGCTCGATGATGTTCCAGAAGGGGATGACCGTCGCGCGGTGGTTCGACGGCGGGCTCCCCCAGGAGGAGCGGCTCAACGAGACGCCGCTGTACCAGCCCGACGAGCTGAAAGCCGTCGTCATCTGGGGCCACTCGCTGAACTCCATCTCGGAGATGCAGAAGATGAAGGACGCGATGGACCGGATGGATCTGGTCGTCGTCGTCGACGTGTTCCCCTCGGTGGCGTCGGTGCTCTCCGATCAGGACAACGTCGTGATCCTCTCGGCGGCCTCGCAGTACGAGCACCACCGCTCGCTCACCAACTCCCACCGTTCGGTCCAGTGGTCCGAGCCCGTGCGACCGCCGTCGCACAACACGAAGCCGGACCTCGAGATCATGCAGGAGCTGGCCGCCCGGTTCGGCTTCGGCGACCACTTCGACTGGGGGTCGGGCTCCGGGCTCTACAACGGCAAGAGCACCTACGAGGAGACCCTGCGCGAGGTCAACCTCGGCGTCCGGACGATCGGCTACCAGCAGGATCCCCAGCGGCTCCAGGAACAGCAGGAGTACGACTACGCGTTCTCCACGGACAACCTCCGCTGTGAGGAGGAAGGGCTCCCCGTCTCCGGGGAGTTCTGGCAGCTTCCGTGGCCCTGCTGGGGCGAGGGCCATCCCGGCACCCCGATCATCTGGAACGACGATCTCGACCCGCGCAACGGCGGGCAGGACTTCCGTGCTCGGTGGGGCGTTCAGGCGCCGACACCCGAGGAGTGGGAAGAGATGGACGTCGGGGACAAGGAGTACCCGATGCAGGAGACGTACGATCAGGACGGCGAAGAAGGCCTGAACCTCCTGCGTGACCCCTACGAGCCCGAGTGGGAGTCCGACTTCGACGGCGAGGTGCAGGGCGTCCCGCAGTACCCCGGGTTCGCGACGACGCTGCCCGAGGACTACACCAACCCGGACCAGCTCTCGCTGCCGTACGCGTACGCGCTCGATCCGAACCAGTCCGTCTACGACACGGCGGTCGCGATGAACGAGCGCTACGGGACGGACTTCGACGAGGACTGGTACGAGCAGTACGACTACGCCCAGCCGGACGCGCCGACCGGACGTGGCCGCGCACGCGGCGTGGTCTGGGGCTTCCTCGACACGGTTCCGGTCCACCGGGAGCCGGTCGAGAGCCCGCGTCCCGACCTGGTCGAGGAGTGGCCCGCGAACGGCCAGCAGACCAACTTCTACCGGCTCGACCAGAACAACGCGGCGGTCCAGGAGCGCGCGACCGCGGCCGCGAACGATCCGGGCGACGAGTCGGCGTTCAGTACGGTCATGACGACCGGGCGGCAGGTCGAACACCAGGGTGGCGGGGCCGAGTCCCGCTCCAACGAGTACCTGGCCGACCTCCAGCCCCACATGTACGTGGAGATCCACCCGAACATGGCCGAGGAGATGGGGATCGACGGCGGCGACCTCGTCGTCGTCTCCACCACCGACCGCGGGTCGGTGCTCGTCAAGTCCCGCGTCACCCCGCGACCCGGCCACGGGCCGGAGGAGGAGGAGATCTTCCTGCCGTTCCACTGGGGCGGCATCGCGAAAGGTGAGAGCCTGCTCGACAAGTACCCCGACGGCAACGAGCCGTTCGCCATCGGCGACTCGGTGAACTTCATCACCTCGCGCGGGTACGACGTGGAAACCCAGATGCAGGAGACCAAGGCGGCGCTGGCGAAGGTCCGGCCCGCGACACAGGAGCTGGTCGACGAGCTCAACATGAACGTCGATCTGAGCACGTTCTCGTTCCCGCAGGACGAGGACGGGTTCGGCCAGCAGAAGGACTTCGACACCCGCGACAACACGACGGTTCAGTAAAATGTCTACTAACGAATCAAACACCGAAGTCATCGGCCAAGGGGTGATGAGCACCGGCGAGGATACGCGCATCTTCCCCGACGTGGCCGCGTGTATCGACTGTGGCGGCTGTGTAGTCGCCTGTAAACGAACCTGGGACGTACCCAAGGACGAACAGCGCATCAGCATCTCCACGATGCTCGAGGGCGAGGAGGGCGCCGAGGGGCTCAACGCGAACCCCTCACAGGCGATGGCCCAGGGCGAGAGCCCGGGCGAGACCAGCGTCCCGATGCAGTGTTACCACTGCGAGAACGCGCCCTGCGTGTCGGTCTGTCCGGTCGACGCCCTCGTCAAGAAGGACGACGGGTTCGTCGACGTGCGCGACGACGTCTGTATCGGCTGCCAGTACTGCCTCTCGGCCTGCCCGTTCGGCGCCCCGCAGTTCCCGGGCGCGAACGACGGCTCGGCGGAGCTGTTCGGTACCGGCGGCACGATGGACAAGTGTACGATGTGTCAGGAGCGACAGGACGTCGGCAAGGGCCCGGCCTGTGCCGAGGAGTGTGCGACCGACGCCATCCTCGTGGGGACGACCGAGCAGATCGCCGACGAGCTGGAGAAGCGCGACTCGGGGACGTTCTTCAACGACGAGGCGATGAAGGTCGTCTTCGGTGAGGACGAGGCCAAGGAGGCGTTCGGCGTATGAGCAACTCGACCGCAGAGAACGGCGCCAGCAGCTACTCGGGGACCGTCGTCGCGGTCAACGCCGTGATCTCGGTGGCGGTCGCGCTCGGGTTGGTCTGGGTCGTCAACGGGTTCAACGTGTTCTACGAGCGGCTGGACCGTGTCTCGCCCACCGTCGACGGCGGCGGGATCGGGACGGCGTTCGTGCAGGGCAACGAGATCGGTTGGCTCGTGTTCATGGTCGAAGCCATCCACGCGGTCGACGTGCTGATGGGGCTGTTCATCCTGGTGCTGGTGTTCGTCCACTGGGGCTCGTTCCGACGCCTCGCCGCGAAGATGCGCCAGCCGGGCGAGTCCCGCGCGGTGCCCGACGGGGGCGACGCCGACACCGGAGGTGAGAACGAATGACGAACCTCGATCACGGGAAGTTCACGCGCATGACGACGGTGTTCCACTCGCTGCTCGCCATGGACGTGTTCTTCCTGTTCTTCACGGGGTACGCCATCATGTTCAACGACGAGCTCTGGTGGATGCTCACCCTGATGGGTGGCTCCGGCGCGGTCGCCGCGCTCCACCGGGCGTTCGGCGTCGGCCTGCTGGCGCTGATCACCTTCTGGATGCTGATGATGGTGACGACGGACACCGGGCGCTCGAACTTCCGTGAGATCATGCCGACGCCCGGCGACGCGAAGGCGTTCGTGCAGGACATCCAGTTCGTGCTGGGTAACGCCGAGGAGCGCCACCCCAACGCCCGCCAGTTCGCCGGCGGCACCGCCGACGAGATCCCGCTGCTGAGCTACGTCGGCAAGGGCGTGGTGTTCATCTTCGCCGCGGAGCTGACGCTGCTGTCCGTCTCGGGCCTGCTCATCTGGAGCAAGACCGGGCTGATGCAGTACTTCGCGACCCAGACCGCGGCGATGGCGTTCGTCGTGTTCCACGGCCTGCTGGGGGTCGTGATGCTGATGGGTGTGATGTTCCACATCTTCGAGCACGGGTTCCACCCGGCGTTCTTCCCGGTGGAGACGAAGGCGTTCATCCCGCGTTCGATGATCCCCGAGGAGCACAGCGACGACGACGAAGGGACGGGCATCGAGCACCTCGAGCTCTCGCCCAACTGGGGGAGCGCCTCGAACCTCGCCGGCGCGGCGACGGTGATCGGGATCGTCAGCGTGCTGACCGCCAGCATCTACGACACCGGCTACCCGGTGTCGCTCGAACTGCTGGTCGGCGGCGGCCCGACGAACCTGCTGCTGACCGTCGGCGTCAACATCGGCGTGCTCGTGCTGTTCCTCGGCATGGTGCTGTCGGTGTACGGTAACCTCGTCCGCATCCGCTGGGAACAGCGCATGGCCGAGGAGGAGGAGTCCGACGGCGTCGAGGCCGAAGCGGCCGACTGACGCCACACTCGCGGTTTTTCTTTCTTTTCGATCGAACAGCAGCCGCTCCAACGGCGTTCCGACAGCGCAGAACGAGAGGGCGTTAGGAGATCAGTTCCGCGCTCTCCGTCGACAGTTCGACGGTCACGTCCTCGGTGGCGTGCTGCTGGATCTGGTCGATGTTTCGCGTGAGCACCTCGAGCACGTCCTCCGGCTCGGGGTAGACGAGCATGTTGCCGTCGTCGTCCTCCATCACCAGCTGGGTGTCCGAGAGCTGGATCTGCCCGTCCTCGATCGAGGCGACGATCGACGACAGCGCCTCGGAGCCGCCGGGCTCGCCCTCGACCACTTTCGTGATGTAGAGGCTGTCCATACCGATCAGGTCTTTGTACTCCCGAATCCGCTCGGCACAGCTGACCATGTCGCGGGTCACTGCCGTCTTCTCGGGGTTCCCGTGTTCTCCTTCGTAGCAGTGTTTGCAGACCCGCAGTTCCATCCGCATACCCCGCTGTCGGGGATGGGGTCGGATATAGCTGTCCACCTCGGCCGACCGCGCTGCGACCGGGGAGTTATTACGGACGCGCCGTAACGGGCAGGTATGGCTGGCGAGCTACTCAACATGGCCTACGCGTGGGCGGCTGTCGCCCTCGCCGTAGTCGGCGTTGTGGGAACGATGCTGTTCACCGACGGTCCCGAGAACGACCGGACTGCCTCCGGCGTCACCGCGATCGCGGTCGCGGTGTTCGTCACCGCGCTGGTGGCGTCGCTGACGCTGTAAGGCGTCGCGATCGTCGAGGCGCCGATAGCGACTGCACCGTCGGTAGATCGCACCGTTTTCACGCTCTTTCCCCGCGTAGACGCTTCTCAACGGGGTGGAGCTACCGCTGACAGTCCCAGCGGCGGTCAGCCAGCCGATCCAACAGCGTGCGAACGTCCTCCGCCCCGGCGGTGACGGTGGCGCTCTCTTGGCGGGCGCCGACGGTCGTCACCGTCGCCGTCACGGCCGACGGCTCCTGTCGTTCGAGGAGCCACGCGTACGTCGCCGCCTGTAGCTCGTAGCGCTCCCGGAGTTCGGGCTCCGGCGGCCGGAGTCCGATCTTGAACTCGTCGACGTGCCACGCCCCGTCGGCATCGACCGAGACCACGTCCGCGCGGCCGCCGAGCTCGACGGCCAGTCCCGAGATGCGCACGACGGCGTCCAGCGGCTCCTCCACGTACCGCCGGCGGCTCGCCGCCAGCCGCCCGTAGCTCTCCGTCGCGGCCAACTGCGGGCAGAGCGTCCCCTCTACGTAGCGCCGGAGCTGCTCGCGCTCGTCGGGCGCGACGCCGCGGGCGTACTCGTCGATCGCTCGGTCCAACGCCGCCGGCAACGGGCCCGCACAGTCCCGGAGCGTCTCGGGGTCGACGCCGGCCGACAGCGCGGTCGCGAACACGTCGTGAGCCACGTCGCCGACGACCTCCGGCCCCATCGTCTCGAACGACAGCGGGACCGTGACGCCGTCCTGCTCGGCGTGGAGCGGCTGCCCGCTCAGGTGGGCGAGCACGCCGTCGTCCGGCGCCGCGGCGAGCTCGTACACCGTACTCGGGTTGACGAACCGCGGCGTCCACCCGCGCTCGGGGAGCGGGTCCGGCCGGTCCGTCGTCTCCCCCTCCTCCTGCCCCTCGATCGCGGTCGGTGTCTCGCCGTCCGCACGGTGGACCGCGACCGTCAGCGGGTCGTGGTCGCCGGGCGCCTCGACCGTGTACTCGCCGTCGCGGTCGGCATCGAACGAGAGCGTCTCCCGGAGCGTGTCGACCCAGCGGTCCCGCGGCGTCGGCTCCGAGCGCCGTCCCGGGAGCGGGAGCACGAGGTGGTCGCGCGCCCGCGAGAGCGCGACGTACAGCAGGCGCCAGCGCTCGGCGCGTGCGGCCGCGACGGGCGCCCGGAGCGGCGGCGGCCCCGCCAGCCGGGGCGGGTCACCCTCGACCCACCGCTCGCTCGCCCACCGGAGCCCCGCGCTCCCGTCACCCGGCGACGCGTCGGGGTCGTAGGGGCCGCCGGCGAGCACCGTCCCGCCGAGGTCGGGGTACGCACTCCCGAGGTTGGGCTCCGGGGGGGCCAGCGCGACGTGGCGGCCGTGCGCGACGAACCGGTCGAGGTAGGCGCCGTAACGGCCGACCCCGCTTCCGAGATCCGCGACCGCGACCACGTCGTCCTCGTCGCCTTTCGCGCCGTGGATCGTGCGGAACGTCACGTCGGCCTCGGCGGCAGTCGGGAGGCTGGGCCCGCCTCTCGGGTTCCGGCGCGCGTGATCCAGTGCCGTCGCGAGTCCGGCCAGCGAGTACGGCTGCTCGCCCTCCCAGTCGGCGACCACGCCGACGAGTCGGTCCAGTACCGCCGCATCGTCGACGGCAGTTGCGCTCTGATCCAGCGGGTCGTCGGCCAGCGAGAGCGTCTCGATCACGTCGCTGACCACGTCCGCACCCGCCATCGCGAGGTGGTCGGCGCGCCGGCCCGCGAGCTCGGCGAGCCCGTCGACCACCGCCGCCTTCGTCCCCCGCATCGCTCCCGACTCGGCCACGGCCGCGATCGACCAGTCCGAGCGCATGAGCCGGTCGACGAGCCCGTCGATCGGCAGGTCGTCGTCGTTGACGAGATCGAGCGTCGCCGACTGCGTCGTCGGCCCGCGGAGCCACTCGACGACCGCACAAACCGCGCCGACGAGGGGGTGGTCGAACAGCGCGCGGCTGGTGTCCCGCACCGAGAGCCCGGCGTCGGCGAACGCGTCGACGTACGTGTCCATGTGGGTTCGGCGGTGGAACAGCACCGTCACGCCCGGCTCCTCGCCGTCCTCGCACTCGAACCGGCCCGACGCCAGCCCCGTCGCGATGCAGTCGGCCAGCGCCTCGGCCTCGCCCAGCCCCTCCGCCGGATCGACCCACGTCGGCGACCCGGGACGGCCGTGCTCCGGGAACGCGGCGACGTGGACGCCCGGCTCGGGCGTCGGCTCGCGGACGGCCGAGAGCCGGTCGTACGCCCGGGTTTCGCGACCGTCGGCCGCTGCCTCGGCGCCGCCGCGGGTCGGGTAGGTAAACGTCGGCTCGAACACGGTGTCGATCGCGGCCGCGATCGAGGGGCGGAAGCGGTACGATCTGGTCGCGCTCCGTCGTTCGTGGGGCGCCCAGTCGACGCCGAAGTACTCGCCCTCGGTCGCGGCCCGGTCGAACAGACTCGGCTGGGCGTTCCGCCACGCGTAGATACACTGTTCGCGGTCGCCGACCAACAGGACCCGCGTGTCGGCGTCGACCAGCGGCGCGAGCGCGTCGTGCTGCGCCCGGGAGACATCCTGTGCCTCGTCGACGATCACCGTCGAGAGCCGGTCGGTCCAGCGTCGGCGCAGGCGATCCCGGAACGCGCTCTCGTACGACTCGTTCTCGAAGAACTCGGCGACCCAGTGGGCCACGTCGACGTGGGCGAGCACCTCCGACGCGCGACAGGCCTCGTCGTAGGCGTCGAGGTAGGCGGGTAACACCGTACAGAGCGCGTCGACGGCCTCGCCCCACCGCTCGTGGCAGTCCACGTCGGCGTCGACGACCGCGTCGGGATCGCCGTCGGGATCGGTTTCTAGCCCCCGTTCGACCGCCGCGCGCTCTTCGGGGCCGAAAAAGCGCTCCGTGTCCCGCAGCACGTCGGCCAGCGAGTCCGGCGTCCCGTCGGGGTAGGATCCGGAGACGACCCCTCCCAGCCGTTCGTGCAGCGCTGGCACCGAGAGGCGGCGCTCCCGGCAGGCGCTCCGGGCGGCCGTGAGCAGATCGGCGGTGTCGGCGTCGTACCGTCCGCCCGGGTAGGCGTCGTCCAGTGTCGCGAGGGCGTCGTCGAGCGACCCGTCGTCCCGGATCGTGTCGAGCGCGTCGCCGTGGACGCTCGCCAGTGCGGCGCTGTCGCCGACTTCCGGCACCTCCTCGAAGCCGACTTCCCCGGTGATGGCTTCGAACACCGTGCCGAGGACGCTGTCGATCGTGCCCACGCGGTCGCTCCCGCGGAGCGCGGTCCCCAGTTCCGTGGCGGTCCCGTCGTCGAGGTCGACCGGCGCGTCGGGGTCGGCGGCGAACTCCCGGAGTGCGCGCTCGACGCCGGGGAGGATGCTCGCGGCGTCGTCGCGGGAGAACGACGTGACACAGAGCGTCTCCGTGGGGCTGTCGACCCCATCCCGGGCCTTGCGCGCGAGGTCCTCCGCGGCGATGCTGTCGGCGGTGACGGACTTCCCCGACCCCGGCCCGCAGTCGAGCACGAACAGCCCCGAGTCGGCGGCGAAGAAGGCGTCGCGAATCTCCGCCTGCGCGCCTTCGAGCCGACGGTAGCCGTCCGTCCCCTCCTCCGCCGGGCCGGCCGACTCCTTATCACTCATCGCGCACCACCCCCGTCGGCGGCGAGGGCGTCGGGGAGCGTCCCCGCCGTCAGTAGCGACTGCGCCGCCGGCTCGTCGACCTGTCGGGTCGACACGCCCGCGAGCAGGGGCGAACGCTCCCGCGCGGTTCCTTCGCGGTCCCGTCGGTACCGCGTGCAACAGAGCGTCTCGGTCGCGGCGCCGAGCCCGCTGGCGAGGTGGTCGGCCTCGCGGGCGGCGGTCCACCGGCCGGGGACCGCCAGTCGCCGAGCGGCAGCACTGTCGCCCGCGACGACGGCCTGCCGGAGTGCCTCGGGGAACACGCTCTCGACTCGACGCGGCCAGACACCGTCCACCAACCCCACGCCGACGACGTGGGGCGCTTCCCGGAGCCACGCGTCCGTCGCGTCGATCACGTCGACTGCGGCGGCGTTGGCGTGTTCGCGCCGGCCCGGGCGAGTCGTCACCACGCGCTCGGCGAGGTCGGCGACGGCCAGCCACGAACGCGGCACGTCGCCGGCGTCGAGCCACTCGCGGTACTTCGCCCGCGTGTCGGTCAGGAGCTCCTCGATCCGACTGAGCGCGCGGGCGTACCGCGAGGTCCGAGCGAGATCGGAACTGTCGTCGGCGAACACGGCCGGCAGCGCGAACTCCCGCCCCGCCTCGACCAGCGGCTCGAACGTGTCGTGGATCGCGGCGGGCTCGGGCGTTCCCGGCTGTTCGTCGGCCCAGTCGAGGAACGTCCGGAGCGGACGCGCTCGCCCCCGGTCGATCTCGCCGTCGTCGACGACTGCCGTGAGTCGGTCTGCCCACCCACCGAGCGAGCGCTGCGCCTCGGAATCGGCCGTGAGCGCCGCTCGGAGCTCGCCGATGTCGGCGGTGGAGAGCGGCCACGCCGCCGTGTCGTCGATCGCCGGCGGAACCCAGTGGAACTCCAGCGGTTCGAGTAGTCGCTCTACCCCGAGTTCGTCGGCCGCGAGGACGGCACAGGTCGCCGCGAACTGGCGGTAGGGGATCGTCCGCTCGACCGGTAGCTGCGCCCAGACGGCGACGTTCACCCCCTGCCGTCCCATCGCTCGACGGAGCGGGCGCTCGTACTCCGCGGCGTCGCGGGCGACGACCAGCAGATCGCTCGGCGACACGCCGTTGCGGAGGTGGGCGGCGACGACGCCCGCCGCGAGTCTGGCCTCCGCTTCGGGCGTGTCGGCGACGAGCTCCGTGGCTTCGAGATCGGGACCGACCGACGGGTCCCGACCGTCCGTCGAGAGACCGACGCCGTTCGGGGCTCGGTCCGGAAGCCTGTCGACGATCGACGGCCCCGTTCCCGGCCGGAGCGAGAGCGTCACGTCGACGCCGGCGGCCGTGGCCGCGTCCAGCAACGAGAGCAGCGGGGCGTCCACCGCACTCACGCCGGCGACCGAGAGCCGTTCGGCCGTCGGGAACGTCTCGGACCAGAGCGCCGGATCGTCTCGAAGCGTGTCGGCCGCGGCCGGCAGCAGCGTCTCACGCGAGTGGACGGCGCCGACACGCTCCGCGAGCCCCTGCTCCAGCGCGCGGACGCCGGCGAGGAGGTCGGCCGTGTCCCGGGCAGCGACCGACGGGAGCCCCTCGGCGACCGTCGACAGCGCGTTCAGACGATCGTTCTCCCAACCGGTCATCTCGCCGACGCGGTCCTGTGCCGCGGCGATCGTCTCGGCGTGGGCGGGGAGATCGCTCCCGACCGCCGCACGCAGCCGCTCGTTCGTCTCGGTGTCCCGTTCCAGCAACGATTCGAGATGTTTGAGCCGGTCGATCCGGTCGATCGTCTCGCTCGGTTCGTCGGCGGCGTCCAGCAGCCGACTTGCGATCGCCGTCGCGTCGGTGAGCCAGAGACTGCTCCGCGGCGTCGCCCGCTCGGCGAGCCGTCGCTTCAGGTTCCGCCGGTGGAGTCGCTCGGGCGTGACGACGAACTCGGCCGGTTCGGCGGCCCGACCCGCCCGGTCGAGCAGTTCTTCGGGGCGCCCGACGACCGCTCGGATCGAGCCCCGGTCGGTGGTCTCGGTCATGCGGGAAGGATATCCCCGACGTGGCCCCCGATCGGTAAGTATCCGTGGGACGGCAGCCGGGCTCGCGGCGGTGCCGGCAATGATCGCCGCAATCCCGCGGCGTATCGTCCGCCGGTGTCCCGCTCCGGCATGGAGGTCACGCTACTGAGCACGGGCGGGACGATCGCCAGCACCGACGGCGACGGGGGGAAGACGCCGTCGAAGGCGGGTGAGGCACTGATCGAGGCGGTTCCGGGGCTCGGCGAGCGGGCGTCGCTCACGGTCGAGCGAGTCGCGAGCGTCTCCGGCTTCGACGTGACGTGGAAGCGGGCGGCTGCGCTCCGGAACGCGGCCGAATCGGCGGCCGACGAGTCGGACGGGATCGTCGTCACCCACGGCACCGACACGATGGCGGAGTCCGCGTACCTGCTGGACCTGACGACCGACCTCCCCGTCCCGGTGGCGTTTACGGGCGCCCAACGGCCGTTCGACGAGGTGGGGACCGACGGGCCGCCGAACCTGCTCGCGGCCGTCCGGACGGTCACGCACGACCGCGTGGGGTCGGGGACGTACCTCGTGTTCGACGACGAGGTCCACGCCGCCCGTGACGTGGTGAAGTCCCACACCAGCGCGCTCTCGACGTTCCGCTCGCCCGAGCGTGGCCCGGTCGGGGAGTTCACGCCCGCGGGGCTTCGACTGTTTCGGGAGCCGCGGAGCTACGCCGACGGCGCGCCCGACGTGGACGAGATCGGCGCGGCGATCCCGATCCTCACCTCGGGACTCGGCGTGAGCGGCGACACCCTCCGTCGGGTAGTCGGAGAACTGGACGACCCCGCGGTCGACGGCGTCGTGGTCGCGGGGACGGGGTTGGGAAACACGACGGGCGCGCTCTGTGACGCGATCGAGGAAATCCGGGCAGCCGAGGTCCCGGTCGCCGTCGCCTCTCGCTGCCACGAGGGTTCGACCGCACCCCTGTACGGCGGCGCCGGCGGCGGCACGACGCTCGACGAGCTAGGAGTGCTCTGGGCGGGTGATCTCCCGGCGTGGAAGGCACGCATCAAGCTCGCGGTCGCGCTGGCGGTCGGCGACGACGGGGTCGACGAGGCGTTCTTCGAACGCGGGCTCCGCGAGCCCGGGCAGTGAGCCGCAGCGTGGCCGATTTATCCGTGGGGCGCCACCGGCGACCGTGAGCGAGACGATCGCGGATCGGGTCGTCCTTACCGTCGAGCCCGACGACGACGGGACGGTGGCGGCGCTCGACTCGGACCGCTACCGTGCGTTCCTCCGGCGTGCACACGCCGGGCCCGTCGGTGTCGGCGACGAGTGGGCGGAGTTCGTGAGCCGCGGCTGTGGGTCGACGCGGGACGTGACGCTCCGCGTGGCGGCGGTCGAGGGCGGCGAAGAAGTCGGGGCTGGGACGGCGTTCGCGTTCCGGCGCGACTAAGCCTCCGGGGCGGCGTCGACCGTCGGCACCTCGACGCTGTCGAGCACGTCCGCGATCACGACCGCCTTGTCGACGCCGTCGACCTGTGCCTCCGGCGTGAGCACGAGCCGGTGGGCCAGCGCCGGCTCGGCGACGGCTTTCACGTCGTCGGGGGTGAGGAACTCCCGGGAGCGCAGGGTGGCGTGGGCGCGGCTGATCTCGAACAGCCGTTGGGTGCCGCGCGGGGAGACGCCGACCTCGACGCGGCGATCCTCGCGGGTAGCTCGGGCCACGTCGGCGACGTAGTCTAGGAGGTCCGGGTCTGCGTGGACTTCCTCGGGGACGTGCTGGAGCGTCTCGACCATCCCGTCGTCGAGCACGCGTTCGACGGAGGGCACCTGCTCGGTCCGCCCGGCGCGGCGGCGGAGCAGTTCGATCTCGCCGTCGCGCTCGGGGTAGCCCATCGAGTCCTTCACCGCGAAGCGGTCGACCTGCGCCTCGGGCAGCGGGAACGTCCCCTCGCTCTCGACGGGGTTCTGGGTCGCGATCACGATGAACGGCTCGGGGAGCTCTCTGGTCTCCCCCTCGACGGTGACCTGCCCCTCGGCCATCGCTTCGAGGAGTGCAGCCTGCGTCTTCGGCGGCGCGCGGTTGATCTCGTCGGCCAGCACGACGTTCGCGAAGATTGGGCCGGGCTGGAACTCGAAGTCGCCCTCGTTCTCGTGGAACACGTTGGTCCCGGTGATGTCTGCCGGCAGCAGGTCCGGCGTGAACTGGATCCGGGAGAACGAGAGCCCCAGCGCTTTCGAGACGCTCTGGGCGGTCAGCGTCTTCCCCGTACCGGGGACGTCTTCGAGCAGGACGTGCCCGCGGGCGAGCACGCCGACGAGGACGGTTTCGAGGAACTCGCGGCGAACGATTACGGCTCCCTCGATGGCGTCGAGCACCGCTTCGCAGCGCTCGCCCGCCTCCGAGGCGGAGGGCGTGTCAGTCGTCATTCACCCGTACGTTACACCGGGGGGCCAAAGTTCCTGTCCTCGCGGTATCGCGGGGAAACGACACCGCTGGGCCCGACGTTCTATCAATCGAAGTTCGGTTTACGCCCTTCCCGAAACGCGTCGACACCCTCCTCGTGGGCGGCAGTGTCGTACGCCAGCGACTGGATTTTGGCCTCCCGGCTGAGACCGTCGCGCCACGGCTGCCCGAGGTTGTCGTGGATCGCCTCCTTCGCGAGCCCGACGTTGGCAGTCGGCTGTTCTCGGAGCGTGTCGACGAGATCGTCCACGCGGCCGTCGAGGTCGTCGTCCGGTACGGACTCGTTGACGAGGTCCATCGCTGCCGCTTCGTCGGCGCCGACGAGTTTCCCGGTGAACGCGAGTTCCTTCGTTTTCCGGAGGCCGATCAGGCGGGGGAGGATCGCGGTCGCACCCATGTCGGGGATCAGTCCGACGTTGACGAACGTGGCGCCGAAGCGGGCGGATTCGGCGGCGTACGCGAAGTCCGAGAGCGCGACCAGCGACATCCCGGCGCCGACCGCGTCGCCGTTCACCTTCGCGACGATAGGGACCGGGGCCGAGAGCGCGTTCTCGGCGACGCGACCGAACGTCGACTGGACGCGATCGTACGCCTCCGCGGTGTTCCAATCGCGTTCGGCCATCGAGTCGATGTCGCCGCCGGCGCTGAACGCGTCGCCCTCGCCCGTGATCACGGCGGCGTCGTGGGCTTCGGGGTCGAGGTCGCCGAGTGCGTCCACCAATTCGGCGGCGACGCCGGTACTCATCGCGTTGTACACGTCCGGCCGGTCGAAGGTGATACGCTTGACTGCGCCGTCGTCGATCTGCATGGGTAGGTCCGGGGCCGGCGGCGTCTTAGTACCCGCCGCTGGGCCGTGGCCGCTCAGCGGTCGGCGTCGAACACCTGCGCGAACAGCGCGTGCTGGCCTCGACGGAGGCGTTCGAGAAAGGCGGTTTTGCTGATCCCCATCGCGTCGGCGACCTCGCTCGCCGTCGCCTCTCGGGGAACGGTGAAGTAGCCCATCGCGACGGCAGTGCGGATCGCGTCGCTCTGGGCGGGCGTGAGGTCCCACCGCTCGGCCACGGTGCTGTCCTCCTCGGGCCCAAGTGCGTACACTCGTTCCAGTTCCACGCCGACGGTCCCGCCGGCGGTCTCCATGACCGCCTGAAGGATCTCCTGCCCGACGACGGCGCCGGTGAGGAGGGCGTCGCCGCGCTGGTAGCGCAGCGACTCGACGACGAACCCCGCGCTGACGAGCTCGTGGACGACGCTGCGCTGGAGCGAGAGACAGCGGTAGCTGTGGCGGTCGTCGACGGCCGCGCGGTAGAGGTAGCGAATGCGGTCGTCGGCCTCGAGCGCGGCGGTAAAGTTCTCGTTCGGCGCCGCGCTGAACCGGAGGAGGACGTTGCCGTCGTCCCGGAGCAGCGGCGGGGCCACGTCGACGACCGCGTCGGCGGCGCGGGACGCCTCGGCGAGCGGGCAGTCGTCGCCCCTGACGCGGAACTCCGCCATCAGGCACTCGTCGATCATCGCGCCCAGAGAGGTGCCGACGATATTTAAACCCCGTCTATGGACTGCCGAACGAGTAAGGTCGATCGTCGGTAAGGATCGATCATGGACATCGAGGAGGTCAAAGAGCAGGCAGCACCGCGCGCGTTCAGCCCGCGCGACGACCTGCCCCGGGAGTACCGCGAGGCCGCGACGCGGATGCTCGAGTTCCACGCCAACAGCGAGATCATGGGCGCGTATCTGGAGCGCCCGTTCATCCGCAAGGCGCCCAGTCTCGAGCGCAAGATGGCGTTCAGCGCCAAGACGCAGGACGAGATCGGCCACGGGCAGATGCTCTACCGCGCGGCGGAGTCGCTGGGCATCAAGACCCGCGACGAGATGCTCGAGGACCTCGCCAACGGCGACGGGAAGTTCCTCAACTGCTTCCACTACCCGATGGAGGAGTACGTCGAGACGCCGATGATCGCCTTCTTCGTCGACGGCGCGGCGATGCGCCGGCAGGCGACGCTGAAGTCCTCGAGCTGGGAGCCGTACGCCCACGCGATGGACAAGATCTGCTTCGAGGAGGGGATGCACGTCAAACACGGCGAGTCGATCCTCCGGGAGCTGATGAGCGGCTCCAAGCGCGAACAGGAGATGACACAGGAAGCCTTCGAGGAGTGGTGGCCCCGCATCCTGCAGTTCTTCGGACCGACCGACGACCAGAGCACCCACCACGACTTCGCCGAGCAGGTGGGGCTGAAGACCAAGTCCAACGACGAGCTCCGAAACGCGTTCCTCAACACGTACATGCCCAAGGCGGAGAACTACGGGCTGGAGATCCCCGACGAGCCGCGCATCCGGGACAACGGCGACGGCACCTACGAGGTCGTGGAGGACGACCTCGACTGGGAGGAGTTCTTCACCGTCTCGAAGAACGAGTACGAGGGCAGCATCGAACAGATCGACGGTCGGGCCCGCGCCCAGGAGGCCGTCCAGTGGGTGCGCGACATGCTCGACGGGCAGTCGACCACCGGGAGCGGCCCCACGCCGCAGGCGGCCGACTGACCATGATCTGGGAAGTGTTCCGGCAGGGGACGCCCGAGGCCGCCCACGAGCACTGCGGGAACGTCCACGCGCCCGACCGGGAGATGGCCAAGCAGTTCTCGGTGATCCAGCACGGGCGCCGCAAGCCCACCCACTCGCTGTGGGTCGCCCCACAGGAGAAGGTCAGCGGGGTCTACGGCGACGAGGACGCCGGCCCCGTCGACGGCGAGACGGACTGGGCGGTGTTCCGACAGGAGCAGGCGGGCGGCTACCACGAGCACTGCGGGCAGGTGACCGCAGCCAGCCTCGACGACGCGAGAGAGGCAGCCCACGACGCCTTCGGCGAGGACGACCCCAACAGTCTCTGGCTGGTCCAGTCGCGTTACGTCGGCGAGATCACCGACGAGGAGGTCGAGTTCGGCGGCACGACGAACAAGGCCTATCGGTTCGCCCAGACGTACAACGTCGACCCGGCTGCCGAGGAAGTTCAGGCCTCCGAGAGCGAGCAGATCGAGGCCGAGCGCCGGCGGGGTGATAGCTGATGGCGGCGACCGACGCCGACCTCGGCGCCCCCGACGAACTCAGCGAGCGGGAGCGCGAGGCCGTCGAGGCCCAGCTGTTCCGGCTCGCCGACGACGAGTACGTGCAGGCCGAGCGGTACACGTTCTGGCAGGTGCGCGCGCCGACGCTGGAGTCCGATCTCGCGGTCGCGAACAACGCGCAGGACGAGCTCGGCCACGCGCGGCTGTGGTACGACGCGATCCAGCAACTCGGCTACTCCGAGGAGTCGCTGCTGTGGGAGAGCGAGCCCGACGATTTCCAGCACAGCACCCTCGTCGAACTCCCGTTCTCGGAGGGCGACTGGGACGACGCGATCGTCCGGGCCTATCTCTACGACGTGGCCGAGGAGATCCGCCTCGCCGCGCTCGCGGAGTCGAGCTACGAGGCGATCCGGAATCGAACGAGTCGCATTCAGGGCGAGGAGGACTACCACGTCAAGCACGCCGAGAACTGGCTGCGCCGCATGGCCGACGACGAGGAGGGGAGCCGCCGCGTACAGGCCGCGCTCGAGAGGCTCTACCCCTACGCGCTGACGCTGTTCGAGCCCGTGGACGAGGCGGTCGAACAGGATATCGTCGACCTCGGCATCCGCGACGCGACGCTGGCGGAGATGCGCGCGGAGTGGGAGGAGCGCACCACCGCGTTCCTCACCGACCTCGGCTTCGAGGTGCCGGAGAACGTCGAACCGGCGACGCCGACGGGGCGGGACAACGAGCACACCCAGCACTGGCACGACCTCCACGAGGAGATGACCTCCGCCTACCGCAACCTCGGTCGCCACGAAGCGACCACACTCATGGACGATGAGTAGCGACCACGACGCCGAGGCGTTCGACCGCCCGCGGGCGGACCCCGACGCCGCGCCGTGTGGCTACACCGAGTACGAGACCAAAGAACGCACCACCGAGGAGGTGCCCGCCACCGGGGAGGGCGCCGAGGGGCTCGAACGCGAGGTCTGGGCCGCGCTGTACGAGGTCGAGGACCCCGAGATGCCCGTCAGCGTCGTCGACCTCGGGCTGATCTACGGGCTCGAACTCGACGACGGCGAGGCGACGATCGACATGACGCTGACCTACAGCGGCTGTCCGGCCCGTGAACTCATCCTCGACGACGTGGAGGAAGCCGCCGAGAGCGTCGACGGCGTCGAGAACGCCGAGGTCCGACTGGTCTGGGCGCCGGACTGGTCGCTCGACCTCGTGACCGAACAGGGGAAGGAAGCGCTCCGGGAGTTCGGCATCAGCGTGGAGCGATGAGCGACGAACCCACCTCGGGGCCGAGCCCGGGTGCGGGCGAGCCGGACCCCAGCGTCACGACCAGCGGCGAGACGACCGGCGCGGAGTGTCCCTACTGCGGGTCGGAGAACACCGAGCGCGAGCACCCCCGCGGGCCGTCGCGCTGTCAGTCGATCCACTACTGTAACGACTGTTTACAGCAGTTCAAGAAGTTCGAGTAGGGAGGCTGTCGAATCGATGTTCTGCCCGCTTCAGGACCCATCTACGTCCATCTCGTCGAGTTCTCTCCCGGCTTTCTCGATGTCGTAGTGCCCGTGGACGCCCGGGAGGTGAACGGACGAGGGTTGGGACGCCGTAAGCGAGAGATGGGTGACGGGGCCACTCTGCCGGCGTCGCGACGAGATGCGTCTCGGGATCGCGCGTCCAGTACGTCGCGAGCCCGCCCGGACTACAGCGGGCGCACAGCTGCAACAGATGTCCAGCGACCGATCAGATCCGGTTGAGCGCCCACGTGGCACGCTCCCTGACGTTCGCATCGTCGTCTTCAGTCGCCCGTTCTGCCAGCGCCGACTCCGCCTCCTCGGCGCCGAGGAGGCCGAGTGCCCAGCAGGCGTTCTCCCGGACGACTGGACTCTCCGCCGAGAGGAGCTCCACGAACGTCGGTGTCAGGTGGGCGACCGAGTCGGGGAAGTCCTCGGCGACCCGGCTGAGTGCACCGCTGGCGTTGACGCGGGCGAACTCGTCGTCGTCATCCAGAAGCGGCGCGATCACATCGATGTACGGTTCGACGACGTCGGTGTGGACGATCGCGACGTCGCCGATCACGCCGATCGCGTTGTTGCGGAGTCTGTCGTTCTCCGTGTCGAGGAGGTCGATCAGATCGCCGACGAGCTCCACGCCGACGCTGGGATACTCCCCGACGACACGGCCGAGCCCCGCGGTAGCGTTCAGCCGGACCTGCTCGTGGGCCGCGTCGTCGACTGCCGTCTCCGCCAGCGTCGACACCACGGGTTTCACCTCGTCCGGGTACGGGTCCGCGACTCGGGACAGCGCGAACACGGCATACGGTGCGTCGTCGAGGTCGTCTTCGATAACCGCCGCGAGCGACGGGACGGCGGCAACGACGTCCGCGGGATGGTCGGCGGCGATCTCTGCAAGACAGCGTGCCGCCCGCCCGCGGACCCGACTGTCCGACGACGCCAGTGCGGTGCGAATCTCGTCGGTCAGGGGGGCGATCGCCGTCGGGTCGTGGCGGCCGAGGTGGGACAGCGTCGCCAGCACTCCCAGTTGTATCTCCGGATCCGCATCGCCGAGCAGCGAGCGGAGAACCGGGATCGCCGGCGTGCAGTCCTCGGAACGCACGCTGGCGACCTGCCGGAGCGCGTCGAGCGCGGCACGGTCCCGTGTGTGACTGTCGGCTGTGTCCTCGTGCGCAGTATCGAGCAGTGCGAGGACCGAGGCCACGCGTACCGCCTCGGGGTTCACACTCGCCAACCGGCGGAGCCCGATTGCGGTCTCCTCGGGAGTTTCCGCGGTCGCCGTGTACAGATCGACAGGTGGCTCCGCGATCGAGAGCATCTCGATATCGCCGATCGGGATCGTGAAGTCGTCTGCCGCCGGCGACACTGGGGTACATTCTGCCGTGGGGACAGCCGATGGCCGGTCGACTGTGCGCTGCAGGACCGACATATCGTGGAGGAGTTCGGTCCGTTCGGCGCCGCCGTCGGTGTACGTCAGTTCGAACCCCGGGGCATCCGAGTACTCGTCGAGAAACGACGAGAGGTGTGACGCGTCGACGGGCATGATCCCGGCGCTCGACGGCCAGCCCCCGTCAGGGCCCTGTGACTGCCCACCGTCGGGTCGCAACTCACGCGGCCACGGGCCGAGCGCGAACACCGGCATCAGGCCACCCCGACGAGTCGGTTCGCGGGCGACTGCAGCTCGGCCGGTTCGTCGATTGCGGCCAGCCGGCGGTTCGGGAGCGCGTCGGCGTTGCCCCGCGCCCTTGCCACGTCGCCGACGGCGAACTCGACCGGCCGCCCGCGGGCGCCGCCACACGTCACCCCCAGCAGTCCGCTGTTCGCCCGATCCGGGTCCATGGGTGAGTGGTTTGTGGTGGGCGAGGAAAGTCTGTGGGTGGTGGTTGGCAAAACGGGGGGCTGGCTAAGAAATTCATTTAGTGGCCGGCCGAACGCCTATCCCGTTCGGTCTGCTACTGTCTCACATGACCGTCGCAAGCCGAATCGTACTCTCCCATCCCGAAGAGCTGTCGGAGTGGGGCCGCGACCAGATCGATACCGACCGCTACCGGAACTACCTGCGGACGGTCGTCGACCCGGTCGAGGGGGCAGAGTTCGAGGAGTTCGTCGACGTTGGCTGCTGTGGCGACTCGATGGACATCCCCTTCCGAGTGGAGTCGGTCGATGGCGACGAGATCGGCGAGAAGACTGCGGTAGTGTACACGACCCGCGACGCGGCGATGGAGGGTGGCTGGCTCGTCCAGAGTCAGGCCGATCGGGACGGCCGTTGTCGAACCGAGTGAGGCTGGGGTTCCGGCCACCCCGGAGGGAGTGCTCAGATATACTCGCCGAATGGGTTCTCGACGGCAATCAGTCCTCGGCAGCGGCCGGGCGTATCAGTAGCCATATCCGAACGGGACGACGGCGGCGTCGACGAGGATGGTTATCGGTTACTCCACTTGCGGTTCAGCACGCCTTGTTTCCGCTCGTGAATCTGCTACTCCTGAGCAGCGTTGGCATCGACAACGTGCCCCGTGAACAGCACCGTCCCGGTTGGCCGGTCCCGGATCACGAAGAGGAACGGACGATCGGCGTCGAGTAACGTCGGTGGACGTGACACGAAATTCACCACCGACCCCGTCGCCGCTGCTGCTTCGGTTCCCTGCTCGTCGACGGCGATGTAGGTGTCGTGGTACACTTGATCGACGAAGAGGTTGCCGCCGGTCTCCGAGAGATCGGCCATCCGCGAGAAGTCCGCCGCGTTCGGGTCGAACGCATCGGTCATGCCCAGCGCCTCCAGGGAGCTCTCGAGCTTGAACTCCGAGTCAAACTCGAACCGCGGGAGGTTGACGTAGCCACGCTGCGGTTCGAGCGCGTCGACGATCCGGCCGAGTCGCTCCACGTCGAACGTTCGTTCGTAGGCTTCGAACTCGCCAGCTGGCGGCGCAACGATGAGCATTCCCGTCGTCCCGCCGACGTACGGTAGTTCGACGGCCTGCACGCCGTCGACGGTCGCCGCCGGGACCTGGACGTCTTGGGACATCATCTGGACAGTACTCGTCGAGCCATCGAGGGCGGTGAACTCAGCCGGCTCAGTTTGCCCCTCGTCGAACGGGTGGCGCCAGTTCGCCATGAAGTAGATGGCGTTTGTCAGGACGAGCACGGTCTGGGAGGAAACCGACCCTGCTGGAAGCAACTCCTCGATTCGGTCGTCTGTCTGGTCGGCGATCCAGGCGTTGATCGCCTTGCGGATCCCGTCCGGATTCTCGACGAAATCGACCTGGTTGAGGCCGCCGCCATAGTGGTTCTCGAGTGTGGTGCGGTATTCGTCCCGGAACGGAAACCCCGCTTGGCCCCAGATGGCGTTGACGAGTGAGAGCTCGAAGGGAACGGGGTCGTCGCCTTCGTCGTAGTCTGCGGGGAGATCGTCCTCGTCGAAGTTCTTCTCGCGGCTAGATAGTGTTCGCTGGAGTTCGTTGAACGCCGCATGGAGCTGGTCGTCGTCGAGTGTATAGCCGACCGCCTCCCGCATCTGCTCGCGAGTGGTCCCACCGGCACCAGCGTACGTCATCGTCAGCGCAATTGTGGCACTGATCGGCGAGACCAGCAGGTTCTCGGCGTCATCAGCGGTCCGAAGTTCGTCGAACAGATCCAACGCAAACGTGTTCGTTCCAGCGACCAACTCGGCGAGCGTGTCGTCGTCGACGTCCGGCTGGCGGGCAGGTGTGGACTGTGCACTCGCGTTAATCTCGGCGTGCGACGTGGCTGGTGCTGTACATCCTGCGAGGGCACCGGCGAGGAGGGCGCTCGAGACCGAGAGATATCGACGACGATCCATACGCGTCGGATTCAGAAGGCGACGTCGAGTATCTTCTGGAAGCACAAACAAATCTTTGAGTAGCTGCTTCGAGCGCCGACCGCGGGGCATGACCGTCTCGACCTCGAACTGGTCGTTGTGTACTTCGGCCCGACCGGCTCCTGAACGTACTACTCCGTGTCTTCCGCCGCCTTCCGCTTGATCAGGAACTTCATATCCCCCTCGAACACCACCGTATCCTCCTGGTTCTCCATCACGCAGTCGAGCACGACCAGCCCGGCGTCGTCGCGACTGAGCTCCTTCTTCTCGGTGACCTCCATCTCCAGTTGGAGCGTGTCGCCGATCGTGACGGGGTTGGGGAGGTCCATGTAGTTCATCCCGAGGAACGCGACGGCGGTGCGCTCGACGATGCCCGTGCGGTAGACGAACCCCGTGGCCTGCACGAACGTCATCGGGCCGTGGGCGATGCGTTCGCCGAACTCCTGCTCCTCGGCGTACTCCTTGTTGGTGTGGAGTTCGGTCCAGTCGCCGCTGAGCGCGGAGTGCATCACGAAGTCCGACTCGGTGACCGTTCGCCCGACGCTGAGGAACTCCTCGCCGATCTCGAAGTCCTCGAAGTAGTGCGGTTCGTAGCTGTAAGCCATACCCCCGGGTTCGCCCAGTCGGGGTAAATAGCTCCCGGAGGCGCCGGCCTCCGCTACCGGTGATCGTAGACGCGCTGGACCTTCCCGACCTCGCTGCGGGCGATCCCGCCGGCCCCGACCAGCGTGAGCTCGTCCGGCGTGAACGCGAGCACGTTCTCCAGCCGTTCGAGGATCTCCTCGCGGAGTTCCGCGTGGCCTCGATCCGTGCCCTCGGCGCGCTCGACGGTGAGCTCCATCACGTCGAGGTTCTCCTCGCGGTCGAGGTCGATCCGGTAGTGGGGCGCGACGCCGTCGACGTCGAGCACCACGTCCTCGATCTCGCTGGGGTAGAGGTTCACGCCGCGGACGATCAGCAGGTCGTCGGCCCGGCCGGTGACGTTGTCCATCCGGACCATCGTCCGCCCGCACTCACACTCCTCGTAGGTCAGCGTCGTCAGGTCGCCGGTCCGGTAGCGCAGCACGGGCAGCGCCTCCTTCGACAGCGTCGTGAGCACGAGTTCGCCCTCCTCGCCCGGCGGCAGCGGCTCGCCCGTCTGCGGGTCGACGACCTCCGGGAGGAAGCGGTCCTCCCAGATGTGCAGCCCGTCCTGTGCCTCGTGACACTCGTTCGAGACGCCGGGGCCGACGATCTCCGAGAGGCCGTAGATGTCGATCCCCGTCACGTCCAGCCGTTGTTCGATCTCCTCGCGCATCGGATCGGTGCAGGGCTCGGCCCCGAAGATGACCGTCGAGATCGGCAGCTCTCGCGGGTCGTGACCCATCTCTTCGGCGGTCTCGGCGAGGTAGAGCGCGTACGAGGGCGTGCAGGTGAACACGTCGCTGTCGAGATCGATCATCAGCTCGATCTGCCGCTGGGTCTGCCCGCCGCCGACCGGGATCACCGTCCCGCCGAGCTCCTCGACGCCGTAGTGGAGCCCGAGACCGCCCGTGAACAGCCCGTAGCCGTAGGCGTTCTGGACGGTGTCGCCCGCCTCGACGCCCGCGGCCGCGAGCGATCGCGCGACGACCTCACTCCAGACGTCGACGTCGTCGTCGGTGTACGCGACGATCTTGGGCTTGCCCGTGGTGCCGGAGGAGGCGTGAATCCGCGTCACTTCGTCGTCGTCGACGGCGAACAGCCCGTCGGGGTACTCGTCGCGGAAGTCCTCCTTCGTCGTCGTCGGGAGCTTCGTCACGTCGTCGACGCTGTCGATATCCGCCGGCTCGACGCCCATCTCGTCGAGCGTCTCGCGGTAGAACGGGACGTTCTCGTAGGCGTTCTCGACGGTTTCGCGCAGTCGCTCGGCTTGGAGGTCGCGGATCTCCCCGCGGTCGGCGCCCTCTATGGGCTTGTGTACCATAGTCAGCCGCTCGGCCGACGGCAGTAAAAATCATGATGTTCCCGCCGCCCTCGCCGCCTCCGCGCGCTCCCCACGGGAAGGCTTTTCGTCGGACCGGCGGAACCGTCGGTCAATGCGCGAGGCGTACATCATCGGCGCGGGGCAGACTCCCTTCGGCGCGATGCCCGGCGAGAGCTACCGGTCGCTGTTCGCCGACGCGGTCGACGCGGCGGCCGAGAGCGTCCCTGACGGGATCGATCGCGACGAGATCGACGAAGCGGTCGTCGGCACGCTCGGCGTCGGCGGGCGACAGATCGGCCTCTCGGCCCCGGCGGTCACCGAACACGCGGGGCTCCACGGCGTCCCGAGCACGCGCGTCGAGAACGCGTGTGCGGCCTCGGGGTACGCGGTCCGGCAGGCCGTCCAGGCCGTCCGGAGCGGGATGGCCGACGTAGCGCTCGCCGGCGGCGTCGAGGTGATGACCGACCTGAGCGGCGACGCGGCGAAGTACTGGCTCGGCGTCTCCGGCGAAACCGAGTGGGAGCGCCTGACCGGCACGACGTTCGCGGGCGTGTACGCCCAGATGGCCAGCGCCTACTTCGATCGCTACGACGCGACGCCGGAGCACCTCTCGCAGGTCGCCGTGAAGAACCACGCGAACGGCGCGAAGAACGAGCACGCCCATCTCGGCTTCGAGTGTTCGCTCGAAGACGCCCGCGACGCGCCGGTCGTCGCCGACCCGCTGAACCTCTATCACTGCTGTCCGACCTCGGACGGCGCCGCGGCGGTACTGGTCGCGAGCGAGGACGTCGTCGAGGAGTACACCGACGAGCCGGTCCGCGTCGCGGGCGTCGGCGCCGCGAGCGAGCGCGTCGGCCTGTTCCAGCGCGACACCTACACGGGCATCGACGCGTCGATGGAGGCCGCCGTCGAGGCGTACGACCGCGCGGGGATCGAGCCCGCTGACCTCGACTTCGCGGAGGTCCACGACTGCTTCGCGATCGCGGAGCTGCTGGCGTACGAGGATCTGGGGTTCTGTGACCGTGGGGAGGCCCACGAACTGATCGACTCGGGCGCCACCGAACTCGGGGGCGAGCTCCCGGTGAACGCCTCCGGCGGCCTCAAGTCGAAGGGCCATCCGATCGGCGCGACCGGCGCCGGGCAGATCGCCGAGGCGTACAAACAGCTCCGCGGCGAGGCCGGCGACCGGCAGGTCGCCGACGCCGAACTCGGCGTGACCCACAACGTCGGCGGGAGCGGCGGTGCCGCGGTTGTTCACGTCCTCGAACGGGAGGTGGGCCGATGAGCGACGACGGCTCCAGCGGGGCCGACGACCCCGGGATCGCGGCGATCGGTGCGTACACCCCCCGGCTCAGGATCGACGCCGCCGAGTTCGAGGAGGCGTGGGGCCGCTTCGACGCGGCGGGGGTCGAGGAGAAAGCGGTCCCCGAGGCCGACGAGGACGCGCTCACGATGGGAATCGAAGCCGGCCGCCGTGCCCTCGACGCCGCAGGCCGCGACGGCGCCGAGATCGCCCACCTCGCCTTCGCGACCACGACGCCGCCGATAGCCGAGGAGGATCTCACGCCCCGACTCGCGAGCGTGCTGGGCGCGCCGGCGGACGCCGACACGCGCACGCTCACGGGCAGCACTCGCGCCGGCGCGCAGGCGCTCGATGGCGCGCTCGACGCGGGCCCGTGGAACGAACCCGGCGCGGGTGACGGGATCGGGCTCGTGATCGCCGCCGACTGCCCGCGCGGCCACCCGGACAGCGAGGTCGAACACGCCGCGGGCGCCGGCGCGACGGCGTTCGTCCTCGCCGCCGACGCGCCCGGGACTGTCGTCGATCGCGGCTCGCACGTCGAACCCTACCTCGGAACGCGGTTCCGCGAAACCGGGAGCGAGCAGACCACGGGGCTGGGGATCACCCAGTACGACCGCGAGGCGTTCACCACCGCGCTCGGCGGCGCCGCAGCCGATCTCGACGCCGACCCGTCGAGCGTCGACGCCGCGGCGGTCCAGTCGCCCGACGGCAAGCTCCCCTACCGCGCTGCGGGCGCGGTGGGCGTCGACACCGGGACGATCGCGGCCGCGGAGACCGTCAGCCATCTCGGCGACACCGGCGCGGCGAGCGCGTTCCTCGGGGCCGCGTCGGCGTTCGAGGACGGCGCCGACCGCGTGCTGCTCGCGGCGTACGGCAGCGGCGCGGGCGCGAACGCGTTCGTGATCGACGGCTCGATCCCCGTCGACGCCGCGCTGTCTGGGACGACCGAGCTCTCCTACGCCGAGTATCTCCGCCGGCGCGGCGAGATCACGACCGGCGAGCCCGAGGGCGGGGGCGCGTACGTCAGCGTCCCCTCGTGGCAGCGCACGACGCCACAGCGCCACCGACTCGTCGCCGGGCGGTGTCCGGACTGCGGCGCGCTGAACTTCCCGCCGGAGGGTGCCTGTCGGGACTGCCACACCCGGACCGAGGAGTACGAGCCCGTCGAACTTCCGGGGGAGGGGCGCGTCGAAGCCACGACCACCATCGCTCAGGGCGGCGCGCCGCCGGAGTTCGCCGAGCAGCAGTCCCGCAGCGGCCCGTTCGTCAGCGCGATCGTCGCGCTCGACGGGCCCGACGGCGGCAGCGTGAGCGTTCCGTCACAGGTGCTCGCCGACAACACGGAGGTGGAGATCGGCACGCGCGTCGCGGCCACGATCCGGCGAGTGTACACGCAGGAGGGCGTGATTCGCTACGGGTTCAAGCTGCGGCCGGTCGAGCAGCGACGGTAGTCGACCGAGCACGCCGACGACCGCGTGTCACGCGGTTTTTTCTCGGTTCCGCCCCCCCACGGGAGCATGCACGTAGCCGTACTCGGCGCCGGCACGATGGGCCACGGGATCGCCCAAGTGTCGGCCATGGCGGGCCACGACGTGTGGATGCGCGACGTCGAACGGGAGTTCGTCGACGACGGGCTCGACGCGATCGAGTCGAACCTGCAGGGCGGCGTCGAGCGCGACAAACTCACCGAGGCGGAGAAAGAGGCGACGCTCGAACGGATCAGCGGCACCACGTCGCTCGAGGAAGCGGTCGGCGACGCCGAGGTCGTGATCGAGGCGGTGCCCGAGCAGATGGAGATCAAGCAGGAGACGTTCGCGGACGTGGAGTCCCACGTCGCCGACGGCACGATCATCGCCTCCAACACCTCCTCGCTATCGCTGACGGAGATCGCGAGCGCGTTGGACCGTCCGGACCGCGCGGTCGGTCTGCACTTCTTCAACCCCGTACACATCATGGAATTGGTGGAAATTGTGGTCGCCGAACAGACGAGCGATCAGACGCTGGAGCGCGCCCGTGAGTTCGTCGAGGGGATCGACCGAACGCCGGTGGAAGTGACCGACTCGCCGGGGTTCGCCTCCTCGCGGCTGGGCGTTGCGCTGGGCGTCGAAGCGATGCGGATGGTACAGGAGGGCGTCGCCTCGCCGGAGGACATCGACGCCGCGATGGAGCTCGGCTACAACCACCCGCAGGGGCCGATCGCGCTGGGCGACGTGGTCGGACTCGACGTGCGGCTGGACATCCTCGAACACCTCCGGGAGGAGCTGGGCGAGCGGTTCCGCCCGCCACAGATCCTGAAACGGAAGGTCCGGGCCGGCAAGCTCGGGAAGAAGACTGGTGAAGGGTTCTACCTGTGGGAGAACGGTGAAATCGTCGGCACCAGCGGCGACTGGGGTGACGACCAGTGATCGAGCAGGTCGCGGCCGACTGCGAGACCGTCGACGCCGAAGTCGGCGAGCGTGGGGCGCACGTCGCGACGGTCACGCTCCGGCGCCCGGACGCCCGGAACGCGCTGAACGCCCAACTCCGCGAGGAGCTCGCCGAGGTGATCGACGCGGTGGAGGGAGACGAAGTCCGGGCAGTCGTGCTCACTGGTGCCGAGGAAGCGGGCGCGTTCGCCGCCGGCGCCGACGTGACAGAACTTCGGGAGCGCGACGCGCTCGAACAGCGCGAGGCCAGCAAGCGCCCGCGGGTGTACGAACACGTCGCGGACTGCCCGATGCCGGTGATCGCCCGGATCAACGGGCACGCGCTCGGCGGCGGCTGCGAGCTGATTCAGGCGTGTGACGTGCGCATCGCCCACGAGGACGCCAAGATCGGCCAGCCCGAGATCACGCTCGGCATCATGCCCGGCGGCGGCGGCACCCAGCGCCTCCCCCGGTTGGTCGGCGAGGGGCAGGCCATGCGCCTGATCCTCTCGGGCGAGCTGATCGACGCCGCGGAGGCCGCGGAGATCGGTCTCGTCGACGAGGTCCACGGCGACGAGGGGTTCGACGACGCGGTCGACGAGCTCGCGGCGTCGATGGCTGCGAACAGCCCCGTCGCGCTGGAGTTCGCCAAGCAGTCCGTGAAGGCGTCGTCGCAGATGGAACTCGAGGACGGCATCGAGTACGAGGCCGAACTGTTCGCCCAACTGTTCGCGACGGCCGACAAGGACGAGGGGATCGACGCGTTCCTCGAGGATCGCGACCCCGAGTGGCAGGGCGAGTAGCGACCGCGGACGAAGGTTTTTGCCACGGTACGGGAACCCTCCGCCATGGACGTCGAGGCGTTCCTGGATCGAATGCCGTTCACGGACCTGCTGGGCATCGAGGTGACAGAAATCGGCGACGGCTACGCCGCGGGCCGCGTCGAGATGCGCGAGGAACTGGCGTGGGACGCCGAGGGGACGACCGCACACGGCGGCGTCACGTTCGCACTCGCGGACACCGTCGGCGGCGCTGCGCTCCTCTCGCAGGTGGAACAGCCGGTCCCGACCGTCGACATGCGCATCGACTACCTGGAAGCCGGGACCGGGGATCTCTCGGCCGAAGCGGAGGTGGTCCGGCTCGGCGACGACACCGCCGTCGTCGAGGTAAGCGTGTTCTGCGAGGGCACGCACGTCGCCGACGCTCGCGGGGTGTACAAGACGGGATGAGCGAGTCGATAAACCACTACTAGCGATATCGAACTCCCCCATCGAGCGATTCCAGTGTTGCCGGCGGGACTGGCTTTATGCCACACTGACCCAAGGTAGAGCCATGTCTACCGAACAGACGGACGTGGTCGTGATCGGCGCCGGGCCGGGCGGCTACGTCGCCGCGATCCGTGCCGCACAGCGGGGGCTCGAAACCACCATCGTCGAGCGCGGCGAGCCGGGCGGGGTCTGCCTCAACCACGGCTGCATCCCTTCGAAGGCGCTGATCGACGTAGCACGCGCCGCGGGCGGGGTCGGGCGGATGGCCGATCGCGGCGTCCACGCGGAGCCGACAGTCGCGTTCGACGAGCTGAGCGAGTGGCAGGACTCGGTCGTCGACCGGCTCACCGGCGGCGTCGAGCAGCTCCTCGACGCCAACGGCGTGACCTATCGAGAGGGGACTGCCCGCTTCCGGGACGAGCACACCGTCGAGATCGACCCGCCGTCGCTGACCGCCGACTCGACGACGCTCTCCTTCGAGCACGCGGTGATCGCGACCGGGAGCCGGCCGATCGAGCTGCCCGGGTTCGCGTTCGACGACGAGCCGGTGTTGAGCTCCCGCGACGTGCTCGACCTCGACGAGCGGCCCGACCGGCTGGTCGTCGTCGGCGCCGGCTACATCGGGATGGAGCTCTCGACGGCGTTTGCCGAGCTGGGCACCGACGTGACCGTTCTGGAGGCGCTCGACGACCCGCTCCCGGCGTACGGCGACGAGCTCGTCGAACCGGTCGCCGAGCGCGCCCGCGAGCTGGGGATCTCCTTCTCCTTCGGCGAGGCCGCACAGGAGTGGTACGAGGACATCACCGGCGCGCCCGTCGTCGTCACCGAGACCGAGGACGGGGAGCAGCAGGAGTACGAGGCCGACGCCGTGCTCGTCGCCGTGGGTCGCCGCCCGGTCGCCGACACGGTCGAGCCGGACGCCGCGGGCGTGACGGTCGACGACGACGGGTTCGTCGTCACGGGGGCGAACGGGCAGACGAGCCGGGAGCACATCTACGCCGTCGGCGACGTGGCGGGCGAGCCGATGCTGGCCCACGAGGCCAGCCACGCGGCGCTGCACGCCGTCGAGGAAATCGCCGGCGGGGAGCCCGGCCCGGTCGGCCCCGTCCCGAGCGTCGTGTTCACCGAGCCCGAGATCGCGACTGTCGGGGTCGCTCCCGAGGACGCACAGCGAGAGGTCACCGTCGGCCGCATGTCGTTCCGGGGGAACGGCCGCGCGCTCACCGCCGGCGAGGAAGACGGGTTCGTGCAGGTCGTCGCCGACGCCGACGACGGGACGCTGGTGGGCGCCCAGCTCGTCGGTCCGGAGGCGTCGGAGCTGATCGGCGAGCTGACGCTCGCGGTGCGGAACGGGCTCACTGCGGCCGACGTGGCTCACACCGTCCACGCGCACCCGACACTGGGCGAGGCGTTGATGGAGGCCGCCGCGAACGTGGACGGCGAGGCGATTCACACCGTGAACCGCTGAGGCGGTTCAGAGCGTGCGCTCGATCGCGCGCCGTACGTCGTCGGCGTCGGGCACCACTTCGTCCTCCTGTGCCGGCGAGAACGGGATCGGCGTGTCCGGGACGCCGACGCGCTGCAACGGCGCGTCGAGGTGCCAGAACGCGTCCTCGGCCGAGCGAGCGAACACTTCGGCGTGGAACCCGTAGGAGAGCGGGCTCTCGTCGGCGACGACCAGCCGCCCCGTCTTCTCGACGCTGTCGGTGATCGTCTCGGTGTCCAGCGGGTAGAGCGACCGCGGGTCGATCACCTCGATGCCGAGGTCGTCGAACTCCCGGGTCGCCGCGAGCGCCTCGCCGAGCAGTCGCTGAGTCGCGACGACGGTCACGTCGTCGCCCTCCTGTTCGACGCTCGCCTCGCCCAGCGGGACGGTGAACTCCTCGTCGACGGGCACCTCGCCCCGGCGCTCGTACGTCGTCTTGTTCTCGAAGAACACCACCGGGTCGTCGGACCTGATGGCGGACTTCATCAGCCCCTTGGCGGCCTCGGGCGTGCCCGGCGCGACCGCCTTGATCCCCGGGAGGTGGGACACCATCGAGTGGACCGTCCCGGAGTGCTGGGCCGCGGCGTTGAGCCCGGCGCCCTCGATCGCCCGGATCGTCATGGGGACGGAGCTCGCGCCGCCGAACATGTACCGGGTCTTCCCGGCCTGGTTCATCACCTGATCGTAGCAGACGCCGATGAAGTCCGAGAAGCTGAGGTTCACGACCGGCCGGAGCCCGGTCGCGGCGGCGCCGACGCCCGAACCGATCTGGGCGGCCTCGCTGATCGGCGTGTTCCGCACGCGGTCGAAGCCGAACTCGTCGTGGAGCCCGGCGGTCACCTCGAAGGAGCCGCCGTCCTCCTCGTCCTGCCCCATGATGAACACGTCGTCGTCCCGGAGCAGCTCCTCACGGAGCGCCGAGCGGATCGCCTCGCGGATGCTCAGGCGCTCGGTCTCGCCGCTCATTCTCCACCCCCGTCGGCGCGGAGCCGATCACGGAACCGCTCGACGTCGTCGACGGGCTCGGCGAACACGTCGTCGTAGGCGTCCTCGGGGTCGGGCTCGTCGGCGTCGCGGGCGAACTGGACCGCGGCGTCGATCTCCTCGACGACCGACTCCCGGAGCTCCTCGAACGTCGCCTCGTCGATCACGCCCTCTTCCAGCAGCCGCGTACGGTAGTTGTCGATGGGGTCGTGCTCCCGCTGCCACGTCTCGACCTCCTCCTCGGAGCGGTAGGGCTCCTCGTCGCCCTCGAAGTGGCCGCGGTAGCGGTACGTCTTGGCCTCGATCAGCGTCGGCCCCTCGCCCGCGAGCGCGCGCTCGCGAGCCGCCTCGACGACGTCGTTGACCGCCTCCACGTCCTGGCCGTCGACGATCTCGCCGGGGATCCCGTACGACGCCGCCATGTCCGCGAGATCCTCGATGTTGTGCTGCTCGTCGAACACCATCCCCTCGGAGTACTGGTTGTTCTCGATGACGAACGCGATCGGCAGCCCCCACGTCGCCGCGAGGTTGATCGCCTCGTGTACCTGTCCGGCGGCCGTGGAGCCGTCGCCGCAGAACGCGATCGCCATCCAGTCCTCGTCGCGCAGGTGGGCGGTGAGCGCCGCCCCGGTGCCCAGCGGGACGCTGGCGCCGACGATGGGCTGAGCCCCGAGCATCCCGGTGTCGAGGTCGGCGACGTGCATCGACCCCCCGCGTCCGCCGCAGTAGCCCGCTTCCTTCCCGTACAGCTCGGCCATGAGCCGGTCCGATTCGAGCCCCTTCGCGAGGCTGTGGCCGTGGGCACGGTGGGTGCTCGTGACGTAGTCGTCGTCGTCGAGCGCGCCGCAGGCGCCGACGGCGACGGCCTCCTGCCCCTGCGAGAGGTGGACGAACCCGGGGATCTCGTTGTCCGCGAACCGCTCGCTGACCCGGTTCTCGAACTCCCGTATCAGCAGCATCTTCTGGAGGGCGTTCCGCCTGTCGTCGGCTGAATCCAAGTCGAACTGTGGCATGATAATGATTAACGCGTAGGAATGAGCAGCAACAGCATAAAAAGATTGGTAGCGGGGCGATTCCGGCCGATTCTCCCCGGTTACTCCGAGAGGAGCTGTCCCCGGGTGTTGACCATCCCGCCGTCGACGACCAGCGACGAGCCGTTGACGAAGTCCGCGCGGTCGCTCGCGAGGAACACGGCGGCGTCGGCCACGTCCTCGGGCTCGCCCATCCGGCCCCGGGGCACCCCGGCGAGAAACGGGTTCTCGCCGTCCGGGTCGGTGCCGAGATCGTCCCGCATCAGCCCGGTGTCGACGGGGCCCGGGTGGATCGCGTTGACCCGGACGTTCTCGTCGCCGAGCGCGTCGGCCAGCGCGTACGTCATCAGCCGGACCGCACCCTTCGAGGTGGAGTACGTCACGTAGTCGCCGGCGCCCTCCAGCCCGGCGATGCTGGAGATGTTGATGATGCAGCCCCCCTCGCCCTCGGCCATCCGCCGGGCGGCCCGCTGGGCGCCGAAGAACGTCCCCTTGACGTTCACGTCCATCACCTGCTCGTACTCTTTCTCGGTGACCGACAGCAGCGACTCCACCCGCACGACGCCGGCGTTGTTCACCATTACGTCGACGCCGCCGAACGCCTCGGCCTCGTCCATCGCGGCCTCGATCGCGTCCGGGTCGCTCACGTCGCACTCGGCGAAGGCGGCGTCGGCGTCGGTGTCCTCGCGGATCCGTTCGTGGGTGGGCCGTCCCCCCTCGCGTGGCTCCGGCGCGAGGTCGGCGACGACCACGTCCGCGCCCTCGTCGGCGAACGCGAGCGCGATCGCGCGCCCGATCCCGCTCGCCGCGCCCGTCACGACCGCCGTCTCTCCCGTCAGGAGTTCCGTCATCGTCCGGTCGTGTGACCGACAGCGCATAAATCTACGTTGCGTGGTACCACACCACAGAAAACGTCGGTGAAGCTCAGTCGAGCAGCTTCTCGGCGGCCGCGAGCGTCTCGTCGAGCGTGACGAGGAAGCGCGCCGCGTCCGCGCCGTCGACGACGCGGTGGTCGAACGAGAGGCTGAACGTGATGTGGCGGGGGAACTCGATCCCCGAGTCGGTGTTGACCGGGCGCTCACGGACGCGGTTGACGCCGAGGATCGCGATCTCGGGGGGGTTGATGATCGGCGTGAAGGAGTCGCTGCCCACCACGCCGAGGTTCGACACCGTGAACGTCCCGCCGCTGAGGTCGTCGGCGTCGTACTCGCCGTCGAGCACGCGGTCTGTCAGCCGGCCCCGCTGTCGGGCGAGCTCGTCGATGGACTTCCCGCCCACGTCGGGGATCACCGGCGTCACGAGGCCGCCTTCGAGGTCGACCGCGACGCCGATGTTGTGCTCCTCGTACAGCGTGTGCGTCTCCGTCTCGGCGTCGAAGGTGGCGTTGAACTCGGGGTGTTCCTCCAGCGTCGCCGACACCGCGAGCAGCAACACGTCGGTCAGCGACGCGTCCTCCCCGGCGGCGTCGGCCGCGTCGAACGCCGCCTCGACCTCGACCTCCCGGTCGACGGTGACGTGGGCGGCCTCCCGGTAGCTCGTGCTCAGTCGGTCGGCGATCGTCGAGCGCATCCCCGAGAACGTCCGCTCCTCGCGGATCGTCCGCCCGCCGGCGTCGCCCGCCGCGGCCGCCACGTCGTCGGCGACGATCCCGCCCTCGGGCCCCGTCCCTTCGACCCGGGAGAGCGTCACGCCGAGCTCCTCGGCACGGCGCTTGGCCCGCGGGCTCGCCCGGACGGTCCCGTCGTCGACCGAGGGCTGTGTCGGCTCCTCGGCCGAGTCGGTGGGCCCTGCGTCGTCGGCGTCCGGCTCCGACTCCGTCGGCTCGGCGTCCTCCCCTTCTGCCGCCTCCTCGGTATCGTCCGAATCCACGTCGACCTCCGCCCGCAGCGAGGAGATGTCGGCATCCGGCGGCGCGAAGATGCCCATCGCGGCGCCCGGCGGCCCCTCCTCGCCGACGGCGAGGTAGCGCTCACGGAGCGCCCCGTCCTCCCGCGCCGCGACCTCGGCGGTCGACTTCTCGGACTCGATCTCGGCGATCACGTCCCCCTCCTCGGCCGTCTCCCCCACGTCGAGGTGCCACTCGATCACGATCCCTGTCTCCATCTCGACGCCGAGTTTGGGCATCCGGACGACGTATGACATATACTCCCAAGAAGAGGGGAATACCGACAAAAAGCTGTTCGTCCCGGCGACTGAGGCGGTCACCGGGAGTTATGCGGCTGCGGTCGTCAGTTCGATCGTGGTACTCACTGACATTCGAGTGGTCGACAGCGTGACACAGCTTGCGGCCGACGCCGCGCCGAGCGTCGTCGTCGCCGCGAGCCACGGCGGCGCCTACGCGGGGTATCTCGCGGCGCGGGCCGGCGTCCGCGGAGTGATCCTCAACGACGCCGGCGTCGGGAAGGAGGCGGCGGGCGTCGCGACGCTGCCCGCGTTCGACGAGCACGGCACGCCCGCGGCCACCGTCCACCACGACAGCGCCCGCATCGGCGACGGCGCCGACACCGTCCGGTCGGGGCAGCTCAGCCGGGTCAACGACGCCGCCGCGGCGCTCGGCTGTGCCGTCGGCGACTCCACGCTCGACGCCGCCGAGCGGATGCGCGACGCAGATCCCGCGCCGTCGCCGGAGCCCCGATCGCCCGGGCGGTTCGAACTCGACGACGGCGACCCCGCGGTCTGGGGGATGGACTCGCTGTCGCTGATTCGGCCGGAGGACGACGGCCGGATCGCGATCACCGCGAGCCACGGCGCCCGGCTCGCCGGGGAACGGGAGTCGTACATCGCGGGCGACGTGGCCGGCGCGGTGTTCAACGACGCCGGCGGCGGGAAGGAGGGGGCAGGCCGGAGCCGGCTCCCGTTCCTCGACGAGCGGGGAATCCCCGCGGCCACGGTCGCCCACGACTCCGCCCGCATCGGCGACGCGCGATCGACGTGGACCGACGGGGTGGTGAGCGCGGTGAACGACGCCGCGGCCGCGCGCGGCGGCTCGGTCGGCATGGACTGTCGCGCGTTCGTCGCGGCGTTGCAGGAGACGATAGATTGATGCTACGAGCGGCGACGTATGCGGTATGTTCACGCGCATCCACCACGTGGCGTTCGTGGTCGGCGACTTGGACGCGGCGACAGACGCGTTCGAAGCACAGTTCGGCGTCGATCGGCTGGCTCGCGAGGAGATGACCGGCGAGTTCGAACTCGAAGTGGCGCTCTACCCGGTCGGCGACGCGCTGGTCGAACTGATCACGCCGACGACGGAGCGCGGTTGGGTGTACGAGCACTGGCGCGAGCACGGCGACGGCTTCTTCCACATCGCGTTCGCCGTCGACGATATCCGGGAGCGGATGGCCGAACTCCGGGCGGCGGGCGTGGAGTTCGCGAGCGAGGAGCCCCAGCAGGGGTACGACTGGCTGGTCGCGACGATGGCCGAGGGGGACACGCTCGTGACGATGCAGTTGGTGGAGGACGACACGCCGCCGGAGAAGCGCCGGCGGCGGGCTACAGGTACTCGAGAATACTCAGACTGAGCGGCGGGTAGTACGTGATCACCAGCAGCGCGATCGCGAGGATCACGTAGTAGTCCCGGGTCTCCCGGAACACGTTCCACACCGGTTCGTCCGCGATGTCCGCCGAGAGGTACACCGAGAGCCCCAGCGGCGGGGTGAGCAGCCCGAGCATCAGGTTGAACACCATGATCACTCCCGCGTGGACCGGATCGACGCCGACCTCGGTCAGCGTGGGGAGGACGATCGGCGTCATCATCACCAGCGCGGCGATCGGGTCGAGGAACAGCCCGATGAACAGCAGCACGAGGTTCACCAGGATCAACACGATGATCGGGTTGGTCGAGAGCGACAGCACGGTCGTCTCGAACAGCCTGTCGACGCCCTCGACGGAGAGCACGTAGCTGAACACGCTCGCGGCGCCGAGGATGATCACGATCGTCCCGGTGGTCTCGACGGTCTCCGTGGCCGCGTTCCAGATGTACCGGAGGTTCAGGAACCGGTAGACGACGGTGTTGATCAACAGGATGTAGAACACCGTCACCGCCGCGGCCTCGGTCGGGCTGAACAGCCCGCCCAGCATCCCCGCGATGAGGATCACCGGCGTCAGCAGCGCCGGGAACGCCTTGGCGAACGAGGAGCCGATCTTGCCTAGCGACGCGCGGTGGGAGTTGCTCGGGAGCCCGCGGGTCTTCGCGATGACCGCGGTGCCGAGCATCAGGAACGCGACGGTGAGCAGCGCCGGCAGCGCGCCCGCCAGCAGCAGCGAAACCACCGAGACCTCCGCGATGATCCCGTAGAGAATCAGCGGGATGCTCGGCGGGAAGATCGGGCCGGCCGTCGCCGAGGCGCTGGTGACCGCCGCCGAGAAGTCGCCGTCGTAGCCGGCGTCCTTCATCGAGTCGATCAGGACGCGCCCGACGCCGCCGATGTCGGCGAGCGCCGAGCCGCTGATCCCCGAGAAGATCAGGCTGGTGAGGATGTTCACCTGCGCCAGCCCGCCGTCGTAGTGGCCGACGACGTCGTCGGCGAAGTCGAATATCTTCTCGGTGATCTCGCCGTGGTTCATCAGCGAGCCGACGTAGATGAACAGCGGGATCGCGAGCAGCGTGAACGAGTCCAACTCCCGAACCATGTTCACCGCCGGGAACAGCAACGGCTGCCCGCTGACGAAGCTGTACAGGGCGGCCGGCACCAGCAGCGCGATCCACACCGGCACCCGGATCGAGGCCAGCGCCACGAACAGCAGCACCGCGATCAGACCCAGCACCGCCATCAGCGTCGCACCTCCTGAACCGCGGAGTAGATGCGGTAGCCGTAGATCGACAGCAGGAACCCCGCCCCGAGCGTCGACGCCGCGTAGTAGAACGGGATCGGGATGTCGACGGCCGGCGACGTGGAGTCGGCGAACGTCACCATCGCGATCGCCGAACCGACGAAGATGACGTACGCCGCGTACGTCCCCACGAGCGTCACGAAGATCTCGTGTAGCGGCTGCCAACGCTCGGGGATACGGTCAGTGAAGTAGTCGATCTCGATGTGGCGCCGTTCCCACTCCAGCGCGCCGACGATCATGAACGTGAGCCAGACTGCGGCCGCCTGTGCGACGATCTGGAGCCCGCTGATCCCGAGGCTGAGGTTCCGTGAGACGACCCGGACCAGCATCAAAACGAGGATGAGCAGCAGCGCTACCGCGGAGCCGCGATACAGCGCACTCGTCGCCCGGTCGAACGCGCGCTCGACCCGTGACATCTATTCCGCGGGGTAGCCGTTACCGTGCAGCTGTTCGATCGTGTCGATCAGGTCCGGGAACTGGTCCCGGATGCGCTGGCGGGTCGAGGTTCGGAACGCGTCCATGTCGATATCCTCCGGCGGCACGATCGTGAGGCCGTTCTCGCGCATGAACTCCCGGTGACCCTCGAGGTTCTCCTGTAGCGTCTCGGTCGCGCGGGACTGGTTCTCGCGCACCGCGTCGTACATGATCTGCTGTTGGTTGTCGGTGAGGTCGTCCTGGAAGATCCCCTCGTTGATGATGATCGCCAGCGGCACGTGCATGTGGTCGGTCTCGATGATGTGGCTCTGGTTCTCCCAGATGCCCGAGCTCCGGATGATGTTGTAGGGGTTCTCCTGCCCCTGGATCGAGCCCGAGGCCAGCGCCTGTGGCACCTCCGAGAAGTCGATGTTCGTCGTCTCGGCGCCGAGGCCGACGAGCGCCTGCTCGTACATCCCGATCGGCACCGCACGCATCCGGTACTCGCCGAGCTCCTCGGGGTTCGTCGGCGGCTCGCCCTCGACGTTCAGCGTACACCGCCGCGTCCCCTGCACCACCGCGCCGAGCGACCGGATGTTGGTCTCCGAAGCGAGGTTCTCGATGACGTCCTGTGCGATCTCGCTGTCCTGCGGGTCGGTCTTCTCGTAGATGTCCTCGTAAGGGTTGTCCGGATCGTACAGGTACGGCGCGTCGAACACCTGTGCCGGCTGGTACTGGGTCCCCGTCAGCGCGTAGGGGATGACGTACATCTCCAGCGACCCCGTGGAGACGTTCTCGATCGACTCGATCTGTCCCCCCAGCTCGCTATTGCGGTACACTTCGATCTCGATGTCGCCGTCGGTCTCCGCCTCGACGTACTCCTTGATCCACGCCCCGGCGTCGCCGTGGACCGACCCCTCCGCTGCCGGCGAGTTCACCCGGAGCGTCGTGGTGCCTCCAGTCAGCGAGGAGACACATCCGCTCAGTCCGGCGAAGCTGCCGACCGCTGCGCCCGCTTTCAGGTACGTTCGTCGCGTGGTCGTTGGTTGATTGTCACCATCTACCATGGGCTATGGCTGGGCTATTGGGGTAAATAGCTTAGGCAAGCATCAGTCAATATGCGCCTACATAGACGATAGATATTCGCTGGTATTATCAGAATTCAATACTGTCCGGCTGAGAGCGCCCCTCTCGGGCGAATTTATTTCGTTACGAGGCTGGAGTGACGTTGTGCCGACCGTTGTTTACGATAACTGATGGTTCACCAGCTCCAGTCGTGAAGGGGGATGGACAGCGTGGTTCGACCAGTCCCACGACCGTTCCGTCGGCGCCGCGTCGTCGATTCGTGGGGACGAAACCCCCCGGCACCGATACTTAACGAACACGACTGGTGAGGCAGTCGACCTACTGCGATCCGTCGCCTCGTCCGACACACGATGGCGTCGAGGCTGTTCGGGACCAGCGCGCGGGTGACGTGTATCAGCTGTGGCGAATCGCTCGCGAAAGACGACGCGTTCGAGTACGACAAACACGGCGACATCTGGAACCGCGAGGGGAAGGAGTTCGAGTACGTCTGCAAGCCGTGCTACCGCGAGTACTGCCACCAGCACCGCGACGGGCTGGAGGAGCTGCTCGTCGCGGCCGGCGCCGGGCGCACGGACCGCGAGACGTTCCTGCGGCGGTTCTGTGCCCTGCTGGCCGACGACGCGGCGCCGGCCGAGGAGGACCCGTAACACCGGACGCCGCGGCGCTACGACTGCGGTCCGAGATACCCCCACGCCTGCAGCCGGTCGCCGTCGCCGTCGATCCAGCGCTCGCCGATGTCGTCCCGGTAGTACATGTTGGGCATCACGATGTCGTCGATGCGGTCGTACGCCTGCTCGCGCGCGGCGCCCATCGTCTCCCCCTTCCCGGTCACGACGATGGGCATCCCGTTGTCGCCCGCGACACGCCACTGTCCGTCGACTTTCTTCGCGTCTTCGAGGTGGACCCCTTCCCGGCTCTCGGTCTCGAACACGACCGCGGCGTTCCGGGAGTTCTCGTCGTACGTCTCCTCGTCGTCGAACGGGAACGGCGGCAGGACGACCCGGACCGCGATCTGGTAGCCGCTGTGTACCGCGAGTTCGGGATCGTTCCCGTGGGCGAGATCGTAGAAGAACTGCCCCGTCGAGGACTCGAACGACTCCTCCTGCAGCGCGATCGTCGGGTAGCCGAACCGTGGCGTGAACTCGAGCGGGTAGATCCCGGTCTCGTTGACGATGCAGTTGATATCGATACTGCCGACGTACCCCTCCTCGGCGAGCCACCCTTCGAGCTTCCCGAACGTCTCCTCGAACAGCTTGTTCCGGCCGGCCCAGAACATCGACGTGCCCATCTCGCCGGTCGAGGGGCCGATGTTGCCCGGGAACAGCTTCTTGTGCTCGAAGTTGAAGTTGACTCGGTCGACGAACTCGTTCCCGTCGAAGAACCCGCAGATCGCGACCTCGACGCCCTCGACCTTCCGCTGGAGCTGGAACCCCTTCATTCGGTGGCCCCACGCCTTCTCGTAGGCCCTCAGCACGTCCACGACGTCGCTCCCGTCGTCCTCGTCGCCGACGTACAGCAGGCGCTTGACGTTCTGTACCTCCCCCAGCGGCTTGATCACGTACGGCGCGGGGTTCTGCTGGACGTGCTGAATTCCGGCGTCGAACTCCTCGAACACGTGGTGTTCGACGGTGTTGACGCCGTGTTCCTCGAGGATCTCCATCGCGTAGCCGCGGTCCTCCTCGAGCTGATCGGTGTTCGGCGTGCCGCCGACGACCGCCTTCCCTCGCTCGCGCAGTTCCTCGGCGAGCGCGCCGGTCCCGATGTCCGATCCGACCCAGATGTCGTCGAAGACGATCACGTCGGCCCAGTCGACCTCGGCCTCCCAGTCGTCGGTCTTGGGGACGAACCCGTCGCCGATCTCCCGGTCGCTCTCGGCCTCGATGTAGTACTTCACGTCGTGACCCTCCCGGTGGACCTGCCACGCGAGGTCGGTGATCAGGGCGGCGTCGGCCGAGACGAACAGGAACCGCTTGGTGTCCATGGCGGCCGTTCAGCCGCCGAGATGTAGGCTCTTTCGCCGCGGCGAGCTACAGCCGACGGTCCCGCAGCGCCGGGAACTCCTCGCGGACCGCCTCGACGCGGGACGGCGACAGCTCGGCGGTCACCAGTTCGGGGCCGTCGTCGCAGGTCGATATCGGCGTCCCCCAGGGATCGTACACCGTCGAGCGGCCGACGAGGCGGTCCTCGCCCATCTCCCCGGCGCCGTTGACCGCGGCGACGTACGCGAGGTTCTCGATGGCTCGCGAGCGCGGGAGCGTCCGCCAGTGTTCGACTCGCGGGTACGGCCACGCGCTCGGCACCAGCACCAGCGAGACACCCTCGTCGGCGAGCTCGCGGTACAGTTCGGGGAAGCGCAGGTCGTAGCAGGTGGTCATCCCGACGGTGAACCCCTCGAACTCGACGGTCGGGAGCGACTCGCCGGGCGTGAGCAGTCGGGTCTCCGCGGAGTCGTAGCCGAACAGGTGCTGTTTGCGGTACACTCCCCGTACCTCGCCCGCGCGGTCGAGGAACACCGAGGCGTTGGCCAACCCCCCCGATTCGGGCGTCGAGAAGCCGGCGTCGGCGCTGGCGGCGAGATCCTCGACGATGCTGCCGGCCTGAACGGCGACGCCGTGGTCGGCGGCGACGCCGGCGATCCGGTCGAGCGTCGGCCCGCCGAGCCCCTCCGCCTCACGGGCGTAGGAGTCGAACGCGAAGTAGCCGACGTTGAACATCTCGGGCAGACAGACCAGGTCGGCGCCCTCGCCGGCCGCACGCTCGATGGCTGCGACCGCGCGGTCGACGTTGGCCTCGACGTGGCCTGCCTCGACGCGGTGCTGGGCCAGCGCGATCGTGATCGCGTCGTCGCCGGCAGCGATTTCGCTCATGCTTTCAGCCCCAACTCCTCGCGGAGCGCGGCTTCGAGGTTGTCGAGCTCCGACTCGAAGTTCTTCTTGAAGAAGCGCTCGACGCCGGGGAGTCGGCCGTCGACGACGAACTCGTTGTGCAGCGTCGTCGTCTCGCCGTCGGACTCGATGGTGTGGGTGCCGGTCACCCGCAGCGCCGTGGACTTGCCGACGAACTTGACGCGGTTCGGCGGGTCGCGCTCGACGTCCTCGGTCTCGATCGCGACGGTCGCGCCCACGCCCGGGATCGGGAGGCTGACGTGCCACGTCGCCTCCCGGCCCGCATCGTCGGCGACTTCGTACGATTCGACGACGCTGATCGCCTCGGCACGCTTGGCGGGGTCCGCGATGAACTCCCACACCTGCTCGGCCGGGGCGTCGAACGTGAAGGTCCGTTCGACACGGACGGTCATACCCCGGGCTACGGGTCGGGGGGTGATAACGGGTAGGGACTGCGGCGGACCGAAAAGCGGCGGACGGCGCGAGGCGGTGCTACCCCTGGGGTTCGACGCGCCACGTCGTGGATTTCGAGCGTCCCCACTTCTCGATCTCCACGTCGTCGGACTTCTCCGCCAGCGTCGGCAGTCGGCTGCCGACCTGCTTGGCCGAGAGCCCGATCGACTCGGCGATGTTCTTGGCCCGGAAGTACCGATCCCCAGAGGAGACGCTGTGGCGTAGGTACGCGACGATGCGTGCCTCCTCCTCGGTGTACTCGGTCATTCGTCGTGGCGTAAGGCGTTCGCGGTCTTAACGGTTTCCCGCCTACTCCCCCCAGAAGAGGTGGATCGCGGCGACGGCGGCGACGCCGACGGTCATCGCGACGGCGAAGGGAACCGCCGCGGCGTGCATCCCGCTGTCGAACGTCGCGCTCGGGTCGACCAGCGCCAGCCACGCCGCGGCCAGCAGCGCGACCACGGAGAGGGTGACGCCGATCCCGAGGCCCAGATCGGACGAGCTTTCGTGTGCCATACCGTAAACTGTGAGTGCCCACCAAGTAGTTCTTGCGACCCGATCTTTTGCTGCGGTCGGTGCCGATGGACTGCTGCTCACACGTACTGCCGCTAATGCTGTGGCGCGAAGCGGTCGCGCCTCCGTACGCGACCCGAGCGCGAGGTCCTCGCGAGCAACGCGAGCGAGGGCACGAGGGAGCTTTGCTCCCTCGGAGGACGAACGAGCGAACGAAGTGAGCGAGTGAGTCGGCTGGGGAGGCGTGTGGGCTGTGCTGTCGGGTGGAACTGAAAGGGGCTGCTCGCTCGGCGAAGGCGGCCGACGCAAGCACCGCAGGGAGCGGAGCGACCGAGGAGCGCAGCGAGGCCCCCGAGCCGAGCGGGCAGGGGCTTTAACGGTGTTGTCGTGATAACGGTTCACAGAAGTAGACCGACTGACGTTCTACCGACTAAATACACAACCCAATAATCGAACCGCAACCCCGAAACCCCACGGTGGTAATCGAGAGCCATGGAGACGACGCGCCACTTCACTGCGACCGTCTACGTCGTCAACGACGGCGCCGCGGCCTTGCACTACCACCCGAAACTGGAGATCCACATCCCCCCGGGCGGCCACGTGGACCGCGACGAACTCCCCCACGAGGCCGGCCTGCGCGAGACACGCGAGGAGACGGGGCTCGAACCGACGCTGCTCGACGACACCGACCCCGTCGGCGCGCCCGCGGGGCGGACCCTCCCCACCCCGCGGGAGCAACTGCTGTACGACATCGACACCGACGGCGACGACGTGTTCCACCAGCACGTCGACCACGTCTACTTTGCGACGGTCCCGAGCCGGGAGATCGACCCCGCGCCGGGCGAGGCCGACGCCGACGCGTGGGCGTGGTACGATCGCGAGGAACTCGCAGAGAGCCACATCGATGCCGACACACGAGCCCTCGCGCGCAGGGCGATCGAGGCCGCCGAAAACGCGTAGCTACGCGTCGCCGGCGACCAGCGCGTCGATGTACTGCCCGACGTGATCGTCCATCCGGCGCTTGTAGCCGGCCTGTCGAGCCAGCCGATCAAGCTCCCGTGCGGCGTAGGTGCCGTACTGCACCGCCTTCTTCTCGGCCCCGCGAACGTCGTCCGGAACGACGCCCGCGACCGCGCGCCGGAACCCCACCTTCCGTTCGGCCTCGGTCGCGAGCAGGTCCGCGGGCAGTCGGAGCGCGGCGTCGATCACGCGGTCGTGGAGCAGCGGCGCGACCGGCTCGACGCCGGCGGCCCGCAGCGTCAGCACGTCACGCGGCAGTTGATCGGGGAGGCTCCCGATCACCTCCCGCGTCGCGCCGCGGACCGAATCAGCTTCGACGCGGTGGTCCTCGGCGGGATCGACCACCTTCCGGTAGCCGCCGAACAGCTCGTCGGCGCCCTGCCCGACCGCGAGACGGTCGTATCCGTCAGCCGCGGCCCGCTCGGCGACGAAGTACAGCGGGAGCGCGATCCCCACGTCCATCGCGTTCGAGCGCCCCGTGGCACGGACGATTTCGGGGACAGCCCGCTCGATGTCGTCGTGGTCGAACGCGACCACGCGGAGGTCGCGGTCCATCGCGTCGGCGGCCGCGCGCGCCGCGTCCACGTCGTGGGACTCGGCGTCCGCGAAGCCGGCGACGTAGCAGGGCACGTCCGGCACCCCTGCGGCGACGACCGCGGAGTCGACGCCACCGGAGAACGCGACCGCGAGCCCGTCGGAATCCGGCTCGCGGACGCTCGTGAGCACCGCGTCGCGGACGGCGTCGACGGCGGCCTCCCGATCGGTCTCGGGCGACAGGTCCGGGAGCGACCACACCCTCCGCCGGTCGCCGTCCGGTTCGACGACCGTGCCGGCGTCGAGGAGTTCGGGCTCTTCGAGGTCGGTCGGGTCGAAGCTCCACTCCCGGGCGTCGCTCGCGGCGTCGAGGTAGAGCGGTTCGCGGCCCAGCACGTCACAGACGAGCCGACCGTCGATTTCCCCGGCGAAGCCGCCCGTTCCGGGGAGAGGATCGCCGGACGCGACGGCTTCGCGGACCGTCGACAGGTCGGCGCCGCGGAGCGTAGTTCCGTCGGCGGTCATCAGAACAGTTCGCGCACGCCGCGCTGGACCCGGCGTTTCACGCCGCCGGCGGCCTGCCGGAACGAGATTCGCCACGGCGTCTTCTGTCCGACGACGCTGGTCCGGCCCTGCTGGATCGCCCGCAGGATCGCGTCGACGCTCCGCTCCTCGACACCGATTTCGGTGATCGCCTGCCCGACCATCTCGGAGATATGGGCGTCGCTCCCGGCGGTTTTGGGCACGTCGTGGGCGGTCGCGAACCGCTCGGCCTGCCGGTTCGACCGCCCCGTGAGGAGGCGTGAGTTGTACACCTCGATCGCGTCGGCGCTCGCGAGCTGCTCGTCGCTGATGTGGGCGGCGACGCCGTGTCGCGAGCTCTGGAACGGGTGAGGGACGATCGCGATCCCCCCCTGATCGTGGATGCGGTCGAGCGTCTCGTCGTACGCCAGCCCCGAGGGGATCGCCTCCTCGATCCCCAGCGCGAGCACGTGGCCGGCCGCGGAGGTGACTTCCATCCCGACGATGCCGACGAGCCCGTACTCCTCGGCCAACGCGGCGGCCTCGTGGCTCGCGTGGATGGCGTCGTGGTCGGTGACGGCGATCGCGTCGAGCCCGACAGCCGCGGCCTGTTCGACCAGCAGATCCACCGGATCCCGGCCGTCGTGGGAGAGCTCGGAGTGGCAGTGCAGCTCGGCCGAAAGCACGATCCGGGGTTGGCGGCCGGCCGTAAAAAGGCGTCCGGTACGGGTGGGTGGACGACGGCTTTAGGACGACCAAAAACTATCGGATATCTGAAAAGAGTTATGCCGGTCGAGACGAACGGTGAGACATGGGACTGGCAGGGAACCTCGCGTTCGTGTTCCTCGCCGGCCTCGTCACGGATCTGGCGACGGGGCTCGGCGCGTTGCCGTTCTTCTACACCGACGAGATCAGCGACCGCTGGAACGTCGCGCTGTGGGGGCTGGCGTCGGGGATCATGGTGTCGGCGTCGCTGTTCGGGCTGTTCAACGAGGGGCTGGCCTACTCCACGGGACTCCCCCTCCTGCTCGTCGGCGGGATCGTCGCGGGCGCGGCGTTGGTGGAGGTCTCGGACCGCGTCCTCGACAGGATCGACGTCGGGGGACACGCCGTCGAGGCCGACGGCGGCGACCACGCTCACGACGAGCACCGACTGGAGGCCGAGGCGTTCGCGGCGGGCGACCTCAGGAAGCTCGCGCTCATTCTCGGCATCCTCACGATCCACAGCTTCCCGGAGGGCGTCGCCGTCGGCGTCTCCTTCGCGGAGCTGGGGCTTACGGGCGGGATTCCCGTGTTGGGGTTCTCGGTGCCCGTGCTCGCGGTGTTCATGACCGTCGCCATCTCGATCCACAACGTCCCCGAGGGGACGGCGATCGCGATCCCCATGCGGGCGATGGGGCTCTCGAACTGGCGGATGGTGGGCGCCGCGGTGTTCTCGAGCCTCCCGCAGCCGATCGGCGCGGTAATCGCGTTCGTGTTCGTGCGCTGGGCCCAGTCGTTCCTCCCGTTCGGGTTCGGGTTCGCCGCGGGCGCGATGGTGTATCTCGTCGCGACGGAGTTCGTCCCCGAGGCGCTGGAGACCGGCGCCGACCTCCCCGACGGCGGCCACCGCGCGCTAGTCGCGGGGTTCGCCGCGGGCGTGGCGGTGATGCTGCCGCTGCTGTTCGTCTGAAATTCTCGCGGCCCCGCCGTCTATCCACGAACGCGCACAACGAAACCCCTTTGCACCCCGACGCTGACCACACGGGTGAATGCCTCTCGCGGATGCGGACCACGACCTCGTCGTCGACGAACTCGGTCGCGAGCCCACCCGGGCCGAGGAGCACCTGTTCGAGAACCTCTGGAGCGAACACTGCGCGTACCGCTCCTCGCGCATGCTGCTCTCGGCGTTCGAGAGCGAGGGCGAGCACGTCGAGATCGGCCCCGGCGACGACGCCGCGGTCGTCCGGGTCCCCGGCACCGACACGCTGCTCACGTTCGGGATCGAGAGCCACAACCACCCCAGCTACGTTGACCCGTACGACGGCGCCGCGACCGGGATCGGCGGCATCGTCCGCGACACGCTCTCGATGGGCGCCTACCCCATCGCGCTCGCGGACTCGCTGTACTTCGGCCCGTTCGACCGCGAGCACTCCCGCTACCTGCTCGACGGCGTCGTCGAGGGGATCGCGGACTACGGCAACGCGATCGGCGTCCCGACGGTCGCGGGCAGCGTCGCGTTCGAGGAGGGCCACGTCGGGAACCCCCTCGTGAACGTCGCCTGCGTCGGGAAGACCACACCAGACCGCCTCGTGACAGCCGAGGCGCAGGAAGCGGGCAACCGACTCGTTCTGCTCGGCAACGCGACGGGCCGTGACGGCCTCGGCGGCGCCTCCTTCGCGAGCGAGGATCTCGACGAGGACGCCGAGACCGAAGACAGACCCGCCGTGCAGGTCGGCGACCCCTACTCGGAGAAGCTGCTGATCGAGTGCAACGAGGCGCTGGTCGACGAGGGGCTGATCGAGTCCGCGCGGGACCTCGGCGCGGCGGGGCTCGGCGGCGCCTCCTCAGAGCTCGTCGCGAAGGGCGGCTTCGGCGCCGATATCGACCTGAACGCGGTCCACACCCGCGAGCCCGGGATGAACGCGACGGAGATCCTGCTCGCGGAGTCCCAAGAGCGGATGTGTTACGAGGTGACCCCGGAGAACGTCGAGCGCGTGAGGGAGATCGCCGAGCGCTTCGACCTCGGCTGCTCGGACATCGGCGAGATCACCGAGGGGAACTACGTCTGTCAGTTTGACGGGGAGACGGTGGTCGACGCCGACGCCGACTACCTCGCGGAGGGCGCGCCGTTGAACGATCTCGCCCGTGAACCGCCGGAAGCGCCCGAACGCGACCTGCCCGCATTCGACCTCCGGGAGGCGTTCGAGGCGGTCGTCGCGGACCCCACCGCCGCGAGCAAGGAGTGGGTGTACCGGCAGTACGACCACGAGGTCGGCCTGCGAACCGCCGTCGAGCCCGGCGACGACGCCGCCCTGCTCGCGCTCCACGACGCCGGCGACGAGGACGAGGAACACGCGATCGCGCTCTCCTCGGGCGCGAACCCCCACTGGACCGACTCCGACCCCGCGGCCGGCGCCCGCGCGGTCGCGGTCGAGAACGCCACCAACCTCGCCGCCAAGGGCGCGACGCCGCTCGCGGCCGTCGACTGCCTCAACGGCGGCAACCCCGAGGATCCCGAGACGTACGACGGCTTCGCCAGCGCGGTCGAGGGGCTGGCCGACGCCTGCGCGGCGCTCTCGGTGCCGGTCGTCGGCGGCAACGTCTCGCTGTACAACGACTCCGAGAGCGGCCCCATCGCGCCGACGCCGACGCTCGCTCTCCTGGGAACGAAGTCGGGGTACGACGCACCACCGACCACCGTCTCCGGCGAGGGTGAACTGGTGCTCGTCGAACCAACCGAGTACGCCGCGGGCTCCGGGATCGGCAGCGACGACCCCCACGCGCTGGGCGGCTCGCTCCTCCTCTCGCAGTTCGGCGGCTCGGATCGCTTCCCCGCGCTCCCCGCGGATCCGGGGGCGCTCGTGGACGCGCTCGCTCGCGTGGCCGACCTCGACTCCACGCTCGCGACCCACGACGCCAGCGACGGCGGGCTCGCGGTGACGCTCGCGGAGATGGTCACCGACGACGCGGGCGTCGCAGCCGAGTTCGACGACGCGGCGGCGCTGTTCAGCGAGACCCCGGGCCGAGTCGTGGTTGAGACGACCGACGCCGACGCGCTCCGCGAGGCGGTCGCCGACGACGCGACGGTGACCGACCTCGGGACCGCGACCGGGGACGGGTCGCTCTCGCTCTCGACCGCCGACGGGTCGATCGAGTACCCGAGCGACGAGATCCGGCAGCTTCGCGACGTGCTGGCGGCCGAACTCGACTGAGCGTCGCGGCGATCGATTTCGGGACCCACCCTTTCCGACTGGTTCTCGCGAATCTCCGTTACAAGCGAGTCGCGAGCGACGTGGTCTGCGGACGTGCGTGACGGATCCGTAGATATAGACGGTATGAGTTCGGTACCGTTTTCGAATATTTAAATCGACAGTCGAGACAGTATCTTTTTGGATAATACGTTCGATTTGACAGTATGCGCCTCGCACCCATCGCGTGTGCCCTCCTGCTCGTGTTCGCCGGCTGTGGCGCCGCGCCCGCCGGCCCGTCGCCGACGGCTACGCCGGAGCCGACACGGACGCCGACTTCTGACCCGGCGTCACCGACGCCGTCGACGGGCGTGACGCCGGACGGTGACGGTGTCTCCATCGCCGCCGACCGACTACCGGTCGACCCGGATCCGGTGTTCGAGCGTGTGCTGAACCTCACCGGGCAGGACGTGCGGCCGCCGACGGTGTACACCGCCGACAGCGCCGATCGCCCGACGCCCGACGCTCCGCGGTTCTACGCGTCGCTGGGGATCACGCCGCCCGACGAGCGGGTCGAAGCGGCCGGCGCCGCCACGGGCCCCTCGACCGTCTACCTCTTCGAGCCGGCGCTGGCCGACGAGCGCCTCGCGGAGACGACACTCGCCCACGAGTTCCTCCACGTCGTTCAGTTCAGCACAGACTGGCGCGACACGCTCGTGTCCGCGCTCTCGGAGGGGCGTCAGTGGACGTACGACGTACGCAAGACCCGCGACCTCGTCGTCGAAGGGGCGGCGACCCACGTCGAATCGGAGTATCGGCGCGCGTTCATGCCGTCGTCGGAGCCGCTGTCGTACGCGGGGCGATACCGGAACGCGACGGCGTGGAACCGGCTCGTGCTCGCGCCGTATCGCTACGGCCACGTGTACGTCGAAGAACGACTCGACGCGGGCGACGAGCTGGCCGCTGTTCACACGGATCCGCCGAACTCGACCGAACAGGTGCTTCACGGCACCGACGACCCGATCACGCCGTTGAACGTCACCGCCGGCGCGGTCGGCGAGTGGGAGCACCGTGGCGGCGCGACGCAGGGCGAACTGTTCCTCCGCGTCGCGCTCCGGACGGAACTGAACCGCTCCGCGGCCGTCGACGCCGCACACGGCTGGGGGAACGACCGCCGGCTGACGTACGAGCGCGGCGAAGCGACGGCGACCGCGTGGGTGTTGCGCTGGGACGACGCCGCGAACGCCACCGAGTTCGCGACCGCGTTCACACGCTATCTCGACGAGAAAGCGACGCGGACCGGGGGCGTCTGGACGCAGGCCGACGGGAACACGGCGTACCGACTGGAGCGCGTGAGCGAGAGAAACGTCGTCGTCTACCTCGGGAACGAGTCGTTCGTTCGGTCGGCGACCGTGACAACGGCGGACGGGCCACGCGTCACGGTCGGGAACGCCTCGGCGTCGTAGCTCCTCAGAACCCGAACCCGTCGTGGTCCCCGCGGACGGGGACGGCGATCGGGCTTCGCGGGAGTTCCGGCGGGAGCGACGCCTCGTTGTACACGCTGGGCGCGAGGTCGTTCGGCCCGTCGGGGTAGAACAGCGACGCGATCTCCTGTGCCTGCCCGCGACCGACGGAGAGTTCGAACTGCCCGCCGCCGTACAGCGTCACGCCGTTATCGAGCGCCCAGCGCACGGTCCGGAGCAGCGACTCGACGCTGCCGAACCGCGAAGGCTTGACGTTGAGCCACGACGGCTCCCACGGGAGCGCGCGCACGTCGTCCATCCCGTGAATCGGGCTGTCCCACGACACACGCCCCTCCTCGCCCTCGAACACCGGGCCCGTCTCCTCGGTCACGAGGGGGTCCTCGACGACCGCGTCGGGGAACCCCTCGACGATCCGGCGGTAGAACTCGGGATCGGCGTCGGCGTCCACGTCGGTCCCCTCGTAGTGGCCCTTGAGGTCGACGACGCGGACGGCGTCGCGGGCTCGCAGATCGTCGATCAGATCGTCGCTCCAGTCGGGGGTGGGGTCGAGCTTGAACCCGATCTGTGGGTTGCGCGAGCGGACCTCGTCGACGCGGTCGGCGCTCGGCGGCTCGCCCAGCCGCGTGCTCGCGACAAACCGGACCGGCTGGTGCTCGCGGTCCAGCAGGCCGGGGAGGTTCGTGTCGTTCTGCCGGAGCGCGAGGTCCAGCGCCGCGGACTCGACCGCCCAGCGTCGATAGTCGATCGAGTCCTCGCGCTCCGGCCCGGCTCCGGGGAACAGGTCGACCGTGTCGAGCGCCGACGAGAACTCCGCGAACGTGAACGAGCCCGTGGGGAGCGGGAACTCCCCGGCGTCGAGCGCGCTCGCGAGGCGCTCGTGGTCCTCTGTGTCGTACGTCACGTCTTCGCCGCGACCGCTCGCGCCGTCGCCGCGGAGCTCGAACACGGTCGTGACGCGGGTGAACCCGGAGGAGGTGTCCTGCTCGAACTGGTCGTAGTCGATCCCCTCGACCGTGAGCGGGAGCGCCGCGATCGCACGGTACTCGGCTGGAACGGGGCTGTCGGTCATCGTCGGAACGAGCGGCTGAGGGCGGTTAACTCCGGTGGGTGACGGGGGTCGTCCTGATGTCCGCACCGGCCGATCAGTCGACGCGCTGCTCGGCGGTCGCGATGACGTCGTCCACCCTGAGGTGGTGGTAGAAGCCGTAGAGCATCGAGCCCGCGCCGACCACCGCGAGGAAGACGGTCGTGTCGCGGGGCAGCCCCGCCGTCCCGGTGACGATCAGGAGGACGAACGACGCACAGACCGCGGCCGGCCAGTGGAGCGTGTGGGTCACTCGGCCCAGCCCCAGCCGCTGCAGGAGATTCCCCTCGCGACCCAGCCACAGTATCAGCAGGAACAGGTAGAACGCCGGGACCGTCCCCGACGGGAGCGCCAGCGTCCGTCCGGCCCCCTCGACGAGGAGCCGCGCCCGGACCGCGACCAACTGTTGGAGCAACAGGCCGGTCACGACGCCGATGCCGACGAGGTCGAACACCCGCCGCGGCTCCGACCGCTTTCGGTCGATGCTCGGGAGCGTGAGCCCGGCGATCAGGCCGGCGTAGACGAGCGCCAGCCCGGCCAGCAGGAGCAGTCCCGACTCCGTGACGACGAGCCCAGCGACCAGCGCCGGGACGGTCAGCCATCGGTACTGCTCGGTCCAGCGCCGGACGTACTGCTCGTAGCCGTCGAACTCCCGGTCGTCGGGCGACGGCACGACCTGATCCTCCTCGTCGTCGATGTCGAGGTGGCTGTAGAACCCGACGAAGCAGTACGCCGCGAGCGCGGCGCCGACGGTCGCCGCCGCGGCGAGGCTGCCGCGGTAGATCGAGAAGAAGCCCATCACTCCGAACGCGACCGACAGCGCCGCGCCCCAGACGATCGAGTGGGTCATGCTCCGGTGGCGCGACGCCAGCCCGGTCCAGAGCAGCAGGAGGACGAACAGCGCCGACGGCGTGAGCCCCATCGGGAGCGCGGACAGCACGCCCGCGAGCAGCGGTCCCGGGACGACCAGATCGACCGACGTGAGGAAGAAAACCACCAGCACCCAGACCGTGAGCAGTCGGCCGAGCTTCCGGCGCGGGATCGAGTCGTGGCTGTCGATATCCGGGACCACCGCGCCGGCACGGGTGAGCAGGCTCCCGACCACCAGCGTCACGACGACGAGCGTCGGGTCGTTCGTCCCGACGTAGACGGGGACGACGAGCCACAGGCTGGCGGCCGAAAAGCGCTGTCGCCCTTCCGTGTAGTGCTCCTCGAAGTCGCCCATGTCACTCCCCTTCGAGGCCGTCTCACGCCGACGGCTCGTGTTCGTCCGCGTACCAGTAAACAGTTCGACACGAAAGTAAAACCCATCGACGCCGGTCAGGATCGCTCCGGGCTACCGCGTCCGGCGGCCGCTCACTCGGATCGACTCCCGGGCTGCGTGACGAGGCCGTCGAGAAAGATGTCGCCGTCGATACGGCGGAAGCGAGAAGCCCGGTTCAGAACCCGACCAGCCCCAGCGCCAGCCCGAACGTCAGCACGAGGCCGACGACGAGCACCGCGGCGCCGATCCCGGCCTCGCCGGTCGTGAACTCCTGCATCGGTGCAGTCACGCGTCCTTCGTCGCCGTCGTCGTGATCGTGGTCGTCCATGCGGGCGACTGCGGCCGGCGCGTACTTTGGCCTATCGGAACGGCGCTCACCTGTCCAGGTAGCCGGAGTCCCAGACGAGCAGCATCCCCGCCACGGCGGCGAACATCCACCCGCCGAACGAGAGCAGGAACATGAACCAGCCGACGTTCGTCCGGCCGGTCGCCAGGAGCAGTATCGTCCCGGCGGTCATGCCGATCACCGTCAGCGCGACCGCGGCCGCCGCGACCGTCGCGCGCCTACTGAGGCCGAACGCCATTATCCGACCGTTCGACCGAACCGGTATAAGGGGACCGAAGGCGGCGGAGCCGTCAGATGGAGGGCTCCACCGCGTCGAGCGCCCGTTCGAAGTGACTCCCCGTGAGCAGGATCTCGTCGGCGTGGTCGTTGGCCTCCTCGCCCGCGTAGCGGCTCGTCACGTCCTCGACGGCGAGCAGCGTCGCCTCGCGCACGACTGCGTTCACGTCCGCGCCCGTGTACCCCGCCATCGACGCCGCGACGGCGTCGAGATCCACGTCGTCGCCGAGGGGTTTTCTCTCGACGTGCACGTCGAGGATCGCCCGCCGCGCGTCCTCGCCCGGCGCGGGCACGTGGACGTGGGACTCGAACCGTCCCGGCCGGAGGAGCGCCGGGTCGAGCGCGTCCTTCCGGTTGGTCGCCGCCAGCACGACGAGGTTCGGGTTCTCCGCGGCGCGGTCGAGCTCCGTGAGGAGCTGGGAGACCACCCGTTCCCCGACCTCGGAGTCGTTCCCGCCGCCGCGGGCGGTCGCGATGGCGTCGATCTCGTCGAAGAACACGACCGCGGGGGCGGCCTGTCTGGCGCGCTCGAACAGCTCGCGGACCGCCTTCTCGCTCTCGCCGACGTAGCGGTCGAGCAGCTCCGGGCCGGCGACTTCGAGGAAGTTCACGCCGCTCTCGCCGGCGATCGCTCTCGCGAGCAGCGTCTTCCCCGTGCCGGGCGGGCCGTGGAGCAGCACCCCCGTCGGCGGCGACGCCTCCACGGCGTCGAACAGCGGGCCGTAGGAGAGCGGCCACGCGACGGCGCGCTCCAACGTCTCCTTGGCCTCGTCCAGCCCGCCCACATCGTCGAATCCGACCTCCGGCGACTCCGCGACGTACTCTCGCATCGCGCTGGGTTCGACCGCCGCCAGCGCCGACTCGAAGTCCGACCGTGTGACGGTGAGGTCGGCGGCCGCGACGGCTGTTTCGGGCTCGCTGTCGGCGGTTTCGGTCCCCTCCCGGCGCGCGCGCCGGAGCGCAGACATCGCCGCCTCCTTCGCGACCGACGCGAGGTCCGCGCCGGTGAACCCGTGGGTTCGCTCCGCGAGCCGGTCGATCCGGACGTCGTCGGCCAGCGGCATGTTCCGCGTGTGGACCTCCAGCACCTCGCGGCGGCCCGTCTCCCCGGGGACGCCGATCTCGATCTCGCGGTCGAAGCGGCCGCCACGGCGCAGCGCGGGGTCGATCTCGTCGACGCGGTTGGTCGCGCCGATCACGACCACCTCGCCGCGGGCGTTCAGCCCGTCCATCAGGCTGAGTAGCTGGCCCACCACCCGGCTCTCCACGTCGCCGCCGTCCTCGCGTTTGGGGGCGACCGAGTCGATCTCGTCGAAGAAGATGATCGCCGGCGCGTCGGCCTGTGCGGCCTCGAACACCTCCCGGACGCGCTCCTCGCTCTCCCCCTTGTACTTGCTCATGATCTCCGGGCCGGAGATGCTGATGAACGTCGCGTCGACCTCGTTCGCGACGGCTTTCGCGATCAGCGTCTTTCCCGTCCCGGGCGGGCCGTGCAGCAGCACCCCCTTCGGCGGATCGATCCCCAGCCGGGCGAACAGCTCGGGGTTCGACAGCGGGAGTTCGACCGTCTCCCGGACGAGATCGAGCTCCTCGTCGAGCCCGCCGATATCCTCGTAGCTGACGCCCGTGCTGGTGCCGCCGCTCCCGGTCACGTCGACGGCGCTGCCGGACATCTCGTCGCTATCGCTGCCGGGCTGGGTTGGCGTCGTCTGACTGCTCCCGTCTGTCCCACTCTCGGACTCTCCGACCCCTTCGACGGGGCTCGTCCCGCCGGACGCGCCTTCGATCCGCAGTTCGACCTCGGTGTCGTCGGTGACGCGGACGCGCCCGTCGGGATCGGCCTCGTCGACGGTGAACGCGATCTCGGAGAGTCGTTCGAGGTGGAGTCGATCGCCCGGCGCGACCGGGCGGTTGCGAACGTCCTCACTCACGAGGCGCTCGATCGACTCCCGATCCACGTCGACCTCGCCCAGCGCCGCCGGCGCGCGGAGGGTGACCGACCTCGCTTCGGGCAGATCGGTGGCGGCGACGCTGACGGTGTCGCCGACTTTCACGCCGGCGTTGGCGCGGCTGTCGGCGTCGATCCGGATCACCCCGTCGGGCACGTCGCCGCGGGCGGGCCAGAGCTTCGCGACGGTCTCGCGCTCGCCCTCGATCAGGACGGTGTCGCCCGAGAGCAGGCCCAACTGCTGTCTGGCGGCTTCGGGGAGCCGCGCGATGCCCCGGCCCGCGTCGCGCTTCTCGGCGGCGCGGACCGTCAGGCGGAGGGAGTCGCTCATGGCCGCGGGTCGGTACGGGTGGCCCAAAGCGTTGCCGGAGCGAGGTGAACGACGACTGCCGTGGCAGTCCGGCTCTCGGTTCCTCCGGGAGCGGCAGGGAGGTCTCCGCCGGCGGAGGAGAGCGCTTATACCGTTCAGAAATTTAGGGTGCCCTAAATTGGTCGATCACGCTGATCAGTTTGTGGGTACGCTCTTCCGGATTCTCTCCGAAGAGGGCCACACGGAAGCCCAACAGGCACTCCTGAGCACGTACGAATCACGGGCGACGGACGACCGGAAAGACCTGACCGAGGAACTCTTCTCTGAGTTCATCACCGTTCTGCACGAGCAGATCGACACACGAGCAGAGGTCGACATCCTCACGACGTCGGTCGAGCGCCTCCTCGATCGCTTCGCCGCGGTCGTCGAGACCGCGCCGGTCGGGATTCTCGTCGTCGACGAAGGTGGCGGGATTCAGGTCTGGAACGACGGTGCCGAGCGCATCTTCGGCTGGAGTGACACGGAGGTACAAAGCCAACCCTACCCGCGTGTTCTTAGCGAACAGCCGGAGGCCGTCGAGGAGTTTCTCGACCGTCTCCGGGCCGGCGAGAAACTCCACGGCGTCGAGACACGACACACCCACAAGAACGGTGCCGTGCTCGACGTCCGGATCTGGGCCGCCCCGATCCGAACGCAGGCCGAGTCGTTCAGCGGCGGCGTCTTCGTCATCAGCGACATCACCGAACAGAAACAACGGGAGCAGCGGCTCGCGGTCCTCAACCGGGTACTGCGACACAACATCCGGAACGACGTGAACGTGGTTCGGGGACACCTCGAGCTACTGGCCGAGGAGCGCGCCGAGGACGACGAACACGTCGAGGTAATGCACGACCGGCTCTCGAACATCGTCGAACTGAGCCGGACCGCACGGAACATCGAGCAGCTCCAGGGGACGGATAGATCGGAACGAGCCACGATCGAGTTGGGCGGGATGCTACGAGAGCGGCTCGAACGACTCCGTGCCGAGTCACGGGACGTCGACGTCTCGGTCGGTCTGCCCGAGTCGCTCCCCGTGATCGGTCACGAACTGCTGCCGTACGCGTTCGACAACGTCCTCGACAACGCAATCGAACACAACGATTCGGACACTCCCGAGGTGGCGATCTCGTCCGAGGTCACGCCGTCCGGGAGTCACGTCACCGTGCACGTCGAGGACAACGGGCCGGGGCTCCCGCCGACCGAACGCGAGGTGCTCACGTCGGAAACCGAGACACAACTCACCCACAGTAGCGGCTTGGGGCTGTGGTTGACCCGCTGGATCGTGCGAAGCTCCGAGGGTTCGATAACCGTGGGCGACAGTGACCTTGGCGGAACACGTGTCTCAGTCCGGCTCCGGGTACAGACTGACTGAGGTTCGAGTGTTCCGGGACTGTTCGTCTCCGGGGGTCTCGGGAACCCGTACGGACTCACCAGAAGCTCTTCGTCCGCGCATACTGTCGTTCCTGTTCGAGGATGTCGCGGTAGAAGTCCGCCTCGTCCTCGCGGAACTTCGCGATGATCCGCGCCGCCGTCTGCGGGCCGACCCCGCGAGCGGCCAGCGCCCGAACCGCCTTCATCCCGTGCTCCTGCACCAGATTGGCGGACTTGAACGCTTTCCGCGTCATGCGGTCTTGCTCGTCGTCTTTCTCCTCCGCCCGAACTGCCTTCACCACTTCGTCGGCCCACGGATTCAGCGCGGCGATCCGAGTCGAGCCACACTTCGGGCACTCGATCGGCTCGCGTATCTTCCCGACCTCCTGCCGGCGGTTCCAGTCCTTGCAGTGGACACAGAACAGCAGCACGCGGTCGCCCTCCAGTCGATCGCGGACGGTCTGGATCACGCTCGCGTCGGCGTCGTCCGGGACGAGGAACTCACCGCCGGTCGAGCGCCCGCCCGCGCCGATGGGCGTGCGCTCGCGGGCGGTCGTCAGTTCCACGCCGCCCTCCTCGGACTGGATCGCGTCGAGCAGGTCTTTCGTCTCCTCGAGCGCCAGATCCTCGTGGAACACCTGTCGGAGCGCCTCCTCGTAGACGGGCGTGTCCTCCAGCGCGGCGAGCAGCCGGTCCGCGCCGAAGCGGCCCTGGCCCTGGTAGCGCTTGAGCGCGCCGAACTTCGCGGCGACGTGGCTGAGCGTGAACTTCAACGCGTCGGAGTTCTTGAGCGCGAGTTCGATGATCGCCTCGACGTGGCTCGGGTCCGTCTCGCGTAACACCTCGTCGAACGCCGCGATGCCGACGCCGCTGGGCACCTCGAACTCGACCCGGTAGGGGTCGACCTCCATCCCGACCGACGAGCCCGTCCGCTGCCCGACCAGCGCCGAGCAGAGCTTCCCGAGCGTCTCGTTCACCTGGTGGCCGTAGGGGCTGTTGAGCACGACCGTCCGGCCCTGCGACTCGAGCACCAACCGCTCCGCGGTGGGAACCGGCGCGCCGGCGTCGACCTGCCGTTCGACGGGTTCCAGCGCGACTTCGGCCGTCCCGGCGTCGACTGGATAGCGGTTGGTGAACTCCGACGCGACCGCGGAGAGCCTCGCGCCGTTCTGGAACTGCTGGGCGGCGACCTCGCGGTGCTCACCGACCTCGTTCGCGACGGCCGCAGGGACGGGAACCTCCGAGCCGACCCACGTCGGGACTTCGCCGCCGGGGTCCTGCACGGGCGAGACTTCGACGCGCTCCTCCTCGTCGTCGACGCGGTCGACCCGCCACATCTCGCCCCGTTGGACGAACACCGATCCGGGTTCGGCGAAGTTGACGACGAACCGCTCGTCCAAGCTCCCGATCCCGCGACGGGAGGAGACGTCGTACACTTCGTACTTCTCCTCGTCCGGGATCATCGAGAGGTTCGCGTAGTAGTACTGCCACGTGCCGCCGGAGCTCTCGATGCGGTCGTGGTCCTCTTCGAGCCAGAGCAGCCGGTTCGAGGAGAGCTCGCGGACCACCTCGCGGAACGTCTCCTCGGGGAGGTCACGGAACGGGTAGGCGCGGGTGATCCGCTCGTACGCCTCGCGGGCGTCGATCTCGCCCTCGTCCATCAGCAGGCCGACGATCTGGTTCGCGAGCACGTCGAGGCTGCCCTCGTGAATCCCTGCGGGCTCCACTTCGCCGGCGACGGCGCGGCGGGCGATCGCCATCGCCTCGCTGGCGTCGTCGGGGTCGGAAACGACGACCGTCCCGTTCGACACCTGATCGCGCCGGTGTCCCGCGCGCCCCACGCGCTGGAGGAGTCGGGCGACTTCGCGGGGGGAGCCGTACTGCACGACGTGGTCCACGCGCCCCACGTCGATCCCCAGTTCCATCGACGACGTACAGACGAGCCCGTCGATCTCGCCGGCTTTGAACGCCTCTTCGACTTCGATCCGTGCGTCCTTCGATAGCGAGCCGTGGTGGATTCCGATCGGCGCGTCGAGGCTCTTGAACCGCGATCCGAGCGCCTCCGCGGTCTGGCGCGTGTTGACGAACACGAGCGTCGACTCGTTCTCGGCGACCACGTCGCGAATGAACCGGACGTGGCTGGCGATCTCCGGCTCCGTCGCGAGTTCGCCCGCCAGCTTCCGGTCGGACTCCGTGATCTCCGGGCGAACCACATCGATGTCGGTTTTCGATCCCGCGTCGACCTCGACGATCTGGTAGTCCCGTTGGGTCCGATACTCCCCTCGGACGGTGCCGGTGAGGAACTTCGCGACCTCGTCGGGATCGCCGACGGTCGCGGAGAGGCCGATCCGCTGGAACGGCCCCGAGAGCTCTTGGACCCGCTCCATCGCGATCGTCAACTGCGCGCCGCGCTTCGAGGCCGCGAGTTCGTGCACCTCGTCGACGATCAAGTGTTCCACGTCCGAGAGCGCTCTCCGGAGCTTCTCTCCGGTCAGCATCGCCTGCACCGTCTCGGGCGTAGTGATCAGCACGTCCGGCGGGTCGTCGGCCTGCTTGCTGCGCTGGTAGTCGGTGGTGTCGCCGTGGCGCACGTCGACCTCGAGATCCAGCGTCTCGCCCCACCACTCAAGCCGGTCGAGCATATCGCGGTTCAGCGCGCGGAGCGGGGTGATGTACAGCGCCGAGATTCCGTGGCGCTCCTCGGCGGCAGCGATCTGATCCAGCACCGGGAGCATCGCGGTCTCGGTCTTGCCAGTCCCTGTGGGCGCGATCACGAGTGCGTTCTCCCCCGCCGCCAGCGGCGGAATCGCTCGCCGCTGTGGCTCCGTCGGCGTCGAGAACCCCCGTTCGGAGAGGGCCTCCCGAACCGCCGGACCGAGGTGGGTGAACGCGTCGGCGCCGGCGTTCTCCATTCGCTTCGATCGAGGCGGTCGCCGGGGTTAAGCACCACGCCTCCGGTGGGCTCGTCCGCCGCGAGAGGTACTGGTAAGGCGCCTGCCCCGCCAGGGCCGGACATGGAGATCGACGCCGACCGTCTGCGGAGGGACATCGAACGCAATGCGGAGAACGGAGAGATCGAGGTCGACGAAGGACGCGGCCGGACGGTCCTCACCGGGACCGACGCGAACCGCGCCGCTCGCGAGCTGCTGGTCGACCGAATGGAAGGCGCCGGACTCGACGTGACCGTCGACGCCGTCGGCAACATCGCCGGCACGTGGACGCCCGACTCGGCAGATCCCGACGCTGCACCCGTGGCTGCGGGAAGCCACGTCGACTCCGTCCCCGAGGGTGGTATCTTCGACGGGCCCTTGGGAGTGTACGCGGCACTGGAGGCGGTCCGGACGTTGCAGGACGCGGGTGTCGAGCCGTCGCGGCCGCTGGCGGTCGTCTCCTTCACCGAGGAGGAGGGGCAGCGCTTCGCGGACGGCCTGCTCGGCTCGTCCGTCGCCGTCGGCGAGCGAAGCGTCGAGGAGGCGCTCGCGATCGAGGACGACGACGGGGTCTCCCTCGAAGAGTCCCTCGAACGGATCGGCTTCCGTGGCGAGGGACGACTCGACGCCAGCGACTGGGCGGCGTGGTACGAACTGCACATCGAGCAGGACACCCAACTGGAGCGCGAGAACGTCCCCGTCGGTGTCGTCACGACGATCACGGGCATCACCCACTGCGAGGCCGAGATCGTCGGCGAAGCGAACCACGCCGGCGCGACGCCGATGGGCGAACGGACCGACGCGCTCGCGGCGGCGTCGGAGGTGGTGCTGGACGTGGAAGCCGCCGCCAACGACGTAGTCGAGTCCGAGAGCGACACCGCAGTCGGTACTGTCGGCTCGCTCTCGGTGTCGCCCAACGCGACCAACGTCGTGCCCGGAAAGGTGGAGATGGGCGTCGACATCCGGGACGTCGAGTACCAGTCGATGCAGACGATCGTCGAGGCCACGCGATCAAGTCTCGCGATCGTCGAAGCCGACCGGGGCGTCGAGACCTCGTTCTCGCGACCGTTCGACCTCGAACCGACGCCGATGAGCGAGTCGCTCCGCGCAGCCGCGCATCGAGCGGGCGAGGTGGCCGGCATCCGGACGATGGACCTCCACTCCGGCGCCGCACACGACACGATGCACGTGGCCGACGTGACGGAGGCGGCGCTGCTGTTCGCGCCGTCGGAGGACGGGATCAGCCACAATCCGCGGGAGTGGACGGACTGGGCGGACTGTGCGAGTGCGGCGCGGGTGCTGGCTGGGGCGATGGCCGAATCGGCGGGCGCCGACGCCGTCGGGGAGTGAAGGCCGGGAAACGCGGTCGCTGTCGGGGGGAGGGCGAACAGGCGGCCGACCTCCTCGCGAGACGGCTGGCCGCACACCCGCGAACCGTCCCGCGGCGACTCTCAGCGCACGCGGGGATTGGTCCCGCTATCGCACTTCAAAAGTCGGCTCCGGTGGACTCATTTCCTCGGCAGTCACAGGGAAGAGTATGAAGAAACACGTCTCGCAGTCCCGAGTTTCCGGCCGTTGTCGAGCGCCGCCGTCGAAGAGCTACACCCACCGCGCGATCCTCGCGGCGGGGTACGCCGACGAGGCGACCGTCGAAGATCCGCTGGTCAGTGCGGACACGCGGGCGACGATGCGTGCAGTCTCCGCGTTCGGCGGCACCGTCGATCGGTCCCGACTGGACGCAGGGACGCTCACGATCGATGGGTTCGACGGTCGACCCGGGGTCCCGGACGACGTGATAAACTGCGAGAACTCCGGGACGACGACCCGACTGGTGACGGCGGCGGCGGCGCTCGCCGACGGGCTGACAGTGCTCACGGGCGACGATTCGCTTCGCTCCCGTCCCCACGGCCCGCTGCTCGACGCGGTCGAGGCGCTCGGCGCACGCGCCGAGAGCACCCGGCGGAACGGGCAGGCGCCGCTCGTCGTCGGCGACTCCCTTTCGGGGGGAACGGTCTCGATGCCCGGTGACGTGTCCTCACAGTTCATCACCGCGCTGCTGATGGCCGGCGCGGTCACCGACGAAGGGATCGAGATCGACCTCGAGACCGAACTCAAGTCGGCACCGTACGTCGAGATCACGCTCGAAGTGCTCGACGCGTTCGGCGTCGACGCCGAACACACCGACTCGGGGTTCCGAGTCGAGGGCGGCCAGCAGTACACGCCCCATGGCGGGAGTTACGCGGTCCCGGGCGACTTCTCGTCGATCTCTTACCTCGCCGCGGCCGGGGCGGTCGCCGCGGCGGAGGGGAGCGACGGCGTCGTGATCGAGGGCGCACAGCCGAGCGCACAGGGCGACACCGCGATCGTCGACGTTCTCGACCGGATGGGTGCCCAGATCGACTGGAACCGCGACGACGGCGAGCTCCACGCAGCGGGCGGCGATCTCTCCGGCATCGAGGTTGACGTGGGTGACACGCCGGACCTCTTGCCAACGATCGCTGCGGTCGGCGCCGTCGCCGACGGCGAGACGCGGATCGTGAACTGCGAGCACGTCCGCCTGAAGGAGACCGACCGCGTGAGCGCGATGGCCGAGGAGTTGGAGAAACTCGGTGCGGAGGTGACCGAGGAGCGGGACACGCTCACCGTCCACGGCGGCGAGTCAGCGCTCGTCGGTGCGGAGGTCGACGGCCGCGGCGACCACCGGATCGCAATGGCGCTGGCGGTCGCCGGCCTCGTCGCCGAGGGGACGACGACGGTCGCGGGCGCCGAACACGTCGACGTGTCGTTCCCCGACTTCTGGCTCGTACTCGACGATCTTGGGGCGACAGTCACGGACGCCTGACGCGCTCTCTCCGACGGCGCCGCTCGCTCGGTGTCGGTACCGCTTTATCGGTCGCTGTGAGACACCCCCTGTGAGCGATTTCGCACCCGACCTCCGCGAGGAGTACGAGGAGAACGGGTACGTCTTCCCCGCGTACCGCGACCGCTGTTTCGCCGACGCCACCGAGAGCACCCTCTCGCTGCTGTCGTCGGAGTTCGCTCGAAACCTCCCCGACGGAGCGTTCGGCGATCTCCTCGACGACGTCGAGAACGTCGTCCTGCTCGTCGTTGACGGCTTCGGGCTGGACCAGTGGACCCGGCTCCGCGACGACCTGCCGCTGCTCGCCGGCTTCGAGACGGCCGGGACCGTCACGCCGTTAACTTCCACCTACCCCTCCGAGACGGCCGCGGCGATCACGACGCTCCACACGGGACTGCTCCCGGCCGAACACGGCCTGCTCGGCTGGCACCAGTACCTCGACTCCGCCGGCGAGTCGGTCCAGACGCTCCCGTTCCTGCTGGAGGACGGCACCCCCGTTCGGGACGAGTTCCCGCTCGCGGACCCGCGTGAACTGTTCGAGGGCGAACCCATCTACGGCGACGCCGAGGCGGCGGGGATCGACACCCACGTCACCCAGCCCGAGCACATCGCCGGCTCCGTCTCCTCGGAACTGACGACCGCGGGCGCGGAGACGCACGGCTACTGGAACGTCGCCGACATGGCGGTCACGGTTCGCGACGCCGTCGCCGAGGGCGGCCCGACCCACGTCACGGCGTACGTTCCGAACGTCGACAGTATCTCGCACGTGACGGGGACCGAGACCGACCGGTACGACGCCCAGGTGCGGATGGTGACCGAGGCGTTCCGCACGGGGTTCCTCGACACCCTCGACCGCGAAACCGCCGCGGAGACGGCGGTCCTACTCACCGCCGACCACGGCCACACCAACGTCGACGAGGGGGTCGCGGTCGACCTCGCTGCGTCCGAGGTGCAGAACTGTCTCGCCCGAAACGACGCGGGCGAGCCGATTCAACCGATGGGTGGTCCGCGGAACGTCCAGTTCCACGTCCGCGACGGGCGGGTCGAGGAGCTCCGACGCCACGTCGAAACCGAAGCCGACGGAGACGTGTTGACCTTCACGGAGGCCGAGTACCGCGATCGTGGTCTGTTCGGGAGCAACCACGCCGAGCCCAGCGCGACCTTCGACCGCCGCGCCCCGGATCTGCTGGCGGTCCACCGCGATCACGTGATGTGGTACGAGCCGGACGACAAGATCGGCGTCCACGGCGGGATGACTCCCGAGGAGATGCTGGTGCCGTTCGCCGCGGCGCGCGCGAGCGATCTGCAGGACTGATCGACCGCTACTCGATCGACTTCGGCGGCGTCGACACCCGGGCGGCCGCTTCTGCAACGACTAAATGCACGGCTCACTACCACCACCCATGAACGGCAATCGCTTCGGCCGCCTGTTTCAGGTGACCACCTACGGCGAGAGTCACGGCCCGGGGATGGGCTGCACAGTCAGCGGCGTCCCCGCCGGCGTCGAACTCGACGAGGAGGATATCCAGCGCGATCTCGACCGACGCAAGCCCGGCCAGTCGATGATCACGACCAGCCGCGGCGAACCCGACGAGGTGTCGATCCAGTCGGGGCTGCAGGACGGCTACACCACCGGCACGCCGATCGGGATGACGATCCAGAACAAGGACGCCCGCTCGGGTAAGTACGAGCCGTTCGTCACCGCACCCCGACCGAGCCACGGCGACTTCACCTACTCCGCGAAGTTCGGCACACGGAACTGGGGTGGCGGCGGTCGCTCCAGCGCACGCGAGACGGTGAACTGGGTCGCCGCGGGCGCCATCGCCAAGCAGGTGCTCGAACAGAGCGAGCACGACGTGCAGATCAAGGCCCACGTCAACCAGATCGGCGATATCGAGGCCCCCGACGTGAGCTTCGAGCAGCTGCTCGAACACAGCGAGGAGAACGAGGTCCGCTGTGCGGACCCGGAGACCGCCGAGGAGATGCGGGAGCTGATCGACGAGTATCAGGAGGCGGGCGACTCCATCGGCGGTAGCGTCGCGTTCGAGGCTCGTGGCGTCCCCCGAGGTCTCGGTGCCCCGCGGTTCGACAGCTTCCCCGCCCGACTCGGGCAAGCGCTGCTCGCCGTCCCGGCGTCGACGGGCTTCGAGTACGGGCTCGGCCGCGACGCGCGCGAGGTCACCGGGAAGGAGCGCAACGAGGACTGGGAGTTCCCCGAGAGCGAGGAAGATCCGGATCCGACGCCGGTCGGCAACGACCACGGCGGGCTTCAGGGCGGGATCACGACCGGCCAGCCGATCTACGGCGAACTCACGCTCCACGCGCCGACCTCGATTCCGAAGACCCAGCGCACTGCGGACTGGGAGACCGGCGAGGAGAAGGAGATCCAGGTCGTCGGCCGCCACGATCCGGTGCTCCCCCCGCGGGCGGTTCCGGTGGTCGAAGCGATGCTCTACCTGACGGTGCTCGACTTCATGCTCCTCGGAGGGCGGATCAACCCGGATCGGCTCGACGACAACCCGGGCGAGTACGACACGCCGTACCACCCGAGCAGCCCGCGGAACGACTAACCGCAGAGCTCCTGCGTCACGAAGACGGTGCCGTTCTCGTCGACGAAGACGCCGATTCCTTGGCTGTCGTAGTTCGAAGAGAGGGCGTTTTGGCGGTGGGCAGTAGAATTGAATAATAATTCAATTGCTCTCTTTGAAACCCTTTCAACATCTAATAAAAACAATTGTTTATTGCTACTGTTTATAGGTCCTAGGTCTTTAACTAGGTTCTGTCCACTATATTGGCAGTTAACGTTATACTTCCCACGCAACTTCGCGTGTGTTGACCTGTTCGGACTATTATGGGCGAAGTAATCCTGCTGTGCCATGTCCCACGACTTGTACCGAGCGACAGCGTCCAACGTTTTGTTCCGTTCGAGTGGCTCGACACCGTTCTGAATTCGCCGTTCGTTCATTTTCTCGTGGATGAGATCCTCGATCTGTTCCACGTCGACGTCGTACCGTGCCGATGACGGTGTCGTCGGCTGTCGGGGTGTAGACTCCGTATCGGCTGTCGTGTCCTCGGTCCCGTGGATGGCGTCAGGGACAGTCCCAGCCCCTCCGCAACCGGCGAGGGCTACTACCACGCAAACTGTGATGAGCAGAACCCTCATTTAGGTCTCACCGTTACAGACTGTCGGTTCGTTCGCGTTCGGATTTGCGCCACACTCCCTCACGATCTTGGTCACGTTGCGGACATCTCCCGCCGGTTCGCTGAACGCACGGTCCTTCTCCCAGGTGTACGTGATTTTTTGCCATCGGTAGACTTCGGTTCTCTCGAACACGGGACGCTCCCACCGGATGTACTCAGTTCCGACCCGAACTTGCTTCTCGTACTCGTGGACTGCCTCCTTCTCGTACGTCTCGCGACGGTAGCGATGGGAGTACTCGGTTTCCTCGACAGTTCGTTCCCACTCATAGACCGCGTCGTACTCGGGAACGCGGTACTCGTACTGGTAGTCGTACACCGGATCACGCTCGGTTTCCGACTCGATACAGACCGGCGGATCGAACCGATACGAGCGCTCGACACAGTACTCCGTCTCGTCGTATCCACTGACGTATCTGTCGGACCGCCGGTACTCCCAGTGCTCGGGTGCACGGTAGTGGGAGTAGACCCACTGTGTGTGGTAGCCGGTCAGAGTTCGACCGACTTGGTCCCCTCGCTCCCAACCACTTCCGGCGGGCCGGTCCGCGGACCGCTCCGTTTCGGTCCGTTCGACGGTCCGGGGGACAGCTTCAACGTACTCCCAATCGTCACCGAAAGCGTCCCGCTGTGGCATTATCGTGTACTCCCAACCGGCGAACACCCGCTGCTGGTCGACGTTTCGCTTCGCGATTTCCCACTCGCCGCCGGGGTGATTCGTACTCCTCGTTGTTCGTCGTTCGATGTCGAACTCGGTCGTCGTTCCGACACGCTGCCACTCCGGGCCGGGACTGAAAGTTCCGCGCCCATCGTCGGCTGGCGTCCGCATCGTTTTAGTGTCGATCTGTTCACGGTTGATCCGCGCGACTCCCTCCTTCGTCCAATTTTCTCCGGGGCTCTCGACTGCTTCGGTTCTGTATATTTCGGTCGTGTTCCGTTCGTACTCCCACACGGTGTACTCCCTCTCCGATAACCTCACCGGGATCGACGCCTTGTCCGGTGACCATGCGGGGTTTATTGAGAGATGGTAGTCACCGCCGGACGCATACCGGTGCCGGAAGTAGTGATAGTTCGTCTCCTCGAGCGTGTGTGTCGTGACGTTCTTGTCCCCAAAACCGATCACGACCTGCTTTCCGGCGTGCATAGAGTCTATCCTATACCGTCCCTGAACGGTTGTTCCGTCTATGTCCGTTAGTTGAATTGAGATGTCTAGTCCGGAGGAGTTCTCACTTGGTGTTCCCCGGTGTACGTCGAAAGTTTCCTTGACCGACTGTTGGTGGCCGTTTTGATCGGTAACCATGAGTTGTACTTCGACCGTCCCGTCGTCGAATTCCATGTTCTCAAGGCCGTGAGAGACGCTCGCTCGTGCGGGACTCCCTCCTTCATGAGTACTAAACAGGAGTCTGTCGTCGACTTTCCACTGGAAGTGTAACCGGTTTGAGTCAGTGTCGTTTGCCACCCCCGTCAATATGATCTGCCTCCCGCTTATTCCGTTAGGACCGTCCCTGACGGACAGATCGAGACTGAGTATATCGGGAGAGGATTGCGCTAGTGGACTAGCCATATTAGATTTCTCACTTTCAACCACCGTCACCTCCTTCTTGACCTTCGTCACCCCACCGTGTTCGTCGCGAACCGTCGCCTCGATCGTCACCGTCCCGTCGCGCTCGGGAATCCCCGTGAAACGGAACGAGCGTGCCCACTCGCCGGTCCCTCCCGACAACGTTCCGGCCGGTTCGACGGCGCCGGCGTCGTCGGTCAGGCTCACCGAGACGATCTGCCCGTCGGGGTCGCTCGCCACGACTCGATACTCCTTCGTCGAGTCCACGACAGCGACATCGTCGCCCTCGATCCGGGCAGTCGGCGGCGTGTTCCGGATCTCGACGGTCTTCTGCAGCGTCGACGTCGCTCCGTCGTCGTCGACGACGATCGCGGTCACCGTCGCGGTCGTCCCCGGCGTGCCGTCGACGGTCATGGCTCGCGTCCCGCTCCGGAGCTCAGCTTGGCTCGGGGGCGAAGAAGCGAGCGACGTGGGGAGCCACCACCGGTCCACGATCTCGCCGTCGGAATCCGTCGCGTCGATACTGTAGCTGACTGCCGAACCCGAGGTCACGTGTGAGGGGCCTTCGATCTCGCCCGACGGCGGCTGATTCGGATCGGTCGTCGGGGGATCGGGCGGAGAGGGGGTCGATGTGGCCGCATCGGTCGGCGTCGGTTCCGGAGGTTCCGTCGACCTCGGCGTTTCAGTCAACGTTTCGGCCGACGTCTCAGCCGGCGTTTCGGCCGGCGTTTCAGTCAACGTTTCGGCCGGCGTTTCAGTCAACGTTTCGGCCGGCGTTTCAGTCAACGTTTCGGCCGGCGTCTCAGCCGGCGTTTCGATCGCCGTTTCGGTCGGCGTCTCCGTCGGCTGCTGTTCCGGCGCCTCCTCGACGTCGACGTACATCGTGTCCGCGTGTGTCTGCCCGTCGTCGCCGGTGACCGTCAGTCGGACTTCGTACCGTCCGATCTCGTCCGGGACGAATCGCGTGGTCACCGCGTCCGAGTCCGCGGGCGTCATCCTCTCGCCGCTGGGCGTTCGAATCGACCAGTCGTAGTCGACGATCTCGCCGTCGGGGTCGACGCTCCCGCCGCCGTCGAGGTAGACCGTACTCCCGACCGTCGCCGATTGGTCGAGCCCCGCGTCCGCGAGCGGGCGTCCGTCGTCAGCCGCCGTTACCGCGGGCATCGGTAGGCCAGCAACCACGAGCAGCACTGCGAGCATGAGGGAGACTCGTTTCATCTGACAGTGCGTTCTTTCACCTCGTATCCGTACTTAAATTTCAGGAACGAGTTTGTCGATTTGATAGACGGAGCGGTCGAAGCAGTTCCCGACGGCGCGTCCGTGCGTTATTTATCACTCCACACCCGGTTTACGGGTATGCTCGAGAACGAGTCCTCGATGCCCTACCTGCTCGGGGGCACGATGACGGTCGGGACGGCTGTCCTACTGGTCGGGGTCGCCCTGGGCTCCGAGTTGGTGCACAGCGAACAGCTCACACAGTTCGGCCAACCGCTGCAGTTGGCCGGCGGCGCCGTGCTCGTCCTCGGCGTGCTCCTGTTCGCGCGCTACCTCGACGGGCTCCCGGAGCAGGAAGCCGGCCACTGAGCCGTCGGTCGCGATCGCCCCCGGGGGCGTCGGTCTGTCACGGTCTTTTCTTGACAACTGATAGCAAGTGCTTTGGGCTCGGCGCGGGAATGCCCATGAAGACGCGACCGACCGTCGGTCGCCGTACCACTCATGACTGACGACGAACTCATCTGGCGGATCGCGGGCGGTTCCGGCGACGGGATCGCTTCGACCAGCCAGAACTTCGCGAAAGCGTTGATGCGGTCGGGGCTGGACGTCTTCACCCACCGACACTACCCGTCCCGGATCCGTGGCGGTCACACGTACACGGAAGTCCGGGCCGCCCCCGAGGACGTGACCTCACGGGGCGACGGGTACGACTTCCTCCTCGCGCTCGGGGACTCCTTCGCGCGCAACCCACAGGAGGAGGCGTACTACGGGAAAGAGGAGATCAAGCCGCTCTCGGAGAACCTCGACGACCTCCGAGAGGGTGGCGTGATCGTCTACGACTCCGGCCTCATCGACGCCGACGAGGTACCGAACTTCGACCAGCGCGTCGAAGAGAACGACTGGCACGTGTTCCCGCTCGACCTCCGCGGGCTGGCCCGCGAGAAGGGCCGCGAGGTGATGCGCAACACCGCCGGCGTCGGCGCGACTTGCGCGATCGCCGACATCCCCGTGGAGGCGATCGAGGAGCTGATGCGGGACGCGATGCCCGAGAAGATCCTCGAACCCAACCTCGAGATCCTCAACGAGGCGTATGAGGCGGTGCTGGAGGACTACGACCTCTCCGGAATCGAGGTCTCCTGTCCCGAGGGCGAGCACGAGGAGGAGCAGGTGCTCGTCAACGGCTCCGACGGGATCGCCTACGGCGCGTTCGACGAAGGCTGTCGGTTCATCTCCGGCTACCCGATGACGCCGTGGACGGAAGTGTTCACCATCCTCTCGAAGAACCTCCCCGAAGTCGGGGGGATCTCCGAGCAGGTGGAGGACGAGATCGCCGCGGCGTCGCTGGCGATCGGTGCCGCCCACACCGGCGTGAAGGCGATGTCGGGCTCCTCCGGCGGCGGCTTCGCGCTGATGTCCGAACCGCTCGGGCTGGCGGAGATCTCCGAGACGCCGATCGTGCTGCTCGAGGCTGCCCGCGCGGGCCCCTCGACGGGGATGCCGACCAAGCCCGAGCAGGCCGACCTGGAACACGTCCTGTACACCTCACAGGGTGACTCCAACCGCGTCGTGTTCGCGCCCGCGGACCCCGCGGAGGCGTACGACCACGCGCGGAAGGCGTTCCAGATCGCCTACGAGTACCAGATCCCGTCGATCATCCTCTACGACCAGAAGCTCTCCGGGGAGTACCGCAACGTCCCCGCGAGCCACTTCGACCGGGAGCCCAACCCCGACATCGGCAAGACGCTCACCGAGGACCAGATCGCGGAGGCACCACACGAGCCCGGCGGGAAGCTCAAGCGCTTCCGCCACGACCCCGAGGACGGCGTCTCGCCGCGCTCGGTGCCGGGGCAGAAGGGCGGGCGCTTCCTCGCGTCCGGCAACGAGCACAACGAGGCCGGCCACATCAGCGAGGACCCCGACAACCGCGTCGCGCAGGTCGACCGGCGGACCCGGAAGCTCGAGTCGATCCGCGAGGAGCTGAACGAGGACGGCCTCAACGAGACGTACGGCCCCGAGGACGCCGACTACGGCATCCTCGCGTTCGGCAGCATGGTCGGCACCGTCGAGGAGGCGGTCGACCGACTCAACGCCGACGGCGAGTCCGTGAAGGCGCTCGCGGTCGGCGAACTCGCGCCGTACCCGGAGACGGAAGTTCGGGAGTTCATCGAGAGCGTCGACCAAGCGATGGTCGTCGAGATGAACTCCTCGGCGCAGTTCCGCGGCCTGACCCAGAAACACCTGGGCGAGTACGGGCCGAAGCTGTCGAGCCTCCTGAAGTACAACGGCAACCCCTTCGAGCCCGCCGAAGTGGTCGAGGGGTTCCACAACACCGTCGACGGTGAGGAAGCCACCGATCACCAGACGACGTTCGTACCCGCGGCAGGTGACTGACCAATGAGTGCATTCAGCGCAATCGGCGACGAACGCGAGATCGAACAGGACGAGTACACGCCGGGGATCGAGCCCCAGCCGACGTGGTGTCCGGGCTGCGGTGACTTCGGCGTCCTGAAGGCACTGAAGGGTGCCCTGCCCGAAGCCGGGCGCACGCCCGACGAGACTCTGACGGTGACGGGGATCGGCTGCTCGGGCAAGCTGAACTCCTACTTCAACAGCTACGGGTTCCACACGATTCACGGGCGCGCGCTGCCCGTGGCGCGAGCCGCGAAGCTCGCGAACCCCGGACTGGAAGTGATCGCCGCCGGCGGCGACGGCGACGGCTACGGGATCGGCGGGAACCACTTCATGCACACCGCCCGGGAGAACCACGACTTCACCTACATCGTGTTCAACAACGAGATCTTCGGCCTCACCAAGGGCCAGACCTCGCCCACCTCCCCGAAGGGCCACAAGTCGAAGACTCAGCCTCACGGCTCGGCGAAGGAGCCGGTCCGCCCGCTCTCGCTCTCGCTCAACGCGGGGGCGTCGTTCGTGGCCCGGACCGCCGCGGTCAACCCCAACCAGGCCAAGGAGCTGATCAAGGAGGCCATCGAGCACGACGGGTTCGCCCACATCGACTTCCTGACCCAGTGTCCGACCTGGAACAAGGACGCCAAGCAGTACGTCCCGTACATCGACGTCAACGAGAACGACGACTACGAGTTCGACCCGACGAACCGGGACGAGGCGGCCGAGATGATGCGTGAGACCGAGGAAGCCCTCTACGAGGGTGAGGTGCTCACCGGGAAGTTCTACGTCGACGAGGATCGCCCGTCCTACCAGCAGGAGAAACGGCAGATCGGCGAGATGCCCGAGGAGCCGCTGGCCGAGCGCTACTTCGACGACGACTACGAGTGGGAGCGCTCCGCGGACATGTTCCTCGACGACCACAAGTGAGCGTCGGCGGCCGGTAGCGGCCGCCCGCGCCGAGCGTTTGGGTCCACGGAGACTCGCTTTCCGCTTCGCAAGGCATTTTTCCCCGCACCGCGAAGCGAGTTCCATGACTACGTCGGCCACCGAGGACCGGATCCTGCAGATCCTGGAGGAGGACGCGCAGGCGTCGGTCTCCGAGATCGCCGAGCGCGCCGACGTCTCCAAGCCGACGGTTCGGAAGTACGTCCGGCAGCTCGAAGAGGAGGGCGTGATCGTCGGCTACTCCGCCGAGGTCGACCCCAAGAAGCTCACGGGCCAGTCGATCGCGCTGGTGGGGATGGACGTCGACAGCGAGCAGTACGTCGACGCGACGAACGCGCTCAAGGATCTCGACGCGATCGAGTCGCTGTACAGCTCCTCGGGCGACCACATGCTGCTTGCGGAGGTCCGGGCCGCGGACGGCGACGCGCTCGGCGACGTGATCAACGACCGGATCCTCGAAATCGACGGCGTGACCGCGGCCCACCCCTGTTTCCTGCAGGAGCGTCTGAAGTAGCCGACGGAACGTATTCGGCGGCATTTCAGTTCCACCGCGCCCGGGAAACCCTCTTCTCCGTCCCGGCCCGAACGCCACGCATGAGCGGGAGCACCCTCCCCGGGACCGGCGACGACGAGTCGCCCGACCGCGTGGTGCTCCACGTCGACATGGACTGCTTCTACGCCTCCTGTGAGCGCCTGCGGGAGCCCGAACTCCGCGGCGAGCCCGTCGTCGTCGGCATGGGGTACGAGGAAGGCGAGACGATCGGCGCCGTCGCGACCGCCTCCTACGAGGCCCGGGAGTACGGGGTCGACTCCGCCCAGCCGATCTCGCAGGCCGTCGACCGGCTGCCGCCCGTCGAGCGCCCGGATCTCGGCTCGGCGGGCGACGACCGCGGCCACTACCGCCCGGTGGACATGGAGTTCTACCAGTCCGTCGCGAGCGAGGTGAAGGCGATCCTGCACGACTGCGCGGACACGGTGCGGGAGGTGAGCATCGACGAGGCGTACCTCGACGTGACCGACCGCACGTCGTGGGAGCGCGTCGACGCGCCCGCCCGGGCCTCGGGCGCCGCCGAGCAGCGCACGCTGGCGGAGGGGTTCGGGCGCCACGTCCGCGAGCGTATCGCCCGCGAGGTGGGCGTCCCGGCGAGCGTCGGCGTCGCGCCGAACATGGCGACCGCGAAGATCGCCAGCGATCACGACAAACCCGACGGGCTGACTGTCGTGCCGCCGGGGACGGTCGCTGACTTTCTCGCGCCGCTGCCCGTCGAGGAGATCCACGGCGTCGGCCCCGTGCGGGCGGGCGAACTCCGCGACATGGGGATCGAGACCGCCGGCGACCTCGCGGACGCGGACCCCGGCCGGCTGCAGGACCGCTTCGGCGACCGCGGGGTCGAACTCCACGAGCGCGCTCGGGGGAACGACGACCGCGAGGTCACGCCGACGGGGCTGCCCAAGAGCCTCTCCCGGGAGTCGTCGTTCTCTGAAGCGACGACCGACACGGAGGCGATGCGGGAGAAGGTCCGCGCGCTCGCGGCCGCCGTCGCGGAGCGTGCACGATCGAAGGGCGCGCTCTACCGGACGATCGGGATCAAGGCAGTCACGACGCCGTACGACGTGAACACCCGCGCCGAGTCGCTCTCGGGCCCCGTCGACGACCCGGATCTGGTCGAGGAGACCGCGCTCTCGCTGCTCGCGGAGTTCGAGGACGAACCGGTCCGCAAGCTCGGGGTGCGGGTGTCGAAGCTGAGCTTCACCGCGGGCGAGCAGGCCAGCCTCGACGGCTTCGACGGGCACGAACCGCGCGACGACGCGGTCGGGAGTCAGCAGCAGTCCGGCGACGCGGTCGCGGACGGCAGCGGCGAGGACGACGCTGGCCGCGATCGCGCGGCCGGCGAGGGCCGGTCGGGGCAGTTCTCCCTCGAGGAGTTCGAGTAGCCCCGTCGGAAACCCTATGTGGGCCCGGTGGGTCTGTTACGACGACCACGGCGACCGCTCCGGTCGCCCACCGTCCGACCGGCGCCGACGGCCGGGACGACGGCGACGCCCCCACCATGACCGACGACACCGACACCGACGCGCACGAGGACGAGCGTGCCGTCTCGCTCCCGCTCATCGACACGTTCGCCGCGCTGACGGCCGAACTCGACGCGAAGACCGACCGAATCGAGCGGCTGGAGAGCGAACTCGACCGGCGCTATCTCGACCCCGACGGCGATCCCGAGCCGGACGATGCCCCGGCGGACGAGTCGACCGACGAGACGGAAACGAGATCGCACGAGGACTGGGACCCGGCGACCGACCCGCTGGAGGACACCGGCGCCGCGACAGCCGACGGCGACCACGAGGGCGTACGACCGACGGTCGACACGGCGGCCGGGGCGTCCCATCGCGAGGAGCCGACGGCCGACGCCGAGTCGGCGCAGTCGGCGCACACCGACGAGGCGTCGCGGGAGTCCGGCCTCTCGCCGGTGAAAACGGCGTCAGCCTCCGACGCGTCGAGCACTGAGGCGTCCGAGGGAGCCACGGACGAGGCGTTCGGCGTCACGATGGAGTCCTCCTCGGATCTCACGGGCGGGTCGCTCGGCAGTTCGGCACCGATCGAGCGCTCGGCGCCGGAACGCGACGACGCTACCGACGGCGACGGGCAGCCCCCCGACCCGACCGCCGACCGCGGCGAGCGCCTCAGCCGGCTCGTCCGGCGCGCCGAACTCCGCGCGGAGGGGGAGGTCGTCGAGGCGTTCGTCGAGGGGATCGACGCGCTCGACGAGGTGACTCGGGCGATGCTGGCCCACTACCGCGAGGTCGGCGATGCCACCCCGCTGGACGCCCACGTCGCCGCCGGCGGCTCCGGGGAGCGCCAGTACGCCTACGCGCGCAACCGGACGCTGCGGAAGGCGGGGGTGATCGAACACGACGGCGCGGGTCGGTACCGCTACGCGCTGCCCGACCTCGTCGCGGAGGCGTTCGACGGCAACGCCGCCGCAGGGACGGTCGAGGACGCGGTCGACGCGATCGAGAACGCGACCGACCTCACATGAGGGCACTCCCCAAGACGGGTGACGGCCGGTGGCATCTCGACCGCCACGCCCGGCTGGTGGTGTACGAGGCCGACGCGGGCGACGAGCTCGTCACTGTCTACGACTGTGGCGCCGCACAGAAACCCCCCTCGGCGCAGTTCATCGGGAACCTCGTCCGGGTGCGCGCGCCTCACGAGGTCGAACGCTCGCCGACGGGCTACGTCGTCACGCTGAAAGAGGGCGGCACGCTGGTCGAGCAGGGCGAGGATCACTACGTGATCGAGGAACGAGACGCGTAAACGGTTCGTGCGGCTGTTTAGAGCGGATCGACCAGATCCCGCAGCACCGCCTCCGGATCATCAGCGAGCGCCACCCCGGAAGCCAGCAACACGCCGTCGGCGCCCAGATCCCGCGCCGCAGCCACGTCCTCGCCGGTCGCGATGCCGGCGCCGCAGAACACGTCCACGTCACCGTCGACCTCGCCCGCGGCGTCGACCGCGTCACGGACGATGTCCGGGTCGGCGGTCGCGACGGACTCGTCGCCGCCGATGAGTTCCGGCGGTTCGACCGCGACCGCATCCGGGCCGAGCGCCGTCGCGGCGGCGATCTGGTCCGGGTTGTTCGCGCAGACCACCGTTTCGAGGTTGGCCGCGTCGGCGGCGTCGAGGCCGGCGTCGATATCCGCGAGTTTGAGTCGTTTCTCCGAATGGTTCAGCAGCGTCCCGACAGCGCCGGTCGTCGCGACCGCGTCGGCGTGAGTGCTGCCGGTGTGGCTGCCGTGGGCGACGGGGCTGACGTGCTGGGCCCACGTCTCGACGCCCGTGGCGGCGACGGCGCCGAGGCGGGCGGCCTGCGGCGCGACCGCGATGCGGGCGCCGGTCTCCTCGGCCACGTCGGCCGCGGCTGCCGCCACGGCGACGGGGTCACAGTCGTACGCTTTGAGGTTGACGAGGACGAACACGTCGGGAGGCGGGTCCCGACCGGCAAATAGGTAGGCGGTTCGAGGTCGGCGGCCGAGGCGCGGGTCCTACTCGCCCTTCCGCTCGACCACGTCGCCGAGGGTCTGAGTCATCGAGGAGTCGGTCTCCCAGTCGGACGTGTCGTCGCCCGATCCTTCGGCCAGCGAGATCCCGAGGCGCTTCTCGAGTTTCTTGCGCACCTCGTCGCTCGGGAGCACGTCGCCGCGCTCGAGCTTGCCGATCAGCGAGGCCTTCTCGTTGAGCTCCTTCGCGAGGTCCTCCCGGCTCAGCCCCTCGTCCTCGCGGGCCGTCCGGATCTGCTCGTCGTAGTCGCCCGCGATCTCGTCCATCTGGTCGAACATGTCGCGGCGGCGCCCGCCGCCACCGCCCCCGCTGCTCCCCCCGCTCGTCGAGGACGAGGAGGAGCCGTCGGAGGAGGACGTCGAGTACTTCGTCGACGTGGTCGACGTCGACTCGGTCTCGACGGTCGTGCCGAAGTCCTTGCAGTCGTCGCAGAGTTCGAGCTCCGCGCCCTCGACTTTCGTCGTGGTGAGCGAGGACTTCTCCGCGCCGCACATCTCACACTGGGCCATACCCGACCTAGCGGATGGGGTAGTAAAAAGGAACCGGCGACCGTCGGCGGCTCGGGCGGGCTCACTCCGCGTCGAGCCGACAGCGCAGGAACGGCCAGTCGACGTCGTCCATCTCGCTGCGGACGCCGTAGCGCTCCGTGATCGTGAAGCCGGCCTCGGCCAGCAGGCGTTCGGTCTCCGCCATCGGGGGGAACGACCACGCCATACGCTCGCCGGCGTCGAGCCAGTCGTCGTTCTCCCCGGCCCAGTCGTCGCCGATGCTGAACAGGAACTCCCCGCCGGGTTCGAGCACCCGCGCGACCTCCGCGTAGCAGTCGCCGTGGTCCTCGATCGGGAGGTGGATCACCGAGTAGAAGGCGGTGACGGCGTCGAAGCTGTCGGCCGCGAACGGGAGCGCGGTCATGTCGCCCGCCACGAGCCCGGCGTCGACGCGCTCGCGGGCGATCCGGAGCTGGACCGTCGAGATGTCCAGCCCGACCGCGCGCTCGGTCGGGAGATACCGGAGCGGCCCCTCGCCGGCGCCACAGCCCAGATCGAGCACTCGCGGCGCCGCCGGGAGCGACTCCTTCAGCGCGACGAGCGCGTCGTTGTCCGCGGGCGCGCCGCGCCGCTGCTCGTCGTAGGCGTCCGCCATCGCGTCGTAGCCGTCCCGAACAGTCGCCCGCTGGTCGTCCATGGGCGGCGTTCTGATCCGTGACTGAAACCCGTTCCGAATGTCTGTGAACGTCCCTCACAGTGCACCTATCAGATCTCGTAACTGGAGCGTGCGATTATTGAGGGCGGCTCACGAACGGGGGGTGTGACGCCGGCTCTGGAGTCGCCGTTCGCCCGCCGCCGCGTTCTCGTTGTTGGGAACGACGACAGAGCCGCAGCACTCGAACGCAGCCTCGCCGCCGACGGTATCGAGACGGTACGAGCGGCGTCGGCGCCCGAGGCGCTCGCGACGCTCGACGCGGTGGAGGTGACGTTGCTGGTCGTCGTCGACGGGATCGAGAGCCGGCCCGCCGACGTGTTCGGCGCCGCCGCGCGCCGCGGCCACCAGCTCCCGGGCGTGTTCGTCGGGTCGAAGGCGCGACAGCTCCCGCCGGGGGTCGAGCAGGCGCCCGCGGGCGCGGACGCCGCCGCGTCGGTGATCCGCCAACGATTGCTCGTCGCGAGCGCGCCCGACGCCGAGCCTGCAGTCGACAACGACCCGCTCGCGGCGTTCGGCGACACCGTCTCTCACGAGCTACGGAACCACCTGAGCGCGGCCCGGCTCGCCGTCGACTCGCTGGAGGGGCCGACGATCGAGCAGGCGCGGGACGCGCTCGACCGGCTGGAGGGGCTCGCACGCGAGGCGGAGGTGATCGCCGCCGGCGAGGTGAGCGACACCGAGTCGGTGTCGCTCGCGTCCGCCGCTACTGGCGCCGCCGACCGCGTTCGCGCCCCCGACGCCTCGATCCGCGTCGACGTCGAGGGGACGGTCCAAGCGGACCCGGCGCTGTTGACGCTGTTACTGGAGAACCTCGTTCGGAACGCGGTCGAGCACGGCGGCGACGACGTGACCGTTCGCGTGACCGACACCGACGCCGGCTTCGCGGTCACCGACGACGGCCCCGGGTTCGGCGACGGTGACCCGTTCGCGTGGGGCTACTCCGGCGACGGCGGGCAGGGCGCCGGGCTGGGGATCGTCCGGCGCATCGCCGAGGCACACGACTGGGAGATCGTCGCCGAGAACGACGGCGGCGCGCGGGTCGAGATCGGAACTTAGTCGTCGGCCGTGGCGGCCTGACAGCTCTCCATCCACTCGTTGGCCCAGGACTCGATCTCGTCGAACACGGGCGCGAGCGACTCACCCTTCCCGGTGAGCGAGTAGTACGTCGCGACGGGGGCGTCCTCCTCCAGCCGCCGTTCGACGAACCCCGACTCCTGCAGGTCGTCGAGCACGCGCGAGAGCGTGCGGGCGTTGGCCTCCGTCGAGCGCTTGAGCTCGTTGAACCGCTTCTCCCCCTCGGTCAGGTCGTGGAGCACCACGAGCCGCCACTGGGAGCCGATCTGTTCGACGGCGTCGACGACCGGACAGACCTCGGTCGCTTGCCCCTCGCTCACCTGCTCCTCCGCGGTCACGCCGGCGTCCTCGATATCGGTAGACATCTGTTACCCGGTTCGCTCCGGATACCTATAACCGCTTCCCCTCCACCGGGCGAACCGCTCCGGAGCGCTACTGTGCTATGGGGAGACACAACACGAAAAGGCATATATCGGCCGCGGCGCCTACCCCGCCTCATGAGCGCAGACCGGGCCCCGCTTCGGCGGGCCCTGGAGCGCGGCGAGGAGGAGGGCGGTCCCGTCGAGTTCAAGACGCGGCTCACCCGCGACACCCACCTCGCGGACGGTCGGATGGAGTCGCTGGCTGCCCAACTCCGCCACCGCGTGCTCTCTGGCGACGGTGAGGCGACGTACGTCGTCGGCGTCGACGACGACGGCGCGATCGCGGGCATCTCCCCCGACGCCTTCTCGGAGTCGATGGACGTGCTCTCCCTGTTGGCCGACGAGGCCGACGCCCACATCGAGGACGTGGAGACGTGGGGGATCGACGGCGGCGACGGGGCCGAGGGGCTCGTCGGCGTCGCGACGGTCCGCGAGGGGGCGATGCTCGAACGCGAGGACGACGAACACGTCGTCGTCGGCACCGCGGGCCACGTCGATCACGGGAAGTCGACGCTCGTGGGCACGCTCGTCACCGGCGAGCGCGACGACGGGCAGGGGAACACCCGCTCGTTCCTCGACGTGCAGCCCCACGAGGTCGAGCGCGGGCTCTCGGCGGATCTCTCCTACGCGGTGTACGGGTTCGACGAGGCGGGCGACACAGTGCGGATGGACAACCCCCACCGCAAGAGCGACCGGGCCCGGGTCGTGCAGGAGGCCGATCGGCTCGTCAGCTTCGTCGACACCGTGGGTCACGAGCCGTGGCTCCGCACGACCATCCGCGGGCTGGTGGGACAGAAGCTCGACTACGGCCTGCTCGCGGTCGCGGCCGACGACGGCCCGACCAAGACCACCCGCGAACACCTCGGCATCCTGCTCGCGACCGAACTGCCGACGATGGTCGCGATCACCAAGACCGACGCCGTGAGCGACGAGCGCGTCGGGGAGGTCGAGGACGAGGTCGAGGCGATGCTCAGGGAGGTCGGCGAGACGCCACTGCCCGTCGCACGCCACGGCGTCGACGCGGCGATCGAGGAGATCGGCACCGTGGTTCCGATCCTCCGGACCAGCGCGGTCGCGGGCGACGGGCTCGACGATCTGGACACGCTGTTCGAGGCGCTACCCAAGCGGGAGTCCGACGCCGACGCGCCGTTCCGGATGTACGTCGACCGCTCTTACAGCGTCACCGGCGTCGGCGCGGTCGCGTCGGGGACGATCAACGCCGGCACCGTCGAGGCGGGCGACGAGCTGCTGCTCGGGCCGATGGCCGACGGGAGCTTCCGGGAGGTGGAGGTCCGCTCGATCGAGATGCACTACCACCGCGTCGATCAGGCCCGCGCAGGCCGGATCGTCGGGATCGCCCTCAAGGGCGTCGAGGAGGCGGAGATCGAGCGGGGGATGGCGCTGCTGCCCCGCGAGGCCGACCCCGATCCCGTGCGGGAGTTCGAGGCGGAGGTCGTCGTGTTGAACCACCCGACCAAGATCGGCGAGGGGTACGAGCCGGTCGTCCACCTCGAAACCGTGAGCGAAGCCGGGATCTTCACGCCCGAGGGCGGGCGGCTGCTTCCGGGGGACAACGGCCGGACGACGGTCCGGTTCAAGTTCCGCCCCTACCTCGTCGAGGAGGGCCAGCGCTTCGTGTTCCGCGAGGGGCAGAGCAAGGGCGTCGGGACGGTTCGGTCGATCGAGACGTAGCCCGAACGCTTTTCGCGCCGGACAGCGTTCCCCGAAGGGATGGAGTCGACCGCGAAGCGACGGCTGGCGCGGTTCGGCGCCGGCGCCCTGCTCGCGGCGGTCGTCACGGCGGTCGTCAGAATCTCCCTCGTCGGCGAGGGCGTCGCCGCGGAGCCGTACGCCGTTGCGGTGGGTACCGGCGTCGCGATGCCGGTGCTGCTGTCGGCCGCGTACCCGCTGACGAGCGTCGACGACCGGCGGACGCGAGCGACGCTCGCGGTCGCCGAGAGCGCTGCCGGCGTCGCGGTCGGCGCCGTCGCAGTCACGGTGCTGCTTGCGGTCGAGCTGCCGGGAGTGATCCCGGTCGGGGGCGCCGCGGCCGCGGCGTACCTCGGCGGCGTCGCGGCCCGCGCGCTCGTGCTCGGCCGTGCCGCGGTCGACGAGTCGATCGTCGACGAGTGACCGTCAGCCCGCGACGTAGCCGTCCTCTTCCCGCTCGGCCAGATCCAGCAGCACCAGCCAGTCGAGCAGCCGCTCGGTGCGGTCGGTCCAGTGGTCGACCCACTGTCGCCGGCGCTCGCGCTCCCAGCCCGGCACGGTGTCGCGCAGGCGATCGAACACCGCTTCGGCGGCGAGTGGGCCTTCTGCCTCCCGGAGCACGGTGAGCGTCTCGCTCGCGCCGAACACCCGCTCGCGGAACGACGCTCGGACGTTCTCGGCCGTCGGCTCACGCTGGGTGCGTTTGAACCCCGAGTCGGTCTCTTCGGCCAGCTCCAGCGCGCGGAGGAACGTGAGCCACGTCCGCGCCACGTCGCGGCTCTCGTGGCCCTCGCGGCGCATCAACCGGGCACAGCAGTCGTTCTCCGAGCCGGGGACCAGCGGCACCGCCGACTGGGCGTCGGCCACCGCGTCGAGGTCGGTCGGCGCCTCGGGCAGCGGTTTGAGTCGCACGGCCTAGAAGCCGAAGCTCTCCGCCAGCAGCGCCTCGTTCCGCCCGCCGAACCGGTACGTCGGGCCGTCGGCCACGTCGACGGTGGCCGCCGCGGGGCCGAACACCGACGCCGGCAGCGCCTCGAAGTCCCAGTCGTGGGCCTCGAAGATGTCGGCGAACGGGCGCCCGAACTCCTCGCCGGCGGCGGCGGTGATCGACTCGAACGCGTCGGCGTCGTCCTCGGCGACGGTGAGGTGGACCTCGCCGCCGTAGGCGAGCGCGTCGTTCGTCCGGGCCATCGCCTCGCTCTCGTCGTAGCCGACGGGCGCGACGGGGGCGCTGCCGGAGACCGAGAGCACGTCGTCGGGGTCGTACCCCGCCTCGAACAGCTGCCAGACCGCCATCTCCGGCGCGCGGGCGCCGGCGGCGACGCTGCCGGCGATCGAGCCCAGCGCGAACGTCGGCAGGAACACGCCGCTCTCCTCGACGCCCGCGAGGTCGGCGACGTGAGCCGCGATCTGGTCGTCCGGGAGTTCGATGCTCTCCACCGCGAGCACGGTCAGGTCGAACTCGTCGTAGTAGCCGACAGCCTCGAACTCGCTCTCGCGGCCGACGAGCGCCCGGGCGGGCCCGGAGCCGAGCCCGTCGAACACGTCGAAGTCGAGCTCCCAGCCCGCCTTCTGCGAACAGAGCAGCGCGATCCCGGGGTGGTCGGTCGACAGTTCGACGTGGGGGACGGGCGCACCGTCGACACGGCCCATCCGGGTCGTGATCGTCGACAGCCCCGCCGTCTGTATCTCCGCGAGCAGCACGCCCGCCTCGACCCCGCCGTCGACGTCGACGCCGAAGTCCAGCACGGTCGCGCCCGAATCGAGTTCGTAGGGCGCGACGTTGAGCTCGTCGGCGAAGTCGAGCGCCTCGTCGACCAGCTCGACCGCCATCCGGTTGATGCTCTCCATACCCCACACTCCCGCGTCACCGCGTAAAGGGGTTTTCAGTCCCTCTCGCTCGACCCATCGCTCCGGGCCGCCCGGCCCAGCGCGTCCTCCACGGACGCGACTTTCGACGCCGCGTCGGCGTCGCTGGTCCGTTTGTCGTCGATCTTCAGGAACGTGCTCACGCGATCGCCGTCGACGGCCTCGTGGGCGGCCTGTGCGGCCGCGAACAGCTCGCCGATCTCGTCGGCCTCGATGGTGGTCCCCATCGGCGTGGTCTCGTAGGACACGTCGAACGACTCGAGCGCGGCGACGGCTTTCGCGACTTCGGGGCCCATCGACTCCTCTGTCGCCGGTGCCACGGAGAGAAACGCCACGACAGTCATGGTCGGTCGTTGGCTCCCGCGGAACTTCGCTCTACCGGCGACCGCAACGCTGAGGGCGACGGCCGCACACGCGGGGACCGTGACCGACGACATCGAGGTCCCCCGGGACGCGACCGCGGTCGCGCGGCGCTACCTCCGCGTCGAACGGCTGGTCAGCGGCGCCGTCGCGCTCGGGATCGGGATCGCCGGCGCGGCGGCGTTCCTCTATCTCCCGCCGCTGTGGGCGCTGGTCCCCATCGTCGCCCTCGTCGCGCTGGCACGAGCGCCCGTGTTCCGCTCGGGCGGCCGCGCCCGCCTGCGAACCGATGCGAGCCCGGAGTCGGTCCGGGAGGCGTTCGCCGGCGCCACGCCGCCGCCGCTGGCGCTCCAGTGGGGGATCGCGGACGACGTTCGGGCCGCCGACGGCGGCGCCGCGTTCGACATCTCCTACCTGTTCGGGCTGCGAACCGTCGAGATGCGCGTCGACAGCGAGGTCGTCGAGGCGGTCAGCGAGCCCGACCGCGTGGAGCTGACGGTGACGGTCGACGGGCAGCCGTGGGGGAGCTACACCGCGTGGATCGAGCCCGTCGAGGGCGGCACCGGGATCACCGTCGAGGTGGGGTCCGACCGGAAGTTCGGCCTCCGACGGCTCCCCCAGCAGCTCGTCGCGCGGCGCTACCGCGACGCCGCGCTGGCGGCACAGGGGTACGAGACGGTCGAGCGGTCGTTCTCGCTGTCGCGGTAGCCGCCGGGGGTGGGGAGCCGCCGGGCTGCAGAGCAGTCGGGAGAAGTATATAGCGGTCACTGTGGGGGTGTATACCACGACAACAGAACGGAGCACTGTAGGGTTATTGTAGTGCCAAATACCCCTATTATAAACCGCTTTACTCGTCCTCCCCCCCGACACAGGTGATGGCACCCGACCCGGAGGCAGGACGAGTATCGCGGCGGAAATTCATCGCGGCGACCGGCGTCGCGGGCGTGGCAGGGATCGCCGGCTGTTCCGGCGGCAGCGGGACCGACACCGACGCCGGCGGCTCCGGCGGGTCCGGCTCGGGAAGCTCGAACGGGCTGGACACGACGGTTCTGACCGGCGACGGCTCCTCGACGGTGTTCCCGATCACGAACACCGCGTCGAGCTACTGGAACTCCAACCCCGAGGCGGGCGACGAGGACTACTGGCCTCAGGAGTGGGCCGACGAGTACGGCACCGACATGCGGCTGGCGGACTACTTCGCGAGCCAGTACGGCTACGAGGCGACCGAGCAGCGCTCGGTGCCGCCGTTCCGGGTCAGCATCGCGCTGAGCCACTCCGGCACCGGGATCGAGGGCGTGATGGAGGGTCGCGTCGACATCGGCGACGCCAGCTCCTCGGCGGCGTCCGAACTCGGCGAGGACGCCGAGGGGCTCGACGACTTCGTCGACCACGTCGTCGGCGTCGACGGCCAGCCGATCGTCGTCAGCCCCGAGATCGCGGACGCGGGCGTCGAGTCGATCACCATCGACGAGCTGCGCGGCATCTACAAGGGCGAGATCACCAACTGGAACGAGGTCGGCGGTCCCGACCGCGAGATCCTCGCGCTCGGCCGTGCGGAGGGGTCGGGCACCGACACCGCGTTCCGGAACAACGTGTACGGCGACCCCGACGAGCCGATCAGCCCCGATCAGCGCTTCGGGCAGAACCAGCAGCTCCAGCAGGCCGTCGGGCAGGCCGACAACGCGATCGCCTACATCGCGCTGGCGTTCGTCGACGAGGACGGCGGCACGCCGCCGATCGGCCTCGAGATCGACGGCACCCTGTACGAGTACGGCAAGAACCTCGGCGCACAGGACTACCCGCTGTCGCGAGACCTCCACGCCTACACGTACGAGGACACCTCCCGCAAGGAGGCCGCCTTCATCAACTTCTGTCTGAGCGACTTCGGACAGGAGATCTTCGTCGCCGGGAACAACTACTTCAAGCTCCCCAGCGACCGGCTCGAAACCCAGCGCGAGAAAGTCGCGGCGTCGAACTACGAGTAACGCTGCGCCCCGCCCGGTCGGCCCTCCCTGATTTATCAATGATGCACTCATGACGCAGCTACTTCCGCCAGCACGAGAGGTACCGACGCGGCTCCGCGCAGCCGCCGTCCGGCGCGTCGAAAAAACGAGACAGTGGGCACGGGACTACCGATCGCGGACCGAGGACGGCGCGATCGCGATGCACGGCCTCGTGATCGCGTCGGTGCTCCTGACGTTCCTGCTGTTCCTCGCCGGCTCACGCTGGACGGTGCTCGCGGTTCTGGCGTTCCTCGGCACGATGGGCGTCGGCTGGCTCCGCTATCAGGCGGAGGCCGCCAAGGCGCTGACGTTCCTCACGACCGTCGTCACGGTCTCGATACTGACGCTGATCGTCGCGTTCCTGCTGTACGAATCGATCCCTGCCGTCCGGGCGATGGGGGTGGATCTGTTCACGCAGGTCCGCAACCCCGCGATGGAGAACCCGACGCTCGGGCAGGGGCTCTGGGGCCGCGGCGGCGTCTGGTCGCTCACGCCGATGATGCTCGGCACCGCGATCACGACCCTCGTCGCGACGCTGATCGCGGCGCCGATCGGCGTCGCCGGCGCGGTGTTCGTGAGCGAGATCGCACCCGGCCGCATCCGCGAGGTGGTCAAACCGGGCATCGAGCTGATGGCCGGCATTCCGTCGATCACCTACGGGTTCATCGGCCTCACGATCGTGAACCAGTACTTCTACGCCGAGTTCGGCACCCCGACCATCGGGACGTACTTCGCGGCCGGGCTGATGATCGGCATCATGGCGCTGCCGACGGTGGTCACCGTCGCCGAGGACGCGCTGAACGCGGTGCCCGAGGAGATCAAAAGCGGCGCGCTCGCGATGGGGTCGACGCAGTGGCAGACGACCAAGAGCGTCACTATCCCCGCGGGGCTGTCGGGGGTCTCGGCGGGCGTCCTGCTCGGCGTCGGCCGCGCGATGGGCGAGACGATGGCCGCGACGGTGATGCTCACCCACACGAAGGGGTTCCCCTCGCCGGTGTTCGACGTGTTCTCGCGCTACGGCGAGACGCTCACGACGGTCATCGCGTTCGAGGGCGGCAACGCCAGCGGCGTCCACATGAGCGCGCTGTTCGCGGCCGGCGTGGTGCTGTTCGTGATGGTGATGCTGCTGAGCGTCACCTCGCAGTACGTCGAGTGGCGGATGCACCAGAAGCTCGGAGGTGAGCGATGAGCAACGTCGAACGGGACCGACTCGCGGGGGCGGACTCGACGGTCGGCGACCTCGTGTCGATGGGGATCATCGGCGTCGCGGTGCTGACGTTCCTCGCGTCGTGGATACTGTTGCTCCAGTGGGCCGACGAGACGGCGACCGTCGCCGGGCTGGGCGTGCTGAAGCTGCTCGGGGTCGGCCTCGTCGTCGTCGGCGTCGGCCTCGCTGTCCTCGGCGTCGGCTCGCGGTTCGACTACGTCGACACCGCGCCGTCGTCGACGGCCGGCGTCACCGTCGGCGTCGTGTTCGGGCTGCTGTGGGCGATCGTCGGCGGCCTCGCCGGCACGCTCGTGCTCGGGAACGACGCCGCGTTGTGGCTCCCGGTCGCCGCCGTCGCCGGGCTCGGCGGCTTCCTCGCGTCGGTGCTGCCCAGCGAGGACGTCGGCTCGACGCTCCCCGTCGCGGGGATACTGATCCTGCTCGGCGGCTTCGTCGCCGTCGGCGGCATCAACGCCGGCTGGACGTGGTCGCCGGCGTGGTCCTCGGCGGAGTTCCCGGGGAGCGAACTCGTCCCGATCCTCGTCGTGTTCGGGACGCTGCTCGGCGCCTGGAGCGCCGGGAAAGCGAAGGCGGGGTTCGGCGCCGAGGGGCGACAGACGGGGGCGTACTACCTCATCGGCTCGGTCGTGTTCGGGATGCTGGGCGTGCTCGCGCTGCTCGTCGCGTTCATCGTCACCAACGGGCTGGCGACGATGCTCACGGGTGCGAGCCTCGCCGGCGGCCGGCTCACGCTCCCGGTCGTCGGCGCACGGCTCCCGTGGCCCGAGTTCCCGTTCCTGCTGAACCAAACGGGCGGGCTGTTCGTCGAGATTCCGGGCGTCCTGCCCGCGCTGATCGGGACGCTCTGGCTCGTTTTCGGCGCGATCACGTTCGCGGTCCCGCTGGGGATCGGCGCCGCCGTGTTCCTGACGGAGTACGCCGAGCGCGGGCGGTTCACGCAGGTGGTCGAGATCGCGACCAACGGGCTCTGGAGCACGCCGAGCATCGTGTTCGGGCTGTTCGGGCTGGCGTTTCTCGTCCCCCGGATCAGCGGCGGGAACTCGATCCTGGTCGGCCAGTTGGTGCTCGGCTTCATGCTGCTGCCGCTGGTGCTGATCACGAGTCGCGAGGCGATCCTCGCGGTGCCCGACGCCCACCGCGACGCCAGCGCCGCCCTCGGCGTGACGAAGTGGCAGACGATCAGGAGCGTCGTGCTCCCGGCGGCGATGCCGGGCACCATCACCGGCGTCATCCTCGGCGTCGGCCGGATCGCGGGCGAGACCGCCCCGCTGCTGCTGGTGTTCGGCGGGGCGCCGTACCCCAGTAGCTTCCCGAACGTCCTCGGCAGCTTCCGGCTCAGCACGCAGCCCCCGTTCGTGACGAACGAGGCGCTGCTCTCCCCCGCGAGCGCCCTGCCGTACCAGCTCTACTCGACGATCACGGCTGGGGTGTTCCCCAAGGAGATCTTCACCAACACCGAGTTCGGCTGGGGCACCGCGCTCGTCCTGCTGCTGGTCGTCGTCGGTCTCTACGCCGTCGGCGTCGGCAGTCGACTCTACTTCCGGAGGAAACTACATGAGTGAGACAGACACACGCGACGGCACCGAACAGGAACTGACGACCACCGGCGAGACCAGCGAGGAGGTCCGCGAAGCGTGGACGGAGTACGAGTTCGCCGGCGACGCGAAGCTCGCCGTCGAGGAACTCGACGTGTACTACGGCGACGAGCGGGCGCTCCAGAGCGTCTCGTTGGAGATCCCAGACGAGTCCGTGACCGCGCTCATCGGGCCGTCGGGCTGTGGGAAGTCGACGTTCCTGCGCTGCCTGAACCGCATGAACGACCGGATCAGCAGCGCACGCGTCGACGGCTCCGTGACGCTCGACGGCGAGGAGATATACAGCGACGGGGTGAACCTCGTGGAGCTCCGCAAGCGCGTCGGCATGGTGTTTCAGGAGCCGAACCCGTTCCCGAAATCGATCGCGGACAACATCTCCTACGGCCCGCGGAAACACGGCGACCTCGACACCGGCCTGTTGGCCCGGCTGCTCGGCCGCGACGACACCGAGGCGGAGCGCGAACTCGTCGAGCGTGCACTCCGGCGCGCCGCGCTCTGGGAGGAGGTCGCGGACCGCCTCGACGACAACGCGCTCGGGCTCTCCGGCGGGCAGCAACAGCGCCTCTGCATCGCGCGCTGTCTCGCGGTCGACCCCGACGTGATCCTGATGGACGAGCCCGCGAGCGCGCTGGACCCCATCGCGACCGCGAAGATCGAGGACCTGATCGAGGAGCTCGCACAGGACTACTCGGTCGTCGTCGTCACCCACAACATGCAGCAGGCCGCCCGGATCAGCGACCAGACCGCCGTGTTCCTCACGGGGGGCCAGCTCGTCGAGTACGGCGAGACCGACCAGATCTTCGAGCACCCGCAGAGCCAGCGGGTCGAGGACTACATCACCGGGAAGTTCGGCTGATGGAGACCAGAAAGATCCAGCGGGTCGGCGGCGGGACGTACACCGTCTCGATCCCCATCTCCTGGGCCGAGGAGCACGGCGTTGAGGCCGGCGAGACCGCGTACCTCTACACCCACCGCGACGGCTCGCTGATCGTCCGGTGGGGCGAGCGCGAGGAGACCGCCCTCGGCGGGGTCGACGTCGAGGTCGGCGACGCCGGGACGGCCGTGGACCGGACGCTCGACGCCGCCTACACCGCGGGGTTCGACCGCATCACCTTCCGCGGCGTCTCGGCGGCCCAGCGGGAGGCGATCACCGCGCGGGCCCGGACGCTCGTGGGCGTCGACGTGACCGAGGAGTCCGAGGACGCCGTCGAAGTCCGGTGGCTGCTGGACGACAGCGACCTCACCGTCCGTCGGTCGGTCGGGCAGCTCCGGTTCGTCGCCGTATCGATGCACGACGCGGCGATGGGCACGCTCGCGGGCGCGACAGCCGAGCCGCGGTCGATCGGCGATCGGACCCAGGAGACGGACCGGCTCGCCCGGCTGGTCGAGCGCCAGTGCAGCCGTGCGATGGTGCTGTTCGCGGCGCTCGACCGCCTCGACGCCACGCGCCCGCAGCTGTTCGCGCAGTACCGCGCGGCGCGCGAACTCGAACGGGTCGGGACCGACGCCGCCGAGATCGCTCACGCCGCTCGGCGGTCCGGACCGGTCGAATCCACCGACCTCGCTGCCGACGTTCGGGCCGTCGGTGACGACGCCCGCGAGGCCGTCGAGATGGCGGCCGACGCGGTCGTCGACGGCGGGTCGACCGCGACGGCGTACGAGGTGCTGCGCCGGGCCGACGGCGCCGCGCAAGCGGCGCGAGAGCTTCGCCGAACGGTGGCGGCCGAGGCGCCGTCGGACGGCATCCTGCTCACCCGCGCGCTCGACAGCGTGGTCCGGACCACCAGTCGCGCGGAGACGCTCGGCGAGATCGCCCTCCAGCGGGCCGTTCGATCCTGACGGCGCCGCGTTCGGTGCGTGGTAACACGGCTGCCGCCGGCGGCGGGCTTAACACCCCTGGCGCGAACTAACCACACACATGCGAGAGGACTTCCTGCTTCTCAACCCCGGGCCGGTACCGATGAGCGCCGAGGCGCGCGAGGCGATGAGCGAGCCGATGGTCTCCCACCGCTCTGCGGCGTTCGAGGCGGTGTACGAGCGCGCACAGGACGGGCTGGAGTACGTGTTCGAGCGCTCGACGCCCGACGAGACCCGGGCCGCCCGGGGCGGCGAGGCGCTGATCCTCAACGGGACGGCGACGATGGGGATGGAGGCCGCCGTCGCGAACCTCGTCGACGCCGAGGACGAGCTCGTCGCGGTCGTCAACGGGAAGTTCGGCCGGCGGTTCAAGCGCATCGCCGACCGCCACTGCGAGGTGACGCCGGTGGAGTTCGACTGGGGCGATCCGATCGACGTCGACACCGTCGCCGAGGCGGTGACCGACGACACCGAGGTTGTCACGGTCGTCCACAACGAGACGAGCACGGGGCTGCTCAACCCCGTGGCGGAGATCGGCGAGATCGCCGCGGATCACGGCGCCCGCTACGTCGTCGACGGCGTCACCTCGATCGGCGGCGACGAGTTCCGGATCGACGACTGGGGGGTCGACATCGCGGTCACCGACGGGCAGAAGGCGCTCGCGGCGCCGCCGGGGATCTCCGCACTGTACGTCGCCGACGGCGTCGACGCGCACGTCGACGGCGAGGGCGCACCGTTCTACGAGGACCTCGACTGGCACAGCCGGAAGGCGAGCCAGCACCAGACCCCCTTCACCAGCGCGGTGCCGCTGTTCCGCGGGCTCGCGGTCGCCGTCGAGGAGATCGAGGCCGAGGGGATGGAAGGTCGGATCGAGCGCCACCGCCGTCAGTCGACCGCGTTCCGCGAGGCGATGTGGGCGATGGGACTGGAGTCGTTCCCCGAGCTGAACGCCGAGAGCGACTACTCCAACACGCTGACGGCGATCGAACTGCCCGAAGGTGCTCGCGAGGAAGACAGCGGCGCGTTCTTCGACGCCGTGGGGGAGCGCGGCGTGTCGATCTCGGGCGGGCAGGCCCACCTCGGCGGCGAGATCTTCCGGGTGAGCAACATGGGGAACCTCACGAGCGACCAACTGCTCCGGGGGATTCGGGCGATCGGCGAGGCGTTCGAGCAGGTCGGCGTCGACGTCGACACCGAGGCGGGGATCGAGACCGCGGAGTCCGAACTGCGCGACTGAGCGATCAGTCGAGCAGCCCTGTGCGCTCGAACAGCCCCGCGAGCGCGTCCATCGTCGTCACCACGTCGTCGCAGTGCGGTTCGACCGCGTCCTTCGGCTCGAACCCGACCGCGTGCCCGGCCGCCTTCAGCATCGGCAGATCGTTCGCGCCGTCGCCGACCGCGACGGTGTTCGCGCGATCGACCCCGTACTCCGCACAGAGATCGTCGAGCGCGTCGTCTTTGGTCCCCTCGATCAGCGGTCCCGTCACCTCGCCGGTCAGTTCGCCGTCCGCGGTCGGGAGGTCGTTCGCGACGATCCGGTCGACGCCCGCGCCGTCGCGCTCCAGCGCCGCCTCGACGCCGGGCGTGAACCCGCCGGTGAGGATCGCGGTCGTGTGGCCGGCGTCGTGCAGTCGGTCGAGCACGTCGGCTGCGCCGGGACGGAGCGTCGTCTCCTCGTACGCCGCCGCGGCCTCGTGTTCGGGCAGCCCGTCGAGCATCGCCGCGCGCTCGCGGAGGCTCTCGGCGTAGGAGAGCTCCCCGCGCATCGCGCGGGCGGTGATGTCGCCGATCGCCTCGGCGACGCCGTACCGTTCACCCAGTGCCACCAGCATCTCCGCCTCGGAGAGCGTGCCGTCGAAGTCGAACGCGACGAGAGTCACGGGCGTACTGCGGCTTCGGGGGTAATCGGTGTTTCCCTGTGGACGTTTCTGCGTATCGGCCGTGACTTGACAGCCTATGTACCCACATTCATGTGTATTTATCGTGGGTGTTGCTGGCACGCTGGAGAAAGCGTTAACCCCCGGGACGGGTTCACTCGGGGCGTGAAGGTACTCATCACGGATCCGATCGCCGACGCCGGGATCGACCGCCTCCGGGAGGCGGGCCACGAGGTCGTCACCGCCTACGACGCAGCCGGAACCACGCTGCTCGACGCCGTCGCCGACGCCGACGCGCTGATCGTCCGCTCCGGCACGGACGTGACCGAGGAGCTGTTCGCGGCCGCGCCGGACCTCCAGATCGTCGGCCGCGCGGGGATCGGCGTCGACAACATCGACATCGACGCCGCCACCGAACACGGCGTGATCGTCGCCAACGCGCCTGAGGGGAACGTCCGCGCGGCCGCGGAGCACACCGTCGGAATGACGTTCGCGACCGCGCGCTCGATCCCGCAGGCCCACGGCCGCATGGTCGAGGGCGCGTGGGCGAAGGGGGAGTTCCTCGGCACCGAACTCAACGGTAAGACGCTCGGGATCGTCGGCCTCGGCCGCGTCGGGCAGGAGGCGGCCAAGCGCCTCGGCGCGCTGGGGATGGAGCTGGTCGCGTACGACCCCTACATCAGCGAGGAGCGCGCCGAGCAGATCGGCGCCGAACTGGTCGAACTCGACGAGTGTATCGAGCGCGCGGAGTTCCTCACGGTCCACGTCCCGCTGACCGACGAGACCGAGGGGCTGATCGCCGAGGAGGAGCTCGCACAGATGGAGGACGGCTACGTGATCAACGTCGCCCGCGGCGGCGTCGTCGACGAGGCGGCGCTGGCCGACGCGGTCGAGGACGGCGTCGTCGCCGGCGCCGCGCTGGACGTGTTCACCGACGAGCCGCTCCCCGAGGGCTCGCGCCTGCGGGAGGTCGAGGACATCGTGCTGACACCCCACCTCGGCGCCTCGACCGCCGAGGCACAGGAGCACGTCGCCGTCGCGACCGCCGAGCAGGTGCTCGCCGCGTTCGCCGGCGAGCCGGTGATGAACGCGCTCAACGCCCCCTCGGTCGACGAGAGCGCGTTCCCCCGGATCGAGCCGTACATCGGCCTCGCGGAGACCGCCGGCCGCGTCGCGGCCGAACTGTTCGACGGCCGGATCGAGACGGTCGAGGTGAGCTACGCCGGCGAGATCGCCGAGGAGGACGTGGAGCTGGTCACCGCCAGCGCGCTCCAGGGAGCCTTTGCACCGCTGGAGTGGCAGGTGAACGCGGTCAACGCCCCCCGGGTCGCCGAGGAACGCGGCGTCGACGTGACCGAGACCAAGACCCGATCCTCCGAGGACTTCCGGAGCCTGCTGACGGTGACGGTCGGTGACGGGACCGACGAGCTCGCGGTGTCGGGCACGCTGTTCACGGGCGAGGAGCCGCGGCTGGTCTCGATCGACGGCTACCGCGTCGACGCGCTCCCGCACGGCCACATGCTCGTCGCGCGCAACGAGGACGCGCCGGGCGTGATCGGCCTGATCGGCACCGTGCTCGGCGAGCACGGCGTCAACATCGCCGGGATGTACAACGCCCGCGAGACGATCGGCGGCGAGGCGCTGACGGTGTACAGCCTCGACGACGACGTGCCCGAGGACGCGCTGGCGGCGCTGACGGCCGACGATCGGATCATGGCCGTTCAGGAGATCGACCTCTCGGACTGACCGTTACGCGTTTCCGGCGTCGGTAGTCGGCGCTGTACTGACGCCGCGGATATCGAACCGTACCCCGCCGTCGTCGGGCGCTCGGGCCCTGATCGTCCAGCCGTGTGCCGTCACGATCTCCTCGACGATGTTGAGCCCGAGCCCGGTTCCGTGCTCGCCGGTCGTGAACCCCGCCTCGAACACGCGATCGCGCTCGCCCTCGGGGATGCCTCGTCCGTCGTCGGCGACGTAGAACCCGTCCGCCGACCGTCCCACGCGGACGGTGATCCCACCGTCGTTGTGTTCGATCGAGTTTCGGAAGAGGTTCTCGAACAGTTGGCGCAGGCGACTGCTGTCGGCCCGGACCGTGCCGGTGTCCTCGACTTCGAGCGTCGCGCCGTCGGTCTCCACGACCTCCCACGCCCCGCGTGCGACCTCGGCGAGATCGACGGACTCCACGGACTCGACCGACCGCCCTTCGCGCGTGAGCGTCAGGATGTCGTCGATCAGCGTCGCCATGCGCTCGTGAGCCCGTTGGGCGATCGTCAGGTGTTCGCTGTCGTGGGCCTCCCGAGCCAGTTCGACGCGTCCTTGGGCGACGTTGAGCGGGTTCCGGAGGTCGTGGCTGACGATGCTGGCGAACGACTCCAGTCGGTCGTTCTGTCGCTCCAGGGCGCGCTCCCGCTCCCGGAGCGTCGTCACGTCCACGAGCACGATCACGCGGTCCGGGCTGCCGATGTTGTCGTCGAAGGCGGCGAACCGCACGTCCAAGTGTCGCCGGGTTCCGTCGGCGTCGACGACGAGATCCTCGCCGGGGTCGCCGCTCCGGAACCGTTCGAGGAGTTCGGGCTGCTCGTCGAGCACGGCCGCGATCGGCTCGCCGACGGCCGGCTCGTCGCCGAGGGCGAGCAGCCGTCTGGCAGCGCTGTTGAGGTCGACGACCCGATCGCCGGCCGTCACGACGACGCCCTCGTCGAGCAGTTCGAGCACCGCGTCCCGCCCCCGCGTGGGCTCGATCGCGTCCCACGTCAGCACCGCGTAGGCGAACGCGGCCCCGGTGACCGAGAAGAACAGCTCGGGCTCGACCGAGATCGCGCCCATCAGGGAGAGGAACTGCGCCAGCCACGGGACGAGCGGGCCGATCAGCAGCGCCAGCACCCGCCGTTCGATGATCCGGTCGGCGTAGACGACGGTGCGGAGCACGAGCCCCGTCGCGACGAGGTTCAGGAGGTTGCTGTACGCCCAGCCCAGCCAGAACGCCGGACCGAACGTCCGTTCGATGCGGACGGCCCCGTCGACGACCACGAGGTCGACGCTGCTCCGGACGAGGCCGTGGGCAGCGTTGGTCCACGAGAGCAGGACCAGCACCGCAAGCGGCGCCGCGAGCAGCCCCAGATGCCACCGCCGAATGCGGTCGTCCTCGCCGGCCAGCGCGACGGCGAACGCGAATATCGAGATCGGCAGCAGGGCGATCCCGACGTACTGGACGTTGATCCAGACGACCTTTCCGGCCAACGTCGTCGACGCGAGCTGGAGGGCGTTCCCTCCGGTCCACACCGCGACCGCGACGTTGAACGCCGCGAGCCAACGGCTGGCGTCGGAGTCTCGACGGGCCAACAGATACGCGCCGAGCAGTCCCGTGAGCAGCGCCGTCCCGGTGGAGAGCCACACCCCGACCGTGAGCTGCATCACGCCACCTCCGACGCTGCTCGTGTCAGGAGCGTAAACACAATCTGTACAACCCTGCGGGAAAATGAACAGTATCCGGTATAAGCTTGTGGTATGGCACGAGCGAGCGCCGGCCCAATCTGACGACTCTCGAAACTGTCCCTCCCGTCACGACAACCTCCCCGTCGTCCTCGCTCCGGCGCGAGTCGAGTTCGGAACTGAAGATGTTCGCCCCAAGACGCTCGTGCCCAGGGACCGATGCTCGATCCATGACTACCACGAGGGTCGACCGATGAGCGGGCTCCCCGAGCACGACGTGCCCGACGAGGTCGAGACCGACGACTGGGCGCTCGCGGTTCGTGGCTCGGTCGACCGACCGCGGACGTTCGACGCCGCCGACCTCGCCGCTCTCCCGACGGAGACGTTCGCCGAGGACTTCGACTGCGAAGCCGGCTGGACCGCCGAGGGGCTGTCGTGGCGCGGCGTCCGCGTCGGCGACCTGCTCGACTGCGTCGACCCGACGCCGGAGAGTCGGTTCGCGCTCGTCCACGCGATGGACGGCGACTACGCCTGTGCCTTCCCGCTCGACCGGCTCGAGAGCGCCGTGCTGGCGCTCGAACTCGACGGCGAACCGCTGCCGCGGGAACACGGCGGGCCGGCGCGGCTGGTCCCGACCGGCGACGGCGACTGCTGGGAGAGCGTCAAGTGGGTGGCAGCGATCGAACTCACGGCCGACCGGCCCGACGACACCGCCCGCGAGATCGCGCTGGGCCGGGTGGAGTGAACGGTCGCGGATCGCCGGGTTCGATGGGGATTTCCCCCTCCCCGCGCCACTCGGTCACATGACGGGTGTGCGCGGATGAGCGAGGCGGCGAGGCGGTTCGCCGACGACCGCGAGGACGAACAGCTCGAGGATCTGTTCTCGCTGCTCGCCCAACGGTCGATCAGCGCGACGGGGGAGGGTGTCGCCGACTGCGTGGAACTGGTCCAAGCGCTCTGCGAACAGTACGGGTTCGACGACGCGATGCGGGTCGAGACGCCGGGCCAGCCGGCGGTGATCGCGCGGGCGGAGGCGGCCGAGTCCGTCGACGGCCCCTCGACGGTGTTCGTCTACGGCCACTACGACGTGCAGCCGGCCGACCCCGACGAGTGGACGACGCCGCCGTTCGAGCCGACGATCCGCGAGGGCCCGGACGGCCGCGAGCGCATCTACGCCCGCGGCGCCGGCGACAACAAAGGGCAGTGGTTCGCCCACCTCTGTGCGGTCCGGGCGCTCCGGGAGACAACCGGCCTGCCGACGAACGTCACGCTCCTGCTGGAGGGCGAGGAGGAGAGCGGCAGCCCCAACCTCGACGCGGTGGTCCGGGAGTACGCCGACGTGCTGGGCGACGCGGAGTTCGCGTACGTCGCCGACGGGCCGATCGACGAGTCCGGCCGCCCGCACGTCCTGCTGGGCGCCCGCGGGATGCAGTACGTCCAAGTCGACGTGCAGGGGCCGAACCGCGACCTCCACTCCGGGAACTACGGCGGCCCGGTCCCCAACCCGGCGTGGGAGCTGGTCCGGATCGTCGCGTCGCTGAAGGACGAGACCGGACGCGTGACGATCGAGGGCTTCTACGACGACGTGCGCCCGATCGACGAGCGCGACCGCGAGGCGCTCGACGCGATGCCGTTCGACGCGGAGGCGGTGAAAGTGGACCTCGGGATCGACGCCTTCGCCGCGGGGCCCGGGGAGAGCTACCTCGAGAAGCTGCTGTACTACCCGACCTGCAACATCTGTGGGTTCACCGCGGGCTACGGCGGCGAGGGGAGCAAGACCGTCCTGCCCGCGACGGCGACGCTGAAGATGGACATGCGCCTCGTCGCGGATCAGGACCCGGACGCGATCTACGAGGCGTTCGAGGCCCACGTCCACGAGCACGCCACCGGCGTCTGCGACGTCGAGGTGACGAAGATGGGGCAGATGCACCCCCAGCGGACGCCGCTCGACCATCCGATCCGCGAGCCGGTGATGGCCGCCGTCGCTGCCGCGTGGCCGACCGAGCCGATCCTGAAGCCGACCCTCGGCGGTTCACTGCCGACCGCGGTGTTCGAGCGCGAACTGGGGCTGCCCTGCGTGACGGTGCCGTACGCGAACGCGGACGAGAACAACCACTCGCCCGACGAGAACCTCGCGCTCGACTGCTTCCGGAGCGGGATCCGGACCAGTATCGAGCTGTTCGCGGGGCGTTAGAACGACAGCCCGTCCTCGACCGGCCGTTCCTCCGTCGCGACGACGACGCCCGCGTTCGTGCTGATCTCGGGGTCGGCGTAGCTCAGCACGCCGACGGACGCGTCGGCGCTCAGTCGCGCCTCGACGGCCGCCTCGGGGTCCGAGACGGTCTCGGGCAGGACGAACCCGCTGGTGAGGCTGACGAGCTCTTCCTCGGCGTCGCTGACGCTGAACCCCATCGCGACGGCCGTGGGCGTGGTCTCGCCGACTTGGATTCCCACGTCGTCGCCCATCGAGATTTGGGTGTAGGACTCCTGACCGACCGCGGACTGGAGCGAGGCCAGCGGGCCGTCGCTGCTCGTCCGGCGTGCACCGTCCTCGCGGGCGTCGATCAGCGACTCGATCGCCGCCCGGTCGCGGTCGCCGTTCGCGGCGATGGCGATCCGGCCGTCGGCGACGCCGACGAGGTAGGAACTGAGCGTGGCGTCGACCCGGTAGAGCTCGTAGCCGCTGTACGTGCTGTTCACCGTCTCCGCGTCGAGCTCCTGTCGGTAGGCGTCGACCATCGCGGACTGATCGAACTCCGCCTCGACGCCGTACAGCGAGGTGGTCCACCCCCCGTTGTAGTAGACGGCGTCGAGCTCGCCGAACTCCATCGTCGGCACCGGCGGTTCGAGAAAGGCCGCCATCAGATCGTAGCGATCCCCGAGCGCGAAGCGCCCCTCGGCCAACGCGGCCGGCTCCATCGCTCGGATCGATTCGCCGCTCTGGTCGGCCCCGCTGCCCTCCCGCTCGGGCGTCCACCGACCGTAGACGGTTGCGCTCCCGCCGAGCACACCGGAACAGCCGGCGAGCCCGACGACCGCGGCCGCACTGCCGACTCGGAGGGCGTCACGTCGCGTCAGCGTGGTTCGGTCCATACCGGAGCGTCGTGCTACCGACGCAAAACTCTTCTTGCCGGAGAAACTGTGAAAGAAAGTCACACGCGTTGTCTCAGGCCACGCCGTCGAGCAGCGCGACCCCGCTGACTCCGGCGGTCGCGAGATGCGCGCGCCGACTCCCCTCGTGTGCGCCCTCGTCCCCGGGAAAGTCGACCAAGCGACTCCCGGAACCGTCACCGAGCATACTGCTTCGTCGAAGCCGGAGGCGGATAGTTCTCCGGGCCGTCACCCCTACGCGGAGTTCGCCGTCTCGGTGGCGATGGTCGCTGCGCTGTGGACCGGCCGGGAGCTCTCCCGGCTGTAGGGCGGGCTGTTCGCGGGCTCGGAGATCGTCCGCTGGGTGGTGGGGCTGCTCGGCTGAGCCGGCCCCCGTTTCCGCCACGGGTGGCTTTATTTTCCGGCGGCGACGACTCCCGCCATGACCGAGCCACGCGACGAGCGGTTCGACCACCTGTTCGCGTCGACGGTGCGCGAACGCCTCGACCGGGAGGGGTACGGCAGCAGCGCCTCCCCGGACGCCGAGGATGCGGTCCCCCTGACGTACGGCTTTCCCTACCCCGACTCGTTCCCGACCGCCGCACTCGAGGCTGCCACCGAGACCGTGCTCGAGGAGGAGGGCGCCGACGTGCTCCAGTACGGCGGCGGCGAGTACGTCGAGCGCCTGCGCGACGGGGTGCTGGCCCGGGAGGAGACGCAGGGGATCGACGCCACACACGAGGAACTGCTGCTCACCAACGGCGCGACCCACGCGCTGGACGCCGTCTGCGCGACGTTTCTCGACCCCGGCGACGAGGTGCTCGTCGAGGCGCCGACGTTCGTCTGGAGCCTCGCGGTGCTCGACAACCACGGTGCCGCCCTCACGGGCGTCGAGATCGACGAGAACGGGCTCGACCCCGACGCGCTGGAAGCGACGCTCGCGGCGCGCGAGGCCGCCGGCGAGCCGACGCCGAAGCTGCTGTACACGATCCCGGAGTTTCAGAACCCCACGGGCGCGACGCTCACCCGCGAGCGCCGCGAGCGCGTGCTCGAACTCGCCGACGAGTACGACTTCCTGATCGTCGCCGACGACGCCTACGGCGAACTCCGCTTCTCCGGCGAGTCGCCGCCGCCGCTGTCGGCGCTGGACGACGCGGGTCGTGTGATCCGGCTCGGCACCGTCTCGAAGACGATCGCGCCCGGCGTCCGGACGGGCTGGATCGTCGCCGACGAGACGCTGGCCGACCAGATCGGCGACATGCTGGCCGGCGGCACGAACACGTTCACCCAGAGCGTGCTCGGCCGCTACTTCGACGCCGGCCACTACGAGCCGACGCTGGACGATCTCTTGGCGGGCTACGAGACTCGCCGCGACGCGATGCTCGCCGCGCTCGACCGTCACCTCCCGCCGGGGTCGTCGTGGACCGAGCCCGCGGGTGGGTTCTTCCTCTGGGTCACGCTCCCCGAGGGCGTCGACGCCGAGGCGCTGTTGCCGCTGGCCGCCGAGGAGGGCGTGACGTACCTCCCCGGCGAACGCTTCTTCGTCGAGGACGGCCGGGGGACGCGCTCGGCGCGGCTCTCCTTCAGCCACTGTTCGCCGGCGGAACTGGAGGCCGGCGTCGCGGCGCTGGCGCGGGCGACCGAGGCGTACCTGGAGTAACGGACCACGCAGACGTATCCGGCGTTGCGGGCGGCGAAACAGCTTTGTACCCCCGGCCCAATCTCACGCCTGTGACTCACGCGACCACCGCCGTCGACGGCACGCACGCCGCCGACGCCACCGCCGTCGCCGCTTCCCGACAGCGGCGGGTCGCGTTCCGGCCGCGGGCCGCTTAGGCCCAACTCCACCTCTCCCCCTCGTCACCGTTTCGCCGATGTTCTCCACCTCTTCGTTCGATTAGCGTGTCGTCGCACATTTTCTTACAAACTCTAAAGCGATGTATTTATCGGGTAGCGACTATCAGACGTAGATATGACGAAAGTCGCACTCGCGTTCAGCGGTGGACTCGACACCACCGTCTGTGTCCCGCTACTGAAAGAGGAGTACGGCTACGACGAAGTGATGGCCGTCACCGTCGACGTGGGCCAGCCCGAGGCCGAGTTCGCGGAGGCCCGCGAAACCGCCGACGCGCTGGGGCTGGAGATCCACGTCGTCGACGCGAAAGCCGAGTTCGCCTCGCTCTGTTTCGACTCGGTGCGCGCCAACGCCACGTATCAGGGCTACCCGCTCGGCACCGCGCTGGCCCGTCCCGTGATCGCCGAGGCGATCCTCGAAGTCGCCGAAGCGGAGGACTGCGACGCGATCGCCCACGGCTGCACCGGGAAGGGGAACGACCAGCTCCGTTTCGAGACGGTGTGGCGCGGCTCGGACCTCGAAGTCGTCGCGCCCGTGCGCGAACTCGGCCTGACCCGCGAGTGGGAGGTCGAGTACGCCGCCGAGCGCGACCTGCCCGTCGAGGCCGGCAACGAGGGGACCTGGAGCATCGACACCAACCTCTGGTCCCGTTCAGTCGAAGGTGGTGACCTCGAGGACCCCAGCCACGTCCCCAGCGAGGAGATCTACGAGTGGACCCAGACCCCCAGCGGCGGCGAGGAGCTCGTCGATATCGAGTTCGAGGAGGGGTACCCCGTCGGCCTGAACGGCGAGCTGCTCGACCCCGTCGACCTGATCGAGGAGCTCAACGCGCTCGCGGGCGCCCACGGCGTCGGCCGCACCGACATGCTCGAGGACCGCATGCTCGGGCTGAAGGTGCGCGAGAACTACGAACACCCCGCCGCGACGGTGCTGCTGACCGCCCACGAGGCGCTGGAGCAGTTCGTGTTCACGAAGACCGAGCGCGACTTCAAACCCCAGATCGACCAGCAGTGGGCCGAACAGGCCTACCGCGGGCTGGTGTTCTCGCCGCTGACCGAGAGCCTGAACGGCTACCTCGACGCCTCACAGGAGAAAGTCACCGGCACGGTGACGGTCAAGCTGCAGGGCGGCGGCGTGCGCCCGGTCGCCCGTGACTCCGAGTACGGCGTCTACTCCGAGAACGCCGCCTCGTTCAACACCGAGACCGTCAACGGGATCGAGCAGGCCGACGCGACCGGCGTCGCGAAGTACCACGGGTTCCAGGAGCGCCTCGCGAACCAAGTGAAGGAGGCCGCCGAGAAGGAGGACGAGGCGGAGAAAGCGACGCTCTCGACCGACGGCGGGGAGTAGATGTCCGGAGAGTCGAGCGACGACGCGGAGATCGTGATCCGCCGCGAGCGCTTCGCGGACGGGCCGGCGCGCTCGTTCATGTCGAGTCTCGACGCCGACCAGCGCATCTTCGCGGCCGACCTCGCGGTCGACCGCGCCCACGTCGTGATGCTGGCCGAGCAGGGGATCGTCGGCGGCGACGACGCCGCGGCGATCCTCGACGCGCTCGACGGGGTCGAAACCGCCGGCCACGACGCTCTCCCGGAGGGCGAAGACGTGCACGAGGCGATCGAGTCGGCGGTCGTCGCCGCGGTCGGGCCCGCAGGCGAGCGGATGCACACCGCGCGCTCGCGCAACGACGAGGTCGCGACCTGCATCCGCTACCGCTTCCGCGAGGACCTGCTCGACGCGGCCGAAGCGTCGCTCGACCTCCGCGCGGCCCTGCTCGACGCGGCGGCCGCGGAGGCCGACACCGTCGTCCCCGGCTTCACCCACCGCCAGTACGCCCAGCCCACCACGGTCGGCCACCTGCTCGCGTCGTACGCGGGCGCGGTGGCCCGTGACACGGAACGCCTGCTCGCGGCCTACGAGCGCACGAACCGCTCGCCGCTGGGCGCGGCGGCCTTTGCGGGCACCACGTTCGACGTGGACCGCGAGCGCACGGCCGAACTGCTCGGCTTCCACGACGTGATCGAGAACAGCGCCGACGCCGTCACCGCCCGCGACTTCCTGATCGAGGGCTGTTCGGCGTTCGCCGCGCTGTCGGCGACGCTCTCGGGGCTCGCGACGGATCTGGTCGAGGGATCGAAGGACGGCCACGTCGAGTTGGACGACGCCTACGCCTCCACCTCCTCGATCATGCCCCAGAAGAAGAACCCCGACTCGCTGGAGCTAGTCCGCGCGGTGTCCGGCGACGCCGTCGGCGACCTGACCGGGCTGCTCACGACGCTGAAGGGGCTTCCCCGCGCGTACAACCGCGACCTCCAGCGTGCCACCCCCCACGCGTGGGACGCCGTCGACATCGTGACCGAAGCCACCGAGGTCACCGCCGGCGCCGTCGCGACCGCCGACTGGGACGCCGCGGCCTGCGCGGCCGACGCCGGCACGGGGTTCTCGACGGCGACGGGCGTCGCGGACGCGCTCGCGAGCGCGGGCGTCCCGTTCCGCACTGCCCACGAGCTCGTCGCCGACGCGGCGAGCGAGATCGACGACGGCACGACGGTGAATGAGCAGATCGACGCGCTCGCGGCGGCGGCCGAGGGCGTGCTCGACGAGTCGCTCTCGGCGTACGTCGACGAGGCGACGCTCGCGGACGTGCTCTCGCCCGCCGGCAGCGTCGCGGCGCGCGACTCCCGCGGCGGCCCCGCTGCCGCGGCGGTCGCGGACTCGCTAACCCGGCTGCGCGACACTCACGACGACCACGCTGCGGCTGTCGACGCCCATCGCGAGGCGCTCGCGGCGGCCGAGAACCGGCTGACTACGGCGGTGACCGACTATGTCTGAGAACCATCCCCCGGCCACGTCAGCCCCGCGGCGACAGCCGCGGCCAACGCCACCACGGCGAGGTCGGCGACGGCTTCCGCGGTCGCTCCGACGGCGACCGCGGCCACGGCCCGTCCGGGCCACCACTCACTCCGCGCCGCCGCGGCCCGTTCCGCGCGGCACCGTTCTGGGATAATTCGGCGGATAGAGGCGTCTAAGCGTTTATTTTACGGAAAATAAATAGACGGATTAAAGTACTCCCGTCGCCTCCCTCGGAGTACGATGTCAGAAGCTACCTGCGTGACTTGCGGCGACAGCGTCACACTGCCCGCGGACGTCGAGATCGGCGAGATCGTCGACTGCGGGAGCTGTGGCACCGAACTCGAAGTCGTGGGCGTCGAGCCCGTCGAACTGGACGAGGCGCCCGACCTCGCTGAAGACTGGGGGGAGTGATGGACGTCGGTCTGCTCTACTCCCGCATCCGCCCGGACGAGAAGCTCCTGCTTTCGGAGCTGCGCGACCGCGGCCACGAGGTCCACAAGGTCGACGTGCGGAAGACGACGTTCGGCCTCGACGCGCCGCCCGAACCGCTCGGCGCGTGTGACGTGGTGCTCGACCGCTGTCTGGCGACCTCGCGCTCGAAGTACGCGAGCCGGTTCATGGCCCACTACGACGTGCCGGTCGTCAACAGCCCCGAGACGGCGAAGCTCTGCTCGGACAAGGTCGAGACGACGCTCGCGCTCTCTGCGGCGGGGATCCCGACGCCGGAGACCACCGTCGCGTTCACGAAGGAGTCGGCGCTGGAGGCGATCGAGTCGTTCGGCTACCCCTGCGTGCTGAAGCCGGTCGTCGGGTCGTGGGGCAGACTGATGGCCAAGGTCGAGTCGCGCTCGGCCGCCGAGGCCGTGCTCGAACACAAGGAGACGCTGGGCCACTACGAGCACAGCGTGTTCTACGTCCAGCAGTTCGTCGAGAAGCCCGGGCGCGACCTGCGCGTGCTGACCGTCGACGGCGAGCCCATCGCGGCGATGAGTCGCAGTTCGGACCACTGGCTCACCAACGCCGCGACGGGCGCCGAGACCGCGACGTTCGAGATCGACGACGAGGTCGAGCAGCTCGCCCGCGAGGCCAGCGCGGCCGTCGGCGGCGGGCTGCTCGGCGTCGATCTGATGGAGATCGGGGGGAAGGGCAGCGGCGAGTACACCGTCCACGAGGTCAACCACACGGTGGAGTTCAAGGCGCTGAACGCCGCCGTCGACGTCGACGTCGCCGGAGAGATCGTCGACTGGCTGGAAGCGGCGTTCGCGGCTCCGGACCCGACAGCCCCGGAGGTGGAGTCGTGACGCTCGCCGCGGGCGTCGTCGGCGGCTCGGGCTTCGCGGGCGGAGAGCTGCTCCGCCTGCTCTCGGCCCACCCCGAGTTCGAGGTCGTGCAGGCCACCTCCCGCGAGTACGAGAACCGCACGGTCGGATCGGTCCACCCGAACCTCCGCGAGCTCGACCTGCGCTTCTCGGACCCGGCGGAGCTCGAGAGCGTCGACGCGCTGTTCACGGCGACGCCCCACGGCGTCTCGATGGACCACGTCGAGCAGTATCTCGACGCCGCCGACACGCTGGTCGACCTCTCGGCGGACTTCCGCCTCGGTAGCGAGGCGGCGTACGACGAGTGGTACGACGGCCACACTGCACCCCAGTACCTCGACGCCGCGACGTACGCGCTCCCCGAACTCGGTCGCGACGGACTCGAAGACGCGGACATCGTTGCCTCCGGCGGCTGCAACGCCACGGCGACGATGCTCGCGCTCAAGCCGCTGGTCGACGCCGGCCTGCTGACGGCCGACGATCAGATCGTCGCGGACCTCAAGGTCGGCTCCTCGGAGGGCGGCGCCGGCGGCGGCGCGGCCTCCTCGCACCCGGAGCGTTCGGGCGTCGTCCGCCCGTACGCGCCCACGGGCCACCGCCACGAGGCCGAGATCGAGGAGCAGTTGGGGCTCTCCCTGTCCTTCACCGTCCACGCGGTGGACATGGTTCGCGGCGCGGCCGCGACCTGTCACACGTTCCCCACGGGCGGCGACGGCACGATCGAGACGCCCGACCTCTGGGGAGCCTACCGCGACGCCTACGACGACGAGCCGTTCGTCCGACTGGTCGCCGGCGGCAGCGGCGTGTATCGCTACCCCGAGCCGAAATCCGTCGCGGGCACGAACCTCGCGGAGGTCGGCTTCGCGGCCGACGGCGAGCGCGTCGTCGCATTCGCGGCCATCGACAACGTGATGAAAGGCGCCGCGGGGCAGGCGGTCCACGCGGCCAACCTCGCGTTCGGGCTCGACGAGACGGCGGGACTCGACCAACAGGGACTCCACCCGGTGGGATCGCCATGAGCGAGTCCAACGCCGCGGTCGGGCCGGATCAGCCCCCGCTGGTCGTGAAGATCGGCGGCGCCCGCGCGGTCGATCCGGCGGGCGTGATCGAGGACGTGGCCCACATCGTCGCCGCCGGGCGCGAAGCGGTCGTCGTCCACGGCGGCTCGACGGCCGTCGACGACACGCTCGAAGCGATGGGGAAGGAGCCGGAGTACGTCACCACGCCCTCGGGCGTCTCCGGGCGCTTCACCGACGACGAGACGCTCGAAGTGTTCGAGATGGTGCTGCCCGGCAAGCTCAACACCGAGCTCGTCACTGAACTCCGCGCGGCGGGCGTAAACGCGGTCGGGCTCTCGGGCGTCGACGGCGGCCTCGTGACGGGGCCGCGCAAGTCCGCGGTCCGGATCGTCGAGGACGGCAAGAAGAAGATCCGCCGCGGCGACCACGCGGGAACGCCCGAGTCGGTCAACGCCGACCTGCTCCAGTCGCTGCTCGCGGACGGCTACGTCCCGACGGTGTCGCCGCCGATGCTGGCCGACGACGGCACCGCCGCCAACGCCGACGCCGACCGCGTGGCCGCGCTGCTCGCGGCCGAACTCGGCGCCGAACTGGTGTTGCTGACCGACGTGGAGGGAGTGTACGAGGACCCCGACGACCCCGCCACCCTCATCGACGAGGCGTCGACGCCCGCGGCGTTCGCGGCCGTCGAGGACGCCGCAGAGGGGTTCATGAGCCGCAAAGTCCACGCCGCCAAAGAGGCACTCACCGGCGGCGCCGAGAGCGTCGTCGTCTCCGACGCGACGCTCCGCAAGCCGCTGCTCGCGGCGCTCGAGGGCCACGGCACGTGGATCTCCAAGGAAGCGGTCGCGGACGACGACGCAGCGACCACAGCGAACGGAGGTGGGTCCGCGTGACCGGCGAGGGGTTCGTCTTCTCCGAGAAACCCATCGCGATCGAGTCGGGTTCGGGCGTCACGCTCACGAGCGAGGACGGCACCGAGTACCTCGACGTCGGCGCCTCCTACGCCTGCACGCCGCTGGGGCACTCGCCGCCGGCGGTCGTCGACGCGATCACCGAGCAGGCCGAGCAGCTGCTGTACGTGCAGGGCTCCTACCCCGTGGCCGCGCGCACGGCGCTGCAGGAGCAGCTCGCCGAGGTCGCGCCGGGCGAGCTCTCGAAGGTGTGGCTCTGCAACTCCGGCACCGAGGCAAACGAGGCGGCGCTGAAGTTCGCACGCTCGGCGACGGGCCGCGAGAAGATCGTCGCCGCTCAACGCGCGTTCCACGGCCGCACCCTCGGCGCGCTCTCGCTGACGTGGAAGGACGACTACCGCGACCCGTTCGGGCCGCTCCCGGGCGGCGTGGAGTTCGTCCCCTACGGCGACGAGGACGCGCTCGCTGCGGCCGTCGACGACGAGACTGCGGCCGTCTTCCTCGAACCGATCCAGGGCGAGGGCGGCGTCCACCCCGCCGGCGACGCGTACCTCCAGACCGCCCGCGACGTGACCGAGGAGACGGGTGCAGCGCTCGTGCTCGACGAGATCCAGACCGGCGTCGGCCGCACCGGGACGATGTGGGCCTGCCAGTCGGCGGGGATCGTCCCGGACGTGCTCACGACCGCGAAGGGCGTCGCCTCCGGCCTCCCGCTGGGCGTGACGCTGTGTGCGGACTGGATCGCGGCGGACGCCGGCAACCACGGGTCGACGTTCGCGGGCAACCCCGTCGTCGCCGCCGCCGCGAGCGCGACGCTGACGGGGTTGCAGGCCGACGACGTGCCCGCGAACGCCGCGGCGGTCGGCGAGTACCTCCGCGAAGAACTGCGCGCGGCCGTCGACGAGCACGATCTCCCGGTGCGCGAGGTGCGCGGCTCGGGGCTCATGATCGGGATCGAAGTGAAGCGTGGCTCGATGCGCGTGCTGCGCGATCTCGCGATCGAACAGCAGGTGCTCGCGCTCCCGGCCGGCCGCTCCGTCGTGCGCCTGCTCCCGCCGCTGACGATCGACGAGGGCCACGCCGACAGCGTCGTCGACAGCCTGATCGAGGTGCTCGGCTGACGATGACCGATCTCGCGGACGGCGTCCCCGACCCCGCCGGCGCGCTCGACACGCCGGGCCGCGAACTGCTCGCGGCGCTCGTGTCGACCCCTTCGCCCTCGGGCGACGAGAGCGAAGCGGCGGCTCGCCTCGCGGGCTTTTTCGCCGAACACGGCCGCGAGGCGTGGACCGACGACGCCGGCAACGTTCGCGCGCCGGGCGACGACTCGGTGCTGCTGACCTCACACGTCGACACCGTCCCGGGCGAGATTCCCGTCCGCGTCGAGGACGGCGACGACGAACTGGGCGTCGAGGGGCCCGTCCTCTGGGGGCGCGGTAGCGTCGACGCGACGGGCCCGCTGGCCGCGATGGCCGTCGCGGCCGTCGAGACCGGCGCCTCCTTCGTCGGCGTCGTCGGCGAGGAGACCGACTCCCGCGGCGCGCGCCACCTGATCGAAGACCGCGACGCGCCCGAGACCGTGATCAACGGCGAGCCCTCGGGCTGGGATGCGATCACGCTGGGCTACCGCGGGATCGTCGGCGGCGAGTACTCGGTGTCGACGCCCGCGGGCCACGGCGCCCGCCCGGACGCGAACGCGATCGACCACGCGACCGCGTGGTGGGAGCGCGTCCGCGCGGCCGTCGCCGACGAGAACGGCGACGCCGAGCCCGGCGGCTTCGACACGATCACCGCCACCGCGGCGGCGATCGACGGCGGACTGGCTGACGACGGCTCGGCGGTTACGGCGTCGATGGCGACGCGCTTCCGCGTGCCGCCGAGTGCGACGCCCGACGCCGTGCGCGGGCTCGTCGAGGGCTGCCTCGACGCCGGCGAGATCGAGTGGGGGGCGTCGATCCCGCCCCACGTCGCGTCCCCGCGCAGCACGCCCGCAACGGCGCTCCGGAAGGGGATCCGCGGCGCCGGCGGCGAGCCGACCCACCTACAGAAGACCGGCACCGCCGACGCGAACCTCTACGCCGGCGCGTGGGACGTACCGGTGGTGACCTACGGCCCCGGCGACGCGGCGTTGGACCACGCGCCCGACGAGCGCCTCCCGCTCGCGGAGTTCGACCGCGCCGTTTCCGTGTTGGAGACCGCCTGCGAACAGCTCACCGACTGACCGACTCAGAACCATGTACGACAACGACACCGCGACCACATTCCCGACGGACCTGCTCACGATCGACCAGCTCTCGCCGGCGGCGCTCCGGCGGCTCCTCGACCGCGCGGCCGTTATCGAGGCCGGCGAGGAGTCCGCGCGGCTGGACGACCGGAGCGTGGCCATGGTGTTCGAGAAACCCTCGACGCGCACTCGAACGTCGTTCGAGGCCGGCGTGAGCGAACTCGGGGGCCACCCGACGTTCCTCGGGCAGGACGACATCCACCTCGGCCACGGCGAGCCGCTGAAGGACACCGCCCGTGCACTCTCGCAGTACGTCGACGCGCTCGTGGCGCGGCTGAACAGCCACGACGACCTCGAAGAGCTGGCGGCGTACGCCGACGTGCCGGTCGTGAACGCGCTGACCGACGACGCCCACCCCTGTCAGACGCTGGCGGACCTGCTGACGCTGCAACAGCTCGCGGCGGAGTCGGGTAGGGAGCTCGAGGACCTCACCCTCGCGTGGGTCGGCGACGGGAACAACGTCGCGCGCTCGCTCGTGGTCGGCTGTGCGCTCGCGGGCGTGGACCTGCGCGTGGCGACGCCCGAAGGCTACGGCGTCGACGACGAGGCGCTCGCGGCGGCGGCCGAAGCCGGCGGCGAGCCGACACGGTTCGACAGCCCGGAGGCCGCTGTCGCCGGCGCGGACGTGGTGTACACCGACGTCTGGGTCAGCATGGGCGACAGCGAGGAGAAGCTGCCCGCGTTCGAGGGGTTCCAGGTCGACGAGGCGCTGCTCGGCGACGCGAAGCTGATGCACTGCCTGCCCGCCGACCGCGGCCGTGAGGTGACCGACGGCGTGCTGGAGAGCGAGCAGTCGGTCGTCTGGCAGCAGGCCGGCAACCGCAAGCCGACCCAACAGGCGCTCCTGCTGGAACTCCTCGGCGAGTAGCGCTCAGAACGGCGAGGAGACGTGCTCGCTGGGGATCGCGTTCCGCACCGTCACCAGCGGGTCGACGACCTGCGAGATCTCCAGCCCGCCGACGAGGCTGCCGAACGTGTGGGCCTCCGTGGTGCTGTAGCCGTGTGCCGCCGAGAGCAGCGCCATCGCGTCCTTGTGTGCCAGCCGGGACGCCTCCTCCATCGTCTCCGCGCTCGCGACCGTCTTCCAGTGGTCGCCGGTGTCGATCAGCGGCCGCTGGAGGTCGAACTCGGGGTCGGAGATCACGTCGAGGGTCACGTCCACGTCGGTTGCGATCTCCGCGCCGGTGCCGCACATCTCGCCGTCGGCCATCACCGCCTTCGAGTCGCCCATCGCGAGCAGCCCGCCGGACTGGAACACCGGGAGGTACAGCGTCGACCCCTCGGTCACGTCGTTCGTGTCGAGGTTCCCGCCGTGGTCGTGAGGGACGAGCGTCGAGTGGGTCTCCCCGGCGGTCGCGACGCCGATCGTGCCGATACAGGGGTCGGCCGCGATCTCGCGACCCTGGAACCGCACCCGCGGCCGGCCGTCCGCGTAGTTCGACCCCGTTTCGACCGGTGTGACACGGGTGAACGGCGCCTCCACGTCGGGGTCGTCCTGCATGAGGCCGAACCCCGGCGTGGTGACCACTCGCCCGCGGTCCTCCGCGAGCCGCATGTCCTCGATCTCGACCCGGAGCACGTCGCCGTGCTCGGCGCCCTCGACGGCGACCGGCCCGGTGGCGGCGTTGACCTCCTCGGGGATCTGTTCGAGGAGGTCGTCGTCGTTCTGGATCACGCCGTTCAGACTGTCCCGCGTCTCGAACGTGAGTTCGGTCCCGGGCTCGACGGTCCGGACCGGCTCCATCTCCGGGCTGAACTCGTAGACGACGCCGTGGGTGTCGTCGCTGATGGTCTCTCTGGCCATACGCGTCGGTTGGGTCGTGTTCGCAAAAAGCTGCTGTCGGGCCGTCCGCCGCCACACGATTTTTGCGCCGCCGCGAACTACCGGCGACCGTATGTCGGAGTTCGACACGTACGACTGTGTGGCGTGTTCGACGACGTTCCGCGCGTACCCCGACGCGAACGCGACGGCGGGACCGTACTGCTCACCGGCCTGCGAGATCGACGCGAAAGACCTCGCGTAGGCGTCCCGTCTCGGACCGGCTCCGAGGACCGTGGTACTGACCCACACATATTTATCCGAGCGGTCGTAATCTCTCCGCTGGAGATACCGATGGCGACAGGCACGGTTGCGTTCTTCAACGACACGGGCGGCTACGGCTTCATCGAGACCGAGGACGCGGACGACGACGTGTTCTTCCACATGGAGGACGTCGGCGGCCCCGACCTCGAGGAGGGTCAAGAGGTGGAGTTCGACATCGAACAGGCAGACAAGGGACCGCGCGCGACGAACCTGCAGCGGCTGTAACCGTCGCGCGGCGGTTCGATTTTTCGGGGTCGATCATCCCAGATAGCGCACGGTGACCTCGTGGTCCGTTTCGGGAAGCGTGATGCGCTCCCGGAGCCGACTTTCGACGCGGTCGCGCCACCGATCCACGGCTCGCTGGTGGGCCTCGCGGTGGCGATCGAGATCGTACTCGTCAGCCGCCCGGAGTCGATCCTCGGTCTCGTCGACGCTCGGGAACGCCGGGGGGTCGGCGACGAACGCCGCCGGCTCGACGTGAATCTCTTCGGGGCCGGCGTCCTCGCGGGCGACGTGGAGGCGTGCCCGCATCCGGCCGGAGAACGGGGCGACGAGACGGAGAACGGCCGGATCGCGGCCGCGCTGTCGCGCCTCGAACGCCGTGAGCACGTCGTCGCGGTGGACCGCCAGCGAGCGGATCCGGGTGGGGTCGGTCGACTCCTCGTTCACATCGCGCGACGCTCTCGGTCGAGTTCGCCGCCGCAGTCCGGGCAGACCGCACGGTAGGAGAGGTTACTCACCGTCCGGGCACACTCCTGACAGGCGAACTGTGGGCCGACCATCGAGTTACCGTGTGAGTTCTACCGTGGTAAATGTTGTCGTGGTTCGTGAGGGCGTCGAAACGCTTAGCGCGTTCGCGGTTCGATGGCGGAGTGATGCGCGCCGTCTCGTTCGACTGCTTCGGCACGCTCGTCGCCGTCCCGCGCCCCTCGGACCCCGCCGAGGCGGTCGCCGAACAGCTCCGTGCCCGCGGCGTCGCGGTCCCCGGAGACTGGCACGAGGCGTACACCGAACCGCACCTCGACTCGCCAGCCGGCGCCGAGATGTCGCTACCCGCACACGTCAGCGTGGCGCTGTCGAGTCGCGGGATCGAGGCCGACGAGTCCGTCGTCGAGCCCGCCGTCCTCGACGCGTTCGACCGCGAGGTCGAGCCGGTCCCCGGCGCCGAAGCCGCGCTCGACGCCGTCGACGCCCCCGTGGGCGTGCTCTCGAACTGCTCGATGCCGGGGCTGGTCCGCCGAGTCCTCACTCGCGCGGAACTGCTCGACCGGTTCGATACCGTGGTGTCGAGCGTCGATATCGGCTGGCGAAAGCCGGACCGTCGCGCGTTCGCCACCGTCGCCGACGAGCTGGACGTGCCCGTCGAGGCGTTGACCCACGTCGGCGACGACCGTGACGCGGACGGCGGCATCGACCGGTACGGGGGCCGCTACCTCCACGTCGACGGCGATCTGACCGGGCTCCCGGAGCGACTCGCCGACGGCGAGGGGACGGAGCCGGGTGGGAACCACTAAGACGCTGGCCCGTCGGGATCGGGCCATGACCGACGACCCGACCGGCCCGCTCGACGGCGTCACCGTCCTCGACGCCTCGCGCGTGCTCGCCGGCCCGTTCTGCGGGATGCAGCTCGGCGATCTGGGCGCCGACGTGATCAAGGTCGAACGCCCCGACGGCGGCGATCAGACCCGTCACTGGACCCCGCCCGCCTTCGGCGACGACGTGGCCTCCTACTACGCCAGCATCAATCGGAACAAGCGCTCGATCACGCTGAACCTCACCACCGAGGACGGCCGCGAGGCGTTCCGCGAACTCGCGAGCGAGGCGGACGTGCTGCTCGAGAACTTTCGGGTCGGGAAGGCCGCGGAGTGGGGGCTGGACTACGAGACGCTCAGCGAGGTGAACCCGGGACTGGTGTACTGCTCGATCACGGGCTACGGACAGACCGGCCCGAAGGCCGACCGCCCCGCGTACGACCTGATGATGCAGGCCGAGGGCGGAATGATGAGCATCACCGGCGAGGAGGGTCGCCCGCCCGTCCGCGTCGGCGTCGCCGTCGCCGACCTCGCCGCGGGGATGTACGCGACGCAGTCGATCCTCGCGGCGCTGTTCCGGCGCGAGTTTGCAGACGAGGGGGGCGACCGCATCGACGTGGCGCTGTTCGACGCGCTGCTGGGCTGGCTCTCCTACATGGCGACGGACGCGTTCGCCTCCGGCGAGGCGCCGGAGCGAATGGGCTCGCGACACCCAAACATCGCGCCGTACCAGGCGTTCGAGGCCGCGGACGGCTACGTCGTCGTCGCCTGCGCGAGTCAGGCCATCTGGTACCGGCTCTGTGAGGCGCTCGATCGGCCGGACCTCGTCGACGATCCACGGTTCGAGACCAACGAGAAGCGCGTCGACAACCGCGAGGCACTGGAGTCGATCCTCACCGACGCGTTCGCCGACGCCACCGTCGACGAGGTGGTGGACCTGCTCCGGACCAACGACGTGCCGGTCGGCCGGATTCGGGACGTGCTGGAGGCGTTCGACGACCCGCAGGCCGAAGCGCGGGGGATGCGCCAGCGCGTCAGTCACCCGACGGCGGGCGAGATCGAACTGCCGGGCTCGCCGATGCAGTTCTCGGAGTACGCGGCGACCGCACGGCGACACCCGCCGCTGCTGGGTGAGCACACCGAAGACGTGCTGGCGGAGTTGGGGTACAGCGAGGCGGAGATCGAGCGATTGCAGGAGGAGGGAGTCGTCTGAACGCGGTTTGGGTCGTCGAAGGCAGTCAGTCCTCGTCCTTCTTCTCGTCGTTCTTCTCGTCCTGCTTCTTCTCCTTGTCGTCCTTCTCGTCCTGCTTCTTCTCCTTGTCGTCCTTCTCGTCCTGCTTCTTCTGTTTATCGCGCTTCCGATCGTTCTTCTGCAGCTTCTCCGGGCAGTCGGATTTCTCCTTCACCTGCGCGGTCACGGTCGCGTCGAGTCCGCCGCTCACTTCGATGGCGACCGTGCCGTCGGACGTGTCGGCGAACGCGTTGTTGAACGTCGTCGAATCGCCGGGTTGGAGAGTGCGCTCATCCTTCAGATCGTCCCACGAGACGTCTTCGATGGTGAACTCCTCACTGAATTGGTTGGTGACCATCACTCGCGCTGGCTCGGTGCCGTTGTCTCCCCCGTTGCTCTTCTCGCAGGCGACGACACCCACGTACGCCTCCTCGGACTCCACGACGTTGACGGCGACCCCGCGGTCAGCGCTGACGCTCGTGAACCCGAAGCTGCCGGTGACGAGCATCGTCGCGGCGACGGCCGCGAGCAGGACGCTGACCGCGCGGTGGGTGTTCATTCTTTCCTGAGTTCGGGCGGCTTGTCCACCTCGCCGATACGCTGACCACGCGCGTAGTACGTGTGAGCGACCGCGGAGACGGTGAACATCGCGGTGATGGCGGTGGCCCACGCCACGTCGGGCAGGAGGGCGAACGGCCACGCCCCAAGCCACACCGCCGCCGTGAGCGAGGCGGCGACCCCCGAGAGCCCGAGGTAGTAGACGCTCCAGGGGATCTCGTTGCCTTGGACGACCTCCATGTACACCTCGATGTCGTTGAGGGAGTCGGTCGGCTCAACTACCCCCCGGTTCTTGTTGAACTCGACGATACCCGCGTCGTCCATCATCGGCAGGTGGGACTGCTGGAGCGCCGTGTACACCCGCTTGCGCTCCTCGTAGGACACCTCCTCGACGTCGACGTCGTACTCCCAGGCGGCCACCTGCTCGGCGACGTCGCCGATCTCCGCGGCGCCATCCGTCGCCTCCAGCGCGTGCACCGCGTACCGACGGCGACGATTCGAGAGCACCTCGAACAGCTCGTCGTCGGAGAGGCTCGGCGGCTGTCCCTCCTCGACCGAGCCCGTGGTCACGTCGCCGGCAGCCTCCCCTTGCTGCTGGCGCGGAGTTGTGGATGACACAAGGAGAGTGTTAGTACAATGGCATATAAATCCCATGTATAGTTTAACAGACTGGTCAGTATACTGTCCTTAGGTAGAATGAATATAAACGGCGATAGAAGCGTTTAGAGTACAGATTTCTCAGTATAGTTCCGGAACTATATTCTGATATAATGTCGTCGAACGGTGGTTCTCGGACGCTTCAGGCGGAGTTTATTGTACGGATCCGGCGCTACAGCAATCGTCAGACGAATATTCGTTCGCTGTCACTTTCTTCGGGGCGTATCTTCTCCCTCGTCCCGACGCTGTTCCCGGACTGACGTGTCGGCGTTCCCGAGAGCGAGTCTCGATACCGGCCGATCGACCGACGGCGGGTGCGTAGGCAGATCCTGAGACGGCTCAGACATCACAATACTACGGTAGTTGGTACCTATACGACACGTTGCACTCGCTCCAAACGCGGGGGAGACAGTGAACCGTCGAACACTCACGCTCGTCGTCGCGTTCGTCGTCGCGGGAACGCTCGCGTTCCCGTCCGCAGCAGCGCCGCTGTTCGCCGGTCCGACGGACCAGATCGGGAGCGACGTGGTACTCGCCCCGAGCAGCGACTACGCCTACCTCGACGGCGACGACGAGCTCGTCGTCGACCTGTCGGCGTCGAACCCGGCGATCGACGGCGAGGGCGTCAACGCCGACGGGCGAACGACGATTGGGGACGTGTTCCGGGTGCGGTACAACGGCTCCCGGTACGCCGACGTCTGGCTGACCCACGGCTCCGACGCGGTGACCTTCACCGTCGACGGGCAGCCGATCCAGTCGCCGGAGAACAACGTGACGCTCGCGCCAAACGAGTCGGCCGCCGTCTCCCTCACCGTCGATACGACCGGGAGTACCGTCGACGGTTTCGTCGACGACGTCACGATCCACGCCCGGGTCGCCGAACCCGAGGAGCAAGCGGAGGAAGCCGATCAGAGCCTCGGCGTCTCGACCCTGTCGAGTGTGCCGACCGAGGACTCGCGGCGGTTCACCGCCCTCGGCACGGAGCCGGGACAGCCCGTGGAGTTCGACGCGAGGAGGCTACCGCTGGACAGTATCGACGGCGAGATCCTCACGTTCGACGGGCTCTCGGTGACGAGCCCGAACCGGACGTTCTCGGTGAGCGCCGAGGCCACGGGCGCCAGCGAGCCCCGGTCGGCGGTGGTCGACGACGGCGCCGGGCCGTTGGGGGCGGTTCGCATGACCGTCCGTACCGGAACCGTCTCGAACGCGACGATGCGGTTCAGCGCGCCGCCGGCGTACTTCGAGGCTCAAGGCGTCGATCCCGCGAACCTCGCGGTGTACCGGTATTCGGACGGTGAGCTCTCCAGCGTTCCCGTCACGTCGACGGGCGAGCGCGACGGTCGGCTGACGTTCGAGGCCGAGGCGCCCGGCTTCTCGACGTTCGTGGTCGCCGTCGATCGACCGCGGCTGGCGGTGACCGACGCGAGCCTCGACACGGACACCGTCGCGCCCGGCGAGGCCGTCACCGTGAACGCCACCGTCGCGAACGACGGCACGCTCGCGGGCGAGCGAACCGTCCGAGTGACCGTCGACGGAACGGTGGCCGCCGAGCGGACGGTCGCGGTGCCGCCCGGCGAGAGCGAGACGGTGTCGGTCCAAGTCGTCCGGAACCAGACTGGCGAGTTCGCCGTCGCCGTCGACGGAAGCGAGGTGGGAACGTTCCGCGTGGTGGCCGAACCGAGCGCAACGCCGGCATCGGACGACGCGGAGGCGGGCTCGCCGGCGTCGACGGCACAGTCCACGCAGTCACCCATCGGGGAGGCCAGCGGGTTCGGCCTCCGCGCGCTCGCCGGCTTGGTGGGCCTCCTTGCGATCGTCGCCGTGACGCTGGTGCTGGTCCGGCGGACGCCACAGCCCTGACCTGCCGGGAGACAGCCTTTTGCCGTTCAATCGCGACCATTGACACATGACGCAGCCGGACGACGACTCGTTTCTCGCGGCGCTGCGGGACGCCGTCCGGCTCCGGGACTGCCTCGCGCTCGCGCTCGTGCCGGCGGTCGCCGTCGCCGTCTTCACCCTCCCGGCCGCGCGCCGGCGATCGCTCGCGTTCACGTACCGCGACCCGTCGCTGGTAACCGCCTACACCGCACAGTTCGTCCACTTCGACGCCGCCCACCTCGCCGCGAACGTGCTCGGCTACGCGCTTGTCGCGGGGTTCGGCTACGTGCTCGCGGCGCTGTCGGGCTACCGGCGGCTGTTCGGCGTCACCGCGGCGACGTACCTGCTGGCGTTCCCCCCGGCGCTGTCGTGGCTGAACCTCGCGCTCCCCCGCAACGCCGTCGGCTACGGGCTCTCGGGGCTGAACATGGCGTTCGTCGGACTGCTCGCGCTCGTGCTCGTCGCGTACTGGAGTCGGCTGGACGACCGGATCAGCGTCCGATACGCGCCGGGACTGTTCTTCGCGGTCGTGGCGCTGATCGCGCTGATCGTCCCCCGGGCGGGAACCGTCACGGGAATCGGTGCCGCGAGCGTGTTCGTCGCCGCCGGCTACGTGGTCTCGGCACGTCGGTCGTGGCCCGAGCGACCGCGATCCGGGCGCCGTCCCCGCCTCGACCGGGCGGGCTGGCTCGACGCCGGGATCCTCGGCGTCGTCACGCTGTTCGGCTACCAGTTCGTCGGCTTCGACAGCCTCGCGGCCGACAGCGGGATCGTGAACGTGTACGTCCACCTGTTGGGGTTCTGTCTGGGGTTTATCGTCCCGTACACTGCGCTCGCGCTCGGCGTCCTCGGCGCCGACCGAGGATTTTTGTCAGACTAACTCCACTCCCCGCGTAGTCGTGTCCCCTCGACGGTTCCTGACGATCGGCGCCGAGCTGGCCGTGGCGCTGATCGTCGCGTCGCTGCTGCTCGGGCAGGTGCTCGGCACGCCCGTGCTGCTCGGCTACGTCGAGACGGGGAGCATGGAGCCGACGCTCGAGCCGGGGGACGGGTTCGTCGCCGTCCCCGACGCCGTCGCGGGCGACGTGGAGGAGGGCGACGTGATCGTGTTCCGCGCCGAGGAGCTCCAGGGCGGCGGGCTGACGACTCACCGCGTCGTCGGGGAGACGGACAGAGGCTACATCACGCAGGGGGATGCCAACCCCTTCACCGATCAGGACGGCGGCGAGCCGCCGGTGAAGGAGGGGCAGATCGTGGCCCGGGCGCTCCAGATCGGCGGGAGCGTGATCGTGATCCCGAACCTCGGAACGCTGGTCACCGGGCTCCAGAGCTCGTTCGGCGCGGTGCAGCAGCGGCTCGCGGTGCTCACCGGCTCGCGGGCCCTGCTCGGCACACAGGGGCTCGCGTACGTCCTGCTGGGGCTGTCGGCGCTGCTGTACCTCTACGACCTGCTCGTGGGGGGCGGGAAGAGCCGGGATCGGAGCCGGGACCGCGGCCGCGATCAGGGAATCTCCCCGGAGCTGATCGTCGCCGTGCTGGCCGGGGTGCTCGTGGCGTCGGCGACGGCGGCGATGGTCGTGCCGGCCGGCACCCAGCAGTTCGGCGTCGTGAGCGCGGAGTTCGCCTCGGAGAACCCCACGGTGATCCCGCAGGGCGAGTCGTCGACGATCCCCTACACCGTTCCGAACGCCGGGTTCGTTCCGGTCGTGGCGTATCTCGAACCGGGCAGCGAGGGGATCGCCGTCTCGCCCGACCGCGTCCGCGTCGCCGGCAGGGGGGAGGCCACCGTCGAGATGACGCTGTCGGCGCCCGACCGGACGGGGTACTACCGCCGGTTCGTGACCGAACATCGGTACCTCGCAGTGCTCCCCGGGCCGGTGATCGACGCGCTGTACGACGCTCACCCGTGGCTCCCGATCGTCGTCATCGACGCCGGGCTCGCCGGGTTCGTCGCGCTGTTGGGACTCGCCCTCCTCGGCGGTCGGCGAGTTCGAGTCAGGGACCGGAGCTCCCGCCACAGCCGGTCCGGCTGGCGCCGGCTGCTCCGGTAGCTCACGCGGCGGGTTCGTTTCGAATGACCAATAGTTCTATGTAACCGCATCCCACAGGAATGGCCATGACCGAGGGGACGAGCAGGCTCCGGGCTCGCTCGATCGTGGGGTCGTGGTTCGCCGTGTTGACCACCGTACTGGTCGCGGTCGCGGTCGTAGGGGGCGCCGCGGCGTACACCGCCCACGTCGCCCCGGGGACCGAGACCGAGCAGGTCGAGCGGACCCACTGGCGGGCCGACGGCGCGTTCCAGCACAGCGCCGACGTGACCCGCGAGAACCCCGTGTTCCCGGTCGGATCGACGCTCTCGGACCGCTCGACGTACTACGCCGGGCCGGCGCCGGTGCTCGACGGCCAGTACACCCTGACGTACGCCGGAGCGGACGCCGAGCCGGCGACGGTCGACCTCGACGCCACCCTCGTGATCCAGTCGAGTTCGGAGGAGACGGTGTTCTGGTCGGACCGGACCTCGCTCGAAGCGACGAGTGTCGAGTCGGTTGCGCCGGGCGAGTCGGTCGATCTGGGCTTCTCGGTGAACGCGACGGCGGTCGCCGACAGACGCGCGGCGATTCAGGAGAGCCTCGGCGACACCGAGGGGGAGATCTCCACGTTCGTCAGGGTCGACGCGACGGTCGCGGGGAGCCTGAACGGGCAGCCGGCCAACCGCTCGTTCACGCATCGGCTCCCGATCGCCGTCAGCGGCGAGACGTACTCGGTCGGCCCCGCGGAGGCGGGGAGCGAACCGGTGACCACGACGCGGACGGTCCGGACCCCCCGTGAGTACGGCCCGTTCTGGTCGATCGGCGGGCCGCTCCTGTTCGTCCTCGGCGTGGCCGGCGTCGGGGGACTCGTCGTCGGGTGGCGCGAGAACGCGTTCACCCTCTCCGAGGCCGAGCGCGACCTGCTCGCGTTCCGCGAGGAGCGTGCGGAGTTCGACGAGTGGGTCGTGCGGGCCCGCCTCTCGACGGCGTTCGACGACCGAGCCCGCGCCGACGCGGAGTCGCTGGGCGACGTGGTCGACTTCGCCATCGACGCCGACACCGGCGTGATCGAGAACCCGGACACGGGACTGTTCTACGCGGTCGCCGACGAGCTGGTCGTGGTGTACGAGCCGCCGGCGCTCGCGCGGTCCGAGCCCCCTGCGGGCGACGAGGAGGCCGGCAGCCTCGGGGCGCTGCTCGGCGACGGCGTTACGCTCGCCGACGAGGCGGCCGACGAGTCCGATGACGGCGCGCCCGCAGTCGACGAGACTGATGACGGCGCGCCCGCTGCCGACGAGTCCGACGGTCAGAGCGACGGGGAGTCGAAGAACGCCGAGTCCCCCAGCCCCGAGGAGGGCGACTCGGACCCGTCGGTGGAGTAGGGGACACGTCTGTCGAGTCGATTGTGACTGGGCAGTGGTCTCCACGACCACGACATGGGCTCCGAGCGAGCGGCCGACGCCGCTCGCCGGTCGCGCGCCGTGATCGGTTTCTCACTCCGCGACGAACCGCGTCTCCTCCTCCATGTACAGCACCTCGCCGGCGTCCTGATCGGAGAACTCCTCGGCGTCGGCCAGCAGCGTCTCGCCGGCCTCGGAGTCGAACGCGGCGCCGAGTTGCTCCATGTCCTCGAAGTACACCTCCGCGACGCCGTCGTAGGCGCTCTTCTCGGGCTCCGTCGGGTGAGACCTGACGTAGCGCTCGACGCCCGGAAGCTCCTCGACCAGCGGGACGTGCTCTTCCTCCCAGTGGGTCAGGAACTCCTCGTAGTCGAGCGACGCCTTCCGGACCAGCAGGACGACCATCTTGACCATACGCTGGACTGTCGACGGTGCGACCTTCGGTCTGTCGGTTCGTGGAGCGAATCCCGCCGCCGTTTGCCGATCGTGAGAATCGCCGGACCATTGAAGTAGCTTCGAGTCAGTTGTTCACACACTCAAATGCCCGCTTCGTACGGATTCTCCCCGGACATCAAGCAAGAAGTAGCGGCCTGTAGCGGCGCGTTCGGCTGCGCCGAGGCGGTCGCGGGGTCGCTGATCGCGCTGGTGCTGTGGGCGGGGCTCTCGACCGGCTTGTTGTTCGCCCCGCGAGCGAACGTGCGGGCGGCGAAGGAGGCGATCCGGACGGAGTACGAGGCGATCACCGCCGAGCAGGACGCGCTGTCGTCGTTCGCGTCGCGGGTGGAGGAGCTCTCGCCGACCGGGCCGACCTCGACCGTGGAGGGCGGCGGGGTCGGCGTCGTCGGCGCCGCCAAGGGCCAGTCCGGCGGGATGGCGCAGGTGCGGGAGGCGTACCGCGAGACGGTGATGGACGTGGAGCACTACGAGCGTGACTACGGGGAGTCGTTGCCGGTCAACCTCGCGAACGAGTTCGGCGACGGCGTCGCCGGCGCGGTCGTGGCGAACGACGCGCTCTCCCCGCAGGTCAAGCGCGCGGTGATCGCGAGCGCCGAGGAAGGCTACGCCCGCCGGGACCGCTACCTCGACACGCTCGACAGCGAGCGCCAGCGCCTCGATCGAGCGGGCGACGCGCTCGACGACGCCGCGGCCCAGTGTGCGGAACTGGACGGGGACCGCCTCCGGCGGCGCTCGTTCGGGGATCTGCAGGCGCGCTTCGAGCGACTCGACGAGACCCGCGAGTCGCTGGAGACGACGCTCGCCCGCCGGCAGGAGCAGATTCAGGAGGGCGTGACGTTCGGCTGGCAGCGACAGGACAGCGAGTCGGTGTACCGATACCTCTACCGCGACCTCGACGCCACCTACCCCGTGCTCGCCGACGGGACGCGCGTGCTGGCGCGGATCGACGACGTGGAGAGCCGCATCACGACCGCGCTGACCGCACAGGCCTGACCGCCGCCCGTTTTCTTCACGGCCTCGCGTCAGTAGTTCCAAGTTCGTCGGCCAGCCACAGTGGGTATGGTCTCACGCAGACGGTCCCTCCAGTTCGCCGGCACTGCCGTCGCGGCCGCGCTGGCCGGCTGTTCGAGCGACGTGCTCGCTGACGAAACGTCCCGAGAGTACACGCTACAGGTGGATCGGATCGCGACCGAGCCCGTCCCGTGGGCGCTGTACGACCCGCCGGAGGGCGAGCTGTTCGGCGACCCGGCGCGGGCAGCTCTCGACGCGACCGTGCCGACGGGCCGGCACGTGACTCGCGGCTACACGCCGATCAGCGAGGGGGCGTACGTCGAACACGACGGCCAGTACTACCGGACCGACCGGTTCGTCAGCGGCCGCGCGGTGCGTGAGCGCCCGCTGGTCCGAGCCGAGTCGGTCGACGAAACGCCCGGCGACGCGGTCCTCCTCGACAGCCTCGAGCGGCCCAGCGCACGAACGGTGAAGATCCTCCACACGGACGCGGTGAGCGACGGCGCCTCCTCGGCGGCGTCGCTGCTCCGCGGTGACGCCTACGTGATGGCTCGCCCGGCAGAGCGCGAGAGCCGACTCGTCGACGAACTGGACGGCCGAGTCGTCAGGATGAGTGCGGAGGGCGAGCTCTCCTACCGGATCCACGTCGAGCGCGAGCAGGTCACGCTGACCGAACACACCACGTTCGCGACCGTGGTCGCCGACGACCGTGAGGCGTTCCGCGAGGTCGTGCTGGGTTCGACGGTCGACGCCGATCTCGGCACGATCGAGCTCTCGGAGGACGCCCGGGCGCTGCTGGACCGCGCGATCGAACGCGAGACGTACCGGCAGACCGGCGAGCCGTCCGACGCGTTCGAGACGCTGCTCCGGCGGCTCGGTTTCTCGGTCGACGAGTCGGCGACCGGCCGAATCCTCTGGGACGGGCAGAGCCTGTTTCGCGCCAGTTTCTACGTGAACCGGGCGGACTGAGCCGTCTCGGAGCGCGACTGCTGCACCGATCGGCGGTTCCCGCCGGGCGAAACGCTCAATAAACCCCAGGGTCGTTCGGGACGAAACCCTCAAGTAGCCGTCCGCGGCCACGTCCGGCGTTCTGCCCGATTTCCAGAATTCGCAACAATTCGGCTGTTTCAGCGGTTCTTCCCGATTCTTCTCCACCGATCCGAGCGAGAAATCAGACGGCAGATTTAAGTAGGTCCGTACGGTATCCGGACGTGAGACGACTGCAGTCCAGACGCATCTGTCTCTCCCCACCCACACCCAATGAGCGACAAAGTACAAGCGTACACCAGTGAGCGTGCCGAGGCCGCACAGAGCGAAGAAGAGACCGAGGAGGAGCAGGAGTCCGTCGACGAGCTTCAGTGCCCCGAGTGCGGCGGCAGCCTCGCGACAGACACCGAACACGGCGAGACGGTCTGTCAGGACTGCGGTCTCGTCGTCGACGAGGACAGCATCGACCACGGGCCCGAGTGGCGCGCGTTCGACTCCCGCGAGAAGGACGAGAAGTCCCGCGTCGGCGCCCCGACGACGAACATGATGCACGACAAGGGGCTGTCGACCAACATCGGCTGGCAGGACAAGGACGCCTACGGGAACCAGCTTTCCGCCAGCCAGCGACAGAAGATGCAGCGGCTCCGGACCTGGAACGAGCGGTTCCGGACACGGGACTCGAAGGAGCGCAACCTCAAGCAGGCCCTCGGCGAGATCGACCGCATGGCCTCGGCGCTCGGCCTGCCGGAGAACGTTCGCGAGACCGCTTCCGTCATCTATCGACGCGCGCTCTCGGAGGATCTCCTGCCGGGACGCTCGATCGAGGGCGTCTCCACCGCGAGCCTCTACGCCGCCGCCCGGAAGGCCGGCACGCCGCGCAGCCTCGACGAGATCTCCGCCGTGTCGCGCGTCGAGAAGGACGAGATCGCCCGGACGTACCGCTACGTCGTCCGCGAACTGAAGCTGGAGATCCAGCCCGCCGACCCCGAGCAGTACGTCCCCCGGTTCGCGAGCGACCTCGGCCTCTCCGACGAGGCCGAGCGCCGCGCGCGACAGCTGCTCCAGACCGCGAAGGAGCAGGAGGTCCACTCGGGCAAGTCGCCGGTCGGCCTCGCGGCCGCCGCCGTCTACGCCGCCTCGCTGCTCACCAACGAGAAGGTGACCCAGTCCGAGGTCAGCGAGGTCGCGAACATCAGCGAAGTCACGATCCGCAACCGCTACCACGAGCTGCTGGAGGCCGAGGAGAGCATCCACATGCCCTGAGACGGGTGGGGAACTCTCACACCGCCGACTGATCGGCTCGTTCTTCGATTTTCCGACCGTCGCCCCGGTAGCGACGCGTCCGCCCGAGCGGTCGAGTCCGTCGGGGGGCGGTTCCGAACCCGCCCCGCCGAAGAGTTCTCAGAGCCAGTCGCGGACCGGCTGGACGACGCCGAGGGAGGAGCCGACGACGTAGAGCCCGATCGCGAGCAGCCAGATTCCGGCGGCGAGAAACCCGATCGAGAGCCCGCTCTCGGTGGCCGTCCGGACGAGGAGGCTGGCGCCGGCGAACGCCAGCGCCCCGCCGACGGTGACCAGCGCGATCGTTCCGACGGCGTCGAGGATGGCGTCCTGCACGGCTTGGCGCACCGTTCGGTAGAGCGCTTCCTGATCGAGGTCGGTCGCGTCGACGGTCCGGCTGTCGGGTTCGTCGTCGCGTGAGCGATCGGAGGGCACGCGGGGTCGGACGGTCGCGCGACGGTTAAACGTACACGTCGCTGCGAGCAGCGACCCGCCGGTCGCGGTACCGACGGCGTGGCGGCGACGGACCGGCGGGGTTTTTGCTTGCTTCGCTCATACGCCCGTGCATGAGCGAGCAGGGTCTGCTGGACGTCGTCGACAGCGAGGAACACCGGATGATCCGCGACACGGTCCGGGAGTTCTGCGAGGAGGAGATCGAGCCCATCGCACAGGAGATCGAGGACGAGCACCGCTTCCCCGAGGAGATATTCGAGCAGCTGGGCGAGCTCGACATGATGGGCGTGCCCGTCTCGATGGAGTACGGCGGCCTCGGCGGCGACCAGCTGATGTACGCGTTGGTCGCCGAGGAGCTCGGTCGAGTCTCCGGCGGGATCGGGCTCTCCTACGCCGCCCACGTCTCGCTGGGCTCGAAGCCGATCGAGATGTTCGGCACCGAGGAACAGAAGCAGGAGTGGCTCACGCCCCTCGCGGAGGGTGAGGGGATGGGCGCGTGGGCGCTGACCGAGCCCGGCAGCGGCTCCGACGCCTCGGACATGGACACGATGGCCGTCAAGGACGGCGACGAGTACGTCCTGAACGGGACGAAGCAGTTCATCACCAACGCCAACGTCGCCAACAGCGTGCTCGTGAAGGCGGTCACCGACCCCGACGCGGGCTACGACGGCATCTCGACGTTCATCGTCGACCCCGAGAACGACGACGGGTTCGAGGTGACGACCGTCTGGGACAAGATGGGGCTGAACTGCTCGCCCACCTGCGAGATCCAGCTCGACGACGTGCACATCCCGGAGGACCGCCTGCTCGGCGAGGAGGGCGAAGGCTGGGAGCAGACGAAGAAGACCCTCGACGGCGGCCGGATCTCCATCGCCGCGCTCTCGACGGGGCTCGCACAGGGCGCCTACGAGGCCGCGCGTGACTACTCCACCGAGCGCGAGCAGTTCGGGCAGCCGATCTCGAAGTTCGACGCGATCCGGGACAAGGTGGTGGACATGCACCGCAAGATCGAGCGCGCCCGCCTGCTGACTCACAAGGCGGCGTGGGCGTACGATCAGGGCGAGTCCGTCAGCCGGGAGTCCGCGCTCGCGAAGCTCGACGCCAGCGAGGCCGCCCGCGAGGTCGCCGAGGAGTCGGTCCAGACCCTCGGCGGCTACGGCTACACGGAGGACTTCGCGCCCCAGCGGTTCTACCGCGACGCGAAGCTGATGGAGATCGGCGAGGGGACCAGCGAGATCCAGCACCTCGTGATCGGTCGCGAGATCGGGCTCTGAACGGTCGGTTCGGCTTCTCTTCCTGCTGACGCTGTCTGCACCCCTCGAACGAGCCTCACGCGGATTTTCGCGCCGGAACGACCGCGGCAGCGGCGACCGCGCCGCCGACGAGGACGGTCGCTGCCGCCAGCCCGAACGTCGTGAGGGGGTTCGTCGCCGCGGCGACAGCGCCGCCGACCGCGTTCCCCACGCCGCCGCCGATCCCGGTGATCGCAACGACCAGCCCGAGCGCCTCGCCGCGGACGCGTTCCGACGCCAGTCGCGCGACGATCCCGGTCGTGGTGACCGCGACCACCGCCCACGTCACGCCGATCGCCGCGAGCACGCCCCCGACCAGTAGTTCACCGACGAGGAACGCCGTGGCCACGAACAGCACCGCGCGGACGGCCAGCGAACCGATCTGGAGGTTCATCGCCGCGTAGCGCTCCATCAGCCGCCCCACGGGGTCGTAACACACCGTCGCGCCGAGCGTGTTCGCGAGAAAGCAGAGGAACACGACCCCGTCGCCGAACCCGAGATCGGTGAGGTGGGCGGGCATCGGCCCCCAGAACACCGCGAAACCCGCCGAGAACAGCGCCGTCCCGGCGAAGTAACCGAGCAGCGGCCGACCGAAGCGCTCGGAGAGCCGCCCCGACCGCAGCGAGCGCAGCGCCCAGTACATCCGGCTCGGGCCGTAGGGAATCCCGCGGAGGAACCGGTCGCCGCGCCAGCCCTCCCGGGACAGCGAGCGGTAACGGCGCAGGAACCGCTTCTCGGAGACGTGGGTGGCGTCCGGGTAGAAGCGGACGAACAGCAGCGTCGCCGCGACGGCGAGCAGCCCCAGCCCCGTCAGGAGCGTGCGTTGGGCGGAGACCGCGGTGTAGCCCAGCCGCGGCGCGGCGGCTGTCCAGACGGTGCCGACGACCAGCCCCGCCAGCCAGCCCCAGCCCTGCAGCGCGTTCAGGCGGGCGATGCGGCCGTCCCACCGCGACTGCTCGACCCCCTCGACGACGACGAGGTTCAGGACGGGCGAGGCGGCGGTGACGGCGAACCAGAGTGCGGCGTTGGCGGCGACCAGCGCGACGGGGCTCCGGAGCAGCGGCGAGACCAGCAACACCGCGGCCGTCGCGACGAGGGCGAACAGCACGAACGGGCGCCGTCGCCCGGCCTTCCCGGCGATCCGGCCCCAGAGGATCGCGCCCGGGACGCCCGCGAACGCGGCGGTCGAGGCCATCAGCCCGACGAGGAACGCGCCGCCGTCGAGGCTCAGCGCGTACAGCGGGAGGAGCACCGACGCGCCGCCGACGGCCGCGTAGCCGGCGGCCCACGCCCGGAGCCAGCGGTCGTCAGTCGGCGTGTCGGTCACGAACGCGAGGTTCACAGCATCGCTGTCGAACGGTTCCGGGAAAGACGTTCTGGGAGCGGGCTCGGGGCTCACCGAAACCCTTACTCCCGGTCCGCGGCGACCGAGAGGTATGAGCGACGGAGACGAGCCGGCGGTCACCGGCGAGGAGGTCCGGAAGGTGGCGGACCTCGCGCGGGTGGACCTGACCGACGAGGAGGTCGAGCAGTTCGCCGAGCAGTTCGAGGACGTGCTCGCGGACTTCGAAACCTTGGACGAGGTGCCCGAAGTCGAGAGCGAGCCCGAGCTCGTGAACGTGATGCGGGCCGACGAGGTGGAGGAGGGGCTTACGCAGGCGGAGGCCCTCGAGAACGCCAGCGAGACGGAGGACGGCTACTTCAAGGGGCCGCGGGTGTCGTAATGCCGGAGCTGAACACCTACATCACCGAACAGCGCATCGAGGGCGCCGACGACGGCCCGCTCGCGGGCAAGACCGTCGCTGTCAAGGACAACATCTCCACCGAGGGCGTCGAGACCACCTGCGGGTCGAAGATGCTCGAAGGGTACGTCCCGCCGTACGACGCCACCGTGGTCGAGCGCCTGAAAGAAGCCGGCGCGACGATCAACGGGAAGGCGAACATGGACGAGTTCGGGATGGGGACGACCACCGAGACCTCCCACTTCGGCGCGACGCTGAACCCTGTCGACACCGACCGCGTGCCGGGCGGTTCCTCCGGGGGCTCCGCCGCTGCTGTGGCGGCCGGGGAAGCGGACCTCGCGCTGGGCAGCGACACTGGCGGCTCGGTCCGCGCACCCGCCGCGTTCTGCGGCGTCGTCGGGATCAAGCCCACCTACGGGCTCGTGAGCCGGTACGGGCTGGTGGCGTACGCGAACTCGCTGGAACAGATCGGCCCGATCGCGCCGACCGTCGAGGAGGCCGCGGCGCTGCTCGACGTGATCGCCGGCTCCGACGACCGCGACGCGACGACCGTCGAGGAAGGTGACGGCTCGAACTACGCGGCCGCCGCCGACGGCGACGTGGAGGGGATGACGATCGGAATCCCGAGCGAACTGGTCGAGGGCGCCGACGATGGCGTCGTCGAGACGTTCCGCGACGCGATCGACGAACTCGAAGCGCAGGGCGCCGAGACGGTCGAGGTGTCGATGCCGTCCGTCGAGAAGGCGGTCGCGGCGTACTACGTGATCGCGATGTCGGAAGCCTCCTCGAACCTCGCGCGTTTCGACGGCACGCGCTACGGGCTGAACGCCGTGGAGGCCGGCGAGTACGACGACCTCGCGGAGGCGGGCAACTGGAACGAGGCGTTCGCGACCGCCCGCGAGGAGGGGTTCGGCCCCGAAGTGAAGCGGCGGATCCTGCTCGGCACGTTCGCGCTCTCGGCCGGGTACCACGACAAGTACTACGCCAAGGCCCAGGACGCACGAGCGTGGATCAAGCAGGACTTCGACGAGTCGCTGGAGCAGGCTGACGTGCTCGCGTCGCCGACGATGCCCGTGCCGCCGTTCGAACTGGGCGAGGGGCTCGAGGATCCGCGGACGATGTACCTCGCCGACGCGAACACGGTGCCGGTGAACCTCGCGGACCTGCCCGCGATCTCGGTTCCTGCCGGGAAGGCCGACGGGCTGCCGGTGGGGCTGCAGTTGGTCGGTCCGAAGTACGGCGAGGAGACGATCGTTCGCGCTGCGAGCGCGCTGGAGTGAGTCGGTAGTTCGGGTTTTCGTTTGTTGGGTTCTTTTCGCAGGGATTAGCGACATCTTGACGGGCCCTAACCGGAACAGCAACCGCGACAGCATCTCGGTCGTTGGCTACTGGAACCGCAACCGCGACAGCATCTCGCTCGTAGACTACTTGCGACCGAACCACCCCGCACAGCCCTCACACCTCCCCAACCGACTCGCTCCCTGCGGTCGCTCGTCCCTCGCGCTGACGTGCGCCACGAGGGCGCACGCGGTTCGCGCCGACAGCCACAGCGGTGCGGTGGCGGTGGACGCCTCGCGAGCGCCGGCCGTCGGCGCTCGCGGGGGGAGGGGTGGGGACTCGGCACCGTGCCGGGCCTTGTGCCCGGCACCCTGCGGTCGCAAGGTGCCAGCGATCGAGCTGTTGTTGGTGCCGCTGTTCCCGAGGTTACTACAGTCGCTGCTCCCGAGATCACCCAGAGACCACGGTACCGAGAGTCCGACACCGAAACACGGTCCCCAATCAGCACCTACCCACTCCGAGCGCGTCGAAGCACCCGCGAGACGTACACCTGCTTCCACACCACCCACCCGCCGACGGCGACCGCCGCGAACCCCAGCAGCGTCACGCCCACCGCGCCCCAGTTCGTCGTCTCGAGCGCGCAGGCGAGCGTCTCCCGCGCACAGGAGCCGAACAGCTCCCGCTCGAACGCGCCGCCGGTCACCAGCCCGACGCCGACGAGTATCGACGCCGCGCCGGCCAGCGTTCGCAGCAGTCGCTCCCGACCGCTCGGCGGATCGGCGACGATCCGCTCGCGAACACCCGCTCGCGGGCCGGCGGCCTGTGCCGCGAGCGCGCTCCCGAGTAGCAGGAGCGCGGTCGGCGCGAAAAGGAGGCCGACGGACAGCATCCCGACGACGGAGAGGCCGACCGAGAGGAGCGCCGCGACCCAGACGACCACGGTCCGGTCGGTCCACGCGCCGGCAATGCCGACGGCCGCGAACAGGGGGTTCAGGAGAACGACCCCGGCGAAGAAGGCGTCCGAGAGCGGCGCCGGAAACAGGAGGGCGGCCGACGCCAGCAGCGACACGGGGAGGGCGAGCGCGGCGAGCAGCCGACTCGTTTCGCGGGTGGCGGGGACCATCCCCTCGGATGTGGGTCGTTCAGCACTTAGCTCCTCTGTCGGTCGAAACCGACGCGTTCCCGAAAGCACTTACCGGCGACGGCGGCCCGCCACGTATGGAGACTGCCCCGCTTTCCGACGCCGACGACGCCCTCCTCGATCACGCGATCGCCCTGAACCGGGAGGCGTACGATCCGGACTTTTTGGACGGTGCACACATCGTGACTGCGAGCGTCCGCACGGCCGACGGCTCCGTCTACGACGGCGTCAGCCTGCCCGCCAGCATCGGTCGGGCGTCGAACTGCGCCGAGCCGGGCGCCGTGAGCGCGGCGATCGCCGCGGGCCATTCGGGATCCGACATCGAGGCCTGCGTCGCCGTTTCCTACCCGCTCCCCGAGCACGACGCCGACGAGCAGCGCCCGATTCCGCCCTGTGGCGTCTGCCGGGAACTGCTCGCGGACTACAACCCGGAGATGCGGGTGATCGTCCCCCGCGACGGGGAGATTCGGGCCGCCCGGGCCGGGGATCTGCTCCCGGTCCGGCCGTGGTGACGCGGCGCCGAAATCCGCCGGGAGCCGGAGTTCTTTACGCCGCCGCGCCCAGTTCCCCGCCACAGCATGAGTCTCGACCTTCCCGACATCGGTCTCGGCACCTCCGGCACGAAAGGCCACGAGTGCGCCGACGCGGTCGCCACGGCGCTCGACGCCGGCTACCGCTTCGTCGACACCGCACAGATGTACGACAACGAGCCCGCCGTGGGTGCGGGTATCCGACTCTCCGAAGTGGACCGCGAGGACGTGGTGCTCGCGAGCAAGATCCTCCCCGACAATCTCGGCTACGAAGACGCCAAACGAACGAGCCGGGAGAGCCTCGACCGGCTCGGCGTCGACGAACTCGACCTGCTGTACGTCCACTGGCCGACGGGCGCGTACGACGCCGAGGAGAGCCTCCGCGCGCTCCAAGAACTCCACGACGAGGGCGTCACCCGCAACGTCGCGGTGTCGAACTTCACGCCCGAACTGCTCGACGAGGCCCGCGAGATCCTCGATGCGGACATCGCCGCCCACCAGGTCGAGTGCCACCCGCTGCTCCCGCAGGAGGAACTCCGCGAGTACGCCGCCGAGTACGGCCACACCCTCGTCGGCTACTGTCCGCTCGGGCAGGGCGAGATCTTCGACACGCCCGAACTGCAGGAGGTCGCGGGGCGCCACGACACCACGCCCGCGGCGGTCTGCATCGCGTGGGCCGTCGCGAAGGAGGCGCTGGTCCCGATTCCGAAGTCCGCCACGCCGGAGCACATCCGCGCGAACCACGAGGCCGCGAGCCTCGACCTGACCGAGGAGGATATCGCGACAATCGACGGGATCGAGGAGGAGGAGCGACTGATCGACCCCGACGGCGCGGCGTGGAACCAGTAGCGATCGATATCTCAGCCGCCCGAGTCAGCGATTTCGGTCGATCCAACGGCAGAACTCGTCGAAGTCGTTCGCGCCGGCCTGTTCGGCGATGCTTCTGAGGACGCCTGTGCTCACCTCGTCATGCATCGGAACGGTCACTGTCCGGGCATCAGTTTCGTGGTCCGGGGGTGGCTCCCACCGGAGTTGGACGTGACTCCCGCTGCGCCCGACACCGCGATACCCGTTCTTGGTCAACGCCCGGACGATCTCACGTCCCGAGAAGTTGCGCCGACCCACTACTCCACGAACTCCGGAACGTCGTCGGCGGTTTCGCGGGCCGACTCGATCTCGTCCGAGTCGATTCCGAGCTCTTCGAGTAGCTGACGCTCCGCTTCCGGTGATTCGATCCCCTCGCCGACTTCACCCTTATGCAGCGCGACGGCCTCGTCCAGCATCTCCAGCGCCTCCGTGCGAGTCTCGCCTTGCGAGGCGACCCCGCTGTCCTCGTCGCGAGCGACCCAGCCGTCCCCCTCCTCCATCCGGGTGAGCGTAATGGTCTCGACGGCGGTCTCGTCGTCGCTGTCGACAGTATCGGCGCTCATCTTCTCTACCGGCAGTTCGGTCGCTATGACTGATAAGGGTTCGGTGGGCGGAGTGAGATACAGTTTTCCCCTCGCCGACCGCCACACCGACCATGACGCTCGCCGCCGCCGTGATCGACCGACTCGTCGAGCGCGGGATCGACACCGTGTTCGGCATCCCCGGCAAGCAGACGCTGCCGTTGAACGAGGCCGTCGACGGCCGCGACGACGTGCAGTTCGTGATGGCGCGCCACGAGACCGCCGTCTCCCAGCAGGCGTGGGGGTACGCTGAAACCTCCGGCCGCCCCGCCGCGACCGTCGTCGTCCCCGGCCCGGGCGACATGAACGCGATGAACGGGCTGAAGAACGCGTTCAACGACAACACGCCGCTGGTCCACATCGCCGTCGAGACCGACCCCGAGGTCCGGGGTCGCGACGGTATCCACGAGACGCCGCCGGAGACGTACGACACCGTCACGAAAGCCAACCGCGTGGTGAAAAATCCCGACGGCGTGCTCGCCGAGGTCGAGCGTGCGGTCGAGACGGCGACGACGGCGCCGAAGGGACCGGTCCGGCTCGGCATCCCCAAGTCTTACCTCCCCGCCGCGACGCCCGAGGGCGGCGTCGCGGGGACCGACACCAGCCAGCCCGAGGCGCCGCCCGCGGGGACGGTCGCCGACGCGGCCGCGATCCTCACGGGCGCCGACGCGCCGGTCGTGATCGCCGGCGGCGGCGTCCGGAGCGCCGAAGCGAGCGAGGAGCTGCTCGCGTTCGCCGAGCGCTACGACGCGCCCGTGCTGACGACGTACAAGGGGAAAGGCGTTATCCCGGAGGATCACCCGCTCTCGGCGGGCGTGCTCTGTGGCGCGACCACGCCGGAGATGCACGAGTACGTCGCCGAGGCCGACGCCGCGATCGCGGTCGGGACCGACTTCGACGAGCTGGTCACGCGCGGGCGGACGCTCGAGGTGCCAGACGCGCTGGTCCACGTCACGCTCTCCCCGGACGACCTCGGGACGAACTACGAGCCCGCGGTCGGCATCGTCGCCGACGCGAAGCCGACGCTCGCGGCGCTGACGGCAGAGATGCCCGCCGGCGATCACGACGCCGAGACGGTGACGGACCGCCTCCGCGCGTCGGTCGCTCGACGCGTCGACGAACTCGTCGACGGCGAGCCGCCACTGACCTCGCCGGGCGCGCTGCGAGCCGTCCGCGAGGCGGTGCCCGACGACGCGATCGTCGCCGCCGACGCCGGCGGCTTCCGCATCTGGGCGCTCGCGACGTTCCCCGCGACGGGGCCGCGCTCCTACGTGAACCCGGGCTCGTGGGCGACGATGGGCAGCGGGCTCCCCTCGGCGCTGGGCGCGCAGGCGGCCAACCCCGACAGCGACGTGGTCGCGCTGGCCGGCGACGGCGGGCTGATGATGGCGATCCACGAACTGCACACCGCCGCGGCCGAGGGGCTGCCCGTCACGACGGTCGTGTTCCGAAACGAGGATTACGCGATCATCAGCGACGGCGCCGAGCGCGAGCACGGCCTCCCGAAGGGGACGTACGCGTGGGGCGACTCGCCGATCGACTTCGTCGCCCTCGCGGAGTCGATGGGCGTCGGTGCGGTCAGTGCGGAGACGCCCGCCGAGGTGCGCGAGGCCGTCGCCGACGCCGTCGACGCCGACGAACCGCGGCTGGTCGAGGTGCCGACCCACCCCGACGAACCGCAGGCAAGCGACTACCTGACGCGCTCGGACTGAGGCCGGCCGGCGATCGCCGGTAGACCTAACCGGGCGACGGCCATCCGACCGGGTATGAGTACGACTGGCGGCAGCGACGACCCCTCGCTCGCGATCCGTGCGGTGTGGTTCCTGCTCGTGGGCTGGTGGGCGACGGGGATCTGGCTCGGCGTCGCGTGGTTCCTCAACGTCACCATCGTCGGCCTCCCGCTGGGGATCAAGATGATCAACGCGACGCCGAAGGTGCTCTCGCTGAAGGAGCGCGACTTCGTCGACGAGACGGGGAGTCCGGGCGAGCAGCAGTACGGACTGCTCGTTCGCGGGGTCTACTTCGTGCTCGTCGGCTGGTGGGCCAGCGGCGTCTGGATGTCCATCGCTTACGCGTTCACGCTGAGCATCGTCGGCATCCCGATCGCGGTCGTGATGTACAACAAACTGCCGTTCGTGGTGTCGCTGTACGAGTACTGATCCTTTCGGTCACAGAATTCGGTCCCGCGCGATCCACCACGCGATCCCCGCGAGGAACGCGACGCCGACGTTGGTGAGCAGGCCGAGCGCGCCGACGCCGAGCGTCGTGGGGAGGTGGTCCGTGCCGAACGCCGACCGACCGAGTTCGACCGCGACCAGCGCGAGCACCACGCCCAGCACCGCCATCGGGAACGCCGTGACGACCGCCGTCCCGAGCGCCGCGACGCCGTAGAGTCCGCCGAGCAGGACGTTCGAGCCCGCGGTCCGGGCGCCGAAGGCGTACTTCCCCGCGACGCCGCCGCTGCCGTGACACATCGGCAGCGCGCCGAACGGCACCGCGGCGAGGTTCATCGCCCCCATGCTGGACGCGAGCTCGTCGGGCGTCACGTCGGCGTCGTAGTACTCCGAGAGCAGCAGCGCGGTCGCGACGGCGGCGTTGCCGACCGTCATCGCCAACTGCGCGGCGGTCGCTTCGGCGGCCGACCGGGTGAGCCCGGTCGGATCGGGGAGCGCGAGCCCGACGGACGGTAGCGTCGGCTGTGGTACACCGGTCGAGGCGAGCGCGATCGCCAGCCCCACGGCGAGCACGACCAGCGCGCTCGCGCGGCGGTAGCCTGCCCCGACGACGACAGCGGCCGCGACGACGCCGGCCAGCGCGACCGTCGGGTCGCCGAGGCTCAGCTCCACGCCGGTTTCGAGCAGGAGCAGCGCGACCGCCAGCTGGATGCCGCGGGTGACGGGCTCGCCGACGTACCGCGCGATCCGGCCGAGTGCGCCCGTCGTTCCGACCCCGAGCAGCACGACGCCCGCGAGCAGGCCGGCGATCGCGAGCTCGTCGGCGCCGAGCGTGCCCGCGATGGTCAGCGCCGCCAGCGCCTTCATCGGCTCGACGGAGATCGGCAGCCCGTACCGGAGCCCCCAGACGATCTGGAACGCGCCGAACCCCAGCAGCATCTTCGCGAGCGACAGCTCCGTGAGCGCGCCGACCGCGACGACGATCGGGAGGACCGTAACCGAATCCCCTAACGCCCCGGTCAGCTCGTTGCGGGAGAACGAAACGGAGTCAGTGACGACCGGAAACCGTGCTCCGTTCACTACGACGACTCTGGTGAGACGGACGTATCAACCTTTGTGATGGGGCATATCGCCGCCACACGCACGTAACTGGTACCTGTTTCAAAACGGGAGTCGCGTGGCCGATCGTTGAACCGGGCTGGACCGGGCGACGGGCTGGCTACGCGACCGCCGACGCCATCGCCGTCCGGATCCGTTCGACCATCCCGACGTCGTTGGTCCAGAAGCCGGTGAACCCCTCCCCGGGGCGTTCCCTGCCGACGAGCCCGGACGCCTGTGTTCTGTCGGGGCCGCCGTCGAACGCGAGCACCCAGTACGGCGCCAGCCGCTCGTCCTCGTGTGCGTGGTACCGGATCGCGGCGTGCTCCGGCGGCGTCCAGTCGTCGACGCCGTGGACGTGGATCTCCAGCGCCGTCTCGGCGGCGATCCGCTCGTACACCTCCTGCTGGGACTGGAACATCGACAGCCGCTGGAAGCTGACGTGGAGGGTGCCGTCGCCGACGCGGCGAGCGCGGTCCTCGATCTCCCGACTCACCGCGAGCAGCTCCCGGCTGCTGATCGAGGTGAACACCGTTCCGGCGAGCGCGTCGAAGAACTCCCGATGGCCCGGCGAGAGCTCCTCCCGATCGGCGGGCGGCTCGATCGGCGGTTCGAGCAGCCGTTCGACCTCCGCGAGGTCGAGCACGCCGACGAACTCCCCGTCGCGCTCGACGACGAGGAACGGGCGCGGGATCCCCTCGGGGAGCGGTCGGTGGGCCACGTCGACATCGTGGTTCCGGAACCAGTCCGCCGCCGCCGTCTCGGGGTCGTCCGAGTGGATGACGAACTGGTGGTCGCTCGATCGCGCGTCGGCGAGCAGGCTGTCGAGCATCGCTACCAGCCCCCTACACGGTCGTCCCGTGCTCGGTTGGTGCGCATCTGTCGTCCCGAAAGGTACGGGGACGGACGAGTATAGTACTTCTGTACGTGCCCCCGGCGATCCAGCGCTGCCCCAGTCGGGGACCGCCGACCGCGCTCCGCTCCCGCGACGAAGCACCTATGCCGTCGGGCGGCAACGCCGAACTATGCAACTCGCCGTTCTGGGCGTCGGCGGCGCGGGCGGTCGGGTGGCCGCCCGGCTCGCCGCCGCGGAGCCCGATGATCGGCCGTACGTCGCGACCGTCGCCGCCTTCGACACCGACCCCGAAGCGATCGCCGACCTCGACGTGCCACAGGAGCGCCGGCACGCGTTCGGGACGACCTCGCGGTCCACGGGCGACGCTGCGGCCGTCCGTGCCGCCGCGGAGGCGAACGTCCGCGAACTCAGCCACGCGGCCACCGACGCCGTTCCCTCGACGGTCGACGGCGTGCTCGTCACCGTCGGGATCGGCGGCGCGACCGGCGCGGGCGCCGCGCCGGTGCTGGTCGACACGCTCCGCGAGACGATCGAGGTGCCCGTCTACGCGCTGACCGTACTCCCGGCGTCCGCGGAGGAGGGCATCGCCGCGAACGCGCGCGCCGGCCTGCTCGGCCTCGAAGCGACCGTCGACTCACAACTACTGTTCGACAACGGGAGCCTCGACGCGCCCGCGGAACGCCCGTCCGACGCGGAGGCAGCCGACGCCTACGACGCCGCGAACGACACGATCGCCGAGTGGGTGGCCGCGCTGTTCGGTGCCGGCGAGGCGGCCGACGCGGCCGCGGTCGGCGAGAGCGTCGTCGACGCCAGCGAGATCATCGCGACGCTGGGCGACCCTGGGTACGCGACGATCGGCTACTGGCGCCAGCAGGTCCGTGAGAAGCCGTCGCTGTTCGATCGACTGCGCTCGAAGACCGAGACGCCCGACGAGATCGAGAGCTACAGCACGATCGAGACCGCGGTCCAGCGCTCGCTGTTCCGCCAGCGCTCCGCCGGCGGCGATCTCTCGCGGGCGACCCGGGCGCTGCTGGTGACGATGGGGCCGCCCGAATGGCTCAACCGCGAGGCGATCGCCGACGCCCGACGGACGCTCGACGACACGATCGACGGCGGCGCGGTCCGCGGCGGCGACACGCCGATCGAGGGCGGGCGCCACCTCACTGTGCTGTCGGTCTGTGCGGGGATGGACCGCCCCGATCGCGTCGTCGCGCTGATCGAGGCGGGGTCGCCGTCGAAGGACTAGCCGAGAACGGTGTAGCCGGCGTCTTCGATCGCGTCGGCGACGGCGTTGCTGTCGACCTCGCCCTCGATCTCGACGGTGTCGGTCTCGTTGTCGGCCTCGACGGACTCGGCGCCGTCCAGCGCCGCGACCGCGGACTCGACTGTCTCCTCACAGCCACCACACGCCATTCCTTCGACGGAATACGTCTCCTGTGCCATAGCTGTTCGTTGGGCGGGGACACCCGAGAACGTTACGCCCGGGGCAGTCGGCGCGGACTACTCCCGGTCGGTCCAGAACTCGAAGCCGCGGCCGGGCGCGAACACGTCGAGCCCGACCGCGCGCTCGTCGGTCTCGTTCTCGACGCGGTGGGACTCCCACGCGTCGAGGTGGACCGAGTCGTTCTCCGAGAGCGTCACCGACTCGTCCTCGGTGTGGACGGTGAGCTCGCCTTCGAGACAGACACAGACCTGCTCGTTCTCGTGGTCGTGCATCGGCGAGGAGTGGCCCGGCGGCTTCTCGAACCACTCGAAGGTGAACCGGTCGCTGCCGGCGAGGGCGCGGCGCTGCCACCCCTCGTCGGGCTCGTACGTCTCGGCCTCGTCGAACGCTACGTACTCCATATCCGCCCGATGGGCGAGGGGGCACATTACCGTTCCGCGTCGCTCCCGCACGGCGGCGGCTCCGGAAATCGCCCGCCTCGTTCACTTTCGCCGTATCCTTCACTTTCACTCCGGGGATGGCTCACTCCCTTTACCCTCCGGTCCCGACAGTGGTGTATGGCTACTCGAACGCGTACCACGACGCCGTTCGACGCGCTCGTCCGGGCGCTTCGCCCGCGAACTCCCGACGTGGCCGTCCGGAAACGGACCGCCGACCTGCTGTACGACGCCGACGTCGGGAACCGCACGCTGATCGGCGTGCTTTCGGGCGCCGAAGAGGCGGTGTACTACTCGACGCGGACGCGCTGTGTCGCCGCGGTCCCCATCACCGACGTGGGGCCGAACCTGGGCGGCGCTCGGCCGCTGGGACAGGCCGTCGACGACCCGACCCGCGCGTTCGAACACGTGGATCAGGAGTGGGCGTGGACGAACCCCGAACTCCGCGAGCGACCGCTGGCTCACTGACGCGACCGCGCTCAGAAGCGTTGGGACGGGAGCCGGAGCTCGTCGAGCCCGGGCAGGTGTTTCACGTTGTACACCACCTGAAGCTCGTCGCTTCGCGGGCGACAGAGACAGGAGAGCCGGATCCCCTCCTCGACCATCCCCTCGGGCAGAACGTGGCTGTCGGCCATCTCGACCTCCCCCTCGCGTAGCAGCACCGCACAGTTCGCACAGGCGCCGCCCCGGCAGGCGTACGGCCACGCGAACCCGCAGCGCTCGGCCGCCTCCAACAGCGTCTCCTCCCGGTCGACGAGCAGGCGGCCGTACTCCCCCGGTTCGAGGTCGGCGTTCGACGCGTTCTCGAACAGGTCGTCGTCGTCGATCTCCCAGCCGTGGTCCGCCAGCACCTCGAAATCGAGGTACTCCATCCGGGCAGTGCCCGGCGGCGGCCCCTGATCGTGAGTCGCGGTCGGCTCCGTCGCGGCCGTCGACTCGACGGAGCCGTCCTCGGCCACCTCGACGTTGCCGTTCCGGACCGCGGCGTAGGCCTGCTGGACCCGCATGAACTCCTCGCGGGAGCCGCCCTGATCGGGGTGGGTCTCCTTCACGCGCTCCCGGTACGCTCGGGAGACGTCGGACTCGTCGGCGTCGGTTTCGACGCCCAGAACGTCGAACGGGTCCACACGACGGCTTGCAGGTCCGCGGAGTTAAGCGGAGCGAAACCGGGGTTCGACTGCCGCCGCAGGACTCCGTCGTCGGTCGGTCGTCGCGGCCCGCGGATCAATCGCCCACCACGGCTGACTGCGTGCCGTGGCGATCAGTCGTCCGCCACGGCTGACCGCGTGCCGTGGCGATCAGTCGTCGTCGTTGGTGCGTACAGGGTCCCCACCGTCGGGCGTGTTCGCAGCGTCGGTCCGAGACTCCCCAACGATCCGGGCGTACGCCTCCCTGTCGGGGGAATTCTCAGAGTCCGCCGCCAGCACGGCGTCGCGAACCTCGCGGGCACTCGCCGGATCGACTCGGGTGAGGCGCCACGGGTCGTCTTCGCTGTCGCCGTCGACAGCGTCCTCTTCCTCGGTGCTGTCTTCCTCGACGATGTCGGCGTCGGCCCGGACGCTCTCGGGCAGCGACCCCGACTCCTCGGTTTCCGCGTCGTCGTCGCCGACGGGGGGATAGACCCCCGACTCGGGCGCGTCGGAGGTCGTCTCGGGGTCGTCGCCCCCGGAGAACACGCGCCCCTCCCGGGCGGCCTCCTCGGGATCGGGCCACTCCTCGTCGCTCGCTTCGAGCATCGGCCCGGTGCCGCCGTCGTTCTCCCCGACGTCCAGCGCGTCGACGATCCGCTCTCTGGTAGTCTCGACGCGCTCGGCATCGGCGTGGCCGGCGGCGGGCTCGTAGTTCTCGACGCGCACGTCGAGCACCTCCGTCGCGAGCTGGTGGAACGCCACCATCGACTTCACGGCGGTCTCGAACTGCTGCTCGCGCTTCTCGTCGAGCGCGCCGTACTCCGATTCGCGGATCGCGTCGAGCTCGTCGAGCGCCTCGGAAAGCGTCGCGGCCAGTCGATCGGTGGTCTCGCGCAGCGCCGCGACCTCCTCGGCGAGCTCGTCGACGCGGTCGTCGGCCGTCGACTCCGGTTCGGGTGCGTCGTCGGCGTCGGTGGTTCGGTCCTCCAAGCGCTCGATCCGTGCTTCGAGTTCGGCGATCCGGTCGCGCTCCTCGGGTGACTCGTCCGTCTCCCCGTCATCCCCGTTCGTTTCCCGGCTCACGCCACGCCGTACTTCAGCCGGACGTATAACGGTACGCCCGACGGCGGATCACGCGATCGCTACGGCGAGCATGTGTCCCGAGAGGTCCGCGACGCCGGGGTCGCCACGCAGCGTCGCGACGGTCTCCCGGATCGCCTCACGGTGGTCGTCGTCGAGCGCGTCGAACTCGTCCCGGCGCTGGGAGGCGACGCTCTCCAGCCCGGTCACGGTGTGGACCGTCAGCCCGGCGTGCTGGAGCAGTTCGCGGAGCTCGTGGGCCCGGAACAGGTGCATCGGCGGCCCCGCCGGTTCGAGGTCGAACGCTTCGAGCAGTTCGGCGTCGTAGTCGCCGGTCCGGGCGACTCGGGGCAGGATCTCGGTTTCGTCGGCGTCCGGCTCGACCCGGCCAGCCATCCGGGCGATCGTCTGCAGTGCGGCCAGCCGCCCCATCACCGAGACGAACACCGGCCCGCCCGGCGCGGTCACGCGACGCAGTTCCGCGGCCGCGTCCCGTCGCTCCCCGGGATCGAGGACGTGCGAGAGCGGGCCGCCCAGACAGAGCGTCGCGTCGAAGCCGTCGGTCGCCGCCGCGAGATCGCGTACGTCGCCGGTCCGGGCCGTCACCGCGTCCGCGACCCCGTGGTCGGCGGCGTGCTCCCGGGCGAGCGCGACCTGCTCGCTGCTCCGATCGACGAGCGTCACCTCGTACCCCCGATCGGCGAGTTCGACGCTGTAGCGCCCGGCGCCGCCGCCCGCGTCGAGGACGCGCCCCGACTCGGGGAGGTGGCGATCGAGGTAGTGCCACGTCTCGTCGTGTTCCAGTTCGCCGTAGAGATCGCGATCGAGCCGGTGCCACTCGCGCTCGCCGTACTCGTCGTAGTACGCCTCCGGCGTGAACTCCTCGGGCATGGGATCCTCGTCGGCCGGCTCCCCCATCCCGCTACCGATGCGACAGCCGGACTGTCGAACCGTTCGCTACCGACCGATGCCGCAGCCCGACACCGTGTCGCAGTCCAGCCCCGCTTCCTCCAGCGCGTCGATGAACTCGTTCATCCCGATCGCATCGCTGGCGATGTGGCCGGTGACGACGAGGTTCTTCCCCTCGTCGCCGTACTCCTCTTTGAGTTCGGCCGTGTCGCCCGCGCCGACGTGGATGTACAGCACCGTGTCGACGCCGTTGTCGAAGTAGGCGCTGGCCACGTCGCTGCCGCCGTTGGTGCCGGCGGCGTGGTGGATCGCGACCTCGCCGAGGTCGTTCTCGCGCTCGCCGAGGCGCAGTTCCACGTCGGTGATCGCCTCGTCGATCTCGGGGATCTCCCCCAGCGCGTCCGCGAACGCGCCGACGGTCGCATCGTCGGCCAGATCGTCGGCGACCTCGCGGAACCGCCGGCGGCCGAGTTCGTCCGGCGCGAGATGGACGTTCATGTACGGCTGGTCGAGGTGCTCGGCGATGCTGGGGTCGTGGCGGTAGTTCGCGCTGTGGCCCGCGTGCTCCATGCCGGAGATGATCGACGAGGCCGCCGCCTCCGCGCGCTCCTCGGGGACGCCGTGGTCGGTCATGAACTCGATCTGCTTGTCGAGCACGGGCGCGAAGTTCACCCGCGGGTCGCCGCCCGGCGGGTGGTGTGCGAGCACGAGGTCGTACCCCTCGCGGTGGGCCAACTGGATCTCCGGCGACTCGAGGTCGATACCGACCAGCGCCGTCTCTACGGCGTCGGCGGGGACGTGAACCCCGCTGTCGGCCGGCACCTCGTCCCAGCCGACGAGGTCGAGGCTGATCTCCATGATCTCCGCAGTCGAGAGTGCCATGGGCTCTCTCCCCACGGCCCCGGTGAAAAACTCCCGAAGCCGGCACGGACCACCGGGACGCCGCGACGTCCGCCGGCGACGGAATCGGCAATCCGGACATCAGCCGACAGCGCCTTTTCCCGCCCCGCCGTGGTCCCGGTGTGAACGCCGAACTGTTCGAACCCCTCACGCTGCGCGAGACGGAGATCCCGAACCGCGTGATGGTGTCGCCGATGTGCCAGTACTCCTGTGACGACCGCGACGGGCTGGCGACGGAGTGGCACCACGTCCACCTCGGCAGCCGCGCCGTCGGCGGCGCGGGCGTCGTGATCGCGGAAGCGACCGCCGTCGAGCCCCGGGGCCGCATCTCGCCGGAAGACCTCGGGCTCTGGAGTCAGGAGCACGCCGACGCGCTCGCTCCGACGGCCGAGTTCATCCGCGAGCAGGGCAGCGTCCCGGCGATCCAGCTGGCCCACGCCGGCCGGAAAGCCAGCACCCGGCGCCCGTGGGAGGACGGCCCCCGCCTCGTCAAGCCGGACGAGGGCGGCTGGACACCCAAGGGTCCCACCGAGACGCCGTACCCGCGCGACGAGGAGAACACGGCGCCGACCGAGCGCATGGACACCGAGGACATCGCCGACGTGATCGACTCCTTCGAGCAGGCTGCGAAGCACGCGCTCGACGCCGGCTTCGAGGTGCCCGAGATCCACGCCGCCCACGGCTACCTGCTCCACGAGTTCCTCTCGCCGGTGTCGAACGACCGCGACGACGAGTACGGCGGCGACTTCGAGGGACGGACGAAGCTCCTCCGGGAGGTCTGTGAGCGCGTCCGGTCGATCTGGCCCGACGAGAAGCCCATCTTCGTGCGCATCTCCGCGACCGACTGGCTCCCCGACCGCGAGTCGTGGGACGTGGCTCAGTCCGCTCGTCTCGCCGGCGATCTCGCCGAGCTCGGTGTCGACTTCCTCGACGTTTCCTCGGGCGGCATTCACCCGGACCAGCAGATCCCCCGAGCCGGCCCCGGCTATCAGGCCCAGTACGCCGAGACGATCCGCGAGGTGCTGGCCGAGGACGGGCAGACGCTCTCGGGCGACGCGCTCGCGGCGGGCAGCGACGAGATCGCGGTCGGCACCGTCGGCGGCATCACCGACGCGACCCACGCCGAGGCGCTGGTGGGCAACGAGCGCGCCGACGCGGTGCTGCTGGCACGCGAACATCTCCGGGACCCGTACTTCACGCTCCACGCCGGCCGCGAACTCGACGCCGAGAACGCGCCGGAGTGGCCGGATCAGTACAAGCGAGCCTGAGAAACGCCAGCGAGGCGGTTTCGGGGGTAGACTTTTCGAACCGGTCGCCGAAACCCTGCTCATGCCGACCGTCGAGACGTGGTCGCTGTGGCTTCACATCGCCGCGGGAACGGTCGCGGTGCTCGCCGGCGTCGGCGCGCTCGCGACGGAGAAGGGCGGCCGCCGACATCGCGGGGCCGGCAAGCTGTTTCTCGCCGCGATGGCCGTCACCGTGTCGACAGTGTTCGTGCTGCTCGCGGCCGCGGTGACGACGTTCCGGATCGTCCTGACGCTCGTCGCGATCTTCAGCGGCTATCTCGCGTTCTCGGGCTACCGCGCGCTGTCGCGGAAGCGCCCGGACGACTCGCCGCAGCCGGTCGACTGGCTGGCCGCCGCGGCCGTCGTTCTCGCGTGTCTCGCACTGGGCGGCTGGGGGATCGTGTGGTTCCTCGGCGGGAGTTCCTTCGGGCTCGTCATGGCCGTCTTCGGCGCCATCGGCGTCGCGTTCGGCGGGCAGGACCTGCGGTCGTTCCGTCGCGGGGGGAACGGAGCGTGGATCGTGAGCCACCTCCAGCGGATGCTCGCGGCGTTCATCGCGACGGTCAGCGCCGTCTCGGCCGTGAACCTCGGGCCGACGCTGGGCGTGCTGGCGTGGCTGTGGCCGACGATCGTCGGGACGCCGCTGATCGCCTACTGGTCGAACGAGTACGAGTCGGACTGAGAGCGTAGTCGCTCGCGAACTGAGAACGGAATGAATGACGGACGACCGGGGTTGCCCGGCGTTCCGACACGGGGAGTCTCGGTTGCCTCCTCCACCCCGCGACCCGACGAGCGACGGGCGTCCGACGGTGGGCTGCTCGCTTCCGCGCCTGACCCAGTGCCGTCGATCAACCGCGGCGGACCGCCCCTGCGGGCGGGCGTCGCGGACCGCTGTCCCCGGCGGACGAGGCTTCCACGTCGGCTCCCGAGGCCCGTGCCGGTCTGACCGGACGCGCCCGGGGTTCGGCCCCCCCTGAAGACTATATCGGGGGTGACGAGCGGGGCCTAACCGCCCGACCTAGTCCACCCAGACGTAGCGGGGTCGAACTTAAGGCCCTTTCGGGTCGGAAATCCCGGCGCCGGCGGCGTGTTCGACGAAGCTCAGAACTCGACCCGCGACAGCGTCTCGGTCCGATCGGCGACCGACTCGTTGTACGCCGCGACGAACGCGGGGAACTGCGGGACGTACCGGCGCACGTCGGCGGCCTCCGGCGGCGCGTACTGCGAGAGCAGGTAGACGCCGTCGCTGCCGCCGATCCGGAGGTAGGAGACGCCGTCGCGGTCCCAGTTGAGCTCCCAGCGCTGGCCGTCGATCCGGCTCTCGAAGGTGCCGTACTCCCCGCCTTCGAGGCGGTGGAGCTGGCCGGCGATCTCGTCGCAGACCTCCTCGACGCGATCGAGCACGCGTCGGCGCTCGGCGACGGCCTCGTCGGTGCTCGCCGGTTCGGGGAACTCGGTCGGCACGTCTTCCAACTCCGCCTCCACGGCCCTGACGTGGCCGTTGAACGCCCGGACGAACGCCGAATAGTCCCCGAGCGCCCGTGCGAGCGCGGCCGGCTCCGGCTGGCGCTTGGTCGAGACGACGTACACCTCGCTGCCGCTCTTCGGCTCGAACAGGAGGAACTCCAGATCGCCAGCCTCGTACTTGACGGTCCACTCCCCGGCGTCGGTTGGGAACTCGACGCGGCCGTAGTCACCGCCCTCCAGCAGCGCGAGTTCGTAGGCGATCTGCCCGGCATGATCGCGGACGGCGTCGACCAGTTCGTCGCGACGCTCGGCGACCGCGGCGGCGTCGGTCGGGTCGACCGGCGGCCAGTCGGTCACAGCGCCGTCCGCGCTTGGAGTCCCGAGGCCGCCGTGAGGACGACCGCCCCGCCGAGCACGGCCCAGCGGTGGTTCTCGATCCACGCGTACTCGGCGGGGAAGCCGAACAGCACCGTCGAGTCGAGCGTGAGCAGCCAGACGACCGCGGTCAACGCGGTGCCCAGCGCGACGACGACGCCGACGCCCGACAGCGTTAGGGCGTCGGTGTGGGGCTGCCCGATCGCGAGGAACACGACCGCGGCGACGATCGCCAGCAGGCCCACCGCGGTGAGCCCGAACGGGCCGGCCGCGTAGTAGGCGCCGAGCGTGTCCCCGGCCTCGGTCACCAGTACGAGCGGCGCGAAGGCGACGACGGCGAGCAGCGCGGCGACGGCCGCCGTCAGCTTCCCGGCGTCCGCGGGGTCCGCGAGATCCATAGCCGGAACTCGCGCCGCGCCGGGCATAAATCGCTCGTGTTCGGCGAAGGGAAACGCGTAAGCGACCTGCGGCCGGCCAACGGGTATGGACCGAGTCGCCATCGTCGGCGCGTCGATGACCCCCTTCGGCGACCGCGAGGGGGAGTGGCTGCGGGACCTGCTCGCCGAGGCGGGCGCGGACTGCCTCGACGACGCCGGGGTCGCCGCCGACGCCGTCGACCACCTGTACGTCTCGAACATGGCCAGCGGCGAACTGGAGGGGCAGACGGGCGCGCCGAACATGCTCGCCCACGATCTCGCCGCCCAGCCGGCCTACACCGCACGGATCGACCAGACCTCCTCCTCCGGGGGTGCGGGCATCTACGCGGCGTGGCAGTCGGTCGCCTCCGAGGCCAGCGAGATGACGCTGCTCGTCGGCGGGGAGAAGATGACCCACAAGACGACGGGGGAGGCGACGGACGTGATCGCCTCCCTGACCCACCCGGTGGAGTACAAACACGGCGTCACGCTCCCCTCCTTCGCCGGCCTCACGGCGCGGCTCTACCTCGACGAGTACGACGCGCCGCGGGAGAGCCTCGGGAAAGTCGCCGTCAAGAACCACAAGAACGGCGTCGACAACCCCAAGGCGCAGTTCCGGAAGGAGGTCGATTTGGAGACCGTCCTCGACTCGCCGATCGTCGCCGACCCCCTCCGACTGTACGACTTCTGCCCGATCACCGACGGCTCCGCGGCGCTACTGTTCTGCCCGGAGTCGGTCGCCCGGGAGATCACGGACGAGTACGTCGTCGTGAGCGGCGTCGCGGGCGCGACGGACACCCACGTCGTCCACGAGCGCGCGGACCCGACGACGATGCGCGGCGTCGTGGAGTCGAGCGAGCAGGCCTACGAGATGGCCGACCGCGACCCCGAGGACGTGGACTTCGCCGAACTCCACGACATGTTCACCATCCTCGAGTTCCTGCAGTTCGAGGACCTCGGCTTCGCCGAGAAAGGCGAAGGCTGGAAAGCGATCGAAGAAGGTCGTACCGAACGCGACGGCGACCTGCCGATTAACACCTCCGGGGGCCTGAAGTCGAAGGGCCACCCACTCGGCGCATCCGGCGTCGCACAGGCGGTGGAGGTGTACGAACAGCTCCTCGGCGAGGCCGGCGACCGACAGCTCGACGACCCCGAAGTCGGGCTGGCCTGCAACGTCGGCGGCTTCGGCAACTGCGTGACCACGACGATCCTCGAAACTCCGGAGGCAGAATGACCGACCAGACCGACGATACGACCGACAGCGACGACCACGAGATGACCGCGTACCGCTACCCCGACGGCAGCGTCACCTACCCCGGCCACCCGCGCGGCCCGGGCGGCGAGGAGCCGGTCGGCACCGTCGACCTCGGCGAGTACACCGCCGAGGTGGTGACGTGGACCACCTCGACGGCGACGCCGCCGGGCGTCCGCCAGCCGAACCACCTCGCGATCGTGGAGTTCGACGTGGACGGCGTGCCGGTCCGCGCACTCGGCCAGTTGGAGGACGCGAACGTCGACATCGGCGACACCGTCGAGCCGGTTCACGTCGACGAACTCCGCGACCCCGAGGTGGGGATTCGCGAGCCCGAGAGTCAGGACTGGGACGGGTTCCGGTTCCGACCCGTCGAGGAGTAGCTACTCGGCCGCGGTGTCGTCCGTGTCGTCCGATCCATCGTCGTCACCCGCGCTCTCGGACCCTCTGACCTCCTCCCGGATGGAGTCGAGTTCGGCGTCGACGTCGGGTTCGGGCGAGCCGTCGGACTCCGCAACATCGCCGCCGGCGTCCGGTTCACCGTCGTCGGCTACGTCGATCGAGACTGCATCGTCACCCGCCGCTCCGCTGTCGTCTCCTTTTCGCCCCGCGTCGGCCGCTTCGTTCGCGTCCCGGAGTCGCTCCTGAATCTCCGCGGAGAGCGATTCGGCCTCCGAGAGCAGTTCGCGGGCCTCGGGGTCGGGCGCCTCGGTCCCCGCGATCGCGTCGTTCAGTTCCTCCAGCGTGCTCGTCAGTCGATCCGTCGAGAGCCCCCGGCCGGCGTCGATCGCCCGGCGGACCGCGCCGTCGTCGCCCGGCGCGGCCGACCGCTCGGGGTCGAGCGCGCGCAGCGCCGCACCGGTGAGCCGGAGCAGCCGGACGTTCGTCTCCAGGATCGAGATCAGCGTCGGGATGGTGTACTCCTCGGTGAAGCGCAGCACATCCCGCAGCCGTGGCGGGCGCGGCGGTCGCCGACCACCGCCCGGGAGCCCGTGGGGGATCGTCGGTGGCTGGCGGCGGTCGTCGTCGAGCTCCTCGCGGAGTTCGGTCAGCGTCGATTCGAGCTCGTCGAGGCGGGCACGCAGGTCGTCCTCGGAGGGGTCCCGACGGTCGGTCATGACTCCGCGTTGGGGCGGGCGCCCCATAAGCCTGCACCGCCGACACCGATGGGCCTTACTCGGGGGCGCTCGAACCGCCGAGCATGAGCGACTCCGAGGGCGAGACCGAACTGACGGCCGGCGACGTGACCGCCAGCTACGTCGAGGAGGCGGGCGAACGCCGACTCGACTTCGTGCGTGAGGGACGAACCGCCTCGATCGCACAGAACGTCGACGGCTACGCCATGCTCAAGGTCCGAACCGGTCCCGAGGGCGACGAACTCGAACGCTACTACGGGTTCGACATGGCGCTGGATCACGCTGCGGAACTGCTCGGCGTCGCCGTCGACGACCTGCCCGTTCCCGGCCCCGCCGAAGACATGGGGATGTAGCGAGCGGGCGAGACTTTATCACCGATAGCGGGACCACCCGTCCCGTGGCGCGACCGCACCGATCACGGAATCCGAGCCGGCTGGCTGTCTCCCTGTTCCTCGTGAGCCTGTTGCTCGTCTCGCCGGCCGGTGTCGCCGTCGGTCACGCTGTTTCGTCTCCGAACGCCGACGTGGCCGGGACTACCGACCGGCCGAGCACCAACGAGACCGCTGCAGTCGTCGAAATCTACCCAGACCCGGTCCGGAACGGCGACGCCGGGGAGTACGTGGTGGTCCGACTCCCCGAACCCGGAAACTGGAGCCTCTCGGACGGCGAGTCGACGACGCGACTCCCGAACCGTTCCGGGAGGCTGCTGGTCACGCCCGACCCCGAGGTTGTCGCCGACCGTGCCGACGACGGGCTGCGGGTGGTCGAGGGGTCGTTCGCGCTCGCGAACACGGGCGAGACGGTCGTCCTCCGGCGCGCCGGGCGGGTCGTCCACCGCGTTCGCTACGCGGAGACGACCGAGGGCGAACGGTACCTCCCCGCGGTCGACGAGTGGCGGCCGCGGGGGCTCGATCCGCGACCACCCGTGACCACCGGACCGGCCAACGCAACTGCGTTCCTGCTGCCCGACTCGCCCGAGATACCGATCGAGACGCTCCGGCGCGCGGACGACCGCATCCTGCTCGCGGGGTACAGCTTCACGTCCGAGCGCGTCACCGAGGCGCTGCTCGCCGCCGAATCGCGCGGTGTCGACGTTCGGGTGCTCGTCGAAGCGGAGCCGGTCAACGGCGCCGCCGCACGGCAGGCCCGGCTCCTCGACCGCCTCGCCGATGCCGGGGTGGCGGTCCGCGTCGTCGGTGTCGGCGCGAGTCGATTCGCGTTCCACCACCCGAAGTACGCCATCGCGGATGGCCGCGCGCTCGTGCTCTCGGAGAACTGGAAGCCGTCGGGCGTCGGCGGCGCGTCGAGCCGCGGCTGGGGCGTCCGCGTCGAGAACGGCAGTACGGCCGACGCGCTCGCGGCGCTGTTCCGGAACGACAGCACCGCCCCGGACACGCAGCCGTGGGCAGCGTTCCGCGAGAACCGCCGGTTCGAGCCGATTCCGACTGCGAACGGGAGCTACCCGACCCAGTTCGCTCCCGAGCAGGTGACGGCGCGAAACGTCACGCTTCTGACCGCGCCCGGCAACGCCGAGTCGGAACTGGTCGCGGCCATCGACGCCGCCGAGTCGCGCGTCGACGTGCTGCAGCCCAGCCTCGGCCGGCAGGACAACGCGCTCGTCCGGGCGACGCTGCGGGCCGCCCAGCGCGGCGTCGAGGTCCGGATCCTGCTCTCCGGCGCGTGGTACTCGGCCGAGGAGAACGAGGCGCTGGTCGCGTGGCTGAACGACTGGGCCGATCGCAACGACGCGCCGCTGTCGGCGCGAATCTCCGAGCCAGCGGGGCGATACGAGAAGATCCACGCGAAGGGGCTGCTGGTCGACGACGACCTCGCCGTGGTGGGCTCGCTGAACTGGAACGAGAACAGCGCGACACGGAACCGCGAGGTGGCGCTCGCGCTCCGCGGGGCGGAGCCAGTCGCCTACTACCGCGAGAGCTTCGACGCCGACTGGCGGGGCGGGAGCGACGCCGGGCGGACGTGGCTGTTCGCTGCCGGAGCCGTCGCCGCGGTGCTAGTGGCGGCGTTAGTCGCGACGCGGTCGCTGAACTTCGCGGCGGTGGAGAAGTGGGAAGAGTGAGGTTAGTCGTCACAGAGGTGCGGCCGACGGTTGCCGCGCCTCAGTCGTCCAGCGCGGTTGACAGCGTACCGCGCTGATCAGTCGTCCAACGCGGCGGCGGTCGAGGAGAGCGCCTCGTCGATCTCGGCGTCGGCCATCTTCTCGACCAGCGCGTCGATCACCTGCTCGCGGCGGCCCTTCACGAACTTGATCGAGCCGACGACGAGGTGGCCGCCGCCGGAGACGCCGGCGCCGGGCAGCTCCTCGTTCAGCTCCTCGACCATCTCGGGGATGTCCAGCCGCACGCCGTCGCTCCGCAGCACGGCGAAGTCCGGCCCGTAACCGATCGTGATCACGGGGTCGCCCGTCTCCTCGACCTTCGTGTCGTGGAGCTCGCCGGTGGTCTTCCCCGGCGCGGGGTAGGTGAAGCGGTGGGCCCACTGGTCGAGGTCGATTCGGTAGAGGTGGGCGTCGCTCTCGAGAGTCTCGTGGTCGACGTGGTCCTCGACGGCGTCGAGCTGTTCGGCCACGTCGCGCTCGGCGCGGTTGGCGAGGAAATCGACGAGCTCCTCGTGGCGGTCGCGGTCGTCACAGCCGACGTTGAGCACGTCGTTGACGACCGAGTGGCCGCTGGAGTAGCGCAGGAAGTGGGCGGCGTAGTCCAGCGCCTCGCCGATGTCGTCGAGATCGCCGCGGTCGTACCCTTCTGCCTCGGCGAGCTCGACGTAGTCGCTCATCGCGTCGGCCCGCGAGCGGTCCGAGACGCCCGCGACGGCGGGGACGTGCCGGAGTTCGTCCGTGATCTGGGGGTCGATCATGCGGGCGAGCTCGACGCACATCATCCCCGTGGTGATGCTGTAGTCCTCGTCGTACAGGTAGGGGTTGACGTGAGCGTCGAGCAGCGGGTCGACGGCCTCCGGGTCGGGGTGGTGGTGGTCGACCACCGCGATGGGCATGTCGTAGTGGGCGAGGTTCCGGTACGCCGGGGTGTCCTCCTCGGTGCTCCCGTTGTCGAGCATCAGCAGGAACGGGAGCTGCTGGCCGTGGCGGGCCCGCCCCTCCAGCGCGAAGTTGAGGTCGCGAGTCACGTCCTCCATCTCGTAGAACGGCGCCTTCGCGGGGAGCCGCTTGAGCAGGTGGCGGCCGGCGTCGGGGTCGGCGTGGACCTCCTCGATGAAGCTCTCCAGCGCGCGCTGGACGGGGACGGCGGCACACATCCCGTCGCCGTCGGCGTGGTGGCGGACTCGGATCGGTCGTCCTTCGAGCACCGTCCGGCGGAGCAGTCGCGCGAGCTCCTCGAGGTCCGGCCGGAGCTTCTCGAACTCGGGCCACTCGACCAGCGGCTCGACCGAGTCGGGGCCGGCGCGTTCGGTGCGGGCCTCCTCGAGCCGCTCGCGGGCGGTCGCTTCCGTTTCACCGTCCAGCACGCTCACGTTGTCGACTTCGAGCTGGCGGACGCCGTCGTGGAGGCCGACCTCGCCGCTCACGCGGACGACGTCGCCGATCTCGGCCTCCGGGTAGGCGCGCACGCCGGCCTCCTCGAACGCGGCGGCGGCGACGATCCCCGTCTCGTCGCCGACGTGGAAGATCGTCGGGCCGCCGGTCTGTTTGATCTGGGTGAGCTCGCCCTCGACGGTGACCGTCTCGCCGCGGCGGAGCTCGTCGACGGCCGTGATCTCGGGCTCGTGCTCGACGGCGACGACGCGGTTCTCGGCGGGGTCGACCTCCTCGAACGCGATGTCGCCGTTCTCCCGGATCTCCGTCAGACGGACGACGAGCTCGTCGCCTTCCTCGTACTCACTATCGAGGCCGGACTCGTGGACCAGCCCCGAGACGTTCTCGGAGGCGTCGACGAAGATGCCGTAGTCGACCACGCCGTTGACTGTCACGAGGTAGCGCGCACCTTCTGCCACGTCGTCGACCGTACAGTCGTCGTCGAGATCGTAAACCACAGTCGCGTCGTCGGGAACATCCCGACGGGCCGAGGGCGAACCGCCCTCGGCGGTGCCGGCGTCCTCGCCGGCTGAGTGCTCAGTCATACGGAAAACTCGGCGGTCGCGGGTGTTAAGTCTTCCAGTTCGAACACGACACGCCCCCGCGGGCGTCCCGGAATCCTTAGTTGGCGCCGCCCCCGAGTACCCGGAGATGGGACTGTTCCGGTCGGGCGATGTGGTCGGCATCGCCGACGACGCCCTCACGTTCGCGCTCGAAGCGTCCCGCGAGACCCACCCCGACGAGTACATGGGGCTCCTGCGCGGGGAGCCCGCCGAGGAGTTCGGGCTCGACCACGAGGGGCTGCTCGTGACGGACGTGCTGATCATCCCCGGCACCGAGTCCAACCCGATCAGCGCGACGGTGAAGACGAGCATGGTTCCCAACGACTTCTCCTCCGTCGGGTCGATCCACTCCCACCCCAACGGCGTCCTCGAACCCTCCCAAGCCGACCTCGCGACGTTCAGCAAGGGGCAGGTGCACATCATCGTCGGCCACCCCTACGGCCGCGACGACTGGGTCGCGCTCGACCGCGAGGGGAAACGTCGGGGCCTCCCGGTGTACGACGTGGAACTGGACGATCCCGAGGAGTTCTTCGACTTCACGCAGGCGGACATCGACGCCGAACTCGGCCTCGACGGGGACGAGCCATGAGCGGGGAAGAGCCCGGCGACACGGGCGGCCCGACTCGCGCGGTCGCACAGGGCACGTTCGACCTGCTCCACCCGGGGCACGTCCACTACCTCCGCGAGGCCGCCGAGCACGGCGACGAACTCCACGTGATCGTCGCCCGGAGCTCGAACGTCTCCCACAAGGAAGATCCCGTGCTCCCTGCCCGCCAGCGCCGCGACGTGGTCGGCGCGATCGACGCCGTGAACGAGGCACACCTCGGCCACGAGTCGGACATCTTCGTCCCGATCGAGCGCATCGACCCGGACGTGATCGTGCTCGGCTACGACCAGCACCACGACGAGGAGGCAGTGGCGGCCGCGCTGGACGACCGCGGGATCGACTGCGACGTGGCTCGTGCCGGCCCGCACGAGCCGAAGTACGACGGGGAACTGCTCTCGACCGGGCGGATCGTCGAGCGAATTCTCGAGCGGCGCGGGTAGCCAGCGGTCGCCCCTCGCCCGCGTGCGTGACTCCCACCGCCCGGGCAGACGCGAAGCGGATAAGTATCGCCGGGCGCTAGCTCGCGTAGTGACTTCAGACCGCCAGTTCGCCGGCCTGCTCGCGGCCGCCGCGATGGGGGTGTACCTCCTCGTCGCCGTCGGCGCGACGACGGCGGTGACCGACGCCGCCGCCGCGTGCCGCGGCTGGCCCGCCTGCGGCGGCGGCTTCGCGCTCCCGACCTCCGCGGACGGCTGGTTCGCCCTCGGCCACCGGATCGGCGCCGTCGGCGCCGGTCTCCTGCTCGTCGGCGCCACCGCCGTCGCGTTCCGCCGCGGCGAGTCCCGGCGCGTGAAGGCCGCCCTCCTGTTCGCGCTCGCGCTGTTCCCGCTCCAGTCCGGCGTCGGCGCCGTCATCGCGACGACGGCCGTGGCGCCGACCGCGGCCGTCTCGGCGATCCACCTCGCCGTCGGCGTCGTCATCTTCGGCGGCGTGCTCGCGGCGCTTGCGTGGACGCTCGAAGCCGCCACGGGCGACCCCGACGACGAGCCCGAGGACCCGCTCGACGACGAACTCCCGCCCGTCGAGGACACCCCCTCGCCGTCGCTCCCCGAGCCGGGCTGGCCCCGGACGAAGGCGAAGCTCGCGGCGTACGCCCGACTCACCAAGCCCCGGCTGATGTGGCTGCTCTGTCTGGTGGCGGCGGCGGCGATGGCGCTGGCCGGCGGCGAGAACTTCACCGTCCCTGTCGTCGCGAAGACGCTCGTCGGCGGTGCGCTCTCGATCGGCGCCTCCGGGACGTTCAACCACGTACTCGAACGTGACGTCGACCGCCGGATGCAGCGCACCAGCGACCGCCCGCTCGCGGTCGACCTCGTGCCGGTCCGCAACGCCGTCGCGTTCGGCCTCACGCTCGCCGCGATCTCGGTCGGGCTGTTCGCCTCGATCAACGTCCTCGCGGCCGTGCTGGGGCTGATCGCGATCGCGTTCTACAGCGTCGTCTACACGCTGATCCTCAAGCCCAACACCGTCCAGAACACCGTCATCGGCGGCGCCGCCGGCGCGCTCCCCGCGCTGATCGGCTGGGCCGCGGTGACCGGCGAGATCGGCTGGGGCGGCGTCGGCCTCGCGACGGTCGTGTTCCTTTGGACGCCCGCCCACTTCTACAACCTCGCGCTCGCCTACAAGGACGACTACGAGGCGGGCGGCTTCCCGATGATGCCCGTCGTCCGCGGCGAGACGACCACGCGCCGACACATCCTCTGGTACCTCGGCGCGACGCTCGCGGCGACGGCCGCGCTGGCGCTGATCCCGCAGCTGGACTGGCTGTTCGTCGCCCTGGGGATCGCCCTCGCCGGGGTCTTCCTCTGGGCGGTCGTCCGCCTCCACTTCGAACGTACCGAGGCGGCGGCGTTCCGCGCGTTCCACGCCTCGAACGCCTACCTCGGCGGCGTGTTGCTCGCCGTCGTGCTCGACACGCTGGCGCTGTGACGATGTCCGTCCTCGACCGCGTGGGCGCCGACGATCTCCCCGAACCGCGGACGGTGCTGTTCTGGACGGGCGTGCTGTACGTCGAGGTGATGGCGCTGACCGGCTACTGGCTGTTCGGCGACACCGTCTCGGTCAGCCAGCCGCGCTTCGCGCTGTACGGCCTGCTCTGGCTCAACGTCTCGCTGTGGGTGTTCCTGCGGACCGACGCCCCCGACGCGAGCGCCGCGGCGGTCCGCCGCGCGGGCGTGCTCGCGCTCGGCTACCTCGCAGTGCTCGCGTACACCGGCGGCGTCGTCGCTCCCGGCATTCCGGTGACGTTCGACTACACGGCCGGCTTCTCGGTGCTGTGGCTCCCGCCGGGGTGGGGGCCCGCACTCACGTTCAAAAGCGAGTTCCTCCGACTCGTCCTGATGCCCGCCCGGGTCGTCGGCTACCTCGCGCTGGCGTATCTCGTCTACGTCACGGTGCTCGACGTGTCCGGCTCGGCAGTGTCGGGGCTGTTGGGGCTGTTCTCCTGTATCTCCTGTTCGTGGCCGATCGTCGCGTCGATCGGGACGGCGGCGCTGGGGGGCGGCTCGTTCGTCGCGGCGGCGACGACGACGTACGCCTACGACGTGTCGACGGCGGTGTTCCTGGTGACGGTGGCGCTGCTGTCGTGGCGGCCGTCGGTCGGCTCGTTGCGGTGAGCTATCGACCGATCGGCGGCATCAGTTCCGGCCGGCACGAACTTTAAGCGTCCGCGAGGATTGGGTTCGGTCGATGACGATCACGACCGAGTTCCGACTCCGGTCGCCGGCGCTGCCGCTCGTCAGCATCCCGGCGACGCTCCCACCCGACGAGGTCGTCTGCTCGCACGCTCTCTGTATCGAGCCCGAAGCCCGGGTGTTCATCGCCGAGATCGACGCCGCGGCCGGCGTCTCCGAGGCCGACCTCGCGGCACTCGACGAGATCCAGTCCGTCTCGTCTCTGGGGGAGCGCAACGGCGAGACCGTCTACAAGCTCACCGCAGACCTCGACGACTCGATCGCCCCGGCGTTCGATCCCGAACGGTTCGACGGCGCGAAGATGGAGTCGACGGTCGTCACGGCCGAGGGGTGGCACGAGACGAAGGTGTTCAAGGACTACGACGTGTTCCAGGACTTCCACACCACCTTCGAGAACCACGGGATCTCGTTCGAACTCATCTCGATCTCCTCCGACGGTTCGTCGTTCGATCGGAGCTCGGACGAGCCACTGACCGATCGACAGCGGGAGGCCCTCGAACTCGCCGTCTCGCGTGGCTACTACGAGAGCCCGAGACAGGTCACAGCCGCGGAACTGGCCGACGAGCTGGGGATCTCACAGCCCTCACTGTCGAGTCTCCTCCGCCGTGGCGAACGGCGGCTGCTCACTGCCTCCCTCGACGTGGAGGAGGACTTGAACACCCTTTCCAGATAGCGTCGAACTGAACCCCCCGGCACCCGTTCGTTCAGGGGATGACAGCCGACTTCGGTGCAGAACTGGAAGGACAGGTCGCGATCGTCACCGGTGCGTCCTCTGGGATCGGTGCCGCCACGGCGGAAGCACTCGCTTCCCGTGGCGCGGACGTCGTTCTCGCCGCGCGCCGCGTCGACGAGCTCGAAGCGGTCGAGGCCCGGATCGAGGAGACCGACGGCGACGCCCTCGTCGTCCCGACGGACATCACCGAGGACGACGACATCGACAACTTAGTCGAAACCACGCTCGGCGAGTACGACCGCATCGACGTGCTCGTGAACAACGCGGGGATCATGCCACTCGCACACGTCGCGGAGCTCGACCGCGAGACGATCGAGACGACGGTCGACGTGAACCTGACGGGGCTGATCAAGCTCACCAACGCGGTCGCGCCGACGATGATGGAACAGGAAAGCGGCCATATCGTCAACCTCTCCTCGGTCGTCGGGCGGTTCCTCCAACCCAACAGCACCCACTACAACGCGGCGAAGGCTGGCGTGAAGATGTTCGGCGACTCGCTCCGGCTCGACCTCGCGGAGGCCGGCGTCCACGTCGCGACCATCGAGCCGGGCGCGGTCGACACCGAACTCCTCGACCACATCCCCGACGAGGAGGTCCGGGAGAGCGTCGAGGAGCACGTCGGCTCGATGGACGCGCTCGCGCCGGAGGACATCGCCCGCACGATCGCGTTCGTCGTCACCCAGCCCCCCCGCGTCGACATCAACGAGGTTCTGATCCGCCCGCTCGATCAGGTCCAACCGTAGCTCGGCTCCCCCGTCGTGGGATAAACACCCTATCTTGATAGCGTCGAAACACAAGGACACTGGCCCCCGATCAGGGGTTGAGATGGAGATAACGAGCGGCAGTTCACGACCTTCCGTCGAGGGGCCCGACGAGTACTTCACCGGCGACACCCGGATCGACCCACTGTTCGATGCGCGCGACGAGGCTCGCGCCGCGGCGGCGAGTGTCACCTTCGAGCCGGGTGCCCGCACCGCGTGGCACACCCACCCGCTCGGCCAGCGGCTGGTCGTGACGAGCGGCTACGGGCTCGTCCAGCGCGAAGGCGGGGAGATCGAACGGATACAGGCGGGCGACGTGGTGTGGTTCCCTCCCGGGGAGAAACACTGGCATGGCGCGACGCCGGAGCACGCGATGACCCACATCGCGATTCAGGAGGAGGACGACGGCGAAGCCGTCGAGTGGCTGGAACACGTCACCGACGAGGAGTACGGGCCGGCGTCGGAGGACTGAGCCGCCCGACGAGGTGGCCGCCTCACCCCACGTCCAGATGCTCCGCGATCCCTTCGCGGATGATCTCCTCACAGTAGCCACAGCGCACGCCGTCGTCGAGCACGTCGAAGCGGCTCTCGACGGGCTCGTCGGCGTTCGTGATACAGCTACTGTTCGGGCAGGCCAGCACGCCCACCACGCTGTCGGGACGCTCGGCCTGCTTCTTCTCCTGTACGTCGTACTCCCGGACGATGTTCACCGTCGCCCGGGGCGCGATCAGCGAGAGCACGTCGACCTCGGCTTGGGAGAGTTCGCGCTCCTCGACTTTCACCACGTCCTTGGTGCCGAGGCGGTCGGAGGGGACGTTCATCGCGACGCTGACGCCGGTGCCCTCGCTGCCGTCGATCCCGAGCATCGCGAGCACGTTCAGCGCGCTGCCGCCGGGGAGGTGGTCGAGCACGGTGCCGTCGCGGATCTTCGAGACGCGGAGTTCGTGGTCACTCATGGTTCTGGAACAGGAAGTCGAGCAGCGCCATCCGGACCGGGACGCCGTTGTGGGCCTGCTCGAAGTAGTCGGCGTGCTCGGTGTCGTCGATCTCGGGAGCGATCTCGTCGACGCGGGGCAGCGGGTGCATCACCGTCAGATCGTCGGCGGCCGCGTCGAGCGTCTCGCGGTCGATCCGGAACTCCCCGGCGACTTTCTGGTACTCGTCCTCGTCGGGGAATCGCTCGCGCTGGATCCGGGTGACGTACAGCACGTCGAGATCGGGCAGTACTTCCTCGAGTTCAGTGTGTTCGCGGACCTGCGCGCCGGCCTCGTGGAGGTCGAACCGGACCGACCGGGGGAGCCGGAGCGACTCGGGGCTGACGAAGTGCATTCGCGTGTCGAACTCCGTCAGCGCGGTCGCGAGCGAGTGGACCGTCCGGCCGTACTTCAGGTCGCCGACGATCCCGATCGTGAGATCGTCCAGTCCCGCGGCCTCCCGGATCGTGTACAGGTCGAGCAGCGTCTGACTCGGGTGGTGGCCCGCGCCGTCGCCCGCGTTGACGACGGGCGCGTCGACGAACTCCGCGGCCATCTTCGCGGCGCCCTCTCGGGGGTGCCGGAGCACGAGCCCGTCGGCGTACCCCTCGATCACCCGAACGGTGTCGGCGAGGCTCTCGCCTTTCTTCACCGAGGAAGCGTCGACGCCGCCCATGTCGACGATATCGCCGCCGAGCCGCTTCATCGCGGCCTCGAACGACATCTTCGTTCGCGTGCTGGGCTCGTAGAAACACAGCGCGAGCAGCTTCTCCGGGTACCGGGCGGGGAGGTCGTCGCCGGCGTCGAGCGCGGCGTCGAACTCGGCGGCGCGGTCGAGCACCCGCTCGACGTCCGCCCGCGAGAGCTGCCCCGCGGCGACGAGGTGGTCCTGACGCATCACTCGTGAGCGGGATGGGCACGACCTTGAATCCCTCGGCTCCGTCTTCGGTAGTGGTGTACACGTCGATGGGGCTGCAAGCCGGGGGCGTTACGAATCTCGAAGCGCCCGGTCGGCGGCCGGGAACCGCATCCGGAGCAGCGGGTCGCCGTCGGTGTCGGCGACCGTGAACTCGCCGTCCGACTGCTCGACCGCCCACCGGAGCAACCAGAGTTCGAGCCCCTGCAGGTGATCGAGGGGGGTCTCCGAGCGCGTCGACACCAGTTCGAGGTCCTCGCGGGGGATCGCGCCGCCGCGGTCGCGCACGTCGAGGCGGACGTCCTCGCCCTCCCGGACCACCGCGATCTCCGCGACCGGCCGTTCGGTGTCGCTCAGCTGGTACAGCAGGTCCTGTACCGCCGCCCGGAGCGTCGGGTGAGCCTGAATCGCTACCGACCCCGACGCCCGGAACTGGACGTCGGCCGTGGGAAACTCCTCGCGCAGCGACGCCACGCCCTCGCCGACGACCGCGTCCAGTTCGATCGCGTCGCCCATCTGCTCCGACTTCCGGACGACGGTGTCGAACTCCCGGACCTGTTCGCTGATCGTGTGCAGCTCCTCGGCGGCGGCGACGATGCGCTCGGCGGCGGCCACCGGATCGACGCCGTCGTCGACGATCGCGTCGGCGTACCCCCGGATCACGTTGGTCTTGTTCCGGACGTTGTGTCGCAGGATACGGTCCAGCACCGCGAGACGCTGTTCGTTCCGGACGCGGTCGGTGATGTCCCGCTGGAGCCCGAGGTAGTGGGTGAGCTCGCCCGCCTCGTCCCGGATGGGTACGATGTCCAGCCGGTTCCAGAACGGCGTGCCGTCCTTCCGGTAGTTCAAGATCTCCACCGACTCGGGCTCGCCGGCGTCGATCGCGGCCCGGATCGTGTCGACGGTGGACTCGTCGGTGTTCTCCCCCTGGAGGAACCGACAGTTACGGCCGAGCACCTCACCGAGAGGGTAGCCGGTGATCCGCGTGAACCCGGCGTTGGCGTAGATGAGCGGCTGGTCGTCCGCGCGGACGTCGACGATCGTGATGCCGTGGGCGGCCGCCTCGACAGCGCGGCCGAACAGCCTGAGCCGGTCCTCGCGGCGATTCGCTTCGGTCCGGTCCTGAACGAGCAGTTGGACGACGTCCGACCCCTCGTAGCTGATCCGGATGGCGGCGACCGAGGCGTCGATCCGCCGACCGCGGGTGCCCCGGAACGTGAGGTCGACGAACTCGGACGCCCCGTCCCCGGCGGGGGGAGTGGCTTCGAGCAGCGCGGTCAGCGCCGTTTCGTCCGCCTCGTCGACGAACTGCGTCACGTCCTCGCCGTAGAGTTCGGTCGCGGCGTCGTCGAGCAGTTCGGCCGCGGCGGTGTTGGCGTAGACGATATCGCCGCCGTCGACCACCAGCACCGCCTCGGGGGAGAGCTCTACCAGTTCGCGGTACTGTGCCTCACGGTGGGCCAGTTCGAGCGACGCCCGCCGGGTCGCGAGGAGGTTCTCGATCCGGCGGGCGAGACCGGTTCTGCGCAGCGGCCGTTCGAGCACGTCGTCGATCAGCGCGTCGCCGACGCCGTCGGCCGTGTCGACCTCGTCCGGGTCGCTGTCGGCTCCGAGCAGCAGGTGCGGGAGGAACCCGTCCGAACTCGCCTTTCGCTCCCGGAGGCGCTCCCGGAACCGGTCGAACCCGGCGCCGTCGAGCAGACAGACGTCGTACTCCTCGGGAATCCCCTCGTCGCCGAGCCACACGTCGTAGCTCCCGACCTCGTCGAGCCACTCTTCGACGAGCTCCCGGTCGCGACCGGGCGCCATCGCTAACAGGACGTGCTCGGTACGACCGGACGACAGTTCCACGCGTACTCGGTACGGTCACACGACCATTATACCACCGAATTTTGTCGTCCCGTTGTCGAGACCGGCGGACGAGCCGGCGGGTGACATCCCGCGCCACGGCGCCGAAACGGCGGGAGCGCTAGGACTGCCACTCCGCGTCCGAGAGCGTCCGCTGGACTGCCTCCTCGCCGACCGCGGCCGCCAGCGACCGGAACGCCGCGCGCTCGTCGCGTTCGCCAGCGTTCGCGACCAGCCGCGAGACGATGAACTCCGGCGTCGAGCGCCCGACGGTGCCGAACCGGGGCTGGTAGTCGACGCGCAGATCGAGCTCGTCGGTCAGCCCCTCGGCGAAGATGCCGTCGATCCGGGCGGTGTCGGGCAGCGGCGAGAGGTCCTCCGCGAGGTGGGTGACGAACACGCCCAGCGCGCCGCGGTCGACGGTCAGGTCCACCAGCCCGTTGAGTAGGTCCGCCGCCCGGCCGGGCTCGGTGATCGCTTCGAACTCGTCGACGAGCATCAGCGCCCGCCCCTCCCCGGTCAGCGGCGGCACGACCGAGCGCAGCGTCGACTCCAGCACGCCCGCGTTGAACGAGGCGTGCCGGCGGTGGAACACGACCGTATCGAAGCGGCCGACCTCCGCGCGCTCGGCGGGCACGGGCAGCCCCATCGCCGCCAGCAGCGCGACGCCACACAGCGTCTCCAGCAGCGTCGTCTTCCCGCCGGAGTTCGCACCCGTCAGCACCGCCACGCGGTCGCCCGAAGGGGGATCAGCTTCGCCCCCGGAGACCGAGTGCGTCCCGACGCCGTAGGTGACCGGCTGGACCTCGCCGTCGACGAAGAGGTTCCGAGCGTTCCGGACGGCGAGCCCGTCCTCGACCAGCGACGGTCGCGTCAGGTCGTGGGTCGCGGCGAAGCGAGCCAGCGAGAGGTCGAACGCGAGCTCGTCGACCGCGTCCACCGCGGCCTCGACCCCCTCGCCGGCGTCGTCCAGCGTCTCCCGGAGGTCGGTCGCGACGGCCGCCTCGCGGTCGGCGACCTGCCCCTCCAGATCGGCGACCAGCGCACGCAGCGTCGCCGAGACGAAGTCGGTTTCGTCGCGGGCCTCGTCGGGCGCGACCGACCGGACCTCGCTCGCGGTCACGCCGGTCTCCTCGGCAACGTAGGAGATCACCGCGCTCTGGAACGCCTCCAGCGAGCGAACGTCCTGCCCCCGGACGGTCTCCAGCACGTCCAGCGCGGCGTCGTCCAGCCGTCTCGCGGCGGTCAGTTGGGTCCGGAGCTCGTCGAGGCGGTCGTCGGCGCCCTCCCCGACCGACAGCGGCTCGTCGCCGTCGCCGAACTCCCCCTCGACGGCCGCCAGCGCGTCGACGGCGGCTTCGAGCGCGTCGGCGTCGAGGTCGGCCAGCCGATCGAACGGGCCGCCCTCGCTCGTCCCCACGCGGCGGAGTTCGAGCGCGGCCTCGACCGCGGCGCGACGGCCGCCGCCGGCCTCGTCGTAGCTCGCAAACGCGTCGACCACCCGTTCGCGATCGTCCTCGCCGAGGTCGCTCCACACCTCGCGTGCTCGGTCGATTCGGTCCAACCGTTCGTCGGCCGCCTCGTGGCTCGCCAGCGGCGTGAGCACGCGGATCCGGTCGGCCGCGCCGCCGGTCAGCGCCTCCCCCGCGGCGAGTTCGAGCAGGTCGCCGTACACGTCGCGGGCGTCGCCGGTGCCCAGCGTGTCCAGCCCGGCCGCGCCCGTGGCCCGCCGGAGGATGCGCGTCGCCCGGCCACGCGGGAGCCCCGCGTCGACGAGCGTGCTCACGTCCGCGGACTCGATGGCGCGCACCGCGCGCTCGACGCCCAACTCGGCTTCGAGCAGGTCGGCCGTCTTCGGACCGACGCCCCAGTACTCCTGCAGTCGCATAGGTGCCAATGCGGCCGGGGGCTCTTCAGCGTTGTCAGAACTCGACGGGGATCTCGATCAGCGTCGGCCGGTCGCGGTCGAACGCCGCCGCGAGCGCGTCGGGCAGTTCGTCGGCGGCGTCCTCGAACGCGATCCGCCGCGCGGCGGCGCCGAAGCTCTCCGCCATGTCGACGAAGTCCGGGTTCTCGATGTCGGTGGCCATCGTCCGGCCGTAGTCCCGGCGCTGGACGTCCTCCAAGATGTCGTAGGAGTCGTCGTTACAGAGCACGATCGGGACGCCGAGGTCGTACTGCACCGCGGTCGCGAGGTCGCCGATCGTGAACAGCGAGCCGCCGTCGCCGACCAGCGACACCACCTGTCGGTCCGTCCCGATCGCGGCGCCGAACGCGGCGGGCGGGCTGAACCCCAACGTCCCGAACCCACGCGGGAAGAGGAACGACCGCGGCGCGCCGGTCGGGAACCGCGTCCGCGCGGCGTAGCTCACCTTCGTCATGTCGTTGACGACGACCGCGTCGTCGTCGAGCGCCTCCCGCAGCACCGCGAGCAGGTGGAGGCGGTCGTCCTCGTCGCCGACCGACAGCGGTTCGGGCCCGGCGTCGTCGGCCTCGGTCGGGCCGTCGTAGGAGGGCCCGCGCTCGCGCACTCGCTCGGTGAGCGCGTCGAGCGTCGCACCCGCGTCGCCGACGATCCCCAGCGCCGTCTCGTGGTTGTTCCCGACGTTCGTCGGGTCGATATCGATGTGGATCAGCCCGTCCGGGAAGGGCGTATCGCCCGTGTCCTGTGCGCTGAGCTCCGTGCCGACCGCGAGCACGAGATCCCGGCTCGCGACGAACTCGGCCGCGGGCTCGTGGCCCAGCGCCGTCGCGACACAGCAGTCGTGGTCGGCGGGGACGACGCCTTTCCCGGCAGCGGTCGTGATCACGGGGATATTCGTCTCCTCGACGAACGCTCGCACCGAGTCGGCGGCGTCGACGGTCCCCCCGCCGACGACGAGCAGGGGTCGGTCCGCGTCGGCGAGCAGCTCGGCCGCGTCCGCGACGCGCTCGGTGTCTGGCCCGGGCGGGGCGGCCGGCTCCCGGTCGACCAGTTCGACCGGCTCCGCGCGTTCGAGCACGTCCGTCGGGATCTGGACGTGGACCGGTCGCGGTCGGTGGCGGTCGAGGTAGTCGAACGCATCGGCGATCGTCCCCGGCACGTCCGCGACGCGGTCGACGTGGTAGCTCTCGGCGGCGATCGAATCCATCACACCCTGCTGGTCCTTGAGCTCGTGGAGGTGGCCCTTCCCGCGGTCGGCCTCGTTGGTCGCGTTCGTCGTCGAGATCACCAGCAGCGGCGAGGAGTCGGAGTACGCCTGCCCCACGGCGGTCGCGACGTTGGTGAGCCCGGGACCGGTGATGACGAAGCAGACGCCGACCCGGCCGGTCGCCCGCGCGTAGCCGTCGGCGCCGAACCCCGCCCCCTGCTCGTGGCGGGTGGTGACGTGGTCGATCCCGCTATCGAGCAGCGCGTCGTAGATCTCCAGCGTGTGGACGCCCGGGATGCCGAACGCCACGTCGACCCCCTCGCGTTCGAGCTGTGCGACGACCGCCTCGCCGCCGGTGATCCTGTCCATGTCCCGAGAGACGGTGGAACCACCGTAGTTCTTTCTCCGGACGGCGCCGGGGATACGGAGCTTTTTGCCCCTCCGGCAAGAGTCGCCGCTATGGCCGAGATCGACGCCGGAACGATCCACGCCGCCCTCGCGGACCGGCTGGGGACCGCGCTCCGCGGGGTGATCAGGTACGACGGCGGGGAGTTCGATCACTCCCTCCGGGAGGACGTGGCGGCCCAGTACAGCGACGACGAGATCAGGGCGTTCGTCGACAACAGCATCGTCCACCAGCTCGACGCGCCGACCGTCGAGTCGTCGTTCCGGCTGGGGAGTCTGGAAGCGGTCGTCCGGACGTTCGAGCGCTCGTGGGTGGTCCGGGTCGCCGACGGTCCGAAACAGGGCTGTCTGTTCTCCGTCGAGCGCGATCGCTCGGTGACGATGGCGGCCGTCGAGGACGGGATCGAGATCGTGCAGGACGAGCTCGGCGTCTGAGAAGCGGCGGGCGCGACGACCGACCCTACCGCGGCGTCTGTCGGTAGATCAGGTTCCGCTGGATCTCGTTGGCCCCCTCGTAGATCACGGGGATGCGGGCGTCGCGGTACGCCCGCGCGATCCGGCGGTCCGTGAAGATCGAGCGGCCGCCGTGGAGCTGCATCCCGCGTTCGGCCACGTCGACCGCGACTTCGGTCGACTTCGTCTTCGCCATCGCCGCCCAGTAGCCGGGGTTGTCGTGGTTCTTGACCTTCTCGGCGGCCTGCCAGTTCAGCGCCCGCGCGGCGCGGAACTCCGTCTGCATGTCCGCGAGGATGTGCTGGACCGACTGGAACTCGTTGATGTTGCGGCCGAACCCCTCGCGCTCGTGGACGAACGCTTCTGCCTCCTCGATCGCCGCGGCGGCGATCCCGAGCCCGTGGCCGCCGACGACGACGCGACCGTGGTTGAAGAAGTCCGCGAGCGCGTAGAAGCCGCCGCCCTCGGTGCCGACGAGGTTCTCCTCGGGGATCCGGCAGTCGTCGAACACGATGTGGCCCTGCTTCGAGGCGCGCATCCCCATCTTCTCGGGGATGTGTTCCGCCTCGTACCCCGGGGCGTCCGTGGGGACGATGAACAGCGAGTAGTTGCCGTAGCGGTCGTCGCGGTCGCCGGTCTTGGCGTAGACGGTGAGCCAGTCGGCCTCGACGGCGTTGCCGACCCAGTACTTCTCGCCGTTGAGCACCCACTCGTCGCCGTCTTTCTCGGCGCTGGTGCTCATCCCCGCGAGGTCCGACCCCGTCTCGGGCTCGGACACCGCGAGCCCGGAGATCTGGTCGTTCTGGGCGACGGGACGGAGGTACTGCTCGTGCTGTTCCTCGCTGCCGTACTGTTCGACCAGCTCACAGCCGAAGGAGGCGAGCATCAGCGTCAGCCCGATCCCCGCGTCGGCGCGGTAGAACTCCTCGGCGATCGCGAGGATCTGTTGGATGTCGAACCCGCGGCCGCCGAGCTCCTCGGGCAGGTCGGCGGCGACGAGCCCGGCGTCCATCCCAGCCTCCAGCACGTCCCACGGGTACTCGCCGGCCGCGAACTTCTCGGCGGCGACGGGTTCGATCTCGTCCGCCGCGAACGCTCTGGCCTCGGCTTTCGCCTCGCGTGCGTGCTCGGGGACGATCCCCTCGTCGAGCAGATCCATACCCCACGATAGGCGCGGGCGGGCAAAAAGCCACCCAGAACTGGCCCCCCGTGGTCCGGGGTTTCCGGCTACTCCTCGTCCGACGCTGTGTCCTCGGTACGTTCGTCCACGGTGTCCCCTTCGCGGCCGTCGCCCTCAGCCGCGGCGTCGCCCTCGACCCCCGCGCCGTCGTCACTCTCGCGGTCGTCGGAGCCCGACTCCTCGTCGTCGGCACCGACGCTCCCCCCGGTGAGTCGGTCGCTCGCCGCGTCGCCGGCGTCGTGCGGCGAGGAGAGGGCGGCGCCGCCCAGTCGCGTCTCGTCCGCGTCGTCGCTCACGCCGAGCGCGCTGTCGCCCTCCCGATCGTCGTCGAGCGCCGGGCGGGTCGAGCCGGCCTCCTCGGTCACGCTCTCGCCGGCGGCGGCGGGCTCCCGATCCAGCGCCGGCTCTTTGTCGGGGGCCTGATCCGAGCCTTCCGTCTCGCCGTCCGACGGCTCCTCGCCCGCCGAGAGTTCGGTCGGTTCGTCCTCGCGAGCGACCGCACGGACGCTCTCGGCGTCGCTGGCGGCGCGGGCACTCGGCTGGTCGCGATCGATCGACGCCACGTCGTCCTCGCGGAGTCGTTCTCGGACGGCGTCGCGTTCGACGGTGCCGGAGACGGTCCGGGGGAGCTCCTCGGCGATCCCGATCGTCCGCGGGAGCTTGAACCCGGCGAGGCGCTCGCGCAGGTGGGCTTCGAGGTCGTCGATATCCACGCCGTCGTCGGTGGGGACGAGCAGCGCGGCGACCTTCTCGCCCCACTCCTCGTCGTCCAGCCCGACGACGGCGGCGTCCTCGACGGATTCGTGGCTCCGGATCGCCTCGACGACCTCGCCGGGGTCGACGTTCTCCCCGCCGGTGAGGATGCGGTCGTCGAGCCTGTTCAGCACGTACAGCCGCCCGTCCTCGTCCTGATACCCCACGTCGCCCGTGTGGAGCCCGTGGGCGCCGATCGCCTCGCCCGTCGCCGCGGGGTCGTCGTAGTAGCCCGGCGTCACGGTCGGCCCGCGGACCACCAGCTCGCCCGACTCGCCGGGCTCGACCGGGGTGCCCGCGGAGTCGACGACGGTCACGTCGGTCCAGAGCAGCGGCCGGCCGACGGTGTCTGGGTGGTCGTACGCCTCCTCGTGGCGCGCGGTCGCGACCTGCGAGGCGGTCTCGGTCATCCCGTACGTCGGGCAGATCGGCACGGAGTAGTCCCGGCAGCGCTCGATCAGCTCCTCGGGGCAGGGCGCGCCGCCGACGAGCGCGAACCGGAGCCCGTCGGGCAGCGTGCCGCGGGCTTCGAGCATCCGGCGCAGCATCGTCGGCACCAGCGAGATGCAGGTGGCGTCGTACTCGCGCAGGTCGTCGACGGTGCCGCCGGGGTCGAACGACTCGCGGACGATCACCGTCGTCCCGTACAGCGTCGAACGGAGGACCGGCGCGATCCCGCCCATGTGGTGGAGTGAGAGCGGGACGAGCCAGCGGTCCGTGGGGTCGATCCCCAGCCGGAACGCGCTGGCGGTGGCGCTCGACAGGAGGTTCCCCGTCGTCAGCTGCACCGCCTTCGCCTCGCCGGTCGTCCCCGACGTGAACAGCAGGAGTTGGGTGTCCTCGCGCTCCCACGTCGCCGGGGTGAACGCCCCGGGTTCGGCGTCCGAAAGCGGCGTCGCGTCGTGCCAGTCGGCCTCGTCGATCGTGAACACTGGGAGCCACGGCTCGGCGCCCTCGACGGCGCCGCGGACCTGTGACTCCGTGTCGGCGTCACAGACGACCGCGTCCACGTCGGCGCGGTCGAAGCGGTCGGCCAGCTCCGGCGGCGTGAACTCCGGCGGGAGCGGCACCAACACCGCCCCCAGCCGCATCGCGGCGTGGATCAAACAGACCTCCTCGACGCCGGTCTCCATCACCGCAGCCAGGTGGTCGCCCTCGGCGACCCCCAGCGCGGCGAGCCGGCCCGCCATCTCCTCGACGGTCTCGTCGAGGGTCGCGTACGTCCACGCGTTGCCCGAACTCGCGTTGACGAGGGCCTCCCGGTCGGGCGTGCTCCGCGCCCGGTGGGCCAGCCAGTCGTGCATGGTCACTGAAGAGGACTGCTGGTACTTCCCTCTTGGCACATCCCGCCGGCAGGTGGTTCGCGACGCATCCGCGACCGCGTTCGGCGAACGGCGCCGCCCCGACGACGAGACCGGCGAGCGTTCGAAAACACACGACGGAGTTACGAACCGGCCGTCTTAACAGTTCGGACGAGTGACACGCTGCGGCGGCGAGAAAAAAGCTCGACCGAGTGATCGATCAGTCGCCGTGGCCCTTGCTCTTGCCCTTCCCGTTCCCCTTGCCCTTCCCGGGTCCTTTGCCGCTCTTGCCCGGAACGCCGGGACCGGCGCGGGGGCCCTTGTAGTTCGTGTCGGGGTCGTAGCCGCCGAACAGGCGGTACCAGTCGTCGAAGTTCGCCGTCGTCGGGAGGCTCGCGCGGTCGGCGAGGTTCGACGACTCGTCGATCACGCGCCCGCTGCCGAGTCGGAGATCCGTCGCCAGCCCCGCGGCGACGGCGTCGAGGTTCGCGCGGTGCTCGGCGGGCACGTCGCCGCCCAGCAGGACGACGCCGCCGCCGTCGGCGACGAACTCCTGCAGCGCGGTGAGCTCCTCGTCGGTGAACGGCTCGGCGGGCGCGGCGATCAGGATCGCGCGGCCGCGCTCCAGCAGGTCGCCGGTGAGGTCGTTCACCTGTTCGAAGCCGAGGTCGACGCCTTCGAGGTAGCGCAGGTAGTCGGCGGCGTCCTCCGCGCCGATCGAGCGGTCGGCGCCGAACTGGCCGTGGCCGCCGTCGATCAGCACGTCGCCCTCGCGGTCGGTGAGCCGGTCGAGCAGGCTGGTGAGGAACGCGTAGTTGCCGTACTCGCTCACGTCGCCGGGGAACTCCTCGTCCTCGAACTGCTCGTCGACGAGCGTCGATCCCGCCATCGCGACGCGGGCGTGCTGGTCGATCCCCACGAGCGGCACGTCGCCGTCGTACGTCAGGTCGGCGTCCTGCTGGGTCGCGGTCGGCGACGCCGCGACGGGCACGCGCTTGGCGTCGATCTCCCCGGCAGTGGTCCGGACGCTGGCCGCGTAGGGCGCGTACAGCTGCGTCACCTCGCCGTTGCGGATCGTCGGCGAGGCGTCGGGGTCGCTCTCTTCCCAGAGGCGCAGCCCCTCCTCGCGGGCGGCGAACTCCTCTTTCAGGAAGCTGTCGTGCTGGCCGAAGCCGGAGTCGTAGACGCGGGCGTACCCCTCGCGGACCGCGGCGCGGTTGTAGGGGTACTCGTAGCTCCCGTCGCCGTCCTCGTCAACGTCGATGTACGCGAGCAGCCGGCCGAAGTCGCCCCGGAGCGGCTCCTCGTCGTCGAAGCGGATCGAGACCGTTTGGTCGCCGAGTTTCTCCCACGCGAACGCGCTCGCGTCGTCGCCCCGGTCCTTGAGGTAGGCCTCGTCGTTCAGCCCCTCCCACTCGGCGAGGTTCTCCTCGGTACTGCCCGTCTCCGGCGTGTCGATCCCGAGGATGCGGACCGTGTCGACCCAGCCGTTATCGAACTGCACGTCGACGGTGTCGCCGTCGGCCACGTCGATCACGTCCACCTCGTACTGCTTGCCTTTCTCGAGGTCGGGCGGGGCGATCCCCGGCCGGTCGGCGAAGTAGTCGAACGCGTCGGTGTTGAACTGGTCGGTCGTCGGGACGAACTGAATCCCGTCGTTGTTCTCCTCGTCGATCACTTGGTCGTCGTTGAACCGGAAGCCGAGGTCGAGCGCCGACGCGATCTCGTTGAGGTTGTCCGTGGCGTCGTAGTTGCCGAAGTCGGACTGATCGAACAGCAGCAGCGTGCCGCCGTCGTCGACGAACGTCTCGAGCGCGTCGAGCTCGTCGTCGGTGAACGCGACCGAGGGCGAGGTGACGATCGCCGCGTCCGCGTCGGGCAGCGCGCCGGCGAGGTCCGTCGTCGCGTCGACCTCGTACCCGTTGTCCTCGGCGTAGCTACTGAACTGCGAGAAGCTGCCGCTGTCGTAGAACTGGCCGTGGCCGTCGTCGAACGCCACCGCCGAGCCGTCGGCCTCGGCGTCGAGGACGTTCAGCACGAACTCCTCGTTGCCGAAGCCGAACGCCGACCCGTTGTCGACGATCGGCGCGCCGAAGCCGACCACGCCGCCGTCGCTGCTGACCAGCGGGATGTCGCCGTCGTCCGGGTAGATTACGGCGTCGTCGTCGCCGTCCTCGTCCACGTTGGTCGCCGTCTCGGCCGCCCAGACCGCTACCAGCGAGTCGTCCTCCAGCGGCTCGCCGTCGGCGTTCAACTGGCTCGCCGTCGAGTCGAACACCAGCGAGTCGATCTCTCCCGTCGCCGCGAGCGCGCTCGTGCTCACGCCGACGCTCCCGAGCAGTGCACCGGCCGCCGCCGTCTTCAGGAGTGCCCGTCGTCGCATGCGGGTCGACGTGCTGAACGGTTCTGCATAAATCGGTCGGTAGCTAACCGAATATATACACTTCCGAGGGTTACGTGAAGGTATATACCTCCTGCACCAACTCAGTGCTCCACGAACTCCACCAACACGCCCGCGGTGTCCCGCGGGTGGAGGAACGCGATGTCGTGGCCCCACGCGCCCGGTCGGGGCTCGTCGTCGATCGTCTCGACGCCGAGGTCGCGGGCGTGGGCGAGCGCCGCGGCCGCGTCGTCGGTCGCGAACGCGACGTGATGGAGCCCCGGCCCGTCTTCCGCGACGTAGTCGGCGATAGTGCTCGTGTCGTCGAGCGGTTCGATCACCTCGACGTACCCGTTGCCCAGATCGAGGAAGACGAACCGCATCCCCCGGTCCTCATCGGTCTCCTCGTGGACGGTCTCGGCGCCCAACAGATCGCTGAACAGCGCGGCGGTCTCGGCGGCGTCGTCGGTCGCGACGCCCGCGTGGTCGAACTCCATGGACGGGGGTGAGAGCGCGTGGGGCAAAAGCGTGGGTCGTCGACGGCGCGGTTCGCGTGGCGCTGCCGCCGACACGATTATGCCCCCGGCAGAACGAACGTTCAGCCATGCAGACCTCCACTACCGAGACGATCGCGGGCGAGGAGATCGCGGAGACGCTGGGCACCGTCCGGGGGAACACCGTCCGGGCGCGGAACGTCGGCCGGGACTTCACCCAGAGCCTGCGGAACCTGATCGGCGGCGAGATGAAGGCGTACACCGAGCTGCTGTCGGACTCCCGCGAGCAGGCCGAGGAGCGCATGGTCGAGGAGGCCGAGGAGATGGGCGCCGACGCCGTCGTCGGGATGCGCTTCGAGACCTCCGAGATCGCCGGCACGGGCGCGGAGATGCTGGCCTACGGGACTGCGGTGACGCTGGAGTAGCACGCTTTCGGCGACGGTCCGACCCCGATCGGTAAAACACACATCGTAGCCACCGTTACTGTCAAATATCCGTCTCCCGTTTGCCAACACGTCAGCGGATCCCCGCTGACGAAGGCAGCCCCCGAACGAGGCGAGTGGTCGGTGTGGCTCGACCACTCGCCTGCTCCCCACCCTACTCCCCTTTTCGATCAGACCGAGACGCCCTGCTGGTACTCGCCGAACACGTCGCGGAACACGTTACAGACTTCGCCGACAGTTGCTTTCGCTTTCACGGCGTCGACGATGTACGGCATCACGTTCTCCTCGCCCTCCGCGGCCGCCGCGAGGTCGTCCAGCGCCGCCTCGACGGCGTCGTCGTCGCGCCGCTCGCGGAGTTCCTCCAACTGGTCGATCTGTCGCTGCTCGTCCTCCTCGTCGACCGACTCCAGATCCATCTCGGGCTCGGCGTCCTCGACCTCGAACTCGTTGACGCCGACGATGACCCGCTCGCCCTCCTCGATCTCCTCCTGACGGTCGAACGCGACTTCCTGAATCTGCCGCTGGACCCACTGCTCCTCGATCGCGCCGCGCATCCCGCCGCGCTCGTCGACCTCGTCCATGATCTCGAACGCCTCCTCCTCGATGTCGTCGGTCAGACTCTCGACGTAGTAGCTACCCGCCAGCGGGTCGATCGTGTCGGCGGCGCCGGACTCGTGAGCGAGAATCTGCTGGGTCCGGAGCGCGGTCCGGACCGACTCCTCGGTGGGTAGCGCCAGCGCCTCGTCCTTCCCGTTGGTGTGGAGGCTCTGGGTGCCGCCGAGCACCGCGGCGAGCGCCTGATAGGAGACGCGGACGACGTTGTTCTCGATCTGCTGGGCGGTCAGCGTCGAGCCGCCGGTCTGGGTGTGGAACTTCAGCTGCTTCGACTTGGGGTTCTCCGCGTCGAAGCGCTCCTCCATGATCTGGGCCCACATCCGGCGGGCGGCCCGGAACTTCGCGGCCTCCTCGAAGATGTTGTTGTGGGCGTTGAAGAAGAAGCTGAGCTGCGGCGCGAACTCGTCCACGTCGAGGCCGGCGTCGATCGCCGCCTCGACGTATTCGATCCCGTTGCCGAGCGTGAACGCGACCTCCTGCGCCGCCGTCGAGCCGGCCTCGCGGATGTGGTAGCCGGAGATGGAGATGGTGTTGAACTTCGGCGTCTCCTCGGCGCAGAACTCGAAGATGTCCGTGATCAGCCGCATCGACGACTCCGGCGGGTAGATGTACGTGTTCCGCGCGGCGTACTCTTTCAGGATGTCGTTCTGGATGGTCCCGCGCAGCTCCTCGCGGTCGACGCCCTGCTCGTCACCGACCGCGATGTACAGCGCGAGCAGCACGCTCGCGGGCGCGTTGATCGTCATCGACGTCGACACCTCGTCGAGCGGGATCCCGTCGAAGACGGTCTTCATGTCCTCGATGGAGTCGATCGCGACCCCCGAGCGCCCGACCTCGCCCTGGGCCATGTCGGCGTCGGAGTCGTGGCCCATCTGTGTGGGCAGGTCAAAGGCCATCGAGAGCCCGGTCTGTCCCTGATCGAGCAGGTAGTGGAAGCGCTCGTTGGTCTCGGCGGCGGTCCCCATCCCGGCGTACTGCCGCATCGTCCAGAGCCGGCCGCGGTGCATCGTCGAGTAGACGCCGCGGGTGTACGGCTCCTCGCCCGGGAAGCCGATCTCGTCCTCGTAGTCCTTGTCGGCGATGTCGTCGGGGGTGTACAGCGGCTTGACCGCCTGCCCCCCGGTGTCGGTGGTGAACTCCTCCTTGCGCTCGCCGAAGCGCTCGACGGTGGGGCCGTAGGTCTCCTCCTCCCAGCTCTCCTTCCCCTCGCGGATCGCCGCGAGGTCCTCGTCGTCGAACATGCCCCGAACTGGGGGCGGTTCGGACTTGAAGGGTAGGGAGACGCCGACGCCCCCGGGCGGCGCCGACTCCGGAGTCACCTGCCTTTATCGGCGATCGGACCAACAGCGGAGTATGGCGATCATCGACACCGCGTTCAGTATGCTCCACGTCCTGTTCGCCGGGATCTGGGCCGGGACGACAGTGTTCTACGCGTGGCGGATCCACCCGCTGCTCTCCGACGGCGACATCGGCGTCACCTCGGCAATGTCGATCACGACCGGCCTCCGCTGGCTGACCCGGATCGGCGCCGTCGTGTTCGTCGTCACCGGCGGCCACATGGCGGCGACGGGCTACCCGGACGGCGCGCTGTTCAGCACCAGCACCGGCCACGCCGTTCTCGGCATGCTCGCGCTCTGGCTGGTCGTCACCGGCCTGCTCGAAGCGTCGATCGGCAAGATTCAGGACTCGCTCGGCGACGGGAAGATCCAGACCGCCGGCCGCGAGAACCAGACGCTGATCCGGCTGGCGGCGACGTTCTCGGTGCTGCTGCTGCTGCTCGGCGGCTTCCTCGCGCGACCGCTGGTCTGATCGGGCCGCCACAGGCGGTTCGCCGGACCAAACGCTTACTTCTCCGCCGGCGAACCGACGCGCATGGATCTGGAGACCGTCGAACGATACGTCCGCGCCACGGGCGCGAGCCACAGCGAGATCCAGTCGGAGATGGCAGAGTACGCCGACGAGCACGGGTTCCCGATCATCGGCCCCGACGCGGGCGCGGTCCTGCGCATGCTCGCGCGCCTGACCGACGCCGAACGCGTGTTCGAGTTCGGCTCGGGCTACGGCTACAGCGCCTCGTGGTTCCTCGACGGCGGCGCCGACGAGGTGGTGCTCACGGAGATCGACGAGGACGAACTCGACATGGCCCGAACGTTCCTCGACCGCGCCGGCGACGCCGACCGCGCCCACTTCGAACACGGCGACGCGCTGGAGACCGTCGACGCGTACGAGGGCCCGTTCGACGTGGTGCTGATCGACCACGACAAGCCGCGGTACGACCAAGGGTTCGACAAGGCGCGAGAGAAAGTTCCCGAAGGAGGCGTGATCGTCGCCGACAACATGACCCGCGGGCCGATCGACCTCGACGCGCTGACGGCCTACTTCGCCGACGACGAACCGCTGCCGGAGGACGCCAGCGACGGCACCGAGGGGATCGCGAACTACGTCGAGCACGTCCGGGCCGACCCGGCGTTCGAGTCGTTCGTCCTCCCCGTCGGCTCGGGGCTCTGCCTGAGTACACGGGTCGCCGAGCGTTAAACGTCCGTCGCGCTCTCGGCGTCGACGTGCTCGCGGGGCATCAGGTCCGCGAAGCGCTGGTCGGCCAGCCACTCGGCCAACTGGATCAGCTCGTCGCAGGCCGCCTCGAAGATGCGTTCACCCTTCTCGGCGCTGGCGTCGGTGGGGTCGCCGAACGCGCCGTTCGCGGAGTTCTCGATCGTGTCGTAGTGGATCCGGGCGCCGTGCCGGCTGTGGCCGGCGCTCCCGAGGTCCTGTAGCCCGCCGTCGCGGGCGTTCTCGAACTCCGCTTCCTTCACCGTCTCCGGCGCGAGGTGGAGGAGCATCGAGGTCTCCTTCGGGCCGGCGTGGGGGCCGTTGGTCTCGAAGACCTCGTTCACCAGCTCGGGGATCGACTCGTCCCACATCCACGGCGTCGCAAACGCCGTCTCGTCCGCGCGGACGCGACGGCCCACTTCTTGCAGGTGCTGTGCGTTCCCGCCGTGGGCGTTCACGAACACCACGCGATCGATCCCGTGGGACGCGAGGTTCCGGGTGAAGTCCTCGACGTAGTTCCGGAAGGAGTCGGGTGACACCCACATCGTGCCGTGGAACTGTCGGTGGTGGTCGCTGACGCCGACGTTGACGGTCGGCGTACAGACGAACCCGGTCCGGTCGGCCGCCGCGCGGGCCAGCCCCTCCGCGATCACGTGATCGGTCGAGAGCGGGAGATGCGGCCCGTGTTGTTCGGTCGAACCCAGCGGCACGAACGCGACGGGGCCGGCGTCGGCTGCCGCGATATCGGGCCACGTCTGGTCGGCGAGGTACATGGAGGAAGCGAGGGGACCGGGGCGCCTAAAGGCTCCCGGGCGCGGCACGCCCCGCTCAGAGCCAGTCCGGCGTGGGTCGGCCGTCGTACGCCTCGATGTGCTGGATCTCCTCGGGCGTCTCGGCGGCGTCGTACGCCTGATACAGCAGGCTAATCGAGTCGTAGAACCCGGTCTGTTCGAGGAGTTCGACCCCGTACTCCGTGACCGCGTAGTACGTCCACGGGAGGTCCCCGCCGGCGTGTTTCTGTTCCTCGTCCTCGAGTTTGACGACGAACGGGCGCTCGCGCTGGGCCATCGCCCGGAGGTGGTCCCGGATCGTGCTGTCCGTCACGTCGGGGTTCCGGACCGCGAGCTCGGCGGGGCTCAGCGACCCCCACTCGGTCGCGAGGATCTGCTGGAGGAGCTTGACCTTCCGCGGTTCGAGGAGGTCCCGCAGGTCCCGGATGCGCTGCTCGTCCGGCGTCCCCTCCCCCGGGGCCACCCCTTCGGCGAGCGGTCCGCTGTCGACGGCCACGCTCCCGTACCCCTCGCCGTCGCCCGGCGTCGCCTGGCCGGCGTTCGGTCCGGTGTCGCTCATACGTCCCGGTTCGCGCCCCGCCGAGAAAAGGGTTGCGACGGCTGTCGCAACACCCACCCGCCGCTCGACAGCCTTTTCCTCGGACCGGGGGTAGCTGCAAGCATGAGTGACGGCGGGGACGTGCCGGACCACCTGTCCGAGGGGCCGACGTTCGACGACCCGGAGTACCTGTTCGGGGAGCGCACCGTCGGGGAGATCGGCGACACCCACGAGGTGATCGCGGACGTGGTGGACCGCCTGCCCGGCGGCTACCGAGACGACTCGGTGCGGTACTTCGTCCTCGGGAACTACGACGACCCCCAGAAGGAACGCCTCCGGACCGCCAAATCGCTGCTGGCGGACCCGCCGCACGTCTCGATCGCGCTGTTGCTCGACGACTTGGACGTGGCGACCGACGACTGGAACAACTTCTACCTCAAGTTCCGCGTCGTGCTCGACCTGACCGACTTCGCGGTCGTCGTCGCCGAGGACAACGACGGCGGCCACGAGCTCGAACTCGGGGAGCTCCCCCTCGACAGCACGTACGTCGCGAAACGCGACTACGCGGACGCCGCTATCGACGAGGATCTGGAGCGGGAGAAGTACGACGCGATGATGGCGAAGCTGTTCGAGCTGCTCGACGCGAACGACCAGCTGGTCGAGTGGCGGAGCCGGCGGGAGTTCGAGCACGCTATCGGCCGGATCGGCGTCTGGACGCTCCCGAACTGACCTGTCAGGGCGTCTCCGGCCGTACCGTCGGTCTCCGGCCCCTTCGCCACGTTTTTGACCTCGCCCCACCGACTCACGTCCATGTTTGGAGGCGGCGGACTCAACCCGCGCAAGATGCAGCAGATGATGAAGCAGATGGGGATCGACGTCGAGGAGCTCGACGCCGAGGAAGTGATCATCCGGACCGGCGACGAGGAGCTCTACTTCGACGGCGCCCAGGTCACCAAGATGGACGCCCAAGGGCAGGAGACCTACCAGATCGTCGGCGAGCCGAACGTCCGTGAGACGGGCAGCGACGAGGCCGAGGCGATCGAAGCGGGCGAGGAGGAGTCCGACGACGAGGGCGGCATCCCCGACGCCGACGTGGAGATCGTCGCCCAGCGTGCGGGCGTCACGGAGTCCACCGCGCGGGAGGTTCTCGAGGAGAACGACGGCGACCTCGCGGCGGCCGTCGATCAGCTGGAGTAGTCCTGTGGGCGCGTTTCTGCTCGTTCACGGCGACCGTGAGTACGTACGCCGTCCCGGTGAGGAGCTACAGACCGACCTCGGCGTGCTCGACGTGCCCGAGGACGTGAGCCACGGCGACGAACTCGAGACCCACCTCGGCGAGCCGTTCACCGTCCGCGAGCTCCGCGGGCCGGACCTGTTCGAGCACTTCGAGCGCACCGGCGCGCCGATGATGCCCCGCGACGCCGGCCTCGTGATGGGTCACACCGGCGCCGGGGGCGGCGACCGCGTACTCGACGCCGGCACCGGAACGGGCGTGCTCGCGGCGTACCTCGCCCGCGCCGGCGCCGAGGTGACGACGTACGAGACCGATCCGGAGTTCGCCGAGGTCGCCCGCGAGAACATGGAGCTCGGCGGCGTCGCCGACCGCGTCGACGTGCGTGCCGGCGACGTGACCGAGCACCTCGACGAGCTCGTCGCGGAGGGGCCGTTCGACGTGCTCACGCTCGACACCGGCGACTCCGCAGCCGTGGTCGAGCGCGCGCCCGAACTTCTCACGGCTGGGGGGTTCGTCGCGGTGTACTCGCCGTTCGTGGAGTCGGTTCGGGAGACCGTCGAGGCCGCCCGCGACGGGCTCACGGACATCCGAACGTTCGAGACGATCCAGCGCCGGATGGACGTGGGCGACCGCGGCACGCGGCCGTCGACGGCCGGCGTCGGCCACACCGGTTATCTGACGTTCGCAAGAAAGGAGTAGCTCCGGCCCGGGGAGAGAACGCTACCGCGTCAGTGGTCGTCCTCGCGCCACTTGTGGCCGCACTCCGTACAGGTGAAAAAGCGCGTCTCGGACTCGTCGGCCGCGCGGATCTGCTTCATCTCGTAGCTCGCGCGGTCGTGGCCGCACTCGGGGCAGCGGATCTCCGTCGTCGGGCCCAGCGTCTCCTCGTCGACGTCGGACATGTCGACGATGTCGCTCTCCTCCTGATCCTGCTGGGTTGTCATCCCGGACTCTTCGGCCTCGTTCCGGGCTTCGGTGGCGCCGCAGCTGCCACACACCCACTCGTCGCCCTCCGCTTTCATCATCGAACCGCACTCGTCGCAGAACTTCATTGGCGGCACCGTAGCGGGTCACCCGGTTTAAGCGTCGGGGTTCGGCGCCGTGGCGGCACCGACCGGCTGGCGCCCGGCACCCAGATCTCCCGATAACACCGTTGTAACCGGGTGACGACGGGGTTCGCGAGCCCTCAAGTGGTTCGCGCTCGTAGCAGGTGACGTGACGCAACCACACTCACACAGCGTATCGACGACGACCGCACCGACGGAGGGAGAGCGATGAGCCTGCTGCAGGCCGCCGCGCTCGACGGCGCCGCCGGGACGATCTTCCTCGTCGCCCGCCTCGTCTTCGGCCTCGTGCTCGCGTTCATGGGCCTGAACCACTTCATGAACCTCGAGACGATGACGGGGTACGCCGACGCGAAGAGCATCCCCGCGCCGGCGTTCGGCGTGATCGCCTCCGGGCTGATGCTGATCCTCGGCGGCCTCGGCATCGCCGCCGGCGCCTACCCCGTCCTCGCGGCGGGGGCGCTCGCGACGTTCTTCGTCGTCGCGACGCCGACGATCCACGACTTCTGGAACGCCGAGGACACGCAGGGCGAGATGACCCACTTCCTGAAGAACGCCGCGCTGCTGGGCGCTTCGCTCGGCTTCCTCGCGCTCGGCGGCGTCGACTGGCCGCTCGCGCTCAACGTCGGCCTGTTCTGATCCGACCGTAACGACCCGCTCACGCGGGATATCCGTTCGATAGAGTCGCCGTCTCTCGCGTCCGTTCGTCGAGCGATAGCGGCGCCCACAGTCTCGCGAACGATAGCCGGGACCCGATCTTTTTCCGGGACGACGGAGCAGTTCGTCCCATGATCCGTGCCGACGGGCTCGAGAAGCGGTACGGCGAGTTCGTCGCCGTCGGCGGCAGCGACTTTTCGGCCGACGCCGGCGAGATATTCGGCATCGTCGGTCCCAACGGCGCCGGCAAGACGACGACGCTGAAGATGCTCGCCGGGCTGGTCGAACCGACCGCCGGCGAGGCGACCGTCGCGGGGTACGACGTCGACGATCCCGAGATGCGCCGGGCGCTGGGGTTCCTCCCCGAGGAGTCGCCGCTGTACGAGAACATGACCGCCCGGACGTATCTCTCCTTCTTCGCGGACCTCTACGACGTGCCCGGCGACATCGCGGACCAGCGCATCGAGTCCACGCTCGACCGTCTCGACCTCGAACACCGTGACCGCCGGCTCGGCGACGTGTCGAAGGGGATGAAGCGGAAAGTCGCGATCGCGCGCTCGCTGGTGAACGACCCCGACGTGCTGGTGTACGACGAGCCCGCATCCGGGCTCGACCCGCTGACGACCCACGAGGTGCTCCAGTTCGTGCAGGAGCTGGCCGACGACGGCAAGACCGTGGTGTTCAGCGCGCACAACCTCTACCACGTCGCCGACCTCTGCGACCGCGTGATCGTGATGAACGAGGGATCGATCATCGCCCGCGGCGGCGTCGAGGAGATCCGCGAGGCCCACGGGCGGACCACCTACCGCGTGTACGCCACGGTCGAACTCCCCGAGAGCGAGCCCGCGGGCGACCGCTACCTCGTCGAGGTCGAGAGCCTCGACGCCGCCGACGCGGTTCGGGAACGAGTGCGGGAAGCCGGCGGCGAGGTGATCGACGTGCGCACCGACGAACCGAGCCTCGAAGACGTGTTCCTCGAACTCACCGGCGAGCACAGCGCCCACAGACGGCGTGAACGGGCGGCCGACTCGCGGGAACGCGAGGGGTCACGGTGAGCGGCGACGACGACCGGCGGGTCCGGGACCCGCGGCGACGCCTCCGCAAGGTCGGCCGGATCGCGCGCTGGGAGGTCGCACACTCCGTGGGCACCGTCGACCGCCGGACGGCGCTGCTCGGACTGCTGGCCGTTGCCGTCGCGCTCGGTGCCGGCGGTGCGACCGCCGCCACGGGCGGCGTCGCGCTCGACGCGGACCTCTACCGCGTGGCGGTCGACGAGGAGAGCCCGTACCACGAACCGGTCGCTGCAGCGTCCTCGTTACAGCCGGTGGGTACGAGCGAGGAGTGGGACGCCAGAATCGTCGACGCCGACCACGGCGACCGCACGGCCGAGTTCGAGGTGCGCGACTCGGGGAAGGGTGAGGCCGCGCTCGCGGCGCTTCGGAGCGCGGTGCGGCGGCAGAACGACCGATTGATGCGCGCCGAGCGGAACGAGTCCGCGGCGTTCCCCGTCGCCGTGACGCTCGCGTACGAGAGTCGGGCGGCGGTTCCCACCGGCGGAACGACCGGCGACGGTGCGGCCGAACCGACCGCGACCGCTACACCGGGAGACAGTACGGGAGTCGGAAGTGAGACGACCGAGACAGCCGCCGCCGACACTGACGACGACAGCGGCGGGTTCGCGATCCCGAACGTCGGGGACGCGCTGTTCCCCGACCCCGCGAGCGGATCGCCCGCCGATATTCGGCCGCCGTTCCCCTTCGCGTCGCTGATCCTCGCCTTCGCCTTCCTCGTCCCGTTGAACTTCGTCGCGCAGGCGTACGGCAGCACCGTGCTCGACGAGCGGATCGGCCGCCGGGGCGAACTCCTGCTGGTCGCACCCGTCGAGCCCGGCGACGTGGTGGCCGGGAAGACGCTGCCGTACCTGCTCGCGTCGGTCGCGCTCTCGGTCGTCGTCGCGCTCGCCGTCGGCGGCGGCGAGATCGGCCCGGTGTCGGTGCTCGCGGTCGTCCCGCTGGCGGTGCTGTATCTCGCGGGCACGTTCGTCGGCGGGATGTTCGCCCGGTCGTTCAAGGAGCTCACGTTCGTCACGGTAACGCTGTCGGTGTTCCTGACCGCCTACGCGTTCGTGCCCGCCATCTTCGCGAACGTCACGCCGGTCGCGTTCATCTCGCCGCTCACCGTGGTGGTCCGGGACCTGCAGGGGATCGCCGTCACCCCGGCGCAGTTCGCGTTCGCGACGGGGCCGCCGCTGTTTGCCGGCGGGACGCTGTTCCTGCTCGGGCTCGGTGTCTACCGCGAGGAGGACATGTTCACCCAGCGCGCGGTGCCGCTGAAGCTGTTGGACGCGCTCGACGCACGGCTGGCGGGCGCACGCTCGGCGGCGACGCTCTCGGCGCTGGCGATCCCGTTCGTGTTCGTCGCGGAGCTGCTCGTCGTCGCGCTGCTGTTCGCGCTCCCGATCTCGGTGAGCCTCCCGCTGCTGCTGGTCGCAATCGCCGGCATCGAGGAGGTCGCGAAGTCGGCCCACCTCTACGCCGGCTTCCGGACCGGAACGTTCGCCCGGACCGGCCGGGCGACGCTGCTGGTCGGCGGGCTCTCGGGGCTGGGCTTCTTCGTCGGCGAGAAGTTCACCGCCGTCGTGCAGGTGGTCGGCCTCCCCGAACTCACGCTCGGCCGGGCGGCGTTCTCCGCCACCGGCACCGGGCTCGGTGCGCTGGGGAACGGGCCGCTGGCGCTGCTCGCGCTGTTTCTCGCGCCGCTGCTGCTGCACGCCGTCACCGCGACGGTGTCGGCCGCCGGGGCCACACGCGGGCGGCGGGCGTACCTCCTCGCGCTCGGGGCGGCGACGCTGCTCCACGCGAGCTACAACCTCACGGTGGTGAGCGCCGTTGTCTGAGCCCCGCCCCGAACCCGGCAGCGACGCCGCGGGCGAGCGGGAGCCGGCCGAGGATCGCGGCCGCCTGCGCTCGATCTGGCACGACCCGCGGATCGTGCTCGCCCGGAAGGAACTGCGCTCGCTGGCCGACGAGAAGACGATCGTGCTCGCGTTGCTGATCCAGCTGTTCGTCGCCGCGTTCTCCTCGTTCCTCGTCGTCGGGCTCGTCTCGATGTACCAGCCCGGCGGCGTGGGCGGCGTGAGCGTCGACGCCGCGGTGGCCGGCGACGCGGCCGACGAGCTGCTCGCGACGCTCGACGACCAGCCGAGCGTCGACGCTCGTGAGTACGAGTCGCCCGACGCGGCCGCCGCAGCGTTCCAGCGCGGGACCGTCGACGCGACGTTCCTCGCGAGCCATTCCGACGAGAACCGGATCGAGGTGGCGGTGACGGTGCCCGACGAGAACGTCCGGACGACAGTGACGGTCGTACAGGTCCGGGACGCGCTGCGGGCGTTCGAGCGCGACCAGCGCGCGAGCCGCGTCGAGTACCTCGGCACCGCGCCGCTCTCGCTGCCGCCCGAGCCCGCGAGCAGCCCGTACTACGGCTTTAGCTACACCGTTCTGGTGCCGCTGCTGCTCCTGCTGCCCGCCTTCATCGGCGGCTCGATCACCGTCGACTCGCTGACCGAGGAGATCGACCGCGGGACGATGGCGCTGCTCCGCGTCTCGCCGCTGTCGCCGGCGGGGATCGTCGACGGGAAGCTGCTGGCGTCGGTGCTACTCGCGCCCGCGCAGGCGGCGCTGTGGATGGCGCTGCTCGCGGTCAACGGCACGCCCGTCGCGAACCTCCCCGCACTCCTGCTGCTGACGACGGCGTTCGCGCTCGCGGTGTCGGCGCTGGGCGCCGCGGTCGCGCTGCTCTCCCCCGAACGCCGCGCCGCGCAGTTCCTCTACTCGACGGGCGTGCTGGGGCTGTTCGGCGCCGCCGCCCTGTTGCCGGGAAGCCCGCCGAACACGATCGCGCGGCTGGCGGTGAACTCCGCGTCGGTCACGACCTACGGCGTCGTCGCGGGCTACGTCGCGCTCGGGATCGGCGCGTACCTCGCGGTCCGTGCGCTGGTCACGCGGCGGGGGGACGCCGCGCTCGAGTAGCCTACTCCACGTACGGCCGCTCGATGTCGATCTCCCCCTCGATGACGCGGTTGAGCCGGCGGGTCACCCAGTCGAACAGCGAGATCAGCGGCGAGAGCAGCCGCTCGACCAGCGCGACGGCGGGGGCGACCGTCAGCGACCACTCGGCGGCGTTGCCGAGGCCGTACGCCTTGGGCACGATCTCGCCGAACACGAGCACGAGCGAGCTCGTGACCACGGTCGCGGCGACGACCGCGGGTCCCGGCGGCAGGCTCCGCGCCACGAGGACGGTGACGATGCTGGAGATCGCGACGTTGACGACGTTGTTCCCGACCAGCAGCGTCACCAGCAGCCGGTGGGGGTCCTCCCGGAGCGCGGTGAGCGTCCGCTCCCTTGAATCGTCGCCGGGGACCGCGTCGTGGTCGGTCGGCAACGAGAAGATCGCGGTCTCGGAGCTGGAGAAGAAGGCGCTGCACGCGAGCAGTACCACGGTCGCGCCGACGCCGCCGACGACGAGTAGGTCGATCATGGACGGACGCTCGACCGGGAGGGTATTCACAGTTCCGCGTCCCCCGTCGTGCTGCCTGCCGTACACTTTTGAGGAGGCAGTACGAGGTACGTCCCATGCCGGCCAAATCGGGCGCCGCCCACTCGCTGGGCTACCTCGTCTGTATCGTCGTCAGCGGGTTCCTGAACAAGACGATCCTGACGTATCTCCCGCCGTTCGAGCGGCTCTCGCGGATCGCCGGGAACCTCCTGCAGGCGTACCTCGAAGTCCCCGTCGAGGAAGAGCTCGCGGGCGTGATGCTCGTCATTGGCGTGCTGCTCGCGGTCTGGGGTGCCGGCTACCACGTCTACCGGAGCTGACGCCCCCGCACCGACACGTCTAACCCGGGGCGCCGAGCAAAGCCGACAGAGATGCCGCTCAAGGCCACCGCGCGAGCCCACCCGATCCAGGGGCTCGTGAAGTACCACGGGATGCGCGACACGGAGCTCCGGCTCCCGTACCACGACTCGATCAGCGTCTGTACCGCGCCGTCGAACACCACCACGACCGTCGAGTTCCTGCCCGACGCGGGCGACGACACGTACATCATCGACGGCGAGGGCGTCGACGGCCGCGGCGCCGAGCGCATCCGGCACGTGCTCGATCACGTCCGCGATCTCGCGGGGTTCGACCACGCGGTCCGGATGGAGAGCGAGAACTCCTTCCCCTCGAACGTCGGCTTCGGTTCCTCCTCCTCGGGCTTCGCGGCGTTAGCGACGGCCGCCACCGAGGCCGCCGGGCTCGACCTCACTCGGCCGGAGATCTCGACGGTCGCCCGTCGGGGCTCCTCCTCGGCCGCCCGCGCGGTCACGGGCGCCTACTCCGACCTCTCCGCGGGACTGAACGACGAGGACTGCCGCTCCCACCGACTCAACACGGGCGAAGGTGAGGACGGGTTCGACCCGGAGGAGGACCTCCGGATCGTCACTGCGCTCGTCCCCGCGTACAAGGAGACCGAGGAGGCCCACAGGGAGGCCGAAGCGAGCCACATGTTCGACGCCCGGCTCGCCCACGTGCAGGACCAGCTCGTGGAGATGCGCGACGCGCTTCGGGCGGGCGACTTCCACCGCATCTTCGGCACCGCCGAACACGACTCCCTGTCGCTGACGGCGACGACGATGACCGGCCCCGCGGGCTGGGTGTACTGGAAGCCCGAGACGATCGCCGTGTTCAACGCGGTCCGCGAACTCCGGGAGACGGGCGTCCCCGTCTACTTCTCGACGGACACCGGCGCGTCGGTGTACGTGAACACGACCGCGGAGTACGCCGACGTGGTCGAGGAGAAGGTCGCGGAGACGGGCGTCGAGACGGAGGTCTGGGAGGTCGGCGGCCCCGCCGAGGTGCTGGACGGGAGCGAGAGCCTGTTCTAGGACTCGCTCGCAATCGTCACGTTTCCACTTTCGCCGGTGACTGAAACCGAGTCGACGAACGTGTCGTTCCCCGTGACGACCGCGACCGTCCGGTCGTCGACGGTCGCGAGCCGGTAGCGGTCGTCGTCGACGCGCCAGCCGTCGGCGGTTCGGTTCCCGCGGGCGTCGAGGTAGTCCGCGAATGCGGTCTCGAACTCGGCCGCGTCGGCGTCGGTGTCCCAGCGCAGGACCCAGACGTATCCCTCGGTGTCGCCCGTGACACTGACGAGCCGGTCGTTGCCCCAGCCGGCGGCGGCTTCGATCGCTCGCTCCTCGGGGAGTTCGGTACCGAGGGCGGTTCGGACGAACAGTTCGCCCTGCCGATCACGTTCCGCAGTCGCTTCCCAGCCCGTGGTTACCGTGAGGTTCGACGGCGAATCGGTCGCCTCGGGGTGGAGCACCTGTTCGGTCGTGTTCGGCAGCCTGAGGTCGCGGTTCGAGAGTTCGCTCGGGGAGTCGAGTCGGGCGGCGAAATACTGGCCGCCGTAACAGTAGGGGGCGTTCACGTAGCGTGCGTAGGGGGTTCCGTTCGCGTACTCCGCACACGTCCGGTCGAGCGAGGAGAACCTCAAGAACTCGCGGGTGTAAAAGTTCTCGACGTAAACCGCGGACCCCTCGACGATAGCCCGCTCGGCCGCGAAACTCTCGGTGTCGTCCGCCCGTTCTAGCAGCCCGATCTGGTCCTGTATCGCGTGGACGAACTCGTGGGCGAGGATCCGTTCGAGTTCGGTCGCGGAGCCGTTCCGCGTGAGGAGCAACACTCGATCCTCCTGCCGCACGTAGCCGCCGCCGGCGTTCTCGGCAGCGAACGCTTCTCCCCCTCGGCCGAGTCCGAGGTGGGTCGCGAACGGCAGCAGTATCGACGTTCCCGTCACGTTTCTGGCGCTTACTAGCGGTGGCTCGTACTCGCCGGGGAACAGTGACTCCACGCGCTCCCAGACCAGCGTGGCGTCGACGGACAGATTGCCGGCGACGGGGACTGGCGCCGGCGTCGAGGCTGCCGCCGGTGTCGCGGTTTCGGTCGGGGTGGGTACGGGTGTGCTCGCCTCGGTGTCCGTCGGCGTGGCGGTCGGCGATGGCGCACCACCGAACGCACCACAGCCGGCCAACACCGTCGCAGAGACCACTATCAGGGTAGCCAGCAGCCGTCGGTTCATCGTCGCCAACGTCGTGGAGGGAGCCCGACCATGAATCATGTAGTAAATGGAAGAAATAAATACCTTCGGGGACCGGTCCGGCTACCGGTTCCTCACTCCCGGTAACGGTCGCCGCCGGAGACCGTCACGTTCCCCTCCCGTTCGGTGACCGACACCGCGTCGACGAACGACTCGTTCCCCGTGACGACGGCGACCGTCCGGTTGTCGACGGTCGACAGTCGGTACCGCTCGTCCCCGGCGGTCCAGACCTCACTAGTCCGGTTCCCGAGAGCGTCGAGGTAGTCCGCGAACGCGGTCTCGAACTCCGTTGCGTCCGCAGCAGTGTCCCACCGAAGCACCCAGACGTACCCCTCCGTCTCGCGGCTCACGCGAACGACGCGGTCGTTCCCCCAACCGTCTGCGGCCTCGATCGCTCGGTCCTCCCGGAGTTCGGTCCCCAACACCGTCCGGACGAACAGTTCGCCCTCGCGGTCGAACGCGCTCGGCGTGGACCAGTCGATCGGCGTCTCGTCGACGACGGTGAGGTTCGCGGGCGGGTCGTTCGTCCCGGGGTGGAGCAGTTGTTCGGTGGTGTTCGGCAGCGTGGTGTTCGGCGACAGGAGCGCGTTCGGCGACTCCAGCGTTTGGTCGAAGTACCGGCCGCCGGGACAGTAGATCTGGTCCACGTAGCGGGCGTAGGGGGAGCCCTCCCGATAGCGCTCACACCGTCGGTCGAGCGAGGAGAACCCGAGATACTCCCGGGCGTAGGCGTCGGCGACGTACGACGCGCTCCCCTCGATCAGCGACCAGGAGATCCAGAACCCCTCGCGCGTGCTGCTCCGGTTGACGAACTCGGTCTGGTACTGGATCGCGTGGACGTACTCGTGAGCGAGGACGCGGGCGATCTGTGCGTCCGAGCCGTTCCTCGGAACGATTCGGACCTGTTCCGGCCGGTGGCGGTAGCTCCCGCCGACCTGCCCTGCACGGAACCGCTCCTTCCCCGCGGACAGGCCGAGGTGGGCGGCGAAGGAGTCCGTCTGCCCCACCAGCCCGGCGTCGGTCACCGCGACCGTCGGCTCGTCGTACTCGCCGCCAAGCATCGACTCGACGCGCTCCCAGACCAGCGTCGCGTTCACCGGCAGATCGCCGTACACCGTCACGCCGCCTTCCGGCGTGGGCGTGGCGGTCGGCATCGGCGCGTCGGTCGATGTGGCGGTCGAAGCGGGCGATGCAGTCGGCGTCGGGGTCGGCGAACGAGGTTCGGTGGGCGACGCTGTTTCCGGCCCGGCGTTCGGCGTGTGGGTCGCGGTCGGCGCGCTACAGCCGGCAACCACGAGCAGCACGGCCGTCAGGAGGGTCGCGGCGGCGTGGCGGCTCACGGCCACCACCACCGTGGCGGGCGATCGGCCATCGGTTCCCCGTTCACCAGTCAGCGACTAATCACTTCTGCCGGCTCAGACGAGCTTCATCATCCGCGTCTCGAACTTCCCAACCCGGACTTTCCACCAGCCCTGAAGCTCCTCGTCCAGTTCCGGATCGTCCGTGTCCGCTCGGAGCACGTTCACGCCGTCGAGCTTCGCCCGCGAGGCGACGATCGTCACGTCACACTGCCGGATCACGTCCGGGGAGAGCTGGGGGTTCCCGCGGCCGAACACGAACCCCTGCCCGCCGATCGGCGAGACGACGATCACGTTCTCCTCGCCCAGCGCGTCGAGGATCTCCGACTCCGCCGCGTCTCTCGCGACAACCTCGCCGTCGCGCCACACGTCGACGCCGATGGGCGAGCCCTCGAAGCCGAGTTCTTCTTTGATCGTTCCGACGGTCGATCCCGGGCCGAGCACGTACGTCTTCCCGGGCTCGGCGCGGATGTCGTCGGCGACACCTTCGGCGAGCGCGTCGACGGTGCCCCCGCCCAACTGCTTGGAGGACTGCATCGCCTCCGCGACGGGCACCCGTGCGACCGCCCGGAGTTCGGGGTTCACCTCGCCCTCGCGGTACTCGTCCTCGTCGATGTCCATCACCTCGCGGCGTTCGGTGCGTTCGTAGCTCGCAAGGATGTAGGCGGCGTCCTCCGGCGACACCGCGAACACCGAGGAGTACACTTTCACGCCGGCGGGGATGCCGAGCATCGGCGTGTCCGTCCCCTCCAGTGCCTCGGCCACGTCCGCGGCCGTGCCGTCGCCGCCGCCGAACAACACTACATCGACGCCGGCGTCGACGAACGCCGCGACGGCCGCGCTGGTGTCCGCGGGCCCCGTTTCCTCGCCGTCCGGCCGGCCGAGCACGTCGGGCTCGAACCCCGCCGCGCGGACCGCCTCCTCGCCCATCGGCTCGCCCCACGTCGCGATTTCGCTGTCCGGCAGGCGATCCCGGAGTTCGGCCAGCGCGCGCTCGGCGCGGTCGGGGGCGCGCGGCTCCGCGCCGCGGGCGCGGGCCTCGGCGACCTTCCCGTCGGTCCCCTTCAGGCCCACGCGGCCGCCCATCCCCGCGATGGGGTTGAGAACGAAACCTACGTGCATACCTCGGCTTCGGCGGGCAGGGGGAAAACGGCCGCGGAGACGTTCACGAGAGCGGTGCTCGCGAGCAGACGAGTCGGGGACTCGTCTTCGTCGACGGCGACCGACCACCAGAGCTAAGCGCCGGCCAGTCGAACGCGGGGGTATGCTTCAGGCTACGGCAGTCGAGGGCGTCTCGCTGGATCCGGCGCTGACCGGCGCCGTCGGACTCGTGCTCGCGATCGCGCTGACGGCGGCGTGGACGCTGGCGTTCTACCGGTAGTTACGACCCGTCTCCTTCGACGGGCTCGACGTGGTCGGCCAGCCACTCGGCCGCCCGGCGGGCGGTCTCGGGTTCGGTCGCGGTGAGTTTCACCGTCACCGTCTCCCCGGGGTAGGAGCCGACGCTCACGTCGAAGCGGTCCTGTACCTCCGAGAGCCGGTCGAGCAGCGCGCTCTCGGGCTCGGGGGTCTCGACGGTCTCGCTGTACGTTCGTTCGCCGTCGAACTCCCCGGCGACGCTGGCGAACATCGCCTGCATCTCCGCGGGGACGCCCGGGAGCACGTAGCAGGACTCGACGACGGCGCCCGGGGCCACGCCCTCGGTGTTGTGCAGCGGCCGCGCGCCGACGGGGAGCTCGGCGGTGCCGGTCGCGAGGTCGTCGGCCGCGTAGCCGCCCTCCTCGCGGAGCCACGTCACGGCCTCGTCGTGCAGTTCCACCTCGCGGCCGAACGCGGCGGCGACCGCCTCCATCGTCACGTCGTCGTGGGTCGGACCGAGTCCGCCGGTGACGATCACGGCGTCGTACTCGGCGTGGTACTCGTTCACGACGCGGGCGATGTCCGAGACGCGGTCCGGGACGGTGGTGACGCGCTCCACGTCGACCCCGCGGTCGTCGAGGCGGGCACAGAGCCACGTCGCGTTCGTGTTCTCGGTGTCGCCGGTGAGTAGTTCGTCGCCGACGGTCACGATGGCAGCGTCCATTTGTCGGCGGTACGCGCGAGCGGGGGAAAAGCGCGACGGCGGCGGCTACGGCCCAACGACCGCGTAGCAGTTCCCGCTGGAGAGCTCCCACTCCAGCAGCTCCAGATCGCTCGCCCGCAGGTCCGCCTCGAACTCGGCGGGGTCGTAGACGTGGTAGTATCGACCGACCGTCTCGCCGCCGGGCAGCGTCCAGTCGATCTCCGTGTCCAGCCCCGAGCCGTCGGTCTCCTCCTCGGCGAACCGGTCGTGTTCGGTGCTCCACGCGCTCACGAGCGCGCGGCCCCCGGGTGCGAGCACGCGAGCCAGTTCGTCGAGGCTCCCCACGCGGCGCTCACGGGGCCGGAGGTGGTGCAGCGTCGCGACGTACACCGCGAGATCCACGGTGTCGGTCCGGAGCGGGATCGTCGCGGCGTCGCCCGCGACGAGGTCGGCGTCGAAACCGCGTTCCGCGGCGCGGTCGGCCGCCTCGGCGAGCAGGCCCGTGCTGGCGTCGACGCCGACGACGCGCTCGGTGTGGGCGGCGAGCACCTCGGCGTGGCGGCCGTTCCCGCAGCCGAGATCCAGCCCGAGTTCGCCCGTCCGGCCGTCGAGGAACGACTCGATCTCCGGCCACGCGTGCTCGCGAGTCTTCGAGAAGTGGGCGGCGATACGGTCGTACGTGTGGCCGGCGTGGGACATGGTTCGGGAACGGACGCCTACAGGAAGAGGAACGCGATCACGGTCAGCGTCAGCAGGACGACGACGTGTTTCGCGCCGTCGGCGAGACTACCTTCACCGAGCTGGCCCGCGACCAGCCCCGAGAAGATCGCCTGCATCACGGCGGCGTGGTAGAACAGCAGGGTGTAGGCGGCGGTGTCGACGCTCCCCAGCCCGGCGAACACGCTGGAGGAGACGCCGCCGGGGAGCCCGCCCCCGCTGGCGCCGCCGAGGTTCGCGTTGTCGATCGCCGGGATGAACGACGACGAGAGCGCGAACACGATACCGATGAACACGAAGAAGGAGATGTAGATCACCATCAGGTACGTCAGCATCTCCTGTCGGCGCTCGCGCTGGAGCCGGCGGCTCGCGCGCGCCTCGTCGGCCGCGATCTCCAGTACGGGCGCGATCTCCCCGCTGGCGGTCATCGCGTTGGTGATCAACACCGTCGCGCGGGTCATCATCGGCGAGTCGATCCGGCGCTCCATCCGGCGGAACGCGGCGCGCACGTCGGCGCCCCAGCGCACGTCCTCCCACGCCCGCCGGAGCTCCGGGCTCAGCGCGTCGAGATCGGAGCGCGTGAGCCGCTCGATGCTCTGGACGATGCTCACGCCGGCGTCGTTGATGCTCGCGAGCCGGTCGAGGAAGTCCGGGATCACCCGCTCGATCGCCTTCACCCGCCGCTTGTTGATCTCGTACAGCAGCGCGAACACGCCCGTCGCGAACAGGATCGCCTCGACGACCGGCGTGTCGATCGTCCGGAGCGCCGCGAGCGGCGAGAGCGGCACCGCGCCCGACCGGACGCCGACCCACCAGAGCCCGATCGGGACCGTGACGACGAAGCTGTACCCGGGGTTGCGGAGCACCAACTCGCCGGGGCTGCGGAGCCACCCGAGGACCCTCTCGAACCTCGTGTACAGTTCGAGGCGCTCGCGGCTCGCCGCCCACTCGTCGGCGACGCCCTCCGCCGACGCCTGTCCGCCGTCGGTCAGCATCGCGTCGGGGATGTCGGTGATCCCGCTGATCTCGATCGAGGGGATCTCGGCACGCTCCTGTCCCAACGTCTCGCTGATCGTCTTCGTCGAACTGTCGATGTAGGCGATAAAGGCGAGGCTCGACAGCGGGATGCCGAGATACACAACCACCCGCAGGAGGTCGAGCGTCTCCTGTAACACCAGCCCGATCACGACGAGGATCGTGATCAGGAACAGCGGCCCCGCCACCAGCACCGTGACGTACGCCTCCGCGAACGTCGACAGCAGGTCGAGGTACTGGCGCTGCTGGGCCTCGGCCTCCTCCTGGTAGCGATCGTACTGATCCTTGAGGAAGTTCGAGAGCGACTGCCCCGAGCCGAGCACCGAGGCGAGGTTCTCGCCGAACTCCTCCATCCCCTCGCTGGGCGTGCGGTCGGCCATCCGGTCCAGCGCGCTCAGCACGTCGGTCCCGAACGTGTTCATGTCCCGGACGGCGACGCCGATCTCGACGGCCGCCTCGCCGTACACGTCGCGGTTACGGGTCAGCGTGTCGAGGATCGCGGGGAACGCCATCCCCGAGCGGGAGAGCGCGTAGATGAACGCGATCGTCCGGGGGAGCGTCGCCTCGATCTCGCTGGCGCGGGTGTCGGCCTTCTCGTCCAGCATCGCCCACCGAAAGTAGTAGGTGCCGAACGCGAGCGCGGTGCCGACGGTCGCGCTGGAGACGAACACCAGCACGAACAGGTTCGTGAGCCCGAGCTCGGTCACCCGGGTCAGATCCGAGAGGAACGCCAGCGCGGTCGGCAGCTGTGCGCGGACGGTGTCGCCGCTGATTCGGAGCACCCAGAGCAGCACCGCGGCGGCGTAGACACCGAGGATGCTGCCGCTGACCCCGAGCAGCAGGCTGTACAGCAGCGTCCGTGCGGCGTAGACGCGGTGGGTGGTCTCGACGTGGGCGGCCCGTAGCCGGGACTGCTGGTCCTGCTTGCGCGGGCTCTCGTTGGCGACGTAGTCGCCGAACAGCGAGAGCGACACCCGAGAGATCACCAGGTTCGTCCCCTGACTCACCTGGTCGGCCAGCAGCGGCGCCAGCAGCGCGGCGGCGAACAACAGCGGCAGCACCCACAGCATCTCACTCCACCGTGTCGGCGAGCTCGTCGCCCGCCGAGAGCTCCACGTCGGCGCTCTCGACCCGTTCCATCACGCGCTCGGGGTGGGCGTAGTACTCGTTGATCAGCGCCGTGAACGCCCGGTAGTCGGTGATACCGCGCTTGAGGAGGAACTCGAGGAACCGCTCGCGGTCGCGGATCTCCGAGAGCAGTTCGGACCGACTCCAGCCCCGTTCGTCCTGAATCTCCTCCAGCAGCGAGGAGTCCTGCCGGCGCACCGTGTCGGAGTCGGCCTCCCACGTGAACGCCGCGGAGTAGTCGAGCTCGCCCGTCCGCTGGTCGATGCCGCCGATCTCGCCGATCGTCTTCGCGCGGCGAACGCGCTCCTCGCCTTTGCGAGTCAGCACCTGGATCGAGATCATGTCGAGGCTCTGAACCATCGCACGGGGGACGTTGATCGGCTCGTTCTCGAGTCGGTTGATCACCGTCTCGATCGAGTCGGCGTGCATCGTCGAGAACGTCGTGTGGCCGGTGTTCATCGCTTGGAACAGCGTGACCGCCTCCGCCCCGCGCACCTCGCCGACGACGATGTACTCCGGGCGGTGGCGCAGCGCCGACCGCAGCAGGTCGTACATGTCGATGTCGGTCCCCTCGTCCAGCCGCTCGCGGGTGACCGAGGAGAGCCAGTTGTCGTGGTACAGCGAGAGCTCGCGGGTGTCCTCGATGGTGAGCACCTTCGCCCGCGGCGGGATGAACATGGAGACGGCGTTCATCGACGTGGTCTTCCCCGACGCGGTCCCGCCGGCGAAGATGAGCGACTTGTTGTGCTCGATGCAGAGCCAGAAGTACGCCATCTCGCCGATCGTGAACGTGTCGTACTTGATCAGGTCGATCGGCGTGAACGGCTCCTCGGCGTACTGGCGGATCGTAAAGGCCGAGCCCCGCGGGGTCACTTCCTCCCCCAGCGCGAGTTCGGCGCGGGAGCCGTCGGGCAGGGTGGTCTCGACGATGGGGTCGCCGACGGAGATGTGGCGGCCGGACTGCTGGGCCAGCCGGATCACGTAGTTGTCCAGCGCCTCCGCCTCGAAGGAGACGTTCGTCTCGATGTCGGTGTAGTCGTCGTGGTAGACGAAGATCGGGAGGTCGTAGCCGTCACACGAGATGTCCTCGATGTGGCGGTCGTTGAGCAGCGGGTCGACCTTCCCGAACCCGCGGAAGTCCCGGAGGAGGTAGTACAGCAGCGCGTGGAACGTCCCCATCCCGGCGTCGACGCCGTACTGCTCGAGCAGCCCCGAGAGCTCCTCGCGCAGCGTCTCCTCGTCGGCCTCGGTGCGGGCCGCGCGGTACAGTAGCGGATCGCGGATGTCCTCGACGACCCGGCGCAGCAGCAGCGTCTCGAACTCGTCGAGGTCGGGCTCGACCGCGTAGTACTGGTGTTCGCTGGCCTCCGGGTCGTGCGTGATCACCACGTAGGCGTACGGCGCGTTCACCCAGTAGCGGTCGACCTCCTCGTGTCCCTCGGGCACGTCGAAGGAGGCCAAGGGACCGTCCTCGCCGGGGCGGAACGGACGGGTCTCGAGCTCGGAGCCCCGGAGCATCTCCACGGTCCGGGAGATGCGTCGCTTGAGGTCCGAGAGCGTGTCCCCGAGATCCGCCCCGTCGATGAACTCCCCCGACATCCGTAGCTATCCTGGCTACCGGCCGGCCGGACTTAAATATGTGCGCCCGCCGCGACCCCGCGCGGACCCGCCGACTCAGCGGAGTATCGCGTAGAAGATCGCGACGAGCCCCACGACGTCCACGGCCTGACTCGTCGACGCGACCGCGAAGACGACCGCCGGGCTGTCGGCCGCGACGAGGGGGACGACGACCGGCAGGAGCAGTTTGAGCGCCGCGTGACCCACCGTCAACAGGAACAGGCCCGCCCCGAACAGCAGCATCGAGCGGTCGTCGTTTCGACGGTAGCCGCGGATCGCCTGATAAGTGAGCAGCGCCCCGATCGCCACGAGGGCGAGCAGGAGGACGGTCTCGACCGGCGAGGTGGCGCCCTGTTCGACGGAGACGCCCTGAAGCGGGGCGAGCGCCGGGCTGAACGCGGCGCCGACGGGTCGGTGCCGTCGGGTGCTCCGGGGGGCGAACCGGTCGTCGGCTGTGTGTTCAGCGGTCATAGATTGCGTAGGTGAGGACGGCCGCGCCGGCGAGGCGGCACAGTTCGGTCGCCGGGCCGATCAGCGCCGTCGACGACAGCGTCGACGAGAGGACGATGTTGACGAGCTTGGAGACCGAGACCAACAGCAGGAGCCCCACGCCGAACAGCAGGAGCGACCGCTGTTCGGTCCGTCGGTAGCCACGGAGCGCCCGGTAGCCGACGACGCCGCCGACGACGATCGAGACGACCGATCCGACGAAGAACAGGACGCCGGTGGCGGCGCCGAGTTCGGTGAGCTGGAGCGGGATCATCTGAGTTGGTTGAGCAGGTCGGTCATGCGGTCGGCGGGGTCACGGGTCCGGTCGAGCTCGACGACGAACTCGCCGTCGTCGAGACGGACGCTGAACTCCTCCAGCGTCGCCGCGTACACCTCGTAGTGGTGGCCGTCCGGATCGTACTCCTGGTAGCTCTCCAGCAGGTCGTGTTCCCGCAGTCGGTCGATACGTCGGTACGTGGTCGCTTTCGAGGCGTCACAACGGTCCATCAGTTCGGTGGCGGAGAGGGGCTGTTCGCTCGTGTGGCGGAGGATGGATCTGGCGTACTCGTCCTCGATCAACGAGGCGATCGCCGCCAGCTCCTCCTCGTCCATCCTCCGGAAGCTGTCGGCGTCGTCTGTTAAATCACCCGACATACCCGGCGACGATCGGGGCATCAGGCCAACTCGGCCGTCCGGAACCGCCAGTAGCCGACCGCGGGGACGACGGCGCCCCACAGGAGCAGCATCCCGAGCCCGAACCACGGGACTGCGTCGGCGGCGCGGGCGGCTTCGACGGGCGCGAACGCCAACTCCATCGCTTCCAGATACGCGCCCACCGGGCTGAGCGCGGTGACGAGTGCGGCGTCACGCGCGGACACCGTGAGCCCGACGGCGCCGCCGACCGTCTCGACGGCGTCGACGAGGTAGCTGCTCCCGACCAGCCACAGCACGTCGCCGACGACGTAGAACCCCGCCGCGAGACTCATCGCCCGGGCCCGCGATGCGGCGAGTGCGGACAGCCCCACCGCGACCGCGGCGTTGGCGAGCGCGAACACCGTCGAGATCGCGACGAACCGACCGAAGACGCCGGCGTCGACCGAGCCGAACATGACGACCGACAGCCCGAGCGCGACCGCGAATCCGGCGCCGAGACCCAGCACGACGGTCGCCCCGCGGGACAGGAGCTTCCCAGCGACGACGGCGAGGCGGCTGTCGGGGAGGCCGAGCCGGAACGTGATCGTCCCGTCCTCCCGCTCCCCGGCGATCGCGAGGTAGCCGGCGACGATGCCGACGACGGGGAGCACAACGGCGGTGACGCTCGTGACGCCCACGAGCAGTTGGGTCGCACTCGTGATGTCGCTCGTCGCCCCGGAGACCACGAGCAGAACGGTGAACAGCGCGTAGGCGCCGACGACGCCCCAGAGCAGCCGTGATCGGCGGACGGTCAGGAAGTCGTGGCGGGCGATCCTGAGCACGCTCCCCGTCACGCCTCCACCTCCGGCGCGCGGCCGTCGAGGGGTTCGCCGTCGGCCGCCGTGACCGTCTCGAACAGGTCGTCGAGCGACGCGTCGTCGATCGTCACGTCCCGGACCGTCGTCGCCGCGGCGACGCGGCTGATCACCGCCGCCTTGGCGGCCGGCTCCGTGCAGGTCACTCGCAGCTCCGAGCCGGCCGTCGTGGCCGCCGAGACGCCCGGCACGTCGAGGAGATCGACCTCGGGCTCGGCGTCGACCCGGAGCGTCACCGTCGACTCGGTCCGGAGCGTCTCTCGGAGTCCGTTGACGGTGTCGACCGTCGCGAGCCGGCCCGCACGCAGGATTCCGACCCGGTCACAGACCGCCTCGACCGCCGGGAGGAGGTGACTGGAGAAGAACACCGTCGTGCCGGCGGCGGCCTCTTCGCGGACCAGCTTGCGGACGTCCGCCATCCCCGAGGGGTCCAGCCCGGAAGAGGGCTCGTCGAGGATCAGCAGGTCGGGGTCGCCGACCAGCGCGATCGCCAGCGCGAGTCGCTGTCGCATCCCCTTCGAGTACCCGCCGGCCCGGCGGTCCCGCGCTTCCGGGTCCAAACCGGTCCGGTCGAGCAGCGCGTCGGGGTCGTCGGCGGCGTCTTTCGCCGCGATCGCGTAGTCGAGGTGCTCCCTCGCAGTCAGTCGGTCGTACGTGTTGTACCCCTCGGGGAAGATACCGATCCGACGGCGGAGCTCGCGTGACTCGGACTCGACGTCGTGGCCGAGGACGCGTCCGCTCCCCGCCGTCGGCGTCAACAGTCCCAGCAGGACGTTGATCGCCGTCGACTTCCCGGCGCCGTTCGGGCCGAGGAAGCCGAACACCTCCCCCTCCCGGACCGTGAGATCGAGGCCGTCGAGCGCCACTACGTCGCCGTAGCGCTTCGTGAGGTCGCGCGTTTCGATCGCTGCCATCGTTACCGTCGACTCGTGGCGCCGGCCCCATAACCCGGGCCGCACGGTTTCAGAACCAGAAACCGCGAGCCTCGACACCGTTCCCGGTGATTACGCCGCGCAAAGTCAGCCGAGCGCGTGGAGGCCCGCGGCGTCGCCGTAGTAGACGCGATCGCCGACCAGCGCGATCGGGTAGCTCCCGTTGGACGCGCCGGGCTCGACCGTCCACAGTCGTTCGCCGCTCGCGGCGTCGAACGCGCGGAGCACGCCCGACTCGGCCGTCGGCTCGCCCTCCGAACACGTCTCGTCGGTTGTCGTCTCCGCCGGGGTCCCGGCCGACTCCTCCCCGCCTTCGGAGACGCAGACGCTCGGTGAGCCCGGGTGGGCGCCGCCGGCGACGACCACCCCACCGCCGACAGCTGGTGTGCCGAGCAGTTCGCCGTCGTCGTGCCACTGCTCGGTCCCCGTCTCCCGATCCAGCGCGACCACCGAGGACTCCAGCGGATCGAGCGTCGCGTGGTAGGGAACGCCGTAGACGCGCTCGTCGTCGACCGCGAGCGCGCTCACGCCGCTCCAGTCGTACGGCGTCACCCAGCGTTCGTCGTCGGTCATGAGGTGGAACTGTCGGGCTGTCGCGTGCAGGTCGGCGACGCTGTCCCCGAACTGGCCGAGGTAGAACGCGCCGTCGACCAGCGCCGCCGAGACGATCTCCGGGTACCAGCCCGGCTCCAGCGTCTCGACGACCCGGGGCGCCGGCTCCCGGAGCAGGCCGTCTTCGACCTCGCCGGGTTCGAAGAAGCGCAGCCGTTCGCCGGTCACGACCGCGACCCGGCCGTCGTTGGCGACGAGCCGGGGGTAGCGATCGGTGTCGATCCGCCAGCGCTCCGCGCCGGAGTCGGCGTGGAGCCCCCGGAGTCGTTCGCGCTCGGTGACGTACACTGTCCCGCTGGACTCGAACACCGAGCCCGGCGCCATCTCCTCGGGCCCACGCCAGATCTCCTCGCCGGAGTCGGCGTCGAGCGCGACCAGCGTGTCCGCACTCACGTACAGCCGGCCCGCGACCCACGCGAGGCTGCCGCCGAACTCGACGCGCCACTGCTCGGTGCCGTCGGGGGCGACCGCGACAGTCGCGTCCTCGGAACTCGCGTAGACGAACTCCGGACCGACGATCACCGTGGAGACGACGCCCGGGAGCGACACTGACCACTCGGTCGCCGGTGCCGACCGCGGCGGGGTCGCGTCGGGGTTGTGGCGGGTGTTCCGCGCGCCGTAGTCTTCGGTCGGCCACGATTCGGCGGGCGGCGTCGTTCGGTGGTCGATCCGGCGCTGTGCAGCCGCCTCCGCGGGGTTCGATCCGCCGAGACAGCCCGCGCTGCCGACCGCGGCTGCGGCGGCGCTCGCCCGGAGGAAGCGGCGACGGGAGCGGGAGACCATAGCTCACGATGCGGCCTGTGCACACTTCGTTCCACCGGCCGCCGGTCGGGATCGGAGTGGCTCCCGAACGCACACGGGCGTTACGGTTTTAGGTGCCCGTCGCTAACTGTCGGGTACCGAATGAGGCGCGACTACTTCGAGCTGGACGTGACGAACGTCGACTGGGCGGCCGAGGGAGGCGAGCCCGCCCAGCCGCTGGTCGAGATCGACTTCAGTGGGCCCGGGGAGACGCTCCGGGAGCGCCTCAGCGACGCCGACGGCGACCTGCTCGACGGCGAGGACGTCGACGTGGCGTTCCGCCTGCAGGACGAGCTCGGGACCGACGACGTGGTGCCGGGGGTCGTCGCCGTCACCAACCGCGTCACCGGGGAGTACGTCCTCGAACTCAACGAGGAGTCCGACGACGTGCTGCGGTTCATCGAGGCCGCCCGGGCGTACGTCGAGGCCGAGGAGGAGGGCGGCTACCGCGTCATCGTCTCCATCGACGGCGACGAGATGGTCGAGTACGAGAAGGAGACGTTCCTCGTGTACGACGCCGACGGGGAGTTCCTGCGGGAGCGGAGCCTCATCCCGCCGGGCGTCGAGCTCTGAGTTTCTGCGGTAGAGGCGTTTTGCGAGCCGGTAGTGGTGTTCTCTCCAGTCTGTCGTGAGTAGGCAGGGTTGACGTTTTAGAGATTTACGGCGTTCTGAACATTGTGGAAATTCTGGATTTGATACGGTGTTCAAACGTTCTTTGGATTCTGGAACGGGGGAGACGGTGTTTGCTGCTTCGGCCACGAACAGGACCGCGGAGTGAGCTAGGCCACTTGCAACCGTGCCGCCCCGCACAGTCCTCAGACCTCCCCAGCCGATTCGCTCACTCCGTTCGCTCATCCCTCGCGCGCTCGTTCGCGCACGGAGGCGTCGTGCGGGCGACCCACGCGTCGCCCGCACTGCCAGCGAGACCGAAGGTCTCGCCCTGCTCACGTCGCGCGCCACCGCCGCCGCGGTGCGGTGGCAGTGGACGCCTCGCGGCCGGCGACGGTCGCCGGCCGCGGGGGGAGGGGTGGGGAATCGGCGCTGCGCCGAACCTCGTGTTCGGCGCACTGCGGTCGCAAGTGGTCAGCGATCGAGATGCTGTGGCGGTCGCTGTCCCAGTAGCCAACGATCGAGATGCTGTGGCGGCAGCCAACCGAAACACGGTCGACTCGCAATGCAGGTACACGTCACCGCCTCGCTCCGCGAAAACGGAACCCTAGACCGACTAGTTCCCGCGGCCCTGGAGCTTCTCCTCCTCGGGCAGGTCGACGTTCGACTCGCCCTTCATGCCGCCGCCCACGTCGGAGGCGATCGAAAGCAGCGCCTCGGGGTCGTCCCAGTTGTTCACCGCCTCGACGATCGCGCTGCCCATCTTCTCGGGGTTCTCCGCGCCGAAGATCCCCGACCCGACGAAGATCCCGTCACAGCCGTGGTACATCATCAGCGCGGCGTCGGCGGGCGTCGCGATCCCGCCGGCCGCGAAGTTGACGACCGGCAGCCGGCCGAGGTCGGCGGTCTCGTGGACGAGTTCACGCGGCGCCTCGTGCTCGCGGGCCCACATCTCGCGTTCCTCGTAGTTCATCCCCTCCAGCTTGCGGATCGCGCTCTTGATGTTGCGCTGGTGGTGGACCGCCTGATTCACGTCGCCCGTCCCGGCCTCGCCCTTGGTGCGGATCATCGCCGCGCCCTCGTCGATGCGCCGGAGCGCCTCGCCGAGGTTGCGCGCGCCACAGACGAACGGCGCGGTGAAGTCGCGCTTGTCGATGTGGTACGCCTCCTCCGCCGGGGTGAGCACCTCGCTCTCGTCGACCATGTCCGCGCCGGCGGCCTCCATGATCTCGGCCTCCTTCCGGTGGCCGATCCGGACTTTCCCCATGACGGGGATCGACACCTCGTCGGTGATCTCCGCGATCTCGGCGGGGTTGGCCATCCGGGCGACGCCGCCGCGCTTGCGGATGTCCGCCGGGACGGCTTCGAGGTGCATCACCGCGACGGCGCCGGCGTCCTCCGCGATCCGGGCCTGCTCGCGGTTCACTACGTCCATGATGACGCCGCCTTTCTGCATCTTCGCGAAGCCGCGCTTCACGAGGTCGGTGCCCCGTTTGAGCTCCTCGATGTCGTCCACTTCGTCCATACCCTCACTTGCGGCGGCCGGGACTTAAGGGGGGTGGCTTCGGCCCGTTCGGCCGGGAGTCGAACCGGCACCGGCAGCCCTTTGCCATCGCTGCCGGTCTGTCCGCACCGGCACCGGCAGCCCTTTGCCATCGCTGCCGGTCTGCCCGCACCGGCACCGGCAGCCCTTTGCCACCGCCGGACTGTCGCCCCAGTATGACTCTCCCGGGCTTCCTCCCGCGCTCGCGCCTGCCCGACCGCGACGCGCTGCCGCGCTGGCTCGCGCCGCTGCCCCGAGCGGTCGAGGACCTCGGACTGCGCGCGGTGTGGCTCGTCGTCCTCACCAATCTCCTCGGCACCGTCTTCGGCTTCTGGTACTACGGCGTCCACCCCCTCCCGCTGTCGGACCCGCTGATCACCGGCCAGCTCGCGGCGGAGCCGGCCGCGTTCTGGCCGCTGGTGCCGGACAGCCCCGTGGCGACGCTGTTCATCGCGCTGGCGTTCGGCGCGTGGGCGCTGGGCCGCGCGAACGAGTACCTCTCGGCGCTGGCCTTTTTCGGCTGCTGGAAGCTCGGCCTCTGGACGCCGTACGTGCTGCTGACGTTCTCGGACGCGTTCCGCGCGGTCAACCCCCTGCCGATGTACCTGTTCCTCCTGTTCAGCCACCTCGCGATGGTGGTGCAGGCGTTCGTCCTCCACCGGATCAGCGAGTTCCCGGTCCGCGCCGTCGCCGTCGCGGTGCTGTGGTACGGGCTGAACGACCTCGTCGACTACTTCGTCCCGGTGCTGGGCACGCCGCATCACACGCTCATTCCGGGGCAGACCATCGGCGTCGACGGCTTCTTCACCCACCCGCCGGAGATCCACGCGCTCGCGGCCGCCGGCGCGGTCGTGCTCACGCTGACGGCGACGTTTCTCACGCTCGCGACGCGAGTGAAGAAGCTGGAACTGCTCGCGAACCCGAGTTAGAGCCGCGAGATCACGGCGTCGGCCACCTCGTCGGTCGACGCCGCCCCGCCGAGATCCGGCGTTCGCGGCCCCTCGTCGAGGACACGCTCGACCGCCGAACGCACGTCCGCGGCCGCGTCCTCGTGATCGAGACTCTCCAGCAGCATCGCCGCGCTCAGGATCGCCGCCGCGGGGTTTGCCACTCCTTTGCCGGCGATGTCCGGCGCGCTGCCGTGGACCGGTTCGAACAGCCCGTTCTCCGCGCCGACGTTGGCAGAGGGGAGCAGCCCCAGCCCGCCCACGAGCCCCGCCGCGAGATCCGAGAGCACGTCGCCCGCGAGGTTCGGGCAGACGATCACGTCGTACTCGGTCGGATCGAGCAGCAGCTTCGTCGCCAGCGCGTCCATCAGCTCCGTCTCGTACGCCGCGTCACGCTCGTCGGCGACGGCGTCGACAGAATCGAGGAACTGTCCGTCGGTGACGCGCATCACGTTCGCCTTGTGGGCGACCGTCACGTCGGCGTCGCGCTCCGCGGCGTACTCGAAGCCGAACTCCGCGATCCGCCGGGAGGCGGACTCGGTGATCACACGTGTGAGCGTCGTCACGCCCTCGCCGAGATCGCTCTCGTGGCCCGCGTACACGCCCTCGGTGTTCTCCCGGACGAAGACGAGATCCGTCTCCGGCCGGAGCGCGTCGACGCCCGGGTAAGCCCGGGCGGGCCGGACGTTCGCGAAACTCCCCACAGCCTCCCGGAGCGGGAGGATCACGTCGGCCGCCGTCTCGCCCGCGGCGCCGAACAGCGTCGCGTCGGCGGCCTCGACGGTTTCGACGGTCGAGTCGGGCAGCGGCGTCCCGCGCTCCTCGGCGACCGCGTCGCCCGCCTCGGCCTCCCGGAAGGAGAAGTCGGGGTCGACGGCCGCCAGCACCCGCACCGCGGCGGGGACGACTTCTTGCCCGATCCCGTCGCCGGGGATCACGGCGATCTCGTCGGTCATCGGTCCGTGTAGGGCAGCGAGGCGGCCGTCTCCGCGACCTCCTCGGGGTTGGCGCCGAGCAGCGCGGTCGTGTCCCACTCGCCCGCGACGAGCGACTGGCGCTGTGCCGAGTCGACCGCGGCGTCGATCTCGCGGCCGTCGTAGCGCACCGTCTCGTCCGCCACGTCGACGGTGATCTCGGTGTCGGGGTGGGCCTCGACGTGATCTTGGAGCGCCTCGATTTCCTCGCTGTCGGCGGTCACGGTCGGAATACCGAGCGCGAGGCAGTTGCCCGCGAAGATCTCCGCGAACGACTCGCCGACGATGGCGTCGATCCCCCAGCGCATCAGCGCCTGCGGGGCGTGCTCCCGGGAGGAGCCACAGCCGAAGTTGGCGTTCACCACCAGCACGTTCCCGTTCCGGAAGCGCTCGTCGTTGAACGGGTGGTCCGTGGGCTGCTCGGCGGCCTCGCTCTCGGCGGCGAGCCCGTCGCCGCCCGCGTCGGCGCCGGTGTTCTCGTAGCGCTGATCGAAAAAGGCGAACTCCCCGAGCCCCTCGAAGGTGAGCACTTTCAGGAACCGCGCGGGGATGATCTGGTCGGTGTCGATGTCGTTCCCGCGCACCGGAACGCCCGTCCCCTCGACGGACTCGATCGCGGGCACGTCGACGGGGTCGCCGTCACCTCCGCTCATCGCGCCACCTCCGGCACCGCGTCGAGTTCGCGCACGTCGGTCACTTCACCCGTTACCGCGGCGGCGGCGACCATCTCGGGGCTCATCAGGATCGTCCGGCCGTCGGCGCTCCCCTGCCGGCCGACGAAGTTCCGGTTCGAGGAGGAGGCACACACCTCGTCGCCGACGAGCTGGTCGTCGTTCATCCCGAGACACATCGAGCAGCCCGCGCCGCGCCACTCGAACCCCGCCGCGCGGAAGATATCGTCCAGCCCCTCGCGTTCGGCGGCGGCTTTCACGCGCTGGCTCCCCGGGACGACGAGCCCGCGGACGCCGTCGGCCAGTTCTCGCCCCTCGACGACCTCTGCTGCCGCCCGCAGGTCCGGGAGCCGCGCGTTCGTACAGGAGCCCAGAAACGCCACGTCGACCGGGAACCCAGCCATCGGCTCGCCGGGCGTGACGCCCATGTGCGCCTGTGCGCGCTCGGCGACCGCGCGGTCCTCGGGCGGGAGGTCGGCCGGGTCGGGGACCGGCTCGGAGATCCCGACCGTCTGTCCGGGCGTCGTCCCCCACGTCACCGTCGGCTCGATCTCGCTGGCGTCGATCGTCACCACGTCGTCGTAGGTGGCGTCCTCGCCCGAGCGGATCGACTCCCAGTACTCCTTGCGTTCGGCGAACTTCTCGGCGTCGTTCTCGAAGGCGTCCGTCCCGGCCATCCACTCGTAGGTGGTCTCGTCGGGGTTGACGTAGCCCGCGCGGGCGCCGCCCTCGATCGACATGTTGCAGATCGTCATCCGGCCGGCCATCGACAGCGACTCGACCGCGGGGCCGCCGTACTCGTACACGTAGCCGACCCCGCCGTCGGTGCCGAGCTCGCCGATGATCGTCAGGATCAGGTCCTTCGCGGTGACGCCGTCGCCGAGTTCGCCCGTCACCTCGATCCGGCGGACGGCCTGCTTCTCCATCGCGACGGTGCCCGTCGCGAGCACGTCCCGGATCTGGGAGGTGCCGATCCCGAACGCCAGCGCGCCGACGGCGCCGTGGGTCGCGGTGTGGGAGTCGCCGCAGACGACGGTCATCCCCGGCTGGGTCAGCCCCTGCTCGGGGCCGACGACGTGGACGATCCCCTGCCGCCCCGTCTCGGGGTGGTCGAACGAGAGGCCGGCGTCGGCGACGTTTTCCTCCAGTTCGCTCATCATCGACTCCGCGGCCTCGTCGTCGTAGGGGCGCTCGCGGTCGTCCGTGGGGACGATGTGGTCGGCCGTCGCGTGAGTCCGTTCGGGGTAGGCAACCTCGAGGTCACGCTCCGCCAGCATCCCGAACGCCTGCGGGCTCGTCACCTCGTGGATGAGGTGGAGCCCCACGAACAGCTGGTCCTGCCCGCTGGGGAGCCGCCGGACGCGGTGGCGGTCCCACACCGCGTCGTACAGCGTCCCCTCACTCATACGGGCTCCTCGTCGGCTCCCTCCTCGGCTTCGCTCTCCTCGTCTGTCTCCCGGTCGACGCCGCGGACGTACGCCTCGTTCGCTTCGGGCGCGTCCTCGCGCGGCGTGTGGTCCACGTCGCCCATCGGCTCGTCGTCGCGGTCGCCCTCCTCGGCGGCCTCGGCCTCGCCGCCGTCGACCATCACGACTGTCCCGCGCTGGAACACCTGCGAGTCGCCGAAGCTCTCCCCCGTCATGGGGTTGGTGTGGCTCACGCCCCCCATCGTCCGCTGGCTGGTCTCCCGTCGGTCCGTCTCGTCGCGTCGTCGGCTCGTTGTGTCGGTGTGTCGGGTCATTGTCTCAGTCGTCCGCCGGCGTGTTGGCTGGCTCCCGGTTCTCCTCCGTCTCGCTCCACGCGAACAGCGCACGGAGCTCCTCGCCCACCTCCTCGATCTCGTGGTTCTTCTCGGCGGCGCGGCGCTGGCCGTAGGACGGCCGGCCGGCCTGATTCTCGGTGATCCACTCCGTCGCGAACTCGCCGTTCTGGACCTGTTCGAGCACGGTCTCCATCTGTTCGCGGGTGTGATCGTCGACGACCACCTCGCCGCGGGTGATCCCGCCGTACTCGGCGGTGTCGGAGACGGAGTCCCACATCCCGCCCATGCCGCCCTCGTACAGCAGGTCGACGATGAGCTTGAGCTCGTTCAGACACTCGAAGTACGCCATCTCCTCACTGTACCCGGCGTCGGTCAGCGTCTCGTACCCCGCCTTCACGAGCTCGGTGACGCCGCCACAGAGCACCGCCTGCTCGCCGAACAGGTCGGTCTCGGTCTCCTCGCGGAACGTGGTCTCGATCACGCCCGCACGGGTGCAGCCGATCGCGTCAGCGTAGGCAAGCGCCTCCTGTTTGGCCTCGCCGGTGGCGTCGCGGTACACCGCGATCAGCCCGGGCGTCCCCTCGCCGTCCGTGTACTGCCGGCGGACGATGTGACCCGGCCCCTTCGGCGCGACCATCGTCACGTCGACGTCCTCGGGCGGCTCGATCTGGTCGTAGTGGATGTTGAACCCGTGCGCGAACTGGAGCGTATCGCCGGCCTCCAGTTCGGGCGCGATGTCGTCGTACACGTCCGGCTGGACGTTGTCCGGGACGAGCATCGACACCACGTCGGCGGCCGCCGCGGCCTCCGTCGGCGTCGCGACGGTGAGTCCGTCCTCGCGAGCCGCCGTCCGGGAGGACGATCCCTCCCGCAGGCCGACGATCACGTCGACCCCGCTCTCCGCGAGGTTCTGTGCGTGTGCGTGGCCCTGACTGCCGTAGCCCAGCACCGCAACCGTCTTCGATTCGATGTAGCTGTGCGTCGCGTCCTCGTCGTGGTAGATGGTGTTCTCAGTCATCGTCAGTGTGCGCTCGCGCGCCCTCCGTGGTCGGCGTCGATCCGGCCGACGCCGCGTCGCTCCGCTGTCGTTCGTAGCGCGATTCCTCCGCGTCGGTGGTCCACTCGGTGCCGCGGGCCAGCGCGGCCGTGCCCGTCCGGGTCAGCTCCCGGACGCCGAAGCGCTGGAACGCCTCGATCGCCCGGTCGACCTCCGCGGAGCTGCCCGTCACCTCGACGGTGACGGTCCCGGGCTCGGCGTCGAGGGTTCGGGCGTCGAACATCTCGGCGACCGCCTCGACCGCCGCCGGGTCGTCGTCGTGGACTTTCAACACCGCCAGCTCGCGCCGGACGGCGTCCCGATCCAGCTCCCGGACCGAGATCACCGGCACCAGCTTCTCCAACTGCTTCTCGACCTGTCGGACGCCCGGCTCGGGCTCCTCGATGGTCAGCGTCATCCGGGCGGTCTCGGGGTTGGTCGTCGGCCCGACGGTCAGCGAGTCGATGTCGAACCGCCGGCGGCTCACCAGCCCCGCGACCTCCGCGAGCACGCCGGGCTCGTGTTTCACCAGCGCCGAGATGGTGGTCCGGCGCTCGGGGTGGCTGGCCTCGGCTTCCGGGTCGACGCGAACGCCCTCCGCCGATCGTCGGCCGCTGGGTCGCTCGCGCTCGTCCGGCCCGGGCCCCTGCAGGCCGTCGCGGTCGGCGTCGGGGTCGGCGAATCCGGCGTCGGTCGGCGACTCCCCGCTCATAGCTGCCCCTCCGACAGCGCGAAGCCGCTGTTGTCGCCGCCGCTCGGCACCATCGGGTAGACGTTCTCCTCGGGGTCGATCCGGGCGTCGACGACCGACGGGCCGTCGTGGGCGAACGCCGCCTCGAGCGTGTCGGCCACCTCGTCGTAGCCGTCGAGGGTGAACCCTTCCGCGCCGAACGCCTCGGCGATGGGCTCGAACTCGGGCATCCAGCCGTACTCCGAGGCGGTGTGTCGCCCCTCGAAGAAGGCGTCCTGCCACTGCCGGACCATCCCGATGGCCTCGTTGTTGAGCACGATCACCGTGATATCGAGGTTCTCGCGCGCCGCGACCGACAGCTCCTGCAGCGTCATCAGGAACGAGCCGTCGCCCTCGAAGCAGACGACCTCGCGGTCCGGTTCGGCGACTTTCGCGCCGATGGCGGCGGGCAGCCCGTACCCCATCGTCCCCAGCCCGTGGCTGGAGACCCAGCAGCGCGGGTCCCGGTACGTCCAGTATTGGGCGGCCCACATCTGGTGCTGGCCGACGCCGGTGGTGACGATCGTGTCGTCCGGTGTCGCGGCGTCGGCGGCCTCGACGACGAACTGCGGCTTCAGCGGCTCGTCGTCGGGCGCCGCGTAGGTCATGGGGTACTGTCGTTCCCACTCGTGGCACTGCTCGCGCCAGTCGGCGTAGCGGTCGTCGGCGTCGTCGGCCCGCGCCGCGAACGCGCCGTGGACCTGCTCGATCACCGCGGCGGCGTCGCCGACCAGCGGATAGTCCGCCTCGACGTTCTTCGAGATCTCGGCGGCGTCGATGTCGGCGTGGATCACCGCGGCCTCGGGCGCGAACGTCTCGACGCCGCCGGTCAGGCGGTCGTCGAAGCGCGTCCCGATCGCGAACAGGCAGTCGGTGTGGGAGATCGCCATGTTCGCCGCGCCGGTGCCGTGCATCCCCGCCCACGAGAGGCAGCGGTCGTCGTCCTCCGGGACGGCCCCGATGCCGGGCATCGTCGTCACCACGGGCACGTCGAACGCCTCGACGAACGCCCGCAGTTCCGGGCTGGCCTCGGCTTTCACCACGCCCCCGCCCGCGAGCACCAGCGGGCGCTCGGCGTCGGCGAGCGCGTCGGCCGCGGCCGCGACCGCCGACTCCTCGGCTCGGTCGGGCGTCTCGTAGTACTTGGGCAGCCCCGTCGCGGGCGCCTCGTCGCCCGTCGTCTCGCCGGTGGTCGCGTCCTTCGGCAGGTCGACCAGCGTCGGCCCGGGTCGCCCGGCGCCGGCGAGTTCGACCGCCTCGCCCACGGACGAGCCGACGGCGTCGGGCTCGCCGGCGACGTAGTTCTCCTTCGTGATCGGTCGGGTGACGCCGACGGTGTCGGTCTCCTGGAACGCGTCGTTGCCCAGGAACTCGGTCGGCACCTGCCCCGTCAGCGCGACGACGGGGTCGGAGTCCATGTCGGCGTCGGCGATCCCGGTCACGAGGTTGGTCGCGCCCGGGCCCGAGGTGGCCATACAGACGCCCGGCTCGCCCGTCACCTGACCGTACGCGTCGGCGGCGTGGGCGGCCGCCTGCTCGTGGGCCATCGTGACGTGCGTGGGCGCGGCGTCGGCCTCGGCGAGCGCGTCGTAGACGGGCATGATCGCGCCGCCCTGCACGCCGAAGACGTGCTCGACGCCCGCCGCCGTGAGCGCGGCGATCGCCGCGTCCGCGCCGGTAGAGGGCGCCTCGGACTCGGTCGACTGTTCGTCGCGCTGTTCCGCTCGGTCGTCGTCGCGCCGGCTCTCGGCCTCCCGTGGCCGTGCTGCGGCGCGTGCTGGCTCGCTCATCGTGTGACGTGACTGCAGGCTCGGTGGTCGGGTGGTGCGACGGTCGGTGGAGAAGTGGTGGCTGTAGGGGTCAGACCCCTACAATGATGAGCGAGACGCTGACGCCGAGCGAACCCGTGTGGCGTCGACGCGTCATATCCGGAGCGATGGCACCGACCGTGATAACTCTTTCCGCGCCACGTCACACCGTGACACGATCGCGAGCGCCGCGGCTGCCGCGGCGCGCCGTCGCGGGGTGGCATCAGGCTGGCCCCTCCGGAACGCGTTCGGTATCGCGGTCGACGTCGTGTGCCGCGGCGACGGCTTCGAGCGTCTCGTCGGTGATCTCGTCGCCGTCGGCGCCGCGATCCTTCACCTCGCGGGTGACCGCCCGTACCTGCTCGTCGGTCGGATCGTAGCCCGCCTCGCGCAGGCGCTCGCGGACGGAGTGGGTGCCGGTGTGCTTGCCCAGCACCAGCTCGCGTTCGGCACCGACCATCTCCGGCGTCATCACGCCGGGCTCGAACGTCGCCGAGTTCTCGATGACGCCCGCGGCGTGGATGCCCGACTCGTGGGCGAACGCGTTGTCGCCGACGATCGGCGCGTTGGCCGGCTGGTCGACGCTGCTGCGCTCCTCGACCGTGCGGGCGAGCCCGGTGATCGCCGTCGTGTCGATCCCGGTGTCGGCGCCGTAGACGCTCTCGGCGGCCATGACGACCTGCTCGAGGGCGGCGTTGCCGGCGCGCTCGCCGATGCCGCCGACGGAGACCTGCGCCTGATCGGCGCCGGCCTCGAAGCCCGCGAGCGCGTTCGCGCTCGCGAGCCCGAAGTCGTCGTGGGTGTGGACGTCGATGCGGGCATCCGTGTGCTCTCGGACCGTCCGGATCAGCTCCGCGAACCGCCCGGGAGTCGCGACCCCGCAGGTGTCCGGGACGTTGATCCAGTCGACGCCCGCCGCCGACACCGCCTCGATCACCTCGGCGAGGTAGTCGGGGTCGGTCCGGGTGGCGTCCATCGGGGAGAACATCACGTCTGCCCCCGACTCCGCGGCGCGGACGACGCTCTCGACCGAGCGCTCGATCACGGCCTCGCGGCTGGCGTGCATCGAGTCCTCGATCTGCACGTCGCTGGTCGACGCGAACACGTGGACCAGATCGACGCCGGCGTCGATCGCTGCCTCGACGTCGTCCTCGACGACGCGAGCCAGCCCGCAGACAGTCGTGTCGACGGCCGACGCGATGTCGCGGACCGCCGCGAACTCCGCGTCGGAGTTCACGGGGAAGCCCGCCTCGATCACGTCGACGCCGGCGCTGTCGAGTGCGGCGGCTATCTCGCGCTTGTCGTCGTAGGAGAACGAAGTCCGGGGCGACTGTTCACCGTCTCGCAGGGTGGTATCGAAGATCCGAGCTGTGGCGAACTCGGGATCAGTTCTCAACGTGCCCTGGGAGAACTCGATCCGCCGGGGTTTCCGACGCTCCCTCAGTGTCGTGAGACATTGCGTCCCACGCTACCTCGTACCAGTACTTGAAACTGTCGCCCGGAACCATCACGATTAATAGCCCATGTATCGTAGCTGAACGGTCTTCCACCACACCCGGGACGGAGTTAAGTGCGCCCGGCCGTGGGTGACGGTATGAGTAAACAGGACACACGAGACGGCGACGAGGCAGGTGGCGGGGGAAAATCCCCGGACCTGCGGAGCAGCGAAGTCACCGAGGGCGCCGAGCGCGCGCCCCACCGCGCGATGTTCCGCGCGATGGGGTTCGACGACGAGGACCTCTCCTCGCCGATGGTGGGCGTCGCCAACCCCGCCGCGGACGTGACGCCGTGTAACGTCCACCTCGACCGCGTGGCCGACGGCGCGATCGACGGCGTGGACGACGCCGGCGGGATGCCCATCGAGTTCGGCACGATCACCATCTCCGACGCTATCTCGATGGGGACCGAAGGAATGCGCGCGTCTCTGATCTCGCGGGAGCTGATCGCCGACTCCGTCGAACTGGTGGCGTTCGGCGAACGCCTCGACGCGCTGGTGACGGTCGCGGGCTGTGACAAGAACCTCCCCGGGATGCTGATGGCCGCGATCCGGACCGACCTCCCGAGCGTGTTCCTCTACGGCGGCTCGATCCTCCCGGGCCAGCACGAGGGGCGGGACGTGACCGTCCAGCACGTGTTCGAGGGCGTCGGCACGTACGCGCAGGGCGAGATGAGCCGCGAGGAACTCGACGAACTGGAGCGCAACGCCTGCCCCGGCGCGGGCTCCTGTGGCGGGATGTTCACCGCGAACACGATGGCCTCCATCAGCGAGGCGCTCGGGCTCGCGCCGCTGGGGAGCGCCTCCCCGCCCGCCGAGAGCGAGGGGCGGACCCGCGTGGCCGAGCGTGCGGGCGAGCTCGCGCTCGACGCCGTCGAGAACGACCGGAAACCATCCGACATCCTCTCGCGGGCGTCGTTCGAGAACGCGATCGCGGTGCAGGTCGCGATGGGCGGCTCGACGAACGCGGTGCTCCACCTGCTCGCGCTCGCGCAGGAGGCGGGGATCGACCTCACGATCGACGACTTCGACGAGATCAGTCGCCGCACGCCGAAGATCGTCAACCTTCAGCCCGGCGGCTCGCGGGTGATGAAGGACCTCCACGACATCGGCGGCGTGCCGGTCGTGATCCGGCGGCTCGTCGAGGCCGGGCTGTTCGACGGCGACGCGATGACCGTCACGGGTCGAACGATCGCCGAGGAACTGGAGACGCTGGACCTTCCCGCGGACAGCACGCTCGACGACACCGACTTCGTCCACCCGGTCGACGATCCGTATCAGGACGAAGGCGCGATCAAGATCCTCAAGGGGAACCTCGCACCCGACGGCGCCGTGCTGAAAGTCACGGGGGAGGACCAGTTCCACCACGAGGGGCCCGCCCGCGTGTTCGAGAGCGAGGAGGACGCGATGCAGTACGTGCAGGAGGGCGGCATCGAGTCGGGTGACGTGATCGTGATCCGGAATGAGGGGCCCCGTGGCGGCCCGGGAATGCGCGAGATGCTCGGGGTCACCGCCGCCGTCGTCGGACAGGGCCACGAGGACGACGTGGCGATGGTGACCGACGGGCGGTTCTCGGGGGCGACCCGCGGGCCGATGATCGGCCACGTCGCCCCGGAGTCGTTCGTCGGCGGCCCGCTGGCCGCGCTCGAGGACGGCGACCACGTCACGATCGACATCCCGGAGCGCAGCCTCGACGTGGATCTGCCCGACGAGGAGATCGAGGCACGGCTCGCCGACCGTGACCGTCCCGAGCCGGCCTACGCCGGCGGCGTGCTCGGGAAGTACGGCGCGCTGTTCGGCTCCGCGGCCGACGGCGCGGTCACCAACCCCGGGCTGGAGCGGTAGCCCGCCCCGGGGGCGGCGGCGCGCTCGGAAGGGAAACGCCTTAATCAGTTTCGGACCCACTCACACGTATGACTGACGAGGAGGAGCCGACCGAGGAAGAGGCGCTCCAGCTCTCCGCCGACGAGATGGAGTCCCGCCTCGACGAAGCGAGCGAGGCACTGGAGGCGGCCGAGACCGAGGCCGACCTCGACGAGGTCGAGGCCACCGTCGACGCCATCGCCGAGGCGTTCGAGACGGCGGAGTTCGAGGAGGACGACGAGCAGGCCGAGGAGATCGAAGGCCGCATCGACGAGCTCCGCGACGGGATCGACGAGCAGCGCGGCCCCTACGCCGAGGACGTGCTCGACGAGCTAGCGGAGCTCCAGACCCAGCTCACCGACACGCGCTGGACCGCCAACGGCGCGCCGGCGACGCAGGACGCCGTCGACGAGTACCTCGACGCCGCGGGCGACGCGCTCGACACCGAGTTCGGCACCGCGGAGGACGAGGAGCCCGAGGCGCTGGCCCACGAGCTCGACGCCGTCGCCGACGCGATCGAGGACGCCGGGCTCGACGCCGACGCGGACGCCGACACCCTCGACGCGCTGGTCGCGGCGACCGACGAGCTCGCCGACGCGCTGGAGGCCGCCGAGGAGTGGGACGACCTCGAGACCAACGAACAGCTCCGCGCGGAGGGGTTCTACGACGTGCTCGGCCACTACAAGGACTACCCCGTCGAGTGGGCCGCGCTGAAGGAGCACGAACAGCAGGGCAACGTCGAGCAGGTGCTCCGGGCGCTTGACGCGCTGGACTCTGAGTTCATGGAACGCCACTGCATGGAGGCGCTGACCCGGATGGGCGATCCCGCGGCGTTCGAGGAGATGCACGGCCGCGCCCAGAAGCGCGACAAGCCCGGGATCGAGGCGCTCGGGAAGATGGGCGCCGGCGCCGAGGACGCCGTCGACACGCTGCTCGAGTACGTCGACGAGGACTCCGACCCGCAGCTCCAGAAAGTCACGTTCCGCGCGCTGGGCGAGATCGGCAGCGAGGAGGCCACCCAAGCGCTCGCGAACAAGCTGGAGATGGAGAACGAGAAGGTCCGCCCGCTCGCGGCGCGCGCGCTCGGCCTGATCGGCGACACCCGCGCGATCGAGCCGCTGGCGGCGACGATCGAGGAGGACGAGGAACGCACCGTCCGGACCGCCGCGGCGTGGGCGCTCCGGCAGATCGGCACCGAGGCGGCGCTGGAGGCCGTCGCCGAGTACGAGGACGCCCGGGAGTACACGCTGCAGGCGGAGGCCGAGAAGGCCCGCGAGGCGCTCGAAGCCGACGACGCGACGGCGGTCGAAGCCTGATCCACCGCCTGACGGCGATTGCTGCCGAGGAAGCGATCTATTAAGACCCCTAGCCGCGAGGAGAAGGTGTGAACGAACGGTACCAGCGGCTCGTCAGACTCGTCGAGGAGGAGGCCAGCGACAACTTTCGGTCGGCGTTTCACTACGACGAGGACGGCTGGTCCGCGCTGTACGTCCGGGAAGATCTCGCGACGCCCGACCTCCAGCGGGTGGTACCGGCGCTCGCACAGCGCGCACGCGAGGAGGAACCGCTCGTCCGCGAACAGGATTACGAAGGGCTCGGCCCCCAGCGCGCGTCGATCTCGCTCCACGCCGAGGCGGTGCTGATCCACTTCCGCGAGGGCGAATCCGCCGGCGTCGCCGTCACCCTCGACAAGGACGTGGCCCGGAACCTCGCCGACTTCGTCGCGCGCTGTGAGGGTATTCTCGCAGCGACGGACGACTGATTCTCAGGGCGGCGGGACGAGGAGGTTCCAGTACCACAGCAGCCAACAGAGCCCCGCGAGCGACGCCGCGACCAGCGTGTAGTGGACTCGCCCGAGCCGGCTGCCGTCGCCCGCGAGCCACAGCCGGCCGGCGTAGCCGAGGCTCCCCACCGCGGCGACGAGCCCCAGCACCGGCCCCGCGAACAGCGCCCGGAACGTGACGGGCGGGTCAGAGAGGGCGCGGAACGGGGTCACCCCGAGGTGGACGATCACCAGCGCCAGCCCGCCTAGCGCCGCGACGAACCCACTCCCCGCCACCAGTTTCGCCCGGTTCGTTCGGGAGCCCAGAAGCGTCTCCCAACTCACGTCGTCGACCTCGCCGGCTCGCTCTGCCCGGAGCCGTCGGTAGAGCGCGCCGGCGGGCCAGCCCCCGACCGACGAGAGCGCTCCGAACATCGTGAGGAGCGCGAGGACGCCGTGCAGTTGGAGCCGGTCGACTCGCTCGACGCGGCCGAACGCGGTCGGGCTGCCGCCGCTGAACAGGTACTGGATCCGCCCGCCCGCCTCGCCGAACGCGATCCGGCGCCCGTCGGACTCGTGTTGGAACACCAGCGGCTCGATCTCCACCCAGCGGTTCGTGCTGTCGCCGCGTTCGGTGACCAGCGCGCCGTCGTCGGCGACGCGGACGCCGATCGTGGGGGCGTTCAGCACCGAGGTCGCGCGGTCGTGCCACGTGTGTGACTGCTGGAGCGCGCGGTAGGTTCCGGTCAGTTCGGCGGCGCGTGTCGGCTCCCCGTCGGGGGCGAGCGAGGGTGGCTCGGTGTCGGGCAGGACGGCGTCGAGCACGCCGTCGACCACGTCGGTCGCGGCGCTTCCGGTCGCGGCGTTGAGTCCGATAAACAGGCCGAAGTCGCGTTCGGGGACCAGCACGAACTGACTGTAGAACGACTGCGTCGCGCCGTTGTGCCAGAGCGTCCGTACGTCGCCGCGATGCTCCTCGATCAGCCCGAACCCCATCCCGTCGAGCTGCTCGTGGTGGGTCGCCCACTGCTCGTGCATCGCGTCGATCGTCCCGGGTTCGAGCACCTGCTCGCCGTCGACTGTGCCGCCGTGCAGGTGGAGTTCGAGGAAGCGCGCCACGTCGTCGGCCGTCGCCGACAGCGAGCCCGCGGGTCGGAGGCCGAGCAGGGGGAACTCGCCGTCGCGAAACGGGCCCAAGGAACTGTGGCCGGTCGCGTGGCTCGCCGCGATCGAGTCGGGGAGCGGCTGTTCGAAGCTGCTGTCGCTCATCCCGGCCGGGCCGAGGAGCGCGTCGTCGATCGCGCGGTGGAACGGGTCGTCGGCCGACGCCGCCAGCACCTGCCCGGCCAGCGCGTAGCCGAAGTTCGAGTACGAGCCGACGGTGCCGGGCTCGCGGACCTGCTTCTGTGGCTCCGTCGCGAGCAGCGTCGCGAGCGGCCGGAGGCTCCCCGCGTCGGGGTACCACATCCCGCGGTTCGAGGCCTCGAACCCGCCGCGGTGGGTGATCAGCTCCGCCAGCGTGACCGACCGTTCGGGGGCGACCCTTCCGTCGACGTGCTCGGAGACGGGCTCGTCCGGGCTGATCTCGCCGCGCTGGATCGCGTCCATCAGCGCGGTCGCGGTGACCGACTTCGAGACGGAACCCAGCCGGAACGCGGTCTCGGCCGGATCGACCTCGCCGCCCCGTTCCCGGTCGGCGACGCCGTACCCCTCCGTGAGGGTGGTGTCGCCGTCCACCACGGCGACAGTGGCGCCGGGCACGTCGTGTTCGTCGAGACTCGCCACCACCAGCTCGTCGAGCGTGGCTTCGATCTCGGACTGGGTGGGGGCGGGCGACGCGGACGCGGTCGCCGTCTGGGGACCGACTGCGGCCGCGGCACAGCTGGCACCGACGCCCGCGAGGAACCGGCGCCGGGAGAGGGCCTGTCGCATGTGTCGGCGTCTCGGTGGCCGCCGTGAAATAGCTCGGGAGTACCGAGTTACTCCTCCGCAACCTATACGTCGGACGAAGAACACGAACGGACGATGACGGGCAGTGACGGCGGGGACGCCTCCCCCCCTGCGGGACCGGACGTCGACGCCGACCCGTTCTCGACGCTGGGCAACGAGACGCGCCTCCGGATCGTCGACGCGCTGTACGAGCAGACGGTCGCCGACAGATCGCGGGACGGCTGTTCGTACTCCCGGCTCAAGGAGGCGGCGGGGGTTCGGGACAACGGGAACTTCAACTACCACCTCGACGTGCTGCGGGATCGCTTCGTGGAGAAAACCGACGCGGGGTACCAACTCGGCTTCGCGGGGTTCGAGATCGCCAAGTCGCTGCGGGCGGACGCGTGGCAGGACCACGAGCCCCGCGAGCCGGTCGAGATCGAGGCGTCGTCGCCGCTGGTCGACGGCCGGCCGCTGTACGCGAGCTACGAGGGGAGTCTGGTCGGGGTCCACGCGGCCGACGAGGAGCCGGTGTTCCGGATCGCCGTCAGACCGACCGGGGCGGCGTATCGGGACCTCCACGATCTCGCCGACGTGATGGCGGCACAGCTGGAGACGGCGATCGAGCAGGCCCAACGCGGCGTCTGCCCGTACTGTCACGCGCCGCCCGAGCGCTCGGTCGAGCGGTCGTCCGACGACGAGCCACGGCACCGCTTCGTCGCCGACTGCCCCGAGTGTGGCCCGCTGTTCGCGGTGCCGGTCGGCGCGGCGGTCGCCCGCCACCCGGCGGTGGTGTCGTTCTACTGGGAACGCGGCGTCGACGTGCGGGAGCGGCGGCTGTGGAATCTCGACGTGTACGGGGATCGCGCGGTCGAAGCGCACGGCGAGCGGACTCGGCTCCGGATCGAGCGGGGTCGGGCGGCGCTGACGCTCGTGCTCGACGACGAGGGGCAGGTGGTCGATTCGACAATCGAGGACGCGCAGGTCGCTCAGCGCCGCCAGTAGAGCACCGGCCCCAACACGAGGTACGCGAGTGCGACGTACAGCAGGCCGAACGCGAAGCCGCGACCGTACAGCCCCGGCAGCAAAACGGCGCCGGCCTGCACGACCCCCATCACCAGCGCGTCCTGCGCGTGGAGGTCGGGGTAGACGGTGTCAGAGAGCATTAGCGGCGTCAACACCGCCGCGAGCGCGAGCAAGAAGCCGGCGTCGTGAAACCCCATCAGCACGGTTCCGGCGCCGCGGTAGCCCGTGAGCACGATCGCGCCGAAGATCGTCGCCGCGAGCGTCGTCGGGACGCCGACGGTCTCGTCGCTGTCGGTGTCGTAGGCGGTGTACAGCCCCAGTCTGGTGACCGCGGCGGCGACGTACAGCGCGGGCACGACGACGCCGGCGAGCGCGAGCAGGCCCTCCGTCGAAACGCCGGAGAGCAGCGCGGCGGGTGTCCCCCACGCTCGGCGGGTGACGACGGCGACGAGGGCCGCGGGAGCGACGCCGAAGGTGGCCACGTCGGCCAGCGAGTCGAGGTACGGGCCGGCCTCGGTGCCGCCGTACTTCCGGGCGACGACGCCGTCGAGCCCGTCGGCGATCGCGCCAAGCAGCACGAGCCGGGCCGCGAGACCGATGTCGACGGTCGCGGCGACGACCGCGAGAAAGCCCAACGCGGCGTTCCCGACGGTGACGGCGTCGGCTGGACCGAGACGGCCGAGAGACCGCAAGCGCATGGCCGACCCGACACACGGCGGCGGTTTACGTGTTTACCTTCGGGGTGACGGAATCGCGTCGCCTAAACCGCTCCGGGACCGATCCCGACCCATGGACCGCCGACGATATCTCGTCGCCGCGGGCGCGGCTGCCGCGGCGAGTCTCGGGGGCTGTCTCGGCCTGACTCGCGACGAAAACACCGAGTTCGACGTGGGGATGCGGCCGACCTCGTTCGACCCGCCGACGATCACCGTCGCCCGCGGCGAGACGGTCGTCTGGGAGAACACGGGCACCCGCGACCACACAGTCACCGCGTACGAGGCGTCGCTGCCCGACGGCGCCGCCTTCTTCGCTTCCGGCGGCTACGAGAGCGAGGCGGCCGCCCGCGAGGCGTGGACGAACAGCACCGGCGGCGGACTGAGCAACGGCGACCAGTTCAGCTACACGTTCGAAATCCCCGGCGAGTACGACTACTTCTGCATCCCCCACGAGAGCGGCGGGATGGTGGGGAGAGTGGTCGTCGAGGACCGAACGCCGACGGCGACGTCGAGCGAGTAGCTGTCGGCGCCCGGATCGGCGACTGAACCGTCGGCGTTCCGGCAGCGTGGCCGGCGCCGCCGCTCGCGACCGGTGAAAAAGCGAAAAGCGCGTGAATCCGTCGAAGCGAGGACTACTCCTCGACGTCTTCCTCGTCCACGTCCACGGAAGCCTCCTCCTCGGCAGCGACCTCCTCGGGTCGGGCTTCGAGGGTCAGCTTCTGGACCTCGACGCGGCGCAGCGGGTAGATCTCCTTGGCCTCGCCGTAGATGGCCGAGGAGACCCGGCCCTCGACGACGCTGTCGACCAGCTGCTCGAACGTGCGCTCCTCGGCGGCCTCCTCGACGATGTCGGTCATCACCGAGCGGATGGCCTGCTCCTGCGAGCGGTCGGCCTTCTGGGTCGTCAGCGCCACGGGCTGGATCTTGACGCGGTAGTCGTCAGTCGTCAGCAGCGTGACGGTGGCGGCGACCTTCGAGGCGCCGCGGCGCACCAGCGAGCGCAGGTAGTCCCGCGTGAGCTCGTACTTGATGAACTCGGTGTAGGCGGCGTCGCTGCCCACGTCGTCGATCTTGAACGTGAGCTTGCTGTTGTTCTGTCCCTGGTCGCCCTCCATCTCGCCCAGCGTGGTCTCGATGGTTCGGCCGACGACCTGGTTCGGTTCCTCCGCGACGGTCTCACCGATCTCGGCCCGGTCGAACTGCTCGGGCGCGAGCACGGTGTACCATCGTTTGCCTTCGATCTTGGTGGATGTCTCGCTCATGGTTGAGTGGTGTCCCGAGCCGTCTCGCAGACGGCGTCGGCGACGGTGAGGTTGACGACGTAGTCGTCGACGGAGGCGGCCAGCCCGCCGGCGTCCTCGCGGACGATGGCGGTCCGAACCGTGTCGCCGTCGACGGTCGTCGTCATCGCATCGGTGTTGTCGGGAGCGAGCGCGGCCGCCACCGTCCCCGCGTCGTCGTGGGTGGTGGCGATCGTCGCCTCGTGGCGGTCCCCGCTCATAGCGCCTCCCGGAACGCGTCCGTGAACTGTTCGGTGTCGCTGTCGAAGCGCGCCCAGCCCGTGGTGTCAGTGCCGTGGCCCGTCCCGTCGACCGCGCGCGTGGCGGCTGCGACGGCGTCGTCGATCCCCGAGTCGCCCGCGGCGGCCGCGGCGCCGTCGGTCACGGCGAGTGCGACCGGCTCAGGCGAGCGGAACGCCCGCGCGAGGCGGGCGATCGCCGGTAGGACCGCGGGGTCGGCCTCAAGTTCGAGGAGCCAGACGCCGTGGTGCCGGCGGGTCGTCGCCGACCGCAGGCCGTCGTGGACCGCCGCGCCGTACTTGCGCCACGCCGCGAGCGCGGCGTCGGTCGCGTCGTCGGAGCCCTCGCCCAGCGCCAGCGAGATGCCGGCAGCCGGGGCGGTCCGCGCGACCGCGTCCAGCACGTCGGCGTAGCCGCCGAGCGTGCGGAACGGCGCGTCGGGCGTGACGTACGGCCGCAGCGCCCGCTCGACCTGTGTGGCGGCGCGCTCGGTGGCCCCCTCTGCGGTCACCGTGTCGACGGCGACCAGCGAGGCGAGCCGGCGGTCGAACGCCTTGCCGTTGCCGGCATCGTCGCCGGCGCCGGCGTCGAGTTCGGCGACCAGCGCGGCCGCCGCCTCCTCGTCGCCGGAGAACGGCCCGTGCAGCAGGGTTGACGCCGCGATCCCGGTCGGCACGTCGTCGGTCGGCAGCGCCAGCCCGGGCTGTCGGTCGATCAGCGCCGCGTCGCGTGCGGCCTCCAGCGCCGTATCGGCCGACTGAACGGTCTCGCCCGCGGCGATCGTGCCGGCGAGGGCGAGGACCGGGTCCGGATCGGTGCCGAGGCGGCGAGCCAGCTCGAACGCGGTCGGGCTCGCCGGTCGGTCGAGCGTCGCGTCGCCGTCGACGGCGGTCGGTCCGACCGTGACGGTGACGCCGTTCTCGGTGTCCGGGGCGTCGTCGAGGCGGAACTGGAACGGGGTGTCGGTCCCGGCACACGCCCGGGCGAGGAGGCCGGCAGCCGCGAGGCTGTCGCCGTCGCTGGCGGCGGCGACCCGGACGAACGGGGCCGCCGACAGGGTTTCGGCGAGTGGCTCCTCGACTGGGCGCGCGCTCGACATTTAGTCTTCGAGGATCTCTTCGGCGGTCTCGTAGTCGTACTCGAAGTCGGCGTCGATCTCGTCGCCCTGGTAGTAGTTGACCAGGCGACGGATCTTGGACTCGGTGTTCTGCAGGGCGCGCTTGTTCTGGGCGTCCTGCGGGTTCCGGTCCATGTGCTTGCGCAGGCGGACTGCGCGCTCCATCAGGTTCCGCAGATCCTCGGGGAGGTCGGAGTCGGCGTCGTTCTCCGCCAGGATCTCGGTGACTTTCTTCCCGGTCGCCAGCTTGACGTCCGGGATGGGCGTGCCCTTCACGCCCTCGTCGCGCAGTTTCAGGCCGATCTGGCTGGGGTCGTGGCCCTGCTCTGCGAGTTCGACGACGCGGGCTTCGATCTCCTCCGCGTCGACGTCGCTCCACTCCGGCGGCTCGTCTGCCACGGGGGCGTCCGAACCGGACGACCCGCGGCGGCGTGTGTGCATTCGTGCCATTGTCTGAGTTGGAACGGCACTGACCGCGAAAAGACCGACTACACGTCGGTACACTTCCGCAATCCCAAGCTCGGTCGGTCCGAGCGAGTCAGATTTGCGGCCGTGCTGTTCCCACTGGAGGATGGCCGTCGAGGGGCTTAATGGCTTTCCATCCGCCTCGACGCGGTGGTCGCCGGCGTCGATGTGGACCTCCCCCACGCCGTCCGGGCATCGAAGCCCTTAATAATTGGACCGCGGTACGGTTGAGTGCGACGAGGGCTCGTAGATCAGTGGTAGATCATCCCCCTGGCACGGGGAAGGCCCGGGGTTCAAATCCCCGCGAGTCCACTCCTTTCGTTCCTTCGCTTCGCTCAGTCACTTCAGCCGTGGACTCGCGTTGTCTCACTCGCTCAGCCTTCGGCTTCGCTCGCGAGACCCCCGCGAGTCCACGCGAATTCTACCGGCGTACAAGGGGTTTGGAGTCTCGACTCTTCGAACCGTCTGCGGGGAGTCGAGGCGCTACACCGGTGAAAAACAGCTATCGGTGGCGACTTGTTCCACCTTTCGGCATTCTTCATTCTAAACTAGGGATCTAAACCGGGTGGATGACCAGTCACTTCGCTCTCAAATTCATCTGAGCTAATCGCGTCACAAGCCAAATTATAATCCCATCATACTTCTAGGAGACCCTATGGACGAATATCTCGTTTCATCACTAAAACGGCTCTATGACGATTGCTACAACGCAATAGAGGAGGATAGAAGTAACAAAGTCGGGGATGCTATAGTCGATCGGTATCACGAACTCCTTGAGGAAATTCAGGATGAGTTCCCTGAGAACGATAGAATTCAACGTTTAGAGAACATTGAAACATCGGGATATGGTGGCCGTGCTATAGCAACTGATGTCCAAGAGGTGAAATTCGCAGTCACAAGCATAGCCGATTCGCTTGGTTTAGATTCGGAAGATTTCAAGAACATTGAGGGAGGTTCAGATATGCCCATTATTCAGATCAAAAACGAACAGTCGCAGACCCAGGAGCAAACTCAGCAACAGTACGTCACTGTCGAAGAGATCCAAGAAGAGGTTGACCGTCTGATGACCTCTCCCGAGAATAGACAGCTTATTGAAAAACGGATTGAAGAGTTCGAATCTGAGATAGAGAAGGAAAATCCCGATAAGGAACGAATGATTGATGCAATTTCCTTCGTGCGTGACACCAGTACACAACTGGCATCAAAGTTGGCAATGAGAGCCCTCCAACACGGAGTCAACATTATCGAATACATCGAATAACGAAATCCCACCTGTACTTACCGAATATAACGCACGCATCTGACGAAATAAGAAGTCCGAGCAATTTGCACAGATGTGCGGAGACGCCGTTTCTGCGCAGGTGGACACGTAAATGGAGAGCTGGCTGTTATCAGCAAGCAGTGACGAATTGTAAGCCGTCACCAGTACATAGCGATTGGTTCGATCTCTGCTGTGTGCCCCTTAACTCGAATGTCTTCGTCATGGATTGTTATACCGAGGTCCTCAGCCCCCTGCCTCATATCTTCGATGAATCCCTCAGAAGTGCCTTCTTCGAGGTTGTACCGCTCGAGTATGTCTAGTACATTGATTGGCTCCCAACTTTGGCTCACAGGTATATGGCGTTTAACGCGCCCAAACAGCTGGTATTCTTCAGTTCTTCCGAATACATCGAAAACAGATTGGCGCATATTCTTTCTCTCCAGTTCGGTACAGTACGTATAATCCCCTGTCTTGAGCCGAATTGGGTACTCCCCGGAGAACCCTTCGATAACGGTTGAAAAGGCATCGAACTTTTTCCTCTGAGTCTCGGAAACCATTGTTCCTTCACCGAGAACTTTCAAAGCTTGATTCAGATCTTCGTCTGATAGTCGACGAAACGCATCGATTGCCATCTCGAATTTCAGAAGGGACATGGGTAATACGTCCCCCGTGATTTTCACCAGATCACCGCGGGATACGCCACGCGGATCAGGATTTTCCTTAACCTCAATTTCGTGCTTCTCAACCTCGTCGAGTAGATCCTGAAATCGGAACGGTGCAGTAATATTTAGGGTAGTCTCGATCTGTTCACTATCCAAATCTGCATACTGTCCATCAGCCCCGATTCCAGCTATTCGTCCTCCTGCGGATCCTCCTTTCTCAGTCTGGTCTTCACTGGAGTGAATTATCTCTGAGGGAACACCTCTTCCAAGCGATGATAAATTGCTGTTGAGGCTTGAATTGTCGATATAGACGAACTCTCTAAGCCGAGGCATGAGTTCACATCCCTCCAACTGAATATAACTCTTTCACAACCAAAACGTCTGCTGGAGTTTCATTCTCGTAGGTGGATGCCAGCCGACATTCTCAACAACATGACGAAAGAGCGAAGCTCTTTCGAACCACTGCAATCCCACCCTGCTCGCGAGACCCCCGCGAGTCCACAGGCGTAGGCAGAATCCGTACAGGTCTATCCACCCGGAACACCGAGCGACAGCACCCTCCGCTTCCTCAATCGATTTGTCCGTTCGGCCACAACGACCGCTATGGAGTTCGACTTCACACGTTCGGTGGCGCCGCTCGTCGTGATCGTCGTCGTCGCGACGGTCGCGCTCACGTCCGTGATGACCCCGTCGACGGTGTTCATGATGGTGCTCCCGTCGATGATCGTCTTCTCGATCGTCGCGTTCTTCCTCGGGCTGAAACACGGCGAGTACCGGGCGTAACGCTCCGGCGCCGTCAGCCCCGGGAACGGTCCAAAGCGGCCGCGAACGGCAGCAGCCCCCGTCAGTCGTCGACTTCCGCCGCCAACCGTCCGAGCGTCGTTCGCTCGTCGATCTGGTACCGAACGTAGTTCTGACATCTTTTAGGTCCCTGCCACCCAGCACCCTCGCATGGACGACCGTATCCAGCGACACGCGGAGATCCTCGTCGAGCACTGTACCGACGTTTCCGCCGGCGAGAACGTCGCCGTCAGCGGGCCGCCGGTGGCCGAGGAGCTGCTGATCGCCGTCGCCGAGAAGCTCGGCGAGGTCGGCGCGAACGCGTCGATCCGGTTGGTCAGCCAGCGCGCGAGCCGGGCGTATCGGCGGGCGATCGACCCCGACGACGTGGAGCTTTCCGAGCACCTGCTCGCGATGGCCGAGGAGACCGACGTGATGATCAACGTCGGTGGCGCGACCAACACCCACGAGACCGGCGACATCGACCCCGAGACGAACGCGGCGTTCGCCGCGGCCAACAAGCCCGTTCAGGAGGTGCGCATGGACAGCCGGTGGGTCACGACCGCGTTCCCCGCCCCCGGCAACGCGCAGGACGCCGAGATGTCGACGCCGGCCTACGAGGAGTTCGTCTGGTCGGCGATCGACAAGGACTGGGAAGCCCAGCGGGAGTTCCAGGCCCAGATGGTCGAGATCCTCGAGGACGCGGAGGAGGTCCGGATCGTCTCCGGCGACACGACCGACGTGACGATGCGCGTCGACGGGATGCTCCCCCAGAACGACTACGGGGAGAAGAACATGCCCGGCGGCGAGGTGTACACCGCCCCGATCAAGGACAGCGTCGAGGGCGAGGTGCTGTTCGACAAGCCGCTGATGGCGCAGGGCCGGGAGGTCGAGGGCGTCCGGCTCACCTTCGAGGACGGGAGAGTCGTCGACCACGCCGCCGAGAAGAACGAGCCCGTACTAACGGAGATGCTGGACACCGACGAGGGCGCGCGCTACCTCGGCGAACTCGGGATCGGCATGAACCGCGACATCGATCAGTTCACGTACAACATGCTGTTCGACGAGAAGATGGGCGACACCGTTCACATGGCGATCGGCCGCGCCTACGAGTGGACCGTGCCCGAGGACCGCGAACGCAACGACAGCGCGGTCCACATGGACATGATCGTCGACATGAGCGAGGACTCCCGGATCGAGGTCGACGGCGAGGTCGTGCAGGAGGACGGCACGTTCGTCTTCGAGGAGTGAGCTCCGGGATCGGACTGCTCAGATCCGTTCGTACTCGACGACGCTGGCGGACTCGTCGACGACGACCGTGAGCGCCTCGCCGTCGATCTCGAACGTCAGCCGGAGTTCGAGCGGCTCGCGGTCGACGACGACCGCCTCGGGGTCCAGTAGCGATCGGAGCTCCCAGACGTACGTCTCCCGGAGGTCGACGCCCGCGTCGTGGAGGAACGAGACGACTGCGGGGTGGTCGAACAGCACCGCCGCGACGTTCAGCCGCGGTTCGGCGCCGCACTCGCGACACGTGAACCGAACGTCGAGCTCCGACCGGTAGGTCACCGCCGCCTCGTCCGTATCTAGCGTGAGCGAGGCGTCGACTCGGCCGTCACAGAGGGTGCAGAACCCGCGACTCAGGCGTTCGGTTCGCGTCAGGACGTGCTTGCTGACCACCGACGGGAGCCGTTCCGGCGCCGTCGACGCGACGACGACCGGCGGCGTCGCCATCTTGACGACCAGTTGTTCACAGGCCGGACAGTCGACGACGAAGTACCCGTCGTCGTACGTCGCGTCGGTCGTCTCGCCGCAGTGCATGCAGTCGCCGGCCGGCACGGGGCCCACATCTGCAGCGTCCGCCGCGTCGAACCGCCCGGAGACCACGCTCCCGACCGCCTGCCGACCGGCGTAGCTCAGTCTGTACCCGTCGTCTTTGCTCACGAATGCCGGCTGCAACTGGTTCAGGTGGTAGTTGAACGTCCCGGAGTCCGCGACGCCGACGCGGTCCCGGAGCGCTGAGAACGAGAGGGGGTCGGGGGCGGCCTCCCAGAGCGCCCGGAGGATGTCGATCCGGACCTCGTTCGCGAGGAGACCGAACACGTCCTCCGTGTCCTCCGGTAGACGGCGTTCGAGCGGCATGGTCTCGATATCCTGCCTCAGTGACAATCAGTATTCTGGAACCGCCTCAGGGCGACGGGCGGCCGCGGGTGAGGCCACGTTCTCCTGTGCTGACCGGCTCGCTCGTAAAACATACACTCCCCAACAGGAAATGGCTCCTGCGAGCGCTTACAGTCCCCCCGCTCGTACGAACTCGACGCGAGAACTCGCAGCAGGCACCCCGTTCGGCCCTCCACTCGCTGACGGTCCACGCTGAACGCACCGGTCGACACCGACTGCACGACGGTGCTCGAACCACCCCACCCTCCACAGCAATGCCAGAGAACACATCTGACGAGCGGACCGACGACGAACCACGAACCGACGGCGCGGGGACGAACGTCGTCCCGCCGGACGACGATACGCCGACGTGGAGCGAACGCAAGCGTCGACGGGTCGGCCTCCCTCGCCTCACCTACGAGTACTTCGAGCGAGCGCGACGCGAGGATCAGGATCTCCGTGAGGAGTCGACGTACGTCGAGCGCGACGTGCTCGCGTTCCCGACGTGGCCCCACGAACTGATCCGGAACCTCGCGCTGACGAGCTTCTTCGTCGGCATGCTCCTACTGCTGGCGGCGACGCTCCCGCCACACATCGGCGCCCCCGCGAACCGGAGCGTGACGCCGTCGATCATCCTGCCGGACTGGTACCTCTACTGGTCGTTCGGCCTCCTGAAGCTCGGCCCGCTGAACCCCGAGCTCGCGGTGCTCGGCGGCGAGAAGGTCGTGAGCGACAAGACCTACGGCGTGTTGGCGAACGTCGTCGTGGTCGGCGTGATCGCGATGGTGCCGTTCCTCAACAAGGGGAGCGCCCGCCGCCCGGTCGAACAGCCGTTCTGGGCGGCGATCGGCGTCGGCGGCACCGTGTTCGCGTTCACGATCGCGGTGTACTCCGCGAAGAACCTCGTGCCGATGTCGCCGCCGCTGCTGTTCGACCTGACGTTCCTCCTCCCGCCCGTGGCGGCAGCGATCAGCTACGCGGTACTGAAGACGATGCGGGAGGGGTACATGTACGACCTCAACCGTCGCTACTACCGGCTCCGGCCGCCGAAGTGAGCGGCCGGTGGGGCTCAGCCGTCGAGGAACGCGTCCACTAACGCCGCTTCCGCTTTTCGCAGGTGAGCCCCGGCCGTCGACGAGGGGCTGTCGCTACAGGCGAGCGCGAACACCCGTCCCGCCGAGCCCGTGCGCCTGCGCGTCCGGGAGCGCGCTCGACCGTCGACGGCTCAGTCGAACGCGTACCACGAGCGAGAGACGCCGGGCAGCCCCTTCACCCGGACCTCGCGGCCGTCCTCGGTCTCCCTGAGTTCGATCACGCAGTCGAACTCGCTGGTGATCGTGTTGGTGGTCTGTGGGTCGTGTGCGGTCTCCTCGAGCGTGAACACGCCCAGCCCGCCGGTGTCCTCGATCCGGGAGGTGTAGATGTGGACGAACTTGAACACCGTCTCGACGTCGAGGTACTGGATCAGCGTCGAGATCGACACCAGCCCGTGGCGCACGTCCGAGACGTCGCGCTCGGAGAACCGCTTGAGCAGCTTCGCGGTGCCGATACTGACGCCGGTCAGGTCGCCCGGCGAGCCGACGCGCTCGGTCGCGATCTGCCGGATCGCCTCCCGGCTCTCGCTCCCGGAGCAGTCCACGATCCCGACCCGATTCGGATCGAGCGTCGGGACCTGCCGTTCGAACTCCCGGAGCAGGCTGGCGGCCGACGCCTTCGTCGTGACGCACAGTACCCCCTCGCCGGCCTCGTGGCCGGCGGCGAGCAGGCGGAACGCGACTTCGCGCTTTCCGACCATCGCGGGCCCGGTGATCAGGACGTTCGTCCCGGACGGTAACGCCTCGACGGTCCCCTCGGGGAGCGCCCCGGCCACGTCGTACTCCGTGCTCATTCCCACTCACCCTCCGCCCCATCGGGGAGTTCCTCGTCGACGATCTCCCGAACCGCGCCGACGAACTCCGTGTCCGAACTCATGTCGCCCAGTTCGTCGTCGGCGTCGGTTTCCGCCTCGTCGATCCGGTTCAGCAACTCCTCGTACTGCTCGCTGTCGGCCAGTTCGGCGTCGGTTTTCTCGGCCTCCAGCGCGCTCCGGCGGGCGACCAGCGAGTAGTACTCCTGGAGTTCCTCGTCGAGGTCGGCCCGATCCAGCAGCCGCTCGATCGTCTCGAACAGCTCCTCGCGCTGGGGTGGTTTGGAGACGTAGGCGTCGAACCCCATCTCCACCACGTCGAAGTCGGGGTCGACCGCGGTCACCATCGCGACCCGGCAGTCGATCCCCCGCTCGCGGATCTCGCGGAGCACTTCCCCCCCGGACATCTCGGGCATCATCCGATCCAACAGCACGACGTCGACGGTCTCGTCGACTGCCACGATCGCCGCCTCGCCGTCGGCGGCCAGACGGACCTCGTAGTCCGACTGGAGCCAGCGGCGGTAGGTTTCGGCCACGTCGGGCTCGTCCTCGACGACGAGGACCACCGGTGCCTCGCTCTCGCTCATACAGCCGGGTTCCGGCGCCACTCGCAAATAGCTACCGCGCTAGGCCGAGTCGGCGTCGGCCGCCGGGAGCCGGATCACGAACGTCGCGCCGCCGGCGTCGTTGTCCTCGACCCAGAGGTCGCCGCCGTACTCCGCGACCATCGCGTCGGCGAAGAAGAGCCCGAACCCCGAGCCGATCGACTTGGCGTGGCCGGTCACGCCCCGGCGGAAGATCGCCTCCTTCCGGTCGTCGTCGACGCCCTGCCCGTTGTCGGCGATCCGGACGGCGATCTCGTCGCCGACACGACCGGCGCGAACAGAGACCGACAGCCCCTCGGTGTCGTTGTGTTCGATCGCGTTGGTGACGATGTTGCCGAGCACGTCGCCCAGCAGCTCGTTCGCGCGCACCGGCATCCCCTCGGGGATCTCCGTGTCGAACGCCACCTCGGGGTAGGTCGCGCGGACCCGCTCGACCTCGGCGCGGAGTTCGGCCCCCACGTCGATCGGTTCGAGTTCGGGGTCGTCCTCGCGGGTCAACGTCTCCAGAACGGTCCGGACCCGCTGGACGATCTCGGTCACGTCGTCGCTCCACCGGACGATCGTCTCCACGTCGTCGAGCTGGTCCCCCTCCAGATCCTCGGCGAGGAACTCCGCCCGTGCCCGGATCACGGTGACGGCGTTGAGAACGTCGTGGCGCAGGATGGAGTTGAAGAACTCCATCTGCTCGGTCTGGCGTTCGAGCTGGGACTCGCGCTCGGAGCGGTCGAGCGCGACCTCCGCGTTGGCGGCGAGCAGTTTGACCAGCATCACGTCGTTGTCGTCGAACGCGCCGGCCGCCTCGGCTCCGACGTTCAACACGCCGTACTCCCCGAGGGGGACGACGAGTTCGCTCCCGATTGGGCTGTCGGGGTTGTACTGGTCCGACGCCGCCGCCATGTCGTCGACGACGAGCGATTCGCCGTCCTCGTACGCGCGCCACGAGAGGCTGTTCCCCGGCGCGTACACCGGGATGTCCCCGAACAGCTCCCGCGCGGCGTCGGTGATCGCGAGCGGTTCGAGCCGCTCCTCGCTCTCGTCGGCCAACCAGACGCCGGCGATGGAGTGGCCGAGCACCGTCTCGGCGGTCTCGACCGCGATCTCACACAGTTCGGTCTCGTCGCTCGCCCCGACCATCTCGCGGGTCGCGTCGTGGAGCTCGGCGATCTGCCGCTCGTGTCGCTTCCGCTCGGTCACGTCGCGAGTGTTGACGACGAACCCCTCGACGGCCGAGTTCGCCGGCGCCGTCGCGCCGCGGGACTCCACCCACCGCCACGAGCCGTCGGCGTGACGGAAGCGGTACTCGACGGTCAGGTCGCGGTCGGGCTGTTCCAGCGCCTCCCGGAACGCGGCGACGACCCGCCCGCGGTCGTCGGGGTGGACGTAGTCGAACGCGCTCTTCCCGAGGAGTGCATCGGGTTCGTACCCCAGGATGCGCTCGACCGAGGGGCTCTGGTACTGGTAGACGCCGTTCTGGTCCAGGATCGTGAGGATGTCGTTCGACTGCTCGACGAACGCTCGGAAGCGCTCCTCCTGCTCCTTGCGCTCGGAGGCGTCCCGGAGGAACGCGAGCAGCCGCTGCTCGCCGCCGATGCGGGCCCGCTTGAGGTTCACCTCACACCAGAGCGGGGTCCCGTCGGCGCGCTCGTGGAGCCAGTCGAACTGCTGGGGCGTGCCCTCGATCGCCGCCCGGATGCGCGCCATGGCCGCCGACTGGTCGAACCCCTCGTCGTCGGCGCTGACGTCGTCGACGCGCATCCCCTGTATCGTCCCGGGCTCGTAGCCCAGCATCTCGGCCCAGCGGCGGTTCACGTGTTCGAACGTCCCCGTCTCGGGGTCGGTGATCGCGATCCCGACCTCGGCCTCGACGAAGATGTCGCGGTACTCGGCGGGCGTGAGCTCCCACGTCGTCGGGTCGGCATCCTCCCCGTCGTCGCGGCGGTGGGTCCGGCGTCGTCGCTCCTCGCGCTCGACCGCGTCCACGACCCGCGCGGGCAGGTCCACGCCGGCGTCCAGCGGGACGTAGTCGGTCACGCCCGCGGCGGTCGCGTCGCTCGCGAGCGTCTCGGAGCCCTCGGCGGCGTACATGACGAACGGGAGCGTCGGCTCGCGCTCGCGGACGCGCTCGAGGAGCTCGACCCCCGTCGCGTCGGGGAGGTCGCCGGCCGCGGCGACGCAGTCGAACGCCTCGTCCTCGAGCAGGGAGCGTGCCGCCTCGGCCCGCGCCGTCGTCGTCACGTCGAGCCGGTCGTCCGCGTCCCCGAGTTCGGCCCCGACGGTGGCGTCGGAGCCCTCCACGTGGAGGACACGGATCCGGTCTGGCGGTGTCTGCATCGGTTGTCGTCCTCGTCTGTCTCTGCGACCGACGGTACGAATAACCGTTGGAAACCGTCAGCCGAGCGCTACGTGGTCGAGGGTGACTCACCCGCCGCGTGGGCTCCCGTCGAGTACTCCCGGGCCGCCTCGCGGATCACCTCCTCCGGGCCGACCACACACTCCCGACGCAGCTCCGGGAACTCCCCGTCGAGCATCGCCGCCACCTCGCCCTCCATCTCGGCGGCCGCCTCGACGGTCCGCCCCTGCAGATACTCGGTGATGAGGCTCGCGACCGCCCGGCTCACCGCACAGGACTCGCTCTCGAACGCGAGGCGCTCGATGGTCCCGTCCGGGGCCACGTCGACGTGGAACTCCCCCTCGTCGCCGCAGGTGGTCTCCTCGGAGGACTTCACCAGCGACGGGTTCGCGAGCCCGCCGGTGTTGTTCGGCTCGCGGTGGTGCTCGTACAGTCGGTCGGCGTAGCGCTCCCGCAGGTGAGTGTCGACTTTGGCCTCGGCGTCGTCGATCGCGTCGAGCAGGCGGTCGATCTCGTCGGTCGTGTTGTACACGTAGAACGACGCCCGGACCGACCCCGGCACGTCGAGGCGGTCGTGCAGCGGCTGCGTGCAGTGGTCGCCCGCGCGGACCGCGATCCCCCGCTCGTTCAGGATCGAGGAGAGGTCGTGGCCGTGGACGCCGTCGACGTTGAAGCTCACGAGCCCCGTGCGCTCCTCGCCCGGCCCCGGGCCGTACGTCTCCACGTCGTCGCGCTCGCGGAGGCGTTCGAGCGCGTACTGCGCGAGGCGGTTCTCGTGGTCGCGCACCCACGCCATCCCGAGGTCGTCGAGGTACTCCACCGCGGCCGCGAGCGCGATCCCCTCGGCGATCGGCGGCGTGCCGGCCTCGAACTTCCAGGGGAGCCCGTTCCACGTCGAGCGGTCGAACGTGACGTGCTGGATCATCTCGCCGCCGTAGAGGAACGGCTCCATCCCTTCGAGCAGCTCCTTCCGGCCGTAGAGCCCGCCGATCCCGGTGGGGCCGGCCATCTTGTGCCCCGAGAACGCGAAGAAGTCCGCGCCCATGGCCTCCACGTCGACGGGACGAGTCGGCGCCGACTGCGCGCCGTCGACGACGAGGACTGCGCCGGCGTCGTGCGCGAGATCGGCGAACGTTCGGACCGGGGTGATGGTGCCGAGCACGTTCGAGACGTGCGGGATCGACACCAGCGCCACGTCGTCGTCGATCAGCGACTTCGCGTGCTCGACGTCGACGTGGCCGTCGTCGGTGAGGCCGACGAACCGCACCTCCGCGCCCGTCCGCTTGGCGACCTGCTGCCACGTCACCAGCGAGGCGTGGTGCTCCATCTCGGTGGTGACGATCGCGTCGCCGGGGCCGAACTCGGGGAGGGCGAGCCCGTGGGCGACGAGGTTGATGCTCTCGGTCGTGTTGCGCGTGAAGATCAGCTCCTCGCGCCCGCCGCTGGCGCCGACGAACGCGGCGACGCGGTCGTGGGCGTCCTCGTACGCCAGCGACGCCTCGTGGCTGAGCTCGTGGATGCCGCGGTGGACGTTGGCGTTGTAGCCCGCGTAGAACTCCTCGAAGATCTCGTACACCTGTCGAGGGGTGTGCGTGGTTGCGGCGTTGTCGAGGTAGGTGAGCGGTTCGCCGTTCACCTCGCGTTCGAGAACGGGGAAATCGTCCCGAACGTCGGCGACCTGTGGGGACATGGAGTGACCATACTTTCCAATCCTGTTAAAAGTTCTCGCGTCGCGGCCAGCCCACGGTGTCGGGCCTCGTTGGGCAACGCCTATGCCCGCCGGCGCCTACCTCCCGTCGATGGACGACGATCGCGCGTTCGCGCTGGAATCCCGGCTCACCAACCACGGCTGCTACCTGCAGTCGATCGCCGTCGACGACGGGGCGTACCGGCTCACCTACCAGTCCGCCGCCGCCGACCAGCACGGCGAGATTCCCCATCAGCAGATCGGCGACGTGGTCAACGACTTCCGGAAGCTGTTCGATCAGCGCGACTGGCCGGTACGCAGCGTCGAGGCGACGGTGACGAACCTCGACGACGAGCCGATGGGGGTCTGGCGCGCCGATGCCGACTGGTTCGCAGCGCTGGAGTCGGGCGAGATGAGCGAAGTCGCGTTCTCCCGGCGCGTGCTCGACAGCCTGCGGGAGTGACTACCCGCCGGCCCGCATCGCCTTCCGTGAGAAATCCTCGATCAGCTCCTCGAACGCCGCCTCGGACAGGTCGTCGGCCTCGAAGACGACCGTGACCTCGGTGAGCTGGAGCGACGGGCCGATACTCACCTTCTCCGCCGAGAGATCGGCGCGCCAGCCCTCGCCCTCGACGCTCGTGTCGTCGACCGCGGTGCCGCCGAGGTTCTCCAGATAGTTCCGAGCGAGACGGACCGAGATACCGCGAAACTCCTTGGTCCGCTCCATCGCTACCCGCCCGCCACCGGCGGGAAGATGCTGAGCCGGTCGCCGTCCTCCAGTTCGGTCTCCATCCCGTCGAGATGCAGCGCCTCGCGCCCGCTCTTGAGGACGTTGATGTGCGGGCGCAGATCGCCGTCCTCGATCAGTTGGCCCGAGAGCCCCTCGTACTCCGCCTCGAGGTCGTGGAGCGCCTCGCCGATCGTGGTCCCCTCCGGGTACTCCCGTTCGACCACCTTCTGCCCGACCGCCTGCCGGAACGTCGCGAAAAACCGGAGTTCGACGTTCATGAGCCACCGAACCGGATGCCGTCCTCGACGAGGCGCTGATTGCGCCGGCGGTCGAGCGCGTCGCCGAGGTCGTCGTGGTCGTACAGCTGGGCGATCAGTTCGGCGTAGAGGTTCCGCCACGAGATGGCGTAGATCGGCGACTGCCCCCACGCCCGGAGTTCGGGGACGAACTCGTCGAACCGCTCCATCCGGCTCTCGAGACGCTCGACGGCGTCGAGCACGTACCCCACCGCCTCGTCGTCGTCCTCGGCGGCCTCGATGGCGTCGTTGATGCGACGCTCCCAGCCCGCGACCGCCTCGCGCATGTCCTGTCGTGCGTCGTCGTCGCCGGGCAACGAGTCGAGGATCGGTTCCGGGGCGCCGAGTGAGACCGTCTCCATACCCCCGAGTGACACGCCGACGCGGATAAAGCTCCCGGCAGGAGAAACCGCTGTAGGGCAACGGGATTCTACGGCTCGACCTGCCAAAAATTGTAATTGGTTCCAGTTACATCGTCGTGAGAACGACTAACACCGAACAGGCCGTATGTAAGTAACGAGCATTACCTATGACTGATCTCGGCGGCTTCCAAGACCGCGTCGCTCGCATCGATCTCGGTGCGGGCGACGTCGGGTACGAGAGCATCGACGACGAGGACGCGCGCAAGTACATCGGCGCGCGCGGCCTCGGCGTGAAGTACGTGTTCGACAACGGCCCCGACGTCGAACCGCTGGGCGAGGAGAACCTCCTCGCGTTCATGAACGGACCGCTCACGGGGACGCAGACCCCGATGAGCGGACGGATCGCCGTCGTCACCAAGTCCCCGCTGACGGACACGGTGACCGACTCCCACCACGGCGGCTGGAGCGGCGCCCGGCTGAAGTGGGCCGGCTTCGACGGGCTGCTGTTCGAGGGGAAGGCCGACGAGCCCGTCTACGCCGTCGTCGAGGACGGCGAGGTCGAACTCCGGGACGCCAGCCACCTCTGGGGCGAGGGTATCCACGACACGATCGACACGCTCGAAGAGGAGGTCGACGGCGCCTACGGCAAGAACCTCTCGGCGATGGCGATCGGTCCCGGCGGCGAGAACCAGGTGCGCTACGCCTGCATCATCAACGAGGACGACCGCGCCTCCGGCCGGGGCGGCACCGGCGCGGTGATGGGGTCGAAGAACCTCAAAGCCGTCGTCGTCAAGTCCGGCACGGAGATGCCCAAGCCCACCGACCGCGAGACGTTCATGGAGGGCCACAAGGCGGCGATGCAGGCCATCCAGGAGTCCGACGTGACCGCGCCCAACGAGGGCGGCCTCTCGGTGTACGGGACGAACGTGCTGATGAACCTCACCGAGGAGATGGACGGGCTCCCGACCCGGAACGGGCGGTTCACCTCGACCAGCATGGAGGCCGAGGAGGAGCCCGACGAGCCGAACATCGACTCCGAGAACGTCTCGGGGGAGAACGTCGAGGAGAACATCCTCGTCAACGACCCGACCTGTCACTCCTGTCCGGTCGCGTGTAAGAAGGAAGTCGAGGTCGACGTCCACCACAAGGGGCAGGACCTCAACATCCGGATGGAGTCGTACGAGTACGAGTCCGCGTGGGCGCTCGGCCCCAACTCGATGAACGACGACCGCGACAAGGTCGCGCTGCTGATGGACCGCTGTAACGACTACGGCATCGACACCATCGACAGCGGCAACATGCTCGCGTTCGCGATGGAGGCCGCCGAGAAGGGGTATCTCGACGCGTTCGACGAGACCCTCGACTGGGGCGACGTGGACGCGATGGTCGAGATGCTCGAGAAGATCGCCTACCGCGACACCGAGCTCGCGGACGTGCTCGCGGAGGGGCAGAAGCGCGCCGCCGCCGAACTCGACGCCCACGACTGCCGCCTCGACGTGAAGGGCCAGTCGATCGCCGCCTACGACCCGCGCGGCCTGAAGGGGATGGGGATCGGCTACGCCACCTCGAACCGCGGCGCCTGCCACCTGCGTGGCTACACGCCCGCGGCGGAGATCCTCGGCATCCCGGAGAAGGTCGACCCGACCGAGTGGGAGGGGAAAGGCGAGCTCACCGCCACGTTCCAGGACCTCCACGCCATCTCGGACTCCTTCGACATCTGCAAGTTCAACGCCTTCGCCGAGGGGATCGAGGAGTACATCGACCAGTACAACGGGATGACCGGCCGCTCCGTCGGCGAGGAGGAGCTGATGGAGGCCGGCGAGCGCGTGTACAACCTCGAACGCTACTACAACAACCTCGCCGGCTTCGACGGCGAGGACGACTCGCTGCCGGACCGCTTCGTCGAGGGCGCCGAGGACGCGGTGCCCGCCGGCGGCGGGATCGAGGGCGAGCTCTGCGAGCTCGACGCGATGAAGGAGGAGTACTACGAGCACCGCGGCTGGGTCGACGGCGTCGTCCCCGACGAGAAGCTCGACGATCTCGGCATCGAGATCGGGCCGGGAACCGGCGTCTCCGCGGGCGGTGCGGCACCTGCGGACGACTGACGGTGTCGCCGACGCGAGCAGCCGGCGACGGGTAAAAATTGGGGGTCGCTACTCCGCGGCCTCGTCCGCCTTCTCGCGCTTGAACCGCGCTTTGAACTCTTCCGCGGGGCCGACTTTCTCCGCGATCGTCGCGCCGATCAGCGCGCCGAACCCGGCGGCAGTGCTCGCCGCGTTCTTGCCCACCAGCCCCCCGAGGCCGCCACCGATGGCGGCGCCCGCGGCGGCGAACTGTGCACGTCGGATCGTCTTCTGAATGCGTTCTTTCACACACGACAGTATTCGCCGACGGAAGAAAAAGCCGTCGGCGGTCCGTCATACCGTCGATCGCGCCGAGACGGTGGGGTGCGGGAAGCCACCCCGACCGGGACCCGTGGATTTATGGCGTTCTCCCGGCTACCCACAGCCGTCGACAGACACGGCGCTTTTCTCGCCGTAACGTCGACAATCCAACACAGCGCTCGACCGCGTGGCGAGGGGTCCGCCACCATCGGCGCACCGTCGGACCGACCACGGGGGCCACCCGGTCCGACACATCCGCCTCCCCCGCCCTCTCCACCCTTCCGACGCCGATCAGCGACGGGTGAGCGTCACGCGATCGCCCGACTCGGCCGCCTCGTAGATCGCGCCCACGATCGCCACGTCCGTCAGCCCGTCGTGGCCGTCGGGCTCGGGCGGCGTCCCCGTCAGCACGCAGTGGGCGAAGTAGTCGAACTCCTCGCGTGTCTCGTCGGCCCCGATCCCCGAGAGCTCCACCTCGCCCTCGTCGGTGCTCACCCGGACGGTCCGGTCGCCGCCCGGGACGAACGCGTTCTCGACGCGGACGCGGCCGTCGCTGCCGACCAGCTCCAGCCACGAGTCCGCCTCGCCGCTGAAGCTCGCGGTGAACTCCCCGACGACGCCCTCGGGGAACGACGCGAGGACGTGGACGTGCTCGTCGGCGAAGCGGTGGCTCTCGGGATCGTCCGGGCGGTCGCCGAACGGCTCGCTCGCGCGGGCCATCGCCTCGACTGCCCCCGGATCCGCGCCGAGCAGGTATCGCGTGGTGTTGAGCGGGTAGACGCCCACGTCCATCAGCGCGCCGCCGCCCGCGAGTTCGGCGTCGAGGCGCCACTGGTCGGGCCCCTTCGACCCGGCGAGGACGGGGAACGTGAACTCGCCCATCGCCTTCGTCGGCTCGCCGATGCCGCCCCGGGAGACGAACGAGCCGAGCGCGCGGATCACGGGGTCGGCCTGCATGCGGTAGGCGGTCATCAGCGTCACGCCGGCGTCCTCGCAGGCGTCGACCGCCGCCGTGGCGCGTTCCGTCGTCGCTTCGAGCGGCTTCTCACAGATCACGTGTTTTCCGTGATCGGCGGCGGTCCGGATCTGGTCGAGGTGGAGGCGGTTCGGCGTCGCAACGTAGACGGCGTCGTAGGCGTCGACGGACTCGCCCTCGGCGTACCCCTCGTAGCTCAGGGGGACGGCGTCGTGCTCGTCGGCCACGCGCTCGGCCTTCTCGAGGTCGCCGGAGACGACGGCGCCGACCTCGGCGTAGTCGCCCGCCACGATCGCCGGGATCGAGACGTTCCGGGCGTAGTTCCCCAGCCCCACGACCGCGATCGGTACCGTTCCCTCGGGGTCGGTGTCCCAGTCGCGGGTCGAGGCCGCGTCAACGAGTGTCTGCAGGTCCATACCTCCGGGTGGGGACGCGCACGGGAAAACGGTTGGCGGAAGGGGAAGCGACGGCCGACCCCGCGGGGAACAGGGGGAGAGCTTTCCCCGCCGAGTCGTACGTCCCCCCATGGAACCGATCAACGAATCCGACCTGCCGTGGACGACGACCGAACGCGGAGGGACGGCGTTCCGGCGGAAGAAGCTCGCCGCCGCGGCGGGCGACGACCACGATCTGGGCTGTAGCCTCTACGAACTCCCGCCCGGGAAGCGGTCGTGGCCCTACCACTACCACACGGGCAACGCCGAGGCGCTCTACGTGCTCGCCGGGCGCGGGCTGCTGCGCGCGGCCGACGACGAGCACCGACTCCGGCCCGGCGACTACGTCTCTTGCCCCGTGGGAGAAGCCGGCGCCCACCGCGTAGTCAACGACGGCGACGAACCGCTGCGCTACCTCGCGCTGTCGACGATGCGCGAGCCCGACGTGACCGTCTACCCCGACTCGGGGAAAGTCGGCGTCTACGCGGGCTCGCCGCCCGGCGGCGAGGGCGAGCGCGACGTGTCGGGCTACTACGACCGCGACGCGACCGTCGACTACTGGGCCGGCGAGGAGTGAGCAGTCCCGACCGACGGCCGCCTCAAATCCGTTTCAGTAACGCCGCTTACAAAAATGTCGTTCAGCTTATCTTAATGGTGCCGGCGGTCGTCGTATGACGTGTATGACTGAACCCAACCCATCCGCGTCACGATCCACGACTCCGGGCACGCGCGAGCCACGGCTCGGCACCTCCTCGGGGATGCTCGTCGGCACGCTGCTCATGGGTGTCGTGCTGCTCGGCGGGCTGTTCACCGCGGTCACCTCGCCGGCGCTGTTCACCGGGCTGGCAGTCGGCCTCGGCGCCGGCGCCGTCGCGGGCGTCGTCGCCACCCGCCGGCGAGCGTCCCGGGACCGACGGTTCTGCGTCCCGCGGACGAGCGCCTGTGTCCGGCTCTGACTCGCGAAATACGGTCATAATTTTTACATAATTGCAGTTCACCGAACACTTTTTCGGGTTCGCCGCCGGATTTCCCGTATGAGCGAACGGATCGGGCCGATTCAGGGCGGTAGTGAGGGCGTCGAGCCCGCCGACGCGTTCGGGCTGGTGGCCAACGAGACCCGGCTCGCGATCCTCGAAGCGCTGTGGACCGCCGACGACTCGCCGGTGCGGTTCTCGGCGCTGCGCGAGGACGTGGGGATGCGCGACAGCGCGCAGTTCAACTACCACCTCGACAAGCTGACCGACCAGTTCGTCCGGAAGGTCGACGAGGGGTACGAGCTCCGCCACGCCGGCGAGAAGGTGGTACAGGCGGTGCTCGCGGGCTCGTTCACGGAACACCCGACGCTCGACCCTATCGACGTGGGCGACCCCTGCGTGAACTGCGGCGCCGACCTCCGGGCGACGTACGAGGACGAACGCCTCTCGATCGCCTGCCCCGACTGTGGCTACGGCCACGGCGAGTACGCGTTCCCCCCGGGCGGGCTGACCGACCGGACCGACGAGGAGGTGCTCGCGGCGTTCGACCAGCGCGTCCGCCACCTCCACTGTCTCGCGAAAGACGGCGTCTGTCCGGAGTGCAGCGGGCGGATGGAGACCACCGTCGAGCGCGCCGAGGACTGCTGTCTCGGCGGCTCGCTCACCGCGATCCACCGCTGTTCGCAGTGTAACCACCAGCTCTGCTCCGCGGTCGGGCTCGCGCTGCTGGACGACAGCGTCGTCGTCGGCTTCCACCGCGAGCACGGCGTCTCGCTGTCGGAACGGCCGTACTGGACGCTGTCGTGGTGTGTCTCCGACGACGCGATCGAGCTCGTCGGCGAGCAGCCACAGCGGTTCGAGGTGACGATCGAACTCGGCGGCGAGGCGCTGACGGTGACGCTCGACGACGACCTGCACGTCCACGACACCGAGCGGTCCGCGGTCTGATTTTCGGCTCGACTTCGTTCCGCTGCCGCGTCCCCCAAAGCCTATGCGACGACCAGTCGGTCGTTTCAGCATGGCGACAGAGTCCCCGCCAGCCGTCGAGATCGACGGCCTCCACAAGCAGTTCGGCAGCGTGACCGCCCTCCGCGGCATCGACCTCACCGTCGAGCGCGGCGAGGTGTTCGGCTTCCTCGGCCCCAACGGCGCCGGGAAGTCGACGACGATCGACTGTCTGCTCGACTACCTCCGGCCGACCGAGGGCCAAGTCGAGGTGTTCGGCATCGACGCCCAGCAGGAGTCCGGCCGCGTCCGCCAGCGCGTGGGCGTGCTCCCGGACGGCTACGACACGTTCCCGGAGTACACCGCCCGCCAGCACGTCGAGTACGCGATCGCCTCGAAGAACGCCGACGCGGACCCCGACGCCCTGCTCGATCGCGTCGGGCTCGCCGGCGCGGAGACGCGCGTCGCCGACGACTTCTCGAAGGGGATGACCCAGCGGCTGATGCTCGCGATGGCGCTGGTCGGCGAGCCCGACCTGCTCGTGCTCGACGAGCCCTCCACCGGGCTCGACCCCAACGGCGTCCGCCTGATGCGCGAGATCGTGCGCGAGGAGGTCGATCGCGGCGCGACCGTGTTCTTCTCGAGCCACATCCTCGATCAGGTCGAGCGCGTGAGCGATCGCGTGGGGATCCTCGCCGACGGCGAACTCGTGGCCGTCGACAGCGTCGAGGGGCTGCGCGGCGCGGGCGCCGTCGCGACGCTCACGGTCCACTGTGAGTCGCTGCCCGACGGCGCCGTCGCCGCCGTCGAGGGCCTCGACGGGATCGACCCCGTGGAGGCCGAGGACGGCCGGCTGACGGCCACCTGCGCCGGTTCGGCGAAAGTCGACGTGCTCGACGTGCTCCGAGAGCACGGCGCCGAGATCCGCGACTTCGAGTCCGACGCCGGCTCGCTGGAGTCGGTGTTCGCCGCCTACACCGGCGAGGGCGGCGACGGCGGCGGCAGAGCGGCAGTCGAGATTTCGGAGGTGGCGGAGTGAGCCTCCGAACCCTCGTCGAGAAGTACGCGCTCGACACCCACCGCACCAAGTCGGCGTGGGTCGTCGCCGCGCTGTTCGTGATCGTGTTCGGCTTCGTCGGCTGGTCGACCGGCGGGCCGACGTATCGGGGGGAGATCCGTCCGCTGGTCGTCGGCGGCGTCCAGAACTCCGCGGGGATACTGGTGGTGCTGACGACGCTGGCGCTGGGCCACGGCGTCGTCGCCGGCGCCCGGGAGTCCGGATCGCTGCGAGTGCTGCTGGCGTACCCACACTCACGACGGGAGGTGGTGCTGGGCGCGTTCCTCGGTCGCGTCGGGCCGTTGCTCGCGGCGATCTCGGGCGGCCTGCTCGCGGCGCCGACGGCCTACACCCTCCGGACGGGGCAGCTTCCGGGAGCGGACTACCTCACCCTCGTGGGGTTCGTCCTGCTGTGGACCGTGTTCTGTACCGCCCTCGCGGTCGGAATCTCGGCGCTCGCGTCGACGGGGCGACGAGCCATCGGCGGCGCGTTCGGCGTGTTCCTCGGCTTCCTGTTCGTCTGGGACTGGCTCCCCACCGAGATCGTGCGCCGGATGTACCCGCCCGAGCAGCAGCGCCCACGTCCGGAGTGGGCACAGCTCTGGGTGAACCTCGACCCCGTCACGGCGTACCAACGCGGGACGAGTATGCTCTCCTACCCGCCGGAGGGGCCGCTGGCGGCGTACGAGACGCTGCCGTTCTTCGCGGCCGTGCTCGCCGCGTGGGCGATCGTCCCGATCGCGCTGGCACTCTGGCGGTTCCCACAGACCGACCTCTGAGGCCGGCGCCGGGCCGCCTACCGGTCGACCTCGCCCATGATCGTGTCCAGACTCCCGAGGGTCGCGATCAGGTCGGGGAGCATCCCGCCGGTCGCCATCTCCGGCAGCACCTGGAGGTTCGAGAAGGAGGGACCGCGGATCTTGAACCGGGCGGGCTGGTCGGTGCCGTCGCTGCGGATGTAGATACCGAGTTCCCCTTTCGCGGCCTCGACGGTCCGGTACACCTCGGCGCCGTCGTCGGGCTTGATCGTCCGCGGGACGCTGGCTTGGATCGTCCGGTCGTCCTCGGGCCAGTCCGCGAGCCGGTCGACACACTGCTCGACGATCGCCGCGGACTCCTCCAGTTCCCGCAGCCGAACGAGCAGCCGGGCGTAGTTGTCACAGCCGTCCTCGGTCACGACGCTCCAGTCGAGTTCGTCGTAGTAGCCGTACGGGTCGTCCCGGCGAACGTCGTAGTCGATGCCCGAGCCGCGGGCGACCGGGCCCGTACAGCCGTACTGCTTTGCGGTTTCGGGAGCGAGGTGGCCGGTGTCGACGGTCCGTAGCTGGAGGAGCTCGTTCTCGGTCAGGAGGCTGTGGTACTCCCGAAGCCGTTCGGGCAGCCCGTCGAGGAACGCCCGCACGTCGGCCAAGAACTCGTCGCGGGGGTCGGGCAGGTCCCAGACGACCCCGCCGAGCCGGAAGTAGTTGAACATCAGGCGCTGGCCCGTCACGTCCTCCAGCAGTTTCTGGATCCGTTCGCGCTCCTGAATCGCGTACATGAACGTGGCCGTGAAGTCGCCCACCACGTCGAGCGCGTACGCGCCGACCGCGAGGAAGTGGCCGAGCATCCGGCTGAGTTCGGCAGTAAGCGTCCGGAGCAGCTGTGCGTACTCGGGCACTTCGATATCGGCCAGCGCCTCGGCCGCACGGGCGTACGCCCACTCGTTGCAGAGCCCGGCGCCGCTCCAGTCCCAGCGATCCGGGTACGGCATGATCTGGTGGCGGTACGTCCCCGACTCGCACATCTGCTCCTCACAGCGGTGGATGTAGCCGATGTCGGGCTCCACGTCGACGACCTGCTCGCCGTCGAGCGTCGTCTCCAGATGCATCACACCGTGGGTCGCGGGGTGGTGGGGGCCGACGTTGAGGAACATCGTCTCGGCGCCGTCGGCGGCCTCCCGCTCCTCGGCGTCCGTGAGCCGTCCCTCGTTCTCCCGCAGCGGCACGATCTGCGGGGCGTCCCCGTCGTCGTCGTGGCTCAGCGGGTGGCCCTGCCACGTCTCGGGCAGGAGGATCCGCCGGAGGTCGGGGTGATCCTCGTACTCGAACCCCAGCAGGTCGTACGCTTCGCGTTCGTGCCAGTCGATCGTCCGGAACGCGTCCGCGCCGGACTGGCTCGCCTTCTCGTCGAGGGGAACCGGGACGGCGACGCCGAGCTCCCGCGTCGGGTCGTCGTACGCCCGGAGGAGGTAGACGCTCTCGGCGTGGGTGTCGTACTCCTGTGCGACCACACAGGAGCAGTGATCGAGTCCGAGCCCCGTCCGGAGCGCGTCGAGGACGGCCGGGACGCGGTCGCCGCGGATCTCCAGCGCGGGGATGTCGCCGATCTCCCGCGAGTCCACGACCGCGGCTGCCAAACCGGCGTCGGCGATGGTCCGTCGGGCGTCCGTGAGCAGCGGGTCCGGCTCGGCGTCGACCGTCTCGATAACCGGCGGTTGCTGAGACACGGGTCGGGATCGGGGCGCCGGTCACTGGCGCGTTCTGCCGCACTCGACCGGGTATTTTTAAGCACCAGCGAGCAGACCCCGCGGTCGATGAAGTACGTCCGGCTGCGTGTCGCGTTCTCCGAGGAGACGATCAACCCCGTCCACGAGGCTATCTGTGACTCCGACGCCGTCGAGCGGGACGTGCTGCTCCACGAGGACCGCTCCGGCCCGGACCGGGACACGCTGCTGTACCGCGTCGACGGCGAGCCCGAGGCGTTCGCCGGGATGCTCCGGGCGGCACCCTCGGTGATCGAGTGGGAGTTCACGCCGGCGGCGGACGGGACGTTCTACGCGTTCGTCGAACAAGAGACGCCCGACCGGGACGAGGAGATCCTCGACGCGATCTCCCGGACGGGGATCATGGCCGTCCCGCCGATCGAGTTCGACAGCGACGGCACCGCGACGGTCACGCTGGTCGGGACGGCGGGCGCGATCCGGCCGGCGCTGGAGAACCTCCCGGACGAGATGCGGACCGAGGTGCTCCGCGTCGGCGAGTACGACCGCCGGCGCGAACTGTTCGACTCGGGGCTGACCGCACGCCAGCGCGAGGCGGTCGCGGCCGCTGTCGACGCCGGCTACTACGACAGCCCCCGGCGCGGCTCGATCGAGGGCGTCGCGGCGGCGCTCGGGGTGTCGCCGTCGACGGCCGCCGAACACCTGCGGAAAGCCGAGAGTCGGGTGATGGCGGCAGTTCTCGAACTCGAATGAAGGTCAGGGCTCCTCGACGCCGGTGAACTCGAAGCGTGCGCCGCCGTCCTCGCCGGCGACGAGCCGAACCGACCAGCCGTGGGCCTCGGCCACCTGCCCGACGATCGAGAGGCCGAACCCGGTCCCCTCGCCGGTGGTGTAGCCGGTTTCGAACACCGAGTCGCGCTCGCTCTCGGGGATGCCGGGCCCGTCGTCGGTGACGGCGAAGCCGCCGTCGATGTCGGCGACGGTGACGGTCACGCCGGGGCCGCCGTGTTCCACCGCGTTCCGGAAGAGGTTCTCGAACAGCTGTGTGAGCCGGCTCCGGTCGGCGACGATCGTTCCCTCGACAGCGATCCGGAGTTCCGCGTCGTCGGTTGCGACGGTCGTCCACGCGCTCTCGGCGACGTCGGCGACGGCGACCGGCGCCGGATCGATCGCGAGTTCGCCCTCGCGAGCGAGGTCGAGGAGCGTGTCGATCAGCGCGTTCATGCGCTCGTGGGCGTCGGCGACGTGACCGAGATGCTCGCTGTTACACTCCTCGGCGGCCAGTTCGAGTCGGCCCGACGCGACGTTCAGCGGATTGCGCAGGTCGTGGGAGACGATGGAGGCGAACCGTTCGAGCCGGCGCTCGCGCTCCTTCCGGGCCGAGATGTCCCGCCCGACGCTCAGGATCACGGTCTCGCCCCGATAGCGGATCAGGCTCGAACTGATCTCGACGGGAATGCGCTCGCCGTCTTTGGTCTCGTGGACCGTCTCGAACACCTGCGTCCCGTCCTCGGGCATCCCCTCGATCAGCGCCGCGATCTCGTCGGGGTCCGTCTCCGGGTTGATGTCGCGGGGGCCCATCCCCAGCAGCTCCTCCCGGCTGTAGCCGAGCCGCTCCACGGCGGCGTCGTTGACCGCGAGGAACTCCGCGTCGGTGTTGATGACCCACACCGTGTCGTTCATCCCGTTGATGAGCTCCTCGTGCTCCTCGCGGACGCGTTCGAGCTCGCGCTCGCGCTGCCGGCGCTCGGTGATGTCCCGGCTGATGACGGCGTACAGCGGCTCGTCGTCGGCCTCGATACGCCGGATGTGGACCTCGACGGGGAACGTCGAGCCGTCGGCGCGTTCGTACTCCCCCTCGAACCGGCGGCTGTCGCCCGGCTCCATGCGCGCCCAGATCTCGGCGGCCGACTCGGAGTCGATCGAGCAGTCGATCTCCCAGACCTTCGTTCCGATCAGCTCCTCGCGGTCGTAGCCGAGCTTCTCACACAGCCGGGCGTTGGGCTCGTCGATCGTCCCCTCGGCGTCGTGGACGTTGATCATGTCCGGCGACTGCTCGAACAGCGCCTCCAGCCGCGCGGTGGTCTGCTCCAAGCGCTTCTCCCGGCGCTCGCGCTCGCTCACGTCGGTGATGAACCCCTCGATCGCGACCAGCTCGTCGTTCTCGTACACGCCGCGGCCGCGCTCCCACATCCAGCGCGTCTCGCCCTCGCGGGTCCGGATCCGGTAGTTCACCTCGAACGTCCCCCGGTCGGCGATCGACGCCTGCACGCGCTCCCACATCTCGTCGCGGTCCGCGGGGTGGAGGATATCCGCCCCCCAGACCACGTCGCCGCGCTCCAGCGCGTCGGCGTCGTAGCCGGTCAGCTCCTCGACCTCGCCCTCCACGGTCTCCATCGGCCAGTCGGGCTCGTTTCGGCAGCGGTACACCATCCCGGGGAGGTTGTCGATCAGGCGCTCCAGCCGGTGGGTCCTGCGGGCGAGTAGCTGTTCGGAACGGACGGCCTCGACGGCGTTGACGATGCGGTTGGCGAGCACGGCGTACTGACTGGTGCCGCCCTCCTTCTGGAGGTAGTCGGTGACGCCCGCGGAGATGGCCTCGCTGGCGATCTCCTCGCTCCCCTTCCCGGTGTAGAGGATGAAGGGGAGGTCGGGATGGTCGGCGCGCACGGCTTCGAGCAGTTCGATCCCCGACCGACCCGGCATGTCGTAGTCGGCGACGACGCAGTCGACGCCCTCGTCGAGCCGGCCGAGCGCCTCGTCGGCGTTTTCGGCCGTCTCAACGGCGATTCGATCGTTCTCGCGCCGGAGGTACGTCGCTGTCAGATCCGCGAGGTCCGCGTCGTCGTCGACGTGGAGGACGCGGATCGTGCCGCCGGAGTCGTCCATCGCTGTTCGCCGTGGCAGAGTGCGCGTGGCGCTAAAAAGGCGGGGGTGGGTTTGCGGCCGACTGCCTGATTCAGTCGTCCTGGGTCTTGATGTCCGCGCTCAGGCCCTGTGCCATCTCGATGTCCTTCGAGTTGTTCAGGGTCCAGGCGGTGCGCTCGGTGACGGCCTCGATGACCTCACGCGCGCTGGGGTAACCGTTGCCGGACTTCTTCACGCCGCCGAAGGGAAGCTGGACCTCCGCGCCGATGCAGGGGAGGTTGCCGTACGCCAGCCCGACCTCGGCGTTGTCGCGGTAGTAGTTGATTTGGCGGTAGTCCTCCGAGATGATCGCGCCGGCGAGCCCGTACTCGGTGTCGTTGTGGATCTCGACGGCGTCCTCGATGTCGCCGCTGTACTTCAGCAGGGCGACGTGCGGGCCGAACACTTCCTCGTGCGTGCAGCGCAGGTCGTCGTGGGGGTCGGCCTCGTAGACGAACGGCCCGACCCAGTGGCCGTCCTCGTGGCCGTCCGGGATCTCGTCGTCGTCGAGCTCCTCGCGGTCGACGAGCACGTTCACGCCCTCGTCTTTCGCGAGCTGGTTGTACTTCGAGACCTTCTCCTTGTGCTCCTCCTCGATCAGCGGCCCCATGAACGTGTTCTCGTCGAGCGGGTCGCCGACGGCGACGGACTTCGCGTTCTCGACGAAGCGCTCCTTGAACTCGTCGTACACGTCCTCGTGGACGACGAGGCGCTCGGAGGAGACACAGCGCTGGCCGGTCGTCTTGAAGGAGCTCATCGTGGCCGAGTGGACCGCCACGTCGAGGTCGGCCTCCTCGGTGACGACGATGTTGTTCTTCCCGCCCATCTCACACGCCGCCAGCTTGCCGGGCTCGCCGCCCACCTTGGAGGCGATCTCGTGGCCGACCTCGGCGCTGCCCGTGAACAGCACCGTATCGATGCGGCCGTCGTCGGTGATCGCCGCGCCGGCGTCGCCGAACCCCTGCACCATGTTGAACACGCCGTCCGGGATGCCCGACTCCTCGAACATCTCGGCGATGATCTGTCCGCACCACGGCGTCTGCTCGGCGGGCTTCCAGACGACGGTGTTGCCCTCGACCAGCGAGACGGCCATGTGCCAGAACGGGATCGCGACCGGGAAGTTCCACGGCGTGATACAGCCCACGACACCGCGGGGCTTGCGGCGCATGTAGGCGTCCTTGCTCGGAATCTCCGACGGGACCACGTCGCCCTTGGGGTGGCGGGCGTCGCCGGCGGCCCACTCGACCATGTGCCAGGCCTCGGTCACGTCGGCTTTCCCCTCGGAGATCTCCTTCCCGCACTCCTTGGTGACGATCTCGCCGAGCTCCTCGTGGCGCTCCTTGAGCTCGTGGTAGATGTCCCAGAGGTACTCCGCGCGGTCGATGTGGGAGAGCTCCTTCCACTCCTCGAACGCCTCGTCGGCGGCCGCGATGGCCTCGTCGACGTCGTCCTCGGTGCCGCGGTGGAACTCCCCGAGCGTCTCGCCGTTCGCGGGGTTCTCGCTGGTGAACGTCTCGCTGCCGGTGCCCTCGACCCACTCGCCGTCGATGTAGTGCTGGTACGGTTCGCTGCTCATGTGTACTGAGAGTGGGGGCGGTGGCGTGAAAAACCCTGCCGGTCGCGAGACGGGGTCGCCCCCGACCGCGAGCGCCCCGCAATCGGCCGCTACTCCTCGCTCGACTGGTCGACGTCCGATCGACGCCGAACGTCCACTTGGTAGTGCTGGAGGATGTCGCGGCCGAGCAAGAGCTGGTAGTCCATGTGGCTGCGGTCCTGCAGCGACGCCGCGACAGTGTGGCGGTCCCCGCCGACGCCGACGACGATGTCGACGACCGGCCGGGCCTGCCCGGACTTGCGGCTCCCGGATCGGACCTTCGTCATCGACTTGATCGGGCCGGCGCCGATCGCCGCCGCCAGCCGGGTGTCGATGCTCGTCCGCGCGGCGCCCGTGTCGGACTTCCCGACGACGCGCTCGGTGCCGCTGGTGCCGGAGACGAGCACGTTCTCGGTGTAGCCGATGGAGCTCACCGCCGCCGGCTCGGGCTCGGGTTCGGTCGCCACGGCCTCGGGTTTGGAGTCGTCGAGCTCGGTCGCGAGTTCGACGACCCGGTCGTCGTCCACCTCGCCGCCCGCCGTCTCGATGGCTAGCTTCGCGATGGCGGGGGCCGGACTCACGCCGGTCGCCGCGAACAGCCCCTTGAACCCGGCGGTGGGGTTGACCTCCAGCAGGTGCCAGCCCGCCTCGCCCTCCACGAGGTCGACGCCGGCGTAATCGAGGCCGATGGCCTCGGTCGCCGAGAGCGCCGCCGCCGCGGCCGCCTCGGGGAGGTCGTCGACCCCCTCGACGTCGCCGCCGAGCGCGACGTTAGTCCGCCAGTCGTTCTCCGGCGCGTACCGCCGCATCGTGCCGACGACCTCGCCGTCGACGACGTAGACACGGAGGTCGCGGTGGCGGTCGCCGTCCCGCTGGATCAGCTCCTGGAGGAACGCGTAGCGGTCGCCGACCCGTGGGTTGACCTGTTCCTCGCTGCCGACCTTCCACGTCCCGCCGCCGTGGGTGCCGATCGCGGTCTTGTACACCACCTCGTCGCCGTACTTCGCCTTCTCGTCGTTCAGCCGGTCGTCGTCGAGCGCGAGCGTCGCGTCGGGCAACTGCACGTCCGAGCCGGCGAGTGCGGTCGCGGTCGCGAACTTGTGAAACGCCGTGAGGACGTTCCGCGGCCGGTTCAGCATGGGCCGTAGGTGGCTCAGCGAGAGCGCGAGCCCGAGCAGTTCCGCGGGCTGTTCGGTCCGTGACAGCAGGAGTCGGTTCGCGATCACGTCGACGTTGGGGTCGAGCGTCGCCGTGCCGTCCGCGATGTCCACACAGAGGCTCTCCTCCCGTAACCAGACGCCGGTGTGACCGAGCGCCTCGACCGCGTTCAGGATCGCCTTCGTCTCCTTGCTGTTGTGGAGGCTGAGAACGCCGACAGAAACGGAGTCGTTCATTGGGGTGGTCTTCGACGGATAGCGACTAAACCGTGCCGATGGGCCGCCCGAAGGGGCGGTCGACCGGGGCCCCAGCTATATACGCCCCGCGCCAAACACGGGACGATGACCGACGGGGCGTTCACGTACAACGGCGGGCGGGTCGAACCCGGGGAGCGCGCGGACATCCGGTACAGCATCAGCGAGACGTACCTTGGCGACCCCGTCCGCATCCCGGTCTCGATCGTCAACGGGGAGCACGCGGGGCCGACCGTGTTCCTCTCGGCGGCCTCCCACGGCGACGAACTCAACGGGATCGAGGTGGTGCGGGAGGTCGCCTACGAGTGGGCGCACACGAACCTCCACGGGACGCTGGTCTGTCTGCCCGTGTTGAACGTGCCGGGGTTCGTCACCCAGCAGCGCTACCTGCCCGTCTACGACCGCGACCTCAACCGCTCGTTCCCCGGGAACGCCGGCTCCACGAGCGCGAAACGGATGGCCGACGAGATCTTCCGGAACTTCGTCGAACCCTGCGATCTCGGGCTGGACTTCCACACGTCCACGCGCGGCCGGACGAACATGCTCCACGTCCGGGCGGACATGGCCGACGGCGACGTCCCGCGGCTCGCGCGGGGGTTCGGCTCGAACGTGATCATCGACAGCGAGGGGGCGTCGGGGACGCTGCGCCGCGAGGCGACCGCCGCCGGCGTCCCGACGATCACCGTCGAGATGGGCGAGGCTCACCGGTTCCAGCGGGGGCTGATCGACCGCGCGCTCGACGGCGTCGCGAGCGTGTTCGCGGAGTACGGCGTCTCCCCCGATCAGTCCGTGACTCGACCGAGCTGGCGGACGATCGTCACCAGCGATCAGAAGACGTGGGTCCGGTCCGACGCCGGCGGACTCGTGGAGATGCACTACGACCGGGGCGAACTCGTCCACGAGGGCGACACGGTCTGTACCATCTCGAGCCCGTTCAAGCAGGACGTCGTCCGGGTCGAGGCACCCTTCACGGGGCTGCTCGTCGGGAAGCTCGAGAACCCCGTCGTCTACCCGGGCAACCCCCTGATCCACCTCGTCGAGCTCGACGAGCCGATCCGGCGCGCCTACGAGCGCGAGCGGTCGGGGACGATGCCCGAGCGGCCGGACTGAGGCGGCTACCCGCCGCGCTCGGCCTCGCCCGCCCGCGTCTCGATCTCCCCTTTCAACGCCGCCGCAGCGAACGTGTGGTCCGGCCGAACGCTCACGAAGTCCAGAAACTCCCGCGCTTCCAGTAGCTCCCGTTCGTCGTAGTGTGCCAGCGCCGCCTTCACCGCCGCTTTCGCACCGATCAGCGGCTCCAGCGCCGCGAGCGCACACGCGAGGTCGTACGACCGCGCGGCGGCCATCGTCGCCCCGGCGTCCGCGTCCTCGCGGACGTTGGTGGCGTCGATGACGTAGATCTCGTTCTCGACCACGAGCACGTTCTCCGCACGCAGGTCGCCGTGAGCGAGCCCGTGGTCGTGCATCCGGCGCAGCGCCGCGAACACGTCCGGGGCGAGTTCGCGCTCGCGCTGCTCGCCGAGGTCGCCCAGCGTGTCGAACGCGGGGAGGTACTCCATCACCAGCACGCCCATCCCCTCGACATCCAGCGCCTCGATCGGCTCGGGGGCGTTCACGCCGACCTCGCGCAGGCGCTCGGTGGCTTCCAGTTCGTGTTCGGCCATCTGGTAGGGCGTGCCGTAGTGGCCGAAGAACCCCTCCGTACCCGAGGAGAACGCGCCGAGGTTCCGGGTCGCGGTGAACAGCGCGTGGACCAGCGAGTTCTGCTCGGTCACCAGCTTCACGAAGAACTCGTCGTCGAGCACCAGCGGCGTCGAGAGCCAGTTGTCGGCGTCGAGGAAGCGGACGTGGACCGACTCGCGGTCGTACCGCTCCGCGAGCTCGCGAACGACCGCCTCGATCCGGTCCCAGTCCGGACTCCCCCGGACGACCCGCCGCAGTTCCATCACGTCGGGGTTGGAGGGGCGAGGGGATAAACGACGGTGGCCGTGTGACGTGTCGAGAGCTACCGACCCCCTTCTCGCGCGGTGCCGTCTCAGTCGGCCGCTTCGACGGTCGGCAGTTCGACGACGAACACCGAGCCGCGCGGGTCGTTGTCGTCGACCCAGACGCTGCCGTCGTACATCTGGACGAGCGTCGAGACCAGATACAGCCCCATCCCCGACCCCGCGCTCTCGACGCCTTTCACCTCGTCGTGGAAGATCTGCTCCCGGATCGAGTCGGGGATGCCGGGCCCGTTGTCCGCGATCTTGACACGCGCGGCGCCGTCGGACGCGGACAGACTGATAGCCACCCTCGGCTCGGCGGCGTCGTTGTGCTGCACGGCGTTGCTGATGAGGTTCCGAAACACCGAGGAGAGCAGGTCGTTCGCCGCCACGGTTATCTCCGGCGGCGAGTCGGGGAGCTCGATGCTGGCCGTCTCGAACGTCGTCCTGCACTTCTCGGCCTCTTCGAGCACGACCTGGGTGAGGTTCATCGGCCGTAGCTCGGGCTCGCCCCCGCTCGCTATGGTTTCCGTGATGTCTCTCGCGGTCGTCGTGAGGTCGAGGATGTGGTTCGACGCGGACTCGATCCGCTCGTACGCCGATCGCTGCTCGGGCGTGATGCTGTCCGACAGCACGTCGAGCCACCCCAGCACGACGGCGATGTCGTTCCGGATGTCGTGCCGGAGCAGGCGGTTCAGTATCTCCAGCTGTCGCCCCCGCCGTGAGATCTCCTGTGACTGGTCTCGGAGTCGGAGCAGCGTGTCGATGCTGTTCGCGAGGTCGTACTTGTCCAGCGGGACCCTGACGGTGCCGTCGACGAGCTCCCAGAGCGCCGGGTGCTGTCGCCGGAGCTCCTCGTTGACCGCGACCCAGCTGCTGTCGGGGACCAGAAGGAGGTACGGCAGCAGGCTATCGGCTTCGTCTTTCCGCCGTCGAAGCGTCGACTGGGACTGCCGCAACGCGGCGGTGTCGAGGACACAGATGTCAAACGACGCGCTGTCGAGCTCGCCTTCGACGAGCTGGTACCGGGAGTTCTCGGCGAGCCACCTCGTGAGGAGGCGCTGGTTCGCCGTGTTCGCGACGAGCGAGAACACCGTCGCCGTCGAGCCCCGGTCGGTGACGGCGCGATCAGGAGCCATCTGTTCGGGGCTGTTTCGACGTGTCGAACGTCGGCGTCCCGGTCAGGATGCCGCTCAGTTCGGTGAGCGGTTCGCCGACGCTGATGCCGTACTCGGTGAAATCGAGGCGCCGGAGCGTGTCCTCGAAGTCGCTCGTTCGCATCTTGAGCACGCCGATGACCTTGTCGATGGAGCCCTGATACTCCAGATGGCGGAGGAAGACGATGTTGTCGGCGACGTTGCTCATCGCCTCCTCCGTGACGCGGAACTCGCCCGTGATCTGGTGGACTTCGTTGGTGACCATCGTCGTCACCCCCATCTCGCGGAGGTAGCGACCGATCGAGCTCAGGTAGTCGACCGGATCCTCGTCGCCGAACCCGCGGAGGTTCTGCTTGAACCCCTGGAACCCGTCGAGCAGGACGACACCCACGTCGTCCTCGGTGACCGCGGTTTCGATCATGTTCGTGACCTGATCGATCGTGTACTCGTCGGGGCGGGCCTCGACGATCTCGACGGTGCCCTCGTCGAGCATGTGTGAGAGGCCGATGTTCAGCGCTTCCGACCGTTGGAGCATCGTCCGCTTCGACTCCTCGAAGGAGAGGATGAGCGACTGGTTGCCGCGGCTTGCGGCCTCCTTGACGAACTGGAGGCTGGTCGTGGTCTTGCCGGCGCCGGTGGGACCGCTGAAAAAGGTCACCGTGCCGCGCTGGAGCCCGCCGCTGAGCAGCTGATCGAGCTCCGGGACGCCGGAGGAGACGGTCCCCGGCTCGAAGTCGACCGGCTCCTGTGTCGGGACGAGCCGCGGCCAGACCTCGACGCCGTCGTCCGTCACCTCGTAGCCGTGCGGGCCGCGTTTGACCGACGGGCCACGGAACTTCGTCACGTCGATGCTCCACGCGTCGGGCGTCCGGTCGAGGTCGATGATCACGTCGGTCAGGAACCGGAGATCGGTGTCGGAGAGGTCCGACGCGACCTGAGAGGTCATCAGCACGGTCGCCCCCTTCCCGCGGAGGAAATCGATGAGCCCCATGATCTGGGAGCGGAACTGGTGTTCGTCCGCCGTGAGAAAGCGGAACTCCGTTATCGGGTCGATCAGGACGCGGTCGGGCTGGAGCTCCTCGACGGTGTCACGGACCTCGTTGATCAGCGACGGCTGTTCCACGTCCGCCGAGGAGAACAGGGTGTACATCTCCTCCTCGGTGAACTGCTCGGCCGTCGGCGCGAGTTCGAGGAAATGCAGCGAGTCGGAGTTGAGGTCGAAGTGGTCGGCCGTTCGCTTGACGTACTCCGTCGGCTCGCCGAAGTTGATGTACAGGCTCTCCTCGCCGTCGCCGGCCGCAGCGAGGAAGTGCAGGCCGAACACGGTTTTGCCGGCGCCGGGTGGCCCCCGAACGAGCGCGTTCTGCCGCTCCAACAGCCCACCCCCCAGAACCCTGTCGAGCCCCTCGATTCCGGTCGATTCACGCGAAATATCGCTCATGACGCTACTGAGGACGCACGAACACATCATGATTACTGTTCCTTCCGTACAGTCGTATCCTCGGAAGAGCGCCGACTACGGCTCGTTCCTGAGTTGCTGGGTGATGGATCGCTGCACCAGTACGTTCACGTTGTACAGCAGGATCCCGACCGAGAGCAGCGTGGTCGCGAAGTACACCACCAGCGCGGGCGGACCGCCGACGGTCGTGCCGAGGATCCCGCCGGCGAGGCCGACGACGGTGAGCTCCGCCCACGTCACAACGATCCGGGAGCCGAGGTTCGGGGACGCCGACCCGTCGGCCGCGTCAGCCATACGACGCCTCCGCGTCGATCGGGCCGCTGAACACGGAGTACAGCACGCCGAAGTACGAGAGGACGATCGGCAGTAGGAACGCCATCATGATCGTCATCAGGTTCAGCGGCAGCGTCGAGACGATCCCCTCCGAGACGGGGATCCCGGCCGCGCGGTCGATCGCCGGGAACATCGCGGTCGCGATCACGCCCACCAGCGCGGCGACCAGTCCCGCGACCGTCCCGAACGCGGCGTGGTACTGTCCCTGCCGGGTGGCAACGACGTAGCCCGCCGCCAGCGCGATCGACAGCAGCACCAGCGCGATCACGGGCACCGAGAGCAGCGCCGACTGCAGGCCGGGCGTCGTGACGTAGATCGCGACGAGCGTGAGCGCGACCAGACCGACGTAGGCGGCGACCGCGCGAATCCCGTACCGGCTCGCGTCGTCCCGGAGCGAGCCGCGTGTCTTGAGGCCGAGGAAGGCGGCGCCGTCGGCGACGGTCAGCGCGACGACCGCGAGCCCGCCGAGCAGCCCCGGGATCGAGACGATCCCCGCGACCCCGGTGAGCCAGTTGATCGCGAACATCCCCAGCAGGAACGGCGTCAGCGCGCTGCCGGCGACGAAGGAGTAGCCCCAGTACCGCCGCCACTGCTCGTCCTCGCGCTCCTCGTACATCTCCGGGGCGAGCCCCCTGAGTCCGAGCGCTGCGAGGATCGCGAACATGAGCAGGTAGTAGCGGCTGAACAGATTCGCGTACACCGACGGGAAGGCGGCGAACAGTGCGCCGCCGAACACCACCAGCCACACCTCGTTCCCGTCCCAGAACGGCCCGATCGCGGCCAGCAGCGTCTCCTTCTCGTGGTCGTCCTCCCGGGTCGCGAACAGGATGCCGATCCCGAAGTCGAACCCGTCGAGGAACAGGAACATCCCCAACACGAAGAACACGAGCCCGAACCAGATCGCCGGCAGCGGCAGCCCGAACAGCGGCTCGCCGGCGAGATCAATCATCGACGCTCACCTCCGCCTCCGGCGGGGCGTCCGTGGGCGCGTCGACGCTCTCGCTCCCGTCGTCGACCTCGGGCGGGCCGTGCTTGATGATCCGCCGGATCACGTAGGTGTACAGCACCAACAGCAGTGCGTAGCCGCCGACGAAGCCGGCGAGCGTGAACGTCGCCTCCGCTCCGGTCAGGTTCGTCGAGACGCCCGACTCGGTCAGCAGCACGTCCTGAATCAGCCACGGCTGGCGGCCGACCTCGGTGACGATCCAGCCCGTCTCGACCGCGACGATCCCCAGCAGCGACGAGCCCATGAACGCCTTGTGGAGCAGGTCGTCGTCGACCAGATCGCCGCGGTACCAGCGGAACGCCGCCCAGAACGCGAGCAGGATGAACCAGAAGCCGAGGCCGACCATGATGCGGAACGCCCAGAACACGATCGCGACCGGCGGCGCCGCCGTCTCGAAAGAGTTCAGCCCGCGGATCTCCGCCTGCGGGTTCCCGCCGCTGGCGAGCCACGACGCGCCGCCGGGGATGCCGATCCCGAACAGCTCCTTCGCCCGCGGGTCGAGGATGTGCGAGGGGTCGGTCGGGAACGCGATGATGTACTCCGGCACGTACGTGTCGGTCTCCCACAGCGCCTCCATCGCGGCGAACTTCTGTGGCTGGGTCTCGTACACGTGGCGGGCGTACAGGTCGCCGTGGAGCACCTGCAGCGGCGCCGTGATCACCAGCGCGACGATCGCGATCTTGAGCGTCTTCACCCAGAAGACGGGGTTGTCGATCTCCTGTCCCCGGACGTGGTGTTTGTACACGAAGTAGGCGGCGACGCCGGCCATGAACAGCGCGACCGACTCGACCGCCGAGTTCTGCATGTGGATGAACATGTACTGGAACCGGGGGTTGAGGTACGCCGCCATGGGGTCCGTGAGGTGGACGACCTCCTGCCCGCCCTCGTTGACGAGTTCGTACCCCCGCGGGGTCTGCATCCAGGAGTTCGCGATCAGGATCCACACCGCCGAGAGCCACGTCCCCAGCCCGACCGCGACGCTCGAGAGGAAGTAGAACGCGTCGGAGACGCGCTCACGGCCGTAGAGGAAGATGCCGAGGAACGTCGCTTCGAGCATGAACGCCATCATCCCCTCCGTCGCCAGCGGGCCGCCGAACAGCTCGCCCGCGAACGTCGAGAACGCCGCGAAGTTGGTGCCGAACTCGAACTCCAGCACGAGCCCGGTGACGGTGCCGACGACGAAGCTGACCGCGAAGATCTTGACCCAGAACCGCCGGAGCCGTTCGTAGACGGCTTCGCCGGTCCGGATCTCCTTCCAGGTGAAGTAGATCAGGAACGGCGCGAGCCCCATGCTCATCACGGGGAAGATGATGTGGACGATGGTGGTGACGGCGAACTGCAGCCGGCTCGCCGCGACGGGATCAACCATCCCCCCACCTCCCACAGGGGGCGGTCCCGCCTCTTCCCGGGGCGGCGGTCGAACGGTCGACGACGCATCCGCTACTCATTGCTCTACGCGGACGTTCGAACGAGACGCAGTTAACTCTGACCCGTTTCCCGTCGTCCTACGGCTTCACCAACACTTTCACCGCGTCGCGCTCGTCCATCGCGCGGTATCCCTCCTCGATCTCCCCCAGGTCGACCTCCTTCGTGAACACCGGCGAGGGGTCGAGCGTCCCCTGCAGCACGTCGGCCATCAGCGCCTCGGCGTACGCCCGAACCGGGGCGACGCCGCCTTCGAGACTGACGTTCTTCCCGAACGCGGTCCCGAGGAACTCGGCGTTCTCGACGCCGCTGGGGACGCCGACGTAGCCGACCGTGCCGCCGGGGCGAGCGACCTCGAACGCGGTCTCCATCGAGGACTGCGCGCCGACACACTCCATGACGTGGTTCGCACCGCCGTGGGTGAGCTCCGTGGCGCGCTCGACCGCTTCCTCGCCACGGGCGGCGATCGTGTCGGTCGCGCCCATCTCCTCGGCGATCTCGAGGCGGTCCTCGTGGTGACCCATCGCGATCACGCGCTCGGCGCCCAGCCGCTTGGCGGCCGCGACGCCACAGAGGCCGACCGCGCCGTCGCCGATCACGACCGCCGTGTCGCCGGCCTCGACGCCCGCGCTGACGGCGGCGTGGTGGCCCGTACACATCACGTCGGTCAGCGGGAGCAGCGAGCGGAGCGTCTCCTCGTCGTCGGCGTGGCGTTCGGGGACGCGGATCAGCGTGCCGTCGGCGTGTTCGGTGTGGACGTACTCGGCCTGTGCGCCGCTCTCGGGGCCGGTCCAGCCGCCGCCCTCGACACAGGAGGTGTGCAGCCCCTTCCGGCAGAACTCACACTCCCCACAGCTCGTCGAGAACGGGCCGAACACGCGGTCACCGGGCTCGACGCTGGTCACGTCGTCGCCGACCGCCTCGACGATCCCCATCGGCTCGTGGCCGATCCCCGAGCCTGCCTCGCGGTCCTGAATACCGCGGTAGGGCCAGAGGTCCGAGCCACAGACCGCGGTGTGGGTCACCCGGACGACCGCGTCCGTCGGGCTCTCGATCTCGGGTTCGGGGCGGTCCTCCACGCGGATGTCGCGTTCGCCGTGGAACACTGCGGCGTCCATACTCGTTCGTGGTGTCGGGACGCGCAAAAATCCGTCCGTCGCGGCGGTCCGCGTGAGGTTCCACACGATCACGGCAAAACGCTCTGTTGCCGAGGCACGGAGGCCTCGGCAGGTCACGAGCCGTCGCCAGAACGCGAGGCGTGCTGGCTGGCGACCGAGAGCGCCGCTCTCGGTAACGTGACTGGCTAGCTGTCGGCGAACGCGCCCGCCACCAGCAGCGGGAACACGAGCGTCGCCTCGGCCTGCACCTGCGTGTAGTTGGTCTCCTCCTCCTTGATCTTCCCCCACGAGACGGCCTCGTTCGGCGGCGCGCCCGACAGCGAGCCGTCGCCCTCCATCCCGGTGGAGATGTAGACGGCGTAGTCGGCGCCGCCGCGGAACAGGTTCGTCATGATCGCGTGGTGCTTGGGGACGCCGCCGCCGACGACCAGCAGCCCCGTTGTGTCGGCAAGCATCCCGTTCTCGATCAGGTCGTCGTAGTCGGCCATGATCTCGATGCCGATGTCGGTGTCGTGCTGCTTTCGGTAGTAGTAGAGGAAGTTCCCCACCTCGGCGTCGTTGAGCGCGGGGCAGTACACCGGCACGTCGTTGTCGGCGGCCTGCTTCAGCACCGAGTCCGGGTCGTCCAGCGTCTCGCCGAGCTCACGGGAGAACTCCGTCGGCGTGCGGACCTTCTCCTCGGCGAAGAAGTCGTCGAAGAAGTCGTAGAGGTACTCTTCGAGCCAGACGTAGCGGTCCGAGGGGACGTAGATGTTGCCGAGGCGGTTGATCCCCTCCTCGCGGAGCGCAGCCTCGTCGGCGTCCCACTCGCCCATCTTGAACGGCTTCTCGGTCTTGATCACGTCCTCGGCGATCGAGCCCGAGGTGGTGATGATCACGTCGACGAACCCCTCGCGGACGAGGTAGGCGACGACCTCCCGCAGCCCCGAGGAGATGATGTTCGAGGTCAGCGTCAGGTAGATCTTCGCGTCCTCCTCGCGCATCTGTTTCGCGATGTCGACGGCCTCGGCGAGATGCGTCGCCTGAAAGCCGGTCGTCGCGTAGGCCTCCAGCATCTCGCCGAGGTCGAACTCGCCGCGGAAGTCGTAGCCCCGCACCGCCTCGCCGCCGGGCTCCGTCTCGCTGCCCGGAACGACGTGTTCGTGGCTCTCGTCTTCGTCCATACCGGCGGTAGCCGGCCGGGACTCTTGAACTGCGTGGGTTCGCCCGGCGGGTGTCTCCCGAGCTAGACCGAGCCGGGCTGCCGCGAAGCGAAGGCCGAAAGGCGCCGCCGGCGTACGAACGGTGTGACCCTCTCGATCCGCCGCTTCCGCCCCGCCGACCGCGACGCCGTCGACGAGACCGTCGAGGCCGCCCTCCGCTCGGCCGACGCCTACTTCGAGGACGTGCCCGCGCTCGAGGACGACGACATCCTCGCGGAGTACGTCGACGCCGGCGGAGAGTTCCTCGTCGGGGAACGTGACGGCGAGATCGTCGCGACCGGCGCGTTCCGCCCCCCGACTGGCGTCGTTACGGAGTTCGTCGAGCCCGCGGGCGCCGCGGAACTCAAGCGGATGCACGTCCACCCCGACCACCACCGCGAGGGGATCGGGCAGGCGATGTACGACGAACTCGAACGCCGCGCCCGCGAGCGCGGGTCCGAGCGGTTCGTGCTCTCGACGACCGGGCGACAGACGCCCGCTCACGCGTTCTACGAGGCCAACGGCTTCGAGCGGGTCGGCGCGACGACCGCCGAGGTGGAGGGGACGACGCTCGACATTCTGGTGTTCGAGAAGTCGTTCGACTGAGTCGCCGTCCCGGCTCGATCCAGCGGTATCTTGATTGTGCCGTCGCCCCGTCCTCTACGTCCATGCCCGCGATACGGACCGACGATCTGACCAAGTACTACGGCGACGTTCGGGGCGTCGAGGACCTCACGTTCGCCGTCGAGGACGGGGAGGTGTTCGGCTTCCTCGGCCCCAACGGCGCGGGGAAGACCACGGCGATCCGGACGCTGATGGGGTTCCAGTCGCCGACGGGCGGGTCGGCGACGGTGCTCGGCGCCGACGTGGAAGACGCCGAGGCGCTGCGGGCGGCTCGGTCCAGCGTGGGCTACCTCCCGAGCGAACCCGGCTTCGACGAACGCGTCACCGGGCGACGGCTGCTGGCGTACCACGGTTCGCTCCGCGGTGACGTTCGCAGCGACGAGCTGCTCGAACTGTTCGACCCGCCGCTGGACCGGCCCGTGGGCGACTACTCCCGGGGGAACCGGCAGATGCTCGCGATCGTCATGGCGTTCATGCACGACCCGGATCTGCTGATCATGGACGAGCCCACCTCGGGGCTGGATCCGTTGAAACAGGAGACGTTCCTCGAGTTCGTCCGGTCGGAGCGTGAGCGCGGGACGACGTTCTTCTTCTCCTCGCACATCCTGAGCGAGGTTCGGAAAGTCTGTGACCGCGTGGGGATCATCCGGAACGGCCGTCTCGTCGAAGTGTCGACCGTCGACGAACTGCTCGACCGCAGCGGGAAGCAGGTCCGGGTGACGCTGGGCGACAGCGTCGACGCCACAGCGTTCGATCTCCCGGGCGCCCACGACGTGACCGTCGGCGGCCGGGCGCGGGAGGAGCGAGAGGATCTCGGGGACGGCGTGACCACCGTCTCGTTCACGTACACCGGCGCGTACGAGCCGTTGCTCCGCCGGCTGCTCGATCACGACCTGCGGGATCTCGCGATCGAGGAGGCACCCCTCGAGGACGTGTTCATGCGCTTCTACGACACCGACACGGAGGAGACCGTCGAACGCGTCGAGTCGGAGGCCGAGGATGCTTGAGACGGTACGCTACGAGTCCGAGAAACGCCTCGCCGGCTCTCTGGTGCTGGCCGGCGGGCTGGCGGCGTTCGCGGCGATGGTCGTCCTGATCGCACCCGGACTGCTCGGCGAGGTGGACATCGACGCGCTGGTCGAGCAGTTCCCCCCGGGGATGGTCGAGGCGTTCGGGCTCGCGACGATGGGGACCATCGAGGGGTTCCTGGCGATCGAGCTGTACGAGTTCCTCTGGCTGGTCGGGCTCGGCGCGTATCTCGCGTACAGCGCCGCGGGGACGGTCGCCGGCGACGTGGAGACCGGGCGGATGGACACGCTGCTCGCCGCGCCGATCTCCCGGGAGCGTCTGCTGGGCGAGAAGTACCTCGCGCTCCTGACGCCGATCCTGCTCGCCAACGTCGCCGTGTTTACCGTCGTCCTCGCCGGCACGCGCCTCGTCGGCGAACCGATCGCCGTCACCGACCTGCTCGCGGTCCACGCGCTCTCGCTCCCGTACTTCCTCTGCTGTGGCGCGTTCGGCACGCTCGCGTCGGTGGCCGCGCCGGATCGGCTCGTCGCCGAGGGGGTCGCCGCGGGCGGGATCGTGGGAGCGTTCCTGTTGGACACCATCGCTTCCGGGGCGGACATCCCGTGGCTGGGCGCGATCTCGCCGACGCGGTACTACGACCCGCTCGGGGTGCTCACCGCCGGCGAGTACGACCTCGCCGGGGCGGCGATCCTGCTCGCTGCGACGGTCGTGCTCTTGGTCGGCAGCGTCGCGTGGTTCCGGGAGGTGGATCTCTCGTGAGCACCGAGTCCGTCGACGCCCGGCGGGGCGGCGCGTCGGTCGCGACCGTCGCGCGGTTCGAGGCCGAACGCCGCCTGCGGGTGGCCGCCGTCGTGGCCGCGCTGCTCTCGGCCTACGGCGCGATGTTCGTCTGGATCGGCCCGAGCTTCGTCGCCGGGGAGGAGATGCAGGCGCTGCTCGACGCGCTGCCGCCGGTGCTGAACGAGCTGCTGGGGTTCGAGAGCCTCGCGTCCCTCGAAGGGCTGCTCGCCGGCGAGTACTACACGTTCGGCTGGCTGGTCGGGCTCGCGGGCTACGTGGCCTACACCGCCGCGGGGGCGGTCGCCGGCGACGTGGAGACCGGGCGGATGGACACGCTGCTCGCCGCGCCCGTCGCGCGGGGGAGCGTCCTCCTCGGGAACTACCTCGCGTTGCTCGTCCCGATACTCGGCGCGACTCTCCTCACGCCGGCGGTGCTCTACGGCACGTCGGTGCTCGTCGGCGAGCCGCTGTCCGTCGAGCGGCTCGTCGCGCTACACGCGCTGATCGTGCCGTACCTCCTCTGCTGGGGCGCCGCCGGCCTGCTGCTCGGCGTGGTGGTCGGGCGGAGCCGGACCGCGGGCCGTGTCGCCCTCGCGCTCGTGTTCGGCTCGTGGCTGGCGGAGTCGGTGCTGGGCGTGTCGGACTACGCGTGGGCGGGCGCCGTCACGCCGACCCACTACCTCGACCCCTCCGCCGTGCTCGTCGGCGGGGAGTACGATCTGATGGGGGCAGGAGTGTTGCTCCTCGCGGCGGCAGTCCTCCTCGGGCTGAGCCGCCGGGCGTTCGCGCGCCGGGACGTTTGAGGGGTTAGCTCTCCGCGGCGACGCTCGGCTCGTCGCTGTACTTGTCGCCGAACTCGCCGATGAGCTGACCCATCTTCGCGTACCAGTCGTTCAGCGTGCGCTGCATCTCGCCGGCGATCTCCTCGGCGTCGCGCGGGTGGTAGACGTGGTGGTAGCCGCCCTGCTCGTAGTTCACCTGCTCCTTCTGGAGGAACCCCGCCGACAGCAGCCGCTGGACCGAGCGGTAGGCGGTGGAGCGCTCGCGGTCGACGGCGTCCGCGATCTCGTCGACGGTCAGCCCCTCGCCGCGCTCGTTCAGCAGGCGGAACACCTCCTTGTCGATCTCCTTCAGGTCGTGGAAACACTCCAGCAGCCCCTCACACTCCATGTCCGACCGGAGCATCTCCTGCATCGAGTTCGCCATCCGTACCGCAGGGTAGCGTCCGTTCGGGTAAAAGAGTTTGCATGAACGACACAATACTGCGCTACGACGTCGTGAGCCGACAGAGCGTGCCGTTCGTCTGCCCGCGGAGCCGGCAGACCGCGGCCAGCACGACGGCGCCGCTGACGAGGAACGCGGCGCCGAAGATCAGCACGGTGCTGAGAGCGTTCAGCGCCTCGATCCCGTACACCGTGCCCAGCTTGTTCGCGGCGACGGCGACGCTCCCGGCGAGCAGCATCGCGGCGAAGTACCCTTTGATCTCCCCCTCGTCGACGAGGTTGGTCGCGCCCGCGCCGACCCGCGCCCCGAGCGCGCTCCCGAGCAGCAGGAACCCCACGACTGGCAGCGCGACCGAGCCGGACTGAGCGTACGTGAACGCGCCGAACGCCCCCGAGATGGTGATCTGGAGGATGTCCGTCCCGACCGCGATCGCGGCGGGCACACCCAGCCCGTACATCATCGCGGGCATGAGCAGGAAGCCGCCGCCGACGCCGAGGAAGCCCGAGAGCACGCCGATTGCGAGCCCGACGGCGACGACGATCGGCGCCGAGACGCGGACGCCGCCGCGAAGGTGCACCATCGGCGGGATCTCCAGCGACTGGACGCGGTCGGATAGGTCGGCCCCTTCCCCGTCGTCGCCCCACGCGTCACGCAGGGTGAACAGGCCGACGATCGCGAGCAGGCCGACGTAGGCGGCGTTGATCACGAGGTCGGCCAGCCCCGTGGCCTCGAGGAGGAACACGACGCGCTTTCCGAGTTCGATCCCGGCGGTCATCGCGACCGTCATGATCGCCGCCAGCTTGTAGTCGACCTGCCCGTGGTCGCGGTGTTTGAGCGCGCCGATCACGCTCGTCCCGAACACGAACGCCAGCCCGCTCCCGACGGCGACCGTCGACGGGTAGCCGAGCACCAACAGCGCGGGCGTCACGAGGAACGACCCACCCATCCCGAAGAAGCCGAACAGCGTGCCGATGAGCAGGCCGAAGCCGACGAACACCGCGACCATGGTGAGCCCAAGACCGAGCAGTTCCACGGTCACTCACCCCCCACAGCCGCGAGCAGCCTCGGCGCTAACGCAGTCGAGAGCACCCCGTAGAGAGCGTACAGCGCGATCGACTCGGCGAACACGAGCCCGACCGTCCGCAGCGCGTCCACGGGAACGGCCAGTTCAGTCGGCAGCATGGCGAAGTTCTGTCTTGTTTAGTAATGTGGTTTCTACACAATACTGTTTGCGAACGGGCGGAGTGGTGTGGTTCGTCATGGTTGTTCAGGCAGTCGACCCCCGCGATCGGAGGTAGCCCTGTGCGTACGCGCCGAGGAACATCCCACCGATCGCCCAGAGGATCGGGAGGTTCCCGATCCCGACGCTGGCGTAGGCTGCGCCCGGACAGATGCCCGAGACGCCCCAGCCGACGCCGAAGATCACGCCGCCGACGACGACGTTGCTGTCGAACTCCTTCACGCGGCGGGTGTACTCGCTCCCGGTCAACGGGGCGGTGCTGTCCAGCCGCGTCGCGACGGCGAAGACGATCCCCGTCACGACCGCGGCGCCGCCCATCACGAACAGCAGGCCGAAGTCCTCGAACTGGAGGAAGTCGAGCACGATCTCCGGCCGTGCCATCCCGCTGATCGCGAGGCCGAGGCCGAAGATCAGCCCGCCGGCGTAGACCGCCGGCATGAACAGGGGGTGACGGTCCTCGGCGCTCACGTGTCGCTCACCCCGTTCGCTCCCGTTGGCGCGTTTCGAGCCGCTCGCGTCTCGTCGCTCACGGCGCCACCCCCAGAGCCTGCACCAGCTGTGCGGTCCCGATCGCGAACGCGAGGAACGTCGCGACGTTCACGAAGGAGGTGTTCGACAGCGAGCCGACGCCGCAGACGCCGTGGCCCGAGGTACACCCCTTGCCGAGCCGGGTGCCGATACCGACGAGGACGCCCCCGCCGAGCAGCCGCCACCACTGCACGTCGGTCGTCCACGCGCCCGGTTCGGCCGCCGGCCCGAGCGCCGACGAGAGCGAGGGCGTCGCGGCCGCCAGCGCGGGAGCGAGTCCGAACGCCCAGAGCGCGGCGCCGCTGACGATTCCCGCGGTGAACACGAGGCGCCAGCCGCGTGACTGGACGTACTTGAAGCGGTTGAAGCGGTCCACGTCGGAGACGTACGACAGCGTCGACTCGAGGAACGTGCTCGCGCCGGCGATGATCCCCGTCGAGAGGTAGATCGCTGCCGCGCCGGCGCCCACGAGCAGGCCGCCGAGCAGGTACGGGAGCACGCCCCGGGGGAACGGCTCCGCCGGGAACAGAAGCGGTGTAGCGTCGATCATCAGTCGGTCATCGCCTCCTCGCTCGCGGCGCAGTTGTTCGGGCCGAGTTCGAGTTCGAACGCCGCCTCGTCGTCGGGCGCCTCGTGCCCGAGGTTGGTCGCGATGATCTCCTCGTAGTTGGCCGGCTGGGGCGGCATATCCTCGACCACGTGCTCGACGAACTTCCCCTCGTCCATCCCGAGCGCGTCCATGCGCTCGACCAGATCACCGAGCTCGGCAGTGTACGTCCCGTCGTCGTCTGGCGTCGCCGCGTCGCCGAAGTGTGCCGGCGCGATCACCGTGTCGTCGGGGAGCGGCAGGACCGTCTCCTGCAGGCTCTCGTAGAGGGTGCGGGCGGCGTCTCTCGCGGCCTCGGGGTCTTCGAGATCCGGCCGGGCGACGCTCTCGACGAACAGCCCGTCGCCGGTGAACAGCACGTCCCCGACGCGGTACGCCGTCATCCCGGTCGTGTGACCGGGCGTGTGGTGCACCTCGATCTCGGCGTCGCCGACCGAGAGCGTGTCGCCGTCCGCGACCGTCTCGTACTCGCGGTCGTAGTCGACGCCCCGCTTCGCCGCCGCCTCGGGGAGCACCGCGGTCGCGTCGGTCTCGGCGGCGAGTTCCCGCACCCCCGAGACGTGATCGGCGTGGACGTGCGTGTCGAGCGCGTACGTCAGGTCGGCACCGAGCGTCTTCGCGTCCCGCACGTACTCGTTGGTGAACGCCCGGAGCGGGTCGATCACCGCCGCCTCGTCGCCGGAGACGACGAGGTAGGCCAGACAGCCACTCGACGGTCGGCGGTACTGGGCGATCGTGGCGTCGCCGTCGGTGTCGAGCTCCTGGTACTCGTAGACGCGTGCCCACCCCTTCATCCCGCGTTCGAGGTGGTCGACTTCGTACCCGGCTTCCTGAAGCTGCTCGGCGACCATCTCGCTGGAGCCGCCTTTCCCGCACAGCACCGTTATCGCGCGATCGTCGGGCAACTGCTCGTGCAGCGCCTCGGGGATGCCGTCGAGGAGTTCGAAGTACGGGTAGTTCACCGTCTCCGGCCCCTCGATGCGCCACTCCTCGAAGTCGGACGTCGAACGCACGTCGAGGAGGAACACGTCCTCGCCCGAGTCGATGCGCCGCTTCAGCCCCTCGGGGCTGATCGATTCGATCGATTCGCTCGTCTGGTGATCGACCATCGTCACCCCCACCTACTGGACTGTCCGGGATAAGCGTTCGGATAGATTTTCACTAACTACACAATACCGGGGCGGGTGATGTGACAGTAACACCGTAATAGGCGATACAACTGGAACTGGCGAAAGTAGTAGTGCACGATACACGAACAGCTACCGATGCGCTTTTACCACCGAAGTCAGTATTGGGCGGTGAAGTCAAAACCATGACCGAGTACGATATCGCGGAGACGCTCGACGTGAAAGGAGAGAACTGCCCGATGCCCGTCGTCAAAACCAAGCAGGCCGTCGACGACCTCGCCGACGGCGACGTGCTGGAGGTGCTCGCGACCGATCCCGGCAGCGTGAGTGACCTCGGCGGCTGGGCCGGCAGCACCGACGGCGTGGAACTGCTCGATCAGGAGGAGGGCGACGAGGTGTACACCCACTACGTGCGGGTGGGCGAATGAGCGCCGACACGTCCGACGACGCCGACACTGGCGCGCCCTCGCGTGCGGAGTTGGCCGCACGCGTCGAGGAGCTTGAGGCCTCGCTGGCCGAGGCCACGGGCGACGACACGAAGAAGATGTCCATCGTCGCGACAAAGGGGACGCTCGACATGGCGTACCCGCCGCTGATCCTCGCCAGCACCGCGGCCGCGTTCGGCTACGACGTGACCGTGTTCCACACGTTCTGGGGGCTGGAGATCCTGCACGAGGAGCGCTCGACGGAGCTCAAACTGAGCTCGGTCGGCAACCCCAACATGCCCGTGCCGAACGCCATCGCGGCGCTGCCGGGGATGGACCGCATGACGACCCGGATGATGGAGAACAAGATCGAGGCGAACGACACGGCGACGATCGAGGAGCTGATCGACACCTCGCTGGAGATGGGCGTGGAGTTCCAGGCGTGTCAGATGACGATGGACCTGATGGGCTACGACGAGGCGGAGTTCTACGACGGCGTGACTGTCGGCGTCGGCGCGGCGACGGCGATCCAGGACATGGCCGAATCGGACATCCAACTCCTGATCTGACGCTACGGCGCCCGGCCGACGAGGAGGAACGTCTCCGACCGGCTCGCACCGAACTCGACCTCGAAGCCCCCGGCCTCGAACCGCGCCTGCGCTTCTTCGAGCCCGAACCGCTCCGCGAGCGGCGGCCCCGCTTCGCCCGCGCCGTCGGCCGACCAGTCGGCGACGGCGACGCGGCCGTCCGCCGCGACGGTCCGGGCGATCTCGGTGATCGCGTCGTCGTCGGCGAACTCGTGGAACGTCATCGTCGAGAACGCGCCGTCGAGTTCCCCGTCGTCGAACGGGAGCGCCGCCACCTCGGCGGTGACCAGTTCGACGTTCTCGGGGACACCGTTCTCCCGGTAGTGGTCGTGCATCGCTTCCTGAACGTCGACGCCGTACACCGTCTCCGCGTGTGCCGCCACGTCGTCGGTGTAGAACCCCGTCCCGCTCCCGAGGTCGGCGAGCGTCGCCGTCCCCGTGGCGCCGACCGCCCAGACGAGCTCCTCGGCCGAGACGTACCGGTACCGCGCGGCCGGATCGTCGAGCTTCGCGGCCTTCGCGGCGTCGAACGTGTGGAACCCCATCGTCGGATCCGGGGGCCGGACCGGCTAAAGGATTACCGACGGTGCCGGCACGGTCGGGGAGCGTTCCGAACGAGCCACGCCCGGAGCGTCGCCAAGACCACGTCGAGAGTGACCAGCCCCGTCGGAACGCCGCCCGACCGTTGGCTTCCCGCCGCGACCGCGTGAATCCAGCCGCCGCGAGACGCGGACAAATATGAACGATTCATACAACCGATAGCGGAGTACTCAGAGGTATTCAGCGCTCACAACTACCTTTAACGGACGTGGTATGCATTCTCGTACTGAGTGACAGTGAGTACCACCCATTTCACGCAGTCCCACAGTTCGACGACCGCGACCACAACCGAGAAACAGTAACACAATGAACGACGACATCACCGACGAGATCAGCCTCGACCGCCGTCGCTTCCTGCAGGCGACGAGCGCGAGCACCGCCGCGGCGATGCTGGCCGGCTGTGCCGGCAGCCCGGGCGGCGACGGCACGGAAACGACCGACGGAACGCCCGCTGGCGGGAACGGCTCGGGCGACGACGAGCTCTCGGTCATCTGGCCCGGCGGCGTGAACAACATCAACCCGCTCGGCTGGCTCACCATCCCGGACTACGACGCCGCCCGGATGATGTACGAGCCGCTGACGAGCGTCGACGCCGAGGGGCAGGCCATCGGCCACGTCGCCTCGGACTGGGAGACGTCCGACGACGGCGCCACGTACACGTGGACGATTCAGGAGGGGATCACCTGGCACGACGGCGAGCCCCTGACCGCGGAGGACGTGGCGTTCACGTTCCGGTCGATCAAGGAGTACGAGTGGCCCTACCTCGGCTCGCTGTCGAGCGTCATCGCGGAGCCGAGCGAGATCACCGTCGAGGACGAGTACACGGTGACGACGCCGCTGACCCAGCCGTACGCGGCGCTGCCGCTGGTGCTGGCCGACCTCGGGCTGGTCATCCCGAAGCACATCTGGTCGGAGTACGACAACCCCACCGAGGTCTCGAACACGGAGGACCCGATCGGGAGCGGCCCGTTCATCTTCGAGGAGCGCGAGCAGGACCAGTTCATCAACTTCTCCGTCGACGACGAGTACTGGGGCGAGATCCCGGACTACGAGAGCGTGAGCATCGAGATCATCTCCTCGACCGACTCGCAGGTGCTGACGATGAAGGAGGGCAGCGGCGACATGCTGCGCCTCCAGCCGGGGCAGTACGTCAACGAGATCGAGAGCGCGAACAACCTCGAAGTGGTCGAGGGCGGCTCGACGTACGTCACCTACATCGGGGTCAACACCAACCGATCCCCCCTCTCGGACGCGGCGCTCCGGAAGGCGATGGCGTACGCGGTCGACCGTGACACCGTCGCGGAGCTGGTCAACGCCGGCTACGCGACGCCGGGCTACTCGCCGGTCCCCCCGGGACTGGAGTTCTACCACAACTCGGACACGAACAGCTACGCCCACGATCAGGAGCAGGCCCGAACAATCCTCTCCGAGAACGGGTACGAGCAGCAGGGGAACGGCCGCGTGACGCCGGGCGGCGACCCCCTCGAGCTCGTCCTCTCGATCCAGAACACGGGGAACTGGCCGCGCATCGCGGAGGTGCTCTCCCGCCAGCTCGGCGAGGTCGGCATCAGCGTCGAGGTCAACTCGATGGAGTCCAACGCCCACACTCAGAAGGTCTCCGTCGAGCAGGACTACGACCTCACGCTCAACACCTGGCGCGTCTGGTTCGACCCCGACCCGTTCCTCTCCCCGGTGTTCGAGGAGGAGGGGACGCTCAACACCAGCCAGTACCACAACGAGGAGTTCGACGAGCTCATGCGCCAGCAGCGGCGCGCCACCGACCCGGAACAGCGCCAGGAGTACCTCTACGACGCACAGGACATCCTGACCGAGGAGCTGCCGTGGGTCGTCCTCTACTACCCGCAGCTGCTCCACGGCATGCGCTCCAGCGCGTGGGAGAACTTCAACCCGATCCCCCGCTACGGGATGCAGAGCCCCTACGGGCTCGAACCCGGGACCGGCCCGATGGTCCAGCTCGACCCCAAGTAGCGCCGCCCTCCACTCTCTAACGAATGGCAAACACGTCTTCCAAGAAAGCGTACATCGCCACGCGGGTCCGGAACTATCTCGCCGCCTTCGCCGCGATCCTCGCGGTGAACTTCGCGATTCCCCGGGTGATGCCCGGCGACCCGACCACGCGGTTCGTCGGTCCCGGCTTCACAGAGGCAGCCCGTCAGCAGTTGCTCCAAGAGTTCGGGCTGAACAGGCCCATCTGGGAGCAGTTCCTGCTCTACCTAGCGAACACCCTCACTGGCGATTTCGGCGTCTCGTTCGCTCGATATCCGACCCCAGTCATGGACCTGGTCGTCGAACGGCTGCCGCGGACGCTGTACCTGATGGGCGCGAGCGTCACCATCAGCGTCGTGATCGGCATCCCGCTCGGCGCGTTCGCGGCCTGGAACTTCGGGGAGCGCGAGGACCTGTTCATCACGCAGTCCTCGCTGTTCTTCCGGTCGATCCCGACGTTCTGGCTCGCGATACTGCTCGTGTTCGTGTTCGGCTACGTCATCCCGATCTTCCCCATCTCGGGGGCGACCGGCAGCGCGAACCACCCGTCGTTTTTCGCGTACTTCGTCGACCTGACGTACCACACGGTGCTGCCGGTGGTGACGATGTCGGCGTACTTCCTCGCGGGCTACACGTTCCTGATGCGGGGGAGCCTGCTCGACATCCTGCCGGAGAACTACATCAAGATCGCCGAGAGCAAGGGGCTCTCCGAACGGCAGGTACTGTTCGGCCACGCCGTCCCGCCGGCGTTCCCGCCCGTGCTGACCCAACTCGGATTCCAGATCGGGCGCCTCGCCGGCGGCGCGGTGCTGGTGGAAACCGTGTTCAGCTACCCCGGGATGGGACAGCTGATGTTCGAAGCGGTGTTGGCGCGGGACTACCCGGTCATCCAGGCGACGTTCTTCTTCCTCGCCGTCATGGTGCTCGGGTCGATGTTCCTCGCGGAGATCCTCTACACGATCATCGATCCACGGATCGGAGGCAGCGAATGATGGGGCAACAGAACACTCTGCCGATGGAGGTGGACCGATGAGCACGACTGAGGAGACGACCGGCGGCAGTTCGAGCAGACGCTTCGACCGCTTCCGGCGGTTCCTGCGGGCGTTCCTGACCAACCGCAAAGGACTGCTGGGGACGATCCTGCTCGGGACGATCGTGTTCATCAGCGTCGCGGCCCCGCTGATCGCGCCGTACGATCCGGAGGCCTACGGCGTCGGGACGGCGCTCGCACCGCCCTCCGCCGAACACCTGTTCGGCACCGACGACCTGGGCCGGGACGTGCTCTCCCGGTTCCTCTACGGCGGCCGGATCTCGCTGCTGGTCGGCGTCGTCAGCGGCGTCGTCGCGACGCTGGCGGCGACGCTGATCGGCGTCCCGGCGGGCTACTACCGCGGCCGGATCGGCCGGTGGATCACGACGGCGATCGACATGAGCCTCGTGTTCCCGCCGTTCGTGCTGGTCGTCGTGTTCGCGGCCTACGCGGGCAGCAGCGTCTGGAACATCATCCTGATCCTGTCGCTGCTCTCGTGGCCGATCCCGGCCCGGACGATCAAGGCCAAGACGCTGAGCGTCCGCGAGAACGACTTCGTGGAGTCGACCGAGGCGCTCGGGGCGTCCGACTTCCGGATCATGCGACAGGAGGTGCTCCCGAACATCCTCCCGGTCGTGTTCGCGAACGGCATCCTCCAGATGGTGTACACCATCCTGATGGAGGCCGCGGTCGGCTTCCTCGGGCTGGGCGACACCGCCCGCATCTCGTGGGGGACGATGCTGTACTTCGCACAGAAACAGGCCGCCCTGAGCAGCGGTGCCTGGTGGTGGATGATCCTCCCCGGGTTCGGCATCGTGCTCGCGGCGTTCAGCTTCATCCTCGTCGGCAGCGCGCTCGACGAGGTGCTCAACCCCCGCCTCCAGCGGCGGACGTGGGGTGACGACTGATGGACCGACAGACCGACCGATCACGCACACAGGACATGAGTACGCAGACCCAGACGCGAGCGACCGACGCCGCGGAGACGTTGCTGTCGGTCCGGAACCTCTCGACGTACTACAGCGAGGACGAGACCGACGTGCCCGTCCGGGCCGTCGACGGCGTCGACTTCGAGATCGAACGCGGCGAGACGTACGGGCTGGTCGGCGAGTCCGGCTGCGGGAAGTCGACGCTCGGGCTCAGCCTCATCCGGGCGCTCCCGCCACAGGGCGACATCGTCGAGGGAGAGATCCGCTTCGAGGGCCGGGAGATCGGCCAGCTGCCCAAGTCCGAGGTGAAGGACGTGCAGTGGGCCGACATCTCGATGATCTATCAGGGCGCCCAGAACGCGTTCAACCCCGTCAAGACCGTCGGCGCACAGATCCGGGAGCCGCTCCGGGTCCACGACATCGTCCCTGAGGGCGAACGAGAGGGACGGGTCCGCGAGCTGCTGGAGAAGGTGAACCTCCAGTCCGACGTGGCCGAGCAGTACCCCCACGAGCTCTCCGGCGGGATGAAACAGCGCGCCGCCATCGCGATGGCCATCGCCTGCGAGCCGGACCTGCTGATCGCCGACGAGCCGACGACCGCGCTCGACGTGATCGTGCAGGCGGAAGTGCTCAACATGCTCCAGCAGCTGCAGGACGACCTCAACTTCGGGATGCTCGTCATCTCGCACAACCTCGCGGCGATCATGAAGCTCTCGGACCGCATCGGCGTGATGTACGGCGGGAAGATCGTCGAGAGCGCACGGGCCGAGACGCTGTACGACGCCCCGAAACACCCCTACTCCGCCCTGCTGCTCCGGAGCCTCATCGACCCGCGACGGCCGCCCGAGCAGGTCGAGACGATCGAGGGGACACCGCCGGATCTCCGGGACCCGCCGAGCGGCTGTCGCTTCGCGGCGCGGTGTCCGCTCGCGACGCAGGAGTGTCGCGACGGGGAGCCGCCGCTGGAGTCGGTGGGCGAGACACACGAAACCGCCTGCTTCCACCACGAGGAGGTGTCCGAGCTATGAGTTCGGAGTCGACCGCGGCCCCGACGGAGACGGGCGAGGAACCGATTCTCGAGATCCGGAACCTCGAGAAACACTACGTGAAGAGCACGGGCTGGCTCGAATCGTTCTTCGCCGAGGAGGAGCGAGTCCGCGCCGTCGACGGCGTGAGCCTCTCGATCGACGAGGGGGAGATCTTCTCCGTCGTCGGCGAGTCCGGCTGCGGGAAGACCACGCTCGGAAAGACCCTGCTCCGGGTGATCGAGCCAACGGCCGGCGAGATCCGGTTCAAGGGGACCGATCTCGCGTCGCTGTCGGACAGCGAGATGCAGGAGATGCGCCAGCACGTCCAGATCGTCTATCAGGACCCGTTCGAGGCGCTCAACCCCAAGCGGACGGTCCGCGGGCTGTTGCGCCAGCCGATGGAGATCCACGGGATCACCGACGACGAGGAGCAGCACGATCGCATCCACCGCGCGCTGGAGGACGTGAACCTCCTGCCCGCGACGGACTTCCTCGACCGCTACCCCGAGGAGCTCAGCGGCGGCCAGCTCCAGCGCGTGCTGTTCGCGCGGGCGCTGGTGCTCGATCCGGAGTTCATCGTGGCCGACGAGCCCTCGAGCATGCTCGACGCGAGCGTCCGGGCGCGCGTGCTCGACCTGATCGACGAACTCCGCGAGGAGCGCAACATCTCCTTCTTCATCATCACGCACGACATCGGCGCGGCGCGCTACCTCAGCGACCGCATCGGCGTGATGTACCTCGGCCGGATCGTCGAGATGGGCGCCGCCGACGGGATCGTCGACGACCCGAAACACCCCTACTCGAAGGCGCTGATCGAGAGCATCCCCTCGCCGGACCCACGGGAACCGCTCGGGAGTTCGGGGATCGGTTCGGAGGTGCCGGAGCCGGTCGACCTCCCCAGCGGCTGTCGGTTCCACCCGCGCTGTCCGATCGCGACCGAGCACTGTACGGAGGTCGATCCGGAGTGGCGCGAGGTCCCCTCCGAGGACGACGCCGTCCGGATGACCGAGTGCCACGAGGTGGAGCCGAAGCAGACGCCGTCGGAGTAGCCGATACGGCGCAGTTCCTGCCGGCGCCTCCGTGCGCCGGCCAAGAACACTCCGCCGTAATCGTGTAGTAGCCATCACGGCGCGGTTCCTGCCGAGACCTCCGTGTCTCGGCGACGAACACTATCGAAGAGAAAATCAGCCAGCCGATGGCTCAGCGATCGACCGCGGTCCGCTTGCGCTCGCGGTAGACACGCTCGCCGTCCCGGTCCACCGCGTACTGCATCGTCGCGAACGACCGCGTCACCGAGTTTCCGACCCGGGACTCGATCGTCTCGGTCGGGAACGAGAGCGTCGTCGTCGTCCGACGGTCGACCGTCTCCGTCTCGAGACTGTCGCGCTGGACGCTGACCTCGGTCGCAGTCTCGTAGTCGAACGTCGCCGCGGGCAACGGCTTCGAGTAGGACTGCGACAGCGACACCGTCACCGTGTCGTCCGTGTGTGAGACGGTCGTCTCCCAGTCCGGCGCCGCGGGCTCGTCGTAGGCGTCCTGCGGCGGGTCGAACGCGCAGCCGTCGTCGAACGTCGGGCTGCCGTCGTGGAACCGCCCGGGCAGGCGACACCGCGAGCCCGCGGTCCGGAGTTCGAAGCCGGCGCTGCCGTCCGGCGGCGACACGTAGGGGAAGAACGCCCCGCTGACTGCGACGCGGAGTTCGTGCCCGGGCTCGAACACGTGGGAGGTCGGCCGGAGCGACACGTCGACCGTGTGGGACTCTCCCGGCGTCAGCGGCTCGGGCTCGGCCCCGGGCTCGCCCGAGGGGTCGATCTCACCGTCGAGTTCGGCGCGAGTCACGCCGTGGGTGACGAGCCGCCCGGTGCCGTCCGGCGCCACGTCGACGACGCGGACCGCGAGAAGCTGGGCCGAACCCTCCGGGACGACCGCCAGCCGCACCTCACCGCTGCCCGTCAGCTCGAACGCGTCCGCGAGCGGTCCGGTCCCGTAGGTGAGCGAGCGGTCGTCGTCCGGCGTGGTGTCCAGATCCGTCCCGCCCGGGATCTCGAAGCCGATGGAGGCGTGGCCGACGCCGTAGTCGACTTGCCAATGGTCGGTCGCGTCCGTCGACGAGCCGTCCGTCGAGAGCCCGTCCCGGCCGAGATCGAACGCCACAGCGTCGTCCGACTCGGCCGTCGGCCACGCCTCGCGGGCACGCCACTCGCCGGCGAGGCGGTCGTCACCGTCGGGGCGCTCGGTCCAGTAGCGGATCGCCGGACTGGATTCCCGATCACCCTCGTCGCGGAGGTGGTGGTCGAACCACGACTCCATCTCGCCGAGGAAGTCGATCCGGGCGGTCTCGCCCTGTTCGGGCATCGCGTGGCGCCACGGCCCGAGGATCACCTCCGTCGGCGCGTCGATGCGGTCGGCGTAGTCGAGCGTCCCGCCGCCGAAAGCGTCGCGATAGCCGCCGACCGCCAGTGTCGGCACCGATATCTCCTCGACGGGCACGTCCTTCGCGGCCCAGTACTCGTCTTTCTCCAGATGGTCGAGGTACTGGAACAGGAACGGCTCGCGGTCGTCGAGGGCGTCGAGGCGGTCGGTCCAGCGCTCGGCCCACCCGTCCACGCTGCGGTCGACCGGCGGCTGGAGTGGGAGGTACTCGAAGTTCGGCGCCCACTGGCCGCAGGTGCGCAGGAACGCCAGCGCGCCGCCGTCGAAGTAGGCGTCGTAGATCTTGGCGGGCGCGTGGATCGGGACGATCGCCGCCAGCCCGTCGGGCTCCTCGGCGGCGATCTCCAGCGCCGTCGTCCCGGGGTAGGACTTCCCGACGATCCCGACGCGGCCGTTCGACCACGCCCGCTCGGCCAGCCACTCGACGACGGCGGCGCCGTGGCGCCCCTCGTCGGCGGTGAACGGCTGCTCGACCAGCCCGTCGGAGGCGCCCGTGCCGACGGCGTCGGCGACGACGACCTCGTAGCCCGCGTCGACGAGGTACTCGACCATCGGGTCCGAGCGCGTGTCCGAGAGGTCGTCCTTGTGGTACGGCGTGTAGACGAGCACGACCGGCTGCGGGCCGTCGGCGGCGGGCTCGTGACGCGTCGCACGGACCGTGCCGTCCGCCAGCGTGATCGCCACGTCGTCGTGGACCGTCGCGTCGCTCACGCGTCGCCCCCTTCGATGGCCTCGATGTAGTCGGCGGCATCGGCGACCAACTCGGCCCAGAGCGCGTCGCCCTTCCCGGCGCTCGCGAGCGTCGGATCGCCGACGTGGCCGAGATCGCCGTCCTCGGGAGAGTGGGCCGTACTCGGCGTGAGCACGCGGTCCTCGTTGCCGACGAGGTTCAGCGTGCCGTACGGGCCGGGGTCGGCGGTCTCCTTCTCGATGGCGTCCTCGTCGACCAGTTCGGGGTAGCGCGCGAGCATGAACGAGGTTTCGAACTCGCCGCCGTGCATCCCGTCTTCGGGATCGCCGTCCCGGAGCCGTTCGTGGACCGAGATCCCGAGCCGCAGCGGATCGATCGCGGCGAACGACGTGTCGGGGTGCTCGGCCGCACTCCGCTGCATCGCCGTCTCGATCGCCGGGAGGTTCGCGATCCGGTGGCCGTTGACGGTGATCACGTTCGCGAAGCCGTGGCCCGCGAGGCTGTCGTACACGTCCGTGAGCACCGACACGACCGTCTCCGTCGACAGCGAGATCGTCCCCGGGAAGCCGAGGTGGTGGTTCGCGTCGCCGTAGGGGATCAATGGCGCCGTCAGCACGTCCGCGGCGACGGCGATCTCCTCGGCGAGGTCCCGCGCTTGGAAGGCGTCGACCGCCAGCGGGAGATGCGGCCCGTGCTGCTCGGTCGAACCGATCGGGACGATCACCGTCGGCGACTCTCGCTCGGTCAGGTACTGTTCGACTGCCGGCCAGGGGAGTTCTTCCAGTCTGTGTGCGTCGGTCATCGCTCCTCGTCCTCCGTCACTTTCCCGTCCAGTCGGTCGGCCTCGCGGTCGCTCTCGGCCCGATCGTCCGGGTCGCCGTACCCGCCGCCGCCGGGAGTCCGGACCGTGACGGTCGTGCCCGCCTCGATCTCCCGGGTGGTCTTCGCGGCCAGCGGCTCGCCGTCGACGAGGTTCTCGCCCAGCGCGCCCGGCTCGCCGCCCGCCGCGCCCTGCGGCCGGTGGCGCCGGCGCTCGGTCAGCAGCGAGACGACGGCGTCGGTCTCGACGGTCAACGAGCGCGTCAGGCCGAGCCCGCCGCGGTGCTCGCCGTCGCCGCCGCTGCCCTCGCGGAACGAGTACTCCTCGACGGTGAAGGGGTACTCCGCCTCCAGCGCCTCGATCGGCGTGTTCAGCGTGTTGGTCATGCCGACCTGTACGCCGTCCATCCCGTCCTTGTCCGGGCGGGCGCCGAACCCGCCGGCGATCGTCTCGTAGTAGGTGAACCCGTCGCGGTCCCGGTTGCCGATGATGAGGTTGTTCATCGTCCCCTGCGAGCCCGCCGGCACGCGCTCGGGCACGGCCTCGGCGAACGCAGCGAACACCACGTCGGTGAGCCGCTGGCTCGTCTCGACGTTGCCGCCGACGACCGCCGCCGGCGGGTTCGGGTTCACGACGGTCCCCTCTGGCGCGACCACGTCGATGTCGGCGTAGCTCCCGTGGTTCGGCGGGATCTCGGGGTCGGTGATGCTCCGGACGACGAAGTACACCGCGCTCTTGGCGACCGACAGCGGCGCGTTCATGTTGCCTGCACACTGCTCGGCGCTACCCGCGAAGTCCACGTCGACGGTCGCCCCGTCGACGGTGATCGACACCTCGATCGGGATGTCCGCGTCGGTCACACCGTCGCCCTCCAGCACGTCACTCGCGTCGTAAGTGCCGTCGGGGAACGCCGCGAGCTCGTCGCTCATCCGGGCACGGGAGTAGTCGACGATGGCGTCGAACGCGCGCTCGACCCGGCCGCGACCGTGCTCCTCGATCAGCTCCGCGAGGCGGTCCTCGGCGCGGTCGTGAGCCGCGAGCTGGGCGCGCAGGTCGGCCCGGCGCTCGGTCCGGTTGCGCACGTTCGCGAGGATCACCGCCATCAGGTCCTCGTTCAGCTCGCCGCCCGAGCGCAGCGCCACGCCGGGCAGGCGCATCCCCTCCTGATAGATGTCCGTTGCCCCCGCGGGCATGCTCCCGGGGGTCATTCCGCCCACGTCGGCGTGGTGGGCTCTGGTGACGGCGTAGCCGACGATCTCGCCCGCCGGCGCGATCGTCGAGACGATCGTCACGTCGGGCAGGTGGGTGCCGCCCTCGAAGGGGTCGTTCAGGATGTACGCGTCGCCCGGCTCGGGGTCGGCCGCCGTCACGGCGGCGACGGCGTCGGGCATCGCGCCGAGGTGGACCGGGATATGTTCGGCCTGCGCGACCATCCGGCCGCCGGCGTCGAACAGCGCGGTCGAGCAGTCCTGCCGCTCCTTGATGTTGGGCGAGTAGGCGCTACGGATCAGCACCTGCCCCATCTCCTCGGCGACGCTCTCCAGTTCGTTCCGGAACACCTCCAGCGAGACCGAGTCGATCTCCTCGGTCCGGGGCTCGGCGCCGCTCATCGCTGCACCTCCGTGAGCACGAGCGAGCCGTTCTCCCTGACGGTCGCTTCCCACGCCGGCGGCACGACGGTCGTGCTCTCGTCCTGTTCGAGCACGGCCGGCCCGGCGAGGGTGGTGCCCGGCGTCGTCGGCCGGCGGTACACTGGCGTCGTGTACTCCTCGCCGCCGAACACGGCGGTGTGCTCGCCGAGCTTCTCGAACGTGTCCTCGGGCAGCGCCGTCTCGGGGACGCTCCGCGGGACCGCCGCGGCGACCCGGAGGTTCACCACCTCGACGGGCTCCTCGGCCGCGTAGCCGTACACGCGTTCGTGGCTCGTCTCGAACGCGGTCCGGAGCGCGTCGGTGTCGACCGGGGAGCCGGCGTCGACTTCGAGTTCGAAGCTCTGCCCGCGGTAGCGGAGGTCCGCGGACCGTCGGACGCTCACGTCGGCGGCGGCCTCGTCGACGGGCAGTTCGCCGACGAGCCCGTCGTACACCGCCTCCAGTTCGTCCCCCGTCGTTTCCGACAGCGGCGTCTGGTAGGTGCGGACGGCGTCGTACGTCTCGTCGGCGTCGAGCAGCCCGTACGCCGACAGCACCCCCCCGACGTGGGGGACGACGACGGTGCCGATGTCGAGGTCGCCCGCGAGCGCGGCGGCGTGCATCGGGCCCGCGCCGCCGAACGCGACGAGGCCGAACTCCCGGGGGTCGTGCCCCCGCTCGACGGTCACCGAGCGGATCGCCCGCGTCATGTTGGCGTTCGCGATGCGGAACACGCCCTCCGCGGCCTCACGGGCCGAGCCCAGCCCGGCATCGTCGGCCAGCCGTTCGAGCGCGGCGACGGCGGCGTCCACGTCCAGCCCGAGCTCGCCGCCCAACTGCGTCTCCTCGCTGATGTAGCCGAGTACGAGGTTCGCGTCGGTCACCGTGGGCTCGGTCCCGCCGCGGCCGTAGCAGGCGGGGCCGGGCTCCGAGCCGGCGGATCGGGGGCCGACACGGAGCGCGCCGCCGGCGTCGACCCACGCGATGCTCCCGCCGCCGGCGCCGACGGTCGTCACGTCGACCATCGGCACGCGGATCGGGTAGCCGTCGATCTCGTTGTCGGTGGTCCGCTCGACGCTCCCGTCGCGGACGAGGCTCACGTCGCTCGACGTGCCGCCCATGTCGAACGTGACGAACCCCTCGAACCCGTGCTCCGCGCCCGTCGACGCGGTGCTGCTGGCGCCGACGACGCCCGCTGCGGGGCCGGAGAGCACCGTCTGGACGGCGTGGCTGCGGATCTCGCTCGCCTCGGCGATCCCGCCGTTTGACTGCATGATGCGGGGCTGGGGGAGGCCGAGGTCGGCCGCGCGCTCCGCCAGCCGACCGATGTAGGAGTCGATCGCCGGCGTAACGTAGGCGTCGACAGCCGCCGTCGACGTGCGCTCGTACTCCCGGAACTCGTTGAGCACCTCGTGGGACGCCGACACCGAGACGTCCAGCGCCGCACGGAGTCGCTCGGCGACCGCCTGCTCGTTGCTCGGGTCGACGTAGGCGTGGAGGAACGAGACGACGACGCTCTCGATATCGCGGTCCCGGAGGCGGTCGATCAGCTCGTCGATCGCCTCGGGATCGGGCGTCGTGCGGACGCCCTCGGTCGTCGTCCGCTCGGGGAGCTCGAACCGGTTCCGGCGCTGCACCAGCGGCGTCGGTTTCTCCGCGTCGAGGTCGTACAGGTCCGGCCGGGTCTGCCGGCCGATCTCGAGCACGTCCCGGAACCCCTCGGTCGTCACGAGTGCGGTCTCGGCCCCGTTCCCTTCGAGGAGCGCGTTGGTCGACACCGTCATCGCGTGTGAGAACTCGGTGATCTCCGACGGGTCGATTCCCGCCTGCTCGCAGGCCTGCTCGATCCCCCGGACGACGCCCTCGCTCTGGTCCGCCGTCGACGGGACTTTCGTCGTCGTGAGCGTGCCGTCCGCGACGAGCACCACGTCGGTGAACGTCCCCCCGACGTCGACGCCGACAGCCGCCGTCACGATCCTGCCTCCCGCCGGCTATCGCGTCGTCCGCTCTCGACCGGCGACAGACAGTCGGCTCGTGTACCGTTCGTCATTGATACTCTCTACCAATGATCCGACCCGGAAAAGGGTGATTAAGAGGTCCACGTACGGCGTATGCAGCCGTGTGAACTTACACCTCGGAGATAAGGACTTTTGAGACACCTTCCGACACCTCGACCTCGAAGTCGAGCTTCTCGGTGCTGCGCTGGATGAAGCGGGTCATGAACCACTTCACCTTCTCGGTCGGGAACACGACGTGGTACGTGCCGTCGTCGGCCTTCCGGGCGGTGAGGAAGCCGCAGAACGAGAGCCAGTCGAGGATGTCCGCGAGGCTGTTGAAGCGGGTGTGGTACTCGTCGGCGTGGAACTCGGCGACGCGGTCGATCACCTCCTGGAACTCCGGGCTGGGCTCGCCGTTCTCCAGTTCGACGTTGTCGAGCAGCCCGTGCAGGAAGTCGATGTCGAGGAGGACGTGTTCGCCGCCGGAGAGCATCCGATGGTACTGTTCCAGATCCACGTCGGTCTCGGAGTTCGCCACCTGAAAGTTCGCCGCGTAGAAGATGATCGCGCGCCGGACCGTCTCGCTCTGACCCTCCCCGGTCAGTTCGACGAGCTCGTCTAGGGCCTCCCGCGACTGCTCGTCGAGGGAGACGGTGAGTCTGTCTCCAGCCATACGGGACCGTAACGCGCGCCGGGGGAAATACGCGCTGGTGGGCCGTCGACGGACCGAACGCCGCACCGACGACCGCACGGGTCGTGGCTGGCGGGGGAGCGACCCTCTCTACTACCACCGGGAGGGAGGTCAATCGCGCGCGGTTTCCCACCGTTCGGGATTCCGCGGAAGTGGCCTTTGGGTCCGGCACCAAACCGGGGTATGGATCGCCGAAAAGTGCTGAAGGCTGCCGGGTTCGCGGCGACTGCAGGACTGACCGGACTCGCCGGCTGTGGCGCGCCGTCGGACGAGACAGACACTCCCGCGGACGACGGGACGGAGACACCCACTGAGGGTGGCTCGGGCGGCGGCGGCACGACCGTCGAGATGATCACCGGCGACAGCGGGGGGTACTACTTCGACCCGATCGGGCTGTTCGTCGAGTCGGGCACGACCGTCACGTTCGAGAACGTCAGCGGGAGCCACTCCGCGACGGCGTACGACGAGTCGATCGACGCGGCGTCGACCACCCGTATCCCGGAGGGGGCGTCGGCGTTCAACAGCGGCATCCTCGGCGAGGAGGGCGCGACGTTCCAACACACGTTCGAGACGACCGGGACGTACGACTACTTCTGTCTCCCGCACAAGAGCCTCGGCATGGTCGGCCGGATCGTCGTCAGCGAGCCGGGCGGCCCCGCCGAGGGGAGCATGCCGCCGGACGGCGACGTTCCCGAGAGCGGGACGATCGTCGATCAGGGGTCGGTGAGCTACGACGCGTTCTCCGGCTGACTCGCCGTCGCAGTCCGCGTTTCTCGCCGTTCGCACCGTGCCGAGGAGCCGTCCGTGCCGTGCCGGAACCGGGCAGCATTTCCGGCGCAGTCACCGAGTTCTGACGATGGTTCGCTTCGCTCTCGAGGACGTGCCCTCACTCGACGCGATCCTCGACGCGCTGGACGACGGGGACTGTCGGACGATCCTCCGCGAGACGGCCGAGCCGACGCCGGCGGCAGAGCTCGCCGACGCCTGTGGGATCCCTCGATCCACGCTGTACCGGAAGCTCGAACTGCTCACCGACGCCTCCCTCGTTCGGGAGCGCGAGACGATCACCCCTGGCGGGGGCCGGACCACGGAGTACGAGCGCGACTTCGACGACGTGACGATCTCCGTCGACGAGGACGACGAGTTCTCGGTCACGGTCGAGCGGCCGGCACGGGACGCCGACGACCGGCTGGCGGACGCCGTGCGGTAGGTGGGCGATCGCCCGAAGGGATTTCGTCCTGCGGGCCGGACGGTGAGACATGGCGCTCCCGATCGACCCCGACCGTATCGACCCCGACGACATCGGCGAAGCACAGGCGACTCTCGAGATGGCCCACGAGGAGGCGGTCGAGCACGTGCGCGACGTGTTCACCGACGCCGGGTTCGGCATCCCGGTGGAGTTCTCCCCCTCGGAGATGCTCAACGAGAAGGTCGACGCCGACCGCGACCCCTACTACGTGCTGGGCGCCTGCAACCCCGAGATGGCCGACCGCGCGCTCGACGCCACCGACAACAAACTCGGCGCGCTGATGCCGTGTAACGTCGTCGTCTGGGAGGAAGAACCCGGGCAACAGCGCGTCTACCACGTCTCGATCATGCGTATTGCGCGGCTAATCGGGATGGCACCCGACGACGAGGAGATGGCCGACATCGTCGCCGACACCGGCGAGCTCGTCGACGAGGCGTTCGAGAACCTCTAACCGACCTTTTGCTGCGGGCCCCGGAGGGCCCTTGCAAAAGCTCGACCAAAAGCCTCCTCGTCGTTCGAGAGAGCGAAGCTCTCTCGTGATGACGAAAGGCACTGCGTGCCTTTCGAACCACTCCTTCCAGTCGCTCGTCGGCCCGCTCGCTCACTGCGCTCGCTCGCGGAAGCCCTCGACGACAACGACAGCCCACGTGCCGCGTCCGCGATAGCGGCAGACTGGACACACGCCCGTGACCTTTTGACCGTCTCAAACCTAGCTCGGGTATGAGCGATCTCGATCTGGACTCGACACAGCTCGACCGCTACTCCCGGCACATCATCATGGACGACGTGGGGCCGGAGGGACAGAGCGACCTGCTCGACGCCGAGGTGTTGGTGCTCGGCGCGGGCGGCCTCGGCTCGCCGATCATCCAGTACCTCGCGGCGGCGGGGATCGGCACGATCGGCATCGCCGACGACGACGAGGTCGAACTGTCGAACCTCCAGCGGCAGGTGATCCACGGGAACGACGACGTGGGGCGGAAGAAGGTCGACAGCGCCGCCGAGTTCGTCGAGAACCTCAACCCCGACGTGACCGTCCGGAAACACGACCTGCGCGTGACGCCGGACAACATCGAGGAGCTGATCGACGGCTACGACTTCGTCGTCGACGGGACGGACAACTTCCAGACGCGCTATCTCGTCAACGACGCGTGTACGCTCGCGGGGATCCCCTTTTCCCACGGCTCGATCTTCCGGTTCGAGGGGCAGGTGACGACGTTCACCGACGCCGACGACTCGCCGTGTTACCGCTGCATGTTCCCCGAGGCGCCGCCGGAGGGGATGGTCCCCAACTGCGCGACCGCGGGCGTGCTGGGCGTGCTCCCGGGCACCGTCGGCAACATCCAGGCCACCGAAGCGGTGAAGTACGTGCTCGGCGAGGGCGAACTCCTCGACGGCGAGATGGTGTTCTACGACGCCGCGAACATGGAGTTCGACAAGGTCGAGATCACGAAGAAAGACGACTGCCCGGTCTGTGGCGACGACCCCATCGACTCCATCCACGAGGTGGAGTACACCGCCTCCTGTTCCATCTCGCAGGAGGACGAGCCCGAAGTTTCGGCGGACTGAGCCGCCGAACTAGCGGTCGACCACGCGGACCACTTCCTGCTCGAACCCGTCTTCCTCGCCCTGCCAACGCCACGAACCGAGGTACGGGTAGCCGTCGAACGCACAGATCGCGTAGGAGTAGCCCGGCCACGCGGCGCGGTCGGCGTCGGTTTCGCTGGGCTGCGTGGGGCCGGCGGGGTGGGTGTGGTAGAAGCCGACGACCTCCAGCCCGGCGTCCTCGATCTCCTCGATGACCTCCAGTTGCTCCTCCGGGTCGATGTAGTACCGAATTTCGGGCGTCTCGGCGACGTTCTCCGTCGGATAGGCCTCGACGACGGTGCTCTCCTCCTCCCCGTACTCCCCCGCGAGGACGCCACAGACCTCCTCCGGGGCGCCGTCGTAGCCGGCGTACACGATATCGTCGTACGCCTCGCGTGCGAACTCGATCACACACGGGGTTCCACGGGCGGGGAGAAAACCCCGACGCCACCGGCGACCGTGTCGCGGTCGGTCCCCACCAATCCGCGTCCCCGACCGTGGCGGTGATTGCCGCCGCCGCGCCGCTTTTTCCCGTCGCTGTCGAACCGACCGTATGGCCGAAATCAAAGTTCCTGCAGTGCTGGGCTCCGGCGGCACGGAGACGGTCGAAGTCGCGGGCGACACCGTCGCCGAACTGTTCGAGAACCACGCCGACGAACACGGGTCGGAGCTCCGGGACAGCGTGATCGAGGACGGCTCGATCAAGGAGTTCATCAACGTCTACGTCGACGGGAGCGAGGTCGACGGGCTGGACACCGCCGTCGATGACGACAGCCGCGTGCGCGTGATCCCCGCGGCGAGCGGCGGTCGGTAGAGCGAAAACTTCGCTTTCTGGTTAGCTGTCCCCGTTCAGGTACGCCTCCCAGAGCGGGATATCGGCGTACTTGTCGCCGCGGTCACAGAGCGGGATCACCACCACGTCGTCGCCGGTGAGCCCGTCCTCCTCGTGGAGTTCGTGGACCGCCTGCACCCCGGCGCCGCTGGAGGTGCCCACGACGAACTGCCCGTCGACCCGGAGATGCTCGCGGACGGTTTCCTCGTCGTGCTGGCCCGTATCTCGGATCGGAATTTCGCGGTCCTGGAACCGGTCCCGAAGCTCGCGGGCGCGCTCGTAGGCCGCCTCGGTGTCGACGTACAGCTTCTCGTCGAGCACCGACTCGTCGTACGTCTCGGGGTGGTAGTGGTCGCCCGAGCGCAGGTACTTCAGCCCGTCAATCGCGTGCAGCGGGTTCGCGGGCTCGAAGCCGACCACCGTCACGTCGCCGCGGTCGTGGAGCCCGCGACCGGTCCCGGTGATCGTGCCGCCGGTCCCGGCGCCGGCGACGAAGTGGGTCACGTCGCCGTCGGTCGCCTCGTAGATCTCGGGGGCGGTCGTCCGTTCGTGCGCGCCGGGGTTGTCGGGGTTCTCGTACTGGTTCGGCCGGTAGTAGCGCTCGGGGTGCTCGTCGATCAGTTCCTCGCAGCGCTCGATCACCGCGTCGTACCCCAGATCGGCGTCGACGAAGTGGATCTCCGCGCCGGCGTCCCGGATCGCGTCGACTTTCCCGCCGCTGGCGTTGTTCGGGACGACGATCTCCACGTCGTACCCCCGGGCGGTCGCGACCCGGGCGAGTTCGCTGCCGGTGTTGCCGCTGGAGGGTTCGATCACGACGCGGTCGCCGTCGAGTTCGCCGCGTTCCTCCGCGCCGTCGAGCATCTCCCGGGCGATGCGGGACTTCACCGATCCGCCGCCGTAGTCGGCGGCGTAGAGGTTGAACCACTCCGCTTTGCCGTAGACGGTCGCGGGCACGTCGACGGCGAGCTCCACCAGCGGCGTCCCGCCGATGGTGGACTCGTCGACGGTGGTCTCGGACATACCGGGGGTAGGCGGCGGGGCGGTGAAGGCTCTGACGCAAGCGGTAGCGGGGCCGATGGCGGCAAGCGAGCCGTCGCCCGCTCCCCACGACGGCTTCCGGGTCGGGGCCGTCCGAGGTAGGGGAGAGGACTGCGGGCGGCGAAACCCGTATATCCCGCTGTGTCGTGAATTCGACTATGAGTCACGCAGACTGGGAGGACGTCGTCGACTCCCCCGAGGAGCTCGACGACGAGACCGCGGAATCGCTCCTGTCGGAGGCGGCGACGGTACAGGACATGACAGGCGAGGTGTGTCCGTACCCCCAGATCGAGGCCAAGAAGGCGATCCAGAGCCTCGACGAGGGCGAGCTCCTCGTGCAGGAGACCGATCACGTCCCGAGCACCGAGAACGTCCCCAAATCCGTCGAGGATCAGACGGAGGCGCAGGTCTGGCGCAGCGGCGACGGACTGTACCGCATCTTCCTCCGGAAAGCGTAATGGTCGACGAAATCACCCCCGAGGAGGTCAACGAGAAGCTCGACGAGGACGGCGTGCAGGTGATCGACATCCGGCCGCCCGCGGCGTTCGAGGAAGGGCACATCCCGGGTGCGATCAACATCCCGATGTCGGAGCTCCCGTCCCGCGTCGACGACGTGGAGTGGGGCGACGACGTGATCGTCGCCTGCCCGATCGGGCAGTCGTCGGTGCAGGCCGCCCGGCTGATCGACTCCTTCGAGGGCGTCGAGGCCGACGACGAGGTCCGGAGCATGGCCGGCGGCTATCAGGACTGGGAGTACGAGCTCGAAACCGGCGAGAACTGACGGTATCGACCACCGGCAGTAACACGTTTCTGCCGCCCGCCCGTAGCCGTGGACACCGATAGATGGGTCGCAGTACCCTCCCGCGAGCGCTCATGGCCGCCGTGGGGCTGTCGCTGCTCGTGTGCTACCTGCTCGTCGCCACGGCCGGCTACCGGCTGCTGGCCGCCCTCTGGGCGACCCGCCCCGACCCGGCGACGATCGCCGCGATCGTCGGCGGGCTGACGCTGCTGAGCGGCTACCTCAGCTACCGCGTCGGCACCGCGCGGCTGCTTGGCAGCCTCGACGCCGTCGAACTGCCCCGCGACCGCGCGCCGGGACTCTACCGCCGGCTGGACGAGCTCGCTGCGGAGTACGGCATCGACCGGCCGCGGGTGCTCGTCGCCGACCTCCCGACGCCCAACGCGTTCGCGCTCGGGGGCGCCCGCGGCGGGACGCTCGTACTCGACCGGGGGCTGCTCCGCATCCTCGACGCCGACGAACTGGAGGGGATCCTCGCCCACGAACTCGCCCACCTGGAGAGCTACGACGCGCTCGTCCAGACGCTGGCCTACAGCGCGCTCCGGACCCTGACGGGGGTGATCTTCCTCGCGCTGTTCCCGTTCCTGCTGGCGGTCACGGGGTTCGCACAGGCCGCCGCGTGGCTCGCCGGACGCCCGCGCTCGTGGCCGTCGACGGCGTTCGGCCGGCTCCGCTACCGGATCGAGCAGGGCGTCCTGACCGTGTTCTCCGCCGTCACGCTGGTGCTGCTCGCCCGGTCGCGCCGGCGGGAGTACGCCGCCGACGACCGCGCGGTGGTGACGACGGGCAACCCGCTCGCGCTGGCTCGGGCGCTCCGGAAGATCGAGCGCTACGCCGAGCCCCGGTGGGGGCTGCTCTCGTTGCTTAACGTCGGCACCGACGAGGACGGGCGGAGCCGGATGCTCTCGACCCACCCCTCGACGGAGGAACGGATCGACCGGCTGATCGAGAAAGCCGACGGCGGGGGCGACCCGTCCGAACCGCTACATCTTTGAGGCACCTCGCCGACCCCCCGACAGAGGCGTCGATGTTCCGCCGGCTCTCGGTTCGTCCGGTGTTCGATCCGACCGCGCCGCCGGCCGCGCGGCGGGCCCGATAGCTGCAGCACTCGGGTTCGCTCCGCTACCGGCGCGGTAGCCGCACTCTTTCGATCGAACACGCCAGATGCCGAACGCCACCGAGCCCGCGGCACACAGCCCGGGCTCACACGACGCCGAATCGCTCGCAGACCGTCAGTCGCATCGCTCGCGTCCGCCGGGACGCGAACCGGACGCTCCCCGTGGCCCCGACGGGGGTGGTCGCCGATGATCCTCCCGAACGTCGGGGAGGATCACCCGCTCCGAGCCAACCGCGACTTCCGGCGGTTCGTCGCCGGCCAGTTCGTCACGAACGCGGGAGACAGCCTCTACACCGTCGCGGTGCTGTGGCTCGTGTTCGAACTCAGCGGTTCGACGACGCTGGTCGGCGTCGCGAACGCCGTCCTCCTGTTGCCGTGGCTGCTGCAGGCCGTGGCGGGGCCGATCGTCGACCGCTTCCCGGTGAAACCGCTGCTCGTCGGCTCCCAGATCGTGCAGGGGGTCGTCGTCCTCGTCTTCCCGTTGGCGGCGGTCGCGGGCCGGCTCGGCGTCGACCTCCTGCTCGGGGTCGTGCCGATCCTGATGCTCGCGACGCTGGTGATGGGCCCGATCGAGGCGACGCTGGTCCCCCGGATCGTCGCGGACGACCGGCTCCCGCAGGCCAACGCCGCGCTCGCGACGGTGACGCTCGGGCTGGACATGCTGTTCGACGCCGCCGGCGGCGGGCTGATCGCGCTGGTCGGCCCGACGGCGCTGTTCGTCGGCGACGCCGCCACGTTCGCACTCGCGGCGTGGCTGTTCGCCCGGATCGGGATTCCGGAGATCGCGCCCGACGACGCTGAGGAGTCGGTCGCCGCGGCGCTGCGCTCCTACGCCGACGACATGCGCGAGGGCGTCGACGTGCTCCGCGGGACGGCGTTCGTCGAACTCGTGCTCACGACCGCGGTCGCGAACTTCGCGACGGGCGTCACCCTCGCGGTGCTGCCGGCGTTCGGCGACGCCGTCGGCGGGCCCGCCGTGTACGGCCTGCTGCTCGGCGCGCTCGGGACGGGCCGGCTGCTCGGCTCGGTCGCGGGACCGCGGTTCGAGCGCGTCCGCTACGGTCGGTTCCTGATCGTCGGCAACGGGCTGGGCGCCTGCGCGTGGCTCGCCTCCGTGCTCGTCCCGTCGCCCGCGCTCACGGTCGGGCTGTTCGCCCTCGCGTGGATCCCGGCCGGCGCGAGCGGCGTCCTCACGTCGACGCTGAACCAACGCCTGTTCCCGCCCGACCGACTGGGCCGGGTGTCCGCGATCAAGGGGACCGCCTCCGGCGCGACGCTGCCACTGGGGTCGCTGCTCGGCGGCGCGCTCGGCGACGCGATCGGCCACGGAACGGCGATGGCGCTGGCGGCGGCCGGGTTCGGGTTCACGGCCGTGTACGTGCTCGTCCGCCCGCGACTGCGCGGGCTCCCGACCGTCGCGAGCGCACAGCCCGCCGACTTCGACGTGGCAGTGTCGAACGAGCAGTAGCGGGTCGCGCCGACCACCGCCTTCTTGGCGGTCTGCCCACACCGTCGACCCGGGATGGTCCCCAGCGAAACGACAGCCTCCGAGACGGCGAGACGTAGCTTCCTCACGGGCGTGGTCGGCGTCGCCGCGGCGCTGGCCGGCTGTAGCGCCTCCGACAGCCACCGGTCACCCCCCGAGGACGGCACGATCGTCACCGATCACGTGACTGCGACGACGCGGGCGCCCGGCGATCAGCCGCCGATCGTCGCACCCCGGGACGACACCGGGGGCGGGAGCACCGACGGCACGTCGACGGCCGAGCCACTCAGCCTCCACACCGTCGAGAGCGAGAGCGACGCCGAAGCGTTCGAGTTCGCCGAGGACGCGACGAACGTCGCCGCCGCCCGCCGGCTCCTCGCGGAGACGGCGTACGACAGCGAGTCGGTGTTCGTCTTCCAGACCCGCGTCGGCGAGTGCTACCGGCTGAAACTGAACTACGTCACGAGAAGCGGCGACGGCGACCCGAACCTCCAGTTCTGCCGGGTGATCCGCGACGCCCACACCGCCTGCGAACGCGGGGCGTTCGACCGCACCGCCGCGCTCGTCCGACTCCCGTTCCCCGGCGAGGAGTACGACGGGCTCTCCGCGGGCAGCGGCGGAAGCTGTGGTCCGATCCCCGACCGGTACAACGGGAGTGATTCGGCGTGAGCCGGCTCACCCGTCGCGCGGCGCTCGCGGCCGTCGGGACCGCGCTCGCTTCCGGACTCGCCGGCTGTAGCGGTCTGAACTCGTCCGAGGCGAGCGTCGAGTACGACCAGTCCGCGATCCGGGCGCTCCCGGGCACGCTCCCGCAGGTCCCCGCCACGATCCCCGTCCAACCGAGCGAGGAACACCTCGCGGCCGCCCGCGAGCGCGTCCGGTCGCTGCTCGACGGTGCGGACGTCTCGGCAGTCCCAAACGCCGCCGTCCGGCACGAGCTCGCCCGCGAACGCGACACCGCACGGGGAGCGCTCTCACAGGACCGGGACGGGGAGACGCCGGCCGACGCGCTCGCCGGGCTCACGCACCCGCGCTCGGAAGCGATGTTCGTCCACGCGGGGCTCGCCGCGTTCGACGGCGAACGCACCGCGGGCGACGTGGAAAGGCGCCGCGAACGCCACCACCGCGACGCGACGGCGTTCCTCGACGACTACCGGTACGCGGGGCCGGCGAACGAGCCCGTCGCGGCGCTCGCCGAACACGCCACGATCACCGACTGGGCGCGGACGGGTGTCCGGCTCACGGAACAGCCTGAACGCGACGAGTACGAGAACACCGTGCTCCACGTCGCCGAGCGCGCACAGGGTGTCGAGTGGGGGCGAGCCTACGCCGCGGACGCCCGCCGGCTCCACGAGCGGTACGTGTCGACGCTCGACGACCCCCACGATCACGGGGAGCGGTTCGCGAGCGTGGCCGACACGCTCGTCGACGACGTTGAGCCGCACACCGCGACGCCCGACTGGGACGCGCTGGGGAGCGATATCGAGCGTGACCTCGCGGGCACCGCTGCCGAGAAACTCCTCGAAGAGCTCGCCTCGATGCGGTGGAGCAGCGCACAGTACGCCGTCGCCCAGCGCGACGCCGGCAGCTTCGCCGGCGCGATCGTCGCTGCGACGCGGTCGCTCGCGGCCGACCGCGCGTTCGCGGACGCGACGGCGGCTATCACCGACGGCGAGTACGAGACTCCGGCGTCGATCGAGCCGATCGCCGCCGAACGGGCTGCCGCGGTGGAGGGGCTCCGGGCGCTCCTCGACACCACGCCCGCGCTGCTCGCGCGCCGGCTCGCCCGAGCCGTCCGCAGCCCCGTACGGCTGGCCGACGAGAACGCACGGGCGGGCGGCGTCACCGAACCGGAGCGCTCCCTCTACGCGGAGTACGCCGTCGCGAACCGACTCGCGGCCACCGCGCCGACGGTCGTCGAGCGCGTCGGCGACGCAGTGACCGACTGAAAGGACTGTTCCGAGTGGTGATTCACTCGATCACGACGGCGCCGAGCGGTCACGCGACGGCGGTACGGTTAAGCCGCCGTTGTGCCACTACCCCGGCATGAGCGATTCTCCCGACGACGGCACCGCCGAGGACTCCCCGTCGGCGAACACGGCGGAGTCGTCGCCCCCCGACGGCCCCACGCCCGACTCGGCCGAAGACGACCAGCCCGGCGTCGCCGCCGAGGCGGGGCTCGACGAGTCGGTCGTCGGCGTCCCCCGGGAACTGGCGTCGACGGTCCGCCTGCAGTGGATCGTCGGCTCGACGATCGGCGCGCTCGTCGCCGGCGCCGTGCTCGGCGCGATCGCCTACGTCGTCGGCACGCGGACCGAACTGCTCGCGGCGGGGGTCGAGCCAGCCGCCCGGATCGGCGTCGCCGCCTTCGCGCTGTTCGCGCTGTTCGGCGTCGTCCGAGCCGTCCTGCTGTACCGCTCGTGGGAGTACGTCGTCCGCGCGGACTCGCTGTTCCTGAGCCGCGGCGTGTTCACCCGCGTCCGGACGGTCGTTCCCTACGTCCGCGTCCAGCACATCGACACGACGCGGAGCCCGCTCGAACGCGTGCTCGGGCTGTCGACGCTGGTGGTGTACACCGCCGGCTCCCGCGGCGCGGACGTGACGATCCCCGGACTGACGCCCGACCGCGCGTCGACGCTGCAGGAGCGCCTCGAACGGCTCACGACCGAGTCCGAGGAGGAAGACGCGGTATGACCGACGGGGAGCCGACGGACGGAGAAACGACGGACGGCGAGACGACGGGCGAGGCCCCCCTCACCGGGCGCGTGTTCCGCCTCCACCCGCTGTCGATCCCCTACCGGATCGTCGAGAACGGCCTCGGCCTCGCGATCGCCGTGCTGTTCATCGGCCCGCCGGCGTTCGGCGCGGTCGCGGGCACCCTCGGCGTCGCCCTCGCGTTCGCGCTCGCCGCGGTGCTCGCGGTCGGCGTCGTGGTCTACGGGATCGCCTACTACCGGCGCTTCGAGTACGAGCTCACCGCCGATACGTTCGACATTCGCTCGGGCGTGTTCGCGAGACGCGAGCGGGAGATCCCGCTGGGGCGGATCCAGAACGTCGACATCAGTCAGAACGTGATCCAGCGCGTGCTGGGGATCGCCGAGCTCCGCCTCGAAACCGCCGGCGCGAGCGGGAGCGAGGCCCACCTGCAGTTCGTCGGCGAGGAGCGCGCGGGACGGCTCCAGACGGAGATCAGCCGGCTGAGCCGCGGGGGAGACGCCGACGCGGCCGACGAGGAGATCGACCGGTTCGAGACGGTGTTCGAGATCGCCGACCGCGAACTGGGCGTGCTCGCGCTGGTGTCGGCCGACGCCCAACTGCTGTCGATCCTGTTCGTCGTCGGCTCCGTGTTCATGCCCGCGATCGGGTCGATCGTCGGTGCCGAGTGGTTCTTCGGCATCGAATCCGGGCTGAGCGGGCTGATCGGCCCGCTGGCGACGCTCGCGGGGATCCTCGCGTTGGGGCTCGTTTACGGCGTCATCAACGCGACGCTGTACTACGGGTTCACGCTCCGCCGGGGCGACGAGGAGCTCCGCTACGAGCGGGGGCTGCTCCAGCGGTACAGCGGGACGATCCCGCTGGACAAGGTCCAGTCGCTCACGATCGAGGAGAACGTGCTCGCGCGGGCGCTGGGCTACGCTTCGCTGGAGATCGAGACCGCCGGCGGGAGCGGCGGTGAGGGCGGGCAGGACACCTCCCAGTCGGCGGTCCCGATCGCGCGGCGGTCGCGGGTGTTCGAGCTCGCGAACTCGATCGAGCCGGCCGGCGAACTGTCGTTCGAGCGCCCGCCCAAGCGGGCCCGCGAGCGCTACGCGGCGCGCTACGCGGGCGTGGTGCTCCTGCTGACCGGGCTGCTCTACCTGATCGAGAGCGTCCTCGCGGCGTCGTTCTTCTGGTGGGCGCCGCTGGGTCTGTTGCTGCTCGTCCCGGTCGCCGCCCACCTGAAGTGGCGGTCTCGGGGCTACTACGCCGGCGAGAACCACGTCGTCACCCGGAACGGGTTCTGGGTGCGCCGGCTGAAAGTCGTCCCGTACTACCGGGTGCAGACGGTGCTGAGCTCCGAGACGGTGTTCCAGCGCCGCCGCCGTCTCGGGACCGTGACCATCGACACCGCGGGCACTCGGAGTCTCGTCGGCGACGACGCCGCGGCCGTCGACGTGAGCAGCGAGACGACCGAGCGACTCCGCGAACACGTCGCGGACGCGCTGTACGAGTCGCTCCGTCGCCGGCGACGGGAAGCGTCGGAGCAGCCGACTGCGACGGAGTCGTCCGTCTCATCCAACGACTCCGGCTGATTCGCCGTCCGAGTCCGACCGACCCGCCACAAACTACTTCAGAAACTCCGCCGAGCGTGGCGGTATGGTCTCCAGCCTCCTCCTCCAGTCGGCCGCCGGCGGGATCGCCCTCCTGTTCGGACTGCTGGTCCTCCTCGTCACGCTCGCGATGATCGTGTGGACGTACAGCGACGCCCAGAAGAACAGCAGCCACCCGGCGTTCCTCTGGGCGATCGTCGTGTTCCTGGCGCCGCTGCTGGGGCTGGTCCTCTACCTGATCCTCGGCCGCGACAGGGTCTGAGGGCCGCGCCGGCGACCCGTTCGCGCAACGGTCGGCGCTCGCCGTCCCGGATCGAACGAAGCGGTCGGCGATCGGGCTCGCGGGAACCGTGCTTTTCAGGTACGCCCGACCCGACCGACACGCTATGCACACTCCGGAATCGGTCCCCGCGGAGGGACGACCGTGACGTTCGTGCTCGTCGCCGGCACGACCGAGACCGCGGCGATCGACGGCATCAGCGCGGCCGGCGAGACGCCGGCGTCGATGGCACACACCCCGGCGGCCGACGCCGAGATCGTCGAGTACGGCCGGCCGGTGTTCGCGCCGATCGTCCCCGTGAGCCCCGCGGGCTGCCCGACGCCCGGGCTCGTGACCCGGGCGGTTCGTGATCTCGTCGAGTTCGATCTCGTCGTCGCCGACGCGGGGATGGCCGGTGAGACGGCCGCGCCGACGGTCGCGTTCGGCGACGAACCCGGCGGCGATATCCGGACCACCGAGCCGGTCGCCGACGCCGGCGCGATCCGGGAGTCGGCGCGGGCGTTCGCCGCTGCCCACCCCGACGACGAGCTCGTGATCGGGGAGACGATCCCCGGCGGGACGACGACCGCGATGGGCGTCCTCCGGGCGCTGGGGGAGTCTTACGGCGTCTCCTCGTCGCTGCCCGCGAACCCCCTCGATCTCAAACGCGAGGTCGTTTCGGACGCGCTCGCCGCCAGCGACCTCGCCGCGGGCGATCTCGACGGGCAGCCGACCGAGGCGATCCGGCGGGCGGGCGACCCGACGCTCGCGGCCAGCCTCGGCCTGCTGGAGGGCGGGCTCGAGCGCGGCGCGTCGGTGACGCTGGCCGGCGGGAGCCAGATGCTCGCCGTCGCCGCGCTCGCCCGCCACGCCGGCGTGAGCGAGCCGTTCGAGATCGCAACCACCTCCTTCGTCGCCGCCGACGACGGCGTCGCGATCCGCGCGGCCGCCGACGCGCTCGACGTGTCGCTCCACGTGACCGACCCCGAGTTCGAGCCCGGCGAGCACGTCGCGACGGACCACTACCTCGACGGCGTCGCGAAGGAGGGAGTCGGGATGGGCGGCGCGCTCTACCTCGCGGAATCGGCGGGAGTCCAGATGCACGCGGTCAAGGAACGGCTGTTCGACCGCTACGGCGCGCTCGTGGGGGACGATGGCGTTTGAGTCGACCGTCCGCGAGGGCGTCCTCCGGGTCGAGGCTGCGGGCGCGCGCTGGCTGTCGAGCGACCCGGACGGAGGGTTCCGCGACGCGGACGCGGCGTACAACGTCTCCGTGCCGACGGGCTGGGACCGGACCGACCTCGACGCATACGCCGCCGAACGCCGGGACCGTGCGGGGTTCGGAACGCCCGGTCCGACGCTGTTCACCGGCGTCGAGATGCAGCACCTCTGTGGCGCCCGGGCCGGCTCGGTCGTCGCGTACGCCACGGCGGGGATCTCCAACCCCGCGGCGCTCCCGATGGCGCCGGACGGGAGAGACGATCGGACAGGAGAGAGCGAGGAGACGGTCGAATCCGACGACGAAGACGACAGGCCGGCCGGGACGGTGAACCTCCTCGTCGGAACGACTCGGGCGCTCGACGACGGCACGCTCGCGAGCCTCTACGGCGTCGTCGTCGAGGCCAAGGCGGCGACGCTGCTCGCCGAGACGGGCTTTCCGGGCACGACGACCGACGCCGCGGTCGTCGGGACGCTCCCGGCGGGCGAGCCGGCGGCGTTCGCGGGCAGCGGGACCGACGTAGGGGACGCGGCCCGTGCCTGCGTCCGGGAGGCGCTGCGGGGGAGCCTGCGATCGCGGTACGCCGAGCAGTCGCTCCCGGCCTCCGTCGACGACGCCGAGCACGGCACGGCCACGACTCGGCGCGCGACCACGTTCGACCCGTGAGCCACAACGCTTAGCGCCCGCCCGCCCAACCCACGAGCATGCACGACGACCGCCCCGGATCGACGCCCGACGCCGAGCCGATCGAGCCCGCCGCGCCCGAGGAGTTCGGGCTCACGCAGGTGTGGTGGGGCGACGGGAAGGGGAAGACGACCGCGGCGCTGGGGATGGGGTTCCGGGCCGCGGGCCACGGCTACCGGGTCCACCTGCTGCAGTTCATGAAGGGCGGCGCCGCGAGCGTCGACCCCGTTCGCGGCGAGTACAACGCGATCGCGGCGATGCCGGGGTTCAGCTACGAGACTACCGGGGAGTTCGGTTGGCACGGGTTCCACGACGGGAGCGAGGACGAGGAGCACGCCGCCCGGGCCCGCGCCGCGCTCGCCCGGGCGGGAGAGCTCGTCGACGCCGCGGCCGACGCTGCACTCGACGAGCCGCTCCCCCTCGACGGCGACCCGGAAGACGGCGTCCACATGCTGCTTCTCGACGAGGTGCTCTATGCTGCCAACCGCGGGCTGGTCGACCCCGAGGACGTGGTCGACCTCGTCGAGCGCAGCCCCGAGGACCTCGAACTGGTACTGACCGGCGGCCATGACGAGCCGACGTATCTCGCGGACGCCGCCGACCTCGTGAGCCGCGTGTCGAAGGAGAAACACCCGATCGACGCCGGCCAGCGCGCCCGGCGGGGGACCGAGTACTGATGGGCGAACGCGACGACCCCGCAGCGCCGACGCTGCTGGTCGCCGGAACCGCGAGCCACGTCGGGAAGTCGACGGTCGCGGCGGGGCTCTGCCGGCAGCTCGCCGATCGCGGGCTCTCCGTCGCCCCCTACAAGGCCCAGAACATGAGCAACAACGCCCGTGCGGTGCCGTCGGCGACCGGCGAGGGCTGGGGCGAGATCGGCGTCTCGCAGTACGTGCAGGCCCGCGCGGCCCGGACGCCGGCGACGACCGACTGCAACCCCGTGCTGCTCAAACCCCGCGGCGCCGGCGAGAGCCAGCTCGTCCTCGACGGCGAGGCGGTCGACCACTACGCCGTCGGCGAGTACTACGACGAGCACTGGGCGGCGGCCCGGGCGGCCGCCGTTGACGCCCACCGACGCCTCGCGGCCGAGCACGACCTGATCGTCGCGGAGGGCGCCGGCGCGGCGGCCGAGCCGAACCTCGCCCACCGCGACCTCGCGAACGTCGAGACCGCCCGCTTCGCGGACGCCGAGATCGTGCTCGTCGCCGACGTCGAGCGCGGCGGGATGTTCGCGAGCGTCGTCGGCACGCTCGACCTCCTCCCCGACGACCTCCGCGAGCGCGTCGCCGGGGTCGTCGTCACGAAGTTCCGCGGCGACCCCGACCTGCTCGCGGACGGGATCGACTGGCTGGAGGATCGAACGGGCGTTCCCGTGCTCGGCGTGCTCCCCTACGACGATCCGGGGCTGCCCGAGGAGGACAGCGTCGCGCTCCCGGACGCCGACGAGCGCCGCGTGCTCGGTGCCGACGACGGCGTGGCCCCGGAGCGATCGGTCACCGTCGCGGTCCCCCGGCTCCCCCGGGTGTCGAACGCGACGGACGTGGAGCCGCTGGCGCGCGTGCCGGGCGTCAGGGTCGCGTGGGTCCCGCTCGAAGCAGGCCTCGACGACGCCGACGCGGTCGTGCTCCCCGGAACGAAGAACACCGTCGACGATCTGCTGGCCTGCCGCGAGGCGGGGCTGCCCGACGCGCTGGCGGCGTTCGACGGCCCAGTCGTCGGGCTCTGCGGCGGCTACCAGCTGCTCGGGCAGCGCCTCCTCGGCGCCGACGTGGAGGGGACCGGCGACGCCGAGGCCGTCGAGGGGGTGGGGCTGCTGCCCGTCCGGACCACCTTCTCGGAAGCGAAACGCGTCGAAGCCGTCGAGCGCGAACTCTCGACGGCGGAAGCCGCCGACCACCCGCTCGCGGGCGCGGCGGGCACGGTCGCCGGCTACGAGATCCACATGGGCGATAGCCGACTCGCCGACGGCGTCGATCCTGCGTCCGTCATCCGCCCGCTCGGGCCCGAGAGCGTCGCCGTCGACGGCGTGCTCGGTACGTACCTCCACGGGCTGTTCGAGAACCGCGTTGCCCGCGAGGCGTTCGTCGCCCGGACGTTCGCGGCGGCCGGGGTCGAACGCCCGAGCGACGCCGCCGGGGAACACGACCCCTACGAGGCCGCGGCGGCGCTGGTCGCCGACAACCTCGATCTCTCGCCGCTCGACCTGCCCGGCTGTGAGGTGGTTCCGGAATGAGTCTGCTCGTACCGGCAGGTCTCTTCGCCGCCGTCGCGGTCGTGGCCGCGGGCGTCGCGGACGCGCTCGTGGGCGAACCGCCGACGCGCCTCCACCCCGTCGCGTGGTTCGGCCGCGCGGTCGGCGCGGTCGATCGGGCGTGGCGCCGGCCCCGGCTCGTCGGACTGCTCGCGGTGATCGCGCTGCCGCTGGGTGCTGCGGGAATGGTCGGCGCCGCGGTCACGCTCGGTTGGCTACTCCACCCGGCGGCGGCCGCGCTAGTCGCCGCGGCAACGCTGTTCGTCAGCCTCAGCCGCCGGATGCTCCGCGAGGAGGCGGTCGCCGTCGTCGACGCGAGCGACGACGACCTCGCGGCGGCCCGCGAGCGCCTGCCCGCGCTGGTGGGCCGGGACCCGAGCGCGCTCGACGCCGGCGAGGCCCGCAGCGCGGCCGTCGAGAGCGCCGCCGAGAACCTCGCCGACGGGCTGGTCGCGCCGCTGCTGGCGTTCGCCGTCGGCGCCGCCGTCTCGCTGCCGGCGGCCGCCGCGCTGGCGGCGTGGGTCAAGGGCGTCAACACGATGGACTCGATGCTCGGCTACCGCGACGAGCCGACGGGCTGGGCGCCCGCACGGCTCGACGACGCCGTGATGTTCGTCCCGGCGCGGCTCTCGGCGGCGCTGCTCGCGGTCGCCGCGGGTCGGCCGGGGGCGCTCCTCGCCGCGAGACGCGACGCTCGGTCGCCGCCGTCGCCGAACTCCGGCTGGCCGATGGCGGCCGCCGCGGCGGCGCTCGACTGCCGACTCCACAAGCCCGGGGGGTACGATCTCTTCCCCGACCGCTCGCTCCCGGATACGGAAACGGCGACCGACGGCGTCGCCCTCGTCGACCGGGCCGGCGGACTGGCGTTCCTGCTGGCGGCCGGCTGGTGTGGCCTCCTCGCCGGTCGGCTGGGAGGTGGCGCGTGGCTCTGAGCGCGCTCCGGGGGGCGGTCGGCTTCCTGACCCGGCTCCCCGTCGGCGGCGACGCGACGGACTGGCGGGCAGTCACGGAATCGCCGTGGGCGTTCCCGGTGGTCGGCGTCGGAACGGGACTGCTCCTCGCGGCTCCCGTGGTCGCGCTGGGCGGGCGGTCACTGCCGCTGCTCGCTGCCGTCGGCTACCTCGGCCTCTGGGTCGGGCTGTCGGGGATCACCCACCTCGACGGCGTCGCCGACCTCGGCGACGCGGCGGTCGTCCACGGCGACGCCGAGGCGCGCGTCGCCGTCCTGAAAGACAGCGAGGTCGGCGTCGGCGCCGTCGTCGCGCTGCTGCTCGCGACGCTGGGCACCGCGCTGGCGGTCGCCTCGCTCGCCGGCGGTTCTCGCCCGCTCGTCGCCGCGGTGATCGTCGGTGCGGAGGTCGGAGCGAAAGCGGCGATGGCGGCGCTGGCCTGCCTCGCGACGGCGCGCCACGAGGGGCTCGGCGCGCAGTTCACCGAGCCGAACGGGCCGCGTGACCTCCTCCCGGTCGCGCTGGTGCTGGTGGCGGCTGCGGGTGGGGTGTGGTTCCTCGTCCCGGCGGCGCTGCCGGGCGCGACGCTCACGTGTGCGGCCGCGCTCGGCGGCAGCTGGCTGCTCGCCCGCTGGGCCAACGGACTACTCGACGGCGTCAACGGCGACGTGTTCGGCGCCGTCGACGTGGCCGCCCGGCTGGCGGGGCTGGTCGCCGGCGCACTCCTCGTCGGAGGTGGGCTGCCGTGAACGCGATCGTGCTCTGTGGCGGGCACGGCAGCCGCCTCGACGGCGACCACGAGAAGCCGCTCCGCCGGGTCGGCGGCGTACCGATGGTCGAGCGCGTCCACGAGGGGCTCCGGGCAGCCGACTCTGTGGAAACCGTTCACGCCGCGGTCTCCCCGAACGCGCCCGAGACGGCCGACTGGGCTCGATCGGCCGAGGGGATCGACGTGATCGAGACACCGGGCGAAGGGTACGTCGCGGATCTCGGCGTCGCGCTGGACGCCGCCGGGACGCCCGCCGTCACCGTCGCCGCGGATCTCCCGCTGCTCGCGGGTGAGCACGTCGACCGCGCCGTTCGGGCGAGCCGGCAGACCGATACCGCCGGCGACGGAACGGCGTCCGTGAGCGTGCTCACTCCCGCGCGGCTCAAGCGCCGGCTCGGCGTCAGCGCCGACGAGTCGGCCGACGACGGCTGGCTCCCGACCGGGCTGAACGTCGTCGGCGACGGCGAGCAGTCGATCGAGCGGCGCAGTTGGGACGCCCGGCTCGCGGTGAACGTCAACTACGAGCGCGACCTCACGGCTGCCGAGGCGTTGCTGGACGGAGGGGATCGATGAACCCCGACGACGTGCGCGAGGCCGAACGGGCGGTCCACGGCGGCAGCGACGACCCGGAACTGCTCGACTTCAGCGCCAACATCAACCCCCGGAGCCCCGAGGGGACGCGTTCGGCGTACGAGGCCGCCTTCGGGGAGTCGCGGCGCTATCCGGACGACGGCTACCCGGCGTTCCGGGAGGCGGCCGCGTCGGCGGTCGGCTGCCGGCCCGAGCAGGTCGTCCCGACGCCGGGCGGGCTGGCGGCGATCCGGCTCGCGATCGCGACCCGGGTCGAGCCCGGCGACGACGTGTTGCTCCCGGCGCCCTCCTTTGCGGAGTACGCCCGGGAAGTGACGCTGCAGGGTGGGAACGCGGACTTTGTCTCCCCGTCGGCGATCGTCGACGAGGACCCCTCGGCGTACGAGATGGCCGTGGTCTGCCAGCCCAACAACCCCACCGGTGAGGCGGTCCCGCCGGCGCGGCTCCGGGCGTTCGCGGACCGGTGTCGCGACGCCGGCACCGAACTGCTCGTCGACGAGGCGTTCCTCGACTACACCGACCTCGACTCGCTGGCCGGCGAGCCCGGGGTCGTCGTCGCGCGCTCGCTGACGAAAATGTACGGGCTCCCGGGGATCCGGGCGGGGTTCGCCGTCGCGACCGGCGACCGGCTGGCCGACATCCGGACCGCGCGGCGGCCGTGGGCGCTGTCGACGCCGGCGGCCGCGGTCGGGGCGCACTGCCTCGCCGACGAGGCGTTCGTCGCGGCAACGCGCGAGCGCGTCGCCGACGAGCGCGAGCGACTGCGGGCGGCGATCGCCGAACGGTTCGACGTTCGGGAGTCGGTCGCGCCGTTCCTGCTGTTCGACGCGGGCGAGGTGGGCGTCGACGCGCTGCTCGCGCAAGCTCGCGAGCGCGGGGTCGTGCTCCGGGACGCCCGGAGCTTCCGCGGGCTGGACAGCCACGTCCGCGTCGCGGTGAAGGACCGAGCAGCGAACGATCGGCTGCTGTGGGCGCTCGGGCTGGCGCCGGAGCCGGAGTCGTAGCTCGGACGCTCTCGGGTCGCGTGCGAGGCGTCGCGACGACGCCTCGGGACGGTTTCAGGGTTCGAGGTGAGCGAGCAGGGCGTCGGTCACGCGATCGGGCCGCTCGTGGGGGAGCCAGTGGGTCGGGCCGGGGAACCGCTCAAGCTGGCAGCCTGCTGTGTGGGTAATTACCAACGATGGATGGGGTTGCTTACATCTTCGACAGCATGGCCGCCGAGGCACAACGGGGCAGTTCGAACACGGAGCACCAACGAGCCCGTCTCGAGGAGCGAAACCGCGGCGGCGGGGAGTGGGGCGTGCTTTCTCCAGTATCGTGTTCGACCGTTGACGGCTGTCTGCGGGCCTGAGCGTGCCAGAACCGACATCGCTTTCGGTATTCGTTGTTCAACCCTGGTCACGAATGGGCACACGTGACACGTGGGTATCGAGCCTCGGGTTCGTCCTCGCGTCGGTGGGGAGCGCCGCGGGGCTGGGCAACGTTTGGCGGTTCCCGTGGTTGACGGCCGAGAACGGCGGGAGCGCCTTTCTGGTAGTGTATCTGCTCGTCGTCGTCGGCGTCGGCGTCCCGGGGCTGCTCGCGGAGTTCGTCCTCGGTCGCCGGGGGCGACAGACGCCGATCGGGGCGTTCCGCTCGCTGATCGACTCCAAGTGGGGGACTGCGCTCGGGACGTTCAACGTCGTCACGACGCTGGTGATCCTCTCGTTCTACTCGGTCGTCGGCGGGTGGATCCTCCGGTACACGCTGGCGTCGCCGACGGGGGCGTACTTCGCACAGCCACAGCAGTACTTCGGCGCGATGGGGTTCGGGCCGGCGTCGGTGGGGTTCCACCTCGCCTTCCTCGCGATCGTGGCCGGGATCGTGTTCTTCGGCGTGGGCCGCGGCATCGAGCGCGTCTCGAAGGTGATGCTGCCCGCGATCGCGGTGCTGCTGGTCGGGCTGGCGGCGTGGACGGCCACCCAGCCCGGCACCGCGGCAGGGTACGAGTACTACCTGCGCTTCGACGCCGGCTACCTCGTGGCGAACCTCCCGTCGGTGCTCGGCCCCGCGGCCGGGCAGGCGCTGTTCACGCTCTCGCTGGGCGCCGGGACGATGCTCACCTACGCCTCCTACATCGACGACGACACGTCGCTGCCGCAGGACACGCTCGTGATCGCGGTGTCGAACACGCTCGTCGGCGTGCTCGCGGGGCTGGTCGTGATCCCGCTGCTGTTCTCACAGGGCGTCGACCCCGGCGGCGGCGGCCCGGGCGCGCTGTTCGTCGCGCTGGCCGGCGCGTTCGGGTCGCTGCCGGGCGGCCCCGTCGTCGCGACGGCCTTCTTCGGGACGGTGCTGTTGGCGGCGGTGACCAGCGGGATCAGCCTGCTCGAAGTGCCGGTCGCGACGCTGGTCGACACGTTCGACGTGCCACGGCGCCGCGCGACGCTGCTCGTGTCGCTGCTGCTCGGCGCGACGGGCGGCGGGCTGGCGCTGTCGAGCGGCGCGTTCCAGTTCGCCTCGGGCACGCTCGCGGACCTGCTGCTGTCGGTCGGGCTGCTCGGCTTCCTCGTGGTCGCCGGCTGGCTGCTCCCGACCGACTCGGTCGCCGAGTTCCGGATCGGGGCGGGTCGCTTCGCGTCGTTCTCCGACCCCTGGATCGCGGTCGTCGGCTGGGTGCTGCCCACGGTGGTCCTCTTCTCGCTGACGAGCAGCGTCGCGCCGCTGGTCGGCGTCACGCTCGGCCTCGGCGGCCGGGCGCTCGTCGCGATCGGCGTGACGGTCGCCTGTCGAGCGGTTGTCGCCGTCGTGTCCGGCGAGGGCGTCCGGCCGAGCTAGTCGGCGAGCTCGTCGAACAGCGCGGCGACGCGGCGCTCGATCTCGTCGCGTATCGCCGCCACCGCGGCCGGTGAGCGTCCGTCCGGGTCGTCGAGCCCCCAGTCGCGGCTCTCGCCGCCCCAGCCGGCGGGGCAGACGTCCGCCGCCGAACAGCCCATCGTGATCACGTAGTCGCTCGCTCGAAGCTCGTCGGCGGTGACATCGCGGGGAGTCCGGTCGGAAACGTCGATCCCGACCGCCGCCATCGCGTCGACGACTTCGGGGTGGACGTGCTCGGCGGGCCGCATTCCGCCGGTCAGCAGGTCGATTCGGTCGTCGAGGCCGCGGCGCGCCAGTTCGCGCCGGGCGAACGCGTACGCCATCTGCGAGCGCCCGGCGTTCTGGACGCAGACGAACGCGACCGTCGTCGTGTCGGCGTCCCGGGCGTCGGTGGGGTCGGCCACGATCAGTCCCCCGTGATCGGGCTGCTCACGCCGACGCTGTCGGGGAACAGCCGGTCTTTCGTCGCCAGCGCGACCCTGACCAGCGCGAGCATCACCGGCACCTCGATCAGCGGCCCGACGACGGTCGCGAGCGCGACGTTGCTGCCGACGCCGAACACCGCGACCGCGACCGCGATCGCGAGCTCGAAGTTGTTCGAGGAGGCGGTGAAGGCCACGCTGACGCTCTCCGTGTAGGAGAAACCGAGCAGCGCGCTGGCGCCGTACGCGAGCGCCCACAGCCCGACGAAGAAGAGGAGCAGCGGGACCGCGATCAGCACGATCTCGCCGGGGTTCGCGACGATGTAGTCGCCCTTCAGCGCGAACATCACGACCACGGTAAACAGCAGCCCGAGCAGGCCGAACGGGCTGATCCGCGGGATCAGTCGGTCGTAGTACGCTTCGCGGCCGATCGTGCGGAACGCGGCTTTCTGGGTCAGGTAGCCGAGCACGAGCGGCAGGCCGAGGAACACGCCGACCATCTGGGCGATCAGCGCCATCGACACGTCGACTGCGGTGCCGCGCATGACCGTCAGGAACAGGAAGGCGTAGGGAACGAACAGCGCGATCTGGAGCAGGCTGTTGACGCCGACACAGACCGCACAGAGCTCCTGATTGCCGGCCGCGAGCTCGTTCCAGACGAGCACCATCGCGATGCAGGGCGCGATCCCGACGAGGATCAGCCCCGTGACGAACTCCGGCCGCCCGTCGAGGAAGAGCGTCGCGAGCCCGTACATGACGAACGGCGCGATCAGCCAGTTGAACGCGAGCGTGAGCCCGATCTCCGTGCGGGCGGTCCGCGTCACTCTGGGCACGCGCCCGTAGTCGATCTCGGCCATGATCGGGAAGATCATCACGAACAGCCCGAGCGCGATCGGGAGGCTGGTCCCGTGCCACGTCACCGCGTTCAGCGCGTCCACGACGCCCGGCGCGAAGCGACCGATGCCGACGCCCAGCAGCATGGCGAGGCCGATCCAGACCGTGAGGTAGCGGTCCAGAACGCCCAGCGAGTCGCTCACGCGGCCTCCCCGTCGGCGACGGCGAGCAGGTCGTCCGCGAGGTCGGTGCTATCGTAGTAGCGCCAGTTCCCCGCCTTCCGCCGGGTCGCGAGCCCGGCGTCCACGAGATCCGCGAGCGCGTGGCTCACCGCGCTCTCGCTCACGTCGACCACGGGCTCCAGCTCACAGACACAGAGCTCGCCGTCGGCCGCCGAGAGGATGCGGGTCAGCCGGTGGCGCGTCTCGTTCCCGAGCGCGGCGAACGCGTCGCGGTCGCCGTCGCTCGCCGACGCCGCGAGATCGTCGAGCTCGGTGAGGCGCTCCCGCACGTCGGCGTCGCAGCACTCCCCCAGCTCGTTTTCGAGCCGGCGTCGCAGGCGCGATTGGGTGTCGCTCACGACCGCCGATTGAGCGAGTGTTCAGATAGCTGCTTCGGTATGAACGACGGTTCAGATAGGTCGGTGTGGGCGATCCGGGATCAGCTGTTTCCGTTGCCGTTCCCGCCGCCGTTCCCACCGTTCGGGCTCGCCGACTTCGTCTCGGGCGGGCAGATCACCACGTCCTCGCCGCGGGACTCGTAGACGCCGCTGCGTTCTTGCTGTGTGAAGAAGGAGACCAACACGACCGCGTCTTGGTAGTCGTGGGAGTCCTCGTTGAAGTCGAACAGGTAGATGGCCTGATTGTCGTCGAGGCTGATGTTGCCGTCCGCGAGGTAGGGGTCGACGTACGCCGCGGCGGACTGCTGGTCGTCGGCGCTCCCGAAGTCGGGCGCCTCGTCGCCGTCGCGGTAGACGCGGACGTTCTCGGTGTTGGCCGTGCTGCTGACGCGTGTCCACTGCCAGCCCACCTGCGTACAGCCGAAGTTCCCCCAGATGCAGTCGTACTCCGGCTTCCGTCCCGCCGCGGTCACTTCGAGGCTCGTGCCGGAGTCCTGCCGGGAGACCCCGGTCGCGCCGACGACAGAGTCGCTGTCTTCCACCATCCGCCACGCGTGCTCGACGGTGTCGCCGACGCTCACGGTGACGTTGACCGGCGCGTCGGCGGTCGCCGAGGACCACCCGGTGCCGACGAACTTCACGTTCGCCGTGTACGGCGCGGTCGCCCGGACCTCGCTCCCGTCGATGACGAACTGGCCGCGCTCGATCGGCACCGTCTCCGAGGAGAGTTCGTAGCCGGTACCGTCGTCGCGGTAGGAGAGCGACACCGACGCCCGATCGGCGTCGCCGGCACAGAGCAGCGACTCGTTCAGGTCGAGCGTGAGCCGCTCCCCGGCGCTCCACTCGCCGTCGGCCAGTGCGCCGTCGTCGCTCTCGGCCGCCGGGAGGCTGATCGTCCGATCGCCGACGGCGATCCGCGTCGTCAGCGCGGCCGCGTCGACGGGGTCGCCGCCGCGGTGGACGACCTCCAGCGTGTGCCGGGTCTCGTTGCCGCGGACCTCGACTTCGACCTCCTCGGCGGTCGACGCGAACGGTGGCGGCGCCCGCAGCGAGTCGCTGAACCCCAGCACCATCACGCCCGCGGTCGCCGCGAGCATGATCACGATCGCGAACAGCAGGACGGCGCCGATAACGGGCGAGATCGCCCTGTCCTCGGGGTCGGGAGGCATAGATCCCGCCACGGAGTCGGCCGATATAAACAGCGGTAGTAGCGAGAACCTACACGTCGGACAGGTGGAACGTCCGCCGTCTCAGACTCGTTCGAAGCGGTGCCGGACGATCTCGTCGTCGTCGTCCCACTCGAACTCGTCGTGGGACATCTCGAGGATCTGCTTGTAGTGGTCGAGGTCACGGGCGCCCTCGGCGCGGGCGTCCTCGTCGGTCAGATCGCCCAGCGTGCGCTCGGTCACGTCGACGATCTCGAACGTCGTGCCGTCGATCTCGAAGCGGTCCCCCACCTCGGCGTACGCCTGCCCGCGGTGAATCTGCGTCACGTCGCCGTCGAGCGCCTGTTCGCGCATTCGCTCGCTCGGGAGCAGCGTCTCCGCGTGTGCCTCGCTCATGGGGGTATCTGGGGTCGCACGGGGTAAATACTCCCGGGCGCCGGCACGGTGGTCGGCCGACGGGATCGACCGGAGACCGCCGCGGGCGCGGGACATATCCCCCTCCAGCGCCTCTCTCCGGTATGAGCGAAGCGTTCGAGAAGCCGCACCGACTCGACACCGGCGAGGAGCTCGACGAGCTGGTCGCCGCGCACGACGTGGTGCTCGTCGACTTCTACACCAAGGGCTGTACGCTCTGTCAGTCGATCGAGCCCGTCGTGGGCAACGTCGCCCGCGCGACCGACGCGACCGTCGCGATGCTGAACCCCCAGACCGATCTGGATCTCGTCGAGGAGTACGAGATCAAGAGCGTCCCGACGCTGCTGCTGTTCGAGAACGGGGAGGTCGTCGGCCGGATGGCCAGCGGCTTCGAGGGAACGGAGTCGATCGTCGGGTTCGTGACCGAGAACAGCAGCGCAGAGCGGCGGTGAACGACCGAATCCACCGCGGGATTCATGCCCACGGATCACGAACGTCGACCATGGACGAACCGTCGATCGCGACCGGAACCGAGGTGACCGACAGCCATTCCGACTGATCGCGCCGTCGTCGCCAAGCGCGTCGACGAAGGCGAGGCCGACCTCGAGGAGATCAGCGAGCTGACCCGCTCGGCGGGGTACGAGGTCGTCGGCGAACTCACCCAACGGCGGACACAGGACGCCGCCTACCACTTCGGCGAGGGGAAAGTCGACGAGCTCGCCGCCCTCGTTCGGGAGACCGACGCCGACACCGTCGTCGTCGACAACGAGATGGGGCCGTTCCAGACGTACAACGTCGGCGGGAAGCTGCCCGAGGGCGTCGACGTGCTCGATCGGTTCACCCTGATCCTCGAGCTGTTCGGCCAGCGTGCCCAGACGCGCAAGGCCCAGCTACAGGTCGAACTCGCGGAGCTGCGCTACGAGCTCCCGCGAGCCGAGGCCAAAGCCAGCCTCGCGAAGCGCGACGAGCGCCCCGGGTTCATGGGGCTAGGGGAGTACGACGAGTCCCGCGAACAGGACATCAAAAACCAGATCGCCCGCATCTCCGAGGAGCTCGACCGGATCGCCGAGAAGGAGGAGAAACGCCGGGCCCAGCGCCGCGATCAGGGGTTCGACCTAGTCGCGCTGGCGGGGTACACCAACGCCGGGAAGTCCACGCTGCTGCGCCGGCTCGCGAGCGAACTCGACGTGGACGAGAACGAACAGCAGCACCCGGATCTCGACTCGACCGCCGAATCGGAGGACCGGCTGTTCACTACGCTCGGCACGACCACTCGGAAGGCCGATACCGGCACGCGAGAGGTGCTGCTGACCGACACCGTCGGGTTCGTCTCGGACCTCCCGCACTGGCTGGTGGAGTCGTTCAAGTCCACGCTCGACTCGGTGTACTACGCCGACCTCGTGCTGCTGGTCGTCGACGCGTCCGAGCCGGTCGAGGAGATGCGCCAGAAGCTGGTGACATCCCACGACACGCTCTCGGACCGCAACGAGGCGCCGATCGTCACGGTGTTCAACAAGGCCGACAAGCTCTCCGAGCCGGAGATCGAGCGCCGAAAGCGCGCGCTCTCGGGGCTCGCGCCCAACCCCATCGTCGTCTCGGGGAAGACCGGCGACAACGTCGACCGCCTGCGCGAGCGCGTCGAGCGGGAACTCCCCGACTGGGAGCGGGAGCGGCTGCTGCTGCCCGTGACCGACGAGGCGATGAGCGTCGTCTCGTGGATCCACGACAACGGCAACGTCGACGAGGAGTCCTACGGCGACCAGCAGGTCGTGATCGAGTTCGAGGCGCCGCCGATGATCGTCTCGAAGGCGCGCTCGAAGGCGGCGGAGCTGGAGCCGGCGACGCCCGAGGCCTGACCGAGCCCGCGTTCATCCGTTCCGGAAACCGTTTATTGGGTGTCGCCTGCGTACACCCATGGTGGTCATTGTTCCGTTCGACGGCTCGGCGCTCTCGAAGACGGCGCTGTTACACGCCGAACGGGCGTCGGAACTGTACGACGAGAGCCCGGTCGCGGTCGCGGTCATCCCGAGACACAACACGGAGTACGCACGGGAGAACGGCTGGATCTCCGAGGAGGAGACGTTCGACGAGGAGACGGTCGTGTCACACCTCCGCGAACAGGTCGCGGCGGTCGATCCCGACATCGATTTCGAACACCTTCTCGTGGACAGGTACGCCTCGTCGGGAACGATCTCGAGTCGGATCCGTCGGTTCGCCCGGAACCGGGGCACGGTGGCGATCTTCATCGGCAGCGAGAACGCGGGCCACAGCATGATCGGCACCACGAGCGTCGGCGGCCGCGTGGCGTTCGAGGGCGCCTACGACATCGCGATCATCCGAAACGTCCACCCGGAGTTCGCGGGCGAGGAGTCGTAACGCGCGTTCGACGAGCCCCACCGCGAGTGCCACCGTCGACGCGCTACTCCGACAGCTCCCGTTTCTCCTTCGAGACGACCTCGACCCCCGAGATCTCCGTCCCCGGGTAGCCGCTCGCTTCCGCCTCGTCGGACTCCTCGACGACTTCCTTCTCGGCGGCTTTCACCATGTCCCAGACGACGTTCAGCCCGGTCGTCACACCCTGTAGCGCCTCCATCTCGCAACCGGTCTTCCCGGTCGTCTCGACCGCGACCTCGAGTTCGATCCGGTCGTCGTCGACCGCGAACTCGGTGTCGACGTTGGTGATCGGAATCTGGTGGCACATCGGGATCGTCTCCCACGTGTGCTTGACCGCCTGAATCGCGCCGATACGGGCGGTCGCGAGCACGTCCCCCTTCCCGATCTCGTCGGCGCGGACAGCGTCGACGGTCGACTCGGCGAGGCTGATCTCCCCGCGAGCGACCGCTCGCCGGCCGGTGTCGGGCTTCTCGCCCACGTCGACCATCTGCACGTCGCCGTCGTCGGTCGTGTGGGTCAGTTCGTCGTCCGGCGTCACGCCGGCTACGTCGTCGTTCTCACTCATCGTCCCCCCCTTGGAGCGCCGTCGGGATGGTCTCTTGGAGTTCGGTCGCGCGCAGACCGTCACCCCGGTCGAGCATCTCTGCGGCGCGGCCGTTGACGTAGCTGCCGACGCAGGCCGCCTCGAACGGCTCCGCGCGGGCGAGCAGCGCGGCGACGACGCCCGCGAGCGTGTCGCCGGTGCCGCCGACGGTCATCCCCGGCGTCCCGGCCCGACAGCGCCGCACCGACTCGCCGTCGGTGATCACGTCGACGGCGCCCTTCGCGAGGATCGTGTGGCCGAGGTCGACCGCGAGCGCTCGGATCTCGTCGGCGTGCGCCACGAGGTCGTCCGCGTCGGGGCCGCCCAGCTCCGCCAACTCGGAGCGGTTCGGCGTGAGCACCAGATCCGCGTCGGTGTCGACCTCCGGCACGAGCGGGAGCGCGTCGGCGTCGACGACGGCGGTGCCCGAGAACTCGGCGAGGAACTGCCGGGCGGCCTCTTCGGTTTCCGGATGGCGGCCGAGCCCCGGACCGAGGATCACCGTGTCGTCGTGGCGCTCGGCCGTGTCGACGAGGTCCGGGACGTGCTCGGGCGTGAGGTGGTCCGTGGGCTCGGAGTCGTCGCCGTAGGACTGGACGATCAGGTCCTCGGAGTAGCCCGCGATCGGCTCGAACACCGACGCGGGGCAGGCGACGAACGCGAGATCCGCGCCGGCCGACAGCGACGCGCCGGCGGCGAGGGCGGGTGCGCCGGTGTAGGGGCCCCCGCCGATCACGAACGTCCGGCCCGAGTCGCCTTTCCGGCTGCCGCCCGCGCCGAGCACCGCCACGTCGCCCGGGCCGACCAGTTCCTCGGCGGCCGCGGGGATGCCGATGTCCGCGACGGTCACGTCGGCGTGCTCGGCGAGCCCGGGCTTCAGGTCGTGGAACGTGACGACGTGCTCGGCCTCGACCACCCCGCCCGGCGTCGCGCCCGTGTCCGCGTCGACGCCCGAGGGCACGTCCACCGCGAGCACGGGCGCCGCGCTGTCGTTGATCGCGCGGGCCGCGCTGGCTGTCGGCTCCCGGAGCGCGCCGGTGATTCCGGTCCCGAGCATCGCGTCGACGATCAGGTCGGGGTCGTCGAGGTCGAACGCGCGGGAGTCGGTCACGCTCTCGGCGTCGATCCCGGCGGCCTCCAGCGCCGCCCAGTTCGCCCGGGCGATCTCGGTGGTGATGCTCTCGGGGCGACCCAGCAGCTTCACCGTCACCTCGCGATCGTCGAGGAAGCGCGCCGCGACGAGCCCGTCGCCGCCGTTGTTCCCCCGGCCACAGACCAGCGTCACCGCGTCGCCGGGGGTCGTCAGCTCCCGGACCCGGCGGGCGACGGCGTTGCCCGAGGACTCCATCAGCGCCCGGAGCGGCACGCCCAGCGCCGCGGCGTTGCGGTCGACCGCGGCCATGCGTCTGCTCGTGATCATGCCGAGGGGTTCGGTGTGGCCCGGATTAAGGGTGGTGGGCCGCCGGAACGCATACCCGCACGGCCGTTCGAGCCCATCCGTGCAGCAGTACCCGCCAATCCCCGCCGTCGGCGACGAGGCAGCGCCCGAGTTCGCGGGCCACCTCTGGCTGCTGGAGGCGGTCGAGGGGTCGATCCTGCGGTTCCAACTCCGGGAGTCGGGCGCGATCCGTTTCGGCGGGCAGCAGCGCGTCTACCGCGCCGACGACGCGGTCCCCCGCCCGTGCCGTCGCGCGATCCGACACGTCCGGGAGCGGCTCGACCGCGCGGCGCTCCGGCGCGCCGTCGACGACGTGGGCAGCCACACGTTCGTCGGCTGGGCGACCCACCGCGAGCGGATCGATTACGACTGGGAGCGGCTGCCGCCGTTTCTCGGCGTCGACGTGTACGGCGCCGAGGACGCGTTCCGCCCGCCCGACGCGACCGAGACGATCTTCGACCGACTCGGCCTCGACCCGGCCAACGCGATCGAGCGCGAGCGCCACAGCCGCGACTTCGACCCCGGCAGCTACCGGATTCCCGAGTCCGCGTGGTACGACGGCCCCGCCGCGGGCGTCGTGATTCGTGACAAGCGCGCCGGGCGTGCACAGCTCGAAAATTCCGAAATTCTCACACAGTCCAAGAGTTCGATAGCGTCCGAGAACGCCGACTCGCTGGCGGCCGCGGTGGCCACGGATCGACGGTTCGAGCGCGTCGCGACGCGACTCCGCGAACGCGGGCAGGCGCCGACCGTCGACGAACTCCGCGATCGCGTGCTGGAGGACGTGTACCGCGAGGAACACGGTCGGCTGTTCGGCGGCGACCGAGCGATCGACGAGTCGGCGTTCCGAACGGCCGTCGCGAGGCGCGCCCAGCGGTTCCTGGGCGGGTAGCGCTCACTCGCCGTCCCACGCGGGGGCAGTCGGCCCGGTCGCGGTCACGAGCCGCTCGATCTCTTCGGCCGAGAGCGCGACATCGTAGAGGCGTGCGTCGTACAGCCGGCCGTCGTACGTCGGGTCGTGGACGCCGGTGTCCCTGCCGCGGTAGTGGTAGCCCAGCGCCGCCCCGATCTCGTCGACGGTGAGCGGGTAGTCGTCCTCGGTCTCGTCGACGAGCTCGCCGTCGAGGTACAGTCGGGCGTGGGACTCGTCGTACGTGTACGCGACGTGCTGCCAGCGTTCCGCGTCGATGCGGTCGACGGGGATCGCGGTGTCGGCGCGCCTCTCCTCGCAGTCGGGGTCGTACACCATCCCGTGGAGCTCCCCGCGTCGGAGAGTGATCGTGACGTAGTCCCACTTGAGGAGGATCTGCCAGCCGCCGTCGGGGTCGTTCGGCTGCATCCAGAACGCCACCGTACACGCCCCCTCCGCGCCGAACGCCGGGGTTCGGAGCTTCCCGCCGTCGACGGCGTAGCCGCCACAGAGGAGACCCTCGGTCCGCTCCTCGGCGTCGCCTTCGGCGACCGCCGACACGCCGCCGAACGGCGGCGTCACGTCACCGATCCCCGTGAACCCCGGGTCCGCGTCGAGCGCCCGGATGCGCGCGGATCGGTCGGTCGCGCCGTCGCGGAGCGTGTCGACCCGCTCGTCGGCCCACGCCGCCCCGGGTCCGCGGCTCCGGAGCACGCCGTGGAGCCGGCCTTCGTCGTACGTGAGCAGGAACGCCTCGCAGTCGTCGCCGGCGCGGCAGACCACGAGGCCGTACTCCGGCACCGGGCCGACCGCGACGCGGCCGGTCCCCGCGAGCACGACCCCGCGGAGCCACCCCGGGAACGTCGACGCCAGCGTCTCGAACAGCGACTCCGAGAACACCAGATCGAGGTCGGCGTCGGCGTTCGCCCGCGCGTACAGCGTCTCCAGCTGCTCCGGGCGGGCGATCCGGGGGAACACCCCCCGGAGCTCGTCCGCGTTCCGGATCGCCGAGCCGAGCTCCGCGAGCAGTCGGACGGCGTCGTCGTCGGCGGCCAGCGACACGTCCGCGTCCCGGAGGAACGCCACGTCGATCTCGGACTCCTTCCACAGCGGCGTCAGCGCGGGCGCCGCCGTCGCGATGGCGTCGGCGTCGCGGTCGTACGCCCGGGACTGCTCGAGCGCCAGCACGCCCGCGAGCGTGGTCTCGTACCCGCCGTCGACTGCCCGCACCAGCCCGCAGTCGAGCAGTTCCTCGGTCGCGCGGTCGATCGTCGACCGCGAGGCGGCGACGCGATCCAGCAGGTCGCGCTTGTCGAGCGGGCCGTCCCGCAAGTAGTCGAGTATCGTCGCCCGGCGCCGCGCAGTGTCGAGGATGGTCGTCATGTGAGAACCGAACGACCGCAAGCGGGAGCCGGAGGCGTATAAGCGCGTTGACGTTCGCCCACGAGGTGACGAACTCCGTCGCCCCGTGAACTATCCCGCCGGAAGCGCCGATGGTCGACCGAGGCCACGGCCGGAGTCGCTCCACTGGCGGACCCGATGGACCAGTCACACAGCGTGACACGGAGCGGTCCGCGTCCGTGGCCGATTTGGTTCCTGATCTCGTCGGAACCCCCAACCAGCGCGCCGCTCAGACTTCGATGACGGGGTTCACCAGCTCCCCGATCCCCTCGATGTCGATGCGGACCGTGTCGCCGGGACTGAGCGTGAACTCCCCCTCGGGAACCAGCGAGGTGCCGGTGAGCAGCACGCCCAGCTCCGGCACCGCGTCGTGAGCGCGCCACCAGTCGGCGAGCTCCTCGCAGGTGCGGGCCATCTCCGCGGTCGAGGTGGCGTCGTCGTACACGGTTTCGCCGTCGCGTTCGATGCGCATCGACATCCCGAGGTCGTGGGGGTCCGGAACGCTGCCCGCGCCGACGACGCAGGGGCCGATCGAGCAGCAGCGATCGTACACTTTCGCCTGCGGGAGGTAGAGTGGGTTCTCGCCCTCGATATCCCGGCTGCTCACGTCGTTGCCGACCGTGTAGCCGACGATCTCGCCGTCGTACAGCACGAGCCCCAGTTCGGGCTCGGGGACGTTCCAGTCGGAGTCGCCGCGGACGCCGATCGCGCCGCCGGGGCCGACCGTCCGGCTCGGCGTCGCCTTGAAGAAGATCTCCGGGCGCTCGGCGTCGTACACGTCGAGGTACACGTCGGCCATCCCGCTCTCCTCCTCGCGGGCCTGTTCGCTGATCTCGTAGGTGACGCCGGCGGCCCACACCTCCTCGGGCGCGACGGGACGTTCGAGTTCGACGACGGAGAACTCGACGACCGGCGCGTTGGCGAACAGGTCGGCGGCCAGCGCGTCGACGCCGCTGTTCGCCACGTCGGCGGCCGCGGCGAGGTCGCGGAACGACCCCAGCCGGGGTTTGATCGCCGTCAGGTCGCGGGCTTCGCCGTCGGCGACGGCGAGCAGGTGGGCGTCGCCGTCGCGCTCGTGGCGGTAGTAGCGCATGCGGGGACTGGGGCGCGTGGACGGTATAAATCTCCGGGGGCGGGCCGCAGCGTAAAGGGTTATCCCCCAACCGCGACAACGGGCGGGTATGGCGAGCAGATCGAACCTCATCGACGGCGAGTGGATCGACGCCGAGAGCGGCGACACGTTCGACACGCACGACCCCGCCAACCCCGATCAGGTCGTCGGCACCTACCCCAAGTCCGGGGCGGCGGACGCCGAACGTGCGGTCGAGGCCGCGGCGGCGGCCACCGACGAGTGGGGCGACACGCCCGCGCCGAAGCGGGGACGGATCCTCTCGCGGGCGAGCGGCATCCTCGCCGACAAGAAAGACGAACTGACCGAACTGCTGGTGCGCGAGGAGGGGAAGACCGAGCGCGAGGCCGGCGGCGAGGTCCAGCGCGCGATCGACATCTTCGACTACTACGGCTCGAAGGCCCGCGACATCGGCGGCGAGGTCAAGAGCGCCAGCGGCAGCGACACGGTGCTCCGAACGAAGCAGGAGCCCGTGGGGGTCGCCGGGCTGATCACGCCGTGGAACTACCCCATCGCGATCCCGGCGTGGAAGATCGCGCCCGCGCTGGCGGCGGGGACGACCGCGGTGATCAAGCCCGCGACGCTCGCGCCCGGCCCGACTCACGAGATCGCCGAGGCGCTCGACGAGGCCGGCCTCCCCGACGGCGCGCTCAACGTCGTCACCGGTCCCGGCGGCGAGGTCGGCGACGTGGTCGCCGGCCACGAGGCCGTCGACGCCGTCTCGTTCACCGGGAGCGCCGCGGTGGGCGACATCGTCTACGACACCGCGACCGAGGACGGCAAGCGCGTCCAACTGGAGATGGGTGGGAAGAACCCCACCGTCGTCTCGGACTCGGCGGACGTAGAGAAAGCGGCCAAGATCGTCTCCTGGGGCGCATTCGGCGTGACGGGACAGGCCTGTACCGCCTGTTCCCGGGCGATCGTCTACGAGGACGTGTACGACGAGTTCGTCGAGGCGATCGTCGAGCAGGCCGCGGGGATCGAGCCCGGTAACGGCCTCGAAGGCGGCGACATGGGCCCGCAGGTCAGCAAGGACGAGCTCGAGAGCACGCTGGAGTACGTCGAGGTCGGGCAGGAGGAGGGGGCGACCCTCGAAACCGGCGGCGACGCGCTCGACCGCAAGGGGTACTTCGTCGAGCCGACGGTGTTCTCGGACGTCGACAACGACAGCCGGCTGGCTCAGGAGGAGATCTTCGGGCCGGTGCTGTCGGTGATCCCCGTGAGCGGCTACGACGAGGCGCTCGACGCCGCGAACGACGTGGAGTACGGCCTCTCGGCTGGCATCGTCACTGACGACCACACCGAGGCCAACAGCTTCGTCGACGACATCGACGCCGGCGTGGTGAAAGTCAATCAGCAGACCACCGGCGTCGAGCTCCACGTCCCATTCGGCGGGATGAAGGCCTCCTCCAGCGAGACGTTCCGCGAGCAGGGCGAGGCCGGGCTCGACTTCTACACCATCTCGAAGACGGTGTACGACAGCTACTGAACGGCGCCGATCGGGCGTCAACGCTTTGCCGGCCGCCGCCGAAGCGCCCCGCCATGGTTCACTCGACGTGGGGCGACTGGTTCGTACGCGAGGAGATCGAGGCGGCCGACCCCGGCGACGGCGTGGTCGGCTGGTACCTCGGCTGTAACGGGTTCGTGCTCCGCTCGGCGTCGACGACGATCTACGTCGACCCGTACTTCGGCGACGGCGACCCGCCGAACATCGTCCGCATGATCCCGGTGCCGATCGACCCTTCCGACGCCAGCGAGTGCGACGCGGTGCTCGTCACCCACGAGCACATCGACCACATGCACCCGCCCTCCTACGGCCCGCTGGTGAACGATCTCGACGCCGACCTCTACGCGCCCGCGGCGTCCTACGAGTCGCCGGACTACGACGGCGACCTCGACGCCCCCGACGAGCAGAAGCACGTGATCGCGGCGGGCGAGACGTTCGAAGTCGGCGACTTCACCGTCCACGTCCGGGGGGCGAACGACCCCGACGCGATCGAGCCCGTGAGCTACGTCGTCGAACACGACTCGGGCACGTTCCTCCACGCCGGCGACAGCCGGCCGGCAGTCGAGGCGTTCCCGGAGATCGCCGCGGAGTTCGACGTCGACGTGGGCGCGCTCGCGTTCGGTTCGGTCGGGAACATCTACGAACCCGAGTCGGGCCACGGCGAGCGGACGCGCTGGTACATGGACGAGAATCAGGTGATCGAGGCGGCGAACCAACTGGAACTCGATCGACTGCTCCCGACCCACCACGACATGTGGCAGGGCGTCGGCGCTGACCCGAAGGTGCTCCACGAACACGCGACCTCGTTCCGCTACCCGCGGGTGCTCGACGTGCCCCACGTCGGCTGTGCGTTCCGGCTCGACGAGCCCGGGATCCAGCGCATGGGCGCGCTCGACGGTCGGTAGCCCGCGGCGCTTCGCGGGTCGCCGGGGTTGGAGGGGTTTTAGGGGCGCGCCCGCGGAGGGAGACGGCATGGCACCCACGATCACGAAGATCGAGAGCCGCGAGTTCGAGTACCCCTTGGAGGACGTGGGGACCGACGAACACGGCTTCAACCTCGTCTACGAGCCGGGCGAGACCACCTACCGCAAGCTGTTCGGCGTGAAGATCCACACCGACGAGGGGATCACCGGCGAGTACGTCGGCGGGAACTCCCCGGCGGCGGCGCAGTACAACATCATCGCGAAGTATCTGATCGGAAAGGACCCGCTCGAACGCGAGAAACACTGGTCGGAGATCAAACGCGCGCTCCGGAAGTACGACCGGATGGGGATGGGCCCCATCGACATCGCGCTGTGGGACTTCGCGGGCAAGTACTACGACGCGCCGATCCACGAGCTGCTGGGCACGTACCGCACCGAGATCCCCGCCTACGCGTCGACGTACCACGGCGACGACGCCGGCGGGCTGGACTCCCCCGAAGCGTTCGCGGACTTCGCCGAGGAGTGTCGCGACGCCGGGTTCGGCGGCTTCAAGATCCACGGCTGGGGCGGCGGCGACGCCTCCCGTGATCTCGATCGCGAGGTCGAGGCGGTCCACGCGGTCGGCGAGCGCGTCGGCGACGAGATGGACCTGATGCACGACCCCGCCTGCGAACTGGAGACGTTCGCCGACGCACTCGAACTCGGGAAGGCGTGTGACGAACAGGAGTTCTTCTGGTACGAGGACCCGTTCCGCGACGGCGGCATCTCCCAGCACGCCCACCGCAAGCTCTCCCAGAAGCTCGACACGCCGATCCTCCAGACCGAGCACGTCCGCGGGCTCGAACTCAAGTCGGACTTCGCCGCGAACGACGCGACGGACTTCCTCCGGGCGGATCCGGAGTACGACGCCGGGATCACGGGCGCGATCAAGGTCGCCCGCGTCGCGGAGGCGTTCGGGCTCGACATCGAGTTCCACGCGCCCGGGCCGGCCCAGCGCCACTGCATCGCCGCCTGCCGCAACTCCAACTACTACGAGATGGCGCTGGTCCACCCGTACTGTCAGAACACCCAGCCGCCGGTGTACGAGGGCGGCTACTCCGACATGATGGCGGCCGTCGAAGGCGGGACTGTCTCGGTGCCGGAGGGGCCGGGGCTGGGCGTCGACTACGACTGGGCGTACATCGAGGAGAACACGACGGGCGAGGTCCACACGTACGAGTAGCTCCCGCGATCGACGCTCCCGGTTCGGGAGAGTCGCCGACGGATATATCGCCCGAGAGGTACAACTCGGAGTGCATGAGCTCCGAGAAAGTCATCGACCTGCTGCGCAAGGCGTACGGCGACGAGATGGAGACGGTGATGAACTACCAGACCAACGCCATCGTGCTCGACGGCGTCCGCGCCGAGGAGATCAAGGAGAGCCTCCAGACCGACATCCAAGAGGAGCTAACCCACGCCGAGCAGCTGGGTAACCGTCTCAAACAGCTCGACGCCCGACCGCCGAGCTCCGCCGACTTCGTCGCGCGGCAGGACTCCCTCCAGCCGCCCGAGGACTCGACGGACGTGCTCTCGGTGATCCGTGGCGTGCTCGACGCCGAGGAGGACGCCATCGACACCTACCGCGAACTGATCGACGCCGCCGAGGCCGCCGACGACCCGGTGACGGAGGATCTCGCAGTCACCATCCTCGCCGACGAGGAGGCCCACCGCACCGAGTTCCGCGGCTTCGAGAAGGAGTACCAGCAGGACTAACGGGGGGAAGCGGCGCGCGTCACCAGTTTCGTTTTTCACCCGACGTTCGTTTTTGCTCGACGCCCATCACTCGACGGAGACCTGCGGATCGAGGTAGCCGTACAGCACGTCCTGCAGGAAGCTGCCGGCGATCCCGAGGAACACGATCACCAGCGTCGTCCACGTCACGAGCGACATGTCGCCCTGATCGACCGCGACGAGGCTCGCGCGGGCGAGCCCGTCGATCGGGAGCACGTTCTCGATCACGTAGATGTTCAACACGAGCACCGCGAGCAGCTCGCTCAGCGACAGGGAGACGATCGGCAGCGCCGCGTTCCGGAGCACGTGCTTGACGAGCGTGAGGCGGGAGATCCCCTTCGCTCGAAGCATCTTCACGAACTCACGGCCCGTCTGATCGAGCACGGCCGACCGACTGAACCGGAGCTGCCCGGCCAGCAGGCTCGCCGCGACCGCGACGGCGGCGATCACCTGCGGGTGGACGAACGGGCCACCTCCGGCGGCCGGGCCGGCCCGGACGGGCGAGACGACCGCGAGGACGTACGTGATCAGCATGAACACGGGGATACCGAGCAGCGCGTACGTGCTCAGCCGGGCGCCCCAGTCGACGGCGCCCTCCTTCTCGAACGCCGCGAGCACGCCCAGCGGCACCCCGAGGGCGACGGCGATCAGGACGCCGGGAACCACGTACTCGAGCGTCGTCACCACCCGCCCGTCGAGCACGGCCGCGACCGGCTCGCCGTACGCGATCGACTGCCCCCACTCCAGCGTCGTGAGGTCGACCAGCCAGTCGACGTAGTGCTCGTAGAGGGGTCGATCCAGCCCGCGCCGGGCGAGATACGCCTCGCGGAAGCGCTCGATCTCCCGTTCGCTCGCCCCCTGCCACCGCAGGAGCGCGAGCTGCTGGCGGAGGATCACCCGCATCTGGAGGATCGTGAACGCGAACATCGCCGTCGCGGCGGCGTACACCGAGAAGACGGCGAACGCGAACCGCCGGAGGAGGTAGCTGACGTAGCTCACGGGGACCACCCGATCACGGGTCGTTCGTCGGAGGGCATCGGCATCATCTGCAGCAGAAAGTCGGATAAAGTTTCCTGTGACTTTCAGGGTCGCAGCGGGCGTCCGTCGCCGCGGGACCGCCGGTCACTCGACGGAGATCTGGGGGTCGAGGTAGCCGTACAGCACGTCCTGCAGGAAGCTGCCGGCGATCCCGAGGAACACGATCACCAGCGTCGACCAGGTGATCAACGACATGTCGCCCTGTTCGACCGCGACGAGGCTCGCGCGGGCGAGCCCGTCGATCGGGAGCACGTTCTCGATCACGTAGATGTTCAACACGAGCACCGCGAGCAGCTCGCTCAGCGACAGGGAGACGATCGGCAGCGCCGCGTTCCGGAGCACGTGCTTGACGAGCGTGAGGCGGGAGATCCCCTTCGCTCGAAGCATCTTCACGAACTCACGGCCCGTCTGATCGAGCACGGCCGACCGACTGAACCGGAGCTGCCCGGCCAGCAGGCTCGCCGCGACCGCGACGGCGGCGATCACCTGCGGGTGGACGGACAGCCCCAAGCTGCCCCGTATCCGGGAGACGCCGACGAGGAGGTACGTGATCACCATGAACACGGGAACGCCCAGCAGCGCGTACGTGCTCAGCCGGGCGCTCCAGTCCCGGGGTTCGTTCTTCGCGAACGCCGCCAACACGCCCAGCGGGACGCCGAGCACGACGGCGACGACGACGCCCGGAACCACGTACTCGAGCGTCGTCACCACCCGCCCGTCGAGGACGACCGCGACCGGCTGCCGGTACGCGATCGACTGGCCCCACTCCAGCGTCGTGAGGTCGACGAGCCAGTCGAGGTACCGCTCGTGCAGCGGGTGGTCCAGCCCGCGCCGGGCGACGTACGACTCCCGGAAGCGTTCGATCTCCTGTTCGGTGGTGTCCGACCCCGCCCAGTTCATAAAGGCGAGCTGTTGGCGGAAGAGCAGCCGTATCTGGAGGACGGTAAACGCGAACATGGCGGTCGCCGCCGCGTACACCGAGAAGACGGCAAACGCGAACCGTCGGAGGAGGTAGCTGACGTAGCTCACGGGGACCACCCGATCGCGTGACGATCGACCGGCGACATCGGTTCAATCACCGACATAAAGTATTATAAGCTTTCCTGATGGTTTCCAGAACCGCGAACATCGATGCCCTCCAAGGACTTCGAGTCGGCAGCGTTCACCGAGGTGGACTGGGACGTGCGCGACCGTGGAATCACGGTACGGAAGCGGACGCTCGGGCTGATCGCCGCCTTCCTCGCACTCGGCGCGCTGTACGCGTACGACGCGATCGTCGCCCCCGAGGAGCTGGTCGCGTTCCTCAACTGGGACGTGACGCGTGCGGACTGGCTCCTCCTCGTCGCCAGCGTGTTCTTCGCGCGCTACGGACTGTTCCCGCTGGCGGCCGACCCCGACCGAACCCGGCGGCTCCTCCGTCGGCTCCGCTCGCACCCGCTGGGGCTGGCCGCGATCCTCTCGCTCGGCGTGCTCACGGCCGTCGGGCTGCTCGGGCCGGGGCTGTTCTTCGACACGGGCTACCCCAAGCTCAAGTACCGCCTCCAGCCGCCGGTGTACACCAGCGTCTTCGTCGAGGACATCCACTACTACAACTGCGTCGGGCAGGTCGTCGACGGCTACTGCCACGGGACGTGGCGGTACCCGCTGGGGACGAACCGCTACGGGGAGAGCGTCCTCGAACTGCTCGTCTACGGGATCCGCGTCGCGCTGCAGGTGAGCCTCCCGACGGTGGTGCTCATGGGCGTCGTCGGCACCGTCGTCGGCGCGCTCGCGGGCTACTACGGCGGCTGGGTCGACGACGCGCTGATGCGCTACGTCGACATCCAGCAGACGGTGCCGGCGATCGTCGTCTACATCCTGCTCGCGACGTTCTTCCTCGGGGAGTACTCCGGGATCACCGACGGCGGCCTGTTCGCGTTCGTCGGCGTGTTCGGCCTCCTCAACTGGGGCGGCGTCGCCCGCGTCGTGCGGAGCGACGCCCTCCAGCAGCGATCCGCGGGCTACGTCCGGGCAGCACGGGCGACGGGCGCGAGCGACCTGCGGATCCTGCGGGACCGGATCGTCCCCAACGCCCGGGGCACGATCGTCACCGAACTCAGCCGCCGGGTGCCGCTGCTCGTCCTCGCACAGGTCGCGCTCGCGTACCTCAGCCTCAGCCGGATCGCCTCGCAGTCGCTCGGCCGGGTGATCCGGGTCGGGCTGCAGAACGAGGTGCTGCCGTGGCACCAGAAGTGGTGGGTGACGACGTTCGCGGTCGCGCTACTCGCGTTTGCCGTCGCGGCGTTCAACGTCTCCGGCGACAGCCTCCGCGACGCGCTCGACACGCGGCAGGGGGGGAGCTCGTGAGCGACCCGCTGCTCTCGGTGCGGGAGCTCCGCACCGAGTTCGACACCGACGCCGGGGTGGTAAAGGCGGTCGACGGCGCCTCCTTCGAGGTCGAGGCCGGCGAAACCGTCTGTCTCGTCGGCGAGTCCGGCTCCGGGAAGACCGTCGCCTGCGAGTCGATCACGCGGCTGATCCCGACGGACTCGGGCTCGATCACCGGCGGCGAGGTCCGCTTCGACGGCGAGGACCTGACCGAGCTCTCGGCGTCGGCGCTGACCGAGTACCGCGGCAACCGGATCGCCCACGTGTTCCAGAACCCTCAGGGCGCGCTCGACGACGTGTACACCGTCGGCGAGCAGGTCGTCGAGACCGTCCGCGCCCACCGCGACCTCGACCGGGCGGCGGCGCGCGAGGAAGCGGTCGACCTGCTCGATCGGGTCGGGATCCCCGACGCCGCCGACCGGATCGACGACTACCCCCACTCGTTCAGCGGCGGGATGAAACAGCGCGTCGTCCTCGCGGTCGCGCTCGCGGGCGACCCCGACCTGCTGGTCGCCGACGAGCCGACGACCGCGCTCGACGTGACGATCCAGGCCCAGATCCTCCGGCTGCTCGCCGAGATTCAGGACGAACGCGGGATGGGGCTGCTGTTCGTGACCCACGACCTCGGCGTCGTCGCGGAGATCGCCGACCGCGTGGTCGTGATGTACGCCGGGAAGGTGATGGAGCGCGGCGACGTGTACGAGCTGTTCGAGAACCCCGCCCATCCCTACACCCGGGCGCTGCTCGACTGCCTGCCGGGCCACGGGGAGGCGTTCGACACGATCGACGGCGTCACGCCCGACCCGACCGACCCGCCCGACGGCTGTCGGTTCCACCCGCGTTGTGACCACGCGATCGAGGACTGTCGCGCCGGCGAGCAGCCGGCGTTCGAGCCCGTCGGCGACGACCACGACGCTGCCTGCGTGCTGTACGGCGACGACCACCAGCCACCGCTGTCGTTCCCCGACAAACACGATGACTGACGACCCCCTCCTCTCGGTACGCGATCTGGAGAAACACTACCCGGTCCGGAGCGGCCTGCTGCGGCGGGTCACCGACCACGTGAAAGCCGTCGACGGGATCTCCTTCGACGTGGAGGCCGGCGAAGTCGTCGGCCTCGTCGGCGAGTCCGGCTGCGGGAAGTCCACCGCGGCGACGACGCTGCTCCACCTCGAGGAGCCGACGGGCGGCGAGGTCCGCTTCCGAGGGGACCGCGTCGCCGACCAGTCCCGGAGCGAGCGGAAGGCGTTCCGCCGGAACGCACAGGTCGTGTTCCAGGACCCCGACTCCGCGTTCGACCCGCAGGCGACCGTCGGCGAGTCGATCGCCGACCCGCTGGCGACCCACGGCCTGCGCGACGAGGACCGGCAGCGGGAGATCGTCGCCGACGTGCTCGAGCGCATCGGGCTCTCGGCCGACGACGCCGACCGCTACCCCCACGAGTTCTCCGGCGGGCAAAAACAGCGCATCGCGCTGGCCCGCGCGCTCGTGCTCGACCCGGACCTGCTGGTCGCCGACGAGCCCGTGAGCGCGCTCGACGTGAGCATCCAGGCGGACATCCTCTCGCTGCTGGCGGACCTCCGGGACGAGCTCGACTTGGGCATCCTCCTGATCAGCCACGATCTGGACGTGGTGCGGCAGATCTGTGACCGCGTCGCGGTGATGTACCTCGGCGAGATCGTCGAGATCGGCCCGACGGAAGCGCTGTTCGAGAACCCACAGCACCCCTACACCGAGGGGCTGCTCGCCGCGATCCCGGACCCGGACCCGCGGAACCGGGGCGGGACGGTCGAGCTGCGTGGGGACGTGCCCGACCCCATCGACCCGCCGTCGGGCTGTTCGTTCCACCCGCGCTGCCCGCGAGTGATTCCCCCCGACGAGTACGCGTTCGACGACGGCGAGTACCGGGCGGTGCTCGACCTCCGGCTCGCGCTCCGGGACGACGACGTCGACACGGCGCGCCACGACACGGCGGCGGCGCTCCGCGAGGCGTACAGCGTTCCGGAGACGCTCACGGACGACGACGCCGAGGCAGTCCTCGGCGACGCGATCGACGACGTGCTCGGCGGCGATCGGGAGCGCGCGCTCGATCGACTCGAAGCGTTCGCGACGCCGTGTGAGCGCCACGATCCGGCGCTCCGGCCGACGAACGAACGCCAGTCGGCGGCCTGCCTCCGCCACACGCGGTGAGTTTCCGGGGTGAGTAGCTTTACCACGGGACGAGCCGTACTTGGGGACGCTATGACGAGCGTCGAAATCGAGTACTGCGTGCCGTGTGGGCACCGCGATCGAGCACAGGACCTGCAAGCGGCGATCCTCGAGCAGTACGGACAGAAGGTCGATCGCGTGTCGCTGGTGACGGGTGACGGCGGCGTGTTCGAGGTCCGCGTCGACGGCGACGAGATATTCGACATCGACGAGGACGAGTACGACGCCGACGCGATCGTGGAGGGCGTCGGCGGCTACGTGAACTGACCGCGAGCGGTCGAACGGCGATCGGCGTCCTTTCTTCAGTCGAGCAGGGCGTCCACGTCGGCGTGGCTGTGGAGCAGTTCCTGCATCCGCTCGACGGTCGCTTCGTCCCGCACGCGGCCGCCGTGGATCAGCGACTCGATCCGCTCGATCGTCGTGATCGTGTCCGTCTGAACCGTCAACACCGGCATCCCCTGCTCCTCGGCCTCGCCGAGGATCGCGCCGGACGGTCGATGACCCCCCGTGAGCACGAGACAGTTGATGCCGGGCGCGTCCAGCGCCGCGGCCTGCACGTCCGCCCGGTCGCCGCCCGTGATGACGGCGGCGTCTTTCGTGCGCCGGAAGTGACTGAGCGCGCTCTCCCCGCTCATCGCCCCGACGAGCACGCGTTCGACGAGGGCGCCGGTGTCGGCGTCGGTGAGCGACTCCGCGCCGAGTTCGTTCGTGAGGTCGGCCACCGAGACGCCGGCCATCGAGCGTTCCCACGGCAGGACACCCAGAACGGGGATGTCGCGCGATTCGAGGAACGGAACCACGTCGGTCTCGACCTCGTCGTACGCGGCGCTGGAGACGGCGTTGAACACGACGCCGAGGCAGCGATCACCGAGATCGTCGGCGGCCGTGAGGATGCGGTCGACGTCGCCGGGCTCCTCGTAGCGGGCGACCAGCACCGCGTGACTCTCCAACAGTGCCGCGATGTCGGCGTCCGTGAGGTCGACGGTCGCCCCCGTGGCGGGGTCGCCGGCGCCCTCGACGACCATCGTGTCCTTCCCTTCGGCGAGACCCGCGTACGCGTCCTGCACACGCTCGCGAAGCGCCGCCGTGTCCTCCTCGCCGCGGATCGCGCCGGCGATGAACGTCGGCGAGTAGACGACGGGCTCCATCTCGTGCATCTCGGCGTCGAGACCGAGCAGTTCCCGGGCGAGCATCGGGTCGGCGTCGAGCGTCTTCCCAACGTTGCTCTGGAGGCGGGTCCCCTTCGGTTTCATGTAGCCGACCGTCGCGCCGCGGTCCGCGGCGAGCCGCGCGAGCGCGAGCGCGACGGCGGTCTTCCCGGTGCCTTCGTCCGTCGAGGTAACGAGTAGCGAGTTCATAGCTGGTCTGGGTCGATGGTCAGTCGTACGTCGAGCGCCTGCACGCCGTCGGCGGTGGCGAGCAGCGGGTTCACGTCGAGTTCGAGGATGGCGTCGAAGTCGGTCACGAGCTGGCTCAGGCGCTGGATCGCTTCCTCGATGGCCGCCTCGTCCGCCGACGGACGGCCCCGCGCCCCCCGGAGCAGCGGCGCCGAATCGAGTTCGTCCACCATCTCGCCCGCCTCGCGCCCGGAGACCGGCGCGATCCGCACGCTCGTGTCCTCCAACACCTCCACGAAGATCCCGCCGAGGCCGAACAGCACCATCGGGCCGAACTGCGGGTCGCGGTTCATCCCGAGGATCGTCTCCGTCCCCGCGTCGGTGTCGACCATCTCCTGGACTTGGACGCCGAGGATGGCCGCGTCCGGCTGGTAGTTCCGAGCCCGGGTGAGGAGCGTCTCGTACGTGTCGGCGACCTCCGACTGGGGGACGCCGACGGCCACGCCGCCGATGTCGGACTTGTGGAGGATGTCCGGGCTGACGATCTTCATCACCACGTCGCCGTCGATGCTCGCGGCCGCCGACGCGGCGGCGTCTGGGTCGTCGACGATCGCCGACTCGGGCGTGGGCAGCCCGTAGGCGTCGAGCAGGTCCATCGCCTCGACGCCGAGCCGGGTGGCCCCGCGGTCGGCGGCGTCGGCGAGGATCTCGCGGGCGCGCTCCCGGTCGACGTCGAACGATTCCGGCGGCTCGTAGTCCCGTGCTTCGACCTCCCGCTGGACCGCGAGTGCGTCCAGGCTGCCGACGGCCCGTGCCGGGTCGAAGTAGTTCGGGATGCCCGCGTCGCCGAGCACCGCCGCCGCGCGGTCGGTTCGCTCCCCGCCCATCAGACACGCGACGACGGGCGTGTCGTGCTCGGCCTGTCGGTCGGCGATCGCCGCGGCGAGCTCCCCGAAGTCGACGACCGCCGTGGGTGCGGAGATGACGATGGCACAGCCGACGTTGTCGTCGGCGAGGACGGTGTCCAGCGCCGTCTCGAACCGCTCGATGTCGGCATCGCCGATCACGTCGACCGGGTTGTAGATGTTCGCCTCGTCGGGCATCGTCGCCTCGAGCTCTGAGAGCGTCTCGTCGGTGAACGACGCCATCGTGAGCCGCGAGTCGCCGACGGCATCGGTCGCCATCACGCCCGGGCCGCCCGCGTTCGTGACGACGCCGACCTGCTCGGAGTCGGGCATCGGCAGCCCGTCGAGCGCGCGAGCGTAGTCGAACAGCTCCTGGACGTTCTCGGCGCGCACGACGCCCGCCTGCTCGAACGCCGCCTCGTAGGCGGCTTCGCTGCCGGCGATCGTCCCCGTGTGGGAGGACGCGGCGTCGGCGCCGGCCTCCGTCCGACCGGATTTGACAACCACGACAGGGGTTTCCTGTGTCACCTCGCGGGCCGTGTCGATGAACGAGCGGCCGTCCTCGACGCCTTCGAGGTAGCCGAGCACCACGTCCGTCTCGGGGTCGTCCCGCCAGTGCGCGAGGAAGTCCGACTCGTCCAGCACGGCCTTGTTCCCCAGCGAGACCACGTCTTTGAACCCGATGCCCTGATCGTTGGCCCAGTCCAGGACTGCCGTGATGAACGCGCCGGACTGGCTCATGAACGACAGCGAGCCGGGAAGCGCGTTCGACGGCCCGAACGTGGCGTTGAGCCCCGGCGGCGTCGAGAGCACGCCCAGCGAGTTCGGTCCGACGAGGTTGAGGTCGTACTCCGCGGCGACGGCGCGGAGCGCCTGTTCGCGCTGTGCGCCCTCCGTTCCGGTTTCGCTGAACCCAGCCGTGATGACCACGACGTTGGCCACCCCCGCCTCGCCGGCCTCCCGAACGGCGTCGACGGCGATCGGCGGCGGGACGACGATAACCGCGAGATCGACGGGGTCCGGAACGGACGTGACGTCCGGGTAGCACGCCGTCCCGAACACGGTGTCGCGGCTCGGGTTCACCGGAACGACCTCGCCCGTGAAGTCGTCGAGGTTCCGGAGGATGGCGGCCCCGATCGACCCCGCACGCTCCGTCGCACCGACGACCGCGACGCGTTCGGGCGCGAACAGCCCACCGATATCGGCGTCCGAGTTCACGTCGCCCACCTCGCGCGGACGACGCTTAAAACCGAGGCCGGGGTCTCACTCGTCGGGAACGCCGTCACGGGACGCGCGGTACGCGGCGGCTTCCTCCGACCCGTCGTGGGCCCGCTTCCTGTTCCGGTCTCGACAGCCCGATTACCAGAACAGAATCGTCGGTCGTTTGGCCACGTCCTCGACCGACTGGTCCTCGGTGAGTCCCGGTAAGCGGGCGGTTGCCTGCGTTCCGGCATCACTGGGCGCTCGTTGCCGTATCTGGAACGAGCCCCCGTATCGCGTGACGACCCAGTTGATCAGCCAGAGCCCGAGGCCCGAGCCGTGTTCGAGCGCCTTCTCCTCGCCTTTCGAGATGACGTTCGCCTCCATGTCGTTGATCCCCGGACCGTTGTCCTCTACGGAGAGGACGATCCACTCGCCCTCGTCTCGCACGTCGATCGCCACGCGTGGCTCGGCGGACGTGTTGTGTTTGGCGGCGTTTTCGATGAGTTCGGACACCGCCTCCTCGATCTCGCCGCCGGCACAGAGAGCGCGGTCGGTCCGCACGGAGACGTCGAACGTGACCTCCGGGTACTCGTCGCGATACGACGTAACGAGATCGGCGAGCACCGAGTCGACGTCGATCCGTTCCGGCTCGGTGTCTCGGCCCGCGATCGCTTCGAGGTCGCGCGCTTTTTCGCCGAGATCGAGCAGTTCGTCGGCTTTCTCTTCGATCGTCTGTCCGAGCTCGACGCTGTTCTCGTGTTGCCGGGCCGCGAGTAGCCCGCCGAGCCCGCTCACGACGCCCAAGTCGTTTCGGAGGTTGTGCCGAAGCACCCGGTTGAGGACCTCGAACAGCTGTTCCCACCGCTTCTGTTGGGTCACGTCGTCCTGAATCCCCAACAGGTGTGTCACGGCGCCCGTCCCGTCCCGGACCGGGGTAATGCGCACGTGGTTCCAGAACGGCGTCCCGTCGTTTCTGTAGTTGATGAGCTCCACGGAAACGGGCTCGTAGGCGTCGATGTGCTCACGGAGTGTCGCGACGGCGCTCGGGTCGGTCTGCTCGCCCTGCAAGAACCGACAGTTCCGTCCGGTCGCGCTCGACGCATCGTACCCGGTGATCTCCTCGAACCCTTGGTTCACGTACACTAACGGTTCGTCCGGCTCCGTCGCGTCGGCGAGCGTGATCCCTGCCTGTGCCTCGTCGATCGCCCTGTCTTTGATCTGCAACTCGCGCAGCGTCTCTTTTCGCTCGGTGATGTCACGAGCGACACCGTGGACGCCGACGACGTCACCGTCTTCGATGGCGGGCGTCCCGTTGACTTCGAGTGTCACGATCTCACCATCGGCAGTGAGAACGTCGAGTTCGACGTCTTCGATGTCGCCGCCGTCAAGCACCGACTCGAACGCCGCCGTCGCTTTCGAGCCCGACTCCGTCGTCGTGTACTCGACGAACGGCTCGCCGACCATCTCCGCGGGCGTGTAGCCCAGAATCCGTTCGCAGGCCGACGAGACGTACGTGAACCGGCCGTCGAGGTCGAACCGGAACAGCAGGTCGAACGTCGTGTCCGCGATCGCCTTGAATCGATCACGCTCGGCTTCGAGATGGGAGCGTGTCGCTGCCAGTTCGCTGATCTCGTGTGCCACGCCGGCGATCGCCAACTCGCCCGACTCCGCCGCCGTCGCGGAGAGTTCGAACTCGACGGGCCGCACGTCCCCGTCCCCGACCCGGAGCTCGGTTTCGACGGTCTCCCGGGATCGTGTCGAGGACGTTCGGACCCGCTTGAGGGCAGCTTCGTACGTGGCCGCCTCACCCGCGGGGACGAGGTCGGAGAGCGAGGAGCCACGGAGTTCGTCGGATTCGCGTCCCAAGAAGGTCGCGAGCGGTTCGGTGACGAACGTCAACGCCCCGTTCTCGTCCAACAGGAAGATCTTCTCGTCGAGTTGGTCGAGCGCCTGCTGAACGCGGCGCATCTCGGTTTCCCGCTCGAGGCGGTCGAACGCACTGACTGCCGTGATGGCCAGGAGCTCCACCAGCGCAGCGTCGCCCTCCTCGAACGCGTCCGCGGCTGTCGATCCGATTCCGAGGACGCCGTACTCGCCCAACGGGAGGAACATCCCCGACTCGACCGGCCCGTAATCGACGCCGGTCGCGCCGGGGAGGTCGTCGATCACGATCGGTTCTTGTGACTGGAACGCTCGGCCGGCCGGCCCCTCGTCGTCCTCGAAAATCGGGGGATCAGCGATGTTCTCGCGTGCCTGAGCGGAGTATCTCGTCGGCGGGAGCGTGCCCGTCTCGGGATCGTGCAGCCGAACGGACGTGATCCCGTGTTCGAACACCCCTCGATCTCCTCGATGAGCACCCTGATGAGTTCGGCTTCGTCCGTGACCTCGATGAACGCCTGCGAGGCAGAGAGGAGGTTGTTGAGCGTCTGTTCGCGGTTCTTGCGCTCGGTCACGTCCTGTGCCGCCCCACGGACCACCACCACGTCGCCGGCATCGTCGGTGATCGGGACACCCTGTACGCGAAGCCACCGGATCTCGTTCTCCGAGTTCCGGTAGCGGAGATCAACGTCGAACGGCTCCGTCGATTCGATCGCGTCTTCGATGGCCTGCTCGATGATCGGTCGGTCCTCCTCGAGGTACACGTTCAGTGCCTCCTCCATCGGCGGTTCCGCCTCCTCGTCCACGCCGAGGAGTTCGAAGAGGTAGTCCGTCCAGAAGATGTCCCTCGTCGCCACGTCGATCTCCCAGCCGGCGACATCGGCGACGCGCTCCGTCTGATTGAGCAGGTCCCGGAACCGTGCAAGCTCCTGCTCGTGTTCCTTCCGCTCGGAGATGTCCGTGAAGTACACGGACAGTCCGCCCTCGTCCGGATACGCCCGGACTTCGAACCACACCTCGAGCGGTGGGTAGTACTCCTCGAACGAGACGGACTCCTGGGTCTCCAGTGCCTCGTGGTAGTTCTCGTAGAACGTGGTTTCGACGGCTTCGGGGATGTTCTCCCAGAGATGCCGGCCACGGACGTCGGCATCGGCGTCGAGCCCCATCGCTTCCCGAAGCACGTCGGCCCCCATCTCGTTGATGTACGTGACCTGCCACTCCGTATCGACGCTGAAGAACGCGTCGTCGACCCGTTCCAGCGTCCGCTCCAGTTCGTCCCGTGCGGACTCGAGCTCGTGGCGATACTCGTGTTGTTCGAGCTGCTGGCGGAGCCACTGCCCCATGATCTCGATCAGTGCCTCCTCCCCCTCGGAGAACTCCGATCGGTGCGGGTCCTCGTCCGCGAAACAGAGGGTGCCGTACAGCTCCCCGTTCACGTCGATACGCGACCCCATGTAACACCCCAGCCCGAACTTTTCGAACGCCGGATCCGACCCCATCTCGTCTGCCGCGTTCTGGACCGTACGTGGCGAGTCAGCGTCGGGGGCGATGGTTCGGCGGCAGTACGTCTCCGAGAGCTCACTGGTCAACCCCGCCTGAATCAGGTCATGCTCGCCCTGGGCGGCTACGATCTCGAAGTCGTTCGATCCCGGCTCGATGTGTGAGAGGAACGCGATGTCCATCCCGAACACGTCGGCGCCGAACCCGAGCAACTGATGCAGCTGCTCTTTGAACGACGACTCTGGGTCCGACGTGATCCGATGCAGTCGCTGCAGTGTCTCCTGATTCGCTTGTAACGCTGCTTCGTGTTCTTGGCGTTCTCGGACCCGAGAGACGACAGATTCGATCTGATTGGCGACGAACCCGCCGTGGACTTTCCCACCCGTCATTTCGACGATCCCAGTGGCCGAACTATCGAGAACCTGATCGGCGTGTGCGGCCCCGGCTGCGATCAGAATCGGTAGTTCCGGATACTCCTCTCGTAACGCAGAGAGCACCGTGACGCCGTCGATATCGGGCGGCTCATGCCGAGTGATGACACAATCGACGTCCTCCGTAGCGAGAACAGTCCGCGCGTCGTCGAGGTCAGCGGCCGTCCGAACGAGAATCCCCTCCTCGTCTTCGAAATCGAGTTGCGACGCGAGGCTGGTTTCCCCAGCGGGGGACGGTTCCACTATAACGGTGCGAATGAGTAGTGTAGATTCATCCCCGTCTACCATCCAATAGCTGGACACTCGTGCTGTGTGTTGATAGTGTTACCGCAGCAGGAAAAAGAAGAGAGTTGACCGCACTGACCGCTCCCGAAACGGTGAGACGAACCGTATCGAACAGCGTCTCACACGCTCACTCCCCGACAGGGACCACACCAAACCCGGGCTGTCCGTCGTCGTCGCACACGTCGTGCCGAGGACCGTCGATGTAGTCCTCCAGAACTCGCGCCACGTAGTCGGTCACACGGTTGAACCGCTTTCCCTGTTCGTCGTTCTTGAGCGACGTTGCCGAGGGAAATCATTTCTTGCTCGTAGAAGGCGACAGCGGCAGCAACGCGTTCTCACAGAAGTCCATGTCTGTACGATGTCTCTAAAGCAGGTTCCGTGATGGAAACAGCAATCGTCAGGAAGTGATGGACAGGTCAACACGCCGGAGCAACTGTGCGTTGATGGCGACGATGACCGTACTCAACGACATCAGGAGCGCACCCACAGCGGGGGAGAGCAGAATCCCGATCGGTGCCAAGACGCCTGCTGCGAGCGGAATCGCGAACACGTTGTAGCCGGCCGCCCAGGCGATGTTTTCCTGCATCTTCCGGTAGCTCGCCTTGCTGAGTTTCACGAGCCGAACGACGTCCATCGGGTTGTTCTGGACGAGGATGACGTCGGCCGACTGGACGGCGACGTCGGTGCCGCTCCCGATCGCGATACCGACGTCGGCCCGGGTCAGCGCCGGCGCGTCGTTCACACCATCGCCGACCATCCCCACGAGCTTCCCCTGGTCTTGGAGTTCCTGGACTTTCTCGTCTTTGTCTTCAGGGAGGACCTCTGCGAACACCGTGTCGATGCCCAGCTCGTCCGCGACGGCGTTGGCGACGTCCTGGGAGTCCCCTGTCAGCATCGCCACCTCGATGCCTAGATCGTGGAGCGCGTCGACGACGCGGAAACTCTCCTCGCGGATCACGTCGGCCATCGCAAAGGCGGCGATCAGCTCTCCGTCACGAACGAGATACACCACAGTCTGGGCGTTCTGTCCGGCCTCGTCAGCGAAGCGCTGGAGATGGTCGGGGATCTCGCTATCGAGCTGGGTCAACAGGTTCGGCCCACCGACGTACACCTCGTTTCCGTCGACGTTCGCGCGAACCCCTCGGCCTTTGATCGCCTCGAAGGCGGTCGCGTCAGGAGTAGTTACGTCGCGCTCGTCGGCCGCCTCGCGAATCGCTCGCGCGATCATGTGTTCGGAGTCGCTCTCGATGGCCGCCGCCAGCGCGAGCGCGTCGTCCTCGTCGACGCCGTTGACGGTCGCCATATCCACGACGCCGTGTTCGCCCTCGGTGAGCGTCCCTGTCTTGTCGAAGACGATCGCGTCCAGGTTCCGCGCATCCTCCATCGCGATACGGTCGCGAACGAGCATCCCATTGCGAGCCGCCAGTGACGTGTTGATCGCGACGACCAGCGGAATAGCGAGTCCGAGGGCGTGTGGGCAGGCGATGACGAGTACCGTGACGACGCGCTCGATGACTGTCGCGTCGAACGACACAGCGAGCGTCCACGCGATGGCTGTCACGACTGCTGCCCCGAGCGCGACGTAGAACAGCCAGCCGGCCGCCCGATCGGCCAGCACCTGCGTCTTGGACTTGCTCTGTTGGGCTTCCTCGACGAGCCGCATGATGCCAGCAAGCGTGGTCTCCTCGCCCGTCGCACCGACGCGCACGCGGAGACTACCATCGCCGTTGATGGTGCCGCCGATGACCTCGTCGCCAGGCTCCTTCGAGACGGGCTTGGACTCGCCCGTGATCATCGACTCGTTGACGTCGGAGTCACCCTCCTCGACGGTGCCGTCAGCAGGGACACTCGCGCCCGGCCGGACGAGCACGAGGTCGCCTTCCGAGAGCTCACTAACGGGGACTTCCTCGGTCTCCCCGCCGTCGGTGATCCGCTCGGCGGTGTCTGGCATCAGTTTCGCCAGCTCGTCGACCGCGCTGGAGGCCCGCCGGACCGACCGCATCTCGATCCAGTGGCCCAGCAGCATGATGTCGATCAAGGTGACGAGTTCCCAGAAGAACGCTGACTGTGTGGGGAAAACCACGCTCGCGAGGCTGTAGACGAACGCGACGGTGATCGCCATCGAGATGAGCGTCATCATCCCCGGCGCACGGTCTTTCAGCTCCGGAAGCGCCATCTTGAGGAACGGAATCCCACCGTACGCGAAGACGATCACCGCGAAGACGGGGTTGATCCACTCGCTCCCCGGGAATGCCGGGACGGAGAAGCCGAGCCACTCCTGCAGCATTTCGCTGTACAGGAGGACGGGAACCGACAGGAGCATCGAGACGAAGAAGCGCCGCCGGAACATCTGCTCGTGGCCTTCGTGCATCCCGCCATGGCCCTCGCCGTCTCCCTCGTGGGAATCGTGACCGTGGCCGTCGCCCTCGTAGCCGGCGTGCTCGTGCTGCTCGTGGGACGCCATCTCACCTGCTGCAGCAGGGTGAGCCTCCTCCTCCAATAGCTCCCGTTCTACCCCTTCCTCGTCAGATTCCGCGACCGCTTCATCGTGCTCGCCGTGTTCGTGCTGCTGACTGGTGGTGTCCTGCTGGTCCTTTCCTCCCGGGGAATTCTCAGTTGTATCTTTGTGGTCGTCCATGAGTCATATTCTCTATTGAGGTGGTTCCGCCGGCTTCCTGAATCTTCGGCCCTGAAACCGTACAGCAAGACCAGCGTAGACGAGCTCCGAAGACAACAGTTAGTCGTCGTCTCGACGCGACTTGTGCTATCCGCAGCGCACGATACTCAGGCGTGAGCGGTGTATCCCGCGTCTTCGACGGCCGCCACGAGGGCCGTGACCTCTGCCTCACCGTCGACACTTGCCTGTTCACTCTCCCTGTCGACGGTCACGGAAGTCACGCCAGTGACCTCTTCAAGGGCCTCTTCGACCGTCTGCTCACAGTGACCGCACGACATTCCTTCCACAGTGATGGTCGTCGTCATACAGAGGTACATACGGCTCCCTCTCTTTAGCGGATTTCTCTTTCGATGATACGGATCTCTTGGGGGTCAAACTTTAGATTCAAAGTGATACGTGCAGCCGCAACGAACCAAATCTCAGATTCTCCAGCTGACGATGGCGGGAAGACTCAGGTATCGTTTGGCGCTCCAGATGCGTCTTCGCCGCTAACCGGGAACGACGCCCAGAGGCCGCTTTTCGAATGAACGTCCCGAATCCTCAGGGGTTTGGGGCATACAGGGCGTAGAGGATCGACAGCATCCCGGCTGCGGTCACGAGTGCTGCGACGAACCCCGCTTCGAAGATCGACACTTGGAGGAGTTCGAAGAGAACGCCTTCAAGGAGGCCGCCAAGGCCGACGAGTGCGAAGCCGGCAGCGACGTACAGGAGTAACTGCGTGTGATGCCGTTGGTATCCGCGATAGGCCTGGTAGGCGATGACCAGCGCCAAGACGGTCGTGAACAGTTTGCCGATGACGAATAGCGTGTGTTCCATGAGTCAGTCTCCCCGCATCTCCTCGAAGATGGACGTAATCCGGTCGGCGGGGTCCGGCCGAACATCGATCTGCACGTCGAAGCCCTCTGCTTGGAGGAGGACTTCGACGCGTTCGAGGCGTGCCTCGTACTCGCTGTAGTGCCGGCCACCGGGATCGACGTGCGTGTACTCCTCGAGAAGGCCCTGCTCGACGAGGCGGGTGACACGCCGCGAGACGGTCGGGCGCGACATGTCGCATTCCTCGCTGAGTTCCTTCGCAGACAGTCGGTCGGTCTTCGTCGCCACGAGGATGTCGCGGGCGTACTCGTCGTCGAGTGTCGCGAAGACCTCCGACGGGTCAGCCTCCTCAGTCACACGTCTCTACTCACGACAGTAGGGTAATATAGCCCCCCGATTTTCTGACCCAGAACGTCGGCTCGCTACTATATCTCTTCTGCACCCCTACGAGTAGTTGTAGGTGAACTAAGCATGTCCACTATCAAATCTGGCGTCAACCAACTCGAGAGCAAAATCGGCGGGCGAACTGTCGGTGGGAAAGTCCACAGTCTCAGCGCGTGGTTCGTGCTGGCGCTCCGGCTCATGATGGGCTACGCGTTCGCGTACTCCGGGTTCACGAAGATCACCGGCGAGTTCGCGGCCGGCGGCTACCTCTCGAACGTTGCGGCGACGAACGGCAACCCGCTGGCGGGCATGTTCGCGTGGATGGGTTCGACGCCGTGGTTCGTCGAGTTCGCGAACGTCGCCGTCCCGTGGGGCGAGCTGTTCATCGGCCTCGGCCTGCTCGTCGGCGCGCTGGTCCGCCTTGCGGCGTTCTTCGGCGCGCTGATGATGCTCATGTTCTACTTCGGGAACTGGGACATGGGCCACGGGTTCATCAACGGGGACTTCGCGTACATGCTCGTGTTCCTCGCGGTCGCCGCGTTCGCCGCGGGCCGCATCCTCGGACTCGACCAGTACATCGAGAACTACGACGTCGGCGGCGAGACGCTCGTCGAGCGCTACCCCGCCCTCGAATACATCCTCGGCTAACCACGCCGAGACCTTTGGGAGTACAACAATGCAAAATCCAATTCAAGCACGCGGGATTCGTTCTCTGGGACTCATCGTCGTCGGAGCGCTGGCTCTGGCCGTCGTCGTCGGAATGGCACTAACACACGCGACTGTCCCAGATGCAATGATGTGGGGCTGGCACGACGGTATGTGGAACGGCGGCCACATGGCCAGCTGGGGTAGCTGGGGCTGGGGGATGATGTTGTTCGGTCTCCTGTGGATGACACTCCTCGTCGCCGTCCCTCTCAGTTTTATCTACTGGCTGGGGACGCGGTCGGAATCGCACGGCCCCGCCGAGGATAGCGCACTCGCCGTCCTCCAAGAGCGGTATGCCCGTGGCGAGATCGGCGACGAAGAGTTCGGTCGCCGTCGTGCAGGGCTCGTCGCAGACGACGATCGTCAGTGACGGCGGTGTCGGTACTCTGTACGGACTCCCGAAACCCGTTACCCCGAGACCTGCCGATACATACCTCGAACAGACGAATTTCGAACCGAGGAGGCACACCGAACACGTCACCGCATCGGCGCCTTCAGGTCGAGGACGGGTGATCCGTCGAACATGTCGACGCCGACGATGTCGACGCGTCGGCGGTCGTCGCTGACCGCCCGGACCGTACAGCGAGTAACACAGATGGGGTTCGGGCGGGCTGGCGACCGCGTCGTGAACACGCCACGGCCACGAGCCTCGAGCACGTCCCTGTCGGCACGGTCGGCGACCCAGAGGACGTCGAGTTCGTCGCCCGGTTCGAGACCCTCGACGCCCGGGACGTACGCTTCAGCGAGGACGACCGTCCCACGGACCTCCTCGATACATCCCTGGCGCGGCGCTTCGGCCGAATCCTCGAACGGCGTCTCGACAACGCCGATCGGGCAGAACTCGAAGGAGGTCGGTTGTGTGGTCATATTCGCCCCGTCAGAACAACCCGTGGACGGAGCCGTCCTCGTCGACATCGATGTGTGCGGCGGCGGGGTCCGCGGGGAGTCCCGGCATCGTCAGTACGTCGCCGGTCAGCACCACCACGAACCCGGCGCCGGCCGAGGGGGAGAGCTCCGTGACGGTGAGCGTCCAGTCCTCCGGCACACCGACCTTTTCCGGATCGTCCGACAGAGAACTGGGGGTCTTAGAGATGCACACCGGTAGGCCGTCCAGGCCCAGTGACTCGATGCGCTCGATATCGGCACGGGCCGCCGACGTGAACTCGACGTCGTCAGCACCGTAGACCCGCGTTGCGACCGCCCGAATCTTCTCCGGGAGCGACGCGTCGAGGTCGTACACGCGCTGCAAGTCGGCATCGCCTGACTCAACCGCTTCCGTCACCAACCGGGCGACATCGGTGCCGCCCGCGCCGCCTTCGGCGTGAACGGTCGAGACAGCTGCCGGCACGTCCTGCTGCTCACAGTGGTCCAGCACCGTACGGACCTCCTCGTCCGTGTCGTCGGGGAAGCGGTTGACGGCGACGACGACCGGGAGACCCATCGACTGGAGCATCTCGACGTGGTGGTCGAGGTTTGCGAACCCGGCCCGGAGCGCGACCATCGGGTCCGATTCGTCCGCCTCGAGTCCGCCGTGTTTCTGGAGCGCGTCGACAGTCGCCACGATCACGGTCGCGTCGGGCTCGATACCCTCCCGGGAGACGATGTCGACGAACTTCTCTGCCCCGAGGTCGGCGCCGAACCCCGCTTCAGTGACGAGGTAGTCACCGAGCCGGAGACCGAGCTCGTCCGCCAGGATGGAGTTCGTCCCCGTCGCGATGTTGGCGAACGGCCCGCCGTGGACGAACGCGGGCGTCCCCTCGATGGTCTGGACGAGGTTCGGCCGGAGGGCGTCCTTCAACTGTACCGCGACCGAACCGGCGACGCCGAGGTCGGCGACGGTGACTGGCGCCCCCGCCGTGTCGTACGCGACGATGATCCGGCCCACGCGCTCGCGGAGGTCAGACACGTCGGTCGCGAGACAGAGCACCGCCATCAGCTCGGAGGCGGCGGTGATGCAGAACCCGTCCTCCCTGGGCGGCCCACTCGCGGTCCCGCCGAGTCCGACGACCGCCTCCCGGAGCGCACGGTCGTTCACGTCCAGCGCCCGCGGCCAGACGACGCGGTCGGGATCGATGTCGAGCTCGTTACCGTGGTGGCGGTGGGCGTCGATCATCGCCGAGACGAGGTTGTGCGCCGATGTCACGGCGTGGATGTCGCCCGTGAAGTGCAGGTTGATCTCCTCCATCGGGAGGACCTGACTGTACCCGCCACCCGCAGCGCCGCCCTTGATGCCGAACACCGGGCCGAGGGAGGGCTCCCGGATCGCGACGACGCTCGTTGCGCCGAGTCTGTCGAACGCCTGGCCGAGTCCAACGGTCGTGACCGTCTTTCCGGCACCGCGCCGCGTCGGCGTCATCGCCGTCACGAGCACGAGGTTCCCTTCTGCCGGTTGGTCCATCGTTCGACGGATCGCATCCCACGTCAGTTTCGCGATTTCGGTCCCCCGTAGCTCGAGGTCGATATCGGCAAGACCCATCTCTGCCCCGACCGATTCGATCGCTCTCCGGTCGGCGTTCCGGGCGATGTCGATGTCTGCAGGGATGCTCTTCTGGAGTTGCTCCATAGCTCTTTTCGATAATTCCGGGCCGGCAGTCCTATAACAGTGAGTCGATTCCCAGGACATGGCAACTCGGGTGGTCACTACGGAACCGCATTTCACCGAAAGCGGGATTCCAGTGGCCGCGGGTGGACAGCGCCTGGATCACTACGACCAGTCGTCGGAGGGCGTCACTCGTCGTGAGCGACCGTGATGACCGGTACTGGTGCCGTGCGAATGGTCTTCTCTGCGACGCTCCCAAGGAGGATTCGCTCGACGCCGCCGCGGCCAGTCGTCCCCATCACGACGGCGTCAACGTCGTGGTCGTCGATGGCAGTCCTGATGGCGCTCGCGGGTGTGCCGTGCTCGACGTTCGTATGGACTCCAGGGATGTCGAAGGGTTTTGCGGCCGCAGCAACGGCATCGACGGCGTCTTCGGCATATCCTTCGAGCTCTACCGCCGACAGTACGGACCGGACATCGGAGCCGAGCGAGGACTCGTCAACGATCGAGAGGACGTGGACAGTCGCCCCGAGCGTCGCGGCGAGTTCCAGGCCGTGTTCCGGGCCTTCGGCTTCGTCGACGTACTCGTCACCACTGTAGGCGTTCACGACGGCGTCGTCGACGACGTAGAGAACCTCGAGGACAGCGTCGTGTGCAGCAGCGAGTTTCAGCGCGTCTTCCTCACCACGACCACCGCGTGGCTCGATTCGAACAGTGCATGTCGGGCGGGCGGGAGGGTCACTTACGGCCACGTTCGACCTCCATTAGTGGTTCAGGAGCTGAGAAGAGTGTGTCGGTCCGATTGATCAATCGAGACCGACGACTTCGGGTCCAGGGATCTCACGGTCGGCGAGCCGATCGCCTCCGTAGATAACGACGAGTCCGATGGCGAGGACGACGAGTGGGACTGCGCCTGTTACTTCGGCGAGGAGGTTTAGCGCCGAATCCGGAACGCCACCGGGAGCCAGTGCCTCCAAGTCAGCGGGGTGGAAGACGCCCATGCCGTTGATGCCAGCGTGGAACACGGCGACAGCGAGGACGCTGCCAGTACTGTTGTACATCCACGTCCAGAGGACGGAGCCTGCGAGGATCGAAACGACCCAGAGCAGTTGCTGCGAAAGACCCCAGCCGCCGTGGGTCGTGGCCGCGTTGAGGAATAGTGGGAGGTGCCAGCCAGCCCAGGAGACGCCAACGATGACACTGGAGACCAGTGCACTGTACTTGTCCTGGAGGAGTGGGAGCATGAAGCCACGCCAGCCCAGGTCCTCCTGGCCGCCGCCCCAGACGGTGCCCCAAGCCAGTACGAAGAGGTAGATTCCCGGGAACGGGAGCGAGTCCAGATCGATGGGGCCACCGAGCGCCACGAACAGGGCAGCTCCCGACCCCAGTATCAGGAAGGGCAGTCCGAGCGCGATTGCCCACCACTTAGCACCGATACGCCAGACGAAGAACTGACCGATCCACTTGCGGAGGTCGCCGCCGCTCGCCCAGATGACGGCGGCGGCGCCGACGGGCGGCCCGAACGCGCCGAAGCCGATGAGGATCGACTGCGTCCACGACGCTTCGAGCTCCATAGCCGCAACGATACCCTGAATCACCCACGTGAACGAGTACGTAATCAGCAGGAACGCGACGAGTCGGTGGCGGTTTATCCATGACCGGACACCTGAGTGCTGTACTTCCTCAGGCATCGGTGTTCATCCCTCCGCCACGATATTGATAGGGTGTTCCCGCGAGAGTCGTCATACCTGACCTCCACCGTCGACTGGCAAAACAGTTGCCCTTCCTACATATTTCAATTCTGATACTCAAAATTTTTCGAGCGAACTCTGCCGGTGTGATTGGTGTCACGGTTGAACAACTCGAGAACCCGGCAAACGCTATCCCTTGGGACAGGATTGACGAGGTAATTACCCACTTCGTCCACAGTTTCATGAAGGGGCCTCTCCCTTGTGGCCCGTTTCATTCGAACCATCCCTTCTACTGCCTCTACAATCCACCCTCGCACCAGAGCTAGTACACAAACAGACTGACCAGAGACGACTCCACGCTGGGGGGTGCTATCCAGACACACAACAGTATTATATTTGATATGATCGTACTCTTTGTATGGTTTCCTCGAAGCAACTTCTCATTATCGGGGTCGCTCTCCTCGTCATTCTCGTGCCAGTCGCGGCAGTCGGCTTTCTCTTCTTCCCGCCGGATTTCGCGTACTCCCACACGTCCACTTACTCCTACACGACGTCTATCAGCACCAATACGACAATCGAGAACGCTACATTCCATCTCCCGTTTCCCGCTGGCACGGACGTAGACGCTGACGCCGCATCGGACCTGTGGATCTACGACGACAACGGCATGGAACTGACTACCTGGGATGCATCCATCGTCCAGACCGTCCCTGGTCCAATGCTTCGACTCCACGTCGATCGTCTCGTCGGCGAAGACCGGTACGTTCTCTGGACGTACGCACCGAACGGCTCGGTACTTGATCGCGAACAGATTGGCCCTGACGAGATTCCCGCGAACATGACCAACAAAGAGCTCTCTCCCGACCCGACTCGGTACTCGATCTCGTGGCAACACTCGGTTGACCACGACATCGAAACGCGGTATCCGATCGGGAACGCGTCGTTCCTCGCACCACTCGGAAACGTCTCTTCGTCCGATTGTGAGTACGCGTGGGACAATTCGGACGCATGCTGGGAGTTCACGACCGTCGCCGCAGCCACGTACGACACGCCGACCGACGCGATCGTTACCGTCGACGAAATCCGATTCGAGGCTTGGAACGAGTGGGGGTTCTGGCTCTCGAACAGCTTCAACACATTCGAAGCGACGACGCCCCCGGCAATCTACGCGGACGACCGCCAGGGATGGACGCAACTCGATGGCCATCTCCACGCCGGAATGGGGCGATACGACGGTCCAGCACGGCAACTCTCGCAGCCCTTCCGCGAACAACCGTGACCCCCATTTAACAGGGATGCAGTCCCACGACACAGCAAGAACGTCGGAATGGAGCTGAAAACACACATCAGAGAACAACGATGGATGACGGTAGCCGGCTACGGCCTCTTCGTCGCGCTGATGGTCGCCGGCTACTACTACAACATCACGTTCGTCCAACTCGGGCTCATCGACCTCGGCACACGCCTCGTCGGACTGTCCGAGACGGCCGTTTCGATGTGGATGGCGGCGCTCGCGCTCTGCACACTCGTCGTCGCCGTCGCGACCGGTGTGACGATGGACCGCCGTGGGTGGAGCACTGACCTTCGCACGAAGCTTCGGCTCCTGATCGGCGTTGTCTGCGTCCAGTTCGCGCTCACGCTCGTCGCCCCGATGATCCGGACCGTTCCCGCCTTCGGCGCGTGGATCCTCATCGCGTCGATCGGGCTCGGTGTCGGCTTCCCGGTCTCGTTCTCGCTCGCGATCGACCTCGTTCCCGCCCCGGACCGGGGCTACGTCGCCGCGGCGATCACGGCCATCGCGTACTTCCTGGCGAACGCGATTCCGCTCTCCTGGTCGGTCGACGTCTTCAGTAATCTGATGGTCGCCGCGATGGCGCCGGGCATCCTCGTACTGGCCGTCCTGTCGTTCGTCCGCGTCGATCAACTCGACGCGATACTCGACACCCTCCGGACACAACACAAGACGTACGGCATTGGGCGGTTCTGCCACGGAGAGCCGGTTCGGGCGCGAAGTCTGGCCTTCGTTGTCCCAGTCGTCCTGATGTTCGGCGTGTTCTTCATCGACAGCCTCGGGTTCCTTCGGATCATCGACACGCCGTCGCTGCTGCTGAGTTCGTGGCAGTCGCCCGAGCTCTCGACGCGCCTGTTCATCGCCGTCGCACACGTCGTCGGCGCGGTGATGGCCGGCGTCATCTACGCGAACTACTCGCTCTCGCGCATCTTCCTCTGGACGTTCGCACTGTTCGCCCTAACACACGTGATGTACACGTCTGACCTGCGGTTCGCCGCGGTGTTCCCCACAATCGCAGGCGACGGAACGTCCATCCTGAACCCAGCCCTGTACGCGATCGCCGTGAGCTTCTACACGACGCTGAACTTCGCGCTCTGGCCCGACCTCTCGACGCCGGAGACGATCGGCACGCACTCCGCGATCGGGATCGGCGTCGCCGGGTGGCTCGCCACGTTCTCAAGCACCGCGCTCGCGCTGTACTTTCAGGCAGTCGACCTCACACTCCTCTCGCACCTGAACGTGGTGCAGGCGCTCTCCCTGCTCCTCCTGTTCGGGCTCGCAGTCGGCCTGTACGCCAGACGGATGGTCGCACTCGCTCGCGGGAACGGAGGTGCGAGTGCATGAGTCCCACGGAGGCCATCCCACTCCTCATCGTCGTCCTCCTCATGATCTCCATCGGAGGTGGCGACGTCGGCGAGATGTCCGTGAGCTTCCAGGGCGACAATACCGTCGACTCACTCGCTGACGTCCACGTCGTCGCCGGCGGGACCACCACAGTCCCTGACAACGTGACTGTCGACGGTGACATCTACGTGATCGGCGGCACCGCAGTTGTTGACGGGACAATCGACGGCGGCGTGACGGTCCTCAGTGGGAATCTCTCGGTACGCGACGACGCGACCGTGACCGGGACTCTCCAGACGTATTCGGGGTCCACTGCGGTCAGTTCTGATGCATCGGTCGGGCGCATGTCACAATTCGAAGCGCCCACACCGTCGAGTTCGCCCGCACAGCGAGTCGGGGCATTCCTCCTGCAGTTCCTTGTTCTTGGCGCGTTCGGGTGGTGGCTCGTCGAGCGACATCCAATCCTTATCGAGAACGTCGGCGCGGCTATCACCGACCACACCCTCATCAGTGGTGTCGTCGGCAGTCTCGGTGCGACGACGCTCCTCGTCCTCTTCGTCTACATGGCGTTCACGCTCATCCTGCTCCCGGTGGCCATCATCGGTCTCTTTGCCGAGTTCCTGGTCATACTCTACGGTCAGGTCGTGTTCGGCTATCTCATCGGGACGTACCTGCCAGTCGAGCGCGATGGAATCGCAACCGTCGCGGGAATCGCCACGTTCCTGCTCGTCCTCGAACTCCTCGGAGTCGTCCCGTACCTCGGCGGTATCGTGCAGCTGACTGTCGCTGTCGTCGGATTCGGCGCCGTCCTGAACACGTACTTCGGCCTCCAGCGATTCGAGCCTATCACCATCCCGGGAGGGAAGTAGACATGTATTTGTCAGTGGCCCTCAACGGAAGTCCCTATGGCAGTGTCGAATGCGACCGGGTTAATCAATAGGATATCGAAGCAACTTGGCCGGTACGTCAATCACGACGATGTCCTCGTCCGGTTCGTCTCCCTGTGGATCGTCGTCGCGAGCCTATTTACGACGGCGTGGGTTCTCAGCTACGTTTTCTTCCCACAAGGCCTACTTCGAGGAGGGAACCCGGCTGCGTCCACTGAGTACGCAGGAAGCGTTTCGCGGGAGTTTCTGACGTTATTTGGATGGAACGTAGCCGTCTCGCTAATTGCCGTCGCAGCGAACACCCTCCGCTCGGTGAACACGCCGCTCGGCTACGTCATTCAGGTCGTACAGGCACCCCGCTACGGAATCGTCTGGGGGACCGGATCACTCGCCATCGGGACGGGAGAGCGCATCGTCCCTTCACTGACAGTAATCGTCGAACGAAGTGGTCCGATGGAGATTACGGCGTTCGTCGCGATCGTCGTCGCGACGCGAGGCGTGATGCTGTGGCACCAGCAATCCGGGCCCCGATGGAAAGAGGAGTTCGAACGAGTCCGTTCCCCGAGAGACTGGTCGCTAACGCGCCGCGAGTGGGGACTACTGGTCGGCGGATATCTGCTGCTAGCAATTGCGTGCTACCGCGAAGCAGTCGCGATCGCACAGGTTGCCGGGTGAAACGGAGAAATTCACGTGCTCACCGGAGACGACTGCGCCGTGTTTAGTAGAACAAATCGGTGTTCACACTCACACAGTAAAATGGGCCCAAAGAGTCTCAAGTCGGCACTAACCGTCGGCGAGTTGTATCCCGCGTGCAACGACGTACATCAACACAATACCGGTGCCGACTGCGAGTATGAACTGAGAGATGACAGTGAGGACGCCACCGAGCAGAGAGTTACCCGCGACCAACAGCGTGATCAAAAACAAGAGAAGCGCCGCTCCTTCGAACAAAACGATGAGACCGGCGAGGGGAAAAATCTCTGCTCGAACCTGGGCTAAATCCAATTCTCTCGATTCCGGGTCGATAAACGGCGGTGACGACATGAGGGTAAATGTTCAGTTACAGCGTATAATATCGGGGGGATTCCTGCTGCGCTAGCTCAGATCGGCCCGGCGGAACCGTAGATACCCGACGAGAGGCGGAACGACCGTCTAGGCGACCAAGACACCGAGGAACACTACCGGATCAAGGTAAGCGGGAGCCGGGCCACCGATACGCGCTTCCACGGACGTTCCGCCACCGAGCAGTACCTGTTGGTCGCGTCAAATCTACCAGCTTACTTGCCGATGAGTGAATACCCCAAACTGGAACCACGGGAGCACTGTGTCCGGTTGAGCCCGTCGTCGTGTAAGGACTCCGTTGACAAACTCACCGATTACTTCGAACAGTCGAGACAAGGGAGACGACCTGCGGTGCTCACCGTTACCGAACACTGATACTCGTGAGGGTTGCTGGTTTACAGTGATGAGCACAACTAACGACTCGAATCGCTCCAAGGCAATCGGTGCAGGAATCGGTATCGGGGCCGGGATTGGTTCCGGATGGGGGCGATGATGGCTCAACTCATGGATGGCAACATCGCGACGGGACTCACAATGGGTGCGGGTGCTGGAGTAGTAATCGCATTGCTCGCCGGAGCTGCCGTCTATCGGACCGCAACAGCCGGGTGAACAACTCGGAGCGTATCGTCAGAAGCGGGCACAGAGACGTCACGCTGGTCAGTACAGCGGAACACGGTGACGTTCTCTTCGAGCATTCCGAATTATTTTACGCGAGTCAAGAGAACCGGATTTGAATCATGTCAGAGCCAGACGAACAAGCAGGAACTGACTCCTTCTGGGACGACGTAGCGGCGGATGACGTGGAAATCGGAACGGTGGCGTTCGTGGCCGTTGCCGTCCTGGTTGGGTTCTCACTCGACATCGTCGGCTTCGAGTGGGCCGCCGTTGCGATGCTCGGTCTGATCGCGGCCGCCAGTGCGACCCAGTGAGCGATTCGTCGTTCCGGTGCCCATCACGGAGGCCTGGGTGGTGACAACCAGGTCTGCCAGTCAAAACACGAGCGGCCACGCGACCCGGAACGTCACCAGCATTCCGGCCGTCGCGAGCACGACCATCACCACGTCGAGCCGCCAGCCCGCGCGGAGCATGTGTTCGCGATTGATCGCGCCCGTGCCAAACGCGATAGCGTTCGGCGGCGTCGCGACAGGGAGCGCGAACCCGAAGCTCGCGGCGACCGCACCCGTAATCGCGAGGAAGACCGCCGCGCCCTCACCGGTGGTGCCGAGCCCGCCGGCGTACTGTGGGCCGATAGTGATGAGTACGGGCGCGAAGATGGCGACCACGGCGGTGTTCGACGCGAGTTCGCTCAGCAACACCGTCACCGCGACCACCACGAGCACGACGAGAAGGATGGATGCGCCGGCGAGGGTCCCGAAGGAAGCGTCGGCGAGCCATTGGGTGGCGTCCGTCGCGGCGAGGCCGTCCGCGAGCGCGAGCCCGCCGCCCAGGAGGACGAGCGTCCCCCAGTCTCTGTTGTAACCCTCTAATGCACCTGACCAGTTAGTCCGGAACGGTATAACGAAGACCGGGAGTTCATCCGGCGGGGTCGGCAGATTGCCGATACTGGAACGATCTGAGTCACCACTGCTTGCGGCACGCCGGAAGACGATTCGCTCGCTTCGCGAAGCCCCACCGTCGCCAGTTGTGCTGCGAGACCGGGCCCGGACAAGATGCGTTACTGACGTTGTTTCCGATCTGCTACCTTTCTGATGTGCCTCGGCGGGTAGTAATGGTACTTTTTCGTTTCCAAGCTTCTTCGCGGCTTCCTTCGCAACTGTTCCATCACTCAGGTCGAGTTCGTCACCCTCTGACGCCGATTGAAGGATACCGTGGACAGCCCCGAAATACTGTTCTGCGTACTTTGTGTCGTTCACACTTATTGCCCAATCACTCGCCGATACATCGGAAGCTTCCCAGTGTTCACAAAGGAGGTCGATGCTTCCGCGTCCTCCCTCGTTGTCACGTGGTCTGTCGAGAATCTCAGTGAGGCCGATATTGGCCGTCCACTCGCCGAATTCCTCGGGATCAGCGACGACGGCGTTACGCCACGCCTGACCTGTCTTAATGGCACCAGCCGCAGGGAGGGGTGGATTTGGGGATCGCTCACGAAGGGCCTCAAACGCGAGCAGCCGCTGTGGATCGACGAGCGTTTCTGACGGTTTCTCTGGCTCGCCGGTGTCAGTCGGAACTATCGGCTCATCTCGAAGTCGGTCAAATGTTTTCTGGATAGCATCGCCAATCGCGCTTGTCTTGTCGTCCAAATGCACTGGCGCGACTGGCGTCATCAGCCAGGGCATCCACTTGGCGAACGGCATCGTGGACCCTGTGTCCGGGCATTTACTTGTCGCGAGGTCAGTCGCTGCGTCTGCGATGAGTGCAGGGAGCTTCTCAAGAATTCGCTGGTTCTGATCATCCTCAGCAAGGGACTGACGGTCGAAATCGACTCGGAACGGAGCGTGGACAGCGAACGGAAACGGCGTCTCAACCTCTTCAATTGGGTAGAACAGGAAGAGTGGCTTGGACGTGGGATGCCATTCCGCATCCAGCTGCGGCCTTTCAATCAGCAGGTGAATATCGTCCTCGGTTTCCTCCTGCTCATCGCTATCGCTAAGGTTGCTGTACGTCCGAGTGTACTGCCGAAACTCCCGAGTGTACGTGATGGGATCGTCATCTCTAGACTCGGCCTTCGTGTACGTCACCGGTCGTTGGCTGACAGCTGGAGCATCCGGAAGCCTCGTCGTGTCCCCAGATTCGACCGTAATCTCGCGGTAGTCGTCCATCCGTAGGGTCCCACCTTCGTCACGAGTAACCCGAACGAGGTCCATCTGATCGATTTGACCAAGGAGGATCAGCGTTTCCGGCGAGATGCTAGTACACTCTTCCCAGAGCGCTTCCTGCCGCTGCTTTGCGAACTCATCTTGATCCGTAGTAGTTGACGAGCGGTTATTACGAAATGTCGAAAGCGCCTCAGTATCGATGCCGTCAAGCCCGCTGTCGACGCGGTCAAGGAGAGTTCGCCATTCGCTATCTACGTAATCCAGTTCAATGATCGTAGTGAACGTGTTCTCCTCTGCACCCAGCCACGACTGGAGATCGTCTCCAAGCCGGTTCGAGGATGTAATAGCTGAGTCAGCCCCCTCGATTAGGCTCGAGCGTAATGGTAAGTCGCTATTCGGCGCCCCGTCTGGGAACGGATAGCGGAACAGCGAAAGCCGAGGAAGATCACCTAAAATGGAAGCGGGACTCGGTGGCTCCTGTTCCCCTTCGAGTAGCTGCGCGCGTATCTGATCGACATCGAGGTACTCAGGGTATACATCAGCGTCTACCTCATCCACGAGCGACCTATACTCCTCAAGGAGTGAATTATTGCTACCATCTTGCAACTGCCCTGTGAATCTCGGCTCGTCGAGAAGATCGTCGTACATCGCGAGCACCATACGAGCAGCGCGCGCCCGTGAGAAGTGTGCCGAGAGATGGTGGTTATCCACCCGGGAGTAAATGCTGAACTGCTCACTCAACTGGAGGATCGACTTGAGACCGACGCCCTTCTCGCCAATCGAGCCACGATCCTGTGCTTTGGCCGAGCGTCCAAGTGATGTTACGGCACTAAAGACATCTTCGTCATCCAGTCGAAAGGGACTGCCCGTGTTGGCGACTATCAAAGATTCTGGACCGACGATTACCGAAACATGCCCGTCCCCATCGCCATCAATAATCGCGTCCCGTGCGTTCTGTACAAGCTCAAGAACGGTCCGGTCATCGTGTGCGACAGAGACAACCTGGTTTCCGTATCCCAGATCGGCTTCTTTACTCCATGCGGTTTTGTTGTTTAGTCCATCGAGAAGCTCAACGTGTTCATTCCGACAAAGATCAGTAAGGCGGCGGGAAACGGGGACTGATTCAGCCATGTTGAGGGTTGTCTAACCAGCATCTCGTCCCGTATTGATAAAATTTGACAAGCAATTCTGAGGCTAGTGTCTTGCATACCTCACGGATACTGCGTGTTGCAAGATTCCATAATAATGTCTCAAGGAAAAACTAATCAGTTAATCGTACAAATTGTTACCAGATGGATCCCAGGTGGCTGACGCCTCTTGCTATCACAATCATCGTTATTCTACTCGTACCCGGTGGAGCTAGGGCTGTGTTTTGGGTCGGTATCCACTACGTATTCCGAATAGTTGACCTTATCAAAACGGTATTCATGCTCACCGTCGTTCCACTGGTCTTGGCCCTTTCCCGTCCCGCTCCCTTTGTGAGCCGCAAACTTGGCGTTGACGACGATATTATTAATGACTGGATTCGCCAGCGCATCAGAGATGGTGTCTTAGGAATGCGAGAGCATGTTTTCGAGTGTCTGCGTCGTCGAAATCTACTCCCCGCTAATGTCAATCATGACGAAACGAGAGCCGAGACGATTCAATATACGACGACTGTCAGTGATCGCTATCGGACAGGAGAATTAATCATTGCTGTCGTCGGCGGGATTGTCTCACTGGCTGCGTCACCGCTTTCACTTCCATATCGAGCTCTCCCTATCCTGTCTTTCTACTTAGTGCTCCTTCCTATCTCGATGGCGTTACGGACGGCCACTGTAGACGTTCTCATGTACGACCGAGAGGCGGTTAATACGGTCAGTGCGCCGAAGCTCGCGTTCATGAGGCACTGGAATAAGGCTATCGCGGAAGATGACGGTACAATCGCTTACCATCTATTCGTCGGCCTTGCAAAGGGCGAGTCTGAGTACGGTTTTGAATTGGGGAAACAGGTTATTGAAGACGTTACAGTCAACGAGAAAGAGTTCGAAGACGCCGTCGAGAATGTGATAACCGAAGCTATGGGAGAAGACGCTAAAGTGCCGGACTGGCTAAAAAGCCGGTTACGAGAATACCGAACGGCAGTTTGAGGAAGACGAGTGATTCGAAACTGCACATCCTATCATAATTTGACAGGACATAACTCCACGAAACTTCGTTCAGGCATTTTTTGAATAGTTGTTGTCCACAGGTTGTTGAGTGATTAGGCCGCCGGAATCTGAGCGACCGATAATGATAATGCGGTCATGTGATACCTCTGCTACATGCCACTACTAACAGAGATCCTATGGATTCTCTTTATTATCGCGGCCTTCGGGGGACTATGGTATCTCCTCAGAGACCAAGATTGGCTTCCCGAGGGCGAGCTGTATACCGCGCTTACGGCCGGATTCATCGGGAGTATATTCTTCGCGCTTATTTCGCCCGTGATTGTCCCAATGGGACACCATGCCCTTGCGATGTATGTGGTTGATTCGCCTGAACCAACGTTTACCGCATCCCACAGTGACGAACCACCGCCTTTCGTCGCGGTTAATGACTCAAACGATACGGACTACTACGCTGTCACAATAATCAATCAGGCAGACAGACCGATCTCGTCATTAAGTTTGAGCATCGATTTTGCGGGATGTATAGACCAGAAAGGTACACGTTCCTATTCTGGAATCGAGCCATCAAACTACGAAGCAGCGTGGGCACCAGGAAGTATCGTCCACTTCTCTAAGCCCTTTGAACAAAGTGGCGAACTCACACAATGTGACGGCGGAGTATACATTGAGACACTCCCGGCGCACAGTATGGTAACGACGTATTTCGTGGTAGACCATGACCCAGAGGAGAATGTTCAGATGGATTTCACTGACGCCAACATTGAATCCGGCCAAGTCTACCTGAGGTATTCTTACTCCTGGGACTATCGGTCGATCAAACGGTTCCCGTCTCCTTCACCGCAGATTGTAAACGCAACTCAATCTTGATTCAAACGACTCTACTGAATTCTCAGCCCCTACCGGAACGGGTACGTCTATCTTCTACGCCTGACAGCAGTATCAGCACCCACTTGTAATAGAGAAATCGGACTACTACCTACTGGCAAACGAGACGTTCTTTGAACCCAGAGATGCTGGAGGGCCACATGTCCAAGCCAGAGATTGACGTTCTCGATGAAGGGGATGCCTATCCATATTCGTCACATATCCGGGTAGAAGAAACAGAACTACAGATCGGTGATCTGCTCCTCGTGTTTGAGTCGGAAGACAGCAATGTCGTCAACTTCTTTGAGCGGGTCTATGGCTTCACCTGGCCTGGGGTCATTACTCATCTCATTGATGGACCAGTACCTGCTGAGTTCCGAGACTTTCAACGACTCGCTGAAGGTTTCGAATCACGCGAGATCGTAACCGCGCCGAAGCGAGAGCAAAGTAGCTTCCTTGTCGAGGACCGTATCGTCCGTTCACTAACCCTCTATCGCTACGTCCACGGGGGCGGTATGCAGCCTATTTTAGTTGATGAACGACGCGATCCAGTTGAGAAGGAGCCATTTGAGCAAGAAGTATTCCTGTGTGAAAACGCGGGAGAGGTGATAGAGACCTTATTCGAAGAGCAATCGCTGACAGACGAAGAAGCGAGCCATGTGAGGCAGTTCCTCCTGGATGCGGGGTATCAAGACGAAGCGCTTCCAGAAGCTGAAGGGTAGTTGACTCGGTAGCCGGTGGAGATTCTACGTTGCATAAAACATCCACAAAGTGGTACTTCCACAGGCTTGCCGAGTCATTTGTGGCGCGCGCACGAGGTCAGAACCGAGATTTATGTCCCTGGACTGTCCAGTAAATCCTGGCGAATCGCAGGACAGCAGGGACCCCCGTTCGATAATCGAATGAAATCAAGCGCGCGCACGACGACTCATTTATAAACGATGTGCCGCCGTCTTGCGAATGTGATCCATTCGAAAAACGAATGGGCGCTGCAGGATTTGAACCCGCGACAGCTTGGTCCGAAGCCAAGTACTCTGTCCAGGCTGAGCTAAGCGCCCGACACGCCTTCGTACTGCGGACCCACAGTTAAGTCACTCGGTTCGTGGCGGCGTTCGCCCGCGGGCGTCGGCGTCGTCGACGCCACCAATCACAAAGAATAATAACGCCTCAGAGCATCGTCTAACCATCCGATGACTCTTGGGCAGATTGGGTACCGCGTAACCGTAGGATCTACTCGCTGTCCCCTCTCTGCCGCGTAATGTACGACCTTCAGCCACATCTCGACGCGACCGTCGAGCCCGGGACCAACATCCTGCTCACGGGGCCGCCGCTCTCGGGAAAGCGAGCGCTCTGTCTCGATCTGCTGGCTGCGGGCACCGAGAACGGCGAGGGGTCGATCATCGTCACCACGAAGGACAGCGGCGACTGGATGCTGGAGCAGTTCGCCGAGCGGACGAGCTACGAGAGCCGCCCGGTCGCCGTCGTCGACTGCGTCACCAAACAGCAGGGCGACGACGTGCCCGAGCGCAACCGCGTCAAGTACGCCTCCTCGCCCGTGGACATGACCGGGATCGGGATCCAACTCTCCGAGTTCCTCCAGGCGTTCTACCAGGACCGAAACATCACCCACAACCGCGTGATGCTCCACTCGCTGACGACGCTGCTGATGTACTCGGATCTCCAGACCGTGTTCCGCTTCCTCCACGTGTTCACCGGCCGCGTCCAGAGCGTCGACGGGCTCGGCCTCTACTGCATCGACGAGACGGCCCACGACCAGCAGACGCTCAACACGCTCAAGCAGCTGTTCGACGGCGTCGTCGAGGTTCGAGAGGACGAGGAGCCCGTGATCCACCTCGCGGACGCCTGAGCCGACCATCTATCACCGTGGAGCCCCAACCGACAGCTATGCCCATCACCGACGACGACGACGGCCTGCGCGAACTGCTCGACGCCGACACCATCGCGGTCGTCGGCTGCTCCACGACCGAAGGGAAAGCCGCCCACGACGTGCCACGCTACCTCCAGCAGCACGGCTACCGGATCGTGCCGATCAACCCCTACGCAGACGAGATCCTCGGCGAACGGGCGTACGACTCACTCGCCGACGTCGAAGAAGCGATCGACCTCGTCGACGTGTTCCGCCCCAGCGAGGAGACGCCCGGGATCGTCGAAAACGTGATCGACCGCCACGAGAGTCACGGCGACGCCGGTGGGGTGTGGCTCCAACTGGGGATCGAGAGCGACGAGGCGGCCGAACTGGCCGAGAACGCGGGTCTCGACTTCGTGCAGGACCGCTGTATCAAGGTCGAACACGACCGACTGATCGCGTCGGCCTGAAAAGGGCCGACACCACGATCACGCGTTTCGGTCGATCCAGCGACACCACGCCTCGAAATCCGTCGCGCCGCACTGGTCCGCGATCGAGCGGAGTGTCCCGATCTTGATCTCGTCGTGCATCGGCACGTCGACGAGCCGAACCTCGCCGGTCTCTTCGTTCTCGTACCTGAGCCGGACGTGACTCCCCGTTCGCTGAGCCGGGAGGTATCCGAAATCGGCCAGAACGGAGATCACCTCACGGCCGGAAAACGCCGTTCGAACCAGTCAGCCAGAGAAGTCGGGCTGCTCGCGATCGCCCTCGATCTCGTCGGGGTCGATATCGAGCTCCTCGCCGAGGAAAGTGTCGGGGTCGGTGATGGGCTCGCCCCCGTTTTCGTGGAGTTCGAGCACTTCCGCCAACTGGGCGAGCGCCTCGGACTTGGTGTCGCCGCCGCGTGCGAGCCCCGTCTCGAGATCCCGGGCGGTGATTGAGCCGTCGTCCTCGACGACGAACTTCACCACGCCCGCCTCGCCGCTACTGCTCGTACTCGCCATACACTCTCGTTTGGCCGTATTCCCGGATAAGAGTTCGCCCCGGATGTGGGAGTCTCGAACGACGGGCAGCAGTCAGGCGGCTACTACCCCTGACCGACGTTACTCCGCCTCGCTGATCGCGTCCTCCACCACCGTCCGCGCGGCCTCCGAGAGCGTCTCCACGTCCTCGCTCTCGGCGTAGATCCGGAGGTACGGCTCGGTCCCGCTCGGGCGCACGAGCACCCACGAGGCGTCCGGCAGCTCCAGTCGGACGCCGTACTCGTCGTCGACCTCGGCCTCCGGGAACCGCTCCGGCAGCGTCTCCGCGAGGCGGGCCATCGCGTCGACCTTGGCGTCGTCGGCGCAGGGAACGCTGACCTTCGTGTACGGCCGCTCGGGGATCGGCTCGCGGCGCTCCGAGAGCGGAATCTCGGCGACGAGGCGGGCTAGCACCGCGGCGGACGCCACACCGTCGATCCAGCCCCCGAAGCGCGTGTGGACGTGTTTCCACGGCTCCGCGGCGAACGCGACGTCCGCCCCTGATTCCCGCGCGTCGGCGATCCCGTCGTGGAGGTAGCCCAGCGCGACGCGCTCGACGCGCCCGCCCGCGGCGCGGACGCGCTCGTCGATGCGCGCGGAGGCGTTCGGCGTCGTCACGACCGTCGGATCCTCGCTCCCGGCGGCGGCGACGTACTCCTCGGCGAGCATCGCGAGGACGGTGTCCTCGTGGACGACCTCGCCGTCGCCGGTGAGGACGACGATGCGGTCGGCGTCGCCGTCGTGGGCGATTCCGAGGTCGAACTCCCCCTCCTCGAGGAACCGGATACAGTCACCGAGCGTCTCCTCGGTGGGCTTGCTCCCGCGGCCGGGGAAGTGACCGTCGACGTTGCCGTTGAGCGTGACGACCTCGGCGCCCAACTCCCGAAGGACGTGCGGCGTCGCGAGCGACGCCATCCCGTTGCCACAGTCCACGACGATTCGGAGGCCGTCGAGGTCCGCACCGAACCCCGCGGCGTAGTCGACGACAGCGTCGCGGTAGTCGTCGAGGGTCTCGGCGGTCTCGTGGCTGCCCCAGCCGTCCCACGCCGTCGGCTCGGTGCCCTCCGCGATGCGGCCCTCGATACGGGCCTCCGCGGCGCCGCTGTACTCGACGCCGTCCGCGAACAGTTTGATGCCGTTGTCCTCCGGGGGGTTGTGCGAGGCCGTGATCGCGACGCCGTACCGGCCGCGACTCGCGTACGCGAGCGCCGGCGTCGGCGCCTGCCCGATCTCGACCACGTCGGCGCCGGCCGAGGCCAGCCCCGACGCCATCGCGTCGACCAGCGCTTGCCCCGTCTCGCGACCGTCCCGGGCGACGACGAACTCGATCGTCCCTTCGTCGGCTTGCGCCCGTGCGTCGGCGGCGGCCGCCTGCCCCACGCGCAGCGCCAGCGACGGCGTCACCGTCTCTCGCGCGTCCCCGCGGATACCGGCGGTTCCGAACAGTTCCATGGTCGGTCGGTCGGCGCGGGGCTACTTTGCCTGCCCGGTTCCGGACGCGCGCCGGCGTCGGCGTTAAGTATCGCTCCCCGGATGCTTTCGACATGCGCGATTCCGACGACTCAGTACGGGTGCGCGTCCACGTCAGCGGTGACGTGCAGGGCGTCGCGTACCGGGCGAACACCGAAGAGACAGCGACGAAACGGGGCGTGAACGGCTGGGTCCGGAACAGGGACGACGGCCGCGTCGAGGCGGTGTTCGAGGGCGACCCGCGGTCGGTGGAGTCGATGATCGGCTGGTGTCACACCGGCAGCCCCCGAGCGACGGTCGAGCGCGTCGAGGTGACGTACGAGGAGCCGCAGGGCGCCGACGGGTTCCGCGTTCGCTGGTCGGGCTGACTCCCGCGCCGGCGGATCGCCGGAGCCGGAACGACTTAGCGGCACGGGACCGACCGACACGGTGATGCGACACGCACGATTCCGCGATCCCGGCGGCGCGGTCCGAACCGGCGAGTGGCACGGCGACTCGGTCAGCTTCGCGGGCGAGACGTACGAGCTCGACGAGATCGAACTGCTCGCACCCAGCGAGCCGAGCAAGGTGCTCTGTGTCGGGCGCAACTACGTCGCCCACGCCGAGGAGCACGACGCCGATGTGCCCGACCGTCCCCTCCTCTTCCTCAAGGGGCCGAACACCGTCGCGGGCCACGGCGACACCGTGACGCTGCCCGCAGGGAAAGAGCGCGTCGAGTGGGAGGCCGAACTCGGCGTCGTGATCGGGAAGCAAGCGAGGCACGTCGACAGCGAGGACGCGATGGAGTACGTCGCGGGCTACACCTGCGTCGACGACGTGTCCAACCGCGACGACCAGCGCAGCGAGTCCCAGTGGGTGCGCGGCAAGGCGTTCGACGGCGCGGCGCCGATCGGCCCCTGTGTGGCCGACCCCGAGCACGTCCCCGAGGACGCGACGATCCAGACCCGGGTCAACGGCGAGGTGAAGCAGGACGCCACGATCGACCAGATGGTGTTCGACGTGCCGACGCTGATCGAGGAGGCCACCCAGTACATGACGCTCGAACCGGGCGACGTGATCGCGACCGGCACCCCCGAGGGCGTCGGCCCGTTCGAGGACGGCGATCACGTCGAGGTCGAAGTCGAAGGCGTCGGCACGCTCGAACACGAGGTGCAGCGGTGAGCGGGAACGGCGGGCCGACGGGGGAGGAGACCGGGCCGATCGTCCGGGTCTGGCACGGCTGGACCGAGCCCGAAGACGCCGACGCTTACGAGCAGTTCCTCACGGACCCCGAGGACGGACTGCTCGAAACCCTCGACGGCGACGGCTACCTCGGCTACGACCTGCTCCGGCGTGAGGCCGGCAGGGAAGTAGAGTTCGTGACCCAGCTCCGGTTCGCGGACTACGACGCCGTCACCGAGTTCGCCGGCGAGGATTACGGGCGAGCGCACGTGCCCGAAGAGGCGCGGGAGCTACTCAGCCGGTGGGAGGACGAGGCCGAACACTACGAACAGCGATCCAGCGACCGGCGCTGACAGGGGCTACTTCCCGTAGGTGAGTCGCTGGACGGCGGCGTTCAGTCGGCCGGTGACTCTCCCCATCCACGCGGCCGGCGAGACGCGCCGGACCGACGACTCGTCGACCTCGATCCGCTCGTCGTCGAACGGGTCCCCCGACACGTCGGCCGCGTCGACGACGGCGGTCATCGAACAGCGTCCACACGCTTCTGTCGGTTTTCCGTCGCTCATGATCGTGCGTTAGGGTTCCCCAGTGTTAGGTCTGCCGCCAGCGGCCACGCGACGGGCTTTTCACCCGTCGTGTGCCACTCACGACCATGCACCGACGAACCGCCCGACACGACTGCGACCGCCCCGCCGGCCGACGATGAGCGACGCCGACGCCCGCGACCCCGAGGATCTCCCCCCCGAGATCCGGGAGGAGGTGCCGACGTGGGACGACGAGTACTTCGACCGAGTCAGCGACCGGCTGATGTACAGCTACGACCTCGAACGCGACTACTCGGTCCGCGGGGAGTCGTTCGACCTCTACGGCGAGTTCCGCGTTCGGACACAGAAGCAGTTCTTCCACCCGGCGCTGAGCTACGCCGACCACGACCGGGCGGAGTACGTGTTCGCCCGGCGGATCGATCGGCCGACCGTCGCCGACCTCGAGTCGCTGGTCGAACTCGGCCACGAGCTCGCCGAGGAGCGGATCGTCCCCAGCGAGGAACACTTCGAGACGGAGTTCACGTTCGTCGTCGTCGCCGACGAGATCACCGAGTCGGTCCGGGAGTTCGTCGAGGGGTTCCGCGAGCGCGAACTGCTCGCGCTCGGCTACTACGGCCACTACGAGATCAACGTCGCCGTCGTCGACCCCGACGAGGAGACGGCGGTCGCGAGCCAGCAGGCCGACACCGCCGAGGCGTTCGCGCTCTGGGGCGACGTGGAGCGGCCGACAGAGAGCTTCCTTTCTCGGTTCGCCAAGCGGTTCTGGACGTAGCCGTCGCTGCTGAGGTTCGAGCGGAGGGAGGTAATCGGGGACCGTGACGGTTCGGCCGCCGTGGCCGGTCGATGCGTCGTCAGTCGTCGCCGGGAACGGTGGAGCGAGGACGGTCAGTCGTCACTCGGCTCCGCCGCCGCGCCGCTGCCGCCCCGAACGTCGCTGATGTTCTCGTAGCCGATCTTGACCAGCGAGAGCGCGAGGTACAGCAGCACGAGCGCAAGCAGGACCCGGATCACGACGGAGATCTGGGCACCCAGACCGCTCGCGCCGCCCATGATCAGCTGGTCGTAGAGCTGCTCTTTGAACGCGATCCACGACAGCCCAAGCACCGTGATAGCCACCATCAGCACCATCGGGACGCCGGTGGAGATCAGCTGCTTGGAGTCGTCCCAGTTGGCGAGCCAGACCGTCGCGGTCAGCAGCGCCAGCGCGGCCAGCAGCTGGTTCGCGCCGCCGAACAGCGTCCACAGCGTCGCCCACTCGCCCGAGACGACCAGCGCGTACGCGACGCCGACCTGAATTACGGGATTGGTGTACCGACCGCGAGCGAACGAGCCGATCCCGCCCGAGAGGCCGGTGTCGGTACCGCTGCCGGGCGTACCGAGGATCTCCTCCATCATGTAGCGGCCCAGCCGAGCGGCGGTGTCCGTCGACGTGAGCAGGAAGCTCACGAGCACCAGCGCCATGAACGGCGCCCCGTAGTCCGCCGGGATGCCGAGGCTGGTGAGGATTACGCCGCCACCGGATGCGAAGTTCGGGAGCGCGCCGCCGATCCCGCCGCCCGCGGCGGCCGAAGCCGCACCGGCGACCGCGAGCGTCGACAGCGCGACGGAGGCGAGCAGCCCCTCGCCGAGCATGCCGCCGTAGCCGATCAGGCGGGCGTCGCTCTCCTTGTTGAGCTGTTTCGCGGTCGTCCCGGAGGAGACCAGCGAGTGGAACCCGCTGATCGTCCCACACGCGATCGTCACGAACAGCATCGGGAACAGCGGGAACGGCGCGACCGCGTCGACGCCGAGGAACCCTTCGAACGCCGCGATACTGCTGTCGATCACGAGCGGTTCGCTGGACGTGCCGAGCAGCGTCCCCACGATGATGGCTACGAGCGCCCCGCCGACACCCGCGTACAGCAGGAACGACGAGAGGTAGTCACGCGGCTGGAGCAGGGTCCATACCGGGAGCGCGCTCGCGACCGCCGCGTAGACGAGGATCACCGGCACCCACGCGGCGGTGTTGCCGCCGAGTGCGCCCGCGCCGGGGACCCACGAGCCTGTGCCACTGAACAGGACGAACGTCCCTGCCGGGTGGGAGGCGTCGCCAGCGAGCTGGAACAGCGCGAAGGGGTACTGGATACCGAGCCAGACGCCCGCGAACACGCCCGCGACGAACACGACCGTCCCGGGGATGAACGGGCCGTCGAGCTGGTAGAGGTACACGCCGAACACCACCGCCAGCGCGATGTACACGAAGCTCGCGGTCGCCGCCGACGGGAACGCGTTCAGCACGATCCCCACGACGAGCGCGAACACCGCGACGACGAGGATGATCGTGAGGAACGCGAACCACAGCAGGAGGTTCTTCCCGCGTTCACCCACGTACTCGCCGATGATGTAGCCGATCGACTTCCCCTCGTGTCGCATCGACCCCGACAGCGAGACGAAGTCGTGGACCGCACCCATCAGGGGGTTACCGATGGCGACCCACAGCAGCGCGGGCACCCAGCCCCAGATGGCGCCGGCCGTGATCGGGCCGACGATCGGCGCGCCGCCCGCGATGCTCGAGAAGTGGTGTCCGAGCAGCACTGGTTTCTTCGACGGAACGTACTCCTGCCCGTCCTCGTACTTGTGGGCCGGCGTCTCCCGTGAGTCGTCGAGATCGACGAACTGTGAGAGATACCGGGAGTACCCGACGTACCCAACGGAGAACGTGATCAACACTGCCGCCACGATCCAGATTACCTGTGTCATTGTAACGTACCTTCGTGATACTCATTGACGTGGGGCACTTAAACATTGACTAATCGTTTCCGGCCGACGCCGCCCGAACTTACCAAATGGGAGCTGTCGATCGGCGACCGATCAGACGAACGACGGCGCCTCGGCGTCGACGGCCACGTCGAGTTCGGCGGCCACGTCGGCCAGCAGATCGCCGCGGATCTCCTCGGTTCGGGTTTCGATCTCCGCGAGCAGCGGCGGGTCGAGCGACTCCCGCACCTGATCGAGCCGGTCGGTTTCGGTGTCGATGCGGTCGCGGAGGTAGCGCGCACCGCGGCCGTTCTCGTCGTCGTCCGGCGGCGGGGTGAGCTTGTTCGCGATCAGCCCCGACACCCCGAGCCCCTCGGCGTCCATGTCGTCGATGGCGCGGGCGGTCTCGTTGACCGAGAGCTGGTCGGGGTTCAAGACGAGGAAGAAGGCGGCGTCCTCCCGGAGCGCGCTGCCCGCGTACTCGAAGAACTCCTTGCGCTCCTGCAGCCGTTCGAGGACGGGGTCGCCCTCCATCACGCGCCGGGGCTCGTTGTTGCCGATCGCGGCCTTCTCGAACAGGTCGATGCTCTGGCGGCGCTTGTGCATCAGGCGGTCCACCCAGTCCTCGAGGAACTCCGGCAGGCCGAGCAGCCGCAGCGTCGACCCCGTGGGCGCGGTGTCGAACACCACGCGGTCGTAGGGGTCGCTCTCGCGCATCACCTCGACGAAGCGGTCGAACAGCGCCGACTCGTAGGCGCCCGGCGTCTGATGGGCCATCTCCAGCTGCTTGTTGATCTCGTTGACCATCGACGCCGACACCTGATCCGAGAGCCGGTTCCGGATCTCGTCGAGGTGGGCGGTCACCTCGTCGTCGGGGTCGATCTCCAGCGCGTGGAGGCCGTCGACGCCGTCGACCGGCTCCGGGCTGTCGCCGAACTGCTGGTCGAACACGTCCGAGACGGAGTGGGCCGGGTCGGTCGAGACGACCAGCGTGTCGACGCCCGCGTCCGCGCACTTCCGTGCGTACGCACACGAGACGGTCGTTTTGCCGACGCCGCCCTTCCCGCCGAAGAAGACGAACGGCTCCATCAGAAGTGGTACTGCTGGCCCTTGCGTTCGATCATGGTGTCCCGGTCCCAGAGCCGCCGTTCCCACGCCTCGAACTCGTCTTCGAGGTACGGCAGGATCTCGGCGGTGTAGTACGACACCGGCGAGGGGATGCCGAAGGCGTCGGGGAAGCAGGCCAGCAGGAACGCGTCCTCCAGGTCCTCGGCCTCCTTCTCGATCTTCTCGTACGCCGGGTGGCTGATCATTCCGTGGTAGAGCCCCCGGAGCCACTCCTCGAGCTCGGTCAGGAACCGATCGATCCGTTCGGAGAGGTCCATGCTGTCCAGTGCTACGCGTTCGTGGGGTAAAAGCTGTCGTGCCCGTGGCGGACGCCGGCGCCCCGTGACGCGTCGCCGCCGAGGGGTTGAAAAGCGAGTGGCACCCACCCACACGCATGAGCGATCGCATCCCGGTGACGGTGCTCTCGGGGAGCCTCGGCGCCGGGAAGACCACGCTGCTGAACCACCTGCTGACCAACGCGGGCGACCGCGACATCGCGGTGCTCGTCAACGACATGGGCGACGTGAACGTCGACGCCGAACTCGTCGCCGAGGGGTCGGAGACCGACGTGGCCGGCGGCGTCGAGGAGCTCTCGAACGGCTGTATCTGCTGTGAGCTGCAGGACGACCTGGAGACCGCGGTGATCCGGCTCGCGCGCAACCGCGAGTTCGACCACCTCGTCGTCGAGTCCTCGGGCATCTCCGAACCCGCGCCGGTCGCGCGGCTGTTCACCACCGAGTCCGCCGCCGCGGCGCGGTACCGCGTGAACGGGCTGGTGACCGTCGTCGACTCCCGGCTGTTCGTGGACACGTTCGGCGGCACGGGGACGCCCGAGCGCACCGCCGCCGAGGAGGACGACCGCCCGCTGTCGGACCTGCTCGTCGAGCAGATCGAGGTGTCGAACGCGGTCGTGCTCAACAAAGCCGACCTCTGTACGGACGACGAACTCGACGAGGCCGAGGCGCTGGTCGCCGCGCTCCAGCCCGACGCCGACACGCTCCGCACGTCGTTCTCCGAGGTCGACCCCGCGTGGCTGCTCGACACCGAACGGTTCGACGAGGGCGAGGTGAACGATCTGCCGGGGTGGAAGCGCGCGCTCGAAGACGACGGGCACGACCACGACGGCCACGAACACGAGGACGGCGATCACCACGGCCACCGCCACCCCGACGAGGTGTACGGCGTCGCGTCGTTCACCTACCGACGGCGGCGGCCGTTCCACCCCGGACGAATCGCCGACGTGCTCCGTGACCTCCCGGAAGGCGTCGTGCGCTCGAAGGGGACGCTCTGGGTCGCGGGCAACGAGCTCCGGCAGACCGTCGGGCAGGCGGGGTCGTCAGTGCGCGTGGAGGCGCGCGGCCCGTGGATCGCGTCGCTGCCCGAGGTCGAACAGGATCTCTACCGCTCGAACCGCCCGAGCCTGGAGTGGGACGAAGAGCACGGCGATCGACGGACGGAGTACGTCGTCATCGGCACGGAGTTCGACGAGGAGACGCTGCGGAGCCGGCTGGACGACGCGCTGGTCACCGACGAGGAGTGGGAAGCCGTCGAGGAGCTCCCCGGGGGACCGTTCCCGACGGAGAACGGCGACGAGGCGCCGATCCGCGAGCCGACGCCGGCCGCGGCGGAGTAGTCTCCGCGGCTCAGCACGCACAGCCGTCGGCGTGGGAGCGCTCGAACCGCATCGCGTCCCCGCAGTCCGGGCACTGCGGCGTCCCCTCGTCGTCGTGATCTAACCCCTCGGCCGCGACCTCCACGTCGCGGATCCGGACGCCGCAGTCGTCACACCAGTACGCCCCCGTCGACTCCGGCCCCGACTCGTCGGCCGATTTCTCGGTTCGCCCGGTCAGCGCGTCCTCGATCGTGCTAACGATGCCCATACCGGTTCTTCCGGCTCGCGACCCTTAGCTCTCCCGGCGACCAATTAGCTAAGTGGCCCCGGCCCGGGCTACCGAGCATGAGCGACGACGACCGCGGCCCCACCGGCCGCGACGGGTTCGAGGCGGCGACGGAGCGCTCCGAAGGGAACCCGTGGGTGGTCCACGGGCTGAACGCCGTGCTGTCGACGCTGTTCGCGGCGACCATCGTCTGGGGGCTCGACTACGTGGGCAGCATGGAGTTCACGCTGATCAACGTCGCGACGGCGGCGGTGCTCATCTTTACCGGGGCGTACCTGATGGCGATCCGATAAACAGTAGGCGGGGCGGGCCGGACTCTCGGGACATGGTGACACGGATCGGTATCCACACGTCGATCGAGGCGCTGTTCCCGCCGGCGGTGCTCCGGGACCGGCTCGACGATCTCGACCCGGAGGCAGTGGTGGTCGACACCGACGAGCTCGACGGCGTCGACGGGCTGGTGACGTTCGCGTACGACGACGCCTTCCTCGACGCCGGACTCGACTGGATCCACTCCGTCCAGTCGGGAGTCGATCGGTTCCCGTTCGACGCGCTGGAGGCGGCGGGGACCAGTCTCACCAACAGCACCGGTGTCCACGGCGACAGCGTCGGCGAGACGGTCGCGGGCTACATGCTCTCCTTCGCCCGCCGGCTCCACGAGTTCCGCAGCAAGCAGGAGCGCGAACAGTGGGCGTGGGCCGACTGGGACGCGCCGTTCACGCTCGCGGACAGCGCCGTCTGCGTCGTCGGGCTCGGCACACTCGGCCGAGGAATCGCCGCCCGCGCCGACGCGCTGGGGATGGACGTGACCGGGGTCAAGCGCACGCCGACGCCGGTCGATCACGTCGACACGGTCCACCCGAGTTCCGAACTGCGGACAGCGATCGACGGGCCGAAGTTCGTCGCGCTGGCGGTGCCGCTGACCGAGGAGACCGAGGGGCTGATCGGCGCCGACGAGCTAGCGGCGATGCGCGACGACGCCGTGCTCGTGAACGTCGCCCGCGGCGCGGTCGTCGAGCAGTCGGCGCTGATCGATGCGCTCCGCGCAGACGAGCTCGCGGGCGCCGCGCTCGACGTGTTCGAGACCGAGCCGCTACCCGAGGGGTCGCCGCTGTGGGGAATGGACGACGTGATCGTGACGCCCCACAGCGCGGCCGCCCACCGCGAGTACCCCGACCGGATGGCTGCGCTGATCCGGGAGAACGTCCGCCGGATCGACCGAGGTGAGCGGCTCGCGAACCAAGTCGTCTGACCCCGACCCACCGGAAACGACACAAACCCCCGCGCCCATTCCCCGGGTATGGTTGGACTCGGAAGCACCGCACAGAAGCTCCAGACCGTCGCGGAGAAAGCCGAGAAGGTGTACGAGCGAATGAACAAGCTCCGCGAGGAGGTCGAGGAGACACAGCAGACCGTCGACGAGACCCAGCGCCGCGTGGGCCGCGTCGAGGAGGAGATGGCCGAGCAGCGCGCCGTCCTCGACGCGATCGCCGAGGAGCACGACATCGACGTCGACGCCGTCGCCGCGGAGGCCCACATCACCGAAGCCGAAGGCGACGACGGGGACGCGGCGGCCGACGACTGAGTCGCCGGGGCGCTTTCTCGGAGATGGTAAGCTACACAAACGCCACCACCCACGTTCGAGTATGACCACCCATCGGGAACCGCTGGACTCGGTGCTCGACACCATCGGCGAGACGCCGCTGGTTCGGGTCCACGACAGCCCCGACGCCGTCCCCGTCTACGCCAAGCTGGAGTCGTTCAACCCCGGCGCCAGCATCAAAGACCGGATCGGGAAGTACATGCTCGAAGGGATGCTGGAGCGGGGCGACGTCGACCCCGGCGGGACGGTCATCGAGCCCACCGCGGGGAACACCGGGATCGGGATCGCGGTCGCCGCGGGGCCGCTCGATCTGGACGCGGTGTTCGTCGTGCCCGAACGCTTCTCCGTGGAGAAACAGCAGCTCATGCGCGCGCTGGGCGCCGACGTGATCAACACCCCGAGCGAGGACGGGATGCCCCGCGCGATCGAGCGCGCCCACGAGCTCGCGGAGGAGCTCGACAACGCCGCGGTGCCCCAGCAGTTCTCGAACCCGCTCAACGCCGAGGCCCACTACGAGACCACCGCGCCCGAGATCTACGACGCGCTCGACGGCGAGGTCGGCGCGCTCGTCGCGGGCTGTGGCACCGCGGGCACGCTGATGGGGATGGCCCGCTACGGCCGCGAGCAGCACGCGGACACCCACGTCGTCGCGGTCGAGCCCGAGGGCTCGCTGTACGGGACGCTGCTCGGCGAGGAGCGCGAGGAGGGCGAGTACAAGACCGAGGGGATCGGGACGCACGACACCTCGACCAACGAGCTGTTCGACCCGGAACTGGTCGACACCGTCCACGCGGTGCCCGACGAGGAGTCCCACGCCGAGGTCCAGCGGCTCGCCGCCGAGGAGGGCCACCTCGTCGCCTCTAGCGCGGGCGCGAACGCGGTCGCGGCGAAGAACGTCGCCCGCGGGATCGCCGACGGCGAGATCGACGCGCCCCACGACGCAGTCGTGACCGTGTTCCCCGACTCCAGCGAGCGCTACCTCTCGAAGGGGATCTACGGCGAGTACGAGGAGTGGGAGGGCTGATTCCGGTTCGCGCGCCACGCGACCGAACGGCCGGCAGCGCGCGCATCGTCACCGTGTGCCCTTCGCTCACTGCCCGCCGCCGTGCCGTCCCCGAGTCGACGGCTCCTGCGAGTTCGTAACGCCGGCGGCACGGGTACCCACGAACGTGTGTACTATCTCGGTGGATAGTGGCGATATCGGGCGGAATTCGTACAGAACCGTGCGACTGACACCCGTGAACCAGTCAGTCGTCGGACTCGAACTACCGGCAAAACGATGGGCTTAACCGCCGGTCACCGAGAGAGAGCCACAACGATGCGCGACCACATCGACCGACGAACGTTCATCGGGGGCGCAACCGGCGCGGCACTGACCGGACTGACTGGCTGTCTCGGCGGCGGCGGCGGCAGTAGCTCCGAGACCAACGTCGGGATGGTGTACGCCCTCGGTGGGCTGGGCGACGAGGCGTTCAACGACATGGCCCACGCGGGGATCCAGCGCGCCGAGGAGGAGCTCGGTGTCTCCTACGACAACACCGAGCCGACGGGCCAGAGCGAGTTCGGCACGTTCCAGCAGCAGTTCGCCACGTCGACCGACCCCAACTACGACCTGATCGCGTGTATCGGGTTCGCCCAGCGCAGCGCGCTGCAGGAGAACGCGTCGGAGTACCCCGACCAGAACTTCATGCTGGTCGACGCCGAGCTCGACGCCGACAACGTCGCGTCCTACACGTTCCGCGAGCACGAGGGCTCGTTCCAGGTCGGCCACCTCGCGGGGCTGCTGTCGACCCGAGAGTTCAGCCACGAGGGGACCTACAGCGGCACCGAGAAGACGTTCGCCACCAACCCCGACGAGAAGGTGGTCGGCTTCGTCGGCGGGAAGGAGAACCCCCTGATCAAGAAGTTCGAGGCCGGCTTCATCGCCGGCGTCCACCACGTCGACTCCGAGATCGAGGTGCGCTCGGCGTACGCCGGCTCGT
>NZ_JBNTJY010000001.1:0-554606 GCF_051195095.1 Halolamina sp. C58 | reverse complement strand
TACGGCGAGGGCGCCGACATCGTCTACCACGCCGCGGGCGCGACCGGCGGCGGCGTGTTCAACGCGGCGGGCGAACACGGCCGCCTCGCGATCGGCGTCGACAGCGACCAGTCGCTGAGCAGCGACGCCAGCCACACGATCGTCGCGAGCATGGTCAAGCACGTCGACACCGCGGTGTTCAACGCGGTCGACGACGTCGTCAACGACGAGTTCCAGGGCGGCTCCACCATCGCGCTCGGGCTCGACGACGAGGGCGTCGAAGCCGTCATCGGCACCGAGTACGAGGGCGAGATCCCGCAGGACGTGCTCGACGCGCTCGACTCCTCGCGGCAGGCGATCCAGAGCGGCGACATCGACGTGCCGACCGAGCCGGACAACTGAGCTCGCGACGACGGGTCGCTCACCCCGCCCCCGGGGCCGAACTACCCTCCACCCTTCGAACAAAATAGATGAGCGCGCCAGCGGTCGACCTCAGACGGATCACCAAACAGTTCCCGGGCGTCCTCGCGAACGACGAGGTCGACCTCACCGTCGAACGCGGGAGCGTCCACGCCCTCCTCGGCGAGAACGGGGCGGGCAAGACGACGCTGATGAACGTCCTCTACGGCCTCTACCAGCCCACGTCGGGCACCGTCGTCGTCGACGGCGAGGAGCGGACGTTCGACTCCCCCCGGGACGCGATCGACGCCGGCATCGGCATGATCCACCAGCACTTCATGCTCGTGGAGCCGATGACCGTGACCCAGAACGTCGTGCTCGGCGACGAGCCACGGAAGTGGGGCGGGCTCGCGGTGGATCGCGAGGCCGCCCGCGAGGCGGTCGCCGAGCTCGCCGATCGCTACGGGTTCGACGTGGACCCCGAAGCGACCGTCGGCGACCTCTCGGTGGGCGAACGGCAGCGCATCGAGATTCTGAAGGCGCTGTACCGCGGCGCCGACATCCTGATCCTCGACGAGCCCACGGCGGTGCTGACGCCACAGGAGGTCGATGAGCTGTTCGACGTGTTCGACGAGCTCACCGCGGCCGGGAAGACGATCATCTTCATCAGCCACAAGCTGCGGGAGGTGACCGCCGCCGCCGACGAGGTGACCGTCCTCCGGGACGGGCAGAACGTCGGCACCGTCGAGACCGACGCGGTCGACGACACCGAGCTCGCGGAGCTGATGGTCGGCCGGGAGGTGCTGTTCGACACGGAGAAATCGCCCGTCGAGGCGGGCCCAGTCGGCCTCGCCGCGCGCGATCTCGTCGTCGAGGACGACCGCGGGGTCCGCGCCGTCGACGGCGTCGACGTCGAGGTCGCCGAGGGCGAGGTGTTCGGGATCGCCGGCGTCGACGGCAACGGGCAGTCCGAGCTGGTCGAGGCGATCACCGGCCTCCGGACGCCCGCGGCGGGCACCATCGCGCTCGACGGCGAGGACGTGACCGACGCCTCACGCCGGCACCGAATCGAGTCTGGGATGGCGTACGTCCCCGAGGACCGGCAGGCTCGCGGGCTGGTGATGTCCTACGACCTAACGGAGAACGGCCTGCTCGGCAGCCAGCGGGACCCGCAGTTCGCCGACGGCGGCCGCATCCGCTGGAACGACGCCGCGGCCCACGCCGAATCGATCGTCGAGGAGTACGACGTCCGCCCCGCTGATCCCGGCGCGACCGCGGAGTCGCTCTCGGGCGGGAACCAACAGAAGTTCATCGTCGGCCGGGAGTTCGCCCGCGACCCCGAAGCGGTCGTCGCCTCCCACCCCACCCGCGGCGTCGACGTGGGGAGCGTCGAGTTCATCCACGACCGGCTGCTCGAACTGCGCGAGGACGGGGCGGCGGTGCTGCTCGTCTCCTCGAAGCTCGACGAGGTGCGGAGCCTCTCGGACCGGCTGGGCGTGATGCACGACGGCGAACTGGTCGCCGTCGTCGACCCCGCCGAGGTCACCGAGGAGCAGTTGGGGCTACTGATGGCGGGCGAACAGCCGGACGACGTGCCCCGTGCGTCCCGCCGGGACGGGGGTGACCGATGAACCCCGACCGCCTGCCGGACCCCATCGCGGGCGTGATAGACCGGCTGGTCGACGCCTCGGCGGGCGAGCGACTGCTCGTCAGCGTCGCCGCGCTGATCACGGCGATCCTGCTCGGCGGGCTCGTCACGCTGGTCGCGGGCGTGTTCGCGGAGTGTGCGACGCCGATCGTCGGCCCGTTCTGTTACAACCCGCTCGCGGTGTACCGCTACCTGTTCCTCGCGCCGCTTTTCGACTCGTTCATCCTGCAGGAGACGCTGAAGAACTCCGCACTGCTGCTGTTCACGGGGCTGGCCGTCGCCGTCTCGTTCCGTGCGGGGCTGTTCAACATCGGGACGCAGGGCCAGCTCGTGCTCGGCGCGCTCGCGGCCGCGCTCGCGGCGGTCTGGGTCGGCCCCGCGGCGCCCTCGGGGCCGGTCGGCGGCGCATTGATCGCTCTCGTCGCGATGGTCGCCGGCGCGGTCGTCGGCGGGATCTACGCCGCGATCCCGGGCGCGCTGAAAGCCTACGCCGACGCGAACGAGGTGATCACGACGATCATGCTCAACTTCGTCGCGAGCGACGTGGCCTTCTTCCTCGTCTCGGCGTACTTCCAGAAGCCCGACAGCGGGAGCGTCGAGACGCGTGACGTGCCCGCGGCCGCGCGGTTCGGGCCAGAGGTCGCGCTGGTGATGGCGATCGGGCTGACGCTGCTGATCACCTATCTGCTCTGGGGGACGGCGTTCGGCTACGACCTCCGGACCGCCGGCATCCAGCCCGACGCCGCGGACTACGCGGGTGTCGACGCCAAGCGCATGGTCGTCACAAGCATGACGCTCTCGGGCATGATCGGCGGTCTCGGCGGCGCGGTCTGGGTGCTGATGTCCGTCGGGCGCTGGGTCAACGGCGTCCCCGCGCTCGGGTTCGACGGGATCACGGTGTCCGTGCTCGCGAGCAACAACCCCCTCGGAGTGCTGTTCGCGGGGCCGCTGTTCGGCTCGATGCAGGCGGGCAGCCTCTCGATCGACTTCCAGTTGGGCGTGCCCAGACAGCTCGTCGGCGTCATCCGGGGGCTGGTGATCCTGTTGGTCGCCATGCCCGAGTTCTTCCGGGCGCTCGGCGTGCGCTGGGGCATGGGGGGTGGACGATGAAGGCGATCAAGCGCCTCGCGCTGCTCGCGGCCAGCACGATCGCCGTGGGTGCGGTCGTCCTGATCGGGCAGCTGTTCCCGAACACGCCGGCGGGCGAGCTCGCGAGCGTGCTCGACACCGGCTACGCCGCCTCCGCGCTCCGGCTCGCGGTCCCGATCGCGTTCGCCGCGCTGGGCGGGATCTTCGCCGAGCGCAGCGGCGTGATCAACATCGGGCTCGAAGGGCTGCTGATCGTCGGCGCGTTCACCGGCGTCGCGGTCGCCCACTGGACGATCGGCGAGGGCAGCGTGAGCCTCGGGCCGGGGATCGTGCTCCTGCTCGTGATCGCGGCGCTGCTCGCGATCGCGGGCGCGCTCCTGGGACTGCTCGGCGACTCGCTCCGAGAGATCGCAGTCCGTGGCGGTGGCGGCGTGCTCGCGGTCGCGGTGCTCGCCGGGCTCACGGTCGCACTCGCCGGGCCGACGCTGGCGGCGACGTGGATCGCGTTCTACGTCGCGGTGCTCGTCAGCGGGGCGTTCTCGCTGCTGTTCGCGGTCGTCACCATCGAGTACCGCGCCGATCAGGTGATCGCGGGGCTGGCGGTCTGGCTGATCGCCCTCGGCGCGGCGCCGTTCGCCAGCAACGTGATCTGGGGGAGCGTGAACTCTCCCGGCGTGGACACGCTCGGCACGTGGACGGTGCCGCTGCTCTCACAGCTCCCGGCGGTCGGCTCGGTGCTGTTCGACGCCGAGCCCGTCGTCTACTTCCTGCTGGTCGCGACGCCGCTGTCGTGGTACGTCCTGACGCAGACCTCCTTCGGCTACTGGGTCCGGGCGAGCGGCGAGAACCCCAAGGCGCTCGACACGGCGGGGGTCGACGTGCGCCGGGTGCGCTACGCCGCCGTGTTGATCTCGGGGGTGTTCTCGGGGATCGGCGGCGCCGGTCTCTCGCTCGGGCGCGTCGGCAACTTCGTCGGCAGCGGGACGACGATGGTCGACGGTCGGGGCTGGATCGGCATCACCGCGATGCTGTTCGGCAACTACAACCCCTTCGGCGCGTTCGGCGCGTCGCTGCTGTTCGCGGCGCTCGACGCGCTCCAGTTCCGCCTCCAGCAGCTGAACTACGCGATTCCGGACTCGCTGATCCAGACGGTGCCCTACATCACCGTGATCGTCGTGCTCGCGCTGGTCGGCCGGACCAGAACGCCCGACGCGGCCGGCGAGCACTACGATAGCGACGAAGACTGACGGCGCGGCGCGGTTGCGGCCCGCCACCCCCGGCGTCGTGATAAAGAGTTTTGCACCCGCCCACCCGAGGGTTGGCAAATGAGTACACACGAGTACGACATCGTCGTCGTCGGCTCGGGCACGTCCGGCTGTTACGCGGCCGCGACGGCCGCCCACGAGGGTCTGGACGTGGCCGTCGTCGAGCGCAAAGACGAGACGGAGGCGGGCCACATCGCCTGCGGCGACGCCCTGAAGGGCGCGGACTCGTTCCCGGACGCGATCCCCAAATCGAAGATCGAGTCCTCGTTCACCAACACCGGGGTCGACCACGGGCGCTTCGAGATCCCCTCCGAGGACACGGTGCTCAACATCCCCGTCCCCGGCGAACTCGCGGTCATCGACCGCTGGGAGTACGGCCGGAAGATCATCGAGGCCACCGAGGCCGCCGGCGCAGAGTTCCACTACGACACAGTCGTCAGCGACGTGCTGCAGGAGAACGGCCGCGTCACCGGCGTCCGGGGCAAGCGCAAGGGCGAGGTGGAGACGTTCCACGCCGACATCACCATCGACGCCGCCGGCGCGCTGTCGGTGCTGCAGGACAACGCCGACCTCTCGGACGCCACCTTCGACACCAACGTCTCCTACTCGCAGTTCTGCTCGGCGTACCGCGAGATCGTCGAGGTGCCCGAGCCGGTCGACTGGGACGACGCGCTCGTCTTCAAGCCCACCGACCGCGCCTCGGGCTACCTCTGGTACTTCCCGCGCACGCCGACGACGATCAACGTCGGCCTCGGCTTCCAGATGACCGAGGAGCCGATGAAGCTGGTACAGGACCTCAAGAAGGACCTCCGGAGCCGCCCCGAGTTCGAGGGTGCGGAGGTCGTCGACAAGCTCGGCGCCGCGCTCCCGACCCGCCGACCGTACGACTCCGCGACGGCGCCCGGCCTCGTGGCGGTCGGCGACGCCGCCGGCCTCGTCAACCCCACGACGGGCGGCGGGATCGCGGGGGCCGCCTACTCCGGGCAGTACGCCGCCGAGGAGGCGATCTGGGCCATCTCGTCGGGCCGAACCGACGAGGAGCTTTGGCGGTACAACGAGCGCGTGATGGACCACTTCGGCGCGCGCTACGCCGCGCTCGACGTGTACAACGTCCTCTCGACGGCCGTCGAGGTGGACGAACTCACGTCGATGCTGGCCTCGCTGCCGGGCGAGCCCATCGCGGAGGCGCTGTACTCCGGGAAGGCCTCGATCGGCCCGAAGACCGCACTCCAGACGCTGCGCGGCGCCATCGGCCACCTCGACCAGCTCTGGGAGATCTATCAGGTGCGGAACCTCGCGGAGGAGCTACTGGACCACTACGAGTCCTATCCCGACCGCCCGTCGGCGCTCCCGCGCTGGCAGGAGCAGCGCGACTCGATCATGGAGCGCGTCTACGAGCGGACTGGGGCCGACCCCAAATATTGAGGAGCGGAACTGAAAGTGGTTTCTACGGTTCTGTTGGACTGCTGAACCGCCGACAGATGTCTGGACAGTCGGTAAGTACAGATTGCCCACCTACCGATAGAACCGCATTCGTAAGGAGAAAAGGAGTAGTACAGTTGCAAAAAGCAGTAGCAACTGAAGGAATCGCCATACTACTGGTGGGGCTTTCCTATCTACACGTTCAGTCTTCCAGTATATGCCGCCGATAGCCAATAGAAGCACCCCGAGGAGAATCTCAACCGTACTCGGGAAGGGTGGAGGGACTGCTTCCATAGACACACGGTGGGCACATTTGGCTGTAGTCTTTCTGGGGAACTTCGCAACCCCACTTACCGACTGTTTCACAACAGATAGCTCCTAATCAAATCCTTCACTGGAGTCGTTCCCGCAGGTTCTACTCCTCGTTCCGCGAGAACGCCTCGATCGCCCCGGCCAACGTCTCCACGCCGATGCGCAGCGACGCCTCGTCAACGTCGAACGTCGAGGTGTGGTGACCGCCGGGGTGGTCGGTGCCGAGGCCGACGTAGCAGGCCTGCCCGCCCTGTTCCTCGACGCGGTTCATCAGGTACGTCGCGTCCTCGCTGCCGCCGAGGTCGTCGTGCTCCATGATCGAGTCCACGCCCTCGACGCCGTCGGCCACGTCGGCGACGATGGACGCCAGTTCCTCGTCGCTCTCCGCAGAGGGCGCCCGGGAGTTCAGCGTGCGCTCGACCTCGACGTTGTGGGTCGTCGCGGCGCCGTCGAGCACGCGGCCCGTCTTCTCCCACATGTACTCCATCAGGTCCGTGGTCTGCCCGCGGACTTCACACTCCATCCGCGCGTGCTCGGCGACGATGTTCGAGGCGGTCCCCCCTTCGACGACGCCGGCGTTCACCCGGGTCGGCCCGTCGGCGTGACGTGGGACGGCGTACATGTTGGTGATCGCGTCAGCCATGGCCTGAATCGCGTTGTCGCCCTGCTCCGGGTGGGCGCCCGCGTGGGCGGAACTGCCTGTGAACTCGGCTTCGAACCCCGAGACGGCGAGGAAGCCGCCGACGCCGGCGACGATCTCGCCCGTCGGGTGGTCGAGGCCGACGTGGACCGCGTACAGCGCGTCCACGTCGTCGAGGTGGCCCGAGCGGGACATCGGGCCGCCGCCGGCGACGCGCTCCTCGGCGGGCTGGAAGAACACCTTCAGCGTGCCCGAGAAGTCGCTGTGGCGGACCGCGTCGAGCACGCCCAGCCCGACGGTCGCGTGGGCGTCGTGGCCGCAGGCGTGCATGTACCCCTCGTTCTCGGAGCGGAACCCCTCGGCCGCGGGGACGTGCTCCTCGTCGGCGGACTCGGTGATCGGCAGCCCGTCGATGTCGACCCGGAGGCCGACCGTCGGCCCCTCGCCCTGCTCGATCACGGCGACCGCGCCGGTGTTCCCGCCGTCGAGTCGCGAGAGCAGGTCCGGGTCGGCGCCGGCCTCGACGGCGCGGTCCTTCCACTCGGCGCGCGTGGCCTGGTCGGGAAGGGACATCCGCGGCTCGTCGCTCTCCTCCAGCGCGTCCGGGCCGACGTGGAGCTGGTCCACGTCGCGGGCGCGGAGTTCCTCGACGATGCGGGCGGTGGTGTAGAACTCACACCACGCGGGCTCGGGATGGCGGTGGAGATCACGGCGGAACGCGGTCAGGTCGTCGGCGTCTACGTGCACGGGCGATCGGTCGGGCCGCGAGTGCTTAAACCCCTTCTCGGGGGCGACCAATGGCTTTTATTAGCACGCCTCGCGGCAGCATAGGCCGTGAATACTGACCGACCGACAGAAGCGGGCGAAGAATCGACGCTCCGGTTCCGTGGCGGGCCGGCCGTCAGCGCGATCCCGATCGCGGTGTTCGTCGTCTGGGCCGTGTTCCAGTCCGGCGTGCTGGGGATCGGCGACACGTCCGGCCTCGTCGTCGGGATGCTCGTCGGGCTGATCGCCGGGCTCCCGTTCGTTCGGGGCGACTGGAAAGCGTACGCCGACGCCATCTTCGAGGGGATGACACAGGAGGTGGCCGCGACCGCTGCCGTCGCGTGGCTCTGGGCGGGGATGTTCGCGAACACGATCCAGGCAGGCGGGTTCGTCGACGGCCTCGTCTGGCTGGCCGGGGCCGCCGAGGTCGGGGCGACGCTGTTCCCGGCCGTGACGTTCCTGCTCGCGGCGGTGCTGGCGACCGGGATCGGCACCGGCTACGGGACGACGATCGCGTTCGTGACGCTCGTCTTCCCCGCGGGGGTGCTGCTGGGGACGAACCCGATCCTCCTGTTCGGTGCGATTCTCTCGGGGGCGGTGTTCGGCGACAACCTCGCGCCGGTGTCGGACACGACCATCGTGAGCGCGGTGACACAGGACGCCGACATCGGCGGCGTCGTCGCCTCGCGCGTGAAGTACGCCGTCATCGCCGCGGTGCCGGCGCTGGCGGCCTACCTGATCGCGGGGGCGACGCTGCCGACCAGCGAGCCCGCCGCGAACGCGGGCGTCGAGGCGGGCGCGGCGTGGGGGCTGCTCCACCTGCTCCCGGTCGCGATCGTCATCGGCACGGCCGTGACCGGCCGCCACATCGTCGAGGCGGTCTCGTGGGGGCTGGCGAGCGCGTTCGTGCTGAACGTCCTGCTGGGCGCGTTCGACCTCGTCGACGTGGGCGTCAGCGACGTGCTCGTGTTCTCGGCGCCCGAGAGCTCGGGGATCGCCCAGTCGCTCGATACGGCGCCGCTGATCGGCGCGGTCGTCCAGACCGTGCCCGCCGCGGAGGCGGGCATCGGCGGCAGCCTCTACACCGGCGCGGTGGGCTTCTTCCCGCTGATCGTCCTGACGCTGCTGATCGTCGCCGGCGCACAGATCATGCGCGTCGGCGGCGGGTTCGAGGCGCTCCAGACGTGGCTGCTCGACACCGTCGCGACCTCCGTGCGCCGCGCCGAGGTGACGATGGTGCTCGGGACCGCGGTCGTCAACGCGATGGTGACGATCAACACCGCCGCCGAGATCGCGGTCGCGCCGTACATCCGTACGCTCGGCCGACGGTTCAACATCAACGGCTACCGGCGTGCGAACATCCTCGACGCCAACACCTCGGCGCTGGGGTACATCTTCCCGTGGGGCGGCGGCGTGCTCGCGGGCTACTCCGCGATGCAGACGCTGCCCGGCGAGTACGAGTGGTTCACCGCCGAGATGGTGGTCAACCCCGCCGCGGTGTTCCCGTACGTGTTCCACGGCTGGTTCCTCGTGGCGGTGTTCCTGCTCGCCGCCCTGACCGGCTTCGGGCTGGAGTACGTCAGCGACCGCGAGAGCGAGGAGGTGAGTCGCGTATGAGCCGACTCGACGCGTTCCTCGCGGGGATGGAGTTCCGGACCGCGACGCCGACGTACGAGCCCGGCGACGAGCTGACCGCCATCGTCACCGGTCGCGACGGCGACGACGCGGTGATCCGGATCGGCGACACGGTGCTCCGGCTGCCCGGCGCCGCCGACGACGTGACCGTCGACGAGGAGACGCGAATCCGCGTCACCGCGTTCGACGAGGGGAGCGCGACCGGCGAAGCGGAGCTCCGCTGAGCGGTCGCTCGCGACTTTTTCGGCCAGCAGCAGAAGGGAGGATCAGCGGTACGCCTGGCTCGCGCGGCGCTCCACGTCGACCTCGACGCGGATGGAGTCGGGGAGGTCGGTCGCGACGACTTCACGGGCGATGTGGTCGGAGCCGTGGATCTCCAGCCAGCGGGTGTACACCGTGTAGTTCCACGGGTCGATCTGTTCGCCCGGCTGGCACCGGCTGTACATCGGGACCGAGTGGTGTTCGGGCTGTTCCTGGTGGGGGCCCTTGCACTCGGCGCCTTTGCGCTCGACGCGCTGTTTGAGCCCGTCGACCGTGTCGTCCAGAACGTCCCGGTCCCCGCTCCGGAACGTGAGCGTCGTCACGAAGGTCATACTCGGTGGTTGGGTTCGAGCGTGAAAAGCGCATCTACCGGCTCCCGAGCGTGCGTCGGGATTTCGTCCCACCGAAGCCAATTTAAGAGCACGACGCTTACCCGAACGCAATGACGGTCGAAGCGACGTCTGCCGGAGCCATCCTCTTCCGCGACACCCGCGGCGAACGGGAGTACCTCCTCCTGAAGAGCCGACCGGGGGACTGGGAGTTCCCCAAAGGCGGTGTCGAGGGGGAAGAGGAGCTCCAGCAGACCGCGATCCGCGAAGTGACGGAGGAAGCCGGTATCGAGGACTTCAGACTCATCGACGGCTTCCGCAGGGAGTACGACTACGTGTTCGAGGCCGACGGGAACACGATCCACAAGACGGTCCACCTGTTCATCGCGCGGTCGTTCGAGGCCAGCGCGGAGCTCTCCGCCGAGCACCGCGACATGCAGTGGCGCGACTACGAGCAGGCCCTCAACACGATCACGCAGGACGGCCCACGCGAGATCCTCGAGGAGGCACACGACTACCTCGACGAGGTCAAGGAGGCCGACGGCGAGGGGTACGTCGGCACGCCGGCGTAAGGCGGTGGCCGCCCCCGCCACCGATTCGGAGTTCTCCTTCGAGCTCCTGGTCTGCCGCTGGGCGGAGCTGGGCTGGCCGCCCGCGAGCGACGACGCCGCGGGGGGCGACGCTCCGGTGATCGTCTCGCGCCAACTCGGGACGAAGAAACGTCGCTGGGACACGATCGTGATCGAGTGCGACCCCGAGGGGCTCGCGGCGCGCCGCGAGTTCGGCGACCGCACCATCGACGGCGACCTCCTCACGGTAGTCCGCCACGCGCCCGCCGAGTGGGCGTACTACCGCGACGCGCTCCCGGAGCCGGGCTACCCGTGGCGCTACGTCCGGGAGGCGATCCACCGCGCCGCCGCCCGCGGGCTGGTCGAGAAGCGCAAGAACGGCAATCGCATCGAGATCCGGCGGAAACGACCGTATCCGGACTGGGTGTCGCGGATCATCGCGATCGAGAACAAGCCGGACCTCGACGCGAGCGCCGCCGCCGCGCTGTCGGACCAGTTGGAACACGACGTCGACACCGCGCTGGCCGACGAAGTGTGGCTCGCGACCGGACGGACCGGTGAACGGGTGGAGCCGGCGCTGCTGCGGCAGTTCCCCGTCGAGGCGGGCGTGCTCACGTTCGACTTCTCGGCCGGCACGGGCGCCGACGCGGCGACGGTGGACTGGCTCCCCTCGACGCTCGACCCCGCGGCCGACGGCGAGCGGTTCGACGCCGCGGAGAAGGCGCGGCGCCGGCGACTGATCGCCGAGCGGGCCTACGGCAAGGGGTGGCGCTCGTTCACCGAGACGACGCGGCCGGACTGCCGGTGGTTCGAACTGGCACGTGCCGGCCGGGGGGTGGTGCCGGCCTGTGCCGCGAAGGGTCGCTGCCAGCGCGAGGCGGAGTGTAGCAGCCGCTGTGGCTCGTTCGAGCCGGAGCCGCCGCAGTGGCGGACGAACGGCTGGCCGATCGACGGCGGCCCCGGACAGGGCGTCCGGGAGCTGCTGGAACGGCGACGCGAGCGCGCCCGGGAACGCTAGGGCGCGTCTGGGATGTCCGAAAAAGCGAGTGGCGGAGCCTAGCGGTTCAGGCTCGTCGTGTCGTGTTTCTGCTTGTACGACCCGCCGCTGCCGAACGGATCGACGTCGACGTGGTCGTAGTGGAAGCGCTGTTCGATCGAGTGGAACACGGGGAGGTTCGCGACGTCCTCCCAGTTGGCCTCCTCCATCGCGATCGCCGCCTCGTTCCGGGCCTGGGTGTCCTCCTCGTTCGCCAGCGGGTTGTCCTGGATCGTCTGCCACGCCTCGATCGCCCGCTGGGCCGCCTCGGTGTCGTTCGGCCAGTCGACGAACATCTCCGCCACCCCCGAGGTCGGGTCCGACCGCGCGGGGTCGAGGTGTTTGACGAACGCGTCCGGCGCCGCCCACGGGACGTTCCACGCCAGCGTGAACGCCTCGACGTTCAGGGCGCGCACCCGTTCGAGCAGCGTCGAGAACGGTGCCTGCTCGATCTGCATGTTGATGTGCGCGTTGGTCAGCTTGTCACGCAGCGTGTTCGCCACGCTCAGCCACGTGCTCGACTGGTACTGGAGCCACTCCAGCTCGTAGGGGTTGTCGGGGCCGTAGCCGGCCTCCTCCATCACCTGTCGTGCCCCCTCAAGGTCGGTCTGGTTGTAGCCGTAGGGGTAGTTCTCCTCGGCGTGTTGGTCGTACGCGTCCGCCCCGCCGGGGTAGATGTTCGGCGACATCGAGTGGTACGCCGGCGCCGCCCGGTTCTTGAACACCTGCTGGGCGATCGTCTGCTGGTTCATCGCGTACGCCATCGCCTGCCGGACCGGCTTCGGCACCGCGGGCATGTTGAAGCCGATGTAGCTGTAGTTGAGCGTCGGCACGCCCACCGCGTTCAGCGTCTCGCCGTTACGGGCCTCGTACGTGCCGCGCTGGCGTCCCTTCTCGTCCGTCCGGTCGACGGTGTAGCTTTCGACGTTGAACTGGGAGGTCGGGATCGCGAACATGTCCGCGTTCTGGTTCATCGCGTAGTTGAACCGCGCCGAGGGGTCCGCGATGATCTGCCAGTGGATGCCGTCGACCTCCGGGCCGCTCCCGTGGTAGTCGTCGTACGCGGAGACGACTGCCTCCGTGCCGGACTGCCACTCCTCGAACTCGAACGGCCCGGCGCCGATGGGGTTGTCAGACGCGAACGTCCCCTGCTCCATCTCGCCGTCGTACCCCTCGATATCGCCGACGATCCCCTCCGGGTAGACGGCGAACTGGTTGTTTGCCATGACCTGCGTGGCCGAGGCGAACGGCGCCGCCAGCGTGAACTCGAACGTGTAGTCGTCGACGGCCTCCATCTCCAGCGTTCCCGGGACGTACGAGCCGTCTTCGGTCTCCTCGTGGACGATGTTCAACGCGCTCAGGATGTCCGCCGGCGCCTGCGAGTTCGGCGACGCCGCGAGCCGCTCCCACGCAAAGACGAAGTCCTGTGCGGTGACTTCGTCGCCGTTGTGGTAGGTCACGCCCTCCTTGATCTCGAAGGTGTACGTGAGGAAGTCGTCGCTGATCGAGTAGTCCGCCGCCAACCGGCTGTCGACCGGGACACCCCCGTCCACCCAGTTCAGCAGCCCGTCGAAGATCTGGGTCGTGACCTCCGAGGAGGCCGTGTCCGACGCCTGCACGGGGTCGAGCGAGCTCATCGTCGCGTTGATGAGCTGGAGCTCGTTCCCCGCGCCCCCGCCGCCGCCACCGTCGGTGTCGGTCTCGGTATCGCCGCCGCCACCGCCGCCCATGGTGTCGGTAGTGTTGCCGTCTGTCGGTTCCCCGCCGTCGGTACAACCGGCCAGCGCCGCACCGGCCGCGACCGCGCCAGTTGTTTTCAGGAACGTCCGCCGTGAGGCGTCCGTGTCACCTTGTCCCATGGTGTGGTCGAAGGAACTGACGCGGATAAACGGTTTCCAACGGGCAAGTATGTACACTATTGCAAACTCTTATCCGTGTCACGTAGTACCATACCACAGATCGATGGCCAAATGGAACTACTTCCTCCGTCGGTTACTTCTCTCGATACCCGTCCTCGTTCTGGGAACGACGGTGGCGTTCTTGATCATCCGGGTCGGGCCGATCGACCCGGCCGCGGCGATCCTCGGGCCGAGCGGCGACCCCACCGAGTACGAGCAGATCCGGGAGTCGCTGGGGCTGAACGATCCGCTGTGGGACCAGTACATCGACTACATGTGGAACCTCTTCACGTTCAACCTCGGTCAGTCGTGGGTGATCAGCCCGGGCGACGGCGCCTACGAACTGATCGCGTCGTACGCGCCGCGGACGCTGTGGCTCGGCTTCTGGTCGATCCTGATTCCGCTGTTCATCGGGATTCCGCTGGGGTTCTACGCGGGGCTGAACCCCAACACGCTGAGCGACTACTTCGCCTCCTTCGGCGGGATCGTCTGGCGCGCGATGCCGAACTTCTGGCTCGCGATCATCCTCGTGTCGGTGCTCTCCCAGTCCGAGAAGCTGTTCGGCTTCGAGTGGGCGACGTTCCTCGTCGAGACGAACATCGTCACGCCGCCGCCGCTCGACTTCCTCGGCGATCCGATGAGCCTGCTCAGGTCGCCCGGGGAGACGTGGCCGACCGTCCTCGCGGCGACCAAGCAGATCCTCCCGGCCGCGCTGGTGCTGGGATCGGCGTCGATGGGCAACGAGATGCGGATCGGACGCACCGCGGTGCTGGAGACGGTGAACTCGAACTACGTCGAGACCGCGCGGGCGAAGGGGATGAGCCGGCGCAACATCGTCTGGAAGCATATCTTCCGGAACGCGATGATCCCGCTGGTGCCGGTGATCACCGGCGAGGCGTTCCTGCTGATCGGCGGCTCCGTGCTGGTCGAGGTGGTGTTCGCGATCAACGGGATCGGCTACCTGTTCTTCCAGTCGGCGATCCAGGGCGACCTGCCGCTGGTCTCGTCGCTGCTGTTCGTGTTCATCCTGACGCTGGTCGTGCTCAACATCATCCAGGACCTGCTGTACACGGTGCTGGACCCCCGTGTCGGCTACGAGGACCGCTGAAACCATGTCTACTGAACAACCGAGAACGACGACGACGTACCGGGACCGAATACGCGACCGCCCCGTCCCGCTCGTTCGGTGGGTCGCGGGGGCGTCCGTGCTCCTGCTCGCGGAGCTCGGGGCGGTGCTCGCCGTCGTCCTGGGGACGATCGACGGGCTGGTGACGTTCGTCCTCGGGAGCAGTCCGCTGACCGGCGCCGTCGGCGCCGCCCGATCGCTCCCGACGCTGCTCTCTCGCGAGGTCGTCCCGAACCGCGGCTACTTCACCGGCGAGGAGTGGATGGGGACGTTCCTCGGGCTGGAGCCGAAGTACGCGTGGCTGCTGCGTGTCGCCCTGATCGTCGTCTACGGCGCGCTCTGGTGTGGCTGGCTCTGGTTCGGCTACGTCACGTTCCGCCGCCACTACCGCGTCGCGGACTGGACCCCGACCGACGACATCGTCGACCGACTCAGGGGCCACCAGTGGGGGAAGTTCGGGCTGGTCGTCGTGGCGCTGTTCGTCCTCATGGCGCTGTTCGCGCCCGCCGTGAGCCCGACGACGATGGAACAGAACATCCAGGACCCGTACTCCTACCAGATACAGTACTTCTCGGAGCAGACCGGCGAGGTCGAGACGACCACGGTCGGCGCCGCGAACCGGCAGTCGACCTCGAAAGGCTCGACGCTACGGAACGTCGGCCCGTGGCAGTACGACGACTTCGATCGGTTCCACCCGTTCGGCACGCTCCCGTCCGGGAAGGATCTGTTCACCTTCCTCGCGTACGGGGCGCGGATCTCGCTGTTCATCGGCGTGAGCTCGATGCTCGGGGCGGGCGTGCTGGCGATGGCGTTCGCGATGATCTCGTCGTTCTACAAGGGCGCGGTCGACCTGGCGCTGGTGGTGACCAGCGACTCGATACAGGCGTTGCCGGTGTTGATGATCCTGATCCTGGCCGCGGTCGTGTTCTCGAACACCTGGATCGCGACGCTGTACAACGGGGCCTTGCTGTTCATCGCGCTGTTCACCATGATCTACTGGCCGTACCTCTGGCGGGCAGTCCGCGGCCCGTCGTTCCAGGTCGCCGAGGAGGAGTGGATCGACGCCGCGAAGAACTACGGCCAACACCCCGCACAGATCATGCGGAAACACATGGCCCCCTACATCGTGGGGTACATGCTGATCTACGCGTCGCTGACGCTCGGCGGCGTGATCATCTCCGTGGCCGGGCTCTCCTTCCTCGGCCTCGGGATCACCCCGCCGACGCCGGAGTGGGGGCGCGCGATCAGCGTCGGGCAGCCCTACGTCGCCTCCGCGTCGTGGCACATCTCGCTCATCCCGGGGTTCCTGATCACGCTTGTCGTGACCGCGTTCAACGCGATGGGCGACGGCATCCGCGACGTGATCGACCCACAGAGTGAGCAGGGCGACGAAGCGGCTGCGGCTGCAACGGGGGGTGGCGCATGAGCCACACGCCGGAGGCTCGGGCGACGCCCGAGACCGCCGAGACGCCGATGCTCGCCGTCGACGACCTGCGGACGGTGTTCCACACGGACAAGGAGACCGTCCGGGCAGTCGAGGGGATCAGCTTCGACGTCCACGAGGGCGAAACCGTCGGCATCGTCGGGGAGTCCGGGTCGGGCAAGAGCGTGACCGCCCGGTCGATCATGGGGCTGGTCGACGCCCCCGGCCGGATCGCCGAGGGGTCGTCGATCGAGTTCCGCGGCCGCGAGCTGACCGGGCTGACCGAGGACGAGTACCGCGAGGTGCGGGGGAGCGGGATCGCGATGGTGTTCCAGGACCCGCTCACCAGCCTGAACCCGGTGTACACCGTCGGGAACCAGATCAAGGAGACGCTCAGAGTCCACCAGGACCTCCACGGCGACGAGGCCGACGAGGCCGCGATCGAGCTGCTCGAGTCGGTGAGCATCCCCGACGCCCGGCGGCGGCTCGACGAGTACCCCCACCAGTTCTCGGGCGGGATGCGCCAACGCGCGGTGATCGCGATGGCGCTGGCGTGTGACCCGGATCTGCTGATCTGTGACGAGCCGACGACCGCGCTCGACGTGACGATCCAAGCGCAGATCCTCGAACTGCTCCAGGAGCTGCAGGCGGAGCGCGACCTCAGCATCGTGTTCATCACCCACGACATGGGCGTGATCGCGGAGGTCAGCGACCGCGTGAACGTGATGTACGCCGGGGAAATCGTCGAGTCCGGCCCCGTGGGGGAGATCTTCGAGAACCCCGCCCACCCCTACACTGACGGGCTGCTCGAGAGCATCCCCGGCCGGTACCCCGACGAGACGTATCTCCGGACGATCGAGGGGGAGGTGCCGACGCCGACCGAGCGGCCGACGAGCTGTCGGTTCGCGCCGCGGTGTCCGAAGAAGTTCGACGCCTGCGAGGAGATCCACCCCGCCCCGGTCGCCGTCGAGTCCGGGGCGGAGGACCACAGGGCGGCGTGCCTCCTCTACCCCGAGGACCGGGGCAAGGAGGCGGCCGTCGACGAGCATCGACGACTGCGGGAGACGGAGGCCGACGATGAGTAACGAGAACGCGACAGTCGAGCGGGAGCAGCGATCGACGACCACCGACGACGTGCTGGTGAGCGTCCGCGACCTGAAGAAACACTACGGCGCGGACAGCCTCCTCTCGGACGACCCCGTCAAAGCCGTCGACGGCGTGAGCTTCGACATCCACCGGGGCGAGACGCTGGGGCTCGTCGGCGAGTCCGGCTGTGGGAAGACGACGCTCGGGCGGACGCTCGTCCGGCTGGAGACGGCGACCAGCGGCGACGTCCAGTTCGGGGACACCGACATCACGACGCTGTCGGGGCGCGAGCTCAAGCAGTGGCGGCGGAACGCCCAGATGGTGTTCCAAGATCCCGACTCCAGCCTCAACGAACGGATGACCGTCGGGGAGCTGATCCGCGACCCGCTGGACGTGCACGACTGGAAGACGAAAGCCAAGCGGGACGAACGGGTGCGTGAGCTGCTGGAGAAAGTCGGGCTCTCCGAGAAACACTACTTCCGCTACCCCCACCAGTTCTCGGGCGGGCAGCGCCAACGGATCGGGATCGCCCGCGCGCTCGCGCTGGAGCCCGACTTCCTCGTGCTCGACGAGCCTGTGTCGGCGCTCGACGTGAGCGTGCAGGCGAAGATCCTGAACCTCCTTCGGGACCTGCAGGAGGATCTCGGCCTGACGTACCTCCTCATCGCCCACGACCTCTCGGTGGTGCGCCACCTCGCCGACCGCGTCGCGGTGATGTACCTCGGCCACATCATGGAGCTCGGGGAGACCGAACGGCTGTTCGAGAGCCCGTCGAACCCCTACACCCACTCGCTGCTGTCGGCGATTCCCGAGCCGGACCCGTACGCGGAGACCGACCGCATCACGCTGCGGGGCGCGCCGCCGAGCCCGCGGAACCCCCCCGAGGGCTGCCCGTTCTCGACGCGGTGTCCGATGAAAATCCGGCCCGAGGAGTACCGCTCGGTCGACGACGACGCCTGGCGGGCGATCGAGGAGCTCCGGGAGATCCTCCGCGAACGGGTGCGCACCGACCGCTCGATCACGGTGATCGCGCGGGAGCTGCTCGGGCTGGAGACGCGGATCTCCGACATCGACGAGATCACCGAGGAGGTGTTCGGCGACGTGGAGCTCCCGCCGGAGCTGGCTACCCACGTCGATCGCGTGGTCGAGGACGTGAGCGACGGGAACCCCGAGGACGCCCGGCGCTACCTGAAACGCGAGGTCGGCGGGCCGTGTGACACCGACGACCCCGACTACTACACCGTCGACGACGAGGGTCGGTCCAGCTACTGTCACCGCCACGCCCCCGAGTACGAATCGCCGGCGGCCACGCTCGACTCGGAGTGATGGTAGACCGGTCGTCCGCGCTCGCGGTGTTCCTCGCCAAGGCGATCGACGGCGTCGTTTACGCCGCGCTTACCGCAGTGATCGCGTCTCTGGCCGGGCTGGCCGTCGGCGCGCTGCTGGGGGCGCCGTGGGTGGTCCTCAAGTACCTGCTGTTCGTCGGCGGCTTCCTGCAGGTCGGCGTCGGCGTCGCACAGCTCTGGCCGACCGACCCCTCGGACCTCGAAGGCCCGACGCCCGAGCAGAGCTCCCGGACGCAGGCGGTCGTCGACCGGCTCGCGCCCATCGGCCGCCTCGGGCTCCCGGTCGGCCGGCGGTTCGACGTGGGCGCGAAGCGGTTCCTCTCCGGGCTGGCCATCCTGTTCGTCTCGTTCGCGCTGGAGGCAGTGTTCGGCGTCTGACCGATCGCCGGGAGGTATTTACGTCCCATCTGCATAGCCGCACCCGTGTCAAACCCCACCGAGGACTCGCCGGCGAGCGTCGACGCGAGAAAGGACGCGTGGCGCCGGACGCTACAGGAGATGGAGTCGATCGCGTCCGAGCTCGAAGCGGAGGGGTGGGAGACCGTCGCGATCCCCGTCGGCCACGCCGCGCCCGAGCCGCCCGAGGCCGGCGAGGAGGGGCGGTTCGGCTTCGTCCACGTGATCCCGGGCAACTACGAGTCTGCGTTCCGGGAGGCGTTCGAGGCCGGCGGCTTCGAGCGCTACGACGTGTTCCGGCAGGAGATCGGCGGGAAGGTGTTCTTCCTGCTCCAGCTACTCGACCCGCCCTCGGGGAACGCGATCCTGCTGGCCGCCCAGTACGACGAACAGCACAGCGGGCCGCTGGAGTCGGCAGTCGAGGAGGAGGGCGTGGTGTACAGTCACGTCCAGAAGCTCGACGCGACCCACCTCGGCTCGTTCCGGCACGACGAGCCGGGGAAGTTCTTCCCCGGGGACTGAGCCGCCGTCAGTCGGGGGCGGACTCAGCCCTCCGCGGCGGCCTGCTCGTACAGCTCCATGTAGTCTGCTTCCGCCTGCTCCAGCTCCTGTCTGAGCCACTCGTTCTCCTCGACGAGTCGGTCGATCGTGCTCTCGGCGCCGACGACGCTACGCTCGCCGTCGATGTCCAAGGAGAACTCGGTCACGTCCTCGGAAAAGTGGTCGTTCATCGCGTCGAGGACGGTCTCGGCGATCTCCTCGTCGGACTTGCCCGCCTCCTCGAGGTCGACGATCTGCTCCCGGAACCGGGCCATCAGCTGGCTCGTCCCCTCGAGGAACTCCTTTCGCTCGCCGTCCTCCAGGTCGCCTGCGAGGCAGTCGGCGACCAGACAGAGCTGCTCGACGAGGCGCTTGGCCTCGTTGACGTTCGCGTGGTTGAGCCGGTAGATCAGCACCTCGGTGTCCTGGACGAAGCGGTTCTTCCGCTCCATTGGGCGTGTGGTCAGACGGCTCCGAGTTAGTTCTTCGCCCCGGGGATGGGCGACGGCGGGGGTCGACCGGTCACTCCGACCGTTCCTCGAACCCTTCCATCACCGCGGCGTACCCCCCGTCGCCGAGGTCGCGGAGGGCGTACGTCGTCGGGTACCAGCCGTCCGTCGGGTACTGCTCGGGCTGAGCGATCCCCTCGCGGTGGACGCCGTCGAGGTGGTTCCGGAAGAAGTCGACGGTCACCATCGGCTCGACGAAGTTCAGTTCGAACACGTCGTCCTCGTCGGTGTCTGCGGCCCCCCAGATCAGTGTCTTCAGCCAATCGCTGGCGTCGTCCGGGTTCTCGAACTCCGGTGCCCCGGTCGGAGCCATGTGCGCCCCCATGTTCGGGATCACGTTCCCACCCTCGATCAGACGGTACCCATCCGGAATCTGCCCGTCCGCCACGTCCTCGTCGGTTATCGGCGGCGGCGTGTTCGGTGCCGGGTTCCGCGGGCCGATCTCCAAGATCTCCTCCGGCGGACGGAAGTAGAAGTGGACGTCGAAGTGTGGCTTCGAGTATACGCCCCGAGGGAGGTGGCCCTCCGAGTTCCAGCCGAACCCCATGAACTCGAACGGGGCCGGGGCACTGCTCGGGAACGGGATCGCGTACAGCTTCGACATGAACCCGCCGTGGAGCTCGGTCCCGTCACCCTCCTCCAGCTCCGTCGGCGTCGGGAGGTTCGTCATCGCCCCGTCGCTGAAGTGGAGTCCGACGTACTTCGGCTTGCCCGAGGGCGTCGTCGAGGCGAACGTCCGGATCTCGCCGTCCCCGAGCGACCGCGGACTACTCCACTCGGTGATCCCCTTCGGGGGGAAGCCTCCGCCCTGACCGGGATTCTTCGCTGCCGCCGCGGTCGCCAGCACCGAACTCCCGACCGCCGCGCCGCCGACCACGGACAGGAATCGCCGCCGTTCCGTGTGTACGTTCTTCATGGTAATTCACCACACAGCTAGACCCAGTAACGTTGGAACTTAATCATTTCCCCAGTGTCACTTTCGGAGCGGAAGAGAGATGGATGATTGTGGAGGTATAGCCGGTGAGACTATCGATCACCGGCAGATCACGGCGTCGCGCTCGGGAGCTGTTCGACGCGTTCGGGGGACGGACGCCGAGGCTCCCCGGACGGCGGTGAGGGGCTCCGCGGGTCGGTACGTGGAGGGACGCTCGGTTCTACGAATCGGGGGCAGTGACGAACGACGGAGAGGATGCACCGACCGGGATTTGAACCCGGGCCATGAGCTTGGAAGGCTCAGGTCCTGCCACTAGACCATCGGTGCGCACCCGGAGTAACCACACGCAGGAATAAGGGCGTTCCCCTTCGGCCCGACCTTCAAGTACGATGCCGGGACCACGCTGCCCGTGCGCTGACCCTCGACCGCCGGCGGGGGAGCGGGAGCGCGGTGTGTCCGTCGGCGGCGCCCAGCACCGCCTGTCAGCTAGTCGTCGGCGGCCGCCGGCTCGACCTCGTCGCGGCGTCGGGCAGCCTCGCGAAGGTCGTCGGAGATCGCCGGCGTCGACGCCGGGTCGACGTCCTCGCCGTCGAGTTCGTCGAGCGACTTGGGGAACGCCCGGAGCTCGTAGTGCAGCGCGATGCCGGCCTTCGCGCCCTCGCCCATCGCGACGGGGATCTGGTTGTGGCCGGGCGTGAGGTCACCGACCGCGAACACCCCTTCCGCGGAGGTGCGGCCGTGGTCGTCCACCGCGACGTTGCCGTCGTCGGTGCGCTCCAGCCCCAGCGCGTCCGCGAGGTCGGCGTTGTAGTCCGAGCCGTACATCGGGAAGCCGCCGCGGTACGCCCGGGTCGTGCCGTCCTCGAACTCGAACGACTCCAGCCAGCCGTCCTCGCCGGTGTTCATCCCCGAGATCTCCGTCTCGATCACGTCGACCGGGTGGGCGCGGAGCTGGCGGTCGGTCTCCTCGCTCCACTCCGGTTCCTCGCCACGGAGCAGCAGGTCCACCTCGTCGGTGAAGTTGAGCATGATCATCGCGACGTGGGCCGCGCTCTCGCCGGTGCCCATCACGTACACCGGTTCGTCGACGAACATGTAGGCGTCACAGTGGAGACAGTAGTGGAGCCCCCGTCCAGTCCGGGGCAGCGGCGGTTCCGGGCGCTCGTCGGCGAACCCCGTCGCGAGCACCACCCGGTCGGCGGTGTACGACTCCTCGCCGACGGCGAGTTCGAAGCTGCCCGCCGAGCCGTCGATGTCGGAGACCATTCCGCGAACGGTGTCGGCGCCGTAGGACTCGATCTGTGCCTTCGCCGTCTGGAGCAGTTCGTTCCCGGAGGTCTCCTCGGTGATCCCGATGACGTTGTGGGTGTCCTGCATCATCGCCGCGCGGCCGCCACCGCGGTCGATCAACACCGTGTCGTGGCCGAGTCGAGTCGTGTAGAGTGCGGTCGTCAGCCCCGCCGGGCCGCCGCCGACGACGGCGACCTGATAGTCGGAGTCGGCTTCGCTCATACAACCCACTCGGCGGTTCACAGGGAAAAGGACACCACTCGTGTGCGCAGCGCGCGGGAACCCGTGGCGGCCGTCGCGCCCGACCCGGAGCAGCTACGGTTCGGGGAACAGCTCGTCGACGTCGGGATCCTCGACGACGAGACGGTAGTCGGTCGCCTCCCGCTCGACGATCCCGTGGCGCTGTAGGTGGTCGAGATGAGCGAACGCCTCGCCCGGCCCGTGGAGGATGTGAATCGTCTCCAGCTCGCCGAACAGGTGGTGGCTCACGGTCCAGGCGTCACACGCGCCGTGGCGGTCGAGCACGTCGATCACGTTCTCGGTCCGCTCGCGGTGATGGCCGAGGATCTCCCGGGCCCGACCCGCGGGGTCCTCGATCGGGTCGCGGTGGCCGGGCAGCGCGCGGTCCCAGTCCCGGTCGATCATCTCGACGAGGCTGTCGACGTACTTCGCCAGCGGCGACTCCACTCGCACGTCGGCGCCGCCGACGTTCGGCGTGTACTTCGGGAGGATGGCGTCCCCGACGAACGCCTGTCGCTCCCCCTCCCCCTCGAACGCGAACGCGGAGAGCCCGGCCGAGTGCCCCGGGAGGTGAACCGCCTCGAACTCGATACCGTTCACGTCGAAGCGGTCGCCGCCCGCGAACGGCGTCACGTCGACGTCCTCGCCCGCGAGTTCGGCGTGGCCTTCGAGGAAGGAGAGCAGCTCCTCGCGCGGGCCGTCCGGGATCTGCCACCCCTCGAACGTCTCCTGCTGGAGCGCCCGGTCCTCGATCAGCGACGCTTCCGCTCCCGAGATGAGTTCGGCGTCGGCCTCGTGGGCGTGGACCGTGGCGCCTCCGGCGTTCTGGATCATCCCCGCCAACCCGGCGTGGTCGTAGTGCCAATGTGTCAGGAACACGCGGTCGACATCCGCGGGCGTGACGCCGAACGAGGCGAGCCCGTCCACGAACTCCTCGCGCGTCGGCTCGGTGGCGACCCCGGCGTCGACGAGAACGGTCTCCTCGCCCTGCAGGAGATAGACGTTGTTCTCCCCTTCGAAGACGGTGTTCCCGAGACGGATTCGTTCCATAGCGGAACTGTTCAGCCGTCACCCAAGAGGGTTCCCACTTCGTGCGACAGCGGCCACGATCGTGGCAGGCGGAGGGCGGTAGATTCAAACACGGACTGGGCGTATCGGAAGCCATGCCGGCGGACCTCTACGACGTTCTCGGTGTCCCCGCCGACGCCCCCGCCGAGGAACTGAAGCGCGCGTACCGGGAGCGTGTCCGAAAGTATCACCCGGACGTGAACGACCACCCCGACGGCGAGGCCCAGTTCAAGCTCGTCAAGACGGCCCACGACGTCCTCTCGGACCCGGCCGAACGCAAGACGTACGACCGGCTGGGCCACCACGAGTACGTCGAGCAACACCTCGACGGCCTCCCGCCGGTGTCGGTGTTCCCGGACGAGGACCTCCCCGACGGGACGGCGACCGACGACGGATCGACGGATAGCGGGTCGGTCAGCTCCGAACCGATTGACGGGACGGCGGAGTCGACGACGAGCAGCCCCGCGGACACGTCGACCGACACCGCCACGAGCGATCGGTCCGGCGGCTCGGCCAGATCGAGCAGTAGCTACGGCAGTACGGGAAGCAGCACCTCGACGACCGAGAGCAGTTCGTCGGCCGGCGGAACGACGACCAAAGGTGGGTCCTCGACCGATCGGAGCGACGAGACCGCCGGCACGAGCCGGGACAGCTGGGACGCCGCCACCAGTTCGACGCGGACGGCGACGGCCGAGTCGTCGGTGCCGGAGGGCGTCCGTCGGCGACGCGGGCTGAAGCGATGGTACGGCGTCGTCGTGCTCTCGCTCCTCCTATATGCCGGCGGCCTCGGCGCGTACGCGCTCCCGCAGCGGGCGGCGATGCGATCGTTCGTTGGCGAGCTGACCACGTCGCCGGTCCCGACGTTCCTCGGGGCGTTCCCGCTGGGCTCGCCCACCGAGTACGTCCTCGGATCGGTGCGGGCGGCGACCGGCGGAACGCCGACGCTGGGGCTGGTGCTCCTCGCGGGGACGGTACTGCTCCCGTTGGTCGTGCTGACGACCGTCGGGCGGTTCGGCCGCGGCGCCGCGTGGGTGTACGCGCTTCCCTCGATCGCGCCGGGGCTCTGTCTCGCCGTCTGGCCCGTCGTCGCGATCCCGACGTGGGGGGCACTGCTGGGCCTGATCGTGTTGCCGCTCCTCAGCGGCGGTGGGTTCCTCGTCGACGTGGGGCGGTACCTGCTCGCGACGCGGTGAGCCGCGCTACCGGACGTGGTAGCTCTCCCCGCCGGGGAGGAACCGACCGAGATCAGTCTCCCGGCGGTAATCGGTCGACTGGAGCTCCAGCAACGCGTCGACGAGCCGTTCGGCTTCGTCTCCGTCCCAATCGGTCGGATCCTCGATCGGGAGGACGAGCCAGCCGCTGCCCAAGATCTCCTGCCCGTGGAGGCGGTCCATCTCGATCTCGGTCCGGTGGGCGCGGGCGGTGAACGTCTCGACGACGTGGCGGGTCGCGCGTTCGCCGACCGGCAGCAGGACGTGGGCCGCGATCGCGCGGAGTTCGGCGTCGAAGTACCGCTCCATCTCCGTGTACTCGGCGTCGGTCGGCGTGGCGTCGTCGGCCGGGACGCACATGTGGAGATACGAGAGGAACGTTCGGTCGACCTCGGGTTCGTCGCCGACAGTGTAGAACAGTCCCGCTTCACGGAGGGCGCCTTGGAGGCGTTCGGCCGCCGGCGTGCCGGTGAACGGGACACCCGTGTCGGTGCCGCCGTGGACGCCGGGGTGGTCACCGATAACGTGGAAGTCGGCGTTGGCGTCGCCGTAGCCGGGGACGAATCGGTCACAGGGCGGCTCCATCCCGAAGGGGTTGGACACCCGGTCGGTGACGTTTCGCACGCCCCTCCGTAGTGGGCTGGCGGGCTTAGCTGGCGCGGTTCCGGCCGGCGCCCCGCCGGGACCGGAATAGCCATACGCCCCCGCGCCCCAGCCACGGCCGATGAGTCTGAGCGACGAGGCCAGAGAGCGCCTCGCCGACATCGTGACCCTCCAGCCGACCAAGAACAAGGAGCTACAGGACCGCTGGGGGATGGAGTCGGGGAGCGACGTCCACCAGTATCTCGAATCGGAGCTGAGCGACTACTACTACCGCGACGACGACAGCCTGATCCGGGCGACCGCCGAGGGCGTCGACCTCGTCGACGTGGAGCCCAGCGTTCCCCCCGAGGAGGAGGGCGGGATCCCCGAGCGGATCAGGGTTCCCGAACTCCACGCACAGGTGCTCGACGTGCTCGCGGGCCCCGAGGAGCGCTCCGAGAGCGTCGTGAGCGTGCTCGGCAAACTCCGGGAGACGTTCGATATCGACCCCGACGTCGAGGACGTCCGGGACGCGCTGGGGAGCCTCCGGCGGAAGAACGTCGTCGAGGTGGAGTACCGCACGGTGCCGACGTTCCGGCTCGCCGCCGAGCGCTCGTCGTTCGACGTCGAGACGATCGAGAACTGACCTGCCCGGCGAAGGGACAGGGGACTGATCCGCTCCGCGCGGCGGGTCGATTTCCTAGTCGACGACCGCGGGCTCGGACTCCCCAGACATCGTGTGGGTGAGCCAGAACACCCCCGTCGCGAACAGCACGAACACCGACGCCGTGAGGAACGCCTGGACGGTGCCGACGAAGTCCTTTATCAGGCCGACGCCGACCGGGCCGACCGTCTGCCCGATCTTCCAGGAGATCGACCGCAGCGACATCGCGCTCGCGACCGAGTCGTACTTCTCGCCCTCCTCGACGAACAGCGCCATACTGGCGGGCAGCCGGATCGAGTCGCCGACTCCCAGGATCGCGTAGGCGGCGAACAGCACGAGGAAACCGCCACCCAGCTCCTGCCCGTGGCCGAAGTAGCCGAGGTAGAACCGCCCCATCGTCTCCTCGGCGGGTAGCGACAGCGGAATGAGTGCGATCCCCAGACCGTACACGAGCGCGCCCGCGGCGACGAACTTCGCGCGGTCGCCGACCTGATCGGTGAGGTCGCCGACGTACCCCTGAAGGAGCGCTTTGGTGATCTTCCCGCCCGCCAGAATCCAGCCGATCGCGAACGCGTTGATCCCGAACTCGGTCCGTGCGAGGATCGGGAGAAAGATGATCACCGCCATCTTCCCCACCGAGAACGAGAGTCGGAACAGCACCAGCGAGCGAAGCATCGGGAGCTTGAGCAGTTTCTTGATCGTCCCGATGCCCGACTGCGCCTCGGGGTCGTCGACACCCCCACCGGGGTTGTCACGCAGTTCGAAGTAGACGAGGACGAACGCGACCAACGTGACTGCCGTGAGCACGATGAACACCACGCGCGACTGGAGCGGGGCGTACATCGAGAGCAGCAGACCACCGACCAGGTCGCCCGCCAGCGAGGAGAACGCCGCGACTTGGTTGTAGGAGCCGAGCCAGCGCCCGCTCTCGTCGTCCGGGGAGATCTGCCCCACGACCGTCGAGCCCGTGATCCAGAGGATGCTGGCACCGATCCCCTGAAGCATCCGGACGAAGACGACCTGAAGCGAGCCGTTGGTCGTCCAGAGGGCGCCGGCGCCGACGGTTTCGAGCGCGGCGACGATCTCGGCGTTGATGGGGTCGCCGATGAACATGTACCCCACGAACACCAGGACGTTGATCAGCAGGCCACCGAGCAGCCAGTGTTTGGCGTTCCCGGTGTCGACCTTCCGCCCCAGCGGGAGGACGATCAGCAGCTGGACCGACGCGAACGCGGTCCCCCAGAGCCCCTCGACGAACCCGGTGGTGTCGAACGCGTTGGCGTAGAGCGCGAGCGCGATGATGATGGTCGAGTACGCCTGACTCCGGGCGAAGGCGGTGCCGGCGAGCGAGAGGAACTCCCGGTTCCGGAGCAGCGCGACGGAGTTGCCGAAACGAGCCACTTTTCGTCGGATCGAACACGACACCGACGCATAAAGGAATCCTTCGCCGCAGCCTTTTCCGGGACGGCGCCGTTTCTCGTTCGCGGCTGAGCCGCCTACAGTTCGATCCGCTCGACCAGGTCGTCGTCGCCTTTCGTGTTGATGGCGACGATGCGGACGTCCTCCTCGAGCATCGAGTCCCGCAGCTTCTCCTTGAGGAGATTGTCGACCTGGTAGACGCCAGCGGCGTTGATCATCTCGATCTCGACGAGCACCGGCGTCCCGTTGCCCGGCTGGAGGGTCACTTCCCGGATCGCCTGACTGGAGAGGGTGTTGATCCCCCGACCGCCCTCCTCGTAGGGGATTCGCGAGCGCCCCCGCTCCATGTCGAGCGCGTCGGCGACACGGATCACGCCCGCCTCACGCGTCAGCGGCGTCTCCTCGGTGTGGTGACAGAGGATCGCGTGGAGCACCTCCGCCTTCACGCGCACCTTCTCGGGCGTCTCGTAGAACCGGTCGAGGAAGCGGTCGAGGAGGTCCGCTGCCAGCGGGATGGAGTAGTAGGCGTGCTCGTCGCGGTGGACGACGTGACCCACGTCGTGCAGCGTCGCCGCGAGCGCGACGATCACCGGCTCGTCGGCCTCGTCGAGCCCCTGCTCGCTGGCGCCGTTGAACGCCACGCCGCCGGCCTTCAACAGGTCGTACAGCCGGAGCGCGCGGTTCCGAACGATCTCGATGTGCTTGCTCCCGTGGTCGTTGTACCCCTTCCGCGTGACCGCGTTGACGTTTTGCGCTTCGAGGTAGGCGACGACCTCGGGGTCCTCGATCAGCGCCGGGAGCACCTCGTTGAGTCGCTCGTCGGGGAAGGCGTGCTCCTCCTGCGGATCGTACTGGTGATCGGCGGTGTCGGTGGCCATACGTTCGGTCTCACGGAGCCGAGCGAAAAAGGTCGTCGGGTTGTCAGCCCTCGGCGGCGTCCCGGATCGCCGCCTCGACCGCCTCGTAGTCGGGCTCGTTCCCGGGGTCGTCGGCCAGCCAACGGTACGTGACGACGCCGTCGGCGTCGAGAACGAACACCGATCGGCGGGCGACGCCGTCGATGCCGAGGCGTTCGTAGCGCGTCCGGACACCGTAGTCGGCACAGATCGCGCCGTCGTTGTCGGCGACCAGCGGGAACGGGAGCGACTCCGCCGCGCGGAACTCCGCGAGCGCCCACGGGAGGTCGGTGCTCACGCCGAGGGCCGTCGCCGCGTCGCTGGCTAGCGGGCCGAGGCGGTCCCGGAACGTACAGAACTCCGCGGTGCAGGTGCCGGAGAACGCGGCGGGGAAGAAGGCCAGCACGGTCGGTGTGCCGTCGAGATACTCGTCGAGCGATCGGGGCGTGATGCCGTCGCCGTCGGCGACGGGCGCAGTGAACCCCGGCGCGTCGGCACCGACCGCCGGCGAACTGGTGTCGTCCATGACCCACCGTACGCCCTCGTCGGGAAAAGCGCTCCCCCCGATTTCCAAAAGGCCTATAGTCGGGAGTGGGGTACATCCGCATAGAGATGTTCCAGACTGCGCCGCTTCAAGTACCGATCCCCGGGGGCCCTGAGCTCGTCATCATCCTCCTCGTGCTCGTGCTCCTGTTCGGCGCGAACAAGATCCCGAAGCTGGCTCGGTCGACCGGGCAGGCGATGGGTGAGTTCCAGAAAGGCCGACAGGAGCTGAACCAGGAGCTCGAAGAGATGAAGGAAGGACCGGAGACGGAGGACGACGTGACCTCCTCGACATCCTCGGACACCGAGGACGAGGAGGAGACCGCCACCGAGACAGAGACGTCCAGTAACTAACGCCGAAGCGGGTTCTTTTGCCCCCTGGGCCGGTAGCGGCCAGTAGGGCGTGTGGCCTAGCGGACAAGGCGAGGGGTTCCTAACTCCTCGATCGTGGGTTCGAATCCCACCACGCCCGTACAGCGAGGAGCGAAGTGACGAGCGAAGCGGCATAGTGGGATACCGAAGCAGGGAGGTGGGCGAACGGGAGCGACCGAGCCGGATCCTCTACGATCACTGCCGGGAGTCGACGCCAGCCACGGTCGGAGCCGGGTCGCCACCGCAGCCGCCACACCGTGCCTCGAACGTTAATAAGTCAGCCCGCAGTTCTTACCAAAGTAGCGCATACTTCCCCGGCTATTTAGCAGCGGGATTATTAACCGATGGGCGACTACGCTCGGGTATGACCGGCGACGAACCAGACGATCCGCGGGAGCCGCCCGACGACGGGGAGTCCCTCCAACTCGAGGTCCCGGAGATGGACTGCCCGTCCTGTGCTGGGAAAGTCGAGAGCAGCGTTCGCGAACTCGACGCCGTCGAGGGTGTCGACCCGCAGATCACCACCGGGACGGTCACCGTGAACTACGACCCAGCGGGGGCGAGCCCCGCGGACGTGGCCGACCGAATCGAGCAGGCGGGCTACGCGGTCGCGTCCGAGGTCGGCGAAGCGACCGAGACGTTCACCGCCCCCGAGATGGACTGTGCCTCCTGTGCCGGCAAGGTCGAGAACGCGGTCGACGCCGTCGACGGCGTCACCGCCTACCAGACCCAGCCGACGACGGGGAAGATCACCGTCACGTTCGACCGAGAACAGATCGCCGCCGAGGCGATCACCGAGGCGATCGAGAACGCCGGCTACGAGGTAACGGAGTCGACGGCCGAGGGCGGCGAGCGGGCCGTCGCCGAGACCGAAACCGTCTGGCGGAGCCGTCGGGCGATCAAGACGTGGATCAGCGGCGTCTTCACCGCGCTCGGCCTGCTGCTGGAGTTCGTGCTCACGGGGCTGAACGCCGAACTCCTCGCCGCCGGCGGGGTGACGCTGGCGGTCGCCGACGCCCTGTTCCTCGCCGCCGTCGCCGTCGGCGGGCAGGAGATCGTCCGCGGCGGCTACTACTCGCTACGGAACCGCAACCTCGACATCGACCTGCTGATGAGCCTCGCGATCGGCGGCGCCGTCGCCGTCAGCCTCGGCTTCGGCGAGGCGCTGTACATGGAGGCCGCGACGCTGGCGTTCCTGTTCAGCGTCGCCGAACTGCTGGAACGCTACTCGATGGACAAGGCGCGGAACTCCCTGCAGGAGTTGATGGATCTCTCGCCCGACGAGGCGGCGGTCCGTCGCGACGGGGAGACGGTGACCGTCCCGGTCGACGAGGTCCACGTCGGCGACGTGGTCGTCGTGAAGCCGGGCGAGAAGATCCCCCTCGACGGCGAGGTGATCGACGGCGAGAGCGCGGTGAATCAGGCGCCGATCACCGGCGAGAGCGTGCCCGTCGACAAGACGCCCGGCGACGAGGTGTACGCCGGGACCGTCAACGAACAGGGGTATCTGGAGGTGCAGGTCACCTCGGCGGCCGGGGACAACACGCTCTCCCGGATCATCGAGATGGTGGAGGACGCCCAGTCGAACAAGACCGAGCGCGAGCAGTTCGTCGAGCGCTTCGCGGGCTACTACACGCCGGTCGTGGTCGTGTTCGCGGTGCTGGTGACGCTGGCCTCACCCTCGCTGCTCGGCGTCTCGACCACGCAGGCGATCGTCTACGGGCTGACGCTGCTGGTGCTCGCGTGTCCCTGCGCGTTCGTCATCTCCACGCCCGTCTCGGTGGTCTCGGGGATCACCAGCGGCGCGAAAAACGGCGTGCTGATCAAGGGCGGGAACCACCTCGAAGCGATGGGCGCGGTCGACGCCGTCGCCCTCGACAAGACGGGGACGCTCACCGTCGGCGAACTCCGCGTCACCGACGTGGTCCCGCTGGGGGAGCACACCGAAGCGGACGTGCTGCGGTGTGCGAAGGGGCTCGAATCCCGGTCGGAACACCCCATCGCTGAAGCGATCGTCGAACGCGCCGAGGACCGCGGCGTCGACGACCGGCGCGTCTCGGCGTTCGAGAGCATCACCGGGAAGGGTGTCCGGGCGGAGCTCGACGGCCGGACCCACTACGCGGGGAAGCCGGGGCTGTTCGAGGAGTTAGGGTTCGATCTGAACCACGTCCACGCGGCGACCGACGGCGGGCTGGTGACCAAGAAGAGCCAGCAGCTCTGTGAGCGCAACGACTGTGTGGACCTGCTGGAGACGGTCGTCCCCGACCTGCAGTCGGAGGGGAAGACGGTCGTGCTCGTCGGGACCGACGAGGAGATCGAGGGCGTGATCGCCGTCGCGGACGACGTGCGCCCGGCGGCAGAGCGCGCGGTCGCCCGCCTGCACGACCTCGGCGTCGAGCACGTCGTGATGCTGACGGGGGACAACGAGCGGACCGCGCGTGCGATCGCCGAGCGAGTGGGCGTCGACGAGTACCGCGCCGAACTGCTTCCCGAGGACAAGGTCGACGCGGTCCGAGAACTCGACGAGGCGTACGACGGCGTCGCGATGGTCGGCGACGGCATCAACGACGCCCCCGCGCTCGCGACGGCGACCGTCGGCGTCGCGATGGGCGCGGCCGGGACGGACACCGCGATCGAGACCGCCGACATCGCGCTGATGGGCGACGACCTCTCGCGGCTGCCGTACCTCTACGAGCTCTCCCACGATGCGAACGGCGTGATCCGGCAGAACATCTGGACCAGTCTCGCGGTGAAGGCGGGGCTGGCGCTGGCGGTCCCGTTCGGACTGGTGCCGATCTGGGCCGCGGTGCTGATCGGCGACGCCGGGATGACGCTGGGCGTGACGGGGAACGCGATGCGACTCTCCCGTATTCAGCCCGAGGATTTCGGGGAGTAGGCGGGTTGTCCGGGTTTCGGGACGTATCCGTGTGTGAGTATCGCGCCTCGGTCGTTGGCAACTGAGACGGCAACAGCAACGGCATCTCGTTCGCTGACCACTTGTGACCGCAGGGCGCCGAGCACGAGGTTCGTCATCAGAAATCGGAGATTTCTGATTGGCAGACGAGAGCCTGCGGCTCTCGTCGACGGCACGGCGCCGATTCCCCACCCCTCCCCCCGCGAGCGCCGTAATTGGCGCTCGCGAGGCGTCCACCGCGACCGCACCGCTGTCGCTGTCGGCGCGAAGCAGGAGCGCCCCTCGTGGGCGCGACCAGCGCGAGGGACGAGTGAGGGCGGAGTCCTCGTGAGCGAAGCGAACGAGGGCACGGCAGAGCTTGCTCTGCCGGAGCCCGAACGAGTCGGCTGGGGAGGGAGCGAGGCGGGAAAACGCGACCAACGGGAGCGGGAAACCGCCTCGATAGCGAGCGGCGAACAAAGTGAGCCGCGAGCGGTGTGGGCTGTGCGAGACGGTGCGGTCGCAAGTGGCCAGCGATCGAGCTGCTGTCGCTGTTCACGGTGACTTCGACGTACAACACCCACAATTCCCCGACCGAATCACGACAAGCCAATCATCCCGCCCCTTCCTCCATCCGCTCGTAGCGCTCCACGAACCGCGACCGGCAGGAGGAACAGCAGAAGTGGTACACGTCGCCGCCGAGCCGTTCGATCTCACCCTCGCTGTCGACGGTGTTGCCACACTCGTCACACGTCAGCGCGAACTCGACGCCGGTCAGCGCGGGGCTCCACTCCATGTCGTCGACGACCCGCACCTCGCGCTCGCGCACGTCGGCGTCGCCGACCAGATCGGCCAGCCAGTCGCGCACGCCGTCGGCCTCGGCGCGGGCGGAGAACAGCAGCTCCTCGTCGGCAGTGACGAACAGGTGCTCGACCGCGCTCGCCGCCGAGACGCGCTCCCGGAGCTCGGCCAGTCCGTCGTCGACGACGAGCCGGACGAACACGGGCACGCCGGCCCGGAGCTGCGAGCGGTCAACGTCGACCGTGAACCGCTGCAGCACGCCCGAGTCCCGCAGCCGCTGGACGCGGTCGGAGACTGCCGGCCCCGAGAGCCCCACGTCGTCGCCGATCTCGCTGTACGGCCGGCGGGCGTCCTCGGCCAGCAGTTCGATGATCCGGAGGTCGGTCTCGTCGAGGTCGCGCATGGGCGGGCTAGAGGGGCCGGGACCAAAGAGCTTCGTCGTCTCCGTTCTCCGTGTTGATACTCCCGGCCGAGAGTTTTTGCGTACGGAGTTTGTTGTCCAACTAGTCAATGGCTACCGACGAGGGGGACTCGACCCCGAGTCCACTCGATGGCGACGTGGACGACGGGGTCGAACCCGGGGAGGGGACCGGGACGGCTCCGGACGCCGTCGTCGGCTCGTACACGTGGGACGATTTCCTTCGCGAACACGGTGAGAGCGAGGCGGCGAGAGCGCTCTACCGGCGGTTCGACGAAGCGCCGGGCAGCGAGCGCTGGGGCGAGGAGGACCGCACGCTCACGCCCGAGGACTGGGAGCGGACCGACGTGGACCCCAGCGAGTATCTGGGGTTCCCGCCGTGGGAGATCGAGGCCCGGATCGGCGCCGCCGCCCGGGTCGCGGGGGACATCACCGACTACTCGGAACTGATCGGCTACGACGAGACGCCGGTCATCAAGGATATCTACGGCTGGGAGGACTACAAGCGCGAGTACTTCTACGACGAGGAGGGGGAGGTACCGACCGACAGCGACGGCGAACCAGTCGAGTTCGACCCCAGTACGGCGCTGGGCTTCCCCGCCGAAACCATCGACCGGACGATGGCCGACTGCGAGCGGGCTGGCGAGGAGCTCAAGGAACTGATCGACGAGCGAACGGTCGACGTGGACGAGGAGATCGACGAGGACGCCTTCTTCTCGGACACGCAGGGGCGGACGACCGTCGCCAACCGCTACGATCTGGAGAAGACCGTCCCGCTGGCGAAGAAAGGGCACTTCCGGGAGCGGGACCGCTACTGGGTGAACAAGCCCTACTCCTACGTGGTGATCTTCCACTCCACGAAGGAGAACGAGATCAAGTACTACGTCGTCGAGCCCCACCTCACTCAGATCGAGGACGAGCTCAGCGACTACCTGACCGACAAGCTGCGGGCGTCGATCAAGTACGAGGACGAGGGCGGCACCGCGGGCGACGAGGACCACCGGCGCTCGGTGATCGAGAGCCGGACACGGGAGTTGCTCGACCGCTACGACCTCTACGACGAGCCCGACGAGTCGGGCGAGCGCGGTGGGTTCGGCAACCGCGTCGCCGACGCGTTCGGCCTCGACCCCAGCGGCGGCGTCTCCGGCCGCATCGTCGATCTGCTGGGGTACGAGGAACCGATCGAGGGCATCAGGCAGCTGGAGGGGATCGAGGTCCGACCGGAGCCCGTGCTGCTCGAGGAGGACGAGGACACGCTCAACGAGTACCAGGTCGAGAAGCTACTGTACTACCTCGAACGGGACTTCATCGGCTACGAGCGCATCGACGGGATCAAACACGACATCAACGTCGAGGACATCTCGTGTGACGGCTACAACTCCCCCGTCTTCGTCTACCACTCCGACTACGAGCAGATCATCACCAACGTCTACCACGGCGAGGACGAACTCGACGACTTCGTCGTGAAGCTGGCCCAGCGCTCGGGGAAGGGGATCTCCAAGCGCCGGCCGCAGGTCGACGCCACCCTCCCGGACGGCTCCCGTGCCCAGCTCACGCTGGGGAAGGAAGTCTCCGACCACGGGACCAACTACACGATCCGCCAGTTCAAGGACGTGCCGTTCACGCCGGTCGACCTGATCAACTGGCAGACGTTCAGCCTCGACCAGATGGCCTTTCTCTGGCTCTGTATCGAGAACCACAAGTCGCTGATCTTCGCCGGCGGGACCGCCTCCGGGAAGACCACCAGCCTGAACGCCGTCTCGCTGTTCATCCCGTCGAACACGAAGATCGTCTCGATCGAGGACACCCGCGAGGTCGAGCTACCCCAGCGGAACTGGATCGCCTCGGTCACGCGCCCCTCGTTCTCCGACGACGACAAGGGCGACGTGGACGAGTTCGACCTGCTGGAGGCCGCGCTCCGCCAGCGCCCCGACTACATCGTGATGGGCGAGATCCGCGGGGAGGAGGGGCGGACGCTGTTCCAGGTCATGTCCACGGGTCACACCACGTACACGACGTTCCACGCCGACAACGTCGGCGAGGTGCTGAAGCGGTTCACCACCGAGCCGATCAACGTCTCGAAGACGATGTTCACGGCGCTGGACCTCGTCTCGATCCAGACCTCCACCCGTGTCAAGGGCCAGAAGGTGCGCCGGAACAAGTCGCTCACGGAGATCAACCACTACGACGCCGAGAACGACGAGATCAACGTCCAGGACGTCTACCAGTGGCAGGCCGAGACGGACGAGTTCCTGAAGATGGGCGACTCCAACACGTTGGAGGAGATCATGTTCGACCGCGGGTGGGACCGCGATCGCCTCGACGACGAGATCTTCAAGCGGCAGACGGTGCTGGCCTACCTGATCCACGAGGGGCTCAACACGTACACGCAGGTGGCGGCGACGTTCCAGGCGTTCATCAACGACCCCGAGACGATCCTCTCGCTGATGGCCAACGACCAGCTCGAGTCCTCGCTCGAGGACCTCCGGGAGATGGAGTCCGTGCTGATCGACATCGACCCCGAGAAGGAGGAGATGGTCCCCCGTCCCGACCCCAACGACGAGATCTTCGAGGAGACCGCGGCGATCCTCGAGGAGGCCGAGGAGCGACTGTTCGAGAAGTACCACGGCGAGAACCCCGACGCCGTCGCCGACGCGCTGGTCGACAGCCAGCCACAGGGCAACGTCGAGGCGACGCCCGACGCCGCCGGCGAGCTCCCCGGGGCCGAAGAGGGCGTCGACCTCGACGAGCCCGACGGGCGGGCGGCGCTGGACGACGTGGACGAGGAGAGCGAACCGGACGACTCGATGCCGGAGCTCGAACCCGGCGACGACGAACAGGCCGACAACGAGCCGACCGACGACGGGACGGTCGACGAGGAACCCGGCGACGACGAACCGATCGGCGACGAACCGCCGGACACCACCGGAACTGATTCCGACGATACCGATGCGACACGGGCCGAGCGAGAGCCCGAAGACGAGACAGACATCGACGAGGGGAGCGACGAATCAGCGACCGGTGCGACAGGATCGATCGGCGATCCGGCCGAGGACGACCAGCACGGGGACGAGGATGAGGAGCCCGACGAGCCGGCGATACAGTGGGACCGGGAGGCCGACGACTGGGACGATCCGAGCGACCTGACGATCCGCCCGGAGCCGGAGGAGTCGGAGTTCGATTCGTCAGCCGACGGCCGGGAGTCGGAGGAGTCGCTGTTCGGCTCGTCCAATACGGACGCGGAACCGGAAGAGTCGCTGTTCGAGCAGCCTGAGGACGACGCGGAACCGGAAGAGTCGCCGTTCGAGCAGCCCGACGACGACGCGGAACCGGAGGAGTCGTCGTTCGAACCGTCCGACGACGATGCGGACGACCTGGAGGATCTGTTCCAGAGCCCGTCCGACGACGAGGCGGACGATCCGAACGATCTGTTCGGGGGGTCGTCCGACGACGAGGAGGGCGAGGGGTAGATGAGCCTGGAACTCGGCGAGGGCCGTGACGACGACTGGGGGACGCTCGCGGACGCGTTCTACCCGCTGTACCGCCTCCTGTTCGACACGGAGGGCGACTTCGTCGGGAGTGTCGAGGAGAAGCTGACCGAGGCCCGGATGAATCAGGCGGTCGAACTCTACCTCTCCCGGGCGCTCGCGGTCGGCGTACTGGTCGGCGGCATGCTCTGGGCGTTCGGCAGCCTGCTGGGCTGGGCGATCTTCGAGTTCGGGCTGGTGACTCCCGAGTCGCTCAGCCTCGGTATCCCCGTCGGCAGCGCCGAAACCGCGGCGATGCTCAAGGCAGCGACGGTGCCCGTGGCGATCCTGCTCTCGGGGCTGGTGTTCGGGAGCGTCGGGTTCCTGATGGGGTTCGGTACGCTGGCGGCGATCCCCTACTCCCGTGCCTCGGGGCGGAAACGGGAGATCAACATGCTGCTCTCGGACTCGGTCTCCTACATGTACGCGCTGTCGGTCGGGGGGCTGAACCAACTGGAGATCCTCGAGTCGATGGCCGAGGCCGACGACACGTACGGCGAGGTCGCCAAGGAGTTCCAGAGCATCGTCAACGAGACGGAGTACTTCGGCACCGACTACCGGAACGCGGTGCGCAAGCAGTCGATGGAGACCCCCAGCGACGAGCTCTCGCAGTTCCTGACGGACATGCTCTCCATCATCAACTCCGGGGGGGACATGGAGCAGTTCCTCTACGACAAGAAGGAGAAACACATGCGGACCGCCAAGCAGGAGCAGGAGACCACGCTGGAGACGCTGGAGCTGTTCGGCGAGATGTACATGACGCTGTCGCTGTTCCCGCTCCTGCTGATCATCATCCTCGTCGTGATGAGCATGATGGGCAGCGGCCGCGAGATGCTCATCTACGGCACCGTCTACGCGCTGATCCCGCTGACGGGGGTCGGCTTCCTCGTGATGATCTCGACGGTGAAACAGGACGAGCCCGGCGACGGCTACCTCTCGCCGCGGAACGGGAGCGAGCGGCTCGAGGCCAGCCAGCAGGAGGGGCTGATCCACCTCGGCCTGATCGAGGCGTTCACGGGGCGGTTCAGCGTGTTCAACCGCATCAAGTCCCGCGAGGGGAACTACAAGACGAAACAGCTGCTGTCGGCGCCGCACATCTTCTTCCGGGACAACCCCCTGTTCACGCTGGCGCTGACGCTGCCGACGGCGGTGGCGGTGCTGGCCGTGCTGTTCGTCAACGGCGCGATGCCGACGGCGTGGGACGGGATGATCTCGAACCCGATCTGGGGGACGTTCGCGTGGTACTACGTCCCCTCGTACATGGTGCTCCTCCCGCTGGCGGTGTTCTACGAGTGGAACGGGCTCACCCGGCGGTCGATTACCGGGAAGCTCTCGGAGAACCTCCGGAAGCTCTCCTCGGCCAACGACACGGGGCAGACGCTGCTCGAGTCGATCGAGACGGTCTCGGACACGTCGACCGGGAAACTGGCCGACGAGTTCGAGGTGATGTACGCGAAGGTGAACTACGGGATGAGCCTGCGGGAGGCGATGGTCGAGTTCAACAACAAGTACCACATCCCGCGGCTGGCCCGGACGATCAAGCTGATCTCCGAGGCACAGGAGGCCTCCAGCCAGATCACCGACGTGCTGTCGACCGCGGCGCAGTCCTCCGAGAACCAGGACGACATCGAGCGCGAGCGCAAGTCCCGCACCCGGATGCAGGTCGCGATCATCCTGATGACGTATCTCACGCTGCTGGCGGTGATGGCGATCCTGAAGACGCAGTTCCTCGACACGATGGCGGGGCTGGGCGGGAGCGGCGGCGGCGAGGCGGCCGGTGCCGGCGGGCTGAGCTTCGGCGCCAGCATCGACACCCAGCTGCTCTCGCTGCTGTTCTTCCACGCGGTGACGCTGCAGGCGGTGCTCTCGGGGTTCATCTCCGGGTACATCCGCGACGCGCAGATCATCTCGGGGGTGAAGTTCGTCGTGATCCTGCAGACGCTGGCGCTGGCGGTCTGGGTGGTGGTCGTATGAGCCGCCCGCAGTTCGGTGCCGACCGACGGGGCCAGACCGTGCTGGACTACGCCATCGGCGTCGGGATCTTCCTCGTGGCAGTCACGTTCGTCGTCGCCACGATCCCGGGGATGTTCTCGCCGTTTCTCGGCGCCGGCGACACGCAGGTGGCCGACCGGACCGCTACCTCGCTGGCGACGGAACGGTTGGGGGCGCCCGACGAGCCGTACGTGCTCGACCGCGACTGCACGGTCGCGTTCTTCGAGCAGTTAGACGGTGGGGGCTCCGCGCCGAGCGACTGCCGGTTCGACACGAACGCGACCACGCTGCAGGGGATGTTCGGCCTCGACTCCGGGCAATCGCTTCAGGTCCGGATCGAGAACACGACCGACACCGCGGCGCTCGGGACACACCAGGCGGGGCCCGACGCGCCGAGCAGCGTCTCGGTCACCACCGCGCGGCGGGTCGTCTCGATCGACGGGGAGAACTACTGGCTGGAGGTGCGTGCGTGGTGAGCGATCGCGGACAGGCCCGCGCGCTGGAGGCGATCACCGCGGGGATGTTGCTGCTGGCCAGCATCGTGTTCGCGCTGCAGGTCACGGCGGTCACCCCCCTCACCGGCAGCACGTCCAGCCAACACATCGAGAACCAACAGGCCAAGCTCGCGGAGGGGATACTGGCGGCCGAAGCCGAGACGGGCTCGGTCGTCCCGACGCTGCTCAGCTGGAACGAGGACGGCCACTTCGACGGCGCCGAGCCGGGCGGGTTCCACGGCGGCGGGCCGCCGACGGCGTTCGGGAACGCGCTGGACCGGACGCTCCGGGAGCGGAACATCGCGTTCAACGTGAAGGTGTTCTACCTCACGGGACCGGGGAGTCGTGACTCCGAACTGCTGGTCGATCTGGGGACCCCCTCGGATCACGCCTCGACAGCCACGCGCTCGTTCACTGTGTACGACGACGACGTGCTCCACCGCATCAACGAGACGACCGAACGGACCGAACCGACGACCACGACGCTCGAGAACACGTCGATGTCGAACAGCACGTATCTGGGGTACAACGTCGACCCGGACGGCCCGGTGTACAACGTTCTGGAGGTGGAGGTGGTCGTATGGCGGATGTAGACGACCGTGGCCAGCTGATGCTCGTCGGCGCGCTCGTGCTCGCGGTCATCTTCGTGACGCTGGCGGTGCTGCTCAACGCCGCCATCTACACCGGGAACGTCGCCACCCGCGACGCCGGTCCGGGGGCGGGTGAGGCGATCGAGTACGAGAACGAGGCGACGGCGATGGCCCGGACGACTATCGGCGGCATCGACGGCGGCGGGAGCGCCACGTACGCGGAGCTCCGCGATAACTTCACCGACACCGTCGGTGAGTGGAGCCGGAGCGCCGGCACCCACGCGGTGGTGTCGCTGGCCGATGCGAGCCTGGAACTACGCGACACGGTACGCGGAACCCGAATCGCCCAGTCCACCGACCGGAACTTCACGAGCGACAGCAACGCGGAGAACTGGACGGTCGCGAACGATAGCCGAGCCCGGGCGTTCCGCCTGAACGTCACGCAGGACTCGCTCGCGTCGACGGACACGCCCGTTGCCAACGACTCCTTCCGGGTGACGTTCAACGACAGTACCGACGAGTGGGCCGCCTACCTCCACCAAGGTGGCTCTGACAACGTGTCTGTCAGCGTCGAAGCGCCCGACGGCAGCGTCGACAGCTGTACGGTCGCGCCCGGTGCCGACGACCGAGCAGTGATCGACCTCACGGGCGGCACGATCGACGGCGAAGACTGCCCCGAACTGCGCTTCTTCGGGAACCTCTCCGGGGAGTACACGATCAGCTACGTGGACGCGCTCGACGACGACGGAAACGCGCAGGTCGTCGGCACCTACGCTGTCGTGGTCGACCGGCCGCTGGACCACCTCGAAACCGGCGCCGACGTTGCCGGCGAGCCGACGGCCACCCGGACGCTGTACAGCGCCGAGCTCCGGGTGGCGTACCGGACGTCGAACGTCTACTACCAGTCGGATTTCCGGGTCGCGCCGGGTGAGCCCGATGCGTGAGGACGCCCCGGCGCCGGAGCCAGACGCCTCGATCGCCGCGGACCGCCGCGGCGTCTCGACGGCGCTCGGCTACACGCTCACGCTCTCGATCACGGCGATCCTGATCGCGGGGCTGTTGACCGCCGGCGGGACGCTGGTCGAGAACCAGCAGCGGGCGGTCGTCACCGACGAGCTGACCGTGACCGGCCAACAGCTCGCCAGCGGCTTCGAGGACGCCGACCGGCTCGCCGGGACGATGCACAACGGGACCGTCCGCGTGAACGTCTGGCTGCCCGCCGACGTGGGCTCGGGCGGGGGGTACTCGCTCGAAGTCGTGAACCACCCGACTCCCGACGACCAGCCCGCACGGGCGACGATCGTCGCCACCGCGGAGAACGTCGACGTGAGTAGGAACGTCAGCTTCCGGACCGAACACCCGGTCGCGAACCGCACGGTCCCCGGCGAGTCGGTCGAGATCGCCTTCACCGACGGGGACGGGGACGGCACCCCCGAGCTCGTCGTCTCCGAGGGTGGTGAGTCGCCGTGAGCGCTCGCGAACGGGCTGGGGCGGGTGATCGGCCGTTCTCGGAGGGGTGCACCTATTACCGTGGAGGCTGTACTCGACAGTGATGGGATCGGATACCGACCGTGGGGTTTCGAGCGTCGTCGGGGTGGTGTTGCTGCTCGGCATCACCATCATCGGCACCGGCGCCGTCGTCGGCATCGGCTCGCAGGCGTTCGTCGACGCCGAGCGGACGGCGACGACCTCACAGGCCGGCCACGCGCTCACGCAGTTCGACTCCAAAGCCGCGATCGTCGCACTCGGCGAGAGCAGCTCCCAGCGCGTCGATCTCGGTCCCTCCGGCGACGGGCAGTTCGTCACGGAGAACGACTCGGGCTGGATCCGGGTCGTCCACCACAACGCCACCGGTAACAACAGCGAGGAGACGATCTACAACGCCTCGCTGGGCTCGGTGAGCTACCGGAACGGCGACACGGAGATTGCCTATCAGGGCGGCGGCGTCTGGGAGCGCCGCGGCAACGGGAGCGTGATGCGCTCGCCGCCGGAGTTCAACTACCGCCGCGCGACGCTCACGCTGCCCGCGATCCGGGTGACCACCGAGGGGCAGGCGTCGGGGCGGACGACCGCGGTCGTCACGCAGGCCGACGACTCCCGGCGGGTGTTCCCCAACAGCTCCGCGTCGTACGACGACGGGACGGCGTACGACAACCCGATCACCGCCGGGAACGTCACCGTCACCGTCCGGAGCCGCTTCTACGAGGGCTGGGCCGAGTTCTTCCGGACCCGGACCAGCGGCAACGTGACCGTCGTCGACGACAACCAGACCGCCACCGTCGAGCTGATCACCCCCGACACCGTCGGCCAGTTCGAGTGGCTGCAGGTGGATGCGGAGGACGGGCTGACCGCCCGCGGGAAGGCGCCGGGGCACACGCTCTCGGATTTCAACGTGACGCTGGTGACGGAGGGGAACGGGAACTCGTTCAACAACCAGGAAGTGGAGTTCACGGTTACGTCGGACTCGGGGAGGGTCACGTACACGGTCGCGACCTCGAAAGGCTGCAAGCAGGGCGGCGGCCCGCTGTCGGTGGGCGTTACCTACGAGAACAGCTCCGTGACTCACGAGTGGCAGAACTCGAGCGTCACCGGATCGAGCGGCCCGATCAGGCTGGACTGCGACGGCGACGAGGGGAAGCTCGTGCTGGACTTCACGTCGGACCAGCGCCTCGAGTACCAGGGGAGCGAGAACGTCACGTTCAGCCACGACGACGCCCCCAACGAGCCGAAGACGTTCGAGCCCGGTGACTCGACCACGATCGATCAGCTCTCGAACCACTACGTCGCGCTGCTCGGCGACGAGTTCACCGTCAACGCCGACCTGAAGAGTTCGGGCTCACAGCTCGACGAGACGGGCTCCACCGGCGTTCTCGACTACGAGACGGACGGGCGGAAGTACATCGCGTACCTCCACGTGACCGAAAACGAGATCGAAGTCGAGTTGGAGTAGCTCCCCCGCGACCCAGCGGCTGGTCAGTTCCGGCGTGGCGCGGCAAACGTTTTTGAGCGCAGAGTTCTGACCTTCGAGTGAACACACATGCCCCAGGACTCAGAGACCGACGAGGACGTCAGTTCGGCACGGGAACGCCTCGAGGAGGGTGCCGACAAGGCGATCGGCGAGTTCGATCAGGGCGTCGTCGACCTGCTGGCGTGGCTGCTCGACACCGAGACGCGTGCACGGATCTACGTCTACCTGCGACAGCACCCCGCCAGCACCAGCGAGGAGGTCGCCGAGGGGACCGGGCTCTACCCGAGCACCGTCCGCGAGGCGCTCGCCGAACTCCACGAGGAAGGGACCGTCTCCCGCGGGAAACGCGAGAGCGAGGGCGCCGGCAACAACCCCTACGAGTACGACGCGATCTCGCCCAGCGAGCTCGTCTCCGAGGCGGTCGGGCAGGTCCAGAACCAGCTCAACGCCGTGTTCAACCTCGACGAGCGGCTCGATCGCGGCGAGACGGGCGACGACGGCGGCCCGGTGACGATCTCGGTCAGCGACGCCGACGGAGGAGCCGAGAACGACGACGCGAGCGACGCGGACGCGAGCGACGCGGCCGACACCGCCGAGAGCGAATGACTGCGCTTTAACCGTCGGCGGACCGATCCCCGTGGTATGCAGGTCGCCATCGGGGGGACGTTCGACCCCGTTCACGACGGTCACCGGGAGCTGTTCCGCCGAGCGTTCGAACTCGGCGATCTGACCGTCGGCCTCACGTCGGACGATCTCGCCCCGGAGACACGCCACGTCGATCGGTACGTCCGTCCCTGGTCGGAGCGCAAAGCCGATCTCGAAGCCGAACTCGAACCGCTGGCGGAGGAGTACGACCGTGAGTTCGAGATCCGGAAGCTGGAGGAGCCGACCGGCATCGCGACCGAACCGCAGTTCGACGTCCTGATCGTCTCGCCGGAGACTCAGGAGGGCGGCGAACGCATCAACGAGATCCGCGAACAGCGGGGGCACGACCCGCTCGAGATCGAGGTCGTCGACCACGTCACCGCGGCGGACGGCGACCGCATCTCCTCGACGCGGATCGTCAGCGGCGAGATCGACCGTCACGGCAACCTTACGCCCGAACGGGAGGGGCGCGGGAAGTTCCCGCCCGACGGCGTCGAGTCGGCGTCTACCTGCGACGCCGAGTAGCTACCACGTCGGCGGACGAAAGCCTGCTTCCTCCAGCAGCGGTTTCCAGCGCTGCTGGACCGAGAGCCGCGACACGTCCATCGCGTCGGCGACTGCGGTCTGTGCGCGTTCCTCGCCGGACAGCAGCGTGGCCGCGTAGAGCGCGGCGGCCGCGACCGCGGGCTTGGAGCGCTCGCTCTCGGGGACGTTGCTCAGGAACAGGTCCTCGGCGGTCGACTTGGCGTCGGCACCGAGTTCGAGGCTGTCGGCCGCGCGGTCCATCTCCGCGAGCCACTCCTCCTGTTCGACGCGATCGCGAGCGCTGTACACAGTCGTCCATCGCGGTCCGGCCCGATAAACCGTCGGCCTAGAGGTCGTGGTAGGACTCGATCGCCTCGCGCCACGCCTCGGGGATCGGGACGGACTCCTCGGCGTCGCGGTCGTACGCAACCTGCACGCTCTCGACGCTCGCCGCGAGGTTCCCGTCGCCGTCGCTGATCTCGTAGGTCATCGGGAGGCTGGACTCGCCGAGGCGGGGCACGTCGACCGCGACGGTGACGGGGCCGTCGTCGAGTTCGATCGGTCGGTGGTAGTCGATCTCGATCCGGGCGAGCACCGAGGAGACCGCCGAGAGATCGGTGTCGAGCACGTCCGCGAAGTAGTCGACCCGAGCCTGCTCGGCGTAGCTGGCGTACACCGCGTTGTTGACGTGCCCCATCGCGTCGATGTCACGGAAGCGCACGCCGACGGTGGTCTCGTAGCTCATACGCCGACCTCGCGTGGCAGCGAAAAAGGGGCACCGATCCGGGCTCAGTCCTGGACCTCGACGTCGGCGCCGGCGGCGTTGTTCTTCACGCTCTCGATCCCCTGTCGGGCTTTCTGCTTGCTCGCGTACCCCTCGCCGCTGTCGGCGACGATGTTGCCGTTGTCGTGGCGGAGCCGCCAGCGGTACTGTCCGGCGTCGTCCTCGTACAGCTCGAACGTGGCTTTCGATTCGGACATCGGTTGGTAATTACTCGCGTGCGTGAAACCTTTTCCGGCCCCCCTCCTCCACCACCCGCAACGTCCACCGGAGGGGGTGTACTTTTCCCGATACTCGCGTAACACCGTCCCATGGCAGCGGATCCGGACCCGGCGGCGGACGGCGACTTCGACTACCACGGCGGCGAGGTGGCCCGACCGGGGTTGGTCGACGATCTGGCGTCGCTCGTCGACGGCGACGTGCGCTTCGACAGCTACTCCCGACAGCTCTACGCGACCGACGCCTCGGCGTACGAGGTCACGCCGATCGGGGTCGTGTTCCCCGAGTCGGCCGCGGACGTGGCCGCCGTCGTCGAGTACTGTAGCGAACGCGGGATTCCGGTCCTCCCCCGCGGCGGCGGCACCAGCCTCGCCGGCCAGACCGTCAACGAGGCGGTCGTGCTCGACTTCACCGCCGAGATGGATGGGATCGGCGAGATCGACCCCGAGGCGGCGACCGCGACCGCCGAGCCCGGCGCGATCGTCGCCGAACTCAACGCCGCCTGTGAACCGCACGGGCTGAAGTTCGCGCCCGACCCGGCGTGGCGGGACAAGTCCGCCCTCGGCGGCGCGATCGGCAACAACTCCACCGGCTCGCACTCGCTGAAGTACGGCAAGACCGACGCGTACGTCGAGTCCTGCGAGGTCGTCCTCGCCGACGGGACCGTCACCGAGTTCGGCGCGGAGCGCGTCGGCGACCTGCGCGACCGCGCGGATCCGGACGGCGATATCGAGGCTCGCATCGCCGCGGGCGTCGTCGACGTGCTCGACGACCACGCCGGCGAAGTGCGCGAGCGCTACCCCGAACTCAAGCGGAACGTCTCGGGGTACAACCTCGACGTGCTGGTCGACGAAGCGACGGTAGACGGCGAGGTAGACGAGGACGCGACGGTCAACCTCGCGCGCCTGCTCGCGGGCAGCGAGGGGACGCTCGCGATCGTCACCGAAGCGACGGTCTCGCTCGAACCGATACCGGAGACGAAAGCCGTCGCGCTGCTGGCGTACGACGACCTGCTCTCGGCGATGGAGGACGTGACCCCCGTGCTCGAACACGACCCCGCGGCGGTCGAGGTGATGGACGACACGCTGCTCGACCTCGCGCGGGACACACAGGAGTTCGCGGACGTGGTGGGGATGCTGCCCGACGGAACGGACTCGGCGCTGCTCGTGGAGTTCTACGCCGAGAGCGACGACGACGGGCGGCGGAAGGTGGCCGACCTGCTCGCCGACCGTCGGCCGGAGACTGACAGCGTGGGCGACCCCAGCGACGATCCGCCGTCGGCGGGCGCCCCGGTCCGCGCCCACGCCGCGATGGAGGCCCACGACGAGGCCACGCGCGATCGCTTCTGGAAGATGCGGAAGGCGGGGCTGCCGATCCTGCTCTCGCGGACGAGCGACGAGAAGCACGTCTCGTTCATCGAGGACTGCGCGGTCCCGCCGGAGAAGCTCCCCGAGTACACCCGTCGCTTCCAGCAGGTGCTCGAGGAGCACGACACGTTCGCCTGCTTCTACGCACACGCCGGTCCGGGGGTGCTCCACGTCCGGCCGCTGCTGAACACGAAAAGCGAGGTGGGCGTCGACGCGCTCGCGTCCATCGCCGACGCCGTCAGCGACATCGTGGTCGACCTCGGCGGCAGCGTCTCCGGCGAACACGGCGACGGCCGCGCCCGTACGCTGTGGAACCGGAAACTGTACGGGCAGGAGCTCTGGGAGGCGTTCCGCGACCTCAAGTCGGCGTTCGACCCCGACTGGCTACTGAACCCGGGACAGGTCTGTGGCTACGCCGCCGACGAGCGCCGGCCCGACTCGCTGCCCGAGCGCGCCGACGCCGCCGAGATGACCGAGAACCTCCGGTTCGACCCCGAGTACGAGTTCGACGCCGGCTTCGACCCCGATCTCCGCTGGGAGAACGACAACGGCTTTCAGGGGATGGCGGAGCTCTGTCACGGCTGTGGCGGCTGTCGCGGCGGGCAGGAGACCACCGGCGGCGTGATGTGTCCGACCTACCGCGCGGCCGACGAGGAGATTCAGGCCACCCGCGGGCGGGCGAACCTGCTCCGGCAAGCGATGAGCGGCGAGCTCCCCGAGGAGGAGATCTTCACCGAGGAGTTCGAGGACGAGGTGCTCGACCTCTGTATCGGCTGTAAGGGCTGTGCGAAGGACTGCCCGAGCGAGGTGGACATGGCGAAGATGAAGACCGAAATCGAACACGCCCGCCACGAGCGCGAGGGTGCCGGCCTACGCGAGAGGCTGTTCGCCAACGTCGACACGCTCTCGCAGATCGGCAGCCGGCTCGCGCCGCTGTCGAACGCCGCCGCGACGCTCCCGGGCGCCCGCTGGGCGATGGAGAAGACTCTCGGCATCGCGGCCGATCGGAGCCTGCCGACGTTCCACCGCGAGAGCTTCGCCGACTGGATGGCCGATCGCGAGCCGGCCGTCCCCGAAAGCGAGGCCGAGCGGAAAGCGCTGATCCTCCCGGACACCCACACGAACTACAACGCCCCCGAACAGGGGAAAGCGGCGGTCCGGGTGCTCGAAGCCGCGGGGGTCCACGTCGAACTGGCCGCGGAGGCGGGATCCAGCGGCCGACCGCCGCTCTCGAAAGGGTTCGTCGATGAAGCCCGGAACCGCGCCCGCGAGAACGTCGACGCGCTCGCGCCCCGTGTCAAGGAAGGCTGGGACGTGGTGGTCGTCGAACCGTCCGACGCGGTGATGCTCCAGTCGGACTACCACGATCTGCTGGCCGGCGACGGCGTGGAGGCCGTCTCGAACGCGACCTACGGCGTCTTCGAGTACCTCGACGCGTTCCGGCTCGACGACGGCTTCGACGCGGCGGGCGAGGGGTCGCTGGTCTACCACGGCCACTGTCACCAGAAAGCGAGCAAGAAGGATCACCACGCGGTCGGCGTCCTCCGACGTGCCGGCTTCGAGGTCGACCCGCTGGACTCCACCTGCTGTGGGATGGCCGGGAGCTTCGGCTACGAGGCCGAACACCTCTCGATGAGCAAGGCGATCGGCCGGATCCTGTTCGATCAGGTCGACGACGCCGACGGCAACGAGGTCGTCGCGCCGGGGGCGTCCTGTCGAACGCAGCTCGGCGACCGGCCGGCCGCCGATTCGGAGCCGCCCCACCCGATCGAGGAGCTCGCGGCGGCTGTCGACGCTCTCTGACCCCGACGTTCAAGTACGAGAACGGGACCACGCTCCCCGTGACCTGACCACTGCGGCGGGGCAGCAGCGGGAGCGTGGCACCTGCCTCGCCGGCGACCTGCCACCTGTTCGCCAGCGTCGGCGCCGACGCCCGGGCTCAGAGTTCGTCGAGTACCTCCCCCAGCGTCTCCAGTCCCGATTCCACCGCCTCGGGGCTCCGACCGGCCGAGAGACGGACGCCCGAGGGCACGTCGAAGAACCGCCCGGGGATCACCAGCACTCCAGCGTTCCACGCCGCCGCGGCGAGTTCGTCACCGTCGGCACGTTCGTGTTCGACGAAGCCGAACGTGCAGCCGGCAGCGATCTCGCCGTCGAGATCCGACCGCTCCTCGACGAACGACGAGAGTAGCTCGTAGTTCCGTCGGAGCTGGGAGCGGGAGTCTGCGACTAGCTCGTCACGGTGAGCGAAGAAGCGCCGCGCGAGCGCGCGGCTGGGTTCCGCCACTGCCGGGACGTGCATGAACGCCTCGCGGGCGCGCTCGACGAACGGCTCGTCGGCGATCAGCCAGCCGACTTGGAGCCCGCCGAGGCCGTGGAACTTCGTGAACGAGCCCGTCACGACCGTGTTGGGGATCCCCGCCGCCGTAACGCCGCCAAACGCGCCCTCGGCGTCGTCCTCGGCAGTGTATGGCCCGTACACCTCGTCGACGAGGAGCCGGCTGCCGGCGTCGCCGACGGCCTCCGCGACCGACGCCAGTTCCTCGCGGGGAGTGAGCCGCCCCGAGGGGTTGTGGCGGTTCGTGACGGTGACCAACGCCGTCCGCTCGGAGAGGGCCGCGGTGATCTCGCTCGGGAGTAGCGGGTACCCCGATCGGGCGGGGCGGTCGAACCGGCTCACCGTCCCGCCGATGCCGGCCGGCGTGTGGACGAGGGGGTCGTAGCCGGGCTCCTCGACGACGACCTCCTCCCCTTCGGCCAGCGACAGCGCCGCCGCGGCCGCGAGGAAGTTCGCGTGGGTCGCGCCCGCAGTCACGAGTACCGCCGACTCGTCGACGCCGTACTCCGCGGCGATCGACGCCGACAGCGACGGCGGGTCGTTCGGGTCCGGAAGTCCCGAAAGCGGCGGCGGCGCCACCGAGCCGTCGGCCTGCTCCGTCCGCAAGTCGCTCGAGCCGAGATCGTGGTCGGCCGCCCCGGGCCGACCCTCGATCCACTCCAGGTAGGGCATCGGTTCGAACATGCTCGCCCAGTAGTGCTGTGGGGGGTTAAGCGTCACCGCCTCCCCCGTGTCGTGGCGCTCAGTCTCGATCGTGAGCAGCGCCAGCCCGCTCGGCCGCGACTTCGGCGCTTTCGAACCGGGCGAGGTGTGTCTCGCAGTCGCAGTCGGAGGCGCCAAAGCCGGGAACGGGCCCGGCCCCGAGCGTTCGCGCGACCGCGCATTCGCAGTCCTGCCCGCGCGTTCGCTCGACGCTCACCAGTTCCGTCTCGGGATGGCCGCCGAAGTAGTCGACGTGCCAGTGACGAACGTCGTGCTCGCCGGCGGCGACGTTGCGGTGGCGGTCGATTCGGGAGAAGCCGCCGCTTCCGAGGGCGCTTCCGGTGTAGCAGTAGCCGCCAGCCGGGAAGCGGTGCTCGCCGAGCGCACCGACCTCGATATCGGCGGCGCTCGGCAGCGAGAAGACGAGCGTGTACGTACCGCCGTCCATACGCCCACGTCGGCGCCACCGGTCAAAAGCGGCCGGGACCAGAACCGTCATGGCTCGCGGGCGCCGAGCGGGCGCGTGCACGACCCGCTCGACTGGCTCCGGGAGCGCCCGTACCATGCCGAGCAGGTGGCCGCTCACCGGCGGGTGCCTGCCCGGGAACCCACGTTCGCGGATCTCGATCTCGAACCCCGTCTCGAGAGTGCGCTCGCCGACCGGGGGATCGAACGACCGTTCCGGCACCAGGCCGCCGCGATCGAGGCAGTCAGGGGCGGCGACGACGCCGTGATCGCGACCGAAACCGCAAGCGGGAAGAGCCTCGCGTACACCGTTCCCGCGTTCGAGCGAGCGATGGACCACGGGGGTCGAACGCTCTACCTCGGCCCGCAGAACGCGCTCGTCTCGGACCAGCTGGAGACGCTCTCGGCGTTGGCCCGCGATCTCGGCTTCGGTTCGCGCGTCTCCGTCGACCAGTACACCGGCCGGCTCTCGAAGTCCGAGAAGCGAGACGTTCGGGACCGTCGGCCGACCGTGCTGCTCTCGAACCCCGACATGGTCCACTACGCGCTGCTCCCGCACGCCCACCGGCTCTGGGAGTGGTTCTTCTCCTCGCTCGAACTGGTCGTGATCGACGAGGTTCACAGCTACCGCGGGGTGTTCGGCTCGCAGGTCGCGCTGCTGTTGCGACGGCTCAACCGAATCTGCGAACGCTACGGCGCCGACCCCACCTACGTCTGCTGTTCGGCGACGATCGGCAACCCCGTCGAACACGCGGCGACGATCACCGGCCGTGAGCCCTCGGGGTTCACACTCGTCGACGACGACGCCTCCGCGACGGGGCCGCGGGACTGGGTGCTCTGGAACCCGCCCGAGTACGAACAGGATCGAGAGACGGGACGGCGGCGCTCCAGCCACGTCGAATCCATGCGACTGTTCACCGACCTCGTGGAGGCGGGTCAGCAGACGCTCGTGTTCACGCGGAGCCGTCAGACCGCCGAGCGCTACGCCGCAGAGTCGGCGAAGGAGCTCCGGAGCCGCGGATCGGCCGAGCTCGCGGGGAAGGTGCAGGCGTACCAAGGATCGCTGACCGACGACCGCCGGCGGGAGCTGGAGGAGCAACTCCACAGCGGCGAGCTCCGTGGGGTGTGGAGCACGAACGCGCTCGAACTCGGCGTCGACGTCGGCGGGCTGGACGCGGTGATCGTCGACGGCTACCCGGGCACCCGGATGGCGGCGTTCCAGCAGGCCGGGCGGGCGGGGCGGGGCGACGACCCCGCGCTCGTGGTGCTCGTCGCCGGGGAGGATCAGTTGGACCAGTACCTGATGCGCAACCCGGAGACGTTCTTCGAGGGCGAGCCCGAGGACGCGATCAGCGACCCGGAGAACGAGGCGGTCATGCCCGATCACGTCGCCTCGGCGGCCGCCGAGAACTGGCTCTCCCGGGACGACCGGCGACACTTCGGCGAGCCGTTCCCGGACGTGGTCGCGGATCTGGAGGACGCGGGCGTCCTAGAGCGCCGCGAGACGGGAAACGGGCTCCGGTGGACCCACGACGGGGACGAGAGCCCCCAGCACAGCATGAACCTCCGGACGATCGACGACCGGGAGATCGACCTCCGAGACGAGCGATCCGGCGACGTGATCGCCTCCCTATCGTTCTCGGACGCGCTCCGAGACGTGCACCCGGGTGCGATCTACCACCATCAGGGCCAGCGTTACGAGGTCGCGGAGTTGAATCTGGATCGCGACACCGCCCGCCTCCAGCCGACGTGGGCGGACTACCACACGCAGGTTCTGACCGAGAAGGACGTGACCGTCCACGAGGACCTGCGGGAGAAGTCGCTGTCGGCCCGACCCGACACGGCGGTCCGGTTCGCGGACGTCTCCGTGACCGAGCAGATCACCGGGTTCGAGCGCCGGGACGCCGCCTCCGGCGAAACGCTCGGTCGGGAGTCGCTCGACCTGCCGGAGACGACGCTCCGGACGAAAGCGCTCTACTGGACCGTTCCGGAGGACGTGGAAGTCGAGATGCGCGCGATGGCCGCCGAGGACGGCGACCCCGAGTACGGCTTCAACGGCGGCATCCACGCGGCCGAACACGGCGTCATCTCGCTGTTCCCACTGTACCTGCTCTGTGACCGGGCGGACATCGGCGGGCTGTCGACGCCGTACCACTCCCACACCGACCAGTCGACGATATTCGTCTACGACGGCCACCCCGGCGGCGTCGGGCTGACGAAGCGAGGATACGACCGGATCGAGGCGCTGATGGCCCGGACCGCCCGGCTGATCGACGACTGCGACTGCGCCGACGGCTGCCCGTCCTGCGTGCAGTCGCCCCACTGCGGCAACGCGAACGACCCGCTCTCAAAGCCCGAGGCGGTGTTCATGCTCGACGCGCTCACCGGCGGCGACTGAACGAGGCGACACGGATCGCGGCGCGCTTTTGCAACGCTTAAACCCACGGCGGCGCTTCCTCCAGCTATGACCGACGAGGCCGACGCGGCAGCCGAGGAGCCGACCGACGCCGAGGAAGGGGCCGAGGCTGACGCGCCGGAGGCGGAGACCGAGGAGGAACTCGACCGATCGCTGATCGAGCGCGTCGCCGAGTACGACGAGGAACTGGCCGAGGCAGTCCGGGAGGACCGCGCCGACTACGAGGAGCGTATCGAGGACTTGGAGGGGAAGCTCACCCGAAAGCAGGCCGACTTCCAGAACTTCAAGAAGCGCCAGCAGAAGAAGCTCGAACAGCAGCAGGCCCGGGCGACCGAGAGTCTGGTCGAGGACCTGCTCCCGGTCCGTGACAACCTCGCCCGCGCGCTGGAGCAGGGCGAGGACACCGACATCCGTGAGGGCGTCGAGGGGACGCTCCGCGAGCTGGACAGCGTGCTCGCCGACGAAGGGGTCGAGCGGATCGAACCCGAACCCGGCGAGGAGCCAGATCCCGAGCGCCACGAGGTGCTGATGCGCGTCGAGAGCGACCGCCCCGCCGGCACCATCGAGGAGCTCTACCGCCCCGGCTACGAGATGGGCGAGAAGGTGATCCGGACCGCACAGGTCACGGTCAGCGAGGAGTAGCGGTCGGACGACGCTTCGGGATAAATCCTTCTGCAGACCCCGGCACCGGCTTAGAGAACCGCAGGCAAGCGTAGGGGTATTCTGCGGTCGTGAAAGCAACCTTTAACCGATTCAGCCCGGAATACACGACCAAGAATGGCGAGCAACAAGATCCTCGGAATCGACCTCGGGACCACCAACTCCGCCATGGCCGTCATGGAGGGTGGTGACCCCGAGATCATCGTCAACAGCGAGGGCGACCGGACCACGCCGTCGGTCGTCGCGTTCTCCGACGACGGCGAGCGCCTGGTCGGCAAGCCCGCCAAGAACCAGGCGATCCAGAACCCGGAGAACACGATCGCCTCGATCAAGCGCCACATGGGCGAAGAGGACTACGCCGTCGAGGCCGACGGCGAGGAGTACACGCCCGAGCAGATCTCGGCGATGATCCTCCAGAAGCTCAAGCGTGACGCCGAGGAGTACCTCGGCGACGAAGTGGAGAAGGCGGTCATCACGGTCCCCGCGTACTTCAACGACAAGCAGCGACAGGCGACGAAAGACGCCGGCGAGATCGCCGGCTTCGAGGTCGAACGCATCGTCAACGAGCCGACCGCGGCGTCGATGGCGTACGGGCTCGACGACGAGTCCGACCAGACCGTTCTCGTCTACGACCTCGGCGGCGGGACGTTCGACGTTTCGATCCTCGATCTCGGCGGCGGCGTCTACGAGGTCGTCGCGACCAACGGGGACAACGACCTCGGTGGCGACGACTGGGACGAGGCGCTGATGGACCACCTCGCCGACGAGTTCGAGAACGAGCACGGGATCGACCTCCGCGAGGACCGACAGGCGCTCCAGCGGCTCAAGGACGCCGCCGAGGAAGCCAAGATCGAGCTCTCGAACAAGAAGGAGACCACCGTCAACCTCCCGTTCATCACCGCGACGGACTCCGGCCCGGTCCACCTCGAGCAGTCGGTCACACGGGCGACGTTCGAGTCGCTCACGTCGGACCTGATCGAGCGTACCGTCGACCCGACCGAGCAGGCGCTCGACGACGCGGGCTACAGCAAGAACGACATCGACGAAGTGATCCTGGTCGGCGGCTCGACCCGGATGCCGCAGGTTCACGAGCAGGTCGAGGATCTGGTCGGACAGGAGCCCAAGAAGAACGTCAACCCCGACGAGGCCGTCGCGCTGGGTGCGGCGATCCAGGGCGGCGTGCTCTCCGGCGACGTGGACGACCTCGTGCTGCTCGACGTGACCCCGCTCTCGCTGGGGATCGAGGTCAAGGGCGGCCTGTTCGAGCGCCTGATCGAGAAGAACACCACGATCCCGACGGAGGAGTCGAAGGTGTTCACCACCGCCGCGGACAACCAGACCTCCGTGCAGGTCCGCGTGTTCCAGGGCGAACGCGAGATCGCCGAGGAGAACGAGCTGCTCGGTGAGTTCCAGCTGACGGGGATTCCCCCCGCGCCCGCGGGCACGCCCCAGATCGAGGTCACGTTCAACATCGACGAGAACGGGATCGTCAACGTCGAGGCCGAGGATCAGGGCTCGGGCAACGCCGAGTCGATCACCATCGAGGGCGGCGCCGGCCTCTCCGACGAGGAGATCGAGCAGATGCAGCAGGAGGCCGAGCAGCACGCCGAGGAGGACCAGCAGCGCCGCGAGCGCATCGAGGCTCGCAACGAGGCCGAGGGCGCGATCCAGCGCGCCGAGACGCTGATCGAGGAGAACGAGGAGAACGTCGACGACGAGACGATCGAGGAGATCGAGGCCGCGATCGACGACGTGCAGGACGTTCTCGACGACGAGGACGCCACGGCCGACGAGCTGAACGAGGCCGCCGAGGAGCTCAGCGACGAGCTGCAGGAGATCGGCAAGCAGATGTACCAGGAGCAGGCCCAGGCCGGCGCGGGCGGTGCCGGTGCGGGTGCCGCGGGCGGTCCGGGCGGCATGGGCGGCGCCGGCCCCGGCGGCATGGGCGGTGACGCTGGCGGCGAGGACGACGAGTACGTCGACGCCGACTTCGAAGACGTGGACGACGAGGACGAGGACTGAAAGGACGAGTCCGAGTCGTCCATACGGAAGACGAGCGTAGCGAAGTCTTCCGGTATTTCAGAAAGCGACCGCAGGGAGCTTTCTGAACCGGACTGGGACGAAACCGACTGCGACAAACCCGATTTCTCGACCCGACTCACCTCCGCTCCAGCGGCACGGTCATACAGTTGATCCCGCCGGCGCCTCGCGTCAGCACGCCCTCCGGAATCCCCTCGCCGTCCGGCAACACCTCGACGCCGCGCTCCTTCAGGCGCTCGATCGTGCCGTTCAGGTCGGGGTCGTACGCGCCGTCCTCGTCGGTGCGGTGCATCGGGACGATCGTCCCGTCGTCGACGGTGAGGAAGTTCGCCGCCCAGCGCTCGTTCGGCCCCATCTCGACGATATCGTACCCCTGCTCGCGGAGGTAGTCGAGCGTCGACGTGGAGCGGTCGAACACGTAGCCGTCGCCCGTCTTCCGGAACACGTCGACCGTCGCTTCCTCGGCGAGCGCGGGGTCGGTGACAGCCAGCCCCTCCGCAGCGAGGTTACACCAGCCGAGCAGATGGAGCACGCGCGAACCGATCCCGTGTTCCTCGCGGTGGCGGCGATCCGCAGCCAGCGGCGCGCGCACGAGCCCCACCTCCTCGAAGCCGACCGCACCCGCGTCGAGGAACTCCCGCCCCGCCTCGTAGGTGGTCCGGATCACCTCCTCCCTCCCGTCGATCTCGGCGGAGACGCCCAGCAGGGCGAACTCGCCGGCGGGAAGGAACTCCCCGCCCTCCAGCGGTCGCTGCATCTCGTGGGAGAACTCCGCACCCAGCCCCTCCCACGCCGGGCGGACGATCGGGAGCTCGTCCTGTCGGATGGGTTCGCCCATCGCACAGAGCACCGGTCCCTCGTCGCCGACGACGACCGTGTCGCTCTGGAACAGCGTGTTCGAGATCGGCCGGCGGAGTTCGACGTTCGGCCCGTCCGGACCCTCGGTGAGTCTCGCCCGCGAGAGCACCAGTTCGAGCGTCTCCCGGTCGTCGAACTCGGCGGTCGCGGCGGCCGGATCGAGACCGTCGGGGAGGTCGACGTACTCCGCGACCAAGTCGGTGAGCGCGCCGGCGTCGGCGAGATCGTCGGCGAGCAGGTGGACCTCGACGCCCGCGCTCGCGAGCGCGTCGGTCATGCGCTCGTGCTCCCGTGCGGCCTGTGCAGGCGGGACGGGGGCGTCGAACAGGTTCGACTCCGGGTCGAGCGCACCGGACCAGAGTTCGAGGCCGGGGCGGTGGGCGCGCACGTGGGTGAGGCGGTCGTACTCGGCGCGGGCGGTGAACGATGGCATCGGTTACCACGATCTGTGTGCCGGGGTGCGTTGAATCCATCGCCGCGAACCCGTGACTTGCGCCACCGAACCACACGACAGAGGTACACTTTTCACGCGTCCGGTCCAGCGATCAGTCGATGTCTTCGACACGCGAGTCCCGCGGGTTCAGCACGGCCCGTGGACACGTTCCGCGGTGGCGGTAACAGACAGCGATTTCTCCAGCGATCCGGACGTACCGAGGTGACCGATGCGGCGCAGTGACCTCTTTCTCCCCGCGAGCCGCGAGCGCCGCGGCGAAGGGACGGCGGCGACCGAACGCCTCGTCCGGGCGGGGCTGATCCGGGAGTTCGGTAGCGGGCTCTGGGGGCTCACGCCCGCCGGGAAGCGCGTTCGGGAGAAAGTCGTCGACCGAATCCGAACCGGGATGGACGCCGTCGGCGGGCAGGAAGTGTCCCTCCCCGGCCTGCAGCAGCGGGAGCGCTGGGAACAGAGCGGCCGCTGGGGCGCCTTCGAGGGCGAGATGTTCACCCTCGCGGACCGCGACGGTCGGGACCTCTGTCTCGCACCCAGCCACGAGGAGGGGATGGTCCACCTGCTCGACGGGCTGGTGCGCTCCTACGACGATCTCCCCCTGACGCTGTACCAAGACGGGGCGAAGTTCCGTGACGACCGTGCCCGGGCGGGCCTCCTGCGCTGTAAGGAGTTCACAATGAAGGACGCCTACTCGTTCCACGGCGACGAGGCGTCGCTCCGCGAGGGGTATCGCGAGATCCGAACGGCGTACGAACGGATCCTCTCGGATCTCGGCCTGTCGTTCGTGATCGCCGACGCCGCCAACAGCGTGATGGGGGGCGACCGCTCCGAGGAGTTTCTCGCCCCCGTGCGCGACGGGACCTGCGACCTGTTGGCCTGTTCCGGCGACGGCTGTCGGTTCGGACTGAGCGACGAGTCGCCCCAGTACGGGGCGTTCGCGGACGGGGACGACTGCCCCGACTGCGGCGACCGACTCCGCGAAAGCGGCGGCGTCGAAGTCGGCCACGTGTTCGAACTCGGGACGGGCTACGCCGAGTCGATGGGGTTCACGGTCGACGGCGCCGACGGCCGCCCCCGCGAGGTCCACATGGGCAGCTACGGGCTCGGGATCGGCCGGATCGTCCAGACGATGGTGATGCAGGGCGGCACAGACTCCGACTCGGGGGACGCAGGCTGTTACTGGCCCGTCACCGAGTGGGGGTCGGTCGCACCTTATCGGGCCGCAGTCATTCCCATCGGCGACGGGGAGGTCGAGACGGTGGCTGCCGAGATCCACGACGAGCTCGGCGCGGACTGCCTCCTGTTCGACGGCGAGCAGTCCGTCGGCGAGCGTTTCGCCGAGAGCGACCTGCTGGGGCTGCCCGGGAAGATCGTCGTCGGGAACCACTACCGCGAGACCGGCGAGGTCGAGATCGAGGATCGGAACGGGGAGAGTAGCTCGGTCGCGCCCGAAGCGGCGGCGGCCGCCGTCGAGCGGTTCGGGGCCGGGGGCTGACCCCAGCGGAGTCGAGCCTCGCGCGGGGTCGGAAGCCACGCGATTCAAATAGACCGAGCCAGTTATCCCCGATAACGAATGAGCGAGGACTTCTACGAGGTGCTGGGAGTCTCCCGGGACGCCGACGAGGACGAGATCCAGCAGGCGTTCCGGCAGAAGGCTTCCGAGTACCACCCGGACGTGAGCGACGACCCCGACGCCGAGGAGAAGTTCCGCAAGGCGAAGAAGGCGAAGGAGGTGCTCACCGACGAGGAGAAGCGCCAAGCGTACGACCAGATGGGACACGAGCGCTTCGAGCAGGCCGAGAAGCGCGGCGGCTTCGATCAGGGCGCTGGCGGCGCCGGCGGCATGGGCGGTGGCCCGTTCGGCGGCGCCGGCGGCGGTGGCGGCTTCGAGGACATCTTCGAGCAGTTCTTCGGCGGCGGCCGCGGGGGCGGTCGCGGCGGCGGCAACCGCCCGCAGGCCGGCCGAGACATCCGAACCGGCATGTCGATCACGCTCGAAGAGGCCTACGAGGGCGTCAGCAAGGAGTTCACCATCGAGCGCCCCGAGGAGTGCCCCGACTGCGACGGCGCCGGCCACCCCGCCGACGCCGACGTGGAGACCTGTCCCGAGTGTAACGGGCAGGGGCAGGTGACGCAGGTCCAGCAGACGCCGCTGGGTCGCGTCCAGCAGACCCAGACCTGCCGGCGCTGTGGCGGCGAGGGCGAGCTCTACTCGGAGGAGTGTGCGACCTGTTCGGGCGACGGCGTCGTCCGGCAGGAGGCCACCCTTCAGGTCGACGTGCCCGCCGGCATCCAGAGCGGGCAGAGCCTCCGGATGAACCGCGAGGGCGCGCCGGGCGAGAACGGCGGCCCGAAGGGCGACCTGCTGATCGAGGTCGAAGTCGAGGACCACCCCGAGTTCGAGCGCGACGGCGCGGATCTGGAGCACCGACACGCCATCTCGTTCCCGCAGGCCACCTTCGGCGCGACCGTCGAGGTCCCCACGCTCGACGGCCCGGTCGAGCTCGACATCCCCGCCGGAACGCAGTCCGGCGAGCGGTTCCGCCTCCGCGGCAAGGGGATGCCCCGCCTGCGCGGGCGCGGGGACGGCGACCTCTTCGTCGACGTACAGATCGTCACGCCCGAGGACCTCAACGAGGAACAGCGCGAGGCGCTCGAACAGTTCGCCGAAGCGGGCGGCGAGGAGGTCGACGTGGACCGCGGCTTCTTCGAGAAGCTCCGAAGCTCGCTGTAGCTGCCGGGCGACTTTTGCCGCCCGCGACCGATCGTTTACGCGCGATGAGCCACGACGCCGTCAGCTACGACGACGTGGAACCGAAAGCGCCCGGGATGTACTTCCTCCGGGACGCGCTCGACTGTGAGAACCTCGGCGTCACGGTCGTCGAGGCCGACGCCGGCTGGGAGGGGATGGAGCACGCCCACGAGAGCGACGGACAGGAGGAGGTGTACGTCCTGCTCGAAGGGTCGGCGAAGCTCACCGTCGAAGGAGACACCGTCGACATGGACGCCGGCGACGCCGTCCGCGTCGACGGCGAGGACTCCCGGATGCTGCTGTTCGACGAGGACGACTCCCGGATGGTGATCACCGGCGCACCCTGAGCGCCGGCGACTGCCGACCGCCGGAGCCTTGCCGCTCCGGCCCGCTCCTTCGGCCATGGACGCCGTCGCCGACCTGCTCGCTCGCGACCGCCGGAGCGACCGCCCCGCGCTCGCCATCGGCGACCGCGAGCGCAGCTACCACGAACTGATCACGAACGCGTACAAGGCGGGCAACGTCCTGCGCTTCCACGGCGTCGGCGAGGGGCGAACAGTCGCCGCCGCGCCCGTGCCGGACCTGCCGCCCGTCCTCGCGTTCCTCGGCGCCGCTCAACTCGGCGCCGCCACGCGGTTCGACCCCGAAGCGGGCAGCGAGGCCGGCGACCGACTGCTGCTCGTTCCCGCCGCCGAACAGGCCGCCTACGATCCCGACGCCGGGAGCAAGCTCGCGGTCTTCGGCGCCGAGGCGGACGATCCCGAGACGATCGACTGGGAGGAGTCGGTCTGGAGCGAGAACCCAGCGTTCCCGCCGACCGATATCGACCCCGGGACGCCGCTGCTCGTCGCCGGCGAGCGGACGGTCAGCCACGGCGACGCGCTCGCCGCCGCGTCAGAGGTGGCGGATCTCCGGGGGCTCGACGCCGACAGCCGCGTGGTGCTCCGGGCCTCACTCGCCGAGCCGGGTGCGGTCGTCGCCGGCCTGCTCGCGCCGCTGCTCGTGGATGGGTGTGCAGTGCTCGTCGATCCCGCTGCCGACGGAGAAGCGCGGGGGGAGTTCGCGGTAGCCGCGGGCGACGCGCCCGAGCCGACACGGATCGCGCCCGAGGACGTACCGCTATCGGCGGATTAGCCGGCGTCTTTGATCTTCTCGAACGCCTCGGGGTTCTCCATCGAGGAGAGATCCCCGGGGTCCTCGTCGTTGTACGCCGCCTCGATCGCCCGCCGGATCACCTTGCCGGACTGCGTCTTGGGGAACTCGTCGACGAACAGGATCTCGCGGGGGCGGAACGGCTTGCCGTGCTCCTCGCCCACCAGCGCCCGGAGCTCCTCGGCGAGCTCGTCGCTGGGTTCGACACCCTCCTCGGGGATGACGTAGGTCACGACCGCGGTGCCGGTCGTGTCGTCCGGGACGCCCACCGCGGCGGCCTGATTCACGTCGTCGTGTTCGACGAGGACGCCCTCGATCTCGGCGGGGCCGACTTTCCGGCCGGCGACGTTGAGCGCGTCGTCCGCGCGGCCGTGGAGGAACCAGAACCCGTCCTCGTCCTTCTGGGCGAAGTCGCCGTGGTCCCAGAGATCCTCCCACGTCGACCAGTACTCCTCGAGGTAGCGCTCGTCGCCCGACCAGAGGCTCTTGGTCATCGACGGGCAGGAGTCACGCGCGACCAGGAAGCCGCGTTCGTGCTGCTCCCGCACTGAGTTGCCGTCGTTGTCGACGATGTCGATGTCCATCCCGAGGCCGGGGCCGCCCAGCGTGCCGGGCTTGAGGTCGTTGATCGGCAGCGGCATCAGGAAACAGCCACAGATTTCGGTGCCGCCGGAGATGTTGATGATCGGCGCCTCGCCGCCGCCGACCTCCTCGTAGAACCACATCCAGGACTCGGGATCCCACGGCTCGCCGGTGGAGCCGAGCAGCCGGAGGCTGGAGAGGTCGTACTGCTCGACCACCTCGTCGCCGTGCTTGCGCAGCGCCCGGATCGCGGTCGGAGAGACGCCGAACGTGGTGATCCCGTGTTCCTCGATCATCTCCCAGAACCGACCCGGGTGCGGGTGGTCGGGCGCGCCCTCGTACATGAACGTCGTGCCCGCGAAGTGGTGGTTCCCGATCAGCGTCCACGGCCCCATCATCCAGCCGATGTCGCTGACCCAGAAGAAGCGGTCGCTCGGCTGCTGGTCGAAGCCGAAGTGGATCTCCTTCGCACACTGGGTGAGCACGCCGGCGTGAGTGTGGACGATCCCCTTCGGCTCGCCCGTAGTGCCGGAGGAGTACAGCAGCATCGACTCCTGATCCGACGGCAGCGACTTGGTGTCGTACTCGCCGTCCTGCTCGGCGACGGTGTCGGCCCACCACTCGTCGCGGTCGTCGTTCCACGGGACCTCGACGTCCGGGTTCTCGCGATCACCGAGCCGATCGAACACGACGACGTTCTCGACGTGGCCCGCCTGCTCGATCGCCTCGTCGGCCCCCTCCTTCAGCCGAACTGGGCTCCCGCGGCGGTAGAACCCGTCGCCGGTGAACAGCACGTCCGGCTCGGCGTCGTCGATCCGGGTTGCGGTCGCCTCGACGCCGAACCCCGAGAAGATCGGGACCGCGATCGCGCCGACCTTGAAACAGCCATAGAGGATCGAGATGACTTCCGGCACCATCGGCATGTACAGCCCGACCGTGTCGCCGGTCTCGATGCCCGCCGCTTCGAGGTAGTTCGCGACGCGGTTTGCCTGCCGGTAGAGGTCGTGGAACGTCCGCTCGTCGACCTCGCCGTCCTCGCCCTCCCAGATGCAGGCCACCTTGTTGCGCTCGGGGGCGTCGACCTCGGCGTAGCGGTCCAGCGTGTTGTGGGCGATGTTGATCTCGCCGCCGGGGTACCAGTCGGTGAACTGGGGGCCGTCGCTGTCGTCACGGACGGTGTCGTACGCCTCGTAGAACTCCACGTCGAGGTAGTCGGGCATCTCGTCCCAGAACCAGTCGACGCCCGACTCCGGCTCGCCCTCGATCTCGGTCGTGGTTCGCTCGATCAGCGCCTCGTAGTCGTCGATGTCGTACGCCTGCATGAACTCCCAGACGTTGGTCGACTCCACGAACTCCCGGTCCGGCTCGTGGACGACCTCGTCGAACCCCTCGCTCGTTTCCATACGACGGGGGTTTTGGGGGAGCGGGGAAGTAACTTACTCGACGACCTTTTGCTGCGGGCCCCGGAGGGCCCTTGCAAAAGCTCGACCAAAAGCCTCGCACCTCCCGTTGGTCGGTGCTCGGCCCGCTCGCTCACATCCGTTCGCTCGCGGTCGACAATCTGCCTACTCTCGCCACTCCTCACGCAACAGCCCGTAGTGGATCGTGTCCACGTACTCGCCGTCGATGAACCGGTCCCGGCGAATCCGCCCCTCTTCCTCGAACCCCAGCGACTCCAACAGCCCACGCGAGGCGTCGTTGAAGTCGTACGCGATCGCCCCCACCGCCGGGTGGTCGTACGTCGCGAACGCGTAGTCGATCGCGAGGCCGACCGCTTCCGCGCCGTACCCCTCGCCGTGGAACTCGGGCGCGAGCCAGTACGAGAGGTCCGGCCGCCGGTAGCTCATGTCCTCGATGCCGACCCAGCCGACCCGGGTCAGCTCGGACTCCTCGGGCGACCCTGGGCCCGCGTCGTCCAGACAGACGAGGAACTGATCGCCCGCCGACTCGGCAACGTCGCCGAGTTCGCTCCGGCTCCGCAGCGGGTTCCCGATCGGGATCCGGATCTCGGGGTTGGCCGACGCGCGCTGGCAGAACGCGCGGTCCTCCTCCTCGACGGTCCGGAGCGTCACTCGCTCGCCCCGACTCACGCTGGCGCCAGGCATGGCTCTCCTCTCCGGCGGTCGGGGGATAGGTTTTGTGTGCTCACGACAGTCCACGGGGCGTGGACTGTTCGAGCGCTCTCCACACCCGCGACCGACCGTCGGTCAGTCCTGCTCCGCCCTCGTCCAGTGCGGAGCGCGGTTGATCTCCTGCTCGGAGTGTTCGTGGAGGATTCCGAGCACGTCGTAGATGAAGTCGGTGAGCCCCGGCGCCGTCGACGGTTCGAGCGAGATCATCGTCCCCCGGGCGTCGCCCTGAATGAAGTGGACCACGAGCGCGTCGTCGAACGCGCGGATGGTGCAGTACAGCGACCCGACTTGGAAGAGGCTCTCCTGTCTGGTTTGGGAGACGTCCTGCAAGCGGAGGTCGTCGATGATCTCCTCGACGTGCTCGTCGGTGACGCCGTCGCCGACGCCGTCGGCGGTCCGGATGTCGGCGGAGTCGTGATCGTAGTGGGCGACGGCACGCACGTTCCCTCCGAGCGCGTCCCTGAGGTAGCCGAGTAGCTCCTCCGGGATCGGCTCGGGTATCGGGTCCTCGCCGTCACTCTCTCCAGAGAGCCCCCAGTTTTCCTCGGTCATCGGGGCGAGCTACGCCCCAAAAACGTAAATCAGTTTAGGGTATTTCGGGGCGACGACGCCGAACGGCCGACACCGTCGAAGAGTTCTGCAAATTGTGAGATGTCTAGAGACGCCGAACGTCGAAAACTGTTCGAAAACGGAGGTCGCGGGGAGTTACTCGTCGATCTCGATCCGGTCGGCGTCGATCACGTCCACGGCGGCCACGCGGTCGCCGTCTTCGAGATCCATCACCGTCACGCCCATCGTGTTCCGGCCGACGATCGAGAGGTCTTCGACCGGGCAGCGCATGATCTGGCCGGCCTCGCTCATCGTCACGAGGTGGTCGCCCGGCCCGACCGCGTCGAGCGCGGTGACGCGCCCGTTGCGGTCGTTGGTCTTGATGTCGATCAGCCCCTTCCCGTTGCGGGACTGCACGCGGTAGGCGTCGAGGTCGGAGCGCTTACCGTAGCCGTTCTCGGTGACGGTGAGCAGCCACGAGGAGCGATCCTCGTCGATGCCCGCGACGGCGGCGACCTCGTCGTCGCCCTCGAGATCGACCCCGCGGACGCCGCGGGCGGTCCGACCCATCGCGCGGGCCTCCGTCTCGTCGAAGCGGATCGACATCCCCTCGCGGGTCGCGATCACCACGTCCTGCGTGCCGTCGGTGACCTCCACGTCGGCGAGCGCGTCGCCGTCCTCGAGGCTGATCGCGCGGATCCCCGTCGAGAGGATGTTCTGGAACTCTGAGACGCCGCTGCGCTTGATGTACCCGCCGCGGGTCACCATCGTGAGGAACTGCTGTTCCTCCTCCTCGCCCTCGGTGTCGATGTCGTCGGTGTTGACGACGGCCTCGATCTGCTCGTCGTCGCTCAGGTCGAGCAGGTTCACCGCGGACTTCCCGCGGGCGGTCCGGGACATCTCCGGCACCTCGTACGTCTTCAGCTTGTACACCTGCCCGTGGTTGGTGAAACAGAGCAGGTAGTCGTGGCTATTGGCCACGAACACGGAGGCGACGGAGTCACCTTCCTTCAGCCCGGTGCCGATGATCCCCTTTCCACCGCGGTTCTGGGCGCGGAACTCCTCCAGTTCCATCCGCTTGATGTAGTCGTCCTCGGTCATCACGACCACCTGCTCGGACTCGGGGATCAGATCCTCGTGGGTGACCGTGCCGGTGTCCTCGATGAACCCCGTTCGGCGCTCGTCGCCGTACTCCTCGGCGACGGCTTCGAGCTCGTCGACGATCACCGAGTCCAGTTCCTCGTCGCTGCCGAGGATGGTCTCGAGGCGCTCGATCGTCGCCTGCACGTCCTCGTACTCCTCCTCGATCGAGGTCCGCTCCATCGAAGTCAGCGAGCCGAGCTGCATCCGGACGACGTGAGCGGCCTGCTCCTCGCTGAACCCCCACTCCGACTGGAGCATCGCCTTGGCAGCGTCGCGGTCCTCGCTGTTCTGGATCGCCTCGACCACGTCCTCGGCGTTCTCCAACGCCTTCAGCCGGCCTTCGAGGATGTGTGCGCGGTCCTCGGCTTCGGCGAGATCGTACTCGCTGCGCCGGCGCACGACCTCGCGCCGGTGCTCGATGTACTCCTGGAGCGTCTCCTTCAGCGTGAGCACCTGGGGCTGGCCGTCGACCAGCGCGAGGTTGATCACGCCGAACGTCGTTTCGAGGTGGGACTCCAGCAGCTGGTTTTTGACGACCTCCGCCATCGCGTCGCGCTTGAGTTCGATCACGATGCGGATGCCGTCGCGGTCGGACTCGTCGCGCAGGTCGCGGATCCCCTCGATCTTCCCCTCGTTCACGTCGTCGGCGATCCGCTCGATCAGGCGGGCCTTGTTCTCTTGGAACGGGAGCTCGGTGACGACGATCCGGCCCTCCTCCTCGTCGACGTCGAACTTCGCGCGGATGCGGACCCGGCCGCGGCCGGTCTTGTACGCCTGGTGGACGCCGTTGCGACCGACGATGTTCGCGCCCGTCGGGAAGTCCGGCCCCTCGACGTGCTCCATCAGGTCCTCGACGGTCGCCTCGGGGTTCTCGATCAGCTCGATCGTGGCGTCGACGACCTCGCGAAGGTTGTGCGGCGGGACGTTCGTCGACATTCCCACTGCGATCCCCGAGCTCCCGTTGACGAGCAGGTTCGGGAACGCCGCGGGCAGCACGTCCGGCTCCGTGAGCCGGTCGTCGTAGTTGCTGGAGAAGTCGACGGTGTCCTTCCCGATGTCGTCCAGTAGCTCCTCGGCGATCGGCGCCATGCGCGCCTCCGTGTAGCGCATCGCGGCCGGCGGGTCGCCGTCGATCGAGCCGAAGTTCCCCTGTCCGTCGACGAGGGGGGCTCGCATCGAGAAGTCCTGTGCCATCCGGGCGAGCGCGTCGTAGATCGCGCTGTCGCCGTGGGGGTGGTAGTCCCCCATGGTGGTCCCGACGATGGAGGAGGACTTCCGGTGGCCGGAGCCGGAGGTGATGCCGTCCTCGTGCATCGCGTAGAGGATGCGCCGGTGGACCGGCTTCAGGCCGTCTCGCACGTCGGGCAGCGCCCGGCCCGCGATGACCGACATCGCGTAGTCGATGTAGCTCTGCTCCATCTCGTCCTCGACGCGGACGTGCTCGACCCGATCGGCCGGCTCGTCCCCGTCGTCGGGCGTGTCCGTGCTCATATGTCCACCCACTCGGCGTCAGTCGCGTGCTCCTTGATGAACTGCTTGCGCGGGTCGACGGCGTCGCCCATCAGCACCGAGAACATCTTGTCCGCGGCGGCGGCGTCGTCGAGCGTGATCTGCTTCAGCACCCGGTTCTCCGGGTTCATCGTCGTCTCCCAGAGCTGGTCGGGGTTCATCTCGCCCAGCCCCTTGAACCGCTGGACCTGCGTGGGGTTGCCGTCACAGACCTCTTCGATCACCTGATCTCGCTCCTCTTCGCTCATCACGTCGTACGTCTCGCCGCGGTAGCGGATGCGGTAGAGTGGCGGCTGGGTCGCGTACACGTAGCCCGCCTCCAGCAGCGGCTTCATGTGCCGGTAGAACAGCGTCAACAGGAGGGTGCGGATGTGGGCGCCGTCGACGTCGGCGTCGGTCGCCATGATGATCTTCTCGTAGCGGCAGTCCTCGATGTCGAACTCCTCGCCGATCCCCGTGCCGACGGCGGTGATGATCGCACGGATCTCGTCGTTCTCGAGGATGCGGTCGAGCCGGTGTTTCTCGACATTGAGGATCTTCCCCTTGATCGGCAGCACGGCCTGGAACGAGGAGTCCCGGGCCTGCTTCGCACTGCCGCCCGCGGAGTCACCCTCCGCGATGAACAGCTCGGCCTCGCTGGGGTCGCGGCTCTGACAGTCCGCCAGCTTCCCGGGCAGCGCGGTCGACTCCAGCGCGGACTTCCGGCGGGTGAGCTCCTCGGCCTTCTTCGCGGCCTGCCGGGCCTTCGCTGCCTCGGCGGCCTTCGCGACGATCTTCTGTGCGGTGTCGGGGTTCTCCTCTAAGTACGTCCCGAGCCCCTCGTGGACCGTGCTCTCGGTGATCCCGCGGACCTCGCTGTTGCCGAGCTTGGTCTTGGTCTGCCCCTCGAACTGCGGGTCGGGGTGTTTGACGGAGACGACGGCGGTCAGCCCCTCGCGGACGTCCTCGCCCTTGAGGTTGCCGTCGACGTCGCCGATGAGGCCCTGCTCGTTGGCGTAGTCGTTGACGACGCGGGTGAGCGCGGTCTTGAACCCCGTGAGGTGGGTGCCGCCCTCGCGGGTGTTGATGTTGTTCGCGAAGCTGTGGATCGACCCCTGCAGCTCCTCGGTGGCCTGCAGCGCCACCTCGACCTGGACGCCCTCCTCCTCGTCCTCGAAGTAGATCACGTCGTCGTGGATGGGCGTCTTGGTCTCGTTGAGGAACCGGACGAACGCACGGATCCCGCCCTCGTAGAGGAACGTCTCCGACTGCGGTTCGTGGTCCTCGTCGTCGCGTTCGTCGGCGAGTTCGATGTGGACGCCGCTGTTGAGGAAGGCGAGTTCGCGGAGCCGGCTCTCCAGCGTGGTGAACTCGAACTCCGTGGTCTCGAAGATTTCCTCGTCGGGCCAGAACCGGATCGTGGTGCCCGTCCCTTCGTCGTCCTCGAGGTCGCGGACGCGTTCGATGTCGCCCTGTGGCTCGCCGCGGTCGAACTCGTGGCGCCAGACGGCGCCGTCGCGTTTGACCTCGGCGGTCAGGCGCTGGGCGAGCGCGTTCACCACGCTCACGCCGACGCCGTGGAGCCCGCCGGAGACCTGGTAGGACTTGTTGTCGAACTTCCCCCCGGCGTGGAGGACGGTCATGATGACCTCCAGCGCCGGCCGGTCGTACTCCTCGTGGGTGTCGACGGGGATCCCCCGACCGTCGTCGGTGACGGAGACGGAGCCGTCGTCGTGGATCGTCACCGAGATGCGGTCGCAGTGGCCCGCTAACGCCTCGTCGATGGCGTTGTCGACGACCTCGTAGACGAGATGGTGGAGCCCACGGTCGTCGGTGGACCCGATGTACATGGCGGGGCGCTTCCGAACGGCCTGGAGACCCTCCAGGACCTGGATCTGGCCCGCGCCGTAGTCGGCGTTCTCTTCTGACATAGCGCGTACGACGAGAGAGGCGCCCCCGCCCGATAAAGGGCTCGCACGCGCGCGGGAGCGCGCGAACGAAAAATCGCTGCAAGCGTAGTGAACTTCGGCGATTCCCAAAGCGAGCCGACGCAGCCGAAAACTGAGTTCGGGGGTGGGGCGTGCGCCCCGATCAGCCCCCGTTTCGGGGCGCGCGCGAGCAGCGCGTTTCTGGCGGCCCGTGCGTGCCCGCCGAAATCGCGTCGTTCTCCCGGAGTTTCAGTTCCACCGAGCTACGAAAGGGACTTTACGTGGGGGCCGGGTAGCCGGTGTACAGAATGACCTCGCAGCAGACGACACTCGGCGAGGGCACCACCACGGCCGAGGAGTTGGCCGAGGGGCAACGCGAGATCTCCATCGCCGAGTTCTTCGAGAAGAACAAACACATGCTCGGGTTCGACTCGGGCGCCCGGGGGCTGGTGACGGCCGTGAAGGAGGCCGTCGACAACGCCCTCGACGCGACCGAGGAGGCCGGCATCCGGCCCGACATCTACGTCGAGATTCGGGAGGTGGGGGACTACTACCGGCTCATCGTCGAGGACAACGGGCCCGGGATCACCAAGGAGCAGCTCCCCAAGGTGTTCGGGAAGCTGCTGTACGGCTCGCGGTTCCACAAGCGCGAGCAGAGCCGCGGCCAGCAGGGGATCGGAATCTCCGCGGCCGTGCTCTACTCACAGCTCACCTCCGGCAAGCCCGCGAAGATCACCTCCCGCACGCAGGGCAGCACCGAAGCGGAGTACTTCGAGCTCATCATCGACACCGACACCAACGAGCCGGAGATCGGGACCGCCGAGACCACCTCGTGGGACCGCAGCCACGGGACGCGCATCGAACTGGAGATGGAGGCCAACATGCGCGCCCGTCAGCAGCTCCACGACTACATCAAACACACGGCGGTCGTCAACCCCCACGCCCGAATCGAACTCCGGGAGCCGGGGCTCGACGAGCCGCTGAAGTTCGAGCGTGCGACCGATCAGCTCCCCGCCGAGACGAAGGAGATCCGACCACACCCCCACGGCGTCGAACTGGGGACGCTGATCAAGATGCTCGACGCGACCGACTCCTACTCCGTCTCCGGGTTCATGCAGGAGGAGTTCACCCGCGTCGGGAAGAAAACCGCCGACAGCGTCCTCGACAACTTCCGCGACCGCCACTTCGGCCGCGAGCTCGGCTGGCCCGCCCGGAACGGCGCCCCGACTGCCGACGTGGCGGCCGACGTGGAGGCCGCCCTCCGCGAGGCTGTCTCGAACAAGGGCGCCGACGCGACCGACGTGTTCGCCGAGCGGATCGCGAACAGCCTGACCGAACGCGAGCGGACGACGTACTCCGGGCTCGTCGAGATCGTCGGCACCGTCGCCGACGAGGTCGGTGCCGAGACGGGCAAGACGTTCGGCTCGACCGTCCGGGAGAACGCGGTCGAGGCGGCGTGGGGCGAACTCACCAAGTTCGGTAGCTCTGAAGACGACGAGGCGGACGACGACCTCGACCGGCTCACCCCGACGCTGTACGAGCTAGTCGACGACGCCACCTCGACGCGGAAGGACGACGCCGCGGTCAACGGGCTGGCCGAGCGACTCGCCGAACGGTTCGTCGCGCTCGGTGACGACGGCCCGAACCGGATGCGGCTCACCCTCGACGGGCTGAAGACGCTCGTCGACGAGGCCGCCGACACCACCGAGGAGTACGACGACGAGACGTTCGGCGACACCGCCCGCGAGAACGTCGTCGAGACGCTCTGGTCGCGGATGGAGACGGTGCCGGACGACCCGCCGAACGTGGGCGAGATCGCGGCCGACCGCGACACCGCCTCCGAACTACTGGAGGCGATGCGGGAGACCGACATCCTCTCGCCGCCGACGGACTGTCTCGCTCCGATCACGGCCGAACTGGTCGAGGCCGGGCTCCGGAAGGAGTACGACGCCGACTTCTACGCCGCCTCGACCCGGGACGCCGAGGTCCACGGCGGCGACCCGTTCGTCGTCGAGGCCGGCATCGCTTACGGCGGCGACATCCCCGCCGACGGCGGCGTCGAACTGCTTCGCTTCGCGAACCGCGTGCCGCTCGTCTACCAGCGCGGCGCGTGTGCGACGACGAACGTTGTCAAGCGCATCGGCTGGCGGAACTACGGGCTCGATCAGCCCGGCGGCTCGGGGATGCCCTCGGGGCCGGCAGTGATCTCGATTCACGTCGCGTCGACGAACGTCCCGTTCACCAGCGAGTCCAAGGACGCGCTGGCGTCGGTGCCCGAGATCGAAGACGAGATCGAGCTCGCGATCCGCGAGGCCGCCCGCGAGCTGAAGTCCTACCTCAACAAGCGCCGCTCGATGGCCAAGCGCCGGGAGAAACAGGACGTGCTCGGGCGCATCCTCCCGCAGATGGCCGAGAAGGTGGCCGAGGTCACCGGCCGCGAACACCCCGACATCGAGGGGGCGATGGCCCGGATCATGAACAACGTCGGCGTCGACCGCGAGCGCGACGGCGAGACAGTGACCCTGCGAGTCGAGAACCACTCCGACCGGAACGAGAGCCTGGAGATCATCGAGATCGTCTCCGCCGAGCCCGAGGGGCTGCCCGACGGCGTCGACGCGATCGAGATGGACGAGGAGTGGTTCGTGAACTGGAACCCCGACGTGGGGTCGGGTGAGACGGTCGAACTGGAGTACAGCCTGCCGACCGACGCCGACGCCGACGCGACCGTCGACGGCGTCGACGACGAGAAACTCACGGTGAACGCATGAGCACGAAAGACCTGAGCGACGCGGAAGCGCGGGAACGGCTGATCGATCTGGCCGCGGACTTTTACGACCAGTTTGCGGCCGGCGAGATCCCCCGGATGGAGCTGCCCACCCGGACGAAGAGCAACATCGAGTACGACCCCGAGAAGAGCGTCTGGGTGTACGGCGACCGGAAGTCCACCCGCTCGGCCAACTCCGTCAGCGGCGCCCGGAAGCTGCTGAAGGCCGCCTACACGATCGAGTTCCTCGCGAACCAGCTCGACGAGGACCGCTCCTCGACGCTGCGAGAGCTCTACTACCTCTCCGAGTCGTGGGACAACGAGGAGGCCCAGTTCAACGGGCAGGACGAGTCGAACAACCTCGTCGAGGACTTGGAGATCATCACGGGCGTCACCCGCGAGGACTTCCACATGCGGCCCGAGGAGTCCGGCGCGACCCTGATGGGGCCGCTGAAGCTGCGCGAGCAGACCCGCCGCGGCGAGCGGGAGATCCACTGCCAGCTCGACGTGGGCGAAGGCGGGTACCAGATCCCCAACAACCCGGACACGATCGAGTTCCTCGACCACGACATCGACTTCGTGCTCTGTGTCGAGACGGGTGGGATGCGCGACCGCCTGATCGAAAACGGGTTCGACGACGAGTACAACTGCCTGATCGTCCACCTCAAGGGCCAGCCCGCCCGCGCGACCCGGCGGATCACCAAGCGGCTCCGCGACGAACTCGACCTCCCGGTCGTGGTGTTCACTGACGGCGACCCGTGGTCCTACCGGATCTACGGCTCCGTCGCGTACGGCTCGATCAAGTCCGCCCACCTCTCGGAGTACCTCGCGACGCCGGAGGCCCAGTACGTGGGGATCCGCCCGCAGGACATAGTTGACTACGACCTGCCGACGGATCCGCTGTCGGACTCCGACGTGAACGCGCTGGAGTCCGAGCTGGAGGACCCGCGCTTCCAGACGGAGTTCTGGAAGGAGCAGATCGAACTCCAGTTGGAGATCGACAAGAAAGCCGAGCAGCAGGCGCTCGCTTCGCGGGGGCTGGACTTCGTGACGGACACGTACCTGCCCGACCGGCTGGAGACGATGGGCGTGCTGTAACCCCTTTCCGTCAATTTCCGCCGAACAGTTGCTCCCGCAGGATTCCTTCACCGACGCGTCCAGTCTCGCCCTCGACAGATCGATATAGCTGATAGCGGTTGAAAGCCGACACTCGGGGCGAAACGATCGCGCTGGGGTCGAACTGGACCCGAGACAGACGCGACCGACAGCGAACGACAGCCTTACGCCCCACAGCGGAGAACCCGGGAAGCATGTCCGACGCGTCCGACGAGATGCAGTACCACGTCGAACTCGAACCCGGCGACGTCGCCGACAGCGTCCTACTCCCCGGCAACCCCGAGCGGATCGACAAGGTCACGCCGCTGTGGGACGATCACGAGGAGGTCGCCCACCACCGCGAGTACCGCACGGCCACGGGCTCGTACGAGGGGACGCCCATCTCCGTCACGTCCACGGGGATCGGCTCGCCCTCCGCCGCGATCGCCGTCGAGGAGCTCGCCCGCGTCGGCGCGGACACGTTCATCCGCGTCGGCTCCTGTGGCGCGATCCAGCCCGAGATGGACGTGGGCGATCTGGTGATCACTCGCGGCGCCGTCCGACAGGAGGGGACGAGCAAGGAGTACGTTCGCGAGGACTACCCCGCGGTCGCCGACGAGGAGGTCGTCTCCGCGCTGATCGCCGCCGCCGAGCGACTCGGCCACGACTACCACGTCGGGCTCACGATGTCCGCCGACTCCTTCTACGCCGGCCAAGGCCGGGAGGGGTTCGACGGGTTCGAGGCCGCCGGCAGCGAGGACCTCGTCGAGGACCTCAAGGAGGCGAACGTCCTCAACATCGAGATGGAGGCCGCCGCGGTCTGTACGCTCGCAAACGTCTACGGGCTGCGGGCGGGCGCGGTCTGCTCGGTGTTCGCGAACCGCACCACGGGGGAGTTCATGACCGAGGGGGAGTCCGTCGCCGCCGAGACCGCCAGTCTGGCGGTGAAGCTGCTCGCGAAGATGGACGAAGTGAAGGAAGAAGCCGGCGCGGACCGCTGGCACGCCGGGCTGAGTCTGGACTGATTACTGCGCGACCGCCCAGAACCGAACACTCTGAGGGATTTTCCACAGCACGTCCGGCTGATCGCTCTCCTCCGGCTCGTTCTGTTCGACCTCGTGGTTGTGGTGTTCGAGCAGCCGCCGCACCTCGAAGCCGGCGTCGACGAGGCCGTTGTGGAGGTCCGCAACGGTGCGATCGAAGACGGTGAGCGTCTCCTCGAACGCCTCGTCGATCTCGATCTCTCTGGGCCCCGGATCAACGTAGCTCTCCGCGAGCGTTCCAGTCTCGGGGTCCAGCGCCTCGTGGAGGGGGTGCAGCACGCTGAACACGAACACGCCGCCCTCACGGAGCACGCGGTGGGCCTCCGCGAACGCACGATCGACGTGTTCGACCATCTGGAACGCCGCTTCCGAGGAGGCCACGTCGAAGCGGTCGTCCGGCAGCGGGAGGTCGGTCACGTCGCCCTGCACGAACTGCGCGTCGACGCCGTACTCGTCGCGGAGCTGCCGCGCGTACCGGAGCTGTTCGCCCGAGAAGTCCACCCCGACGGCGGGCTCGGCACCGATCTCGGCGGTGCCGACGGTGCCCTGCCCGCCGCCACAGCCGAGTTCGACGTACGCCTTCCCCTCGACGCTTTCGAGGATCTCCGGCTGCGGGCCGCCGGGGGCGTCGGCGGCGAACGGAGAGGGTGCGGGCGGGAGTTCGTCCTCGTCGGTGTCGGAACGCCAGATAGCCTGGAAGTCGTCGCTCCACTCGTCCCAGAGCCGTCGGTTCGACTGGTGGAGGTCGCGCATGGCGCCGGCTGTGCGCGGGGTAGGTATCAGTTTTCTGTTCGTTCGAAACGTGTTCGCACGTGTCAGGAGAGGTCCGACCACGCACCCCAGAACCGCTGGAGTGCGGTGAGGTGGCCGACGATCGCGAAGAGAACGAGCAGCAGTTCGACCGCGCCGAAGCCGGCGACGATCTCGCCGGGGAGTACGAACGCGACGACGCCGACGATCCCCACGAGCGCGAGGCGGTCCGCGCGGCCGAGCAGGCCGCCGTACTCCCGGCCCAGCCCGACAGCCTGAATCTGCGTGCCGAGGTAGGAGGTGAGCAGCACGCCCGTCACCGCGAGCAGGCCCAGCGCGTACGCGTCGGCGCCCGCCGCGAGCCCGGCGATGATGAGCACGTCCGCGTAGCGATCGAGCACGTGATCCAGCAGGTCGCCGCCCTCGGAGTCGGTGCCGAGGCTGCGGGCGAGCGCGCCGTCGACGAGGTCGAGCCAGCCGTTCGCGAACACGAAGACGCTGGCCGCGAGGTAGAGCCAGAGCGGCCCCTGCCCGCCCGCGAGCGCGAACGCGCCGCCGGCGGCGCCGGCGAAGAGGAACGCGATCACGCTCACGCCGTCAGGGGTGAGCCCCAGCGCCTCCGCGGCGTCGACGAACGGGACGAGCAGGCGGTCCGCGATGTCGCGGTACTGATCGAGCGTCACAGCGCCCCCGTGAAGTCGACCGTGCCGGCCGACGGTTCGCGCTCGCCACGCAGGGCGGCGATCACGTCGTCGACGACCGCCTCGACAGGCCGGTCTGTAGTGTCGATCTCGTAGACGTTCTCCTCGCCGTACGTCCGGACCGCCTCGCTGAGCACGATGTCCAGCGCCTCGCTCTCGGCGTTCTCGGCGATCTTCGCGTCGGGCTCGTCGCGCTCGGCCAAACGCCCTTCCAGTTCATCGGGGTGACAGCGCAACACGATCGCGGCGTCGGCGTCGAGGTGGTGGGCGAGGTGGGAGTCGAGCAGCCCGGACCAGTCGCCGAGGTACTCCCGGATCGCGTCGAGGTCCGCGACGAGCGAGCCGCGTTCTTCGTCTTCACCTTCGTGAAGTCCCTCCTCGCGGATCAGGTCGTTGAGGTGGTGGACGGGGATGTCGAGGCGTTCGCCGACCGCCTCGGCAACCGTGCTCTTGCCGGTCCCGGGCGTGCCCGTGAGCGCGACGCGGTCGAACGCGAGGTCGTCGCTCCCGCTCATGCCGTGGCCTCCAACTCGGCGAGCACGTCGTTCAGCGTCTCGACCGCCCGACGCGTCTCGGCTTCGGTCCCACAGGAGATCCGGACACAGCCCGGCAGGCCGAACGAGCTGCAGTCCCGGACGATCACGCCCTCCCGCTGGGCGGCCTCGGCGACGGCGCTCCCGTCGCCCACGTCACAGAGCACGAAGTTGGCCTCGCTGTCGAACGTCGGCGCGTCGAGGTGGTCGTGGATGTGCGCCCGCGCCCACTCGGCGCTCTCGACGGACTTCTCGACGTGTGCGTCGTCCGCTAACGCGGCCATCGCGGCCCGCAGCGCCATCTCGCTGGCGGCGAAGGGCGTGGAGACCTTCGCGTAGGCGTCACCCCACGCCGCGGGAACGAGCGCGTAGCCGATCCGCAGGCCCGCCAGCCCGTACGCCTTCGAGAACGTCCGGAGGATCGCGAGGTTCTCGTAGTCGTCGAGCAGGTCGACGGCGGAGGGCTCCTCGGCGAACTCGCCGTACGCCTCGTCGATTACGACCAGCGAGTCGTCGCCGACCGTCCGGAGGAGCGTCTCGATCTCCTCGCGGGCCATCGTCGCCCCCGTGGGGTTGTGCGGCGACGTGACGAACACCATTCGCTCGCCGTCGTAGGCGTCGAGCACGGTGTCGGCGGTCATCTCGAATCCCTCGGCCTTCGAGAGCTCGTAGGTGTGCACGTCGCCGTGGTGGTAGCGCGCGCTCATCCCGTAGTAGGAGAAGCCGGGGTCGGGGACCAACACGGGGTCGTCGGGGTCGAGCATCGCCCGCGAGAGGTAGTCGATCGCGCCGTCGGCGCCGGGGCTGACCCAGACCTGCTCGGTGTCGACGTTCCAGTAGTCGGCGAGATCGGCCGTGAGGTCGGTGTGGGCGGCTTTGGGGTAGACGGAGATCTCCTCGGCCGCGCCGCGGACGGCGTCGACGGCCGCGGGGCTGGCGCCGTGTGGGTTCTCGTTCGAGGAGAGCTTCACGAGCTCGTCGGGATCGAGGCCGAGGTCGCGAGCGACCTCCTCGACCCCCCGGCCCGGAACGTACTCGACGTGGGCGGAGAGGTCGCGTGGTTGCATATCGCGACGTTCTCGGTGATGGGGGATAAGGCTCCCGCCCTCTGTTCGGGTGTGGCAGTATTGGGGTTTAGTCAAGGGGTGGTGACAGATTCTCGGGTTGGGGATTGCGGTGACAGCAACAGCAGCTCGATCGCTGGCCACTTGCGACCGCAGTGTGCCGGGCACGAGGCCCGGCACAGTTCGGAGTCCCCCACCCCTCCCCCCGCGAGCGCCAACGTGGCGCTCGCGAGGCGTCCACCGCCACCGCACCGCGGCCGCGGTCGGCGCGTAGCGCACGCGGCCTCGTGCCGCGTGTCAGAGCGGGATCGAAGATCCCGCAGGCCGTACGGGCGACGCACGGGTCGCCCGTACGACAGCGCGAGGGACGAACGAGCGAACGAACGTGAGCGAGTGAGTCGGCTGGGGAGGAAGCGAGGCGGGAAAACTCGCCGAAGGCGAGGTAAACCGCCTCGAAGCGAGCGGGGAGCAAAGCGACCCGCGAGCGATGAGAGCTGTGCGGGGCGGTTGCGGTCACAAGTGGTCAGGCTCACTCCGCGGTCCTGTCGCTAGCTGTCTCCACGAACTCGACGAAAACATCCGAAACCGCCCGGACGAAAACGCCGCTACTCCCGCCGCTCCTCGATCAGCCGCGTCTCGACGGCCGCCTGCACGACCTCGGACACGTCGCCGAGGCTGTTCGAACTGTTCGCCACAACACCGTTCAGCATCGCCTCGTGGTCGCGCAGCCCGGCGACGGTCAGCTCGTCGTCTTCGGGCACGTCGTACGCCTCGGCGACCGCCGCGACCACCACATCACCGCGGTCCTGCTCCTCGTCGGCGACGGCGTCGAGCAGGCCGCCGAACACGTCGTCGGCCTCGACCTCGACCCGCCGCTTCAGCGTGCCCGGCGACTCCACGTCGCCGCCGAGCAGCCCCGCGAGATACCCCTTCACCGAGCCGACGACGTACTCGTCGAGCGTCTCGTCGCTCTCGTCGGCCCGCCGCGCGGCGAAGGCGCGCACGAACGGGTCGAGTTCGATGTCCAGCGACGAGCGGTCCTCCTCCTCGCTCTCGTGGTCGTCGGTGCTCGCCTCCGGCGTCACTTCCGTCTCGCGCTCGGGAGCGTCCTCGCTGCCGTGATCGTCGGCCTCCGGCGTCACGCCCGTCTCGCGGTCGGTCTCCTCGTCGCCGCCGCGGTCGTCGCCGTCGGCTTCCGGCGTCACGCCCGTCTCCGGGTCGGCGTCGTCGCCCTCGGTTGCGTCGGCGCCGTGGCTCCGCCGGCCGCTCACGTTGTTGCCCGTGCCGAGCGTGTCGATTCGCCCCTCGATGTCCCGTCGTCGGTCGTTACCGCCGTTGTCAGTCATGGTTGAGCACCGCGTGCGTGGCCGGCGGGCGCCGCCGTGACCGCACCCGCGGCCGTGTGCCGCACACACAAGCCCCCTCGGGGCAGAGTGAGAAAAAGTCAGCGGAGCAGCACTGGGGTCGCGATCAGTCCCTCTTGATCGACGCCGCCCGGGAGCGCGCGCGGTCGACGACCGTTGGCCGGCCGGCAAACCGAACGCGGACGCGGTCGCCCTCGTACTCGGCGTCGGCGCGGCCGTGCTCGTGAGCCCACGCGAGGAACGACTGCGTCGTCCCGGTGTTGGGGAGCTCGAACCGCAGTTCCTCGGTCGGCAGTACCTCGGCCACGGTGTCGCGCAGGCGGTCGATCCCGGCTCCCTCGATCGCGCTGACCGGGAGCACGGCCGCGGCACGGTCGCCGGCGACAGATTCGACCACCTCTCGGCGCCGGTCGAACCCGTCGTCGTCCACGAGATCGACCTTGTTGAGCACGATCAGGAGCTCGCCGCGGGGGTCGTCGAGCTCCCCGAGCGAGACCCGGAGTTTCTCGCGCAACTCCGAGAGCGGGTCGCTCGCGTCGGCGACCAGCAGCGCGGCGTCGCTGTCGGCGACCGCATCGAGCGTCGCGCTGAAGGAGGCCACGAGATCGTGCGGGATGCCGTCGACGAGGCCGACGGTGTCGGTCAGCAGCACGCGCCGCGCGTCGATCTCCGCCCGCCGGGTGGTCGTGTCGAGCGTCTTGAACAGCCGATCTTCCACTTCGGCGACGCCGTCGAGGTCGTTGTGGCCCGGCGCCATCTCGTCGACCGTGAGGTCGTCCGCCAGCCGGTGCAGCAGCGTCGACTTGCCCGCGTTGGTGTAGCCCGCGATCGCGACGAGATCGAACCCCTGCTCGCGGCGCTCGGCACGGCGCTCGCCGGCTCGGTCGGCGAGTTCGTCGAGCTTGTTCTCGACGGTTCGAATCCGTCGCTCGGTGTCGACCACGCGGGAGCCGGTCTCCGCGGCGCGCTGGAGGTGAGTCCGTTCCTCGGTCTCGCGGAGGCGGGGGAGTTCGTACCGCAGCCGCGCGAGTTCGACCTGCAGACGGGCGGCCTCGTCGCCGGCCCCGGCCTCGAAGATATCGAGCACGAGCCGGTGGCGGTCGAGGACGGCGGTGTCGTCCGGGAGCAGTTCGGTCAGCGAACTGTACTGCCCGGGCGTGAGTTCCACGTCGAACAGCGCCGCGTCGGCGTCGGTCGCGACCACGCGCCGGGCGAGCGCCTCGGCCTTCCCGCGGCCGACGTTGTACTGCCCGTCCTCGGCGCGGCGCTGGGTGAGCGCGTCGACGACCTCGTACCCCGCTGCGGCGGCGAGGCGCTCGATCTCGGTCGTGTCCGGCTGTTGGTCGGCGTCGCGGGCGACGACGATCGCGGTCCGGTCGGCGTCGCTCGCTGGCTGCTGGTCGTCGCTGGTGGTCGCCGGCTGTGCGTCCGTTTCGGCAGGTGGTGAATCTTGCAACGTTGGTGGGGGGTGGGCCCCTCGCCGTGGACGGGCGACGACGGCAGGATCGACCCGCGGCCGGCGGGAGACCCGAGGCTGTCGGAAAACGGTGCCACAGGTGGTCTCCCGCCGCTCACAGCGTGGTTTCGGAACCACGGGTGCCGAGGCTGGATCCTCGCTGCATGCCGAGGCTACTGCCTCGCTGCTTTCCGAGGCTGTCGCCTCGCCGCCGTCACGTGAGCCGCGCGGGCTCAGTAGAAGTCGAGCTCCATCGGCTACGCGCTACTGGCGTCGGATTGCGCAAAAAGGTTCGGCCGGTGTGTGACGGCGTCGCGTGTCGGCTGCGTTACTCGTCTTCGAGCTCGTCGACGATCTCCTCGGCGTCGACGTCGGCGTCTTCGAGATCCTCCTCGATGTCCTCGATCTCCTCCTCGATCTGCTCGGCGCCGCCCATGCCGCCCATCATACCGCCCATGCCGCCCATCATGCCGCCGCCGCTGCCGTCGAAGACCTCCTCGACGACCACGCGGTCGAGGTCGAGGCGGTCCATCAGGTCCTGAGCGACCTGGCTCTTCTGGAACATCCACTGCTGGTTCATCTGCATCTGCTGGGTGGCCTCGATGTAGAGGGAGCGCTGCTCGACCTCCTCGGTGGTCTCCTCGCCGTCCTCGTCCTCGACGGTCTCCTCGACCGTCTCGGTCTCGATGCGCAGGTCCGGCTCCATCTGGAGGTACATCCCCAGCAGCCCCTTGGCCTTCTCCTCGTCGTCCTCGACCACGTCGACGATCTCGTACTCGTACTCGAGATCCTCACCCGCCAGCGGGTGGTTGAAGTCGACGCGGGCGCGGCCGCCGATCACTCGCTCGACGTAGCCCTGATCGCCGTCGATCTGGACCTGTGCGCCGGGACGACGGTTCTCCTCGTCCAGCTTGTTGGCGCTGACGGTACGGACCTGCTCCTGATCGTACTCGCCGAAGCCGTCCTCGGCGTCGATCTCGACGGTGCCCTCGTCGCCGACCTCGCCGCCGATCAGCGCGTCGTCGACGCCGGGGAACACGTGGCCCTCGCCGACGACGATGATGCGCGGCGAGAAGTCGTACTCGTCGTCGTCGATGCCGGCCTCCTCGGCCACGTCCTTCCGGGTCGTGTCGACGACGCGGTCGTCGCTGACGGTGCGGACGTTGTAGTCGATGCGGACGAAGTCTCCCTCCTGAATTCCCGACTCGGTCTCGGCTGCCTCGGCCTCGCTCTCGGCGTCGGCCTCGTTTTCGCTCATACGTCTACGGTCACGTGTTCCACTCTTAAGGACAACGTTTCGGGGCTGGACGCCCCGACGCCGGCGGCCCCGCCGGCGCGCCGAGGCCGAGAGGGCAGGCTTTTCGTCGCCGCCGCCGTCGCCGAAGCTATGTACGAGGTCGAACTCAAAGTCGCGGCCGACCACGGGCCCGTCCGGGAGGCGCTTGCCGACGCCGGCGCCGAGCCCGTCGATCACGTCCGACAGGTGGACACGTACTACGACGCCCCCCACCGCGAGTTCGCCGAGACCGACGAGGCGCTCCGCCTGCGCGAAGAGACCGACCTCGACGCCGACGTGACGACGACGAAGCTCACGTATAAGGGGCCGCTCGTCGAATCCGAGTCGAAGACCCGCGAGGAGCACGAGACCGCCGTCGCCGACGGCGTCGCCGCCGCTGGCGTCCTTGACGGGCTCGGGTTCGAGCCGGCCGCGACCGTCGAGAAGGAGCGCGAACGGTTCGAACTCGACGGCTACACCGTAACCCTCGACACGGTCGACGGGCTCGGTTCCTTCGTCGAGATCGAACGCGAGGCGCCCGAACCCGAGATCGAAGCCGTTCGTGAGCGGGCACAGGAGCGACTCCGCGCGCTCGGGCTCGATCCCGACGACCAGATCCGCACGTCCTACCTCGGCCTGCTGCTGGACGGCGATGCTTCGCAGTAATTTCCGCCTCCCGGATCGTTTCCGAAGGTTATAGACCACGCGCCGCGGAAGAGAGGGCAATGACGCGGAACGTTCAGGTTTCCGAACTCGACCGGCGGGCGGTCGAGGACCAGCAGGTCGAGATCGTCGAGCGAAAGGGGATCGGCCATCCCGACTCTATCTGCGACGGTATCGCCGAGAGCGTCTCTCGGGCGCTCTCGCAGCTCTATCTCGATCGTGTCGGCAAGGTACTTCACTACAACACCGACGAGACACAGCTCGCTGCGGGGCGTGCGGCGCCGGCCTACGGCGGGGGCGAAGTGATCGAGCCGATCTACATCCTCATCGTCGGCCGCGCGACCAAGAGCTACGAGCGCGACGGCGAGACGATCGAGCTGCCCGTCGACTCGACGGCGCTGGCGGCCGCCCGGGAGTACCTCCAAGAGGAGATCCCCGAACTGGAGTACGGCACCGACGTAGTCGTCGACATCCAGCTCGGCGAGGGCAGCGGCGACCTGCAGGACGTGTTCGGCGAGGAGGAGGTCCAGGTGCCGATGGCCAACGACACCTCCTACGGCGTCGGCCACGCACCCCTGACCGAGACGGAGACGATCGTCCACGAGATCGAGCGGGGGATCAACGGCGAGTACGCCGCCGAGAACCCCGAGGTCGGCCCGGACGTGAAGGTGATGGGCAAGCGCGAGGGCGACTCGATCGACGTGACCGTCGCCGTCGCGATGGTCGACAAGTACGTCGAGAGCCTCGAAGCGTACAAAGCCGCGGTGAAAGAGGTACAGGCGTACGCCGAGAGCCTCGCCCGCGAGCACACCGACCGCGAGGTCAGCGTCGAGGTCAACACCGCCGACGACTACGACGCCGGCTCGGTGTATCTCACCGTCACCGGCACCTCCGCCGAGCAGGGCGACGACGGCTCCGTCGGCCGCGGCAACCGCGCCAACGGCCTCATCACGCCGAACCGACCGATGAGCATGGAGGCCACCTCGGGGAAGAACCCGGTCAACCACATCGGGAAGATCTACAACCTCCTCTCGACGGCGACCGCCGAGGACGTGGTCGCCGAAGTCGACGGGATCCGCGACCTCCAACTGCGCCTGCTCTCCCAGATCGGTCGCCCGATCGACGAGCCCCACGTCGCCGACGCACAGGTCGTCACCGCCGACGGCGTCGACGTGGCCGACATCGAGGCCGAGGTGAGCGAGATCGTCGACGACAACCTCGCGAACGTCACCGAGATCACCCGCGAGGCGATCGAGGGCGACATCTCGACGTTCTGACCGTCCCTCGACCCGGGCGAGTCGGGGCCGATGAGTGAAATCTCGGACGACACGGACTGGACGTTCCTCCGACCGATCGGCTCCGTCGCCGACGAGCCAGTTATCGCACCGCTGAACGAGCGTGGGCTCCACCTCGGCAACCGTCACGCCGCCGATCCCGACCGCCACGAGCGTCGGTTCGACGCCGTGGTCTCCGTCTCGACTGCGGCGTCCCCCCTGACGACGCACCACCACCCGTTGACCGACGGCGAAGGGAACGACTGGAGCGCGTTCGCGGCCGCCGTCGACGCCGTGCGACGGCTCTCGGGGACGGGCGACGTGCTCGTCAACTGCAAGGCGGGTGTGAGTCGGAGTACTGCGGTGCTCGCGACGGCGGTCGCCGCCGAGCGCGGCGCGTCGTTCCGGGACGGGCTGGCAACCGTCGAGGCGGCGCGGCCGGAGGCGGTTCCCCACCCGGCGCTGGTCGAACTCGGGGTGGTGTACCTCGCCGCGAGGGGGTAGGCCTCGGAGCCACCGGGCATTTACCGGGGGCGATCCAGAGACACGCCCATGCAGACGTTCGAACTCGCAGTCAGACTCGTCGCGGGGCTGGGACTGATCCTCGCGAACGGTTTCTTCGTCGCGATCGAGTTCGGGCTCACCCGGGCCAGACAGTTCTCGAAGGAGGAGTTCCTCGGCGACAGCGACAGCGCCGCCCTCCGGCGCGCCTGGGAGATGACCAACGACCTCGAACTGTACCTCACCACCTGTCAGGTCGGGATCACCGCCTCCAGTATCGCGGTGGGGATCGTCGCCGAGCCCGCGCTCGGCGCGCTGTTCGAGCCCCTCGTCGGGGTCAGCATCGGGGCGATCATCGCGTTCCTGATCATCAACCTCGTCCACCTGACCCACGGGGAGCAGACGCCCACCTACCTCGGCGTCGAGCGCTCCCGGATGGTCTGTAAGTACGGCGCGACGCCGCTGTACTGGTGTAACCGACTCATCCTCCCGATCATCAAGCTGGGCGACTGGGTCGCGAAGGCCACCCTCGGCCTGTTCGGCATCGAGATGACCGGCGCGTGGCTGGAGGCCGAGGAGGACGCCATCGAGTCCCGTGCCGACCTCCACAAACGGCTGGGCTCGGTGCTCTCGAAGGGCGAGATGTCCGAGGAACGCCGCGAGGAGGTACTGAACGCGCTCACGATCGGCGATCAGCAGGTCAAGGACGTGATGGTGCCGACCGAGGAGATCGTGGCGCTCTCGACCGAGGTCGACACCGAGGAGAACTTCCGCCGGATGGAAGACCACCCGCACACGCGCTACCCGCTGATCGGCGAGGATCTCGACGACTTCCGCGGGATCGTCTACTTCCCGATGCTCGCTCGCTACCGCGACAGCGTCGCCGACGGCGATATCGACTTCACGAACCTCTCGGCGGCGCCGATGACGATCTCCGGCGACACGAGCGTCAGCAACGCTATCGACCAGTTCCAAGTCGAGAGCCAAGAGCTCGCGTTCGTGCTGGAAAACGGCGACGTGGTCGGGATGGTGACCGTGACCGACCTGCTCGAGTCGATCACCGGGCAGATCGAGGACCCGATCGACCTGCTGGACGAGGAGTAACGGTCGCGTCCGCCCCGGAAGGAAACACCCATGCTCGCCCGCCCGCTACCCCGCCCGTGCAGCAGTCACCGGAGCTCGCCGTCGTCCGCTACGGGGAGGCGGGGATCAAGAGCGACAAGGTCCGCGGGCAGATGCTCGACCGCCTCGCCGCGAACGTGCGGGCGGTTCTCGACGATCGCGGGATCGCCGGGGCGGTCGAGCGCACGTGGTCGCGGCTCCTGATTCGACCGACCGATGGCGACACCGATTTCTCTGCGGACGAGGCCGCCCGCGCGGCCGCCGACACCTTCGGCGTCGTCTCGACGCGGCCGGCGATCTCGACCGCCCCCGAGATGGAGGCGCTGGCCGAGGCGGCGGTCGCGCTGACCGACGACCACCCGGAGGGCGCCACGTTCGCGGTCCGCGCGAACCGCGCCGGCACGGCTGAAGTCCACCCGTTCACGAGTCAGGAGGTCGCGAGCGAGGTCGGCGCGGCGATCGGAGAGGCGACCGGCGCCGACGTGGACCTCGACGACCCCGACCGCACGTACCGCCTCGACGTCCGGGAGGACGAGGCGTTCGTCTCCGCCGCCGAGTACGAGGGGCCGGGCGGGCTCCCCGTCGGCACGCAGGGGACGACGGTCGCGCTGTTCTCCGGCGGGCTCGACTCCCCGGTCGCGGCGTGGGAGCTGTTCAAGCGCGGGCTCGAAGTGGTGCCCGTCTACCTCGATCTCGGCGACTACGGCGGCCCGGACCACCTCGCCCGCGCGACCGAGACCGCGCGGACGGTCGCCCGCTCGGCGCCGCACGTCGACGCCCGACTGCGGGTCGTGCCCGCGGGCGACCTCGTCGACGATCTGGTTGCCGAGACGGGCCCCACCAGAATGCTCTCGCTTCGACGCGCGATGCTCCGGGTCGCCGAGGCAGTCGCCGACGACGTTGGCGCCCACTCGATCGCGACGGGGGAGTCGATCGGGCAGAAGTCCTCCCAGACCGGCCCGAACGTCCGCGTCACCGACGCTGCCGCGAGCCTGCCGGTCCACCGCCCGCTGCTCACGCGGGACAAGCCGGAGATCGTCGAGCAGGCCCGCGAGATCGGGACGTTCGTCGACGCGACGACCAACGTGGGCTGTGAGCGCGTCGCGCCCGACTACCCGGAGACGAACGCGACGCTCGCCGAGGTCGAAGCCGCCGAGCCCGACGACCTGCTCGCCCGCGCGGCGGCGCTGGCCGACGAGCGCTCCGTCGTCGGCGACGACTGAGCCCGGCGGCGGACCGCAACCCACTTCTTCCGCGCCGGCGACCCCCCGACGATGGCGCAGGTCTGTCTGCTGGGCGAGCCCGAGAGCGACCTCCGGTACGAACTGCTCTCCCGGGAAACCGCCCGGGAGGCGCTCTCGACGTACGAGCTACGGGAGCCCTACGCGAACAGCCTCGCGCTCGACACCGTCTCCATCGGTGCCGCGGTGTCGCTGCTGAACGACCTGAACTGGTACCTCGTCCGGTTCGTCCGGACGGCGCTGGTGCAGTCGGACTCGGTGTCGGAGACAGAGTGGCTCTCCCGCGAGCTGGCGACGGCGATCCGCGACGGCGACGTGGACCCCGCCGACACCGGCGACTTCTTGCAAGTGTACGGGGTCGAGGAGGGTCGACCACAGGACCCCGCTTTCGTCGAGCGGGAGGGCGACTGGACTCCCGAACGTGAGGGGTACGACGAGGTGCTGGTCGTTCGGGTGACCGAGGACGAGTTCGAGCCGTAGCGACCGCCACAAGACGTTTACCGGGCTCCGCTCTCGGTTTCGGTCATGCGCGCCCTCCTCCTCGCGGTTCTGGTGGTGTTGTCCGGCTGTGCCGCCGTCGGCCCGGGCGGAACCGCGTCCCCGACTCCGATTCCCACCCCGACCGGTCCCTGCGAGGTGAACGATCGCCCGATGCCCGAAGCCGACAGGAACGAGGTGGCGACCGACGAGTACCCCGAGCGCCCCGACTCGCTCACCGCGGAGACGGTCGGCGCCTTCGTCGCGTCGTTCGAGGAGACGTACATCCAGAACGCCGCGCTCGCCGGCGGGCAGAACGTCACCTACATCGAGACGTACACCGACGACGTGAACGTCACCGCCCACGGCGACACGTACGTCGTTCGGCTGACCTCGTACACCAACGGCAACTACCGAGATACGGGCGGGGAGACGCCGATCGAGGTCCACTGGGACGGCGCGCCCGAGCCAGTCACGTATCTGGTCACCGAGGAGAGGATACTCCGCGGCGAGGGCGACCTCACGACGGATCGACTCCGCCACCAGCCGACGGTAGCCTGTTTCTGATCGCTACTCGTCGCACTGCCACTGGCAGTCCTCGGCGTCCTCGGCCTCGAACAGCCCCGTCGACATGTACCGCTCGCCGCCGTCGGGGAACACCGTCACCACGAGTGGATCGTCGACACCCGCCTCGGCGAGTCGTTCGGCGGTCCGACGGGCGGCGACGTTGGCGGCGCCGCTGGACTGCCCCACCAGAATGCCCTCCTCGCGGGCGAGACAGCGACACTCCCGCTCGGCGGTCGGGAGGTCCACGGCCTCGACGGCGTCGATCAGATCAACGTCGAGGTTGGGTGAGACGAACCCCGGCCCCATCCCCTGATACTCGTCGTGGCCGGCCTCGCCGGTCGAAAGCACGGCGTTCTCTCCGGGCTCGACCGCGACGACCTCCATCTCGGGGAACGCCTCCAAAAGCCGGCGGCTCGTCCCCGTCAGCGTCCCGCCGGTGCCGACGCCGGCGACGAACGCGTCGATCTCGCGGTCGTCGACCTGTTCGAGGATCTCCGGGCCGGTGGTCTCGTAGTGGGCACGGGGGTTGGCGGCGTTCTCGAACTGCCGGACTTGGACGTAGTCGCCCGTGGCTTCGAGCTCGTCGGCGCGGTCGCGGGCGTCGCTGATGTCGCCGTCGACCACCTCGATGTCGGCGCCGTAGGCGCGCATGATCCGGCGGCGCTCGGGCGATTTCGAGCCGGGGATGACGATCCGCACGTCGTACCCTTTCACCGCCCCGATCAGCGCGAGCCCGATCCCGGTGTTCCCGCTCGTGGGCTCGACGATCGCGTCGCCCTCACCGAGTTCGCCGGCCTCCTCGGCCGCCCGGATCATGTACAACGCCGGGCGGTCCTTCGCGGAGCCGCCGGGGTTCTTCGACTCCAGTTTGGCGGCAACCGTGCCGACCGGCGACGCCACTTCGACCAGCGGCGACCCGATGGCGTCGATCACGTTCGCGTCCATCTACCCGGACGTACCCGGGTCGGGAGTAAAGGGGTAGCGACAGCGGCCTCCGGACCATCGACGGCCACCAGAGATTTTTACCCGCGGACGAACTGCACAACCATGAGCACCGACAGTGCAACGGAGAAACTGCCGTTCGGCGCGGGCGCGGCTGCCGGCCTCGGCGCGTACCTGCTCGGCTACCTGATCACCTACGTCTGGCAGAGCGGCTCGATCGAGGAGCGGCTGTCGGCGTACAACTTCATCGCCGAGCTGTTCGGCGGCGAACCGATCGCCGTCTGGCAGGGGATCGGCTGGCTGTTCTACAACGCCCACTTCGTCGCCACCCGGATCGACGGGTTCGGCGGCACGCAGTCACAGAACTTCATCGCCGGCAGCGACGGCGGTTCGATCGCGCTGCTGTACGCGGTCCCGATCGTCCTGCTGCTCGCGGCGGGGCTGCTGACCGCGCGGCTCGCCGACGCCCACGAGCCGGCTGACGGCGCGGTCGCCGGCGCCGCGGTCGCGATCGGCTACTTCCCGCTGGCGCTGCTCGGCCGGTTCCTGTTCTCCTACCAGGGCTCGGCGGCGCCGGATCTGGTCACCGCGGTGCTGCTCGCCGGGCTGGTGTACCCCCTCGTCTTCGGCGCCGTCGGCGGCGTGCTCGGGAGCGCAGTCGGCGACTGATCGGCGCTCGGAGGCGGCGACTGACAGCCGCCGACGTATGACTTATCCTCGCCGGGGCCCACCCTCGTGTATGGCCAACGCAGAGACTGACGCACCCGAATCGACGCTCGCGACGCTCCAGCCGGACCCGACGTGGAGCGCCGACGCCCACGAGGAGACGGTCGAGGCGCTCGGCGAAGAGGGGCTCACGTTCCGCATCTGGGGCGGCGACTGGTGCGGCGACTGCCGCCAGCAGCTGCCCGCGTTCGCGGCCGCGCTTTCGGCCGCGGGCGTGCCCGACGAGCGGATCCACGCCCACGCGGTCGAGCGCGTCGACGGCGAGAAAGTCGGCGACGGCGTCGAGGAGTACGGAATCGACCTGATCCCGACGGTGATCGTCGAGCGCGACGGCGAGGAGATCGCGCGGTTCGTCGAGAGCGAGGCCCGACCGATCGCGGTCTACCTCGCCGAGGAAATTTCCGAGTGAGTTCGGGGTGAGGTTCCGGATTGGTGGTCGGTTCGAGTAGCTTCGCTAAGTACAGCAAAGCAATTTAACAGAGAATATTACAAGCGCTACATGGTCCGTGTTGATGTCCTGTCCGTTGCGCTGTTCTGGTTCGTTCTGGGGTATCTAAATTGTCGGAGGCCAGCGATGATGTACCGTCTCAAACACTGGCCGGCAGCACCAGACTCGAATGTTGGGGAGAACGTTCGTACGACGTATCGTCGTCTCGGCTATATTGCAGCCGCAATCGGTATCCCATTTCTCGTCTGGGGATTGGTTGCTCCGTGATGGATACGCAATCTCACTTACCGTCGGCTCCAGTCCGACCTCCGCGGCAAGAGCCCGCTCGACGTACGCACCTGCTTCCCGAACTCCCCGAATGTGTCGTGTGTTACCACTCCCTGCTCAGCTTTTTACTGTCGTCTCTCCAACTACTGCTTGAGGTGACGACGACGTGCTCCAAAACTCACTGAGCGTGCTTCTCCCCGGGCAGGGGACCCAGTCGCGCGACCAGCGTTCGGTCGTGGACGACGGGCTCCGTGCCTGCTACACGCGCGTCGTCGTTCCCGCCGTCCGGTGGGCGATCTGACGCAGATCGTTCCCCGACGGCCCCGTCCCGATCCCGACTCGTTCGGGCGCTGACGCTCGAACCCCGGGTACGGCGACGTGGCTCGTATCGTTCCGCTGACGCATCCCCCTCCACAGACGATGTACCCACCACGGAATCCGGACCATCGGACGTATCGCGATCCACCCACCTTCGGGACGACGCTGCTGTTCGCCGCGCTGCCGCTGACGGTGGTGTTCGCGGCGGCGTTTCCCGCGGTCACCGCCGGCCTGCTGGTCGGCGCCGTCGCGGGGGCGACCCTGCAGCGATAGCCCGCTCCCCTCGCGGGAGTCGGTGACCCGAGAGGGTCACGCGGACAGTCCTACAGGTTCTCTTCGACCCAGTCGAGCGCCGCTTCCAGATCCGTCTCCGGCGGCGAGCAGGTACGCGACCGACACGCGTACACCGTCGGCTCGCCGTCGCGGGCCTCGCGGCCGGCCCAGATCGGTGGCGCCTCGTCGAGCCCGAGTTCGTCGAGCCACGCCTGCAGCCCCGACTCCGTCGGCGGTCGGCGGGCGACGACCGCACCCGGGAGGTGGCGGTCGGCGAGGGTCTCGCGCCACGCGGCGGGCAGCTCCTCGGCCGCGACGGTGAGTTCGAGCGAGCCCCGCTCGGCCGCGTCGGCCGCCATCGCGAGCGTGCCGTGCTCGACGGGGCTGGCCTCGATCCGACCGCGGTGGGTCGCGAGCGTCTCCCTCGCGACCGCGCCGAGATCGTCGTCGCTGAAGTGATCCAGATCGAGCAGCAGCGAGACGGCGGCGCCGACGCTGGAGGGCGTCGACTGGTCGGTCAGCTCCTGGGGCCGCGCGACGAGCTCCTCCCCGTCGTTCGGGGAGAGGTAGAGCGTCCCGTCCTCAGCGTCGTAGAACGAGTCGGCGACGACGCCGGCGAGGTCGAGCGCGAACGCGAGCGGTGCCACGTCGCCGGTGGCCTGATACAGTTCGAACGCGCCGCGGCCGAGAAACGCGTAGTCCTCCAGCGCCGCGTCGATCCCCACCTGCCCGTCCTTGAACCGCCGGGAGAGGCGGTTGGCGTCGGCGTCCCACAGATGTTCGCGGACGAACTCCAGCGCCGACTGCGCGCGCTCGATCCGGGCGTCGTCGCCCAGCACGAACCCCGCACGGGCGAACGTCTCGATCAGCAGGCCGTTCCAGCCCGCGAGCACCTTCTCGTCCCGGAGCGGTCGCGGGCGTTCCTCCCGAGCGGTGAACAGCCGTTCGCGGGCATCGTCGAGCAGGTCGCGGATCTCGTCCTCGTCGTCGGGCGTCTCGACCGTCTCGCCCGCGACCTCGATCTCGGCGCCGACAAGCTCCGCGACGGGCACCGTCTCGTTCAGCACGCTCGTGCCGCCCTCGAAGTTGCCGCCGGAGACGACGCCGTAGCGCCGGCAGAACAGCGTCGCCGCCGGCTCGTCGAGCACCTCACGGACCTCGGTGGGCGTCCAGACGTAGAACGCCCCCTCCTCGCGCTCCGGCGCCTCGCCCTCGTCGAGCCGTGAGTCGGGCGTCTCGCTGCGGGCGTCGAGCGTACTGAAGAAGCCGCCCTCGGGGTGGGAGAGCTCCCGTTCGGCGAACTCGAGCGTCTCCCGGACGATCTCGGCGTACCGCTCCCGCCCCGTCGCGCGGTAGCCCGCGAGGAACGCTGCGGGGATGGTGGCGTTGTCGTACGCCATCTTCTCGAAGTGCGGGACGGTCCAGTCCTCGTCGACGCAGTAGCGGTGGAAGCCGCCGCCGAGGTGGTCGTACAGCCCGCCGCTGCCCATCGCGTTCAGCGCGTTCTCCGCGACCGTCAGCGGTTCGGGGTCGTCCGACAGCGCCGCGACGCGGAGCAGGAGTTCGACCCGTCCCGGCTGGGGGAACTTCGGACTCCCCCGCCCGAATCCGCCGTGCTGACGGTCGGCGCCGCGGATCGCCGCCGCCGCGGCGTCGTCGAGGATCTCGCTGCTCGGGGGGTCGGTGGCCCCGTCCGGCGAGTCCGCCGGCGCCATGCGGTCCCGCGCCGCCGAGGTCCACTGCTCGGCGCGGTTCTCCATCTCCTCGCGCTGCTCGGGGTCGGACCACGAGTCGGCGATCTGTCCGCAGAGCTGCTCGAACCCGGGGACGTTGCGCCCCGGCTGTGGCTCGGGCGGGAAGTACGTCCCCACGTAGAACGGCTTCCCCTCGGGAGTCAGAAACGCCGACAGCGGCCACCCGCCGCCGCCGGTGACGAGCTGGCAGACGGTCTGGTAGACGCGGTCGAGATCCGGCCGCTCCTCGCGGTCGACCTTGATCGGGACGAAGTTCTCGTTCAGGACTTCGGCCACCTCGGGGTCCTCGAAGGACTCCTCGGCCATGACGTGACACCAGTGGCAGGCCGAGTAGCCCACCGAGAGGAAGATCGGCACGTCGCGCTCGCGGGCCTCCGCGAGCGCGTCGTCGTCCCACGGCTGCCAGTTCACGGGGTTGTCGGCGTGCTGCTGCAGGTAGGGGCTGGCCGCCCCGGCGAGTCGGTTCCGGTCGCTCGAAGCGTCACTCATTGTCCGGGGAGAGCGCCCGGACGGGGAAGTAGCCGGTGGTCGCGGCTACTCGGCCGCGCGGAACACGACCACGCCGTCGTTCTCGTAGGCGCGCTGCCAGTCCGGCGACGCCGCGAACGAGCGTTCGAGCGTCCCGAACGTCACCTCGGGATTCCCCCGAACCGTGTACGCGCCCTTCGGGAGGGAGACGTACTCGGGATCGGCGCCGACAGCAGCCAGCTCCCCCTCGACGCAGGCCGCGGAGTCACACCGCGAGACCGCCTCGAACGACGCTAACTGCGTCGCGTACGCGTCCGGGCCGCGCCACTCCACCCCCCACGGGCCGACGAGGATCGTTCGGTCCGCGAGCGCCGGGAACCACTCCGCGGCGTCGCCGAGCACGACGAACGTCGCATCCGGCGCCGTCTCGCGCTCGGCCCAGTCCATCGCCGCCACGTCCTCGTCGTCGAGGAACTCCGGGGTCGAGGGGTCGCTCGCGAGCGTCATCTCGTGAGCGAGGTACGTCCCGCCGGCGACGCTCGCGAGCAGGAGACACGCCGCCGCCGCGACCTCGCGACGGCCGGCTGCGCCCGTTCCGGGCAGCGAGACGCGACCGTTCAGCGCGGGGAGTCGCCGGGCCACGTCGACGGCCGCGACCGCCGCGACGACGCTCCCGACGGCGAAGACGAACCGCGGCTGGGCGAACAGTAGCTCCGCCGCGAGCGTCCACGCCGCGAGGAACCACTCCCGGCGGGCCCACAGGAGGTACGCGGCGCCGAGCAGCGGCAGCGCGGTGAACGAACTCAGCGCGCCCACCAGCGTCGACACGCCGCCGCCGACGCCGCCGTGAGTGCCCGCAGCGCCCGTGAGCACGCCGATCCCGTGGGTGCTCGTCACCCAGAGCAGCCACGGCGACGCGAGGAGCGCAGCGCCGAGGCCGACCGCCGCGCTCCGCGTGAATCCGGCGACGGAACGGTCCCGGACGCCCCACAGCAGGACGTAGGTGACGACGACGAACAGCGAGTACGTCGGGTGAGTGAGCACCGTCGCGCCGACCGCCAGCGCGCCGACCGCGACCGCCCGCTGCGAGTCGTGATCGAGCGCCCGGTGGCCGGCGTAGATCGCGGTCAGCGCGTAGCAGAACGCGAACGCCCGCACCACGCCGCCCGCGGAGACGTGCCACTGGAGCAGTTGGGGGTTGAGCGCGACGGCGACGCCCGCGAGCGCGCCCGCAGGCCGGGAGCCCGCGTAGTCCCGCGCGAGCAGGTAGACGGGCACGATCCCGGCCAGCACGCCGACCGAGGGGAGCACGCGCGCCAGACCGATGGGATCCGCACCGAGATCGAGCAGCACCGCGAGCACGTAGAACTGTAGCGGGGGGTAGGCGAAGGGGACGCCGTCGGCGGTGTACCCCGTGATCTCGGCCGGCGACGCGTAGCCGTTGGCGGCGATCGTCTCCGCGATCCGGAGGTAGAGCCCGGCGCCGTACGCGGGGTAGGGGTTCGTCGCGAGGTAGACGGCGACTGCGAGCAGCCCCGCCGCGAGCCCGGCGCCGAGCCACGGGGCGTCCTCGCGCGTGATCGGAGTTCGGTCGCTGTCCGGGGTCATTTCCGACGGATCTCGATCGGCGATCGGACCGAGACTGTTCGGTCGAGCCAGCGGTACTCCAGCGTCGCCCAGCGCAGCAGGCTCCCGAGCAGGACGACGATCGCGCTCCCTTCCAGCAGCCCGACCCAGCGCGGGAAGGCGTACGAGATCCCGTTCCCGATCGCCGGCGGCAGCGCGTTCTGAACGCGGTCGAACAGCGACGCGTTCTCGGGGGCGGGCTCGCGGCTCGGCAGCCCCAGCGACGCCGCGCTCTCACCGCCCGCGCTCTCGTCGCTTGTGCCCAACCGCTCGGCCTCGTAGGGGAACCCCACGTCGGCCGACCAGACGATCTCGCCCTCCCGGTCGACCTCGACCACGCGGTCGCCGTTGGAGTCGGTGATCAGCGTGTGGCCGTTCGGCAGTCGGTCGGCGTCACGGGGCCACTGCATCCGCTGGTCGGCCCACGTCCACGACTCGACCCACTCGCCGTTTTCGCGCTGGTACTCGACGATCCGGCCGTTCTCGGAGTCGCCGACGAGCAGCGCCGGGCCGCCCCGCTCCGCGGGGATGAAGTCGGGGTTGTGCTGCTCGTACAGCGTCGCGTGGTCGCCGTCGGTGCCGAGCGTCCAGTTCTCCAGCAGTTCGCCGTCCATGCCGACAAAGGCCACCTGGTCCTGATTGCGGAGGCTGACCATCACCGCTTCCTGCCCGTCGATCTCGACGTGCTCCACGTCGTTGATGTGCGTCCAATCCTCGGGGAAGGGGCCGCCGCTGGAGACGGGGTAGTCGGCCCGTGCCTCCCACGACCACTCGATCAGCCCCGTCGTGGTGTTGACGATAAACGCGCGGTCCTCGGCGATGTCGGCGATCAGGAGTCGGTCGTCGTCGATGCGGTCGGCGTCGTGCCAGCGCGTGGAGTGTTTGCCGGCGGTGATCCGGCTGAACACGTCGGTTCGCTCGCCCGTGGTGAGGTTGACGCGCTCGACCCCGTTCCGGGTGCAGACCGAGCCGTCGCATTCCTCGGCGTCGAGGTGGTCGGCGTAGACGAACTCGACCGTGTGGCTGGTACCCGCGACGGGGTCAACGTCCCAGTAGCGCGTGTGGTCGTTCTGGTAGTAGTAGACGCTCCCGTCCGGGGCGAACGCCGCGAGTTCTGCCTGTGCCCGCGGGGCGTCGCTCTCGTCGCTGACGAACGCGTTGGAGTCCGTTGCGACGACGGTGACGTTGTCGCGCTCGCCGACGACGGCCGCGTCGCTGCCCGAGCGGAACGCCTGCTCGACCGCGGGATCGCCGGTCACGCGGTCGTTCGTGCGTTCGCTCTCGGCGTAGCCGGCGACGACGGTCGTCGCGGAGACGACGATCAGCGCGGCGAGCAGGAGGCGGGCTGGCCGCTTGGCGAACGGCATCGCCGGGAGGGAGATGGGGCGGGCGCTAAAGTCTGTCTGAAACCGCCGGCACCGCCGGCCGTCCCGGGAGCGAGTAGCATAATCCATATATCCGTCCGAGTTCCACCTGAAGGAAGATGCGGAACCAGCCACGGCTGCCGACGGACCGACGGTCGGTCCTCGCGGCGTTGGGCAGCGGCGCCGCCGTCCTCGGCAGTGGCTGTCTCCGGCGGGCACGGAACCTCACGGGCTGGCAGTCCGCACAGCCCGTCGAGCTCCGGATCAAGACGCTGCCGGCCGACGCCGACCCCTACGCCCTCGGGCTCGCACGACAGGTCGCCGCGTGGTTCCGCGAGGCGGGCATCGGCGTCGACGTGCTCCCGATGGCCGAGCAGGAGCTCGTGCGCCAGTGTCTGCTCCGGTCCGAGTTCGACCTGTTCGTGATACGGCTGCCCGAGAAGTTCCGGGACCCCGACGCGCTCACCACCCTGCTGCACTCGCGGTTCGCCGACGCGCCGGGGTGGCAGAACCCGTTCAGCTACACCGACCTCGACGCCGACGCGGCGATCGAGCGCCAGCGCCGGACCGACGGCGAGGAGCGGCGGGAGGCGCTCGCCCGCCTCCAGCGGCGGATCGCCCGGTCCCAGCCGTTCACGATGCTGACGGTGCCCGACGACGTCCGGGCGGCACGAACCGACGGCGACATGAACTGGCGGGCAGCCGACCTGACCGACCCGCTCGACTACCTGCGGCTGGGCAACAGTGACGGCCGGCTCCGGATCGTCGGCACCGACCGCCGGGCGACCACCAATCTGAACCCCCTCTCCGTCGAGTTCCGGCGCAGCGGCGTGTTGACCGGGCTGCTGTACGACCCGATCGCACGCCCGGCCGACGGCGAGTACACGCCGTGGCTCGCGTCGTCGATCGAGTTCGCGGCCGACGGGGGGCCGACCGCGCAGGTGACGCTCAGGGAGGACGTCAGCTGGCACGACGGGGAGTCGCTGACCGCCGAGGACGTGGTGTTCACCTACGACCTGCTCGCGGACACGACGCTGGGGGACGACGAGTCGGCCGCGGTGCCGTCCCCGGAGTTCCGCGGCCGGCGCACGCTCGTGGACGACGTGTCCGTCGTCGACGACCGCCGGGTCGCGATGTCGTTCGGCGACGCCCACGAGGACGTCGCCCGGCGGGCGCTGACGGTGCCGATCCTCCCCGAACACGTCTGGCGCGACCGGACCGACCCCGCCGCGATCGGCGGCATCCCGGTCGGGACGGTGACCGAGGCGCTGGTCACGAACAACATCCCCCCGGTCGGGAGCGGCCCGTTCGAGTTCGTCCGGAACGCGCCGCGTGAGCGTCTGCTGCTCGAGCGCGTCGACGACCACTTCTCGGCACGCGAGGGGGTCGAGCTACCGGATTGGATCGCCGACTCCGCGCTCGACGCGCTGTCGGTTCGGGTCGTCGGCTCGGACGTGGCCGCCGTCGAGGCGGTGACCGACGGCGAGGCGGACGTGACCGGCACCGCCGTCGGCGCCTCGACGGTGCCGCGGATCGGCCGCGCCGACGCGGCCGAACTGCTCGTCCGGCGGTCGGACCGGCCGTACGTGCTCGGCTACAACACCCGTCGCGCACACCTCACCAACCCCCGGTTCCGGCACACGCTTGCGCAGCTGATCGACGAGGCGTTCCTCGGCGACGACGTGCTCGACGGCTACGCCCGGCCCGCGGTCGGTCCGCTTCAGGGGACGGCGTGGTACCCCGACGATCTGGCGTGGGACGACGGGAACCCGGTCGTCCCCTTCTTCGGACAGGACGGCGAACTGAACGTCGAGACGGCCCGCGAGTCGTTCCGCGAGGCGGGCTACCAGTACGACGACGACACGCTCGTCGGGGGGACGGCATGAGCCTGCTGACCGTTCTCTCTCACGTCGTCGTCGTCGTTCTCGTGCTGCATCTGGTGAGCCTCGGCACGCTCCGCTGGCTCTCCGGCACCGGAATCCGTCGCGGGTCGCTCCGAGAGAACGTCCGCGCGGTCGGCCCGACGGCGGCCGTCCTCGGCGCGCTGCTGCTGGCTAACGGCACCGTCAGGGACGTGGGGGTCCACCTCTCGTGGCTGATCGGCCTGAACGTCACGGGCACGATCCACGCGATCGAGGGGGCGTTCGTCGCCGACCTCCAGTCGTTCGCGACGCCGCCGCTGACGGCGTACTTCAGCTTCGTCTACGTGTTCGGCTACGTGTTCCTCCTGACGTTCCCGCTCGTGCTCTACGCGCTCCACGACGACACGCGCCCGCTGTCGGCGACGCTGGTGGCGTACGCGCTGAACTACGGGATCGGGCTCGTCTGTTACGTGCTGTTCGTCGCGTACGGCCCGCGGAACTTCATGCCCGGCGCGGTAGAGTCGCTGCTGTTCACCAACTGGCCGGAGGTGCAGGCGCTCACGAGCCAGGTCAACGAGAACACCAACGTGTTCCCGTCGCTGCACACCTCGCTGTCGGCGACGGTCGCGCTGCTGGCCGCTCGCTACCGTTCGACGGCGCCGGGGTGGCTTCCGATCGCGGCGGTCGGCGGCGGCTCGGTCGCGATCGCGACGATGTATCTGGGCATCCACTGGCTGACCGACGTGCTCGCCGGCGTCCTGCTCGCGGCGTTCAGCGTCGTCGTCGGCGTCCGGTTCGCCGAGCGCAGACACGGGGAGAGCGAGACCGACTCGGGCGAGCGGTTACACGGCACTGCGGGCGGCGTTGTCGAGCAGTTCAGGCGGTAGTCCGGCGGCGTCGCCCACGGGCCGGATACGAACGAACCGCCGGTCGTCGAACGCCGGGCCGAATGCCCGTGTGACGCGACCGGAACCGATCGAGTGACCGAAGAGTACGTATCGAACACGAATGCATAAAACCCCGACGGGCGTAGCAGCTCGCGGATGTGCCCTCCAGAACGCACGATACGTCGGTTCCCGAATCGCTCGTCATGAATCGGCGCACAGTTTTGACGGCCGGGTGCGTCGGGACAGCAGCGCTGTCGGGCTGTCTGTCGATCCTGCCGTCGGGCAGGCCGGACACGCCGCTGCCGCAGACCCCCGACGGCTCGTGGAGCCAACACGGCGCCGACAGCGGAAACACGTTCGCGTCGGCCGTCGCCGCCCCCTCCCGCGGGAATCTGGCGTGGGAGTCGGCAGCGTTCACGCGGTGGGACCCGGTGATCGCCGACGGGACTGTCTACACCACGAACTTCGACGCCAGCAACGAGGGAAGCGCGATCGCCCTCGACGCACGGGACGGAAGCGAACAGTGGCGGACGACTCTCGGCGGGGAGAGCGACCACGGCCGGGCGCTCGTCGGCGACCGGTTCCTCGTGGCGTCCGGCGAGGAGGTCGTCGCGCTCGACCGAGAGAACGGCGACGTCGTCTGGCGACAGGCTCTCGGGGAGTCCGAGTCCGGCGGTGAGCGGAGCTACTTCCCGGAGCTGCTCGCCGTCGACGACCGGTCGGGGATCGTCGTCGTCCCGCACCGAGCGGGGTTCGAAGCCCTCCGAGCGGAGAGCGGCGACCCCCACTGGGAGACGGCCGGCGTGTCAGGGCAGCGAGTGACGCCGGCGATCCACGACGGCACCGTCTACGCGGTGGGGGTCGTCGACGGCACGGACAGCCTCGCGGCGTTCGGCGTCGACGACGGAGCGACCCGCTGGACGGAGGCGCTCGACGAGCCGGCGATGGACGCCGATCCGGTCGCGACCGAGCGTGGCGTTTTCGTCGTGGACGGGAACAGCCTCGGCATCCACGACCCCGAAACGGGGGAGCGGACCAGTGAGATCGGCTTGGCCGAGATCGACGGGACGGAGACGACGACGCTGGCCGTGGACCACGGGACAGCGTTCGTGGCGAACAGCGAGGCGCTTCTCGCGGTCGACCTCGAGAACGAAACGGTGCGGGTGCTACACGACGACGACGTGTACGCCCAAGGGATCTCTGTCGGGAACGAGACGGTGGTCGCGATGGTCGACGGCTCCGAGTACGTCTCCACCGACCTCCGCGATACGATCACGGCCTTCGACCGGGAGACGGGGGAGGTGCGGTGGAACTACGTGATGGACGGGTTCCACTCGGTGACGATCCCGCCGATCCTCGCCGGCGGCGCCGTGTTCTTCGCGACCAGCAGCGTCGGCGCGCTGGCGGCGCTCGGCGACGTGGATGCGGGCGACAGTGAGTGGCTCGGCTGACCCGACAGCCCGAGTTCACTCCGCGTCGAGACTCTCGACGACGCCGACGAGCGACTCGCTCTCGGCGTGGCCGTGATCGACCGACAGCGGCGACACCGACACCTCGCCCTCGACCATCGCGCGGCGGTCGCTCCCGTGAGGGTAGCGCTCCTCGTGGCGGTCCTCGAGCGGGAACGGGTTCTCGAACCCCTCGGTGTCGGGCCAGACCGAGTCCGAGAGCTGAACTGCGGTCTCGCCGTCGCCGAGATCGCGGTCTTCGTGTCCTTCGTCGTGGGCCACGTCGAGGTCGTAGTCGTGCGTGGGGCGGGTGATCCGCGCGTCCGGGTCCGGCGAGTCGACGGGCGCGTTGACGTTCAGCAGGTCCACGTCGTCGTACGTGTCGGTCGCGAGCGCGCGGTCGAGCAGGTCCGCGGCCACCCGCGCGGGCCGGGCGAAGTCGTACTCCTCCGGTGGGTGGGGGAAGAAGTCGACCGCGTGGTACGCCGACACCGCGAGCGCGGGGACGCCGAGGAAGGCTGCTTCGATCCCCGCGCCGACCGTGCCGGAGCGCCCGACGACGTAGTTGCCCGCGTTCGGGCCGTCGTTGACGCCGGAGACCACGGCGTCGAACTCGGTGTCGAGGCCGTTGAGCGCGTAGGCGACGCAGTCCGCCGGCGTGCCTTCGAGGGAGTACCCCCACGGGTGGTCGTGGCGGACGGCGCTGCTGGATCGCGTGCGGCCGACGCCGCTCTGGTTCTCGTGGGGCGCGACGACGGTCACGTCGCCCACCGCGGTGAGCTCCTCGCGCAGCGAGGCGAGGCCGGAGGCGTCGATCCCGTCGTCGTTGGTGAGGAGGATCTCGGGGTCGCTCATACGGGGGATCGACGGCTGCGGGTAGAAACGGTTGCGGTATGGCGTTACGAGCCGAGCCAGCGGGCGGTCCCGCCGGCGACCAGTACGAGTGCGCCGGCGACGAACGTGCCGGGAACCGGGAACGCGAACAGGATCGCGCCGAACGCGAGGACGAGTGTGGATGCTCTCATCGGGAGAGGAACGTGCGGCTGGCCGGGGATATGGGTTGTGGCAGGGTAGTGGCCAATTGTGTGGTTCGATCGTTTCGCCGTTGAGGAGGTTTGGCGCTCGGTGTTGTCACGTCGGACAGCGGCAACGACCGCGGCAGCAACAGCATCGTGATCGCGGGCTACTTGCGACCGCAGTGTGCCGGGCACGAGGCCCATCATCAGAAATCGGAGATTTCTGATTGGCAAACGAGAGCCTGCGGCTCTCGTTGACGGCACAGCACGGAGTCCCCACCCCTCCCCCCGCGAGCGCCGTAATTGGCGCTCGCGAGGCGTCCACCGCACCGCTGTGGCAGTCGGCGCGAAGCGCGAGCACCTCCGTGTGCGAGCCGAGCGCGAGGGACGACTGACCGAACGTAGTGAGGGAAGGAGTCGGTTGGGGAGGTTCGAGGGCTGTGCGGTGCGGTCGCAAGTGGTCAGCGATAGAGCTGCTGTCGCTGTCGCGGTCACAAAACCCCGTGCAGTCAACTAACCCCACAGCTACAACACCCAAACCGCCCACAAATTCTGGAAAATGCAAGAAGTGCCGGTCGTTCGAACGCTCCGTCGATACCCAGCCGAGCGTCGATCTACTGTCCCATCAGCCAAAAACAGCGGTTCTTCCGCCTACCCGCTCACATGTCGCCCCAGGCGCTCACCCCTCGGCCGACCGAGGAGACCGACGCGATCCACCGCACCGCGGCCGCCTTCTTCAGGAACTTCGCGCCGACGCCGCCGAACGTGTCGAACGGGAGCGCGTCGATGTCGTGGGCGACCGCCTCGTCGCCGACGGAGATCAGCGTCCCCTTGTCCTCGTACGTCCACTGCGAGAGCGGCCGGCCCTGGACGGCGTTGACGAGGTTCTCGCCCGCGACCTCGGCGGCGGTCCACGCCGCAACCGCGGTGGGCGGCGCGACGTCGTCCTCGCCCTGATCGATCAGTGCCGTGTCGCCGATCGCGAACACGCGGTCGTCGCTGGTCTGGAAGTCGCGGTCGGCGAACACGCGCCGGGAGCGCTCGTCCTTGTCGAGATCGGTGTTCTCCAGCTCCTCGCGCCCGGTGATGCCGCCGGTCCAGACGAGCACGTCGTACGGCATCTCTTCGGGCTCTTCGTCCTCGCCGCCGCCGACGTACACCGTGTCGTCGTCGACGCTGGAGATGAACTCGCCGCACTCGATGTTCACGTCGGCCGCCTCCAGCCGGCTCCGGATCGCCTGCTGGACGTCGTCGGGGTTGCCGGGGAACACCTCCTCCAGCCCCTCGACGAGGTGGACGTCGATCGGGGCGTCGTGCTCGTCGCGGTACGCCGCGATCTCGCCGGCGGCCTGAATGCCCGACAGGCCGGCGCCGCCGACGATCACTTGCGCCGGGTCGGCGACGGAGGCGTCCGCGGCGGCCGCCTTCACGTCCTCGTGGATCTCGCGGGCGTCAGCGAGGCTCTTGAGGGTGAGCGCGTGCTCGCGCAGCCCGTCGATGCCGAAGAAGGCGGTGGCGCTGCCGACGCCGAGCAGGAGGTAGTCGTAGTCGACCGGGTCGCCGTCCTCGAGCTCGAGCGTTCGGTCGTCGGTGTCGAGGTCGACGACGCGGTCCTGGACGAACTCCCCCCAGTCGGGCAGGATCGACTCACAGGGGATCGTGATCTTCGAGGCCACGTCCGGGTTCCGGATCACGCGGTGGGCCTCGTGCAGTACGAGGTGGTAGTCGTGTTCGTTGATCCAGACGAGCTCGACGTCGTCTTCCAGCCCGGCGGCGGGCAGTTCCTCCTTGAGCGAGTCGACGGTTCCGGCGCCTGCGTAGCCGGCCCCGACGACGACGATGCGGTCGGTCATGGCCGGAGGTGACACGGGCTCCGGTAAAGTCGCTACGGAACCGCCCCGGGATCGCGGGTTTCCCGGCGGTGACGCCGGCGGCGTGGCCGTATGGACGCCACGACGGTCGCCGCCGTCGACCCGGGAACGCAGGAACCAACAGCCCCGGCCGCGACGGTCCGACAATGACTGCGCCGAACCGCAACACGCTCTGGGCCCGGGCGATCGTCGACGAGCTCGCCCGGGGCGGCGTCACCGCGGCCTGCATCTCGCCGGGGTCACGATCGACGCCGCTGACGGTCGCGTTCGACGAACACGAGGCGATCCGGACGTTCTCCCACCTCGACGAGCGCGCCGCGGCGTACTTCGCGCTCGGGCGGGCCCGCCGCACCGGCGAGGTGACGCCGTTGGTCTGTACCTCCGGCACGGCCGCCGCGAACTACCACCCCGCCGTGCTGGAGGCCGACCAGTCCCGCGTCCCGCTGCTCGCGCTCACGGCCGACCGACCGCCCGAACTCCGGGACTCCGGCGCGAACCAGACCGCCGATCAGGAGAAGCTGTACGGCGACGCCGTCCGGTGGTACAAGGACCTGCCCGAGCCCGAGGCCGAAGCTCGGAAGCTCCGCTCGCTGCGGACGACCGTCGCCCGTGCGCTGGCCGAAGCCGGGGGGACCGACGCCGGCCCGGTTCACCTCAACTGCCCGTTCCGCAAGCCGCTCGAACCGACCGAGGTGCCCGGCGACGTGCCCGAGGATCTCGAAGCGCTCGCCGCCGAGGGGCGGAAGCGGGAGGGAAGCGACGCTACCGCCCCGACCGGCGTCGGTGCCGGATCGTCGGCGCCCGCGTTCGTCGAGCGCGCGCAGGGAACGCCCGAACTCCCCGACACCGAAATCCGTTCGGTGGCCGAGAAGCTGGGGGTCGAACGCGGGCTGATCGTCGCCGGGCCCGCCGATCCCACCGAGATCGACCCCGAGGCCGTCGTCGCGCTCTCGCACGCGACGGGGTTCCCGATCCTCGCCGACCCCCTCTCCGGCCTGCGCTTCGGCGGCCACACCCGCGTCGCACCGGTGCTCGGCGGCTACGACGCGTACCTCGACGAATCGGTCACGGCTGACTGGCCCGACCCCGAGGCTGTCCTGCGGATCGGTGCCTCGCCGACCTCGAAGCCGCTGCGGAAGTACCTCGCCCGGACCGACGCCGAGCAGTTCGTCGTCGACCCGGCGGGGAAGTGGCGCGAGGCGGAGTTCACTGCGACCGATCTGGTCGTCGCGGACCCCTCGCGGCTGGCCGAGGCGCTGGCTCGGGTCGTCGCCGGGCCCGACTCCGCGGACTGGCGGGAACGGTGGGCCGAGGCCGAGCAAACCCACTGGGAGATGGTCGACGCCCACGAGGGGCTGTTCGAAGGTGGGATCGTCGCCGACGCGGTGGAGGCGGCCCCCGAACCCACGACGCTGTTCGTCTCGAACTCGATGCCCGTGCGGGATCTCGATCGCTTCGCGCCGCCGAGCGCGGACGCGGTGACGGCGCTGGGCAACCGCGGCGTCTCGGGGATCGACGGAATCACCTCGACCGCACTCGGCGCTGGGTCGGCGACGACGGACCACTTGACGCTCGTGATCGGCGACCTCGCGTACTACCACGACATGAACGGGCTGCTCGCGGTCGCGCGGTGTGACGTGGACGCGACGATCGTCCTGCTCAACAACGACGGCGGCGGGATCTTCCACATGCTCCCGATCGAGTCGTTCGAGCCGCCGTTCACCGAGCAGTTCAAGACGCCCCACGGGATCGACTTCGAGCCGACCGGGGAGCTGTACGGGCTGGACTACGAGCGGGTCGACTCCCGGGCGGGGTTCGTCGACGCCTACAGCGAGGCGGTCGAGAGCGGGGGGAGCACCGTCGTCGAGGTCGTCACCGACGCCGCCGACTCCCACGCGGTCCGCGACGAACTCCGGGCGCAGGTGGTCGACGCACTCGGCGGCGATCCGGCGAACTGAGGGCGCCCCACGGCCGGGCCGACCGCGGGCTTTTTGCGCGCCGGCGTCGCGGTTCCGACATGGTCTCAGAGCTGTTCGACCCCGACCGTTGGGAGCAGGTCGACGGCGCCGACGAGTTCGACGACATCACCTACCACCGCGGCGTCGATTTCCCGGCGGTGCGGATCGCGTTCGACCGCCCCGAGGTGCGGAACGCGTTCCGGCCCGGCACCGTCGACGAACTCCACGCGGCGCTCGATCACGCGCGCAAGCAGGCCGACATCGGCGCCGTGCTCCTGACGGGCAACGGCCCCTCCGAGAAGGACGGCGGCTGGGCGTTCTGTTCGGGCGGCGACCAGTCGGTCCGCGGCGGCTCGGGATACGAGTACCGCGGCGACGACGAGGCCGCCGAGGACGAATCCGAGTCCATCAAACAGGCCAAGGCGGGCCGGCTTCACATCCTCGAAGTCCAGCGGCTGATTCGGTTCATGCCCAAGCCCGTCGTCGCCGTCGTCCCCGGCTGGGCCGTCGGCGGCGGCCACTCGCTGCACGTCGTCTGTGACCTCACGCTCGCGAGCGAGGAGCACGCGAAGTTCCTCCAGACCGACCCCGACGTTGCCTCCTTCGACGGCGGGTTCGGCTCGGCGTACCTCGCCCGCCAGATCGGCCAGAAGAAGGCCCGCGAGGTGTTCTTCCTCGGGAAGACCTACTCCGCCGAGGAAGCGGTCGACATGGGAATGGCCAACGAGGCGGTCCCGCACGACGAACTGGAGGAGACGGCGATCGAGTGGGCCGAGACGATGACGAGCAAGAGCCCGACGGCGATGCGGATGCTGAAGTACGCGTTCAACATGGCCGACGACGGGATGGTGGGGCAGCAGGTGTTCGCGGGCGAAGCGACGCGGCTGGGGTACATGACCGACGAGGCGAAGGAGGGCCGGGACGCGTTCCTCGAAGGCCGAGAGCCGGACTTCTCGGACTACCCGTGGCACTACTGATCCGCGGAAGGGTCAGACCCGGCTTCGTGTCCGCTCGAACAGCGCTTCGGCGTGATCGCGGGCGAACAGCGCCTCCGGGAGCTCCGAGAACCACGCGGCGTCGGTGATCGACTCGTCCTCGACACCGAGATCGCTGCCGACGGTCGTACTCACCGGCGTCGCCTCGAAGCCGACGACGGTGAACGCCGCCGAGCGCTCGCCGTCGGTGCAGACCGACTCGATGGCGCTGTGTGGCCGTTCGGGGACGATGTCGACGCCCGCCTCCTCGCCCACCTCGCGAACGACGCTCTCGGTCAGCGACTCGCCGTGCTGGAGTGTCCCGCCCGGGAGCATCCACGACCCGTCGTCCTCGTCGTAGATCAGCAGGATTCGGCCCTCGCCGTCGAGCACGGACGCGACGGTGACCCAGCCGGTGGTGAACGGCTCCCCGTCGACGAGCTCGTCGAACCGCTCGGGCTCGACCTCGTGGCGCTGCTTCGCCTCGTAGAGGTCGTCGTAGGTCGTTCGCGGGTCCGTTCGGTCCACGGTTCGCTCTCCGACCCCACGCCGGAAACGGTTCCGACTTCCGGCAACCGCAGTCGCTTTGGGGCGCGCCCGCGAACCACGAGCAATGAGTTCGAACGCGGAGCCGTCGCGGGCGAAAGCGTGGGTGATGGCCGCCCGCCCCCAGACGATGCCGGCGGCGATCTCGCCGGTGGTCGTCGGCGTCGGCGTCGCCGTCCACGAGGGGCTGTTCGCGCCGGTCCCGGCCGCGGCGGCGCTGCTGGGCGCGATCCTGATCCAGATCGGCACCAACTTCGCGAACGACTACTACGACGCGATACAGGGCGCCGACACCGAGGACCGCGAGGGGTTTACCCGCGTGACAGCGGGCGGATTGATCGAACCCGCCGCCGTCAAGCGGGCGATGTGGCTCACGTTCACCGCCGCGATCCTCGTGGGCACGTACCTCGTCTGGGTCGGCGGCGTCCCCATCCTCGTGATCGGCCTGCTCTCGGTCGCCTCCGGGATCGCCTACACCGGCGGGCCGTATCCGCTGGGCTACCACGGATTAGGTGACCTGTTCGTGTTCGTCTTCTTCGGGCTCGTCGCCGTCACCGGGACCGTCTACGTGCAGGCCGCCGCGGCCGTCGCCGGCGTGCCGACGACACTCCCCGCGGGAACGGTGCCGTCGCTGGCCCTGCTCGCGAGCCTCCCCATGGCGGGGCTCACGACGAACGTCCTCGTGGTGAACAACGTCCGGGACAAGGAGGAGGACAGTCGAACCGGGAAACGGACGCTCGCCGTCCGCTTCGGCTACGGCGTCTGTCGCGCCGAGTACGTCGCGATGCTCGTGCTCGCCTACGCGGTTCCGGTGTTCCTGTTCGTCGAGGGGTTCAGTCCGTCGATTCTGCTCCCCTTGTTCTCGCTGCCGCTGGCAGCGATCGTGGCCCGCACGGTGCTGACGCGGACCGACGGTGAGGCACTCAACCCCGCGCTGGAGCGAACCGGGCAGCTACTCGCGCTGTACGCGGCACTGTTCACTGCCGGTCTGATCCTCGGATGAGCCCGAGCCTGCGCCCGTTCACGCTCGACCTCGCCGAGCCGCTGTCGACCGCCGACGGGACGATCGACGAGCGTCGCGGGCTCCTCGTCGGCGTGGAACGTTCCACCGACGCGGGGACGGTTCGTGGCGTCGGCGAGGCGACGCCGCTACCCGGCTGGACCGAAGCGTACGAAGCCTGTGAGACCGCACTCGCCGATCCGCCGGAACGGTGGCGAAGCGGCGAGGCCGACCTCACGACGGACCGACCGTCGGCGCCGGCTGCCCGCCACGGCTACCGGCTCGCAGTGCTGGACGCGGAAGCGCGATCACGCGGGGAGCCGCTCGCGGCACTGCTCGCCGGCCGCGACGGGTTACCGGTGCCAAGCGAATCGGTGCCGGTCAACGCCACGGTCGGCGATGGAGGCGTCGACGAGACCGTCACCGCCGCTCGCACGGCCGTCGACGCCGGGTTCGACTGTCTCAAGCTCAAAGCCGGCGCTCGTTCGATCGACAGCGATCTCGATCGCGTGACGGCGGTCCGTGAGGCCGTCGACGCGACGATCCGAGTCGATGCGAACGGCGCGTGGGACCGCGAGACCGCTACGGAGGCCGTCGACGCGTTCACCTCGATGGGTGTCGAGTACGTCGAACAACCCCTGCCCGCAGCTGAACTTTCGGGACTGGCGGCGCTCCGCGGTCGCGGTGTCGACATCGCGGTCGACGAGTCGATCCGGGCAGTCGGGATCGAGGCGGTACTCGACGCCGGCGCGGCCGACGTGGCGGTGCTGAAGCCGATGGCACTGGGCGGGCCGGACGCCGCGGTCACCGCAGCCGGGCGGCTGTCGGCGGCTGGCGTCGACCCGGTCGTGACCACGACGATCGACGGGGCAGTCGCTCGGGCCGGCGCAGTTCACGTCGCGTCCGCGGTTCCGGGCGACCGCGCGTGCGGGCTCGCGACTGGGGGGATGCTCGCGTCGGATTTGGGGGCGGATCCGGTGCCGGTCGTCGAGGGAGAAATCGCCGTTCCCGACGGCCCGGGGAACGTCGGAACGGCGTTCGACGACCTCGTGTGGGACTGAACAGCTGCTTCCGGAGATAGCGAACAGGCGACACGATCGCTCGCAGGGCGGTGTGTCGCGCTCCCGCCTCGGTCGCCCTGCGACAGTTCTCAGCGCACGCAGGGGGTGGTCGACCTATCCGGGATAAGTCTCGGGGAGGGTGGTCAGTCGTCCTCGCCGGCCGACCAGCGCCGGCGAGATCAGTCGTCCACCGCGGCAGACCGTCGCCGCGGTGATCAGTCGTCCGTCACGGCAGCCCATCGCCGTGACGATCAGTCGTCCCGCTCGGCTGACAGCGTGCCGAGCGAATCAGTCGTCCGCGACGGCTGGCTCGCCCTCCGCGTCGACGCCACCGCGCGGCGGCGCCGCGTCGAGGCCGACGCCCGCCAGCGTCAGGACCACCAGCACGAGCGGCGAGAGGAACGCGAAGAAGTAGTACTGCGCGTACTCGGTGAGGATGAACAGCGATGTCCCGCCCTGCAGGTTGAACACGCTGGCCATGAACACGCCGCCGGCGTGCCACGGCAGCAGCGCGCCGGTCGGCGTCCCGGCGGACTCGACCGCCCGCGAGAGCACCGACGTGTCGAGGTCGTGCTCGTCGAACAGCTCCCGCAGCGTCATTCCGGGGACGACGATGCTCATGTACTGCTGGGCGGAGAACGCGTTGACGGCGAACGCCGAGATGCCCGTCCCGATGACGAGGCTGCGCTGCCCCGTGACGAGGCTCGCAAGCTGTGATGCGAGCGTCGAGAGCACGCCCAGGTGGTCGAGCAGTCCCCCGAGTGCGAGCGCGAGCACGACCACCGAGATCGTCCACGCCGAGCCCGCGAGCCCGCCACTGACGAGCAGGTCGTTCACCAGCGTGACGCCCGTCTCCGGTGCGGTCCCGTTGAGGAACACGTCCCACGCGGCGGTGAAACCGGTGCCCTGCACGAGCACCGTCGTCCCGGCGCCGGCGAACACGCCGGCGACGAGGGAGGCGAGCGCCGGAACGCCGCGGATCGCCAGCGCGAACGTGACGAGCAGCGGGACGAAGACGAGCAGGCCGAGGTCGTACGTCCCCGCGAGCGCGCCGCGGATCTCGGCGACCCGCCCCGTCGGAATAGCGCCGCCGGCCTGAAGCCCCAATCCGGCGTACAGCAGCACCGAGAGCCCGAACGCGATCGCGGTGCCGAGCCGCATCGAGAGGATGTGGTCGTACAGCTTCGTGTCGGTCACCGCGGCCGCGAGGTTCGTGGTGTCCGAGAGCGGCGACTGCTTATCGCCGGCGTAGGCGCCGGAGAGCACCGCCCCAGCCGTCATCGGGATCGGAATACCGAGCCCCGAACCGATGCCGGTGAACGCGACGCCCAGCGTCCCCGCGGTCGTCCACGAGGAGCCGATCGAGAAGGCGACGATCGCCGCCAGCAGCGCCGTCGCGGGCAGGAACGTCTCCGGCGTGAGGATCCCCAGCCCGTAGTACATCAGTCCGGGGATCGTCCCGGCGGAGATCCACGTCGCGATCAGCGCGTAGATGGTGAAGAGGATCAGAATCGCCAGCAGCCCCATCCGGAGCCCGTGCTCGACCCCGTCGGCGAGATCGCCGTACCCCACGCCGATCCAGTAGCGGCCGACCAGCGCCGCGAGCACGACGCTCCAGAGCAGCGGCGCGTGGGGCGCCATCCCCAGCAGGCCGGAGCCGATACCGAGGAAGACGATGATCCCCAGCGTCGGCACGAGCGCCTGTTCCAGCGTCGGTGACACGTCGAGCGAGCTGTCCGTCGTCGAACCATTCGTAGAGCTCATTTTCGTAGCCGAGACAATTACCTTGGAGAATAAAGGGCTGACGGGACGGGCGTGATTTGGTGTTTGGTGGCACCCATCACTGCTGGTCAGGGCTCCATCCGGGGACGAGTAGCGGCGACGGCCCGGCGAGTGAATACTCCCGTGCATTTTTGTCTATCGAGGTATGCGCTACATACATGACTCGCGGGTTCCGGAGCCGGAGCCTCCACGGCGGCCACGAGCCGGACGCCGAGGGGGGGTCGTTCGCACCGCCGATCCACCAGACCACGTCGTACCGGCTGGGTAGCGCCGATCGCGCCGCCGACCTCTACGCGCTGGAGTCGGAGGGCGACGTGTACAGTCGCATCTCGAACCCGACCGTCCGGGCGCTGGAGCACCGGTTGGGGTCGCTCTCCGGCGGGGTCGGGGCCGTCGCGACCAACGCCGGGATGGCCGCCGTCGACGCGCTGACGACCGTGCTCGCGAAGGCGGGCGAGAACGTCGTCACCGCGGGCGACCTCTACGGCGGCACGACCGCGTACTTCGCTCACACTGCGACCCGCCGGGGGATCGAGATCAGGACCGTCGACACGCTCGACTACGACGCCTACGCCGACGCGATCGACGAGGAGACGGCGTACGTCCACGTCGAGACGATAGCCAACCCCTCGCTGGTGACGCCGGAGTTCGAACGACTCGCGGAGATCGCCCACGAACACGCGACGCCGCTGGTCGTCGACAACACGTTCGCCTCGCCGGCGCTCTGTCGGCCGATCGAGCACGGCGCCGACGCCGTCTGGGAGTCGACGACCAAGTGGATCCACGGCTCGGGGACGACCGTCGGCGGCGTCGTGGTCGACGGCGGGACGTTCCCGTGGGACCACCCCGACGCCGACTACGACGAGCTCTCGGGGGAGAACCCCGCCTTCGGCGTCGACTTCGCGGAACGCTTCGGCGAGGCGGCGCTGACTCACGCGCTCCGCCAGCGCGGGCTCCGGCCGCTGGGCGCTCAACAGACCCCCTTCGACGCGTGGGCCACACTGCAAGGGCTGGAGACGCTCGACCTGCGGATGGATCGTCACTGCGAGAACGCCGGCATCGTCGCCGAGCACCTCCGGGATCACCCGGACGTAGCGTGGGTCACCTACCCGGGGCTCGACGACCACCCCACCCACGAGAACGCCGAGCGCTACCTCGACGGGTTCGGCGGCATGATCGCGTTCGGGCTCGAAGACGGGTTCTCGGCGGGGAAACGGTTCTGCGAGGAGGTAGAACTGGCGAGCTTCGTCGCCAACGTCGGCGACGCGCGCACGCTGGTGATCCACCCCGCCAGCACCACGCACGCGCAGTTGAGCGAGGAGGAACAGCGCGCCGCGGGCGTCTCTCCGGACCTGATCCGACTCTCTGTCGGGCTGGAGGAGCCCGAGGACATCGTCGAGGACATCGACGCCGCCATCGAGCGATCGACATGACGGAGACCGAAAGCTCGACGCCGACACACGTCGCCGACACGCGCTCGGTGGGCGCGTTCGAGTTCGAACGCGGCGGCTCGGTGCCGGATCTCGAACTGGCGTACGAAGCCTACGGCGAGTACGACCCCGACGGCGGCCCGAACGGCGAGGGGAACGCGGTACTGGTCTGTCACGCGCTCACCGGGAGCCAGCACGTCGCGAGCGCACCGGACGGGGACGAGGGGAGCGACACCCCGGACACAGCCGGGCAGGCCCGCGCGTGGTGGGACGACGTGGTCGGCCCCGAGCAGGCCATCGACACCACCGAGTACTTCGTCGTCTGCGTGAACGTTCCGGGCTCCTGCTACGGCTCGACGGGGCCCGCGAGCCCGCACCCCGACGGCGGCGTCTGGGGGAGTTCGTTCCCGGCGGTCACCGTCGGCGACTGGACCCGCGCGCAGCGCCGGCTGCTGGACGAGATCGGCGTCGACCGCCTCCACGCCGTCGTCGGCGGCAGCGTCGGCGGTATGAACGTTCTCGACTGGGTCCGTCGGTTCCCGGAGGACCTCGACCGCGCCATCCCCGTCGCGGCCGCCCCGCGGCTCGACCAGCAGCTCTTGGGCCTCAACGCCACCGCGCGGCGGGCGATCCGCGGCGATCCGGCGTGGCACGAGGGCGAGTACGCCGCCGAGGGGACCCACCCCGACCGCGGGCTCGCGCTGGCGCGCCAGCTCGGCCACCTCAGCTACCTCTCGAAGGCGTCGATGGACCGCAAGTTCGACCGCGGCGAGAGCGAGTACGACGCCGAGTCGCCGTTCCCGACCGACCCCGCGGCGGCGGCGTTCCCCGACCGCGAGGTGGAGTCGTACCTCGACCACAACGCCGGCCGGTTCGTCGACCGCTTCGACGCGAACAGCTACCTCTACCTGACCCGCGCGATGGACGACTTCGATCTCGCCGCCGGCTACGACTCCGACGCCGACGCGCTCGCGGCGTTCGACGGCGAGGCGCTGGTGCTCTCCTTCACCGGCGACTGGCACTTCCCGGCCGAGGCCGGGGAGACGCTCGCGGACGCGTTCGCGGCGACGGACACCCCCGTCGCACACCACGTCGTCGACTCCGACCACGGCCACGACGCGTTCCTCGTCGAACCCGAACGAGTGGGGCCGCCGATCCGTTCGTTCCTCCGACACGGCGTCGATGGTGACGCCGTCGACGACACGGGCTGTGACGACGCCGGCGACGATGGTGGCTGCGACGACGGCGACGCCGACACTGCGAACCCTCGCCCGCCGACGCCCGGAACGCCGTGCTCCGGGTTCATGGGCTGAGTCCCCACGGGAGCCCCCCACGTCGATTTCCCCGACCGTAGGCCTTTTGACTAACCGAACAGTCTGACTAACTAGTCAGTCAGAATGAGCACTGGAGAGTCGACCAGCGATATCACCGAGGGGACGTACCGCGCGCTGTGCAAACACGGCTACGCGGACGTGACCATGGAGGATATCGCCGCGGAGACGGACAAGAGCAAGTCAGCCCTCCACTACCACTACGACAGCAAACACGATCTGCTGGTCTCGTTTTTCGACGATCTGCTGGAGAGTTTCACCGAGCGGCTCGACGCCGTGGCGGGGGAGAGCGCCTACGACCGCCTGCTGGACCTGATCGACACGATCCTGCTCCCGCCGGACGACGACGCCCCGGATCGGGGGTTCCAGACGGCGATACTGGAGATGAAGGCACAGGGCCCCTACGACGAGGCGTTCCGTGAGCACCTGCAGACCCACGACCGGACGCTGCGTGACCACGTGGAGAAGCATCTCGCGGCGGGCGTCGAGAACGGGGAGTTCCGGTCGGATCTCGACGTGGAGGCGTCGGCGGACTTCCTCGTGACCGTGTTCAACGGCGCTCAGACCCGCAGCGTCGCAGTCGGCCGACCGATCGAGGAGACCCGCGAGACGCTGCGAGCCCACATCGACTCGATGATCGTCGCCGACGGGGGGTGCCAGTGAGCCTCCGCGACCAGCTCGCGGGCGTTCGGCGGCTGTTCGAGCGAGCGTTCAATCAGGAGGAGCTGGATCTGACGGAGGGCGGCATCGCCAAGCCGCTGTTCATCCTGGCGATCCCGATCGTCATCACGAACCTGTTCCAGACCGCCTACAACCTCGCGGACACGTTCTGGGTCGGCCGCTACAGCACCGAGGCGCTGGCGGCGATCAGCTTCGCGTTCCCGATGGTGTTCCTGCTGATCTCGATGGGGATGGGGCTCTCCGTCGCCGGCAGCGTGATGATCGCCCAGAACATCGGCGCCGGCGACGAGCGCGAGGCCGACTACGCCGCCTCCCAGACCGTGTCGTTCGCGGTCGTCACCTCGATCGTGCTGGGCGTGCTCGGCTACTTCGTCGTCGACACGCTGGTCGAGATCTACGGCGCCTCGCCCGACGTGAAGCCGCTGGCGGTCAACTACATGGAGGTCATCTCGCTGGGGCTGGTGTTCATGTTCGGCTTCATCATGTTCATCTCCCTGATGCGCGGGGCCGGCGACACGGTGACGCCGATGATCGTGATGGCGATCTCGGTGATCATCAACATCGTGCTGGACCCCTTCTTCATCTTCGGGTTCCAGAACAACCCCCTGTTCGCGATGATCGGGATGTCCGGGCTACAGGAGCAGCTGTTCGCGATGACGGGCTATACGGGCGACGGGCTCCGGGGGGCCGCCATCGCGACCATCTTCTCGCGGGCGCTGGCGTTCGTGATCGGCTTGGGGATCATGTTCCGCGGGAACCAGGGCGTCCAGATCCGGCTCGGGGATATGGCGCCGGATCTCGACTTCGCGCGGCGCATCCTCGAGATCGGCGTTCCCGCCTCCGTCGAGGGCGTGGGCCGGGCGCTCTCGGTGAACCTCCTGCTGATCGTCGTCGGCCTGTTCGCGACGCCGGTCGTGTCGGCGTACGGCATCGGTACACGCGTGCTCTCGGTCGTGTTCATGCCCGCGATCGCGATGGCCCGCGGCGTGGAGACGATGAGCGGGCAGAACATCGGCGCGGACAAGCCCGACCGCGCCGCGGCGACCGCCGCGTTCGCGTCGAAAGCCTCCTTCCTGATCCTCTCGGCGGTGGGCGTGATCGCGTTCGTCTGGGCCGAGCCGATCGTCTCGATCTTCGTCGGCGCCGACCAGCCCGACGCTGGACGCGTGATCGAGGTCGGCGCGCAGTTCATGCGCTTCGTCGCGCCGACGTTCGGCTTCATGGGGATCATGCGCGCCTACAACGGCAGCTTCCGCGGGGCGGGGAAGACGACCGTCGCCGCGGTCATCTCCGTCGGGACGCTGATGGCGTTCCGGCTGCCGATCGCGTGGCTGGGCTCCCAGACGTTCAACCTCGGCCCGGACGGGCTGTGGCTCTCCTTCGCGCTCTCGAACGTGTTCGGCGCGACGCTGGCGTACCTCTGGTACCAGCGCGGGACGTGGCGGAACGTCAGCGTCGACCGGACGCCCGGGCCGGCGCCCAGTGACGACTGAGTAGTGGGCGAGATCGGATCAGCAGCGCTACTGCTCTTCGTTCGTGGCTGTGAGCGTCATGGTTCGGTTTCTGGTTGCGCTCGTGACTGCAACCGCGACAGCAACAACAGCTCGATCGTTGACTACTTGCGACCGCAACCGTCCCGCACAGCCCTCAATCCTCCCCAGCCGATTCGCTCCCTCACTTCGTTCGGTCGCTCATCCCTCGCGCGCTCGTTCGCGCACGGAGGCGCTCACGTCGCGCGCCACCGCTGGCTGCGGTGGCGGTGGCGGTGGACGCCTCGCGATCGGCGACCGTCGCCGATCGCGGGGGGAGGGGTGGGGACTCGGCGCTGTGCCGGGCCTCGTGCCCGGCACACTGCGGTCACAAGTGGTCAGCGATCGAGCTGCTGTTGCGGTCGCGGTCGCTGTTCCAGTCACTGACGGCGTTGTGGTCGGAGAACCCCCACCTACGCACAGACACCAACCACACGACCTCACCTACCGGAGAGAAACCACTTACCGAACGATCCGACAGCGCTCCCCGGCCCGCTCCACGTAGCCGGCCGACTGCAGCGACCGCAGCGTCGGCAGCAGTTCGATCAGCTGCAGATCGAGCGCCTCGGCGATCCGGTCGACGGTCGCTTCCACGACCGACGAGAGGTAGACGTACACGAGCTTCCCGGCGGTCGAGTCCACGTCCGCCGGCGGTTCGGTGCTGAGTTCCGTCGTCGCGTCCGCCCGATCGGGCTGGGTCTGCGTCATTGAGTACGCCGACGGGTTCGACATCCGTAAAGGTTGGTTACAACGATCGTCGAACTACAGCCCGTCGGTGCGCTCCATCCCCGAGTCGATCCCGGACTGCATGAACTGCGCGAGGATGCGACCGATGCTGCTCTCGGCGGTCCACATCGCCTCCTCGCCCACGGCGTCGTCCGTCGTCGCCGACAGCAACACCGTGTCGCCGTCGACCATCAGCGCGCGGCCGGCGAAGTCGCCGGGGTTGTCCTCGTCCATCACGAACACCCGGACCGGGCTGTCCCCGAACCGTTCGCGCTGGCCGGGCTCGGCGGTGACGACGATCACGGCGACCCCCTCTCGGGCGCGCTCCCGCAGCGTCTCGGCCAGCGCGGTCGGGATCGATCGAGCGTCGGGCGCGACGAACACCACCCGCTCGGTCGCCGTCCGGAGCAGGTCGTCGACGCGGTCGTCGATCGGCTGGCGGCCGCGCAGCGTCGCGACCGTGCCGCCGGTGCCCCCGTCGTCGCCCTCGGTCCGGAGCTCCGCGAGGTTCTCGAACGCGCGGTCCCGTTCGCGTTCGAGCCGCCGACCAAGCTGCTCCCGAGCGGTTTCGAGGCTCACCGGCCGATACTCCTTGGGCGAGGACGCGATCAGTTCGGCGAGTCCGCGTTCGACCAGATCGTCGGCGGCGCCGTACACCTGCGACCGGGGCACCGCCGAGGCGTCGCTGATCTCCTGTGCAGTCCCCGTCCCGAGGCGCTGCAGCGCCGCGAACACCCGTGCCTCGTAGTTCGACAGCCCGAGTCGCTTCAGCGCGTCGACGGCGTCTCGTGTGCTCATTGACGTAACGGGACCTCCGGTCGACCGTGGCTTCGTCGGGCGAGGGTATGAGTGGCCGGGGTCCACGTGGAGAATATTTTGTACTAATCTACAATATTTATGTTCGTCCGCGGACAGGGGACAGTCGATGAAGCTCGCCGAGCGCTACGCCGCGGTCGTGACCGACCACAGCAAGCTGGTGATCGCCGCCGTCCTCGTGCTCTCGCTGGTGGTCGGCGCCGGTGCGGGGAGCGTCGACGGCGGGCTCACGATCGCCGGGTTCAGCAGCGACTCGCCGGAGGCTGCCGCGCTCGACGACATCGAGCGGAACTTCTCGGTCGCGGGCGAGAACACGACGACGGCACAGGTGGTCGTCCGGGGCGAGAACGTCCTCACCAAGGAGTCGCTGCTCGAGACGTTGCGGCTCCAGCGCGCGATCAGAGCGGACGACTCGATCAACGCGACGCTGCGGGCCGAGCAGCCGACCGTCGGCGTCTCCAACGTCGTCGCGACGGCGGCGTACTACGAGTCCCGCGGCGGGGGCGGCCCGCCGCCGTCGCTCGGCGCACAGATCGACCAACTGGAGTCGATGTCCGCCGCGGAGGTCGAGTCGACGGTCGACCGCGTGCTCGACCCCGAGGCCGACACCCGGGGCGACCCCTACGCGCTGCTGTCGACGGCGTACGAACCGGGCTCCACGTCGGCGCCCGCTCGCATCCTCCTCGTCTATCAGGACACCAGCGGCGCGGCGACGGACAGCCTCCCCGCCGAGGTGACCGACGCCCAACTCGAACTGCAGGCGCTCGCAGCCGAGGAGATCACGTCGACCGAGCAGTTCACGTTCGCGCCGGGGATCGTCGACGAGGAGAGCGGGCAGGCCACCGGCGAGAGCTTCGCGATCATCTCGCCGGTCGCGCTGCTGCTGATTCTCGCGGTGCTGGGGATCGCATACCGCGACGCCGTCGACGTGCTGCTCGGGCTGCTCGGCGTCGCGCTGGTGCTGGTCTGGATGGCCGGCTTCCTCGGCTGGGCGGGGATCGGGATCACCCAGATCCTGATCGCCGTCCCGTTCCTGCTGATCGGGCTGAGCATCGACTACGCGCTCCACGTCGTGATGCGCTACCGCGAGGCCGGCGTCGACGATCCCAGCCTCGCGCCGCGGGCGGCGATGCGCCGCGGCCTCGCGGGTGTCGTCGTCGCGATCGGCGCCGCGACGTTCACGACCGCGGTGGGCTTCCTCTCGAACGCGGTGAGCCCGATCGTCTCGATCCGGGAGTTCGGGCTCGTCAGCGGGTTCGGGATCGCGGCCGCGTTCGTCGTGTTCGGGCTGCTGTTCCCGGCGCTGAAGCTGGAGATCGACGGGCTGCGGGAGCGCGTGGGGTGGCCGCCGAACCGGTCCCCGTTCGGCCGCGGCGAGCGCGTCGGGCGCCTGCTGCGTGTCGGCCCCGAACTCGCCCGCCGCGCGCCGTACGTCGTGCTCGCGGTCGCGGTCGTGCTCGCGGCCGGCGGCGGCGTCGCGGCGACGGGGATCGACACGACGCTCGACCAGACCGCGTTCCTCCCGCAGGACTCGCCGGACTGGATGAACGTCCTCCCCGCCGCGCTCCAGCCCAGCGACTACGACCTCCGGGCGAACGCCGAGTACCTCAACGAGAACTTCGTCCAGTCCCGCGGCGACTCGCGGGCGGAGTTCCTGATACGCGGCCCCGTCGCCGATCCGGGGACGCTCGACGCGCTCGCGAACGGTCGCGACGCGCTCCGAGGTACCGAATCCGCGGCAGTTCGCGCCGACGGCAGCCTCCAAGTGACGGGCCCGATCGAGACGATCGAGGCCGTCGCCGCCGAGAACGACACCGTCGCGGCGATGGTCGACGACGCCGACACCGACGGCGACGGCGTACCCGACGAGAACCTCGCGGCGATCTACGACGCGGTGTACGACGCGAACCCGGACGCGGCTGCGGCAACGATCCACCGCGAGGAAGGGGAGTACCGCTCCCTGCGCGTCTCCGTCGCCCTCACGGGGACCACGAACACGCGGACGATCACCGAGGAGATGCGCGGCGTCGCGACCGAGATGGAGTCCGGGAGCAGCCTCGACGTCGTCGCGACCGGCTCGCCGATCACGACCGAACTGGTCCAGCGCTCGCTGCTGCGGACGCTCGTCGAGGGGTTCCTGATCACGTTCGGCGTGATCCTGGCGTTCCTCGCGATCATCTTCCGGCTGCGGTACGGCTCGGCGACGCTGGGCGCGGTAGTGCTGTTCCCGGTCGTGCTCGCGCAGGCGTGGCTGTTCGGCACGATGTACCTCGCCGATCTGGCGTTCACGACCGAGACGGCGATCATCGCCGCCATCGGGATCGGGATCGGCGTCGACTACGCGATCCACATCGGCGAGCGGTTCGTCGAGGAACGCGACGGCGGCCGCGAGCCGATCGCCGCGCTGACCCGGACCGTACAGGGTACCGGCGGCGCGCTGCTGGCCAGCGCGGCGACGACGGCCGCGGGGTTCGGCGTGCTCGTCCTCGCGCTCGTCCCCTCGCTCCAGCGGTTCGGCTTCATCACCGCGGTCGCGATCACGTACGCGTTCCTCGCGAGCGTGCTGGTGCTGCCGAGCCTGCTGACGGTGTGGGGGCGGTTCGACGGCTCGGTCGAGTCGAGCCCCTGAGCGCTCAGTCCCGCAGGCGCCGCCACGTCGCGAGCGATATCGCGCCCGCCGCGCCGAGCAGGCCGAACCCGGGGGCGCTCACGCTCTCGCTGTCGGCGGCCGGCGTCGACGTGGGCGCAGGAGAGGATGGTGTCGGCGTATCTGGGGTCGACGACGGCGTCGGCTCCGCGGTCGGCGCGGGCGTCCCCGTCTCGGTCAGCGCCGGCGGCGACGCCTGCTCGCCGGCGCGGTTCGGGAACGTCACCAGCGCACCCTTGCCGGCGTTGTACCGCCCCCGCGAGTGGCTGCTGGCGACGAAGAACGCCTCGGTGGCGTACTGCGCGGTCCAGAACGTCCACTCGTGGGGGTCGCGCCACCACGCCAGCAGCTCCGGGTTCCGCGGGTCGCTCACGTCGTGGATCTTCACGCCCCCGTCGTACCACGAACTGTAGAGGCGGTCGCCCCTGATCTCGAAGTTGTGCGGCGTGGTGTTGATCTCGGCCTTCTCGGGGTTCCGGGAGGCGGGCGCCTCGATGGTCGCGAGCCGCTCCGGCGCGGTCTCCTCGCGGACGTCCCAGAGTTCGATCTCGCCGAGGGGTTGGATATCGCTTCCGTCAGTGAGTTCGGTCGGCCACGCCTCCTTGTTGAGAACGAGCAGCGAGGCGTCGTCGTTCACGGCCGCCGTGTGGTGGTTCCCCGGCATACTCAGCGAGTGAAGAACGGCATCTGCCGAAATCTCCGCGAGCGCCTCCGGCGAGCGACCGCCGATCCGGGTCACGGCCGTCGGCGCCGCCGGGTCGCTCACGTCGAGCACGAACGTGCCCGCGTCCCACTCGACGACGTACACCCGGTCACCCTGCGCGTACACGTCGTGGGCGAACCGGAGCAGGCCGTCCACCTCGGTCCACGCCGGATCGGCGTCCCGTGGCGCCCAGCGGCCGAGTTCGGTCGGCTCCCCGGCGACGTCGACGATCACCACCTCGCTCCCGTTGACCAGATACGCGCGCTCCTCGGTCAGCGCGGCGTTGTGGACGGGGAACTCTGTCTCGTGGACGGCGACGCGTTCCGGCTCTTTGGGGTCGGCGATGTCGTACAGCAGGAACCCCTCGACGACCGGCTCCTCGTGCCCGTTCGCGGGGCCGGCCACGAGCAGCCGATCGCCGGCGACTTTCACGTCGAGGATCTCCTGCATCGGCCCGCCCTCCCGCTCTGCCAACAGCCCTGTCCGGCGCTGGACCACGGCGGGCTCGCTCGGCGTCGAGATGTCGACGACTGCGAACCCGTCCTGGATCGCGACGTACGCGGTCTCGCTCTCGGGTCCGACGACGGCCTCGGTCGCGCCGCTGATCGAGACCGAGCCGAGCGGTTCGAACGTCGATCGTGCGGCCGATGCGGTAGCAGGGAGGGCGCCGACGGCGGGGATCGCACAGCCGGCAGCCCGGAGGAACTGACGCCGGTGCATCGCCCCGACGGTGGGAGCAGCGGCGCAAAAGCGTGCTGGAGGGTGAAACTGGAACTGTTGCTTCCCCTCCCGGACATGTTCGGAGCCACGAGTACGGGGCGAGAGCGCGTAGCGTCGACCATGTCCGGACTCTCACCCTTCGGCGGCGGCGGGAGCGACGACGCGACGTTCGACGAGGACGGCGAGTTCGTCCCCGAACACCTCCCCGAGCCCGGGCCGTTCCTCGACGGCCACGAGGTGCTCGTCGGCGACGACCACGTCGCCGTCCACGAGATCGCACACGAGCTGTTCGAGGAGCGCGGCGTGTACGACATGACGTTCGGCTACAACCTCGCGCGGCTGAACGCCGACACGCGCCACCCCGAGGCTGGCTTCCGGTACGCCGAGGAGGCGGACGATCCGAGCGTGCTCCGCGCCGAGTTCACGCCGACGACGGCGTTCTGCCCGCAGACGCACACGCTCACCGTCGGCGCGTTCCGGGCGTGGAACGGGCTCGCCGAGCGCCACGACTACGAGATCGTCCGGATCCGCGCGGCGCCGATGCATCAGGAGAGCGACGCAGTCAACGACCAACTGCGGTCGCTGGAGGAGGAGTACCGGGAGACGGGAACCGTTCCGGAGGCGGACGAGGACGGCGCGCCGACAACGGGCTCGCCGGACGCGCCGTTCTGACCCGCCACCGACGATCTCGCCGCCACTACTCCCTCGATACTGAGCTACGACTCCTCGCCCGTCGGCGCGAGCACGACGATCGCCGTGCTCGGCTCGACTGCGTGGGGGGAAATCGCACGCTCCCCGCTGAACCGGGCGAGTTCGCCCGATTCGAGTTCGTACGACTCGTCGTCGAGCGAGACCTCCAGCCGACCGTCGAGGAGATGCAGAACGACGTTCGTTCCGGGGTGGGTGTGGGCCGGGACCGATTCGCCGGCGTCGAGTGCGAGCCGGACCGTCCGGGGGTCGCGCTGCTCGAACACCTCGGCGTGGGGCGCCTCGGTCAGGTCGTCGATCGCGGTGATCTCGGGCATCGTCGGGGCTCCGTCCGGGCCGGGCCTGAGCGTTCGGCCGAAGACGTTCGTGCCGTCGACGCGGTCAGTCGTTCTCTGCCGACGCCGACGTGCCCTCGTCGACCGCCCACGTCCCGAGCAGCACCGCGAACAGCGACTGGGGCGCGTGCTCGCGGACGACGCCGGCGACGTTCACGACGAACAGCAGCGTCCCGGCGAGGATCGCGACGCCACCGACCGCCGAGACCGCCGACGGGAGGTCGAACAGGCCGTCGGCGACGAGCAGGGCGGTTCCCGCGAGGAGACACCAGAAGTCCGCCGCCGCGAGCCGGTCGTCGTACAGGTCGTCGACCATCGGCACCGGCTCGTACCCCAGTCGGTCGCTGTAGCGGTGGACCCAGACGACGAACGGGACGACGTGGTAGACGGTGCCGAGGACGACGAAGCCGACGACACCGAGCAGGAGCAGGTGGCTCACGCCCGGCCGACCAAGCAGCGCGCCCCGCGCGAGCGGATCCGCGAGCCACGCGGGCAGCGCGAGCGCGGCCCAGACCGCGGTCGCCGCGGCGACGACGGCGTACCGCGAGAGCATCGGCGTCCGCTCGACCTGCGTCTCCCGGAGACGCCGGGCGAGGACGACGGCGAACGCGACCAGCGCGAGCGCGACGAGGACGCCGCCGGCGCGTGCGGCGGTCGCCGACCCTACAAATCGACCGCCTGCGAGCAGGAGCACCCCCGCCGGGTAGCCGAACTCCTCGAACCGGCCCAGGGGAACGTCGATCCCGTGGAGCTCGGTCTGGGTGAACATCGTTCCGAGCTGGTAGAGCGCGCCCAGCACCGTCGTGAGCACGGCGCCGAACACCGCGAGCGTCGCGTGGGCGCCGACGACCGCCGGTCGGGGCACGGGGAGCACCGACGGCCGGACGAAGCCGACCGCGAGCAGCAGCCCCAACAGCGTCGCGAGGGCGAAGAAGCCGAGCGCGAGCGCGAAGTGGCGCTCGGTCGTGTCGAACGGCCGCGCCCGGGCCAGCGTCCGGCCGATGTTGTAGACGAACACCCAGAACCCCAGCAGCATCGCCGCGCCGAAGACGGGGAGAAGCGCGAGCCGCCCGGCGAGCAGACAGCCGGCGAACCCCACCACCCCGACCGCGATCAGCGGGAGCTGAACGGCGGCGAGCCGCGTGGAGTGGAGGTCGACGCCCGACCAGACCGGGACGAACTGCGTCATCGCGCCCGCGATCGTGAGACAGACCCACCCCACGAGCAGCAGGTGGGCGTGGGCGAGCGAGAGCAGCCCCAGACGGAAGTCGGCAACGGCGGCGACGCCGGCGACTGCGCCGAGCGGGAGGAACGCGCTCGCGACGAGGAAGTGTCGCAGCGGAACGGTCATCGGCGGCTGGCGGTCGGCGTCGACGTCGCCGGGGATCGCGCTCATACCGGACGAACGGACGCCAGCGGCCTCCCGCTGGCTGCGAACACGTTCGGGTCGGCTACCGCTTGGGGAACCGCGCGACGTACTCGTCGTCGGCGCGCTGTTCGACGCTGTACCCGTCGGGGTCGAACGCCTCGACCTCGGCCTGCATCTCGTAGAACAGGGGTTTGGGCTCGTGGTCGTTGACGATCACCAGCTCGTCGCCGCTGTCGAGGGAGTCGAAGGCGTCGTGGATCTTCGGGTGGCGGTCCGACGGCGGGATCTCGCGAACGTCGAGTGTGGTCTCGGACATCTGTTCGCGATAGCGGGTCGGTCCACCAGAGGGTTCGCCCGAACGCGTTCGGCTCGCGTCGGTCGGCAGAGCGTCCCGAACGTGTTCGGCAGCATCGATTGGTGGGCGAGGGTAGTACGGTCAGGTATCGATGCCATGTCGCAGCGACACCCTCACCGCGACCGATCCGGGACCAGTCGTGGACGCTCGTCGCCGGCCGACTGCGGTTCGATCGGCCGGCCCGCGAGCGCCGCCGACGAGCGCAGGGTAGCCAACGATGATCTCGTCACGACGACCACGGAACGATGACCGGACAGCTGTACGGGGCGAGCAAGCTCGCCGAACGGAGGACGATGAAACGTGACCCGATCGCGGTCGAGGCGCCGGAGCTACAGGACGTGCTCGACGCGCTGGACGATCCGGACTGCCGGGCGATCCTCGGCCAGCTCGACAGCCCGATGGCCGCCAAGGAGATCTCCGAGGCGTGTGACATCCCGCAGTCGACGACCTACCGCAAGCTGGACCTGCTCAGCGAGGCCTCGCTGGTCGACGAACGGACGGAGATCCGCGAGGACGGGCGCCACACGACGCGCTACGTCGCGGACTTCGAGGAGATCCAAGTGTCGCTCGACGAGGACGGCTCGCTCGACCTCTCGATCGACCGGACGGAGTCGACGCCCGAGGAGCGGCTCTCGGCGCTCTGGTCGGAGGTGCGTACCGAAACATGAACGTCGCCGTCGTCGTACTCAAGACGCTCACGCTCGTCCTCGGCGGCTCGATCACGCTGTACGCGGTCCGAGCCTATCGGCGTAACGGGTCGCCGGCGCTGCGGGCGCTCGCGGTGGGGTTCGGCGCGATCACCGTCGGCGCGCTGCTTGCGGGGATCGTCGACCAGCTCCTGCCGGTGAACAACGAGTTCGCGCTCGTCGTCGAGAGCGCGTTCACGACGCTGGGGTTCGGCGTGATCCTCTACTCGCTGTACGTGGAGTAGGGGGTCGGCGGCTCGGACACCGGGAATTATACTTCCGTCGGCCGATCCGGAGCCATGGCACTCGCGAACCCTGACCTCTCGGGATCGACGGCCTTCATCACCGGCACGACCCGCGGGATCGGTAAACAGCTCGCGCTCGCGCTCGCCGACCACGGCTGCAACGTCGTCTCGACGGGGAAGACGACCGACGACGACGACACCGAGCTCGCGGGCTCGATCGAGCAGACCGCCCGCGAAGTGCGCGAGCGCGGGCCCGAGGCGCTCGCGCTCGAACTCGACCTCCGCGACGAGGAGCGCGTCGAGACGGTCGTCGACGAGGCGATCGACCAGTTCGGCGAGATCGACATCGTGATCAACAACGCCAGCGCGATCCAGCTGGCGAACGTCGCCGACCTGCCGGCGGACCGCTTCGACCTGCTGACCGACGTGAACGTCCGCGGAAGCCACCTCGTCGCCCACGAGTTCGCCGACCACCTCGCGGCACAGGAGGAGTCGTGGCTGCTGTCGAACTCCCCGCCGATCGTGACCGACCGCTCGCCGGGGAAGGCGCCGTACGCGTGGTCGAAGCTCGGCATGTCGTTCATCACGCTCTCGCTCGCCGAGGAACTGCAGAGCGACGGCGTGGGCTGTAACACGTTCTGGCCGGTGACGACGATCGACACCCGCGCGAGCCGCTACTTCGGGCTCGGAACCGAGGACGACTGGCGCACCCCGGAGGTCGTCTCGGACGCGGTGCTCGAGATCCTCGCGCGCGACCCCGCGGAGTGTACGGGCAACAGCTTCTACGACGAGGCGCTGCTCCGCGAGGCGGGCGTGACCGACTTCTCCGAGTACAACGTCACCGACGGCGACCCGGCGCCGATGTCGGCACGGATGTTCGACCCGGAGTTCGAGCGCGAGGCCTGATCGACCCAACTGCAGCGACGAGAAGCCAGTAGCCCGCCAGCAACGGAACTCAGACGCTCCGGCGGCGGACCAGCCGACTCGCCAGCCACGTGCCCGCGAGGCTCCACGCGACCAGCGCCGCCACGAGCACCGGCATCGTCACGCCGGAGCCGACCAGCACGTCCGCCATCCCGCCGGTGACCGTCGGCACCGACTGGAGCGCGAGCACGCGGAACGCGGTGGCGGGGTTCGCGAGCACGAACACGGCGAGCCAGTCCGGCCCCACGACGTCGGCGGCGATCAGCCCGACGGAGACGAGGTCGTGGACCAGCGCGACCCAGACCCACAGCAGCAAGGCGCCGCCGAGGGCGTGGGTCTTCTCCGCGGCGAGCGTCGACAGCAGTACCGACAGCGCGAGAAACGCCGCGCCGCCGAGCACCGCCGCACCCACGAGCCCGAGGTACGCGGAAGTGAACCGACCCGCGCCCGCGAGCCAGAGCCCGCCGACGCCGAAGCCGGCGACGACCGCGCCCGTGAACACCGCCAGCCGGCCGAGATACGTGCCGACGACGATGCGACTCCGCGGGACGGGCAGCGCGAACAGCACGCCGAGCCAGCCCGACTCGTCGCTGCCGACGACGGCGTCGTAGCCGAACAGCAGCGCGACCAGCGGCAACAACAACGCAGTGAGTTCGACGAGGCTCACCACCACTGCGTCCGCGCGGACCACCCCGCCCTGCCCGCCGAGCGCGACGACGAGCACCGACAGCGAGGCGAACAGCGCCGTCAGCGCGAACGCCCAGCGGTTCCGGACCGCGAGCGCGAACTCCAGCCGCGCGACGGTCACGATCTGATCGAGCGCCGACCCCTCGCGAACCCCGTTCGGGATGGCGAACGTGGGCTCCTCGGCGACGCCGCCGTCCGTCTTCGACGGCTGCTCGCCGCGGTCGCTCATCGCTCCACCTCCAGTGTTTCCCCGCGACTGCCGCCCGCATCGGCGATCAGCGCGCCGAAGCCGGCTTCGAGCTCGTCGCCCTCGCCCATCTCCCGCAGGTCGTCGACCGAACCGTCGAACAGCAGCTCGCCGTCGTGGAGCACCGCGGCGTCGTCACACAGCGCCTCGACCTCCGCGAGCACGTGGGTCGTGAGCACGACCGTCAGGTCGGACTCCTCGCGCAGCCGGTCGAGGATGCGGTGGAACTCCGCGACGCCAAGCGGGTCGAGCCCCGCGGTCGGCTCGTCGAGCAGCAACAGTCGCGGGCGGTCGAGCAGCGCCGACGCGAGCGCGAGCCGGCGGTTCATCCCGTTGGAGTAGCCGCCGACCCGGCGGTCCGCGGCGTCCTCGAGCCCGACGGTGCCGAGCGCGGCGGCGACCCGGTCGGGGCGTTCGGCCTTCGGAACGCCGCGGAGGCGGGCGTGGTAGCCCAGCACCTCACGGCCCGTGAGCGCGTCCGGGAACCCCGCGTGCTCGGGGACGTACCCCACCACCTCGCGGAGCCGGTGGCCGGCGTCGGTCACGTCCTCGCCGCCGACGGTCACCGTTCCCGAGTCGGGAGTGAGGTGGCCGACGAGTAGCTTGAACAGCGTGGACTTGCCGGCACCGTTGGTGCCCAGCAGACCGAACGTCGTGCCCGCCTCGATCGACAGGCTCACGCCGTCGAGCGCGACCACGTCGCCGTAGCGTTTCCTCAGGTCAGTCGTCTCTATCGCGTGCATAGTGATCCCTCCAGTCGTGTGGCGAGCGTTCGAGCGGGTGGTAGTCGACGACGCCCGGCGCGTCGACGATCGGGAGCGTGCGCTCCGCCCGGCGGATCGCCTCGAACGCCGGGCTGTTGGTGAACACCGCGGCGGCCGGGTTCTCCCGGACCAGCTTCTCGACCAGCCCGGCGGGGCGGTAGCGGAGCTCGCTCACGCCGTCGTCGTCCAGATCGGCGGCGGCCGCGTCGCTCCAGTAGTTGCCGCGCTCGGAGCCGTTCCAGACGTGCGTGTCGCTGGTGACCGCCTGAACGTGCCGGCGGTTGCCGACGAAGCTGTTGCCGACGACGCGCTCGCCGCTGGTGCCGGCAGTCAGGTGGAAGCCGATCTCGTTGCCCAGCACGAGGTTGTCCGTGATCTCGTTGTCCGCGGAGTTCAGCGAGTAGATCCCGCGTTGGTTGTCGACGAGCGTGTTGCCCCGGATCGTCGAGTAGTCGATGCGCTTGAGCAGGAGCCCGTGGCCGCTGGTGCCGGTGTTGTTCGCGGCGGTGTTGTTCACCACCGCGATCTCCTCGGAGAGCATCAGCGCGTACCCCACGTCGTTGTCGACGGCGGTGTTGTTCACGAGTCGGTTGCGGTGGGAGTACATGTAGTGGACGCCGTAGCGCAGGTCCCAGAGCGTGTTCCCCCGGGCGGTCACGTTCGACGCCCACGAGTAGTAGATCCCGTCGCGGGCGTCGGTGATTCGGTTGTCCTCGACCAGCGTCCCGGTGGTCTTCCAGAGCTGGACGCCGTTCCCGCGGTAGGACCGCGGCGTCACCGACTCCCGGCCGACGATCGTGTTGTTCCGCAGGGTCGCGTCGTCGACGCCGTCGACCCAGACACCGAACGTGATCTCGGTCAGTCGGCTGTCGGCGACGGTGACGTTGGGCGCGTCGATCCAGACCCCGGCGTCGTTGGTCGAGGTGTCCATCCCGGCGTTGCGAATCCAGAGGTCACGGACGGTGACGTTCGCGGCGGCGATCGTGAGCACGTCGCCCTCCTGCCCGCCGTCGATAACCGCGCGGGCGTCGGGCGCCGTCGTGACGGTCACTCCGGTGGTGTTCACGACGACGCGCTCGTCGAACCGGCCGCGAAGCCGGACCGTCTCCCCGGGCTCGGCGGCGTCGACCGCGCGCTGGACGGAGTCGAACGACTCGTCGCCGACGGTGGCGACGCCGGACTCGCTCACGGGGTCGAACGAGAACTCGGTGGGGCGCTCCGCGTCGGGCGTCGGCGCGGCAGCCGACGTGGGAGCGACCGTCACCCCCGCAAGCGCGGCGGCGACGACCACCACGAGCGCGACGAACCCGCGTTCGAGTCCGGCGTCGTCCATCAGCGCTGCACCTCCGTGCGGCCGAGCCGTTGCCGCAGCCGGTCCGGGAGCGCTCGAACGAGTCGGGGCAGGTCGCCCACCGTCGCCGTCGAGTCCCGGGCCAGCCACGCGACCACCAGCAGGCCGATCGCGACCACCGTCAGGTAGGCGCCGACGCCGAACCGGGAGTGGCTGGTGATGTTCGCGACCGCGTACTTCCCCCACAGCGGCGGGGTGAACGGGTCGACGCCCATCACCGGCGCGTCCGGGTCGAGCGTGTGGCCCGCCTGATACAGCCGGTACTGGATGTCAGCCAGCAGGATCGTGAACACCAGCACCGAGCCGACCAGCTGCGCGGTGAGCCCGCGACGGAGCTTCCGCGCCGTCGGCGCGAGCGCGACGAACAGGCTGGTCGCCGCCACGCCGACGAACGCCAGCGGCCCGAACGACCACTCCGGCACGTCGATCGCGTCGGGGTGGGGCTCGTAGTTCGGCGGCCAGAACACCGGGTCCGGGTAGTAGAAGCCGACGTAGCTGTTCAGGCGGGCGATCTCGACGTAGTCGCCGCTGATCCGGGGGTAGGCGTACAGCCCCAGCGACAGCGTCTCGGTCGGGTACTGGACGGCGTCCATCCGGATGTGCCACATCGGGAAGGCGAGCGCCGCAACGAGCAGCGCCGCCGCTACGAGCGGCAACAGCCGCCTGAGCTCGCCGAACTGGCTCGGTTGCGGGCGTTCCATGGTCCTACTCGGACGGTTCCACGATCATTCGCGAGCGCATCTCCAGGTGGAGCGCGCTGCAGAAGTACGTGCAGTAGATCCAGTACACGCCGGGCTCGTCAGCCGTGAACGTCACCTGGCGCGTGTCCTGCGGCGCGAGCGCGAGGTTCACGTCGTGTTCGGGAATCGCGAGCCCGTGCACGATGTCCTGAGTCCCCTCGATGTTGGTCGCCGTCAGGGTGACCTCGTCGCCCTCCTGGACGGTGAAGTCACGCAGGCCGTACTCGCTGCGCTTGACCGAGGCGTACACCTCGACGGTGGAGTCGTCGATGCGCTCGACCCGGGAGTTCTCCTGTGTGACGAACTCCTCGTCGTAGTCGTCGGGGTTCCACGTCGTCGCGGGCTCGATCTTGTCCTTGTGGGCGAAGATCGCGTCGTGGGGCTCCGGGTAGACGGGGTGGTCCGCGACCAGCTCCATCCCGCCGGTTTCGTTGTCCTCGTCGTTGCCGATGTAGATCAGCTGGTCGTTGTCGGGGTAGATCGGCCCGACCGGCAGGAAGCGGTCCTTCGAGAGCTTGTTGAGCGCGACCAGCCAGTCGCCGGTCGGCTCGGTCGACATCGCCTGCACCGCCTGAATGTGGCCGGGGTTGTAGTGGACGTCGATCTTGCCGAGGATCGGCTCCTCGGAGCCTTTCTCGGCGTTGACGGCCTCCTCGATGTCCCACTTCACGACCTGCGAGTCGATGAACAGCGAGGTGTACGCGTGGCCCCGACCGTCGTAGGTGGTGTGCAGCGGCCCCAGCCCCACCTTCGGCTGGCCGACGATCGTGTCCGCGGGGTCGTCGGCGGTCCCGAGCTTCTCGATGTCGATGATCGACACCGTCGGCGAGAGCTTCCCGGCGACCATCCCGTAGTTGCCGTCGGGCGTCACCTCGACGCAGTGGGGTGACTTCGGCGTCGGGATGTAGCGCACGATCGGGTCGTCGCCCTCGTTGTGCGGGCTCTCCTTCGTCCCGTCGACGACGGGGACGCCGTTGACCTCCTCGTACTCGCCGGCGTCGACGAGCTCCTGGATCGCGGGCACGTCGAACGCCTTCACGTCGTCCCGGTCGTCCCGGGTCATCTCCTCGATCTCGACCCCCTCCTCGTCGTTGTAGGAGGAAGCGAGCACCCAGCGGCCGTCCTTGTCGGAGTCGACGATGTCGAGCTGGCCGTCGACCTCGACCTGCCAGAGCACGTCCATGCTCTCGGGGTCGATCGCGGAGAACACCGAGACGTACTCCTCGGGGTTGTTCACGTCGCGGCCGTCGTTGGGGATCGGCGTCCGGAACTCGCTGTTCGCGAACACGTAGTCGGTGTCCGGGCTCTGGATACAGCAGCCGTGGACCGACTGGACGTTCGGGATGTCGACGATCGCGTCGGTCTCGAAGTAGGTGAGGTTCACCCGGGCGACCCGGCCGTTGGCCTTGTCGTTGACGAAGATGTACTCCCCGTCGTACTTCCCGTCGGTCTCCGAGAGGTTCGGGTGGTGGGAGTCACCCCACGTGTAGTCGCCGGCCTCCTCCAGCATCTGGTCGGTCCCGTCGTCGAAGCCGTACCCCTTGGCCGGCTCGCGGTTGAACACCGGGATCCGGGTGAGCTGGCGCATCGACGGGAGGCCGTACACGCGGATGTCGCCGGCGTGGCCCCCCGACCAGAAGCCGTAGTACTCGTCGTGCTCGCCCGGCGGTACCTTGTGGTCGGGCACCTCGCCGCCGCTGTTCTGGGTCTCGGTGTTCGAGCCGTTCCCCAGCGCGTTCGTCCCCGCACAGCCGGCGAGCCCGCCGACCGCGCCGACGGCCGCGCCCGCCTTCATCACGTCGCGGCGGGTGACGCCGTCGCCAAGCGAGGGCAGCGTCGGCTCCGGGTCGGGGGCGTCGGGCCCCTCGACCTCCGCGAGCAGCTCGTCGAGCTGCCGTTCGTGCTCCTCGAACAGCTCCTCCTGGCTCTTGCGTTCCTCCTCGCCCTGTTCCTCGGTCGGAGTGTCGATCTCGTCGGTGCTCATGTTAGACCACCCGCACGTAGCCGACCATCCCGTTCATCTCGTGGGGGATGCAGTAGTACTCGTACTCCCCCGTCGTCTCGAACGTGTGTTCGTACGTGCCGCCCTCGGTGATGTTGCCCTCGTCCGGGTACGCCTCCACGGCGGCGTCCTGACTGTCGAAGCCGCCGGAGGCGAAGTACTCGGCGCCGTCGGGGATGTTGTCCTCGTAAGCGGTCACCGAGTGACCGATCGAGCCGACGTTCTCCCAGGTGACCGTCGTCCCGGCCTCGACCTCGATCCGCTTCGGGGCGAACGCCAGCTGATCGTTCATGTCCACGGTGCTCGTCTGCTCCCAGGACTCGCCGCTGCCGCCCGAGTCAGTGGAGGTCGGCGTGTCGGTCGGGGAGTCGGTGCTGCTGCCGCCGGAACAGCCGGCGAGCCCCAGCCCGATTCCCGTCGACGCCAGTGCGACCACGTACCGTCGTCGCGTCATGTCTTCAGTCATGGTTCGACAGGTCGGCGTTGGGGACCAAACCATTAGAACGGCCAAGCGAATTCCCACGGTATCAGAACTCACGAACCCGTTCGGCGAGGGGTTTATACGTGTATCCGGGGCGAACGAGGAGGCTTTTCAGTTAGAGGATCGAGAAGTGAAAACAACCTCGTGGCCCCGGACGATCACGGGCGGACGGGTCTCGCGCGCGGTCCGGGTCTACCCTTCGATGACCGGCTGGGGCTCCGCCTCCAGTCCGGCGGCGAACTCCTTCATCACGCGCTCCTCCGCGCGGTGGAGCGTCTCGCTGACCGTCGACTTCGCCAGCCCGACCGCGTCGGCGAGTTCGGTCAGGGAGCACTCCCGGGGCGTGTCGTAGTACCCCCGATCGATCGCCTCGCGGACGATCGCCCGCTGGCGGTCGGTCAGCAGCGCCTCGGAGCCGCCGACCTCCTGCTGAAGGTAGTTGACGGTGTAGGAGACCCCGAGCGCCGTGAGCTGGTCGCCCAGATCGGAGATGGCGTCCTGCGAGGCGGTCAGGGTCCACGTCGCCTCGCCGTCGCTGATCTCGAACGGCATCTCCAGCGGAAGGCCGGAGTCCCGGGCGGCCAGCAGCAGCAGCGGGAGCCGCGTCCGGAACTGGATCAGACACTCCCGGCTCCCGCGCTGGAGCACCTCCACGTCGTCGACGGAGTCGTGGGCGGACACGTCGGCGACGACGGACTCGGGGTCGCGGGCGGTAACCTCGGCCAGCCCGACGCCGCCGTCGGACTCGGTCATCGCCGCCAGGATCCGGATCGTCGCGTCGCCGTGGGCACGGGTGATCTCCCCGGGCCAGGTCCGTTCGGGAATCGTGAGCGTGAGCTTGGCTTCGGGCATGGCTCTACTACTGGCTCGGAGCCGGATAACCCAGTCGATACTCCCGAACATGTTCGGAGAATCCGCCGTGGACGGCGATCGGCGCCGTCGCCCCCGAACTGGTTCGGCACAACTGCCACGCCCACGGCCGGGGAGTTGGAGATATGCCCGACAAGACGCTCGACGCTCGGGAGATCGACGGGGAGCCGTTCGGCCGGATCGTCGACGAGCTGGAGGCGCTCGGGGAGGCCGAGCAGCTGGAACTGGTCAACAGCTTCGAGCCCGAGCCGCTGTACAGTGTGCTCGACCGGCGCGGCTTCGATCACGAGACCGAACAGGTCGCCGAGGACGAGTGGCGCGTCGTGATCGAGCACGCCTAGCGCTGCCAGATAACGGTGATCGCGCCGTCGCCGTCCTCGACGGTCTCGTAGCTGTACCCGCGCTCCTCGAGCCGCGGGTAGAGATGCTGGGGCCGGCGGTCGTTCGTCTGGACGAGAACGGTGTCGTCGTCGAGTTCTTCGAGCCGTTCCAGCGTGTTCCGGAGCGGCTTCGGCGGCGGCAGGTCGCTGGCGTCGAGGTGGTCCCGTGGTCGGTCGAGCGGTGCGTCGTCGAACCGATCGGCGAGATCCGGCGGCTGGTCCGTGGCCATACGTGTCCCTCGGGATGCTGTCGGCGGGAGGGTTGTGCCGAACCAGTTCGGGAACGGGCTCGTGAGCCGTTCCGGGGCTGCCGACCCGGCTTCGAGATACGCCTCGTGGCAGTCCGGGCAGATGTCGCCCGGCCGACCGTCGAGCGCCGGTCCGGAGGCGGTGAGTCCACACTCGGGACACCGGAGTTCTCCGTCGGAGATGCCGGTGTCCGCGGCGTCGAAGTCACTTAGTTCCCGCGGCGGGTCCCGCGTCGTCGATCCCACCGACACACTCATGAATCGATACACCCGATCGTGAGATATGACCACACACGGTGACGACGATGTCCAGTGAGGCGGACGAGCCGGTGAAGACGATCTGCCCGTACTGCGGCGTCGGCTGCGGGATCCGCGTCCGCGAGGGCGAACAGCGCGGGGAGATGAACTTCATGCCGTGGGGCGACGCGCCGGTCAACGAGGGCAGCGTCTGCATCAAGGGCGGCGCGGCGACGCAGGTCGTCGACCACGAGGATCGACTGACTGAACCGCTGATCAAGGAAGAGGGAGAGTTCCGAGAAGCGACGTGGGACGAAGCGCTGAGCCGAGTCGTCGACGAGATGGCATCGATCCGCGAGCAGCACGGTCCCGACGGGATGGGGTTTTTCGGCTCCTCGAAGACGTTCAACGAGGAGAACTACCTGCTCCAGAAGCTGGCACGGCGCTACGGCACGAACCAGATCGACAACTGCACCCGGATGTGTCACGCCTCGACGGTCTGGGCGCTGCGGACGAGCCTCGGGATGGGCGCGATGACCAACAGCATGGCCGATCTGGAGGAGTCGGCGGACGTGCTGTGGATTCAGGGTGCGAACCCCGGCGAGCAGCACCCTATCGCCAACAGCCAGTACTTCCGGCAGGCGGTGCTGGAGGGCGCGACGGTGATTCAAGTCGACCCCCACGCCAACAAGACCACCGAATCGTTCGACATCGAGGGGACCGAGCGCCACATGCATCTCCAGCTGGAGCCGGGGACGGACATCCCGCTGCTCAACGTCGTGCTGAAGACGATCCTCGAACGCCACGAGGCCGAGCCCGAGGCGGGCTGGATCGACGAAGAGTTCGTCGAGGAGCGCACCAAAGGGTTCGAGGATCTGCGGGAGACGCTCGAAGACTTCGACAAACAGGCCGCCGCCGAGGAGTGTGGCGTCCCGCTCGAAGAGATCGAACGCGCCGCCGAGAAGTACGCGATGGGGACCGACGCCGCCATCTTCACCGGGATGGGGATGTCCCAGCACACCTGCGGCGTCGACAACGTCCAGAACGAGATCAACCTCGCGCTGATCACCGGCAACCTCGGCAAACCCGGCGCGGGCGTGAACCCCCTTCGCGGGCAGAACAACGTTCAGGGCACCTGCGACGTGGGTGCGATGCCGAACGTGCTCCCGGGGTATCAGTTGGTCGACGACGACGAAGCGAGAGCGAGCGTCGAGGACGTGTGGGGGTTCGAGATCCCGGCCGAGCCCGGGCTGACGAACGTCGAGATCTCCCACGCCATCGGCGACACGGTCCACGGGCTGTACGTGATGGGTGAGAACCCCATCATGAGTGAGCCGGACGGGAACGCGACCGAGCGGCGGTTCCGCGAGGATCTCGGCTTCCTCGTGGTGCAGGACATCTTCATGACCGAGACGGCCGAGCTCGCGGACGTGGTGCTACCGGCGACGACGTGGGCTGAACGCGACGGCACGGTCACCAACACCGACCGCCGGGTTCAGCGAATGCGCGGGGTCCACAAAGTCCACGAGAACACGCGCCACGACCTCGACATCGTCGCTGAGGTGGGGACCCGGCTGTTCGGGGAGGGAGAGGAACGGAGTTCCTCGGAGAGCCGGGCGGAGCCCGGCGGTGGGTTCGACTTCGACGGACCCGAAGAAGTGTTCGAGGAGCTCCGGGAGGTGTGCCCGATCATGCACGGCATGAGCTACGACGCGCTCGGGGAGGCGGGGCTGCACTGGCCCTGCTACGAGCCGGGCGACGAGGGCGACCCGTACCTCTACGAGGACGAGTTCGAGACCGAGGACGGCCTCGGCCGGATCGAGGGCGTCGTCCACCAGGAGCCCAAGGAGACGCCGGACGAGGAGTACCCCCTCGTGCTCACGACAGCGCGGCTGGAGGAGCAGTACAACACGGGGACGATGAGCCGCCGCTCGCCGACGCTCGCCCGCCAGCAGCCGGAGAACTTCGTCGACGTCCACCCCAACGACGCCGAACGCTACGGCATCGAGGACGGTGACGAGGTGCGGCTGCGCTCCCGCCGGGGCGCGATCACGGTCCGGGCGGACGTGACGGAGGCCATCAAGGAGGGCGTCGTCTGGACGACCCCGCACTTCGCAGCCGCCTCGGCGAACCGACTGACGAACGACGTGCTCGACGAGCGGTCGAAGATTCCGGAGTACAAGGCGGCCGCCGCGGAGATCGAGGTGGAGGTCGAGTCGGTGGGTGGGGTGTCGGCGGACGACTGAGTTCGGAGGCGGTAGTGGTCTTCTTCAAGATGCGTTCCGGAATCGGCGACAGCCTACTACCGAGATTTTCTGCATTATTGCGCTCAAAGGGTGATCAACCGATAGAAAATCGGCGTCAACTCTGCCTAAACTTCCCCACGAGAGATCCCTCGAAGTAGTTACTTTGGTCGTTGTTGACCCCGCTCGCAATACGTATTGGTCCCTCTTATCGGGCTTTGCCGCCGCTTCGCAGTGACTTGCATTGCCTCGACAGGCCTTTATTCGATTATTTGTACTTACGGGCGAGAGCTTGGACGTCGAAGAAAGGTATACTAGGTATTGGTGGATATCGCTCGGACGAAAAAGCTGGCCACGACTACGACGTTCGTTACGTCTCGATAGTCGTGTCCAAGAGGATCGAGTCAGACGGTGTGTGAATCACACGGATGCGGTCCCCGTCAGACACGGTAATGCCGTCGGCTTGAGCCGTTTCGCCAACGGAGAACTCATCCTCCGCTGCATAGCCCGTGCCTGCATTGTCCAGAGTCGTACTTGAGCCACCATTGACCGTGATCGTGAGGTCTCCAGCAACGATGGCGTCGCCACCGTTGTGCGAGATCTCCAGGTCTGTGTTACCAGCACCGTCGGTGAACGTCCCCGCCTCAAGCTGGGCCTGCGGCGCCTGCTGCAGGCTGTCACCAAGCCCGAGGACGAATGTCCCGATCACGGCTGCAAGGATGACGGTTATTGCAACCATCAGGATAACCCCTATGACGGGACTGACGGCGCGATCATCCTCGGAATAGCTTTTTTGTTTCATGATTGCAAAATATTGATCGGTTGGTTCTTTACTGGACGTCGACCTCGGTGTCGAGAAGGATCGACTGTGAGGGATCGTGGACGATAGTCACGGAGTAGGTGCCAGTACTGGTGACGCTGCCTGTTACTGAATTACCCACACCGAATTCCGAACTGAATCCCCAAGAGACCGACTCGGAACTGCCACTGGGGTCTTCAACGTTCACCGTAATATCGGAGACTGTGAGAGCATCCCCACCATTGTGGGAAAGGGTGATTTCACCCGTCCCGCCTTCCGCGTCCAGTTGCGCCTGCGGCGCCTGATTGAGACTGTCGCCCAGCCCCAGCACGAACGTCCCGATCACGGCCGCCAGAATGACCGTGATCGCGACCATTAGGATCACACCGATGACAGGACTGACACCGCTTTCGTCGTCGAGTAACGCTTTGAGTTTCGATTTCATGGTTTGCCTACAACCCGGCGGTAGCGACACATTACCACACGGCGCCGTGTCCCCACCAGGTTGGGTCTACCCGTCAAAATCAGGCGGATGGGTATAAGGACAATGGCCCAATTATCACGTCCGAAAAAGTATGTTTGTATGACACTATGTCGATGAGTAACGGAAGGGAGCCGGTGCTGGCTCCCGACCGGGTTGTAGGAAGCCCCGATGTGGGGCGGGTGGAACGCCGCGCCGGAGTGACAAAACACCGTCGGCGTATCTATCGGGATTGAGACTCGGGATGCCCGCAGGAATCCGTTCGATCGTCTCTGATCGCGCCGGCGGACGTGAGCGACTGCGGTGCGAGGTCGGTTCTCTCCACCTCGTCGGCGGCGCGTATGGCGACTACTCGGCGTCGACGCCCCCAGTTCGGCTTTCGGCTCGGTCGTCCGACGGCGTGCCTCGGTGTGAGTTGTTGACAGGAAGTTCGGGCGGTGTCTCTTTCAGTCCTGAAACTGAACACCGCCCTATGTCCGAAGAGACGCCGAAGGATCAGTTGAAGAAGGCCGGGTCCACCGCCTGGCGTGGGACCGTCCTCGCCGCAGTGACGCTGATCGTGCTCGTGATGTTTCTCGGTATGGGGTTCCTGGTCTACCGCGGGAACATGACTGAGGGCCCGCTGATTCTGTTCGCGGGCGTGATTCTGGGGTACATTCTCCGCGCCGCTCGGGACCTGATGTAGAGTAGCCGGTCTGTCGTTGTCGACGGCGCGCTACCACGATCTGGACACCCGCGCGGCTGTGCGTCAAGGACAGTACAGCCGCTCGCGACCGTTGCTGGCGGCGGAGAAATGGGGACGGAGGGATTGTGAACCACGAGAACTCGCTGGCGCTCGTTCTCTGGGTTCGAATCCTCCGACCGAAAATCTCGCAGTCGCTCACGGTGTTCGCGACAACGAAGAATGGGGACGGAGGGATTTGAACCCCCGGTCGACTGATATCTCCGGTGCGCCTCGGTCCTCCAGAGGGTCGTCGTCGCCGAGCGATGATCAGTCGCCGACTCGGTATATCAGTCTGGAGTTCGTCACCGGGCGCGTGGCCTCTGGAGTCAGTCGCCATCCCGGGCTTGGCCACGTCCCCTTGCACTCCTCGCTACATCCGTTCGGTGTAAAGGGATTTCGATCCGATTCAGTCCCGGTCGATCTCGGCCCAGTCACACTCCTGGCACTTGTACGCGGTGACGAACTCCGTCACGCTGGGCATGTAGCCGACGCTGATCACGTCGCCGCCACAGTCCGGGCAGTCCCGGTCGGCGTCCTCGATCGGTTCGGCCTCCAGCACGTCGTCGCCCTCGACCTGTTCGGCCAGCGATTCGGGCGTCACCATCCGGCCCTGCACGACACGGTTGCTCATGTCCCACCTCTCGGCCCCCGGGGCCGTAAGCCCTGTCGGTCCGCCGCGGCGGGAAGCCGGGCGACAACCACCCTCACGGGACCGACAGGTCCACAGGGTTTTTGCGCTGCACGCCGTCCGACCAGTCATGGGATTTGGATCGTACGACGAGTCCGAGCAGGAGAACCAGAACCAGGACACCAACGATCAGGCCGAGGGCGTCGACATCGACGGCGGCGAGGAGGGCGACCTCTCCTTCGAGTCCACCGAGTCGACCGACGAGCTGGTCGGCAAGCTCGACGAGATGCGCGACGACGACGAAGACGACGAGTAACGCCCGTGACCGCCGCGTCACGAGCCCCCTTTCGTTCTTGACCGACGACCGAACAGCCGTGGCTTAGAGCCGCTCAAGTAGCTCCGCGAACTCATCGACGTCGTCCATCTCCTTTCGTAACACGCCCAGCGCGCGCCGGAGCGAGCCGTGTTCCGCGAGGTACGTCACCCCCACGGCCGACTTGAGCGCGTTGGCGGTGCCGCCGGTCACGACCGTCGGCCCGAGCTGTGCGACGGCGTCGTCGCCGACCGAGATCAGCCAGCCCGGGCTCTCCCAGCGCCACTGCTGGAGGTCGACGAAGCCGCCGTCGGCGGTCGCCGCGGCGACGACGTTCCGCGCGGCCGTCTCGGCGGCCCGCACCGCCGCGGAGGCGCTGGCGGGAACCGGCTCGCCGTCGGCGTCGACGATCCGCACCGCGTCGCCCAGCGCGAACGTGTGGTCGTCGAGGCGGAGATCCGCCCGCACCTGCGGGCGATCGCCGCCCATGGCTTCGTTCCCCCGGATCCCGCCGGTCCAGACGAACTGGTCGTAGTCGATCGTCTCCGCCTCGGTCGTGATCGTCGCGTCGTCGGCGGCGGTCACGGTAGTCCCCGTCCGCACGTCGACGCCCTGCTCGTCGAGGAGGTCGCGAGTCGCCCGCTGAAACTGCTCGGGGAAGCCGGGCGCGACGGTGGGCTCCTGTTCGAGCAGGACGATCTCGACGCTGTCGCCCACCTCGCGCTCGCGGGCCATCGCCGCCAGTTCGCCCGCGACCTGTACGCCCGAGAGGCCGGCGCCCCCGACGACGACGGTTCCGGTCCGCTCGGCATCGGCCGCCGGGTCGTCGTGGCCGAACTGGTCGACCACCGTCTCGAACTCCCGGCGGACCGTCGCGGCGTGGTCCAGCCGTTTCAGCGGCGTCGCGTGCTCCTCGACGCCCGGAATACCGTAGAACGCCGTCTCGGCACCCAGCGCGACCACGCAGTAGTCGTAGTCGATCGCGTCGCCGTCGGCCAGCGAGACGGTCCGGGCCTCGCGGTCCACGTCGGTCACCGCCGCCTCCCGCAGCGTCGCTCGGTCGAGGATCTCCGCCAGCGGAACCGAGATGTCGTCGACGTAGTCGGGTTCCCGGACCGCCCGGTGGAGTTCGTGCTGGACGAGGTGGCTCCCCGTGTCGTCGACCAGCGTGAGCGTCGCCGACGCCGGGAGCCGCCGCTCCAGCTTCCGTGTCACCGTGAGGCCGGCGTAGCCGCCGCCGAGCACCAGAACGTCCATGGTCGGTGTTGGGTCTCCGCCGACAAAACGGTGTTCACGCCGGAGTTCCGGCTCGCTCGCGTCGCGCTACGAGACGCCCTCGCTCGCCGTGAACGCCTCGTGTGCGCCCTCGTCGATCACGCTCCGGAGCTGTTCGGCCACGTCGTACACGTCCGCGTAGCCGACGTACAGCGGCGCCGGACAGATCCGGATCACGTTCGGCGGACGGTAGTCGACGACTACCCCGCGCTCCCGCAGCGCCTGACTCACGCGGTCGGCGTCGGGGTGTTCGACGGCCACGTGGCCCCCGCGTCGCTTCCCATCCGCGGGCGTGCCGACCGAGTACTCGTAGCCCGCCGCCGAGAGATCCGCGACCAGCGTCGCGAGCAGGTCGGTGAGTTCGAGCGACTTCGCCCGCACGCGGTCGATCCCGGCCTCGTCGAGCAGGTCGAGCGAGCCCTCAAGCGGCGCCGCCGACAGCATCGGCACGGTGCCGATCTGCCACGCGCCCGCCGACTGCTCCGGTGTGTAGGTGAGTTCGAGGTCGAACTGCGAGGCCTTCTCGTTCCCCCACCACCCCGGCAGCGCGGGCGTCAGCCCGTGGTAGCGCTCGTTCACGTACAGCCCCGCGATCGATCCGGGACCGGCGTTGAGGTACTTGTACGAACACCAGACCGCGAAGTCCACGTCGGCCGCCGAGAACTCGTGGGGCACCGCGCCCACGGAGTGGGCCGCGTCGAACCCCGCGAGCGCGCCGTTGTCGTGGGCGAGTTCGGTCAGCGCGGCCACGTCGAACAGCTGGCCCGAGCGGTAGAGCACGGTCGGCATGAACAGGATCCCCACGTCGTCGTCCATCGCCGCCGCGACGTCCTCGTACTCGATCGTCCGGCCGTCGCGGCTCTCGACCAGCCGGAGGTGCTCGTCGGGGTCCAGCCCGCGCTGGCGGAACTGCGCCCGGATCGCGTAGTGGTCGGTCGGGAAGTCGAGTTCGTTCGCGACGACGACGTTGCCCGAGGCGTCGACCGCCGTGTCGTCGATCGCGTCGGGCGCCTCGACCTCCCGCGCCGGCACGTCGGCGACGTGATCGAGGAACGTCCCGATCAGGCTGTGGATGTTGACCGTCGTCGAGTTCGCGATCACGACCTCCTCGGGGTCGGCGCCGACGTACGGTGCGAGTCGTTCGCCGAGGTGCTCGGCGTACTCCCACCACGGCTGCTCGCCCTCGGTCCACCCCTCGATGCCGCGCTCGCGCCACTCGTCGACCACGCGGTCCAGCGTCCGTTCGGCGTCGTCGCTGATCGGGCCCAGCGAGTTCCCGTCCATGTAGAGCTCGCTCGGCACGTCGAAGCGGTCGCGGAACGACGCCAGCGGATCCTCGGCGTCGCGCGCGGCGGCGTCCTCGCGGGCGATCGAGAAGGGACTGCTCATGCCGGAACCTCCGTCGCGCCCGACAAAGGCGTTACCACACCGGCCGCCGACACGCTCCCTGCTTCACCCCTCGCCGGCCAACTCGGCGTAGGCGTCCCACGACGGATCCCGCGGCGGCTCGGTCCACTCCTCGCCGCGGAACTGCACGCCCGACCCCTCAGTCACCGTCCCGACCTCGGCGACCGGCGTTCCGCGATCCGCGATCGCTCGTCGGACCGCGTCGGCCTCCGCGGCCGGCACGGCGATCGCGAGCGTTCCCGAACTGGTCGACTTCCACGGGTCGATCCCCAGCGCCGCACAGACCGCCTCGACGCCCGGCCGCATCGGCGCCGCCTCGTGGTCGATCTCGAACCGGACGCCGGCGCTGCCGGCCATCTCACAGAACGCGCCGAGCAGGCCGCCCTCGGTCGCGTCGTGCATCGCGGACACTTTGCCCGCCTCGGCGGCGGTAACGGCGTCCCGGACCAGCCGGGCCTCGTCCAGCCCCGCGGCGGCGTCGGCGACCGTCTCCGGGTCCAGCCCTCGCTCGCCCAGTTCCTCGGGGTACAGCGACGCGAACAGGCCCGCAGTCTCGACGGCCGGCCCGCGGGTCACGAGCAGGCGGTCGCCCGGGCGCGCGCCGTCCGGGCGCACGACCGCCTCGGGGTCGCAGACGCCCATCGCCGTCGCCGCGCCGACCCACGGGAACGCGGCGCCGGGGTAGCGCGCGGTGTGGCCCGTGAGCACGCTGATCCCCAGCTCACGACACTCCTCGTGGATCGCCCCCCAGAGCGCGTCGAACTGCTCGTCGGTGATGGACTCGGGCAGCGAGAACGAGATCGCGAGGTGGCTCGGCGTGACGCCGGCGACGGCCACGTCCGAGAGCGCGATGTGGAGCCCGAACCGGCCCGCGCGTTCGAACCCCAGCCCCGGGAGCACCGAGATCGGGTCGGTCGCGACCGCCAGCCCGTTCCCGTCGAGGTCGAGCAGCCCGAAGTCGACGCCCGCGGTCGGGGCCAGCGCCACGTCGTCGCGCTCGGCACCGAGCCGAGGGGCGATCCGCTCGGCGAAGAACGTCCGGTCGATCTTGCCGCGGTCGGTCATACCCTCGGCTGGGGACGGCGGCGACGTATGCCTGCCGACCGACGGCGACCGGGCGTCAGCCCTCGGCCTTCTCTGCACGCAGCGGGCGCTCGCTGACCAGCCGACAGTCGAACCGTGGATGCTCGGCGACGTGGCGCACGATCAGGTGCCGTCGCGAGCCCGTGACCCCGGCGTCGCCGACCGCCTCGGCACCGAACTCGTCGGGCAGCGAGTCGAACAGCGCCCGCAGCGCCGCGAACGAGTCGAACACCTGCTCGTTCCCGGGTGTGTCGGCGCCGCGCCGGGCGACGGCGTAGCTCCCGTCGCGTCGGTACTGGCCGACCGTTCGGAACAGCTCCAGCCGGCGCTCCAGCGCGTCGCCGACGGACTCCCGCAGCCCGAGCGCGGCCTCGCGGGGCAGCCGGTACGTCTCGCCGTCGACGGTCAGCCGGATCGCGCCGTCTTCACGCTCGACCGCGACGGCGGTCTCGTCGTCCGAGAAGAACCCGATCAGGAGCGTGCTGACTCCGCATGGTCGAACGCAGGACCGCGGCCGCGAAGAACGTGTCGCCGCTCAGTGACGTGTTGTCACGCCACGGGCCCGCCGACCGCGAGGAGGCCGTCGTCGGTCGGCGTCGGCGTGGGTGTCGGGGTCGGGCTCGGCGTTGGTGTCTCCCCATCGGTCGGCGTGTCGCTTGGCGTCGCCGTCCCCTCGTCGTCGGGCGGCGTCGCCGTTTCGGTCCCGTCGGGCGTCGGCGTTCCGTCGGTCTCGCTGCCGTCGCCCGAGCCGCCGTCCGCGTTGCCGAAGATATCTGTCTCGATGGTGCGCTGGATGGAGTCGAGCCGGATCTCCACGGTGTCGCCGCCGAACGAGGAGAGGTCGATCCGCGCGTAGAACGTCACCTCCAGCTGTGTGGTCTGATCGTTCTGGAGGTGGCTCACCCACCACTCGTCGAGGTTCTCGTTCTGCAGTGCCGTGGTCGCGCGGACGGTCTCGAGCTCCCCGGGGGCGATACTGACCGCGCCCTCGGTCGCGCCCTCGCCCATGGTGACGTTGTTCATCTCGATCTCGTAGCCGATCTCCGAGATCGTGACCGGCGTCGGGTTGGGGTTGTACAGCTCGAACGCGGTGTCGATCTCGGTCGTCTCGTTGCTCACCGCGCCCCACTCACCGCTGGTGCTGTTGAGCCAGAGCACGGGCTCGGGGGCGAACGGGCGGTCCACCTCGATCGGGCGCTCCTCGTCGCTGTTGAAGCCGCCGATGACGTTCGTGTTCACCGACCGCTCGATCTGTGGCTCGAACGACTGGCCGAGCAGGTCCGAGTGGATCGACGCGTCGACGGTCAGCGTGGTGTTCTCGCCGTTCTCGACGTGGCTGACCCACCACGGCGGGATGCGGTCGTTGTTCATCAGCGTCGTGAGCGGGATCGACGTGTTGCCGCTGGCGTTCACCCCCAGCCCCTCGCGCCCCCCGGTGGCCATCCGCACGTCGTTCATCTCGACGGCGTAGTCGATCGTGAGCCCGCCCAGCCGCACCCCGAACGGGTTGGGGTTGTTGACGACGATCTCGGACTCGATCGTCGTGGTCGACTCGTTCACCGGGCCGAACCCGTTGTCGACGCCGACGACCGAGGGCGCGCCGATGATCCCCACGGCCCACGCCCCGCCGACCGAGAGTGTCAGTACCCCGAACACTGCGGCCGCGATCTTCAGCGTCGACGCTGCCGCGAGCTTCCCACCCAACATAGACGGCCATGGACGGCCCTTCCCTTTAGAGTCGTCGGGGACGGGCCGGAAGCGTGTCGCTCATGCTGTCCCAGAGCGAACTATCAGTATGGACGAACGCGTACGGACCGCGGCCGGACTGGGCGGCGCGTCGATACTCGTCGTCGGGGGGACGCTCGCGACCGGCTACCTCCCGAGCACGCCCCGCTCACAACTGCTCGCGGGCGGACTGATCGTCGCCGGCTTCGCGCTCGGCTTTCTCACCCTCGGGGAGTTCGAACTGCCGGACTAGGCGACGCGAGAGGCTCGGAACGCGTTGCCGGCGATCAGCCCGCAGCACAGCACCGCCGCCCCCATCGTGAGCAGGGGGTTGAGCAGCCCGCCGACCGCCAGCGGGATCGCGACGGCGTTGTACAGCAGCGCGAGCCGATCGTTCCAGCGCCGCCGCCGGTAGCTCTCGGCCGAGTGGTCGAACGCCGCGGCGACGCCCGAGAGCTCGTCCTCGACGACCGCGAGATCCGAGGCCTCGGTCGCGAGCGCGGTCCCGCTCCCCAGCGAGATCCCCAGATCCGCCGCGGCCAGCGCCGGCGCGTCGTTCGTGCCGTCGCCGACCATCGCGACCGGCCCGTCGGCACGCAGTCGTCTGACAGCCGCCGACTTCCCGGCCGGCGGCACCCCGGCGAACACGTGGGTGACGTGCGGACTGGCGGCGAACTCGGCGGCGGCGGACTCGTCGTCGCCCGTGAGCACGACCACGTCGAGCCCCCGGTCGGCGAGCCGTTCGAGCGTCGACGCCCAGTCGGGCCGGGGCTCGTCGCCGACGATCACGATCCCCGACGCCGCGCCGTCCTCGCCGACGAGCACCGGGAGCGTCCCGGACGCCCGCGCCTCGGCCGCGCGGTCCGCGATCGAGTCGGGCACCGACCAACCGCGCTCCGCGAACAGGTCGGGGCTCCCAACGAGCATCTGCCGCCCGTCGACCGCTCCCTCGACGCCCGTGGGGTGGCTGGTGAACGACTCGACCGTTGCGTCGCCGCCGAACGCGTCGACGATCGCCGCGGCCGCGGGGTGGGCTGCCCGTCGTTCGAGTTCGGCGGCCGCCGCGAGCAGGTCGTCGGGCGCGTCAGATTCGAGCACCTCCATCCGGCCGGTGGTGAGCGTCCCGGTCTTGTCGAACACGACCGTCTCGACGCCGCGGAGCCGCTCGAACGTCGTCTCGTCGAACACTGCGACGTCGTCGTCGAGCGCGCGGGCGACGCTCGACCCGGCCGACAGCGGCGTCGAGAACCCCAGCGCCCACGGCGAGGCGGCGATGAACGTCGTGAGCACGCCCACGATTCCGACGGCGACCCGGCCGCCGCTCAGGACGAACGAGCCGACACCGACGAGCAGCGCGACCGCCAGCAGCGCCGGCGTGACACGCTCGGCGATCCGGTTCGCGCGGCGCTGGCCGCCGTGGGCCGCGCTCTGGAACCCCCAGACCGACGCCGCGAGGCGGTCGACGCTGCTCGCCACGCCGTCGCCGACGGTCATCGTCGCCGCGCCCGTGGTGACGACCGAGCCGCCGATCAGCTCGTCGCCCGCCCGCTTCCGGACGGGCGTCGACTCGCCGGTGACGACCGCCTCGTCGACCGTGCACTCGCCCGCGGCGAGCGTGCCGTCCACGGGCACGCGGTCGCCCTCCGGGACGAGCACGCGGTCGCCCGGTTCGAGCGCCTCGACCGGCACGCTCTCGGTGCCGTCGTCGGTCTCGCGGGTGGCGTCCGCGACGCGAGAGACCGTCAGATCGGTCAGCGCGCTCGCGGCGTTGCGCTTCGTGAGCGACTCGTAGAACGTCGCGCCGGTGACGCCGGCGACCGCCACCACCGCGAGGTCGTAGTAGGCGCCGAACGTCCCCGCGAAGTAGCCCGCCAGCCCGAACAGGTACGCCGCGATCGCGGTCAGCGTGACGAGCAGCCCCGTGTTGGGCGTCCGGAGCACGATCGCGATGTAGGCGTCCCGCAGCACGGGCGCCCCGGTGACGACGATGACGACGAACGTCAACACGAGGAACACGGGGACGACCGTGGTGATGCTCGCGCCGCCGCCCAGCGGGTCGGCGAAGCCCAGCAGCGCCGCGAGGTGGGACGGGTAGAACACGACGGCGTAGGGGAGCAGCAGGAACGAGGCGAACACCACCCCGGCGGCGTAGCGGTAGCCCAGCGCGCCGTCGACGACGCCGCCGTCAGTGTCGACCGCGCTTCCTGGCTCGCGGTCGTCTCGGGGCGTGGCGTCGTAGCCGAGGCCGGAGAGCGCCTCGGTCAGTTCTTCGATCGGGGGTTCGCCGTCGCAGTCGACGCGGACCGACTCGGTGACGTAGCTCGCGTCGGCGGCGACGACGCCCTCGACGCCGCGTGCGACGGCTTCGAGGTACGCCTCGCAGGTCGCGGAGTGCATCCCCTCGACCGAGAAGAACGCCGACGTGGTCTCGCCCCCGGCGTCGGCCGTCTCGGGTGCGGCGTCGGCAGGGGGCTCCGGGAGGGTCTCGGCGACCGATCGACAGCCCGTCGAACAGAACGCCCCCTCGCGGTGCTCGGGGACGGGGCTGTCACAGAGGTCGCACGCGGACGGATCGGACACGGCCGAGGGTACGTCCCCGCGGCGTAAGCCCTGTCGGTTCGCGCCCGACTAGCTCCGGTAGCGCTGCTCGATCACGGGGCCGGGATCCTCGTACTCCTCGCGGTGGCGGAGACACCGGCTCTCGCGCTCGTCGCCCACGTCGTTGGCGGCGGGGTGTTCCTCAGTGCAGACGCTGCCGAACGCCTCGTCCAGCCGCGTCGCGGCGCCGTCCTCGTCGCCGGCGCGGGCCATCTCGGCAGCCTCGTACACGACCGCCGCGGCGTCGTCGGCCATGTTCAGCGAGACGCCGTCGTCGGTCCGCTCGGCGTCGAACAGTTCGATCAGGAGCTCGTCGACCGTCGACACGTCCTGAATCCCCAGTCGCTCCTTGACCACGTCGACGATGCTCTTCTCGGCGTTCGCGCGGGCCCGGAGCACCGAGTGGAGCTGATCGAGCGCCTCCCAGTGCTCGCCGGTGACGCTGTACTCGTCGGGGCGGATCTTCGCCGGGCAGCGCGTCGAGAACCGACAGCCGCTCGGCGGGTCGCGCGGGCTCGGCGGCGTCCCGCGCAGCGTGATTCGCTCGCCGGTCTCGACCAGCGACCCGGGAATCGCCGACAGCAGCGACTCGGTGTAAGGGTGGGCGGGGTCGGTGAACACCTGCTCGGTCGGTCCGAGCTCCATCACCTCGCCCAGATACATCACCGCCACGCGGTCGGCGATGTGGCGCACCACCGAGAGGTCGTGGGCGATGAACAGGAAGGTGAGCCCGAGCTCCTCCTGCAGGTCCTCGAGGAGGTTGATGATCCGGGCCTGCACGGAGACGTCGAGCGCCGACACCGGCTCGTCGAGCACGAGGAACCGCGGTTCGAGCGCGAGCGCGCGGGCGATCCCGACGCGCTGGCTCTGCCCGCCCGAGAACTGGTGGGGGTAGCGGTAGAAGTGCTCCTCCTGCAGCCCCACCTGTTCGAGCAGGTGGCGCACGCGGTCCTCGCGCATCTCCGAGGCGTGTTTGGTCACCTCGACGCGCACCTCGACCTCGTCGGCCTCGACCTCCACATCGTCGGTCGACAGCGGCGCGTCCTCGCGGACGGTGACGCTGTCGTCGATGCCGACGGTGATGTCGGGGCGCTCGCCGTCCTCGGCGCGGTGGACGAGCTTGCCCGACACCTCGCGGTCGTCGCTGACCGACACCGCGAGATCCGGCCAGTCGTGGGCGTCCAGCGGCTCGCGGATGATCTCGCCGACGGTCATCCGTTCGTTCAGGCTGGCCTCCGGATCCTGGAACACCATCTGGGCTTGACTCTGCCACTCCCGGAGCTCCCGCCCCGAGATGCTGGTCACGTCGGTGTCGCCGGCGACGACCTCCCCCTCGGTCGCCTTCTCGAGGTTGAGGATCGTCCGCCCCAGCGTGGTCTTCCCGCAGCCGGACTCGCCGACGAGCCCGAGCGTCTCGCCCTCGCGGATGTCGAAGCTGACGCCGTCGACCGCCTTGACGGGCTCGCCGCCGAGCAGGCCGCCGTCGTCGTAGTACTTCTTGAGGTCGCGGACCTCGAGGAACGGCTCGGCGCTCACGCGCGCTCACCCCCGTCGTCCGCGAACTTCTCCTCGGGCGGCGACTCCTCGAAGCGCTCGTCGTAGAGGAGACACGCCGCCTCGTGGTCGACGCTGCCGTCGCCCACGTCGATCCGTTCCGGGTGGACCTGCTCGCAGTCCTCGAACGCGTGGGGACACCGTGGCGCGAACCGACAGCTCGTGGGCTCGCTCGTCGAGGTCGGCACCTCGCCCTCGATCGTCGGCAGCCGTTCGTCGCCGGCGGTCCGGCCGGGGATGCTCGCGAGCAGCCCCCGAGTGTAGGGGTGGCGCGGGTTGTCGAACAGCTCGTCGACCGGCGCGCTCTCGACGAACTCGCCGGCGTACATCACGTTCACGCGGTCGGTGGTCTCCTCGATCACGCCCATGTCGTGGGTGATAAAGAGGACGCCCAGGTTCTCCTCGCGCTGGAGCTCGTCCAGCAGTTCGAGGATCTGGGCCTGAATCGTCACGTCGAGTGCGGTCGTCGGCTCGTCACAGACCAGCAGGTCCGGATCACAGGCCAGCGCGATCGCGATCACCGCGCGCTGGCGCATCCCGCCGGAGAACTGGTGGGGGTACTCCGACACGCGCCGGGCGGCGTCGGGGATTCCCACGTCCTCCAGCAGTTCGATCGCGGCCTCGGTGGCCTCCTGTCCGCGGAGCCCCTGGTGGATGCGCAGGGCCTCCTTGATCTGGTTCCCGACGGTGTAGACGGGGTTGAGCGAGTTCATCGGGTCCTGGAACACGATCGCGATATCGCCGCGGTGTTCGTCCCAGTTGCCGCCGACGAGCTCGTCGCCGCGGAACTCGATCGACCCCTCCTCGATCACGCCGGGCTCCTCGACCAGCCCGAGCACCGAGCGGGCGGTGACGGACTTGCCCGAGCCGGACTCGCCGACCAGCCCGACGGTCTCGCCGCGCTGGACGTCGAAGCTGACGCCGTCGACCGCGCGGATCGTCTCCTTGTCGGTGTGGAACACGGTGCGGAGGTTCTCGACGGAGAGCAGCGTGTCGCTCACGCGCCACCCCCTGCCCCGGCGGTCTCGCCGCCGGCGCTGTCGGACTGCGGGTCGATCGCGTCGCGGATGCCGTCACCCAGCGCGTTGAACCCGGTCACGACCAGCGTGATCAGGATACCGGGGATCAGCGAGATGTGCCACGAGCCGGTCCGGACGTAGTCCTGCCCGAGGTTGACCGCGCGACCCCACTCGGGGGTCGGCGGCTGGACGCCCAGCCCGAGGTAGGACAGCCCCGCGATGGAGATGATCGCCCCGCCGAGCGTCATCGAGCCGTAGATCAGCAGGTAGCCAGTCACGTAGGGAAGCATGTGTTTTCGCATGATCGTGATCGGTGTCTGCCCGAAGCTCCGGGCGGCGTCGATCCACTCGCGCTCGGAGATCTGCAGCGCCGGACCGCGGATCGACCGCCACATGTACGTCCAGCCGGTGAACGCGAAGATCAGCGCGAGCAGGAACCCCCCGCTGTACAGGTCGCTGACCCACGTCTCCCTGAGGACGGTCGTCAGCATGATCAGCAGGAGGAGCTGGGGCATCGCCATCACGGCGTCCGAGACGAGCACCATGCTCAGGTCCACGCGACCCTTGTAGTACGCCGAGGTGAGCGCGAGCGAAGCGGCGATCGACGCGCTCAGCGCGACCGAGAGCACGCCGATCACCAAGGAGATGCGCGACCCGACTACCAGGAATGTGAACAGGTCGCTGCCGTCCTGCATCGTCCCGAACGGGTGGAACCGCCCGTAGTCGTCGTACGTCCACGGGCCGATGTTCCGGTCGTTCCCCTGCGAGAGGGAGTTGAGGTTCGCCTGTCCGACGACGACCGTCTCGACCGAGTCGGTGTCGCTGTCCCAGTAGCTGATCTCGTGACCGTAGGTGTTGCGCATGTTCTGGTCGACGGTCGTCGGCCCGAGCGCGGGCGCGAACACCGCCATCGTCACGAACATGAACACGATCACGAGCCCGAAGATCCCCCACTTGTGGCCGCGGAAGCGGTTGATCATGTCGTCGCGGGGAGTCCAGTCGGCGGCGCGGTACTCCTGTCGGTAGATCCGCAGCCCCCAGACGACCCAGCCGAACGCCGCGAACGCGTAGAGGTAGATGAGGGCCGCACGCAGCGCCCACGCCATCGCGGGCGCGAGCCCGAGGAACGTCCCCTCGTAGCCGCTGCCGTCGTAGTAGCCTTGGTTGGGGATCGTCTCGCGGGAGAGCAGCGTCGGGATCGAATGGACCGCGCTCTCGAGGCTGGTCAGGAACCCCACCGTGTCGACGCCCGGCAGGGCGAGTATCGCGTCGATCCCCAGCCCGACGACGAAGTTCGCGAGCGCTCCGACCTGTAGCACGAGCAGGAGGACGCCGGCCGCGGCCCACACCGCCGTCCGGCCGTCGGTGAGCGTGTCGGTGACGCGGGAGGTTCGCACCGCCATCTCACTCACCCTCCAGCCCGACGCGCGGGTCGATCAGCGTGTACAGCACGTCCTGAATGAGGTTGATTCCGACGATCATGAGGATGAACACGTACATCAGTGTCCCGACGAGCGGGAGGTCGCCCTGAATGGCCGCCTGGAAGAACAGGTAGCCGATCCCGTTGATCCCGAACACGGACTCGACGAGCACGCTGCCGCCGATCAGCAGGAACGCCTCGCTGGTGATGATCGGGACCAGCGGCACCAGCGCGTTCCGGAGGATGTGTTTGTACACGAGCGCGCGGTCGGAGACGCCTTTGACTTTCGCCAGCTCGACGTAGTCCTGATTCTTCACTTCCAGCACGGCCGTCCGGCCGATACGCATCTCGTTGCCCATCGACGCCGAGCCGAGGACGATCGCGGCGGGCGCCACCTTCTTGATCGCCTGCAGCGTCGCGTTCGGGTTCGTGAAGAAAGCCAGCGGGTTCCCCGAGAGATAGCTGAGATCCGGGTTGCCGGAGATCCCGGAGGTGAGGTTCGGACCGAGCGTCTCCCAGTTGATGCCGAAGATCGCTTGGGAGCTGCCGAGCACCGCGAGCAGCATGATGCCGAGCCAGAAGTTCGGCATCGCGCGCCAGACGATCCCGCCCATCGAGGCGACGTAGTCGGCGACGGTGTTCGATCGCATCCCCGCGTAGAACCCCAGCGGGACGCCGACGAAGATCGCGATCAGCACCGACCAGAACCCCAGCCAGAGCGTCCGCGGGAGGAAGTCCATGATCAGCGCGTTGACGTTCGATCCCTGGTACAGCAGCCACGTCCGGCCGAGATCGAACACCAGCAGGCTCGAGAGCCAGTCCAGATAGTGTTGTAGCGGCGGCTGGTTCAGGCCCAACTGGGTCTGTGCGGCCTGGTACGCGGCCGGGTTGCGGACCTGCCCCTCGCTCAGCAGGCGTGCGGCGGGGTCGATCGGCCCCATGAAGATGATGAACCACGTCATCGACGTCCCGAGCCACACGACAGGGATCGCCATGAGCAGGCGTTTCGCGAGGTAGCGGGCTCTGCTCACGTCTGGCCTCCGTCGGTCGACTGTTCAGTACGCGCGTTCCGGAGGTCGAGACCGCGTGTTTCGTGCATTCGTGTGCGTTCGATCAGGGGTAAGAAGGGGGTATTGAAAAGCCGGCCGGTTAGCGCTCTACCGGCTGAGCGTCAGGTCGGTGAACGTCTGGTTCTCCATCACGCCGTACATCTCGACGTCGACGTCCTGGTGCCAGAAGCGCTGACTGGCGGGGTTGACGATCGGCAGCTCCTGCATCGAGAGCCAGTTGCCCTCCTCGATGGTCTGGAACGCCTCCGCCTCGGACTCCGGCGTGGCGTCGTCGGCGGCGTAGTTCTGCTGCCACGCCTCCATCGTGCTCTGGCGGAGCTCCTCGTCGAAGTAGCTGTCCTCGGCGCCCCATCGAGTGAACTGCGTCGACGGGCTGCCGCCCCAGAGGAAGCGCAGGAAGTTCTCCGGGCCGGGGTACTCCATCCCGTCGCCCAGCGCGAACACTTCCATGCTGCCGTTGATGGCCTGACTGATGATGGTCCCGAACTGCGCCTCGGTGATGTCCATCTCGATGTGGGCCTGTCGGAGCTTGGACTGCAGGCGGGTGAACACGCGCTGGTAGGCGCTGTTGCCGGAGATGGTGGTGGCCGTGATCTCGAACGTGTTGTCGGAGCTGTAGCCGGCGTCTTCCATCACCTGTCGGGCCGACTCGATGTCGGTCTCACCGTAGCCGTACGGGTAGCCGTCGGCGGCGCCTTCGAGGTTGGACTGGTACCCCTCCTCGGCGTGACGGTCGTACGTCTCGCTCGGGGTGACGCCGTCCTCGAACGTCGGGTACGCCGCGGGCGGCACGATGTGGTACGCCGGCGTGGCGGTCCCCTTGTAGACGTTCTCCGCGACGGAGTGCTGGTTCAGCGCGTAGGCGAACGCCTTCCGGACCGGGATCGGGACCTCGAGCGTGTTGAACACGAGGTACTCCGTCGTCAGCGCCGGGATCTGGCCGTAGTTGACCGTCTGCCCGCCGAGGTCGTACGTCCCGATCGACTTGGCGCCGTCCTCCTCCTCGATGGTGACGTTGCCCGGCGTGAACGACGCCGTCGGCATCCCCTCGAGGATGTCCGCGTTGCCGTTTTCGAAGCGGTTCAGCCGGGTGTTGCCGTCGGGGACGACCGTGTAGACGATCTCGTCGATCTGGGGTTGGGTGCCGTAGTAGCCGTCGAACGCCGACAGCGTGATGGCGTCGCCCTTGCTCCAGGAGTCGACCTCGAAGGCGCCGGCGCCGGCGAACGTGGGACCGTCGCCCGCGGTGCTGAAGAACTCGTTGTAGGAGTACTCGCCGTCGTACCCCTCGATGTCCCCCACCGAGTTCTCGGGGAGGATCGCGAACGTGCCGCCCGCGATCTGGAACGGCGTCCACGTGAACGCGCTCGCGAGGGTCATCTCGAACGTGTAGTCGTCGACGGCCTCGACCTGCAGCGAGTTCGGGACCACGTCCTCGAGAGTGGTCTCGTCCTCGGGCGGGGCGAGGCTCGCATCCTTCTCGTGGGCGATGGTCATCGTCTCGCCCACGATGTCGTCCTTGTTCCGGGAGTTCTCCGACTCCGCGAGCCGGCGGTAGGAGTAGACGACGTCCTGTGCGGTCACGTCCTCGCCGTTGTGGAACGTCGCGTCCTCACGCAGCGTGAACGTGTACGTGAGGCCGTCGTCGGACAGTTCGTAGTCCTCCGCGATCGCCGGCTCCGGGGGGTACTCCCCGTCCGGGAACATCAGCAGCTGCTGGTTGTACTGGTTGTAGCCGGCGCCGGACCCCTTCGCGTTGATCGGGTCGAGGGTCTGGATCGAACCGGTCGCCATCATCTGGAGGGTGCCGCCGGACTGCGGCGTCCCCTCCGGCTCCGTGTCGGTGTCGTCGGAGCCGCCTTCCGGTTCGTCGGTCGGCGATTCCGTCGCTGTTTGATCGGGTGCATTGCCGCCGCAGCCGGCGAGCGCCGCCGCAACGCCGGTGCCTGCCGCCGCCAAGAACGATCGCCGAGTGCTCTCCTCGGGCATCACCTCAATAGGATTACCGACCGTAAAAATAGTTTGCCCTCTGTGTGTGCGTTTGGGACTGTATTTCCCCAAATCGAGCGTTTGAGACAGTATCTCTATATATAGATATATACCCAGCCGCCGTCGCCGGACCTCCGTGGGCTTATCACTGGGGTAGCCACACACCCCGTATGGCCGTCGATCCAGTCGACCACAGCGGTAGCGCACCCGGGAACCTGATGGCGCGCCTCCAGCGCCCCCGCAGCGACGAGCGGACCCGCATCGCCGTCGTCGCGGACCCGCACGTCTCCACGCGCGAGGAAGGGACCTCGAAGCTGTTCGAGCACACCGAGGCCCACCTCGAGAGCGCGGTCGCGGACATCAACGACCGCGACGTGGACTACACGCTCTGTGTCGGCGACATCACCAAGGACGGCGAGCGCTGGAACTACGACGCCGCCGACGAGATCCTCGCCGAGCTCGACAGCCCGTTCCGCTCGGTCCCGGGCAACCACGACGTGGAGAAGGAAGGGTACGACCACGAGAACCTCCCCCTGAGCGAGTTCGAGGCGCGCTACACGCCCGACGGGCTGCCGTTCCACGAGCGCGTCGGCGGCGTCGACGTGGTCGGCCTCAACAGCGCCGGCGGCGACGACTGGCTCACCGACTCCCACGACGGGCTCGTCACCGACGACCAGCTCGAGTGGCTCGACGAGACGCTGCCCGAACTCGACACGCCGCTGGTCGCGGTCCACCACAACCTCCCGACGATGTCCGAGCAGCTGGTGCAGCACCGCGACAACAACGAGCCCGAGATGGCGATCCCGCCGACGATGCGCAACCCCGGGCCGTTCCTCGACACGCTCGAAGAACACGACGCGCCGCTCGTGGTTACCGGCCACCTCCACCTCCCCTCGGCGACGAAGGAGCAGGGCGTCCGCGAGATCATGTCGCCGACGACCTGTTCGTTCCCGCAGTCGTACCTGCTGTTCGACGTGGGGCCCGAGGGGACCGAGGTCCGGCTGATCCCCGTCGCCGACCACGAGGGGATGATGCTCGGCCACTACGAGCGCCACCAGGACTCCTTCACTGGCAAGGGACTGACCGACATGGCCGCGATCCGGCTGGCCCAGTTCCCGCTGGTCGACGAGTCTTAGACGACCGCCCCCGAACACGCCCTCCATGGTCCACCCGCACCTGCTCGTACTCGCCGCCGGCCTCGCAGTCCTCCCCGTCGGGGCCGAACTCTGGTCCCGGTACTGGGGCGCCGACCCGGAGAACTGGCCCGAACGGGCGCTGATCCGGACAGGGAGCGTCCTGCTGATTCTGGCGCTCGTCGGCTTCGACGGCGCGTTCGGCCTGATCCCGGACCCGGGCGTCTCGCCGAGCGTCGCGACGGCGGCGGAGCTCGTCCTCCTCGCGCTCTCGCTCGCCGCGTACGCCGCGTTCTGGTACCGCCGCGACTGAGCTATCTGTCCCGCTCCAGTATCCACCGAACCCCGAGCGCGTCGACGACCCGCCCCGACTCCCGGAGATGCGGGAGCGTCCGCGGCCGATCCGCGTTCACGCCGTCGTCCGGCTCCTCGTCGGGGTCGGGCAGCCCGAAATCTGGCGTCGTGTCGGGCCCGTCGGCGTCGAGAGCCAGCGTCTCGGTGTCGAAAGCGCGGTCCACGAGGTCGCGGTCGATCGTCACGCCGTCGACAGCCTGTCGCCGGAGGCGGGCCTGCGCCGCGTCGAGCAGCGTGCTGTCGACGACGAGCAGCCCGTCGTAGCAGCGGTACTCCACGGCGCCGTAGGTGAGGTAGCGCGCGACGGCCCGGGCGGCGACGAACGGCGCGAGCACGATCGCCGCGACCGCCGCGGCCGTCCGGAACCCGCCCGCGAGGAGGCCGAACCCCCCGCCGACGAACGCGAAGAACGTGATCGGGCTCGTCACGCCGTAGGTCAGCCCGCTGACGAGCGCGTCGACGACGGCGACCGACCGGGACGGCCGGACCGTCACCGTCGGATCGCCCGCCGGCTCGTCGACGGGCTCGGGGTCGACCGCGGTTTCGGTGCTCCCGAACATCCGTGCGAGGACGCCGTGGCGCTCCTCGTCGGCCTCGATCCGGAGCCCCCACAGGTCGAGGAGCAGCTTCCCGCCGACCAGTAGGGCGAGGACGACCTCGCCGCGGTCGGCGGCGACGCCGGCGGCGTCGACGGCCACCCCGGCCACGAGGAGCGATCCGACCCCGAGCAGGCTCGTGAACGGCGGCGCGAACGCCGACTGCGCGGAGTGTTCGCGGTAGCCGCCGCGGACGAAGTACTCGAGGAGCTCCTCCCCGGTCCGGAGGACCAACACCGTCAGCAGCCCGAGGGCGATCGCGGCCGCCTCGTCGTCGGTCACGCCGCCGCCGGCGACGAAGCCGAACAGCGCGACCACGAACAGCAGGAGGACCGAGCCGATCACGGCGCCGCCGAACAGCGGCGGGAGGTTCCGCGGGTAGATGCCGGGGATGGGTCCGGGCAGCGGGATCGACCCCCTGAGCCGGTGGACCAGCCCGGCGAGCCGGGAGCGATCGACGCTGCCGCGGGAGCGCTTGGCCGCGAACGGGATCTTCACGAGCGCCAGCCCGAACACGATCGCGAGTTCGGCGACCAGCACGCCGAACAGCACCGCGATCGACCAGTCGAGCAGCAACACCCCCGCCGGCACCACGAGGTTCGAGGCGATCACGACGGCGACGGCGTCAAGGTCGGGGGCGTTCTCCGCCATCAGTACGGCTCGTGCTCGTCGAACCGCCGAACCGCCTCACGGTAGCCGATCCAGCCCGCCAGCACGCCCCCGCCGACTAGCAACGCACCGAAACCCAACTGGACGACTGCGAGCGGGAGCGATCGGATACTGTCGCCGAGGCCGTCGAACGACGACGCGATCGCGGCGAGCCCTCCCGACTCCCCGGCCACGATCCCGAGCAGGAAGCCGGGGACAGCGCCGACCCCCGAGGCGACGAGTCGGACGATCTCGGGCGCGACGACGACGCCCACCAGCATCGCGCCCGGGACGAAAACGAGCAGCGTGTGGAGCGCGCCGGCGAGCAGGCGCGGCGGCCGAACCTCGTCGCTGTTGCCGATCCGGATCGCGCTGTAGCGCGGGAACCAGATGCCGATCGCCGGCGCCAGCGCGGCGCCGACGGCGGTCAACAGGCAGCCGACGACCGCCAGCGCGAGCGCCGAGCCGAGCGCGTGACCGCCGGCGAGCGCGACCGCGAGCGTGAGCGCGGCGGCGATCGGCGCGGTGAACACCGCCGGCGCGATCAGCCCGCGGACGTACGTCCGCCCCGACACCGTCGTCAGCGTCATCGGTAGCACCGGCCCCTCGTCGCCGAGGGGGTTGAGCGCGAACGCGGCGCCGCCGACCCAGCCCGCGATCAGCGCGACCACCGGCCCGAACGCCGACGGGGAGACCGACCCCTGCAGGACCATGCTCGTCATTCCGGAGATCCCGCCGAACACCGGCACCATCAGGAAGTTCAGCCGCTGGGGCTCGCGCCTCGCTCGCAGCAGCGTCCACCGAGCGACCTGCCGGACCGGCCCCGTCACGAACGGCACCCTGAGCGGCGCGATCGCGCGTTCGAGCGCGCCGGGGGCCGAGCGTTCGGTGGTCGCCGGCGTAGCACCGTCGTCGGTCGGATCGATCTCGTCGCCGAACCACAGCGAGGTCGCGATCCGCTCGGTGGCCCAGCCGCCGGCGACCAGCACCACCCCGAGCGTGAGCAGCCCGCCCGCGGCGTGGACGGGGGAGAACGCGATCGGCGTCCCCACCGCCAGCAGCTCGACGATCCAGCCCAGCGGGACGGCGCTCAGCAGCGCGGGGTCGAGCGAGTAGGGGATCGACGGGAGTTGGAACAGCATGTACAGCCCGAAGAACGTGATCGCGACGAGCGCGCTCAGCCCGGTCCGATGGCGGGCGACGAACGGGACGCGGGCGACGAGCCACGCCGTCGTGTAGCCCGCGAGCCGGCCGGCGACGACGGCGCTGGCGACGAACAGGCAGCCGACCAGCGGCACCGTCAGCAGCGGCGCCGGCGTCGTGAACGCGTAGGCCCCGACGAGAGTCACGAGCGCCGCGGTCGGGAGCACGTACGTCAGCACGCGCAGCGACTCCGCGACGATCCCGCCGACGACGGCTGTCCGTGGGGAGACTGTCGTCAGCACGAACGGCGCGGCCACGGGCTCGCTGTGGGCCGACGACGCCCGCTGGCCCAGCAGGAAGACGCCGAACAGCCAGAACAGCGTCGCGCCGCCGCGCAGCGCGGGCGGGACCGCGTGCCCGGCCGGGACGTTCTCCCGAATAATCGGCGCGAACAGCGCCGCCATCCCGCCGAGCATCAGCGTCGGGAGCAGAACGCTGAGCGTCAGCAACACCAGCCGGCCCGTGTCCTCGCGGATCGCCCGAACCGATCGCCGGTACTCGAAGATGCCCGCTCGGAGCGCGTGGCGGGACCAGTTCGGCTCAGCCATCGCCCTCGTTCGGCGCCGCGTCGACGGCGTCGGTCGTGAGTTCGAGGAACGCGTCCTCCAGCGAGCGCGCTTCGCCGGTCTCGGCGCGGCGCTGCAGTTCCGCGGGCGCGCCCTCGGCCACCAGCTCGCCGTCGTAGAGGATCCCCACCGCGTCGGCAACCGCCTCGACCACCGGGAGGATGTGCGTCGAGAGGAACACGGTCGTCCCCCCGTCGGCGAGCTCGACGATCAACTCCCGGAGCGTCCGGGCCGCACGCGGGTCGAGCCCGGAAGTGGGTTCGTCGAGGAACACCACGTCGGGCTCGTGGAGCACCGCCTGCACATAGGCGACCTTCTGGCGCATCCCCTTCGAGTAGTCGGCGATGCGACCTGACGCGTCCTCGGGCGGCAGATCGAGGCGGTCGAACAGCTCGTCGACGCGCTCGCGGGCCGTCTCGGAGTCGAGATCGCGCAGGCCCGCGGCGTAGTCCAACTGTTCGTAGGCCGTCGCGTGATCGTACAGCGGCGGCTCCTCGGGCAGGTAGCCGATCCGGGGACGGAGGGCGTCGCGGTCGGTGGCGTCCGCGCCGGCGACCGTCGCGCGACCGCGTGTCGGCCGGACGAGCCCGGTCAGCATCCGCATCGTCGTCGTCTTCCCGGCGCCGTTGGGGCCGAGGAAGCCGAACACACTGCCGGCGTCGACCGCGAGGTCGAGGTCCGCGACCGCGACGGTGTCGCCGTACTGCTTAGTCAGGCCGGTAGTCTCGATGGCGGGCATGGGAAGCGTGGGACACTGGCGTCTGACGGCGCTCCCCCAAAGGCGTATCGACGCCCGGGGGTCGATCGCCCGAGAGGGGAAGGGTTATCCGCCGTGTCGTGCTGTGTATTGACATGGACGATATCGACGATCTGTTCGTGGGGCGTCTGATGAGCAGCGACGTGACGACCGTTACCCCGGACACGCTGGTCGAGACGGCCGCCGATCTGATGCTCGAGAACGCCATCGGCTCGGTCGTCGTCGTCGACGAGAGCGGGGAGCTGGAGGGGATCCTGACGCGGACGGACTTCGTCGCCATCGTCGCCGGCCAGCAGCCCAAGGACCAGACGCCCGTGGCGGAGTACATGACCCGGGACGTACAGACCGCGCGGGCCGGCGACTCGATCCGCGAGGTGGCCGATCGGATGGTCGAAGCCGGGTTCCACCACATGCCCGTCGTCGACGAGACGGAAGGCCTGATCGGGATGATCACCACCTCCGACCTCACCGCGTACCTCTCGACGGTGCAGACGCCGAGCCCCTAACGCCGCGCCGCGACGACGACGTGTTCCTCGCCGGTCGCCCGCTCGCTCACCGAGCGGTAGCCACGGAGGTGCGGCCGGAGGTCGAGATCGCGGTGGTGGACCACGAGGAGCACCCCGTCCCCCGCGAGAACGCGGGACGCGTCGCCGAGGAGCGACGAGAGCACGCCGTCGCCGGCGTGGGTCGGGGGGTTACAGAGCACGCGGTCGAACCGCTCGCCGGCGACCCCTGCGACGCCGTCGGCGGTGACGACGCGGCCGTCGACGCCTGCGGCCCGGAGGCTACAGGTCGCGGCACGCGTCGCGATCCGGCTGTCGTCGGTCAGCGTGACCGAGCAGTCGGCCGTCCGTGCCGCGGAGATGCCAAGCGGGCCGGCGCCACAGCAGAGGTCGAGGACGCGGTCGCCGTCGTCGACCGTCGCCGCGGCCGCCAGCAGCCGCGTTCCGTGATCGAGACGGCCGGCGGCGAACATCCCCGGCAGCGTGACCAGCGGGAGCGCGACGCCGTCGGCGCGCGCCGTGAACCGCGTCGGGCCCACGTACCGCGGCGGCTCGAACTCCCGCGGTCGCTCGGCGACGGAGACGACGCAGCCGTCGGCCGAGGCGACGGTTCGACAGTCGCCGGTCAGTTCGCGGAGGCAGTCCGCGTAGCGCGACCCGCCCGCGCCGTCGGCGGCGGCGACGAACAGCCGGCCGCCCGGCCGGAGCGTCGCCAGCGCGTCGGCGATCCGCTGTTTGCCGACGGCGATCGGGGTGTGGCTCTCCGGCGCGTACGACGCCGTGTCGTAGCGCCGGAGCAGCCGGCCGATGTCGGCGACGATCGCCGTGTGAACGTCGGCGCCGTTTTCGGCAGCGTTCCGTCGGCAGAGCCTCGCCCGGCGTGCGCTGGCCTCAGTCATCCGGACGGACGCCGCCGAGGCCGCGATTCCCACCCCCACGACGCCGTAGTTCGACTGGACTGAGAGGTGGTCGCCGGGGGCGGCGCCGTGGAGTGAGCGGAGCAGCAGCAGTTCGGCGGTCCGGAAGGAGCCGGGTGAGGCGACGCCGTCGGCGGTGTGGAACCGGTAGCTGTCGGGGCCGTCCGGGACGCCGGCGGCCAGTTCGAGGGGCCCGGTCATCGATCCCCTCCCGGCCGCCCAGCGGTCCCGGGCGAGTATTCGGACGGAGCGTCGGTCGGCGTGCGGTGCTGTCGTGGCGTCGGGTGTGCGTGCATTCGGGAAACGTCGGACTCGTCGGTGTACGGGCGGGACAAGCCACGCCGACCGGCGAGAGAAAGCAGGTGCTCACGGCGGGGGCGTGGCACCGGGTACCGAAAGCGCGACGACCGTCCGCCCCGGTCCCGCGGGGCGGGCGACGGGCGTCCACAGTCGGCAGGCCGACCGGCCCGACGGGGTTACCGCGACGGGACCGACCGAGAGCCCTTCTTCACGCGAACGGTGCTGCCAGCGCCCCACACTTGACGCTGTCGACGTTCCGCTCGCATACCTATAAGCACTCATGGAAGAAACAGGGGAGCCGACGATGTCAACTGACCGAACCAACGACGGAACGCTGCAGGCGGTGTATCGACGGCGGATCGGCGACCCGACGACCGACGACGAGGTCCGGGGGTACTGGCTGTTCGTTGTCGGACTCGTGCTCGCGGTGGCGGGGGTGTTTCTCTTCCTCGCGAGCGAGCCCCAGGGTGGCCTCAGACAGCTCTCGCTGGTCGGGATCAGCGTCGGACTGATCCTCCTGCTGGTGGGGCCGGTGATCCGGCTCCCGCTCGAACCCCGGGCGACGACGCTGGTCGCCGTCGGCGCCACCGTCGCGGCGATCGGCGTCGCCTACTTCGTCGCGGTGTTCCCGGGCGGGTGGTCCGTCCGGAACGGGAACACGGTCGTGATCGGACTGTACGGGCTCGGATTGCTGCTCGTCGGCGGGGGCGGCGTGCTCGTGCCGCTGCTCTCCGGCCGAGCTGACGGCGCGGGCGACCTCCGGCGAGAGCTCGCCGAACTCGACGACGTGCTCGAGGACACCGCGGCCGACGAGGCGGATCTCGCCGCACGGGTCGCAGCGCTCCGGAGCGAACTGGCGGCGTCGAACGACGCCGCGGCGTCGCTGGGGCGGGCGGTCACGGCGATGTCGGAGGAGCTCGCCGACGCCGAGTCCGACGAGGCGGACCTCGCCGCGCGGCTCTGGTCGCTCCGGCAGAGTCAGGCGCGGTTCGAGCTGTACGAGGACGGAGGCGGGGAGTGGCGCTGGCGGCTCCGCCACCGCAACGGGAACATCGTCGCGACCAGCGGCGAGGGGTACAGCCGGCGCCACAACGCACAGAAGGGGCTGGAGAGCGTTCGGCGCAACGCGCTCGGGGCGACGCTGCTGCGCGTCGAGTCCGAAGACGAACTCGCCGAGCCGGGCGAGACGTTCGAACCGCCCGAGGTCGTCGAGAGTCAGACGACGTTCGAACTGTACGAGGACAAAAGCGGGGAGTTCCGCTGGCGGCTCCGCCACGACAACGGGAACATCGTCGGCGACGGCGGCGAGGGGTACAGCCGACGGTCGGGCGCCCGTGAGGCGATCGAGCGCGTTCAGGAGTACGCCGGCCCCGCGGAGTACCTCCGGCTCGACCCGACCGGGTTCGAGATCTACCGCGACGGCGCCGGCGAGTGGCGCTGGCGGCTCGTCCACCGCAACGGGAACGTGCTCGCCGACGGGGGCGAGGGGTACACGCGCCGCCGCGACGCCCGCCGCGCGGTCGACCGCGTCCGCGAGGGGCTCGACGAGCTGACGTTCGAGACGTACGAGGACAGCGCCGGCGAGCACCGCTGGCGGCTCAAATCGGGCAACGGGCAGGTCGTCGCCGACAGCGGCGAGGGGTACAGCCGGCAGTCGAGCGTCGAGGACGCCGTCGAGCGCGTCCGGCAGTACGCCCCCGAAGCCGACGTGCTGGACATCGGCCGCGCGGCGTTCGAAGTGTACGAGGACAACGGCGGGGAGTTCCGCTGGCGGCTCCGCCACCGCAACGGCCAGATCGTCGCGACCGGCAGCGAGGGGTACGCCGAGAAGTCCAAAGCCGAGGACGCGGTCGATCGGTTCAAGCTGAACGCGCCGGGCTCGGCGGTCGAGGATCTCGACGAGGTGGCGGCAGAAGCGGACGACGGAAGCGAAGAGGGCGCCGACGCCGAGAGCGAGGACGGCGACGGGGAGTAACGCCCCTCAGCGTCGCCAGTACTCCGGCACCAGACAGACCAGCAGGGGGATGATCTCCAGTCGGCCGGCCCACATCAGCCCCACCATGAATAGCTTCGAGCTGTCGGGGAACCGGAGGTAGCCGCCCATCGGGCCGAGGCGGTAGAACGCCGGCCCGACGTTGCCGAGCGTCGAGGCCGTCCCCGAGATCACTTCGAGCACCGTGAAGTCGATGCCCGCGCGGGCGGCGTCGAGGAACAGGACCACCGCCCCGAGGAAGAAGATCGCGAGATACAGCAGCGTGAACGCCATGATCCCCCGGACCGCGCGGTCGTCGAGCGTGTTCCCGCCCAGTCGGACGGGACGGACTGCCTCAGGGTGGGCGGTCGTGAACAGTTCGCGGCGGAGCACCTTCGCGACGACGATCCAGCGGACGATCTTGATCCCCCCGCCGGTCGAGCCCGCGGAGCCGCCGACGAACATCGCGAACAGCAGGACGTACTGCGCCGGCGCACCCCACACGTCGAAGTCCATGCTCGCGTAGCCGGTCGTGGTGACGATCGAGACGGTCTGGAACAGCGCGTGGCGGATCGACGGTTCGAGGCTGCCCGAGAGCGTCGCCGCGTACTCCTGAAGGTAGGCGGCGTCGAACGTCGCACCCTCCGGGACGCCGGACGTGAAGCCGCCGGTGAACAGCAGGCCCGTGAAGATCGCCGTCAGCACCGCCATCACGCCGAGGTAGCCGCGGAACTCGGTGTCCTCGAACAGCTCGCGGGGGGAGCCGGCGACCGCCTGCCAGATCAGCGCGAAGTTGGTGCCCGCGATCACCATGAAGGGGATGATCACCCACTGGACCGCCGCCGAGAACGCCTCGATGCTGCGGGCCTGCGGCGAGAACCCGCCGGTGGGCATCGTCGTCAGTCCGTGGGCGACGGCGTTGTACGCGTTCATGTTTGGGCCGGCCATCCCGGCGAGGTCGAGCCCGTACAAAAGCAGGATCTCGACCACCGTGATCGCGAGATAGGCGCCCCAGAGCACCCGCGCGGTCTCGGCGATCTTCGGCGTGAGCTTCTCGATCCCCGGCCCCGGCGCCTCGGCGTCCATCAGCTGGGCGCCGCCGACGGAGAGCTCGGGCAGGATCGCGACCGCGAGCACGACGATCCCCATCCCGCCGAGCCACTGGGTGAGCTGGCGCCAGATCATCACCCCGCGGGTGTGGTCGGTGACGTTGATGCTCCCCAGCACGGTCGCGCCCGTGGTGGTGAACCCCGACATCGACTCGAACAGCGCGTTCACGGGGTTGCCGAGCGTCGATCCGGGGTGGATCGGCTCCACGAGCAGCGGGATGCCGTGGGCCTCGATCAGGTACGGGATCGTCCCCACGAGCGCGACCGCGAGCCACGTCGTCGCCACCATCAGGAACCCCTCGCGGTTCCCGATATCCGGCTCGGGGGCGAGTCGTTCGAGCCCCCAGCCGACCGCGAGCGTGACGGCGATGGTCGGGAGGAAGGGGGCGAGCGTCTCGCCGTACAGCAGCGCGACGACGACCGGGAGCAGCAGCGGGACGGAGAGATACTTCAGCACCGTCCCGACGAGGCTCAGGCTGGCGCGGTAATCGACGCGTATCGACACGGTTGTCGAGGCAAAACGCGTTCGGCGCTTCAAGCTACTGTTTCGGGTCGCGCCCGCGAACGCGGTGCGTGCCGGCGCGACGGCGCCGCGGAGACGCCTACAGCGCCGCGGAGACCTCGTCGGCGTGCTCGGTCTCGACGAACAGCACGACGTGGTCGCCGGCTTCGAGTTCGGTCCCGCCACGGGGGACGACGTACTCCCCGCCGCGGGTGATGGCGCCGATCACCACGTCCGCGGGCAGCGAGTGAACCGACTCGCGGATCGGCTCGCCCACCAGCGGGCTATCCGCGCCGACCTCGACTTCCAGCACTTCCGCCAGCCCGTTCTCGACCAGCGCGACGTTCTCGGCGCCGCCGGCGCGGGTGAACCGCGTGATCTCCTCGGCGACCACCTCGCGGGGGTTGATCCCCACGTCGACCCCGACCGCCTCGAACAGCTCGACGTACTCGGACTGGTCGATCACGGCGACGCTGCGTTCGGTGCCGACGCGTTCGGCGAGCAGCGACGTGAGGAGGTTCTTCTCGTCGGAGTCGAGCGCGGAGACGATCACCTCGGCGTCGCCGACGTGTTCGCGTTCGAGGAACTCGATATCGGTCGCGTCCGTCTCCATCACCATCGTGTCCGGGAGCTCCTCGGCCAGCCAGCGGGCCCGGTCGGCGTCCTGTTCGAGCAGGCGCGCGGAGACGCCGCGCTCGGAGAGCAGCCGGGCGACGTGGTAGCCGATCTCGCTGCCGCCGACGATCACCACCTCGCCGGAGAGAGCGGCCTCCTCGGGTGCGACATCGCCCGCGAACCGCCGGACACTCCGGGGCGTGCCGATCACCACGAGCCGGTCGTCGGCACGGATGTCCGTCGTCCCGGTCGGGATCAACAGCTCTTCCTCTCTGACGATCGCCGCGAACGTCAGCGAGTCGTACGTGTCCGCCTCCGCGACCGACTGCCCCGCGAGCGGCGACGCCGCGTCGACGTCGAACTCCGCCATCTCGACGCGCCCGTCGGCGAACGTGTCCGCGTCGCGGGCGGCGGGCAGGCCCACGACCCGCACGATCGACTCCGCGGCCAGCAGATACGTACAGACCATGAAGTCGACGCCGAACGCCGTCTGGGAGCGCTGCCACGTCCGGAGGTACTCGGTGTTCTTCACCCGGGCGATGGTGAACGCCTCGGAGACGGCCTTCACCGACGAGGAGACGACGATGTTGGTCTCGTCGTCGTCGGTAGAGGCGATCACCATGTCCGCGTCGGCCACGTCGGCCTCCTCGAGCGCGGAGAGGCTGGTGCCGTCGCCCTCGATCGCGAGCACGTCGAGGCTGTAGTTGAGCTCCTCGACGCGGTCGGGGTCCCGTTCCACGATCACGACGTCGTGAGCGTCGCTCAGGTCGGCGGCGATGCTCTCACCGACCTGACCGGCGCCGACGATGATTACACGCACGGGTAGGTCACTTGTCGAAGGCCACAGGGGCCCAGCGTATCACGCTTTCTCTTCGGACGAGAACCCCGTCTCTACGGCGTCGTCGCCGGTCTCGACCGTCAGATCGACCGATCGTCGCCGCCCCTCCAGGTCGGCGACCGCCCGTTCGACGACGGTCCGAGCCTCGGACTCGATCTTCGGCATCACCTTCTCGACGACCCAATCGAGCGACACCAGCGAGGGCAGGTCGACGAGGCCGCTGTGGGCGGTCTCGGGGGCGTACCCCACCTCGAATCGGACCGCCGTCGCCGTCTCCGCCCAGTCCGGGGCGTCGTCGGGGAGGGGTCGCTCGGCGACGAGCCAGCGCCCGCTGGCGTCGAAATCGCCCAGTAGCTCCCACTCGATGCGCTCGTTCTCGACGGTCTCGGTCACCGCCGAGCGTGCGGTGTACTCCAGTTTCCACCACGAGAACCGCAGCGCGTAGCGTGCACGCTCGCCCGGCCCGGGGTCGAGCTCGTCGACGCGGTCGAGATGCTCGGAGTAGTTCGCGTACCCCGGGAACGCCTCGAGGAACTCGTACACCTCCCCGACGGGGCGATAGACGACTGTCTCGACGGCGAGCCGCTCCATACCCGACCCACGCGCCGGGAGGGGTATAGCTCCGGTGGTCGTGGAACGCCACCCGCGGCGGCGCGGATCCGCGACGTTACCCACCTGTGCCAGTCGTTTCCGGCAGTCTCTGCCGGTGCTACCGCCCGGCTTCGATGGGTTCTTCCGGGGGCGCGGGGTTTCGCTTCGTAATGAGTGCGGAGGAGGGGAGCGTGTTCGACGTGTACCGGGAACGCGTCGAACGGCCGCTCTACCGGCTTTTCACGGAGTACAGCACGGGCCGGATACGGTGGCTGATCCTGGGGATGATGGGCAACATCGTCGCCCGGTCGGCGAGCCTGCTGCCACCCGTGGTCCTCGGCGCGGCGCTGGACAGCGTGTTCCAAGACACCAGCGCGTTCACGATCCCGTTCTTCCCGGCGTCGTGGATCCCGTCGACCGACACCGCGCAGTTCTGGTTCTCGGTGCGGCTGATACTGGGGTCGTTCGTCGTGACCGCAGTGTTCACCACGCTGTACGGGATCGCTGCCAACAACTACGCCCACCGCGTGATGCACGCGGTCCGGACGGACAGCTTCGAGACGATGCAGCGGCTGGACATGACGTTCTTCGACGACAAGCAGACGGGGGAGGTCATGTCCGTGCTGAACAACGACGCCAACAACCTCGAGAACTTCCTCGACAACGGGCTGCAGAACTCGATCCGGCTGACGGTGATGATCGTCGGGATCGCGGCGATCCTGTTCTCGCTGAACTGGCAGCTCGCGCTGGTGACGCTCGTGGTCGTCCCCGCGATCGTCGCGCTCACGATGTGGTTCATGCGCGCCGTCGAGCCCCGGTACGTCGACCGCCGGGCGAGCGTCGGAAACCTCAACACCCGACTGGAGAACGCGCTCGCCGGCGTCGAACTGGTCAAGACCAGCGGCACCGAGTCCTACGAGAGCGACCGCGTCGAGAACGCGTCGTGGCGCTACTTCCGGGATACGATGGCCGTGCTGCGGCTGAGCTACATCTACCGGCCCGGGATGGAGCTGCTGGCGGGGCTCTCCTTCGCGGTGACGTTCATCGTCGGCGGGCTCTGGGTGTTCCAGGGGCCGCCGCTCTTTTTCAGCGGGGAGCTCACCGGCGGGGATCTGGTGGTGTTCGTGCTGATGACCCAGCGCATCGTCACGCCGCTGGCACAGGTGTCGAACATCATCGACCAGTACGAGAACGCGAAGGCGTCCTCGGAGCGCATCTTCGGACTGATGGACATCCCCTCCCAGATCACCGAGACCGACGATCCGGTCGACCTCGACGAGGTCGAGGGGCGCGTCGAGTACGACGACGTGAGCTTCGGCTACGCCGACGTGGAGCAGGACGAGCCCGAGGAGATGGTGCTCGAGAACGTCGACTTCGAGGCCGAACCCGGCGAGGACGTGGCGCTGGTCGGCCCGACCGGCGCCGGGAAGTCGACGCTGCTCAAGCTGCTGCTGCGGCTGTACGACCCCGTCGACGGCGAGGTGCGCATCGACGGCCACGACCTCCGCGAGCTCTCGCTCGAAACGCTGCGGAGCCACGTCGGCTACGTCTCCCAGTCGACGTTCCTGTTCGACGGCACCGTCGCGGAGAACATTCGGTACGGGCGGTTCGACGCCGACCGCGAGGAAATCGTCGAAGCCGCGAAAGCAGCGGAGGCCCACGCGTTCATCGAGTCGCTGCCGGAGGGGTACGATACCCGGATCGGCGAGCGGGGCGTGAAGCTCTCGGGCGGGCAGCAACAGCGGCTCTCGATCGCGCGGACGATGCTGCAGGACCCCGACGTGCTCGTGCTCGACGAGGCCACCAGCGCGGTCGACACGGAGACGGAGATGCTGATCCAGCGCAGCCTCGACAAGCTGAGCGAGGACTGCACCACCTTCGAGATCGCCCACCGGCTCTCGACGGTGCGGGACGCCGACACGATCCTCGTGCTGGAGGACGGAGAGATCGTCGAGCGCGGCGACCACGAGGAACTGCTCGAGGCCGACGGCCTCTACGCCAAGCTCTGGGGCGTGCAGGCCGGCGAGATCGACGACCTGCCGGAGGAGTTCGTCCAGCGCGCCCGGGAGCGCGCCGCCGAGCGGACGGACATGCTGGAGGAGGACGTCGACGCGGACGACGACTGAGGGGCGGCGACGGACGGCTGATCCGGTCGACCCGTTTTTCAAGTACGATCGGGCGAGCACCCGCGCCGTGATCTGACTGCAGCCCCGGAGCGGGGAGCGGGTGCGCGGTGTGTCGCTCCGGGGAGGGAAGCACCGCCTGTTCGCTACCGCGGTGGAGAGTAGGAATCCTTTCCTCCGCGACCGAGAAACACCCGATAGTGGAAACGACGACGAAGTGGCTGACGGCGGCCGTCGCGGTGGGAGTGTTCCTACCGAGCGTTCTCCTCCTCGAAAACGCGCTGCTGGGCGGCGTCGCGGCGGGGGCGGTGGTGTGGGCAGCCATCACCCACGACCGCGACGGGAGTCTCTCCGCGTTCCCGGTGTTGGTCGCCGGAGCGGTGGTCTGTATGGGCATCCTGAGCGACGGCTACCTCGTCCACGCGCTGGTCGGCGCGAACGTCGTGCTCTGGATCGGGCGGAACGGCCTCCCCGAACTCCGAAGTTCCTAACCGCCCGCGGGGGCTCTGGGCGGGCATGTCCGATTCGACCGAGACCGCGAACGAGGAGGAGTCACAGCGCCGCGAAGTGCTGATCGTCGGCGGCGGGATCGCCGGCCTGACCGCCGCGCTGTTCACCGCCCGCGCGGGGCTCGACACGCTGGTGTACGACGGCGGCGAGTCGATCCTGCGCCGGAACGCCCACTTGGAGAACTTCCCGGGGTTCCCCGCGGGGGTCAACCCCCGACTGTTCGCGGACATGCTCCACGCACAGGTGACCAGAAACGGCGTCGATCTGGTGGCCGGACGAGTCAGCGAGCTCCGGCACGCCGAGGACGGTGACGGGTTCGTCGCGACCGCCGAGGACGGTGACGACGTTCGTGCCGACAGGGTGATCGCCGCCTCGTGGTCGAACACCGACTACCTCGATCCCGTCGACCCCGAGATCCGCTCGGCGGGCAGTAAGCAGTTCCTCGAGGACGACGAGGACGGGCGGACCAGCGTCGACGGTCTCTACGCCGCGGGCCGCCTCGCCGAACGCTACCACCAGGCCGTCGTCGCGGCCGGCGACGGCGCTCGGACGGCGATCACGCTGGTCCACGACTCCGACACGCCGTTCTACCACGACTGGGTCACGCCGGAGGGGTACTTCACCGACCGCGGTCGCGAGGTACCACCCGGCTGTGAGGAGATCGACGAAACCGAGCGGGCGGCCCGGCGGGCCGAATCCCGCGCGGCGATGCGGGAGTACTTCGCCGAGGAGCACGAGCAGCGCCAGCGGACACACCCGAGCCTCGTCGACGACGAGAAGGGGCGCCTCGACGGAAAGTAACGCCGGTCAGGTGCGACCTGCCGGGGAGATCCGTGCCACGGCCACGGAGCTGATGCCGTGATCCTGTCGCGCCCGAACGAGACGCGCGAGCCGGCGATGGTGACTCAAACGGCTCTTTGTGGCTAGCCAACCCTTTAGCGAGTTCCCCCGAGAGAGACGGGTATGCGAAGCAAACGACCGCTCGTCGCCGTCGGAGTCGCGCTCCTGCTCGTGCTCGCGGGCTGTACGGGCGGGGGGAACGCCGGCGACAGCGCCACGCAGGCGGCGCTGAGCGGCGACGAACCCGAGTACGAACAGGCAACGGGGACGCCCGCGGAGGCCGACGACGGGGGATCGAGCACGAGCGACCGGATGCGGATCTACACCGCTCGACTCGCCGTCCGCGTCGACGAGTTCGAGCCCAGCCGGTCGAACCTCTCCGCCGCAGTCCAAGCGCACGGCGGCTACGTCGGAAACTCTCAGATCACCACCAACGAGTGGGACGAGGCGACCTACCGTGACGGACGGTTCACCTACCGCGTTCCCGCGGAGAACTACTCCGCGTTCCTCGAGGACGTGCGAGCGGAGGGAACGGTCGTCCGTGAGGAGGAGAACGTGCAGGACGTAACCGGGCAGCACGCCGACCTCGAAGCCCGGCTGTCCAACCTCCGCGCGGAGCGTGACCGGCTCCGCGAGCTGTACGAGGAAGCCAACGACACCGAGGACGTGCTGGCAGTCCAGCGCGAACTCTCCGAGGTACAGGGCGAGATCGAGTCGATCGAGGCCCGCCTCGAGACACTGGAGAACCGCGTGGCCTACGCCACGGTGACCGTCGAACTCCGCGAGGAGCGCCCCGACGACCCGGTGAACGAGGAGCACTGGTACGACACCGGCGTGGTCGCCGCGTTCCTCGAGTCCGTCGACGGCGCGCTCGTCGCGCTGCGGGCCGCAGTGGTCGGACTGGCGTACGCCCTGCCGTACCTGATCGCGTTCGGCGTGCCGCTGCTCGGCCTCGGGCTGGTGTTCAAGCGCTACGTCGTCGGTGACAGGTCGATACGTGGCGGCGGGGAGCCGCCCGCCGACGGAGGCGACGAACCGCCGGGCGGCGCCGACGAGTAGCCGTCCGCGCTTCCGCTTGCCGAACGCTTTTCGCGGTGCCGGGGAACCTCGCGGGTGATGAGCGAACTCCCGCTCGACGCGTACTACGACCTCACGCAGATCGGCGAGATCGCCGTCTCCCCCGACGGCGACCGCGCCGCGTTCACCACCAACGAGTCCGACCCCGACGCCGACGAGCCAGTATCGTCGCTGTTCGTCGTTCCCACCGACGGCAGCCGCGACCCGCACCGGCTGACTCGCGTCTCCGGCGCGGGATCGCCGCAGTGGTCGCCCGACGGCGACCGCCTCGGCTTCCTCGCAGCCCGCGACGAGGACAGCGATCTCCGGGTCGGTCGGGAGGAGACAGACGACGAAGACGAGGAGGAGACTGAGCCGAACGGCGCGGGCGGGAACGGAGAGGAGGAGCCGAAGTCCCAAGTCTGGGTGTTCGATCTCGCGCTCGGCGGCGACGCCAGCCAGGTCACCGACTTCGCGGAGGGTGTCCGCGAGTTCGACTGGGCGCCAGACGGCGAGCGCGTCGTCGTCACCGCTCGCGATCCGACCGACGCCGAGTCGGCCTACCTCGACGAACGCCGTGACGGCGGCCCCGTCGAGACCGAGCGCGTCCAGCATAAGCTCGACGGCGCCGGCTACCTCGACACGGTCACCAGCTACCTGTTCGTCGTCGGCGAAGGCGCCGTACTCGGCGACGAGGCCGCGGACGCCGACTCCGCACGGAAGCTCGAGGACGCCTACGGCCGCGGCGCGTTCGAGGGGCTGAGTGGGCTCCAACCCGACTGGGGCGCAGATGGCGAGATCGCGTTCGTCTCCTACCGGCGCGACGATCCCGACAGTACCCTCGAAACCGACGTGTTCACCGTCCCCCCGGACGGGGGCGATGCGACGGCGATCACCGACGGTGGCCTGAACTGCAACAGCCCGACGTGGTCGCCCGACGGGGAGCGGCTCGCGTTCGCCGCGGGCGACGACGAGAACTGGTGTATCCCGACCGAAGCCCGCGTGTGGAACGGCGAGGAGCACGTCTCGGTCACGGGCGATCTCGACCGCACGCTCGCCCGCGGTGCCTCGTTCGAGTGGGTGGACGACGAGCGTTTCTACACGCTGGTCGGCGACGAAGCCCGGACGCGGGTGCTGCGGTGTGACGCGTCCGACGCCGACTGGGAACGCACGTTCGAGGCGCAGGGCGACGACCGCGCCGTGACGGGGCTCGCGATCGGTGGCGGGACCGCGGCGATGGGGCTCTCCCACCCCAGCGAGGGGCACGACCCCTACGCGCTGCCCGTCGACGAGCTGGCTGCCGAGGCGGAGCCCGACTCGCTCACGCGGCTGGCCGAAGTGAACGCCGGCCTCACCGACGAGCACGAGATGCCCGAAGTCCGTCGCGTGACGTTCGAGAACGACGGCTGGGAGATCTCGGGCGTGCTCTACCACCCGCCGGAGTACGAGCCCGGCGAGTCGGACCCGGCGCCGACGGTGTGTGCGATCCACGGCGGGCCGGTGTCCTACGACGAACCCGTGTTCAGCTTCGCCCACGCGGCGCTCACCTCCCGCGGCTACCTCGTCTTCCGCCCGAACTACCGCGGCGGCTCCTCGTTCGGCCGGAAGTTCTGCGAGACGCTCCACGGCCAGTGGGGCACCGTCGAGGCCAGTGACATCGCCGCGGGGATCGAGTCGCTGGTCGACCGGGGCTGGACCGACCCCGACCGCGTGTTCGGCTACGGCTTCTCCTACGGCGGGATCGCACAGGGGTTCCTCGTCACACAGTACCCCGACCTGCTCACCGCCGCGGCGCCGGAACACGGCATCTACGACCTGCGCTCGGCGTACGGGACGGACGACTCCCACATCTGGATGGAGAACGAGTACGGCTACCCGTGGGAGAACCCCGAGGCGATCGACGCCTCCTCGGCGATCACGGATATCGGGAACGTGGAGACGCCGCTGCTCGTCGCCGCCGGCGGGCAGGACTGGCGCTGCCCGCCGTCCCAGTCCGAACAGCTGTACGTCGCGGCCAAACAGGCCGGCGCGGACTGTCGGCTGGTCGTCTACGAGGACGAACACCACAACATCGGCGACCCCGACCGCGCGATCCACCGATTGGAGGAGATCACCGCGTGGTACCGACGACACGATCCCGCAGTCAGCGACTCCGGCGCCGACGATCCACACGATCGCGAACCCACGGAGGAGTAGAGCGAAGTAGTCGGCGCACCCACTCGCCGGCGTGGAACTCCCCGACGACGTTCCCGACACCTGTCCGGTCTGTGACGCGGCGTACGATTCGGTCTCCCGGCACGCCGGGGGGCTGATGGTGTCGCTTCAGGAGACCGAGCGGTACGCCCGGGTCTGTTTCGAACCGGTGACCGTCGACGCCGACGGGCGGCGCGAGGCACGGGTCGACTTCTACCACCACACGCACGACCAGGCCTGACTCACTCGTTCCAGCGCTGGCGTGCCGATTCGAGCTCGGCGTCGCCGCGCTGACCGTGGAGCGTCGGCGAGCCGAAACCGGCGAGCAGAGCGACGAACGTCAGCACCGCCAGCACCGAGAGCAGCGGCGTCGGCTGGCGAAGCAGCGTCGCGCCGACCCCGTGGAGCGCGAGGAGGAACCCGTACACCACGGCCGAAAGCGCGGAGATCAGGGCGCCGACGCCGTCGAACGCGCGGACGGCGTAGCCGAACGTCGCGGCCACGAACACGAACGGCAGCGGCGCGAACGAACGGAGCGCGAAGGTGGGGCTCGTGGCGAGCAGCACGAGCACGAAGAGGAGCGCCAGAAACGGCACGAGCCGCAGGAGCGCCGCCCAGAACGACCAGTAGGTCACCGGCCGCTCGACGGTCAGCCAGCGGTCCACCCGGCCCGGGAATCTCGACACACACGACAACTAGGCGACCAGTCCCTAAAGCGTGACTGTCGGGCTACCCGTCGCCGTTCTCGTCGACGATCACGACCTCGCCGTCCTCGACGCGGACGTTGATGAGCGTCTTGTAGTCGACCTGCTCGTCGAGCTCGTTCTCGCCGGCCTTCTTGATCACCGCCACCACGTCGGTCACGTCGGCGCCGATCCCGTCGAGCGCCTCGCAGATCGCCGAGAGCGTGCCGCCCGTCGAGAGCACGTCGTCGATCACCAGCACCGAGTCGCCGGCCTGCACGTCGTTGATGTACATCTCCGACTCGGAGTAGCCGGTCTGCTGGGAGAGCGACACCTCGCCCTCCAGCCCGTATTCGCGCTTGCGGATCACCACGATCGGCACGTCGGTCATCAGCGAGAGCGCGGTGGAGATGTGGATCCCCATCGCCGCGGGGGTGACGATCTTGTCCACGTCCTCGAGCTCGACTTTCCGGCAGATCTTGATCACGATCTCCCGGAGCAGCCCCGGCTCCAGCGTCGGAACGCCGTCGCTGATCGGATGGACGAAGTACTGGTACTCACCTTTCTCGATGATCGGCGCTTCCAGAAGCGACCGGCGGAGTTGATCCATGTCGCCCGTTCCGCAGGTGGCCGGTAAAACGTGGCGGTCTGCGGCGGGGGGTGGGGGCGAGTTGCACGGTGATTGCCACAGGCCGGCGTACCCCCCGGCCGACACCGGGAAGGGTGAGGCGGCCGAACACCGGGTATGGAGCGTCACTACCTCTCGATGGGTTGGCGGGACGCGCTGTTCGCCCACTGGCCCGTCGACGCCGCGGTCGTCGACGACCGGCTCCCGCCCGGGCTCACGGCTCGGACCCACGACGGCAGCGCGTGGCTGGGGGTCATCGCGTTCGTGATGGAGGAGATCCGTCCCCGCGGCGTGCCGGCGCCGCTCGGACTCACGTTCGGCGAGGCGAACCTCCGGACGTACGTCGCGGGGCCGGACGGCGGCGAGGGGATCTACTTCTTCAACCTCGACGCCGCCGACCGGCTGAGCGTCGGGATCGCCCGGCAGTTCTACCAGCTCCCCTACTACACCGCACACATGGAGATCGATCGGCGCGGCGACGTGCCCGGCGAGACCGGCCCCCACGAGCGGACGGTCGATCTATCCAGCCACCGCGCCCACGCCGGCGTTCCGGACGCCTACCTCGACGCCACCTACGGCCCCGAAGGGGATCGGTTCCGACCCGAGGACGGAACGCTCGAACAGTTCCTCGTCGAGAACTACCGGTTCTACCTCGCGGAGGGGGACGTGGGCGAGCGCGGGGACGGCGGCGATCTCTTCTACGGCGACGTCGCCCACCCGCCGTGGGACCTCTACGAGGCGGATCTGGACCTCCGCTCGACGAACTTCTTCGAGGCCAACGGGTTCGAGCGCCCCGACACCGAACCGCTGGCGCACTACTCGCCCGGCGTCCCGGTGCGGGCCGATCGGATCCGCCGCGTCGACTGATCAGCGGAACGTCTGGAACTCTGCGGTCCGACCGTCGGGGTCGCTCGCGAAGAACTGGTAGATGTCGTACTGTTCGTTCTCGTGTGGTTCCTCGTCGGCAGCGTCGCCCACGCGGTCGTGCATCGCGTCGACGGCCGCGGCGTCGTCGTACACGAACGTCAGGATTCCCTCGGTCTCCGTCGCCTCGGCGTCACAGAAACCGAACCGGAACCCCTCGAACGTGAGGATCGTACAGCCCGTCTGTTCGAGCCAGATCTCGGCGCCGACGGTCTCGCGGTACCAGTCGACGACCGTCTCGCGGTTCTGCGTCCGGAAGAAGACGATCCCACCGGTTCCTTCGGGTCGTTCGGCGGCCATATCCTCGCTGCTCGCGGGCGGCGCATAAATCCCGGGCGACGCGAGCGACGACAATCAGTCCGTGGAAACGGCGTGACCGACGACCGTCAGTCGGTCCGCGGAAAGCGGCGTGGCCGACGACCGTCAGTCGGTCCGCGGCACGGCGTACGTGCCGGCGACGAAGAACACCGCAGCCAGCACCCCGAGCACGGCGAGGTTGGCCAGCGCGAGCGTCGTCGGATCAGTCGCGCCCACGACGGGGACCGAGACGCGCTCGTAGGTGAGGTAGCGCACGCCGCGGGCGAAGTACGTCAGTGGCGAGAGGTTCGTGATCGGTCGGAACCACGCCGGCAGCAGCTCCGGGGTGACGAACGTCTCCGAGAGGAAGAGGAGGGGCAGCGCCACGGAGTTGCTCGCGGCGATCACGCCGTCCTGCGAGTCCGCCAGTCGACCGAGAATCGCCCCCAGCCCACAGAACAGCGCCACGCCGAGCGCGACGAAGGGGATCAGGAGCAGCAGATGCGGGCCGACGGCGATGTTGGCGTCGACGAGCGCGACCACGAGCCCGAAGATCAGCAGCGAGGCGGCGCCGATCACCAGCACGTTCACGAGCGTGTGCGCGAGCAGCCACTCCCAGCGCCGCAGCGGCGTCGTCGCGAGCTTCTCGAAGCGGCTCCCCTCGCGGTGGCGCGCGAACTCGCTGCCCACCCGCGACAGCGGCGTGAACAGCACGACGACGGCGAGATAGCCGGGGAGGTAGTAGCCCGGCGGCTCCGCGAACAGCCCGCCGCCGGTGGGCTGTGTGCCCACGAGCACGCCGAAGATGAGGACGATGATGACCGGGAAGAAGAAGGTGAAGAAGACCGCGGTCCGCCGGCGGAGGAACGCCTTCGCACCCGCGCGGCACTCGCTGCCGATCCGACCGAGGCGGCTCATCGCTCCACCTCCGCGTCGCCGGGCGCCTGCGCGGGCTCCGCGACGCCGCCCTCGCGGAACGACTCGCCCGTGAGTTCGAGGTACACGTCCTCCAACGTCGGTTCGGTCCAAGTGAACGACTCGTACTCGATCCCGGCCGCCGCGAGCGCGTCGACCGCGTCGTCGATCTCCGCGGCGTCGACGTCGTGGAGCGTGAGCCGGCCGGCGGAGGCCTCGACGCGGAAGCCGCGGTCCGCGAGCGGGTCGGCGTCGGCCTCGGTCCGGATCTCGAGCCGGGACTCGCCGCCGTGTTCCGCGATCAGCGCCGGCGGGGAGCCCTCGGCCACGACCTCGCCGTCGGCCAGCATCGCCACCCGGTCGGCAAGTCGCTCGACCTCGTCCATCGAGTGGCTGGTGAGCACGACCGTCGTCCCGGCCGCCGCGAGCTCCTCGATCAGCGTCCAGAGGTCCCGACGGCCTGCGGGATCGATTCCGGTCGTCGGCTCGTCGAGAAAGAGCACGTCCGGATCGTTGACGAGCGTGATGCCGACGCAGGCCCGGCGCTGCTGGCCGCCCGAGAGCGCCTCGTACCACGTGTCCGCCGAGTCGTCGAGCCCGACCTCGGCGATCACCGACGACACGTCGCGAGCCTCGTCGTAGAGGTCGGCGTAGTAGCCCAGCAGCTCCCGGACGGTGAGGCGCTCGGGCGGGGAGAACGACTGCGGGAGGAGGCCGATGCGCGATCGGTCGACGGACTCGGGCGGGCTGCCGAGCAGCGACACCTCGCCCTCGTACTCGGTCGTGCCGGTGAGACAGCGCACGAGGGAGGTCTTCCCCGCGCCGTTCGGGCCGATGAGCCCGAACACCGTCCCGGCGGGCACCGACAGCGAGACGCCGTCGACGGCGACGAGGTCGCCGTAGCGTTTGGTCACGTCGTCAGCGACGACTGCCGCGTCCATGGTCGGGGTGGGCGACGGCGGGAGGAAAAGCGTTCGTTCTCCTCGGGAGCGACGGGCGGGGCGTCAGACCGCGCCGGTCGACAGCGTGACCCGGGCCGGCGTCGGCGTCGGGTAGTCGGCCACCGGGCTCCGAACCGCGACGGACTCGAGCGACTCGGCCAGCCACGACTGCGTCAGCGTCAACGAACCGGTTCGCCAGCGGCGGATTAGGATCGCCGTGGAGAGCGCCCCGCGACCCCACGCGTACACGCCGCCGACCACCGCCGCAGGAAGCTCCCCGAGCCCCATGGCGGCGAGGAACTCGATCCCCCCGATCCACGTGGGCGCGAGCAGCACGACCGAGCCGACGAGCAGCAGATCGCTCGTCGCCCCCGCGTACCCATCGCTCAGCGTCATTCACTCGTGCCGACGGAGTTCTCGGTGATAAATGTTTTGTGGGGGCTATCAGAGACGATACTGGCGGCGTTGGAGTCGGAGCTCAGCCCAGAAACGGCGCCGGGAGGTAGAGCAGTAGACAGGCGGTACCGACCCAGCGGCCGACCTCGTCACGCCGGTAGAACACGCCCGCGACCGCCGCGGAGACGACGAGCATGTACCCCACCGAGAGCAGCGTCGCGTCGAGGTTCTCGACGGCCAGCGGCGCGACTGCGGCGCCGACGCCCAGCGAGAACAGCGGGTCGGTGATGTTCGACCCGAACAGCGTGCCGACCGCGATCCCGCCCCGATCGCGCCGGACCGCCAGCGCGGCCACGACGATCTCGGGCGTCGTCGTCCCGAGGCCGGTGATCAGCCCGAGCAGGTACGTCGGCACGCCGACCGAGACGGCGACGCCGCGGGCCCCCGTCACGAGCAGGTGGCCGCCGGCGACCACCAGCACGATCCCGGCGGCCGCCCAGAGCAGCGGGCGGTCGATCGCGTCCGACTCCGAGAGCCGGGACGCGACGCCGTCGTGGTCGGTGTACGCGTAGCGCACGGCGACGAACCCCAGATACGCCAGCGCCATCAGCACGCCCTGCAGGCGGGTGACCGTCCCCGAGGAGACCGCCAGCAGCATCACCCCCATCGCGACCACCATCCCGGCGCCGTAGGTGGCCACCTCCTCCCGGGTCGCGGAGAGGGGCGCCAGAAGCGCCACGACGCCGATCCCGAGCGTGATCTGGGAGGTGGCGGAGCCGACGACGTGGCCGACGACCAGCGAGCCCTGCCCGTAGGCGGCGCCGTAGATCGCGGTCGCGATCTCGGGCAGCGAGCTCCCGATCGCGACCAGCGTGACGCCGACGAAGAACGTCGAGACGCCCCGTTCGCGGGCGATCGTCGACGCCCCCTGCACGGTTCGGTCGCTCCCGAAGACGAGCATCGCGACGCCGACCACGAGCGCGAGCGTGTCCTGCACGATCCGTTCGGGTCGGGGGACGCCCTCGCGGGGGAAGGGGTTAGCGGTCCGCGGGGCGGACCGTTCGAGAACCGCTCACGTTTCACACCTGCCACCGTGGAAAGAGTTAGGGGTCGAGCGACCAACGTTGGAACGTGACCGACGTAATCGTCGTCGGCGGTGGTCCCGCCGGCCTGAGCGCTGCACTGTTCACCGAGAAGAACGGCCTCGAAACCACGGTGTTCGACACCGACAAGACGTGGATGCACAAGGCCCACCTGTTCAACTACCCCGGCGTGGGTTCGCAGGACGGCACCGCCTTTCTCGACACGCTGCGCACACAGGTCGACAGCTTCGGCGTCGACCGGAAGCAGGGCGTCGAGGTGACGGGCGTGACCGAGTCCGGCGACGGGTTCACCGTGACCACCGAAGAGGGCGAGCACGAGGCGCCGTACGTCGTGCTCGCGACCGGGGCGAACCGCGACCTCGCCGAGGAGCTGGGCTGTGCGCTCACGGACGAAGGCGTCGTCGACGCCGACGTGACGATGGAGACCAGCGTCGAGAACGCCTACGCGACGGGCGCGATGATCCGCGCCGAGGAGTGGCAGGCGGTCATCTCCGCGGGCGACGGCGCCGCCGCCGCGCTCAACATCCTCAGCAAGGAGAAAGGCGAACACTACCACGACTTCGACGTGCCCGCAGACGCCGAGTCGACGTTCGGCGGGATGGTCGACGAGGCGTAGCTACCAGTAGCGGAGCCCGAACTGCGCCTCCAGCAGTTCGTCCCACTCCGCCGGCGTTACCGACCGCGTCTCTTCTTCGCCCGCCCACGTGACCAGCGAGTCCGCGTCGAGCTTGCGGTAGCCCGCCTCGGTCCCGATGCTCACCACGGGGTCGCCGGTGAACGGCGACTCGGGCGCGCTCTCGAGGTAGTCACACGTCGCCCGGAAGTACGACAGCTCCCGGGGCACGTCGCTGAACAGGTAGCGGTCCTGCCAGTCGCCGCCGGGCAGCCGATACTGGGTGAGGTACGTCTCGTCCGGCCGTTCGCTCTCGACGACGCGCCACGCCACCCCCGTCGAGTCGGTCACTACCTCGCCGTCGACGGGGAGCGGGCGCCGCATCGGCGGCGTGCCCATCCCCACGTCGAGCAGGTACCGGCGGTCGAACGTCACGCCGATCGTGTGGTGGTTCGCGGGCGGCCGCCCGGTGCCGTCGTCGCCGACCATCCGTGCCGCGAGCCGGTCGGCGTCGAACCCCAGTTCCCGGAGGAGCCACGTGAACAGGCCGTTGAGTTCGAAACAGAAGCCGCCACGGCCGCGCTCGACGAGCTTCTCGTACAGCGCCGGCAGCGCGAGGTCGACGCCGCTCGCTCGCCACCGCCCGTCGCCGTCGGCGAACGGGTCGCCGACGATCGCGAGGTTCTCGAACGGGACGCTGGTGACGTGTGCACGCTGCAGCCGCCGGGCCGTCCCCAGCGTCGGCGAGAGGCCGGTGTCGACCCCGAGCCGGCCGAGGTAGGGGGCAGGGTCCATCGCCGACGATTACGAGCAGTCCGTCCGCCGGAACTGCGAGAGGCAGTCGAAGTCGGCCCCACAGTCCGCACACTCCCACTGGTCGGTCACGGTGTGGCCGCCGACGTCTTTCGGCCAGTCGGTCATTACTCCTCCTCGGGATGCTCGGCTGTTGAACGTTCCGGCGCCGGCGCGACACGATGTGGAACGTCGCCGTCTCGGCGACGTGGTCAGCCGAACCGAAGAGCCGACACGATGCTTTCGCTCACCGACCGAGCCGGTCGCCGATCGACGCGTAGCCGGCCCGCCGGGTGAGGTAGTAGTACGTCCCCGCGACGATCGCGAGGAGTACCAACAGCACCAGCGGGGAGGCCGGGCCGCTCTGGACGGGTGGTTCCGGCGTCGCGGTCGGCGTGGCGGTCGCCGTCGGTGTCGCCGTCGACGTACTTCACGGTGCTCGAACCGCCCGCGAACGCGAGCTCCGGTTCGTCGTCGCCGTCCAGATCACCGACGCCCGCGACGCCTTTGGCCGTCGTCTCTGTCACGCGTGTCGGCTCGCCCGGATCGGGGCCCGTCTCCACCTTGTAGACGTAGCCGGAGTCGCTGGCGTTGGGGTAGAACACCGCCGCCGTACCGTCGCCGTCGAGGTCGCCGACCCCGATCGCGGACTTCGACGCCCGCGCGCTCTCGGCGAGCGTCGTCGTCGTCCCGTCGGGCTCCGCGAGCTTCAGCGTCCCTCCCGAATCGACGAACGGTGTTTCGAGAACGCCGTCGCCGTCCAGATCGACGGTCCGACCCGTGATCGACGCGTCGACGCCGGTCTGGTGTGTCGTCCCGTCCCGCTCGACGGCGACGAGCTGCCCGTCGCTCCCCACGACGACCGCGTGGACGGCCGTGGGGGCAGACGACGCGGCACCCCCGACTGCGGAGAGTGGCGCCGCGACGGCCGCGACGAGCAGTGCGAACACGAGTAGCGTGGCTCGGAAGCTTGCGTCTCGCACGAAGTGTAGAAAATTACGGATTTCAGACTGATAAGTTTGTTCGCCGTTTCGACTCCGACAGTGGCCGTGATCCGGAGGTAGGGGGCATAATTCATGTATTTCCGGCGAGTGCCGGAGAGTATGGGCGACGACGCGTGCTACCGTGAGTTCTGCCCCGAGTGCGACCTGCAAGTCACGATCGTCGACGGGACGTGTCCCGAGTGCGGCGCCGATCTGGAGACCGAGTAGCGCGGACGGTAACGCTTATTCGTCGGGCGTCTGTCACGCTTCCACAGTGATCCGCCCGTCGAACGCCACGCAGTCGCAGGGATGAGCCTCCCAACCACGATCGGCGGCGTCGCCCTCGCGTTCGCCGGCTACCCCGTGGCCCGCCGTCTCGGCGGGCGGTTCGGCGTCCCCGCGGTGTTGCCGGACGACGAGACAGTCCGCGAGGATCTGCTGAAGTGGCTCGTGACGGGCGCGCTCCTCGCGTACGTGCTCGTCGTGGAGACCGAACCGCTCGGCTCGCTCGGTGCGACGCTGCCGCCGCCGATACTCCCGGGGAGTGGCGTCGGCGGACTCCTCGCCCTCCTCGGCTGGTGGGCCGGGGGCGTCGTGGGCACGGTCGTGCTCTCGACGGTCGCGTACAACCTCTTCCGGCACGTCGACTGGGACACCTCGGAGGAGTTTACCGACGAGCAAGCCGACCGTCCCACGGCGCTGTTCCTGTTCACCGGGATCACCGCCGGGATCACCGAGTCGGTGCTGTATCAGGCGTATCCGATCGAACGGCTCGCCGCGCTCTCGGGGTCGGTCGCCCTCGCGGGCGTCGCCTCGTGGCTCGCTTTCACCGCGGTCCACTACGCGACCGACCGGTTCTCACTGCAGGCGACCGTGTTCACGAGCGTGCCCGCGCTGGCGGTGACCGCGCTGTACGTGCTCTCGGGCAGCGTCTACGTCGTCGTGCTCGTCCACGCGACGGTGAACGCGCTGAGTTTCCTCTCGCAGTAGAGAAGCGGTAGCAGCGCCGGTTCGGTGCCTGCGCGACGGAGGGCGCAGGCGCTCACGCGCCGTCGCTGGTTACAACACGATCACGGCATCGGCTCCGAGCGAGCGGCCGACGCCGCTCGCCGGTCACGTGCCGTCACCAGAAATCAGAGATTTCTGGTTGTCACCGGAAGCCGGCGGCTTCCGGTTGCCCGAGGGACGTAGTCCCTCGATGGCAGACGAGAGTCTCTGACTCTCGTCGACGTGATCGACTATAGGTTGCTCGCGCCGGCCCCACCCTCGATCGGGAGCGCGACGCCGTTGATGTAGGAGGACTTCGGCGAGGAGAGGAACGCGACGGCGTCGCCGAGCTCCATGGGGTCGCCGATGCGCTCCAGCGGGATACCCTCGCCCCAGTCGGCCAGCCCCTCCTCGTAGTCCTCGTAGTCGCCGCGGTCGACCGCCTGCTCGACGAGCTCCTCGATCCGCGAGGTCTCGTGGGGGCCGGGCAGCACCGCGTTCGACCGGACCTCCGGGCCGAGCTCCTGCGAGAGCGTCTTCTCCAGTCCGATCACGGCCATGCGGACGGAGTTCGACAGCACCAGCGAGTCGATCGCCTCCTTCACCGAACGGGAAGTGATGAACGTCATCGTCCCGTGGTCGGACTCCTTCAGGTGCGGCGCCGCCGCCCGGACCGTCCGGACCGCGCTCATCACCAGCAGGTCGAACGCCTCGTACCAGTCCTCGTCGTCGGTCTCGAGGAACGCGCCGCTGGGCGGGCCGCCGGCGCTCGTCACGAGGGTGTCGATCCCGCCGAACTCCTCGACCGTTCGCTCGACGAGGTGTTCGATGTCGTCCTTCTCGGTCAGGTCGCCCTGCACGCCGACGACCTCGCCGTCGCCGGCGGCGTCGATCTCCGCGACGGCCTCCGCGAGGCGGTCCTCGTCGCGGCCGTTGACCACGACGTTCGCGCCCTCGCGGGCCAGCGCCGTCGCCGACGCCTTCCCGAGACCGCTGCTCGATGCCGTCACCAGTGCGCTCGTGTCCTCGAGTTCCAGATCCATACCGTCCTCTCCGCTCGGGGAGAACTTAAACCCGACTCGCTCCGGAAACGCCTGCGGGGTTCTCCGAGCAGAGTTTTTCGGCAAGCCTAAACCATCCCGTCTCCTCCGAGGAGCCATGAGCGAGTACACGCTCGCGGACGTGAGCGTCGTGATGGGGAGCTACAACGAGGCCGAGGCGATCGGGCCGGTGCTGGAGGACATCGACGAGGCCACCGACGGGCAGGCGGAGGTCGTGGTCGTCGACAGTTCGAGCGACGGCACGGCCGATATCGCCCGGGATCACGGCGCGACCGTGATCGAGCAGGAGCCACAGGGGTACGGCTACGCGGTGTGCAAGGCGCTGCTCTCCGCCACGAACCCCGTGCGGATCACCACCGACTGCGACGGGACGTACCCGATGGAGCGCATCCCTGACTTCCTCGAACTGGTCAACGAGGGGTACGACGTGGTCAGCGGCGACCGCCTCTACCACGGCGCGGACACGATGCCGACGCTGAACCGCTTCGGGAACTACGCGTTCGCGGGCCTGTCGAGCGTGCTCTCGGGGGAGTATCTCCACGACGTGACGACGGGGATGCGCGCGTACCACGAGGACGTGATCGAGGAGATCACGTGGACCGAGAACACCGGCCTCTCGGCGGAGCTGCTGATCCGGCCGGCGATGCGCGGCTACGAGATCCGGGAGGAACCGATCGCCTACGACGAGCGACTCGGCGAGACGAAGCTCGACCCGTTCTCGGGCGGCGCGGAGATCGCGGGGTCGATCCTCCGGGTGTGTGCCGAGGAGCGCAAGCGCCAGTTGGCGGGGCTGTTCTAGGCGCCTCCGTAGCGACGTTCGGTTCTCTCGGGCCGAGTAGCGGCGGATACGGCTGAACGTCGGTCTCGTCGACGACTCGACGATACGACTGAATGGAGTGTCTACCGTCCATTATGGAAAATAGTTATTACACTGTGTCAAATATACCTGACACAGAATGCCGAAACTGCAACGGGATGGTCCGATCGCGGTCGCAGTGGTCGGGATGGTGCTCGCGACTGTCGGCGCGGATCTGGTGTCGTCGCCGGATCTCGCGCTTTGGCTAGTGATCGGCGGCTCCGCGCTCACGTGGGGGACGCTCCTCGTGATGGGGCTGTTCGTCGACGACAGGGTGTGGGGCCGCCTGATGAGCGACGAGCGCATGAACCGGATCACCCACCGGGCGGGCGCCGCCGCGTGGCTCTGCACGCTGGCGACGCTCGTCACGCTGGCGCGGGCAGTCGACTACTCCCCCGTGGGCGTCTCGACCCAGAACGCGCTGCTTGCGGCCGCGGCAGTCGCGATCGCGGCGTTCCTCGGGTCGATGGGGTACCACAGCCGGCGGATGTGACCGATGGAGAACGATCTCAAAGTCTGGCGGGCGAAAGCTGACGTGACTCAGGAGGAGCTCGCGAAGGAACTCGACGTGGCGCGACAGACGATCAACGCGATCGAGCGCGGGCGGTACGACCCCTCGCTCGAACTCGCCTTCAAGCTCGCCCGCTACTTCGACTGCTCGATCGAGGAGATATTCACGTACGAACCGGACGACAGCTGATCCACCCAACTCACGATGCCCTCCACCAACGACAGTTCGAACGGACAGTCCGACAGTCACTCCACCCTCCGCCCGATCGGCGCCGCCGTCGGACTGGCGGTGGCGGGGTTCGCTGTCAACGTCGGCGGCGGCTTCGTCGGCGGCGTGATCGCCGCCCTCACCCTCGGCCCGGAGGCAGTCCTGAACGACAGTACGCTCCGGTTCGCGCTCGGGCTGCCCGGGCAGGTGCTCGTGTTCGGGTTCGCCCTCGGCTACCTGCGCTGGCGGTCGCTGGATCTCCCCGTGAGCCTGCCGTCGCGAAACCAATCGCTGCTCGTCGGCGCGAGCGTGGTCGCGTCCGTCGCCGCCGCGTTCGGACTGACGTTCCTCCGGGAGGCGCTCTCGGGCGGCGTCACGTCGACGATCGGCGGGATGGTCTCGGCGACCCCGGCGCTCGCGCTGTGGATCGGCGTCGCGTCGGTCCTCCTGATCGCCCCCGCGGAGGAGCTCCTGTTCCGGGGGGCCGTGCAGGGCCGCCTCGGCGAACAGTTCGGCACGTGGCCGGCGGTCGCGGGCGCGAGCACGCTGTTCGCGGGGTGGCACCTCCTCAACTTCGACGGGACGGCGCTCGGAACGCTGCTGGCCGCCGGGGTCGTCGGCGCCGTCTCGCTGCTGTGGGGGTACGCCTACGAGCGCACCGAGAACTTCGCGGTTCCCGTTCTCACGCACGGGCTGTACAACCTGACGCTGATGGCCATCGCGTACGCGCAACTGACCGCGTAGTCACACGAACACAGTCACCTTCCAGACCGATGTCCGAACGTTCGCTTCCGAAAGTCGGCGTCGACGAGCGAGTCGAGATCGCGCTGTTACTGATCGCCGTCGCGGCGGGCACGACCGCCGCGTACTACACCGGCCAGACCGGCGAGCCGCATCCCCTGTTCGCGGTCTGTGCGGGCCTGACTCTGTTCGTGCTCTTGTTCACGGCCGAAGAGTAACACCTCCGGCGAACGAACAGTTTCACGGGGCGACCGCACGAACGAGGGCACGTGCCCCGCGACCAGTTCCTCCCCACCAGACTCCTCCTCCTCGTCGCCCTCCTCGTCGTGCTCCCAGCCTACGGCCTCTACACCGGCGACATCGCCGTCCTGTGGACTGCACTCCTCCTCGGCGGCGCGCTGTTCGTCTGGAAGTGGCGCTGGTGGTGGACGCCGATCCGGGCGTACGTCGCCCCCGGCACGGAGCAGCCGTAGCTCGCGAACTACTCCGAAACTGCCGTCACCGTCGTGTTCGCGAACTGCCCGGGCGGCGACGGCCCGAGCCCCGCGGGCACACAGCGGTCCGGCACGGGACAGCGCTCGCGAGTCGCCGACAGCGCGCGCACCTCGTCGCCGCCGGTGTCGATCGGGAACACGAGCTGGTAGCTGAATCCCGCGCTCGGGCCGGTGGAGACGAACACCGTGACGGTGAGCTCGTCGCGGTCCTCGACCGCGAACGTCCCCGCACTCCGGATCCCCTCGCCGGCGAGCCGCGCGCCCGTCTCGTTCACCGTCAGCGTGAGCCGGAGCGTCCCCTCGCTGGCGTTGGCGGCGGCGTACGTCTGCCCGGCGTCGCCGCCCGCGCGGATCGACACCGACTCGGCCGCGGCGGGGATCCCGACTGCCGCGTCCAGCCGGACCGACTCGCCGGAGACGCGTTCCACGGGGCGGAGTTCGGCAGTCACGCTCTCGCCGTCGACGGGGTTCCACGCGCCGCGCATCACGTAGCGGCGCAGTTCGTGGTCCGGGTTCGCGGCAGCCACGTCGAGCTCGTCGTAATCACCCAGCGCGTACAGCGACGGCCCGTCGAAGTCGGGGTCGTTCCGCACCGCCTGGAACGGGTGGTTCAGCCACGGGCCGTACACCGGCGTGAGGAAGGTGAGCGTCTTGTCGTCGGTCTGGTTCCCCCCGATGGCCGCGTTACCCATCGAGAGCCCGCCCTCCTGCTCGAACGGCTCGTAGGCGGCCGCGAGCTCCTCGCTGATCCCCGCGTTGTGTGTCAGCGGGCGCTCCGCGGCGTCGGCCGCGACCGGGGCGCCGACCCCGGCCGCGACGATCACGACGGCGACGGCGACCCGCCCTGCCGTGAAGGCGTCGGGGAACCGCGGAGCGGCGAGACTCCCCAGTCGATCGGCGGCCCACACGACGGCGACCGCGCCGAACACTGCCGTCGGGACGAGCACGTCGTAGTGGTAGTACGGGCCGAGGCTGTGGATCAGACCGTCGTCCTGCACCGTGAGCGCGCCGAGGATGTTGAAGTTGCCCCAGAACGCGACGTTGCCCGCCGCGATCGAGACGAACATCCCGGCGACGACCGCGCGCCGAGCGACGAGCGCGGCCGACGCGCGCTCGCTCGCGTCCCGAACGCGGCCGAGCACGGCCGAGCCGACGGTCGCGACGACGCCCGCGGCGGCGAGTCCGGCGCCGACGATCCCCATCGCGACCCACTCGGTGAACAGCTGTGAGAGCACGCGACGGTTCGACTCGATCCCAAGTTCGAGCGTGTAGTTCTCCTCGTGGCCGAGGATCTCGCGGTGGCCGAAGCCGGGGCCGTCCTCGGGCGCGAACGCCTGATACGGGAACACGAACGGCTCGCCCGTGACGAGGACGTTGTAGCCCAGCGCGACCAGCACGCCGACGGTTCCCAGCCCCGCGGTGAGGAGCCGGCGGACGAACAGTTCCTGCTGAGTGTCGGTCACGTCCTCGAACGGCGTCCGCCACGCGCCCGAACGGAGGAGCGTCACGACCGCGTGGAGGATGAAGGGCGACGCGAACAACACGGCGGTGTACGGGCGGGCGAAGAACGCGATCGCGATCGCGCCGCCGGCGATCGCCGCCATCCGCCGGCTGCTGGTGCGCTCGCCGCGGAGGTACGCGACGGCGAAGCAGAGTTCGAACGCCGCCGTCACCGCGTACGGGAGGTACACCCCCGAGTGGACGAGAAAGAGTGGCGACGCGAGCACGAGGACGCCCGCGACGGCGCCGACCCGCCAGTCGAACAGTTCGCGGGCCAGCGCCGCGGTGCCGGCGACGACGCCCGCCGAGATCCCCGCGAGCGCGATGGGGTACCCCCCCAGCACGCGCCCCAGCGCGAACACCGCCGCGGGCACGGGCTGGTACTTCGAGTACAGCCCCTGCTCGCTCACGACGAAGAACCACGGGTGGAACGGCCCGTCGACGGGCGGTCGGAGGAACAGCCGTCCCGAGAGCAGCATCTCCGCCTGCTGCAGGTAGACGCCCTCGTCGTGGTTGATCGAGTGGTACGGGAAGACCCGGGTGGCCACGAGGAACGAGACGACGGCAGCGACGAACGCGAGCAGGAGGATCGCGACACGGCCGCGGTCGAGGCGGTCGCGGGCAGCGTCGACCGCGGCACGGAGTGTCGCAGTCGCGGCGGAGTCGGCTGGCTGCCCGGACATCTACGCCGCGGGGTACCAAGCGAGGGTGTGGTCGGCGACGAGACGGACGCGGACGCGCTCGCCCACGTCGACCTCCTCGGCGTGGTTGTGCAGACAGCGCACCACGGGGCCGTCGTCGAGTTCGACGTGGTAGACGAACGAGGGGCCGGTGTACTGGCGGCGGATCACCTCGCCGTCCGCGGTGGGGGCCGACGGCGTCCCCGCGTCGGCGACCGAATCCGTCGGCGCCCCCCCGTCCGCGCTCGCCCGGACGGCCTCCGTCTCGGCGGAGATGGGGCCCGCCTCGCCGTCGACCGGCGCGAGCCGGAGGTCGTCGGGGCGGACCAGCACGTCCACGTCGGCGCCGATGTACTCGTCGGTGACGCCCTTCAGCAGGTCGCGGCCGTAGGAGCCGATCGTGGTGTCGACGGAGCTCTCCGTGATCTTCCCGGGGACGAAGCTCGCCTGCCCGAGGAAGGAGGCGACGAAGCGGGACTCGGGGTGTTCGAACAGCGACTCCGGGCTACCGACCTGCTCGACGTGGCCGTCGGACATCACCGCCACGCGGTCGGAGATCGACAGCGCCTCCTCCTGATCGTGGGTGACCGAGACGGCGGTGACGCCGGCCTCGTTGAGGATCCGGGTCACCTCCTCGCGCATCTCCACGCGCAGGGCCACGTCGAGGTTCGAGAACGGCTCGTCGAGCAGGAGTACGTCCGGCTCGGGGGCGAGCGAGCGCGCGAGCGCGACCCGCTGGCGCTGGCCGCCGGAAAGCTCCGTCGGGGAGCGATCGCCGTACCCTTCGAGGCCGACGAGTTCGAGCAGGTCGGCGACGCGCTGCTGTGCGGCGTCGCCGTCGCGGTCGTCAAGGCCGAACGCGACGTTCTCGGCGACCGAGAGGTGGGGGAACAGCGCGAACTCCTGGAACACCATCCCCACGTCGCGCTCCTCCGGCGGGACTTCGCGGCCCTCGCCGGCGACGACCTCGCCGCCGACGCGGACGGTGCCCTCGGTTGGGGATTCGAGGCCGGCGATCGTGCGCAGCGTGGTGGTCTTCCCACAGCCCGACGGCCCGAGGAGCGTGAGCAGTTCGCCCTCCCGGACCGCGAGATCGACGCCGTCGACGGCCCGCTCGCCCGCGAACTCTTTCGCGACGTTCGACAGTTCGAGCACCGTCTCGGCGTCGTCGTCGACGCTCGCGTCCGCCCGCTCGGCTGCTCGCTCCGCCGCTCGCTCGTCGGTCGTGGGGGTGTATTCGTTGCTCATTGATCGCGTCCCTGAACGAGGAGGGGGATCATCGAGAGCCCGGACACCACCACCAGCACCAGCGCCGGCAGCGCCGCCCGGCCGTAGTAGCCGCCCTCCTGAACTCGCCAGATGTACGTCACCAGCGTTGTAAACCCTGTCGGGTGGAGGATCAGCGTCGTGTCCAGCTCCTTCATCGTCGTGAGGAAGACCAGCGCCGCGCCCGCGAGCACGCCCGGCGCGATCAGCGGGAGCGTCACCCGGCGGAACACCCGCCGCGGCGGCTCGCCGAGCACGCGCGCCGCGCCGAGCAGCGAGGGGTCGACGCCGAGCACCGACGACCGAGTCGCGCCGACCGCCTGCGGCAGGAACCGCACGACGTAGGCGAACACCAGCAGCGGGAGCGACTGGTACACCGCCCGTGCCGCGGCGGGGCCGAACCACTCGGCGAGCTGATTGCTGCTGAAAAAGACCAGCGCGAGCGCGAGCACGACCCCCGGCATCGCGTAGCCGAGATACGTCGCGCGCTCGGTCAGCCACGCGAACGTCGACCGCGAGCGGCCGGAGTAGTACGCGACGGGGATCGCCAGCGCGAGTGTCACCGTCGCCGCCAGTGCTGCGACGTAGACGGAGTTGAGCGCGAACGCCGCCTCGAACGCGCGGCCGCCCACCTCGTACTCGAGCGCCTCGGCGCGGACGAACCACATCGTCAGGATACCGACCGGAAGCACGAGCGTGAACGTCGACACGAGCGCCGGCAGGAGCATCGCGACCCACCGGAACCGCCCCAGCGAGATCAGCACCGACGACGAGGAGGCCGCGCCGTAGCCCGAGTCCTCGCCGCTGCCGATCCGGGACTCCAGCGCGACCACGACGGCGGTCACGGTCAACAGCTGCAGCGACAGCAGCGTGGCGTTGTTGCGGCCGTCGCCGAAGCTGTTGAGCTCGACGTAGATCATCCGGGTGAACACGTCGTACTGCATGATCGTCGGCGTCCCGAAGTCAGACAGCGCGTACAGCGCGACCAGCAGCGCGCCCGCGGTCACGGCGGGCAGGATCTGCGGCAGGATCACGCGCCGGAACGCCGCGACGTAGTCGACGTTGAGCGTGCGCGCGGCCTCCAACTGGGTCTCGTCGAAGGAGAGCAGCGCCGCGCGGGCGGTGAGGAACACGTACGGGTAGACAAAGAGCGTCAGCACCAGCGCGGTGCCGCCCAGCCCGTACACCTCGGGGATCCCGACGCCCAGCGGCGCGAGCGCGTCCGCGAGTTCGCCGTCGGGGCCGAACGCCGAGACGTACGCGAACGCGCCGACGTAGCTGGGGATCACCAGCGGGAGCGCGATCACGACGGTCCAGAACCGCCGGAACGGCAGGTCGGTCTGGACGGTCAACACCGCCAGCGGCACGCCCAACAGCACCGAGGCGGTCGTGACGACCGCGACGAGCGCGAGGCTGTTGGCGAACACGTCGCCCGAGGTGCGGAGCAGCGACTGTGCCTCCGCGAGCGGCACCTCGCTCGCCCGCAGCAACAGCCAGAGCAGCGGCGACAGCACCGCGGCTGCGATGGCTCCCGAGAGCAGGACGAGCGGCGTCGAAACGCCGTCGTCGCCCAGTCCGAGGAACCGGCGAGCGAACAGCCGGAGGCGTCCCTCCGGCTCGCGAGTGGTGTCGCCGGCGGCGCCCATTACAGAACGCCCACCTCACGCATGAGTTCGACCGTCGGGCCGATGTTCGAGAGCTTCGCGAGGTCGAACTCGGGCGGGTTCAGCTCGTCGATGCGCGGCAGGTCGCCCACCGGCGGCACGCCGGGGATCATGGGGTAGGCGTACGCTCGCGTCGCGAAGTACTCCTGAGCCTCCGCCGAGAGCAGGTGGCGGACGAAGGTCCGCGCCAGCTCCTGCTGGGGGCTCGGCCCCAGCACCGCGGCGCCGGCGACGTTGATCAGCGCGCCCGCGTCGCCGCTGGTGAACGCGAGGTCGATCGGCGCGTTCGGCCGCGCGGCCTGCACGCGGAGCGCGTAGTAGTGGTTCGCGAACCCGGCCTGAATCTCGCCGTCGGCGACGGCGTTGGCGACGAAGAACTCGTTCGCGTACTCCGTGATGCCGGCGTCGACCATCCCCTGCAGCCACTGGCGGGTGGCGTCCTCGCCCTCGATGATCCGCATCGCGGTGATGAACGCCTGGAACGCGCCGTAGGTCGGCCCCCAGCCCATGTTGCCCGCGATCCCGGAGTCGGGCAGATCCATCACGTCGTCGGGGATGTCGCTCTCGTCGAGGGCCTCCGTGTTGTACGGGATCGCCCGGGCACGGCCGGCGGTCCCGACCCACTCGCCGTTGGGGTGGAACTCGTCGGGCACGGGGTCGGTCACCTCGCTCGGGAGCTCGCTGGTCAGGTCCTCGGCGGCGACCGCGGCGAGCGAGCCGGCGTCGACCGACCAGAACACGTCCGCGGGCGTCGCCGACCCCTCGGTGATGATCGTGTTCGCGGCGTCGGCGGTGCCGGAGACACGCGGCGTCGCCGAGAAGTCGGGGTAGATGTTCTCGAGCTTGTTGATCAGGTCGCGGTAGAGCCCGCCTTCGCCGCCGCCGAGGTAGATCGTGAGCTCGCCCTCGAGATCGGGCAGCTCCTCGATGCGGGTGCCCCCGATCTCGTCGCGGCCCTGCGCGAGCACGCCGGAGCCGCGGAACTCCCCCAGCTCGGCGCCGAGGCTCCCGTCGCCGCCCCCTTGCGTCGGGGTGTTGGTGCCGTCGCCCGGCGTGCCCTCGGTCGCGGTCCCGTCGCCGCCGCCACAGCCGGCGATGCCGACGAGGCCGGCACTCGCCAGCGTCCCGAGCAGCCGGCGCCGGCGCTTGGAGGTCGGTTCGTCAGTCATCGGCGGGCACCTCCACGGTCTCTTCGGCAGTCGGTTCGATCGTGTCGAGACAGTCGATCCAGTCGTTCATGTATTCACCACAGTAGTTCAGGAACTCGCCGTTGTTCCACTCCTCGAAGTCGCCGGTCGCGAGCGCCTCGGCCATCGCCGCGAACGCCTCGCGGTAGCTGTCGGCGTCCGCGCCGGCGTCGTCCAGCACTTCCCACACGTGTTCGTTGAGCTCGAGGCCCGCGACCTCGTTCTGCAGGTCGTCGAACGTCGAGCGCGGCGCCTTGTTGTGCTCACACAGCGGACCGCCGTTGTACACCTGCTTGCCGAGCACGTCGGCGGCGCGCTTGAGGAACAGCCCCGACCAGATGTCGTCGAACCGCCCCACGTCCCAGCGGTTGTCGTCCATCGGTAGCTGGTAGAACGCCGGGATCACTTCCCGTCGGAACGCGAGGTTCATCGAGCAGACCGTGAGGTACTGCCCCTCCGCGGCGACGAAGTCCTCGCCGAAGTCGTCGGCGCTGGTCCGGGTCTGGGCCTGCCCCTGCAGGTCGCCGTCCATCAGGATCCGCACTGCGTCGAGGTCGGGGACGTTGGTCCAAAGACCCTGCGAAGCGACCACGTCGTCGACGTGCTCGGTGTCGCGCTCGACGTCCTCGTCCATCGCCGCGTAGGGGTACCCCCGCGGGTAGAGGTCGCCGTCGGCGTCGTCGAGCACGTTCACCCACGACTCGTCGGAGGCGCGGGACTCGATCTCGCCCTCGAAGGCGAGGTTCTCCATGTGGGTGCCGAAGAAGTCCTCGTCGTCGTGGGGGAGCGTGTCGTCGTCGATGAACACGCCGTAATCGAACCGCTCGTTGGCCCACATGTACAGCAGACCGAACGAGGTCTGGGCGTGGCTGGCCTCCGGAATGAGGTGCGAGTACTCGCTCGCACCCTGCTCGGCGAACCACTCCTCGCGGGCGGTGCCGTCGAAGACGGCGCCGTCGACGCCGAGATCGTCGAGCATCGCCGCCATCCCGTCGGTGTCACAGAAGTCCTCCGTGACCAGCACGACGAACAGGCGGTCGGTGTCGAACCCGTGTTCGCGGGCGTTCGCGACGTACTCCTCCATACACTCCCACTCCCGGATCGTCGGGACGATCACGCAGATGTCCTGCTCACTCATTGGGCGCCGATTGTTTAGGGAGTCCTAAAACGTTGCCGATTTTTCGGGTGGCCAAAAACTAGTTGCTCGGCCGACCAGTCGCGCTCAGAGCCGCGACTCGATCGCGTCGGCGGCTCGCAGCGACAGCGCGGCGATGGTGAGCGTGGGGTTCATCGCGCCCCCCGTGACGAACACGGAGCTGCCCGCGATCGAGAGGTTCGCGAGGTCGTGCGTTCGGAGGTCGGGGTCGACGACGCTCGATTCCGGGTCGGTTCCCATCCGGGTCGTCCCCATGTGGTGGTACGCCGGGCCCGTCGAGTCCGGACCGACGACCCACTCGATCTCGGCGCCCATCTCCGCCAACACGGAACGCTGGATCTCGTTCGCGCGCTCGATCGTCCGGCGGGTACGGTCGTCGAGCGACCAGACGACCTCGGGCACGGGGTTGCCGTGGTCGTCGGTCCGCGAGCGGTCGAGCGTGATGCGGTTCTCCGCGCGGGGGAACTGCTCGACCAGCGCGCCCATCGCGACGTGGTTGCCGTAGCCCGCGCGGACCTCGTCGAGCAGGTCGTCGCCGAACGTCTCCGCCCCCATCGCGATGTCTGCGGGCGCGGGGCCGGCGTAGTTGAGACACTCGAGTTTGATCGCCCCGCGGCTGTCGTCCTCGCGGTCGTAGAACTGGTGGCTCTCGGTGGTGTTGAAGCCGACGTGCTTCTGCCGGGTGCGCTCGTCGAGCCGGCCGCCGACGCCGGCGAACAGGTGGTCCATGAAGTACCGCCCGACCGCGCCGGAGCTGTTCGCGAGCCCGTCGGGGTACTGCTCGCTCTCGGAGAGCAGCAGCAGGCGCGGCGTCTCCACGCCCCCGGCGGCGAGCACGAACTCCTCGGCCTCCTGTCGGTACGTCTCGCCCTCGGGCGTGACGTACACCGCGGCGGTCACGCGCTCGCCCGACTCGTCGTGTTCGAGTCGCTGGACCGGCACCTCGTCGATCACGCGGGCGCCCTCGTCCTCGGCACTGTCGACGTGTCGCGTCGCGTGGTACTTCGCGCCCGAGGGGCAAACCGGCCGGCAGGTGCCGTAGCCCACGCAGGCGCTCTCGCCGTCGTACGGTTCGGAGTTCCGGGCGTTGGGAACGGAGTGGGTGGTGATCCCCAGTTCCTCGCACGCCTCGGCGAACAGCGAGTCGCTGTAGGATGGCGGGAACGCCGGCAACGGGTGGGGCTGCTCCCGAGGCGGCGCGAAGGGGTTGTCCGACGCGCCCGCGACCCCGAGCGCCGCCTCCGCGGCGGCGTAGTACGGTCGGAGATCCTCGTAGGAGATAGGCCAGTCCTCGGCGACGCCGACCGCGGAGTCGAGCCGGAAGTCCTGCTCGTGGAGCCGCATCACCATCCCCTGCCAGTGGAGCGTCGAGCCGCCGACCCCCTTCACCCGAGCGGCGTTGAGCGGGTAGAACCGATCGCCGCCGGAGGTGTAGGCGTCGCGGGGGCCGCCCATCCCCCAGATCGGCGTGTCGTCGCCCGGGCGGAGGTGGTTCTCCATGCGCTCCTCGCGGTCATCGGGATCGAACCGCGGGCCGGCTTCGAGGACGACCACCTCGTGGCCCGCCGCGGCGAGGCGGTCCGCGACGAGCGCGCCCGCGGGGCCGGCGCCGACGATACACACGTCGGCGTTCTGGGTCGGCGTTCGATCAGTCTGACTCATTCCGGCCCTCTCTGGTAGCTCGCCGTCCCGCCCGGGTACCCCGGAGGATTCTCGAGGCCGGCCAGCGACGCCCCCGTCGGCGACGCGTAGAGGCCGAACAGCAGGTCGTTCACGAGGTAGTAGCGCACGCGCTCGTCGTCGTCGCCCTCGGGGTCCGGGTCGGCCACGTCGACCGCCATGTACGAGAGCAGTTCCTCGCGGTCCCCGGCGTCGAGATCGGCGTACGCCGCCCCTTCGAGGTTCTCGGCGTACTCGTTCAGCGTCGCGATCGCGGCGAGCATCCCACGCCCGTGCTCGGGCCGCTCGCGCACGCGCGGTCGAACCCACTCCGCGACGAACTCCCCCACGTTCTCGACCTCGCTGGGGTAGAGCACGCCCGCCAGCGCGACCAGCGTCTCCAGATCGTCGTCGCCCAGTTCGATATCGGCGTCGCCGTCCTCCGGCCCCTCGTCCCACGAGTCGGCGTCCGGGGCGGAACAGCCGGCGGCGCCGCTCATCCCCACCGCCGACAGCGCTGCCAGCGCGTCCCGTCGAGTGAGCCGCATCTGTCGGCCGAGGATTTGGCTAGCCTAAAGAAGAGCGTTGTGGAAGCGGTCGACTACCGGAGCCGCTCCGAGGCGATCTCCGCGCCCTCGACGAGCGCTTCGAGTTTCGGCCACGCGATGTCGGGGTGGACCATCCCGAGGCCGGCCTGCGTGCCGAACCCGCAGTCGGGTGCGGCGACGATCTCGGTGTCGTCGGGAACGACGTTCGCGACGCGCTCGATGCGGTCGGCGATCGTCTCCGGGTGGTCGATAATGTTCGTCTTCACGTCGACGACGCCCGGGATCAGCGTCCAGTCCTCGGGCAGGGGGTGCTCGGCGAACGCGCGGTACTCGTGCTGATGGCGTGGGTTTGCCTGTTCGACGCTCAGGCCGGAGATGTCGGCCTCGTACAGCGTCGGCAGCATGTCGACGAGGTCGGTGTCGAGGTGGTGGGGGCCCTCGTAGCTCCCCCAGCAGGTGTGGAGGCGGACCTGCTCCTCGGGGATGCCCGAGAGCGCCTCGTTGAGCGCGTCGACGTGGAGCTCGACGACCTCGCGGAACTCCTCGACGCTGTCGTCGGCGAACAGGTGGCTGTGGCCCGTCGCGAGCAGGTCCGGCGCGTCGATCTGGAGGGTCGCCCCCGTCTCCGCGAAGATCTCGTACTCCTCGGCCATCGCGTCGGCGATGTCGAAGACGTACTCCGCGTGGTCGTCGTAGTGCTCGTCGACGTGGGTTGCGGCGACGACGCTGGGCGAGGCGGTGGTGAAGAACGTGTCCTCGATGTCGACGCCCGTGCCGTCCAGTGCTTCGCGGAGCTGCTCGATCTCCTGCTCGGCGGCGTCGTGGCCCTCGTAGCGGATCTCCCCGGTCACCGCGGGCTGTTTGGCAAGGTCGATCACGTCGGTCTCGAACGTGTCCTCGGCGACCGCGGGGTACTCTTCGAGGTCGGCCCACAGCTCCTGTTCGCGCTTGCCGCCGATGTTCGTCAGTCGGTCGCCCACGTAGTAGTTGAACGAGACGCGGGGCTGCTCGCCGTTGTTGATCTCGTCGATCCCCGTCGCGAGCTGGCGATCGACGATGTCGTCGGTCGCCTCGCGGCTCACGCGGTCCCACTCTTCGGCGTCCACGTCGCCGCCCGCCTCGCGGGTCCGGAGCAGGTCGAGCAGCTCCGGCGGTCGCGGGAGGCTGCCGATGTGTGTCGTCTGGATCCGATCGCCGTCGTGAGTCGACATACTCGGTAATACTCTCACCCACAAATATAACTAGTGGTTTTCCAAAGGGCGACAGGCCGGCCGGAAACCGTCCATTCAAGCGGGTCCGCGCCGGGGTGGGCAACATGGACGGAAACGACCGGCGGATCGTGGGGCTAGCGGGGGCGGCCCACGCGCTGGTCCACACGTACGAACTTTCGGTGCCCATCCTCGTGGGGATCTGGCTGGCGGAGTTCGCGACGACGGCGGCCGAGCTCGGGATCGTCGTCGCGATCGGGATGGCGCTGTTCGGTATCGGCGCGCTGCCGGGCGGTGTGCTCGCGGACCGCTACGGCTCGCGGAAACTGATCGCGCTCTGTCTCGTGGGCATGGGCGGCTCGTTCCTCGTGCTCTCGGTCGCGCCGGGCGCCGCGGCGGGCGTGCTCGACGGGCTGCCACTGCTCTCGACCAGCCCCGCAGTGATCGCCATCGCGGTCGCGCTGGTGCTGTGGGGCGCCGCGGCCAGCGTCTACCACCCCGCGGGGCTCGCGCTGATCAGCAAGGGCGTCTCCGAGCAGGGGCGGGGCTTCGCGATCCACGGGATGGCCGGCAACATCGGCATCGCGGCGGGGCCGCTCGCGACGACGGTGATGCTCGCGTTCCTCGACTGGGAGACGGTCGCGGCGGTGCTGGCGGTGCCGGCGTTCGTCGCGGCCGGCGCGACGCTGCTGCTCGACGTCGACGAAACGACCCACCGCGACGACGAGGAGGACGAGGAGGACACGCCCGACACGATCGGCGAGTTCCTCGACGTGTCGATGACGGTCGCCAAGAGCGCGTTCGCGTTCGTGTTCGTCGTCGTGATGATGAACGGGCTGTACTACCGCGGCGTGCTGACGTTCCTGCCCGAACTGCTCGCGGGGCTGGAGACGTTCCAGCCGATCGAGATCGCGGGCGAGCCCCAGGAGCCCGCGAACTACGTCTACTCCGGGCTGCTGGCGGTCGGGATCGCCGGCCAGTACGTCGGTGGCCGGCTGACCGAACGGCTCTCGCCCGGGCAGGGGATCGCGTACGCCTTCGGCGCGCTGGCGGTGCTGGCGGTGCTGTTCCTCCCACTGGCGTCGATGGGCGCGGCGCCGCTGCTGCTGGTCAGCGCGGTGCTCGGCTTCGCGATGTTCGTCGTCCAGCCGATCTATCAGGCCGCCGTCGCGGAGTACACCCCCGAGTCCGCCCGCGGGCTCTCTTACGGCTACACCTACCTCGGCAACTTCGGCGTCGGCGCGCTCGGCGCGGGGCTGGCCGGCGTGATCCTGACGTACTCGAACCAGACGGTGCTGTTCCTCGTGTTCGCCCTGATCGCCGCGATCGCGAGCAGCGTGGGTGTGCTGTTGCTGCGGCGGTAGTCGACTGACGGGTGACTACGGCCGGCGGCTCACGGCACCGTCCCGGTGTCGAGTTTGCTGATCGTCACGACGTACTGGCTCCCACAGTCGCACTCGAGGAGCTCGTCACAGTTCGACTCACCGACGTACCTGAGCGTCCCCGTACAGTCGTCGCACTCGATCTCGACGCCAGTCATGTTACAGTACCAACTGGACGGGGAGGAGATAAGTATTGGCTCATTATGCCGTCACCTGGGGCCGGTAGACGACACCGATCTGTTCACTCGGCGTCGACGGCCACTCGCTCCCCGGCGGAGTCGAAGATCGCGTCCACGACGCGCTGGACGCGGTTCGCGTCCGCGAAGCTCACCAGATCGCCGCCGTCACCGTCCAGTTCGGCGACGAACTCCTCGACCAGCCGCAGCGTCGTCTCGCCGGGGTCGTTCACGACCACCTGCTGTTGCTCCCCCTCGCTGCTCTCGGCCAGTCGATACCAGTCGAGCAGCGTCAGCGACCCCTCGGTGCCCACGACGGTCATCGAGTTCTGCTCGTCCGCGCCGCAGTCGGTCAGCAGGTCGATCGTCCCCGGGATCCCGTCGGCCTCGAAGTAGCCCGTGATCGACGCCTCGTACCGCCCGGGCGCGGTGTGCTCGACCGCGGCGTTCACCCAGTCGACGCCGCCGAACGCCTCCTGCACGCCGAACAGGTAGTGGGTGCCGACCTCCCGGAGCGGCCCGCCCTGCTCGTGGCCGGCGAGCCACTCGACGTCCTGCCACTCGCGGGGCCACTGCGGGAAGCGGAACGTGAGCTCGATCCGCCGGGGCTCGCCGATCGCGCCGGCGTCGATCCGGTCGATCAGCTCCCGGACGCCGGGCGTGTAGCGGAACGGGAGATTGATCGCCGTCGGCTGATCGCTGCACTCGGCCAGCCCGACGAGTTCGGCGCCGACGGTGGCGTCTTCGGCGATCGGCTTCTCACAGATCACCGGCTTCCCGGCGTCGACGGCGGCCTCGACCACCTCGCGGTGGGCTTTCGGCGGGACGCCGACGTAGACGATATCGACCGCCTCCGCCGTGACCACCGCCTCGTGGTCGGTGTACGCCGCACAGTCGTACTCCGCGGCGAACGATTCGACCTTCGACTCCACCAGATCGCAGGCGGCGTGGACGGTCGTCTCGGCGTGTGCCTCGAACGCGTCGGCCAGCCGGTGGCCGATGACTCCACAGCCGACGACGGCAACGTTGTACACAGCGGGCGGAGGGAACGAGCGGGCTTCAGCCTTCGGTCGGCCGCCGACCGCGCTCCGCCGGGGTTATGTCCCCCGCCGACGACGCCGGAGATGTGCAGACGACCGATGACGGCGTGTTCGGCCGGCTTCCCGGGCGGTACGCACACGCGTACCTAGTGGTCGCGTTCTTCGTCCTCCCGGCGGTGGCGGTGGTGCTGAGCGGCGGCGGCGTGCAGCGGCCGCCCGGCCCGATCGCGACCGCGCTGCTCGTCGCGGTCGTCGTCCACCACAGCCTGTTCCTCGTCGCGTCGGTGCTGCTGGACTAGATCTCGAGCGGTGGCTCCCGTCCCTCGGCGACGACGTAGGCGTCGTACACCGCGTACAGCCAGACCGCGGGGTAGAGCACGAAGCCGACCAGCGCCAGCACCGAGAGCATCGCGACGAAGCTGGCGACGACGATCGCCGCGCCCTTCGCGGGCTCGCGGTTGTAGAACTGCCCCAGCCCCGGGAGGATCGCGGAGTACACCGCCGCGACGAACGCGTTCTCGCCGTTGGTCAGCGTCTCGATCAGCTCGTCCATCGACGACCCGGGGGACTGCTGACGGACGCCGCACTCCGGGCAGATCTCCGCCTTCTCGCGGATTATCGCGCCGCAGTCCCGACAGTACACCTCGCCCTCGCCGGGCGTCGTTCGGTCGTCGCCGGCGGGCTCGTCGATCTCGTCGGTGGAAGGCGCCTCGTGGGGCCCGTCGTCGCTCATACCCCACGCTGGGCGTCGAAGGAGCGTAGCTCTTGTGGCACGCGAGGCCGGGGTGCTTTTGGCGCTGGGGCCGCGCGGTTCGATCGATGCCATCGGCCGCCGTCGTGCGCTACTACGCCTACAAGGCGACGAAAGCGGTCGAGCTCTACCGGCCGATCATGTACCTCTACTTCGCGAACGCCGGGCTCTCCTTCTTCCAGATCACGGTGCTCGAAGCCGCCTACAACGTGACGACGGTGCTGGGGGAGATCCCCACGGGCTACCTCGGCGACTGGCTCGGCCGGCGCAACGGGCTGATCGTCGGCACGTCGACGATCGCGCTCACGCTACTGGGGCTCGGACTGGCCGGGCGCATCGAGGGGTCGCTAACGTTCCCGGCGTTTCTCGGCCTGTACGTCTGCTGGTCGCTGGGCTACACGTTCCGCTCCGGCACGGAGGACGCGTGGCTCTACGACTCGCTGGTCGGCGACGGCCGCTCCTTCTCGGATCTGCGGGGCCGCGGCGAGTCGTTCGCGCTCGCGGCCGGCGTCGTCGCCGCGGTCGCCGGCGGCTACCTCGCGTCGGCCGACCTCGCCTACCCCTTCTACGCGGCGGCGGCGGTGACGGGCCTCGGCGCGGTGATCCTGCTGACCGTCGACGACGGCGGCGACGGCCCGGCCGACCGAACCACGCTGTCGGCCAGTCTCGACGCGGTGCGGGCGGCTTTTGCCGACCGCCGGCTTCGGTCGTTCCTCGTGCTGTACTACGTCCTGTTCGCGGCGGCGACGTACCTCGCGTTCATCTTCCTCCAGCCCCGGATCGAGACCGTCGCCGCGGGCTACGGGTTGGGCGACGTGGAGACGCTGCTGGGGTGGTACTACGGGGCGATCAGCCTCGTGGCCGCGGCGGTCACGTACCGCGCGGAGTGGATCCGGGCGACCGTCGGACTGCGGTCGTGGTTCCTCGTCGTCCCCCTCGCGGTGGGGCTGCTGCTCGTCGGGCAGTGGGTGCTGCCGGTCTCGGCGTTCCTCGCGTTCGTGCTCGTGCGCGGGCTCTCCGAGGCGACCCGGGTGTTCGCGAGCCAGTACGTCAACGACCGCATCGACGCCGTCGGGCGCGCGACGACGCTGAGCGCGATGTCGATGGTGAGCGGGCTGGCGGTCGTCCCGTTCCAGCTCGGCAGCGGGCTGCTTTCCGACGCCGTCTCCCCGGGCGTCGCCCTCGCCGCGGCGGGGGCGGTGCTGTTCGTCGGGAGCGCAGTCGTCCACCTCGTCGGCGTGCCCGTCGACGAGTAGGAGCGATACTGGGAGGATTGGTAAGCCTCTTCGCGGTCCGGGCAGAACGCGGTGACGAGTGTCCCGCAACGCAGACGTCCTCCGGCTCCCGATCCTCTACATCGGGCTGGCGCTGGCCAGAGTCGGCCTGATCGATCGGGAGCGAGCGATCGAGACGGCCGATCTGGCGTGGCCCCGCATCGTCACCGGGGTCGCCCGGATGTCGAAAAACGCGGCCGACGTGGCGATGGTCGGCGCGGTGCTCGGCGCCGACGCGATCGCGGGCGTCGGGGTGGCGGGCCCGTTCTGGGGGCTCGCGTTCGCGATCGGCGGCGGCGTCGCCGGCGGGACGATCGCGCTGGTCTCACAGCGCTACGGCGCCGAGGCGTACGAGAGACTCGGGCTGGCGGTCCGCTCCAGCACGCTGCTGGTGATCGTCGTCTCGCTGCCCGTGACGCTCGTGTTCTGGCTGGTGCCCGAGCAGCTGGTCAGCCTGATCAACAGCGACCCGACCCAGATCGACTACGCCGCGCGCTACCTCCGGGTCGTCGGGCTGGGGATCCCCTTCGCGGGGCTGAACCTCGTGGGGAGCCGCGTGCTCGTCGGCGCCGACGACGCCTACACCGCGATGCAGGTCCGGGCCGGCGGCGCGGTCGTCAACGTCGCCCTCAACGCCGTGTTCATCGTCGTCCTCGGCTGGGGCGTCGAGGGCGCGGCGCTGGGGACCGTGCTCTCGAACGTGTTCGCAGTGAGCGCGTTCGCGCTCGGGCTCTCCCGCGGGGGGATCCCCGGGTTCGGGAGCTTCCCCGTCGAGATCGACCCCGTGGGAACGTACGTCGACCCCGGGACGCTGCGCGATCTGGTCCGGATCGGCACCCCCGTCGGCGCGCGCAACCTCGTCTGGACGGTCGCGGAGTTCCCGATGCTGTTCTTCCTCGGCAGCTACCGCGACGGCACGCTCGCGGCGTTCGTCGTCGCCCGCCGCATCTGGGGGATCATGAACACGCCCGGCTGGGGGTTCGGGCTCGCGGCCTCCAGCCTCTCCGGGCAGGCGCTCGGGCAGGGGAAGGAGGCGCTCGCGGAGGCGTACGGCCGGGACATCATCCGCTACTCGGTCGCGACGTACGCCGTCTCGGCCGCGATCACCGCGGTGTTCGCTCGCCCGCTGGTGAGCCTGTTCATCAACACCGACTCCCCCCCGGCGACCGAACCGATCGCGGTCAGCCTGATCTACGCGGCCTGCGTCGCGCTGCTGTTCCGGGGAATCTCCGGCTCCTCGATCGGCCCGCTCGACGCCAGCGGCGACACCCGCGTCCCGTTCCTGAGCCAGTTCCTCGGGATGTTCTGCTGTTCGATCCCGCTGGTGTACCTCGGCTCCGTGACCGCGCTGGGTATCTGGGGGGTGTATCTCGCGTTCGTGGCCGAGACGATCGTCCCCGCGGCGATCAACTACTGGCGGTTCAACAGCGGGAAGTGGAAGGAGATCAGCCGCGAGATCCGCCCCGAGCAGGACGACCCGGCGACGACGGTGGACTGACTTCTCGGAGCCATCGGCGGCGTGAGAACGCTTAACTCGGAGCCAGCCCCCGCGCCGGTATGTCCGAACTCCTGCTCTCCGGCGGCACCGTCCACACGCTCGACGACGACCGACGGGTCGCCGAGGCGGTGCTGTTCCGGGACGGCCGCGTGGCCGCGGTCGGCGACACGGAGACGGTCGACGCCGCGGCGACCGATCCGGAGCTGATCGACCTCGACGGGCGAACCGTCCTCCCGGGGTTCAACGACGCCCACACCCACGTGTTCTCGGTCGGAATCGGTCTGCTCGAAACCGACCTCTCGGCGGCCGACGACCGCGAGGAGGCGCTCGAACTGCTCGCGGAGAACGCCGACTCCACCCCCGCCGGCGAGTGGGTGCTCGGCTTCCAGTACGACGAGAGCACCTGGCCCGCGGGCGGGCGCGACTACCTCACGAAGGGCGAACTCGACGCGGTTTCCGAGGCCCACCCCATCGTCGCGGTCCGCGTCGACGGCCACTCCGCGACGCTCAACAGTCGTGCGCTGGAGGCAGTCGACTTCTCCGGCGTCGAACACGACGTCCGGACCGAGGGCGGCGAGCCGACGGGGCGGGTCGTCGAGGACGCCACCGGCCGCGTGCGGGCGGCCTCCTACCCGGACGTGCCGAAAGCCCGCGAGGCGCTCGACGCCGCGATCGACCGCTACCACGAACTCGGCGTCACGTCGATCCAGACCGTCGCGGGGCTGACCCGCGTCAGGGAGCACGGCTACGTCCAGCAGGAGGCGCTGTTCGCCCACTGGCGCGAGGACGACCTCGACCTGCGGACGACGTTCTACGTCCCGCAGTGGCAGGCAGAGTCGCTGTCGGATCTGGAGATCGCCTCGGGGTTCGGCGACGAGTGGCTGCGGATCGGCGGGCTGAAGACGTTCTCCGACGGCTCGATCGGCTCCGAGACCGCCAAGACCCACCGCGAGTACGCCGGCGGCGGCCGCGGCGAGATGGTGAACGACCGCGAACAGCTCCGGGAGTGGTTCGCCCGCGCCGCGCGCACGAACCAACAGATCGCGACCCACGCCATCGGCGGCGAGGCGATCGACGTGGTGATCGACGAGTACGAGCGCGCCCTCGCGGAGTACGACGACGGGTTCGACCCGCGGCTCCGGATCGAACACGCCGAACTCGCGACCGACGAGGCGATCGAGCGCATGGCCGACCTCGGCATCGTCGCGTCGATGCAGCCCAACTTCCTCCAGTGGAACGGCGACGACGGCCTCTACGAGAACCGTCTGGGAGACGACGTTCGCCCCGAGAACAACCGCTACCGCGAGATGCTCGACGCCGACGTGCCGCTGGCGTTCGGCAGCGACAAGATGCCGCCCGGACCGCTGTACGGGATGAGCTTCGCCGTCGAGTCGCCGTACGAGAGCCAGCGGCTCACCGTCGACGAGGCGCTCGCCGCCTACACCCGCGGCGCGGCGTACGCGGAGTTCCAAGAGGCCGAGAAGGGCGTCCTCGAACCCGGCCGCTTCGGCGACGCGGTCGTGCTCGACGCGGACCCCTACGAGAACCCCGACTCGTTCGACGAGATCGCGGTCGAACTGACCGTGCTGAACGGCGACGTGGTGTACGACGGGCGGTGACGATGCAGGATCTCACCCACGCCATCGAGTCCGGGATGCCCGTCTACCCCGGCGATCCCGCAGTCAGTGTCGACGCCGCGAACACGTTCGCGACCGACGGCTGCCGCGTCAGCGAGCTCACCTGCGGGAGCCACGCGGGCACCCACGTCGACGCGCCGTCGCACACCGAGGAAGACGGCGACACGCTCGATACCTACCCCGTCTCGGCGTTCGTCCGCGACGCCGTCGTCGTCGACTGCACCGATCTCGACGCGCGGGAGCCGATCCCCGCTGATCGCGTGCCCGACCCCGAAACCGCGCCGGACGCGGACTGTGCGGTGTTCCGGACCGGCTGGGACCGCCACTGGGGACGCGATCGCTACCGCGACCACCCGTACCTCTCGGTGGCCGCCGCCGATCGCTGTGCCGCCCGCGGGCTCGCCGTCGCGATCGACGCGTTCAGCCCCGATCCGACGCCGCCGGCCGAGGGGGAGATGGCTCTCGGCGACCGCGACCCGTTCGGCGCCCACCACGCGCTGCTCGGGGCGGGCGTGCTGGTGTTCGAGAACCTCACGAACCTCGGCAGCGTCCCCGAGCGGTTCGAGCTCCGCGCCCAGCCGATCGCGCTCGGCGGCGACGGCGCGCCGGTCCGGGCGGTCGCCGTCGGCGACGACCGAGCGTAAGCGGTTTCGGCGCCGGCCCCGAACTTCGGGCATGGATCGACGCAGGTTCCTCGCTTCGCTCGGGGCGGCGTCGACGGTCGCCGTCGCGGGCTGTTCCTCCGACGAGTCGGCGCCGAGCGGCGACGCGCCGTTCGAACACCCCGGCACCATCGACGAGACGATGGTCGCGAACGGCGACTACCCCGACGACGGTGATCCGGCCGACGGCCTCCCGCCCGAGTTCCCGGACCCGCCCGAGGCGCCGGGCGTCGACCCCGACGCGCTGGAGACGATCACGGTCAACGGCGAGACGGTGCGGCTGCTCCCGATCGAGGCGGCCCGGGCGTGGTACCTGCGCGCCGAAGCGCGCTTCGTCGACGCGCGGGGGCTGAAACAGTACACGCGCTCGCACCTCTACGGCGGCGTGCTCTCGCCCGCACAGGAGGACTCGACCGGCGGCGGGATCGACGGCTGGCCGGCCGACGCCCGCGTCGTCGCCTACTGCGGCTGCCCGCACCACCTCTCCTCGATCCGGGCCGCGGGGCTCCAGAGAGCCGGCTACGGGGACGTGTACGTCATCGACGAAGGGTTCCGCGAGTGGGCCGACAGGGGGTACCCGATGGCCGGCACCGCGTTCGGCGAAACCGACGACGCGGCGCTCTCCGAGTGGCGGATCGACGGCGAGGTCGCCGCCGAGTACGCCGGCGAGTACGCCTGGGCGTCGGTCGATCGACAGTACGAGGCCGCCCCGATCGGCGACGACGGCCGCTTCTCGATCCACCTGCGTTTCGCCGGCGTCGACGCCGAGACGGACGTGCGCGTCTCGACGCCGGCGTTCACCCGCACGCGGCCGCTGGGCGAACTCGCCGACGGCACGGTCCGCTGAGACCGTCGGTCATGGGCGCCCGGTAACACCCGTGTCACCGACTTACCTCAGGGTCAAGAACGGCTTAAGGGTCGCGCGCGCATACGGGCATCCGTGCGCGAGAACATTGATCGATCGACCGGTACCGACGTCCCGCCGGCGCGCGGGCGCACGGCGACAACCACCCGCGGCGTGGGGCGACAGTGAGCGACGTCGCCACGGAGGCCGAGATGGCCGACCTGCCTCCCAGCGCGAAGCTGGTCCACCTCGTCCTCCAGGAGAACGACCGCATGACCCAGAGTCAGGTCACCGAGGAGACCCAGCTCGCCGGCCGCACCGTCCGTGACGCGCTCGGCCGGCTCGAGGACGCCGGGCTGGTCACCGAGGAGATCTGTCTGAAGGACGCCCGCAAGCGAGTGTACACCGCGAACAGCCCGGAGTCCGGCGAGGTCGACCACGCCGAAACCGACGCCCCCGAGGGCGCGGCGACGGGTGACTAGCGAGCGAACTGACGACGCGTTCTTCGGGCCGACGTGCCATCGCCCCGGTCCGTGAGACGGTTCCGAGCTCTTCACTGACCGGCGACACCGTGACTGGCGGTCCGTTCTCGACCGAGAGCCATCACTGTCCGAAGCAGCGCGGAACACGAGCGCGACAGGCCGGAAACCGCGGTCAGATTTACGAGCGGCCGCCCGGAGATACGGACGACGGCGAGTTCGTCGGCGCCGAGGAGACACCACGCCGACCGCGCTCTCCGTCAGTGTCAGTCCTGTTCGCGTTCTTCGAGAATCCGCTCGACGATCTCGTCGGCGTGTTCGGCCAGCACCCGGACGGCGGCGTCGTGGAACTCACGGCCGGTCACGTCCCGGATCCCGTGCTCCCGGCGCAGCAGGCTCTCCACCTCGAACTCCGCGTCCTCGAGCACTTCCAGCGTCTCCGGCCGGACGTAGATGCTCTTCGCGGTGGTCGCGTCGAACTCGAAGGCCGGGCCCGCATCCGCCTCCTCGGACTCGTCGTCCGCCGGTTCTCCGGGCTCGTCGTCGGCCTCCCCGTCGGCGTCGGAGAGGCCGGCGAAGCGGTTGTCGTCAGGCATTCTCCTCCACGATCTCGGCGAGTTTGTCGAGTCTGTCGAGCATGTCGTTGTCGGGGTCGTACTCCCGGAGCGTCTGCCCGTCGCGCCACGCGCGGCTGAACGCGATGCGGTGGCGGAGCCCCGGCCCCGGGGAGTCGGGGTCGTCGAACTCGGCGGACCGGCAGAACTCGGGTAGGTGCTCCGAAAACGGCGAGTTCTCCAGGTCCTCGATGATGCGTCGCTCCTCGTTGTTGCCCGTGAGATCGTTCGGGACGATCGCGAGCAGCTCCAGATCCACCTCGTTGCGGATGGGGACGATCTGCTGGTCCCACATGCGCTCGAAGCCGCTGACGCTGGGCTCGCTCATCAGCAGCGGGACGATCACGTTGCCGGCGCCGATCAGGGCGGCGTCGGAGAGCGGTCCCAGGCTCGGCGGCGAGTCGACGACGACGTAGTCGTACTCGTCCTCGAGCAGCGGTTCGACGATGCGCCGGCGCACCCAGAGCATCCCGAACGTGGAGTTGCGGACGCGGTCGGCGATCTCGTCGAGGTCGACGTGGGCGGGGAACACGTCGAACCCGTCGCGCTCGACGACTACCTCGCTCGCGTCGACGGGATCGTCGTCGGTGAGCACGTCGCCGACGTGGGGGCTCGCCCGCTCGTACTCCGCCTTGAGGCCGACCCCCTCCGTCGCGTTCCCCTGCTGGTCGAGGTCGACCAGCAACACGTCGTGGCCGCGGACCGCGAGCGCGTCCGCGAGGTTGATCGCGACGGTGGTCTTGCCCACACCCCCCTTCTGGAGCGAGACGGCGACGGCGCCGCCCATCAGGCTGCCACCCCGCGATCCGACCCGGACGGACGGCTCCCGCGCTCGCCCGCCCGTACGGTCGCTACGTCCCGAAGCATACGTTCGAGGATCCGCCGCGGACTACTTAAGAGTTCTCACGATTCCTGCACCGCCGATACACGGAACACACTCGAAAATTTTCGAGAATTTCGGAAATCTCGGATAGTGTTCCCCCACTCGCTACGGATTCGTTCGTTCCGGCCAATACCCGTGAAATCACGGAGATGAGCGCCTGCGTACCCGAGAAATGCCTCGATAGCGGGGTCGGGGTCGAACGGCCGTGTACGGCGCTGAGAGGGCCACAAACCGGCGCGGCATCGGTATCCTGTGATTTTTACCAACTCCGGTGCTCGCTCCGGCCAGACCGGAATGAACACGAGAAAGCTCGGAATGCTCGTCGTCGCAACGATACTCACCCTCCCGTGGCTGGGGGGGTGGCTGAGCGGGGCGGCCCACGGTCTCGGAGCGCTCTCGACCGTCGCTGTCGCCGGGATCGGGATCCTCGGGGCCTCGTTCCTGCTGACTTGGGGGGCCGAGACCGCGGAGAAGGACGTGCCGCGGGCGTTCGCGATCGCCGTGCTGGCGGTGTTGGCGGTCGCGCCGGAGTACGCGGTCGACGCGCTGTACGCGTGGCAGGCCGGCGTTCAAGCCGGCACGCCCGCCGGCGCCGAAGCCGGCAACCTCGCGGTCGCGAACATGACCGGCGCGAACCGAATCCTGATCGGGATCGGCTGGGCGGGCGTGGCGCTGTACACGGTGTTCCGCTCCGGGTCGGATCAGGACGCCGCCGTGCAGGACCGGGCCGGCTTCCTCACGGACGCCGTCTCGCTCGATCGGGACATCAGCCTCGAAATCGCGTTCCTGCTCGCCGCGACCACGTGGGCGTTCCTCGTTCCGCTGGGTCCGGGGATCGACATCTTCGATATGGCGTTTCTGGTCGGGCTGTACGTCCTCTACATCGGCGTCGTCCTCCGGGGGGAGCCGGAGGAGCACGTCGAACACGTCGGCGTCCCGGCGATGCTGGGGAAGATCCCCAACCCGTTCCGGGCGCTGACGGTGATCACGCTGTTCGCGTTCTCCGGCCTGATCATCTTCACTGCCGTCGAGCCGTTCGCACACAGTCTCGAACTGCTGGGGCAGGACGTGGGCGTCCCCTCGTTCTTCATGATCCAGTGGATCGCGCCGCTGGCGTCGGAGTCGCCGGAGCTCATCGTCGTCGTCGTCCTCGTTCGGAAGGCGCGCTCGACGGCGGGGTTCAACGCGCTGATCTCCTCGAAGCTGAACCAGTGGACCCTGCTGATCGGGACGCTGGTGATCGTCCACTCGATCGCGCTGGGGGAGTACGGCGCGTTGGCGTTCGACGCGAAGCAGGAGGCCGAGATCTGGATCACCGCGGCGCAGTCGCTGTTCGCGCTCGCGCTGATCATCAACTTCGAGATCGACGTGCGGGAGGCAGTCGGACTGTTCCTCCTGTTCATCTCGCAGGTGGTGCTGGAGTTCCTCGCGCTCCGTGAGGTCGTCCACCTCCCGGTCACGGAGATCCAGCTACTGCACATGTTCACCGCGACGTACGTCCTCCTCGCGCTGGGGCTGTTCGCCGCCCGGCGGGAGGCGCTCGTCCAGCTCGTCCGCGACACGCGGGGGATCATCGCGAGCGCCGTCCACGGGAATCCCGAGGAGAACCCCGTGGCGGACGACTGATCTCGCCGGCGTTTGCCGGGCGGCGAGGACGACTGATCGGCGCGGCGACGGACTGCCGCGCCTCTGTGGCGACTGATCGTCGCGGCGACGGACTGCCGCGCCGGACGACTGATCTCGCCGGTGTTGGTCGGCCGGCGAGGCCGACCGAAGCTGTAGGAACGGCCGCTGGGCGTACGTTTTTGACGCCGCCACGTCCATCGGGACCATGGACGAACTGTCCCCGGAGCGGTTCTACGACTTCTCGATCGCGACCGGCGCCACCGTCTCCCCCGACGGGGAGCGGGTGGCGTTCCTGGTCAGCGAGTTCGACGCCGAGGAGGACGACCGCCACACGTCGCTGTTCGTCGCACCGACCGACGGCTCCGCCGAGCCCTACCGGCTCACCCGCGCCTCCAGCGCGTCCTCGCCGCAGTGGTCGCCCGACGGCGACCGCCTCGCGTTCGTCGCGGCCCGCGAGACCGACGCCGGCGTGGCCGTCGAGAACGGCGCCGAAGTCGAGGAAGACGAGGACGAAGAGAACGGCGGCCCGGTCGGCGAGGGGCCGAAGCCGCAGGTCTGGTCGTTCGACATGGCGCGCGGCGGCGACGCCCGCCAGCTCACCGACCGCGACTACGGCGTCGCGGAGTTCGACTGGGCGCCCGACGGCGACCGCCTCGTGATCGCCGCCCGCGACCCCACCGAGGAGGACGAGGAGTACCTGCAGCAGCGCAAGGAGGACGGCCCCATCGAGATCGACCGCCTCCAGCACAAGGGCGACGGCGCGGGCTGGATGGACGAGGTGTCGAGCTACCTGTTCGTCGTCGACGCCGACAGCCGCGAGACGGTCCGGCTCGACAACGCCTACGACGACGAGGAGAAGGGCGATCGCCGGGGACTCCAGCCCGCGTGGTCGCCCGACGGCGACCGGATCGCGTTCGTCGCCCAGCACGAGGAGGACCCCGACGACACTCACGTCCGGAACGTCTACACGATCCGGCCGGACGGCACGGGGTACGAGCGCTTGACCGACGCCGGGATGCGCGTCCAGCAGCCCCGCTGGTCGCCCGACGGGAGCCGGATCGCCTTCGGCGGCGGCGACCCCTACAACTGGTACAAGCCGACCGAGGCGTTCGTGCTCGACGTGGAGAGCGGCGATCTCCGGTCCGTCTCGGCCTCGCTCGACCGTACGATCGCGTTCGGCGGTAACCCCCACTGGCTCGACGACGACACGCTCGTCGGCCTGTTCGGCGACGAGGGGAACACGCGGATGGTCCGTCTCGACGCCGAGGCGGACGACCCCGAACGCGTCTTCGTCGCGCAGGGGCGGAGCAGATCCGTCTCGGGGCTCTCGGTCTCCGAGGACGGCGATACGCTGGCGTTCCGGATGGCCGATCCCACGGCCGGCGCGGACATCTACGCGATGGGTCGCGAGGGGCTCGACGCGGAGAAAGGCGCCGAAGCCGACGAAGCGGGGCTCGCACGCGTCAGCGAGGTCAACGCGGATCTCGTCGACGACCATCACGACTGCGTCCGGCTCTCGTGGGAGAACGCCGACGGCGTCACCATCCACGGGCTGGCGTACCTCCCGCCGGAGTTCGATCCCGAGGACCCCGACCCACATCCGGTGGTCTCCTCGGTCCACGGCGGCCCGATGTCGTACGACTCGCCCGCGTTCGGCTTCGACCAGCTGTTCTGGACGAGCAACGACTACATCGTCCTGCGGACGAACTACCGCGGCTCGACCTCTTACGGGCAGGAGTTCGCCGAACGCCTGCGCGGCACCCGGGGCGACAAGGAGGTCGACGACGTGGTCAGCGGCGTCGAACACCTCGTCGAGGAGGGCTGGGCTGACGAGGACCGCCTCTACCTCACCGGCTTCTCCTACGGCGGCGTCACCACCGCCGCGACGGTCACGAAGTCCGACGTGTTCGCCGCCGCGGCCGCCGAACACGGCATCTACGACTTCTACGCCACGTTCGGCACCGACGACAACCACCTCTGGCACGAGGACGAGTTCGGCCTCCCCTGGGAGAACGTCGAGACCTACCGCGAGATCTCCTCGATCACCGACGTGGGCGGCGTCGACACGCCGCTTTTGGTCACGGCGGGGGAGAACGACTGGCGCTGCCCGCCGACGCAGGCCGAACAGCTGTTCGTCTCGGTCCGCAAGCAGGGCGTCGACTCGCGGCTGGTGATCTACCCCGACGAGCACCACAACATCGGCGACCCCGACCGCGCGATTCACCGACTCGAGGAGTTGGAGAGCTGGTTCGCCGAGCACTGAGCCTGGAGCGTCGCCGCCCGGAAGCCCGAACGGAACCTTTTCTTCCCCAGTCCGTCGGTCGATTACGGACCGTCACGAACCGAACGGAACCACCCGAAGAGCATTGATTGCGATACCGACCCGAGAGAACGTATGGCGATCCACCGACCGACGGGTACGCGCGAGGACCGAAACCACGTTCGGGAGTCGAACGGGCAGCGGGGACGTGACGCGCGGCGAGATCGGCGACGGCGGATTCGCCGTGGCGCAGCACCGGCGCGTCGACGGCGGGAGCGATCGCCGGCCGTCGTCGCTCGGGACGCCCGCTCGACGCGGGCGCGCTCCCTCTCCGTGCAAGGAACCGAGTCGGAGGGTCGGAGGCGCCTCCCTCCGGTGTTCCGAACACTCGCGCGGCTGTTCGGGATCGATTCGCCACGCGGGCTGGGTCGGCTGCTCGGCACGGCCGCGAACGGTTCGCGGAGCGCGATCACCACGGGCGCGCTGCTGTGGATCGCGCTCTACGTGAGCTGGCACGCCGGCCTCGTCGAGGCCGAGGCAGCGATCTGGCTCGCCGCGGGCGCGGTCGTCGCCGCGCTCCACGCGCTGGGGCTGGACCGCCGAGACGGAGCTCCGCGGGCGGTGAATCGGACCGAGTATCGACGCCGGCGGGATCGAGCCGCCCCCGTGAATCGGCGCCTCAGCCGTCCCGCGCGGCGAGCCGGTAGCGCTTCCCACGGGCGTCGCGCTCGGTCTCGATCAGGTTGTAGTGTTCCAGCTTCGGCAGGTGGCTCTTCCGCAGCGCGCGGAGTGTGATCGGGTCGGCGTGAGCCTGCTCGTACCGCTCGTACAGCTCCTTCTGGATCAGCGGACCGTGTTCCTCGATACACTCGTACAGCACGCGCTGGTGATCGTTGAGCTTCGAGATCGTCTTCCGCCTGACCTCGGCCTCGGCGTCGAAGACGGCGTCCTCGACGAGCCGGGCCGGGATCGCCGACAGCCCCTCCCGCTCGCTCTTGCGGGCGGCTACGCGGAGCGCGGTGATCGCCTGCCGGGCGTCGCCGTCGACGCGCTCGGCGATGCGCTGCAGGGTCTCACGCTCGACGGCGCCGGCTTCCAGCCCCTGTGCGGCCCGGCGGTCGAGGATCTCCGTGATCGTCTCGACGGTGTAGCGGTCGAACTGCACGCGGTAGCCCACGGAGACGCGGGAGTGGACGCGCTCGTCGAGCCGCGCGAGCAGGTCCACCTCGCGGTTCGCGATACAGATCCACGCGAGCCCGGGCACCGAGTGGAGGTCGTACAGCGTGTTCGGCTCCTGAAGCTGGTCGACCTCGTCGAGCACGACGACGCTCGGCCCGTCGAGGCCGGTCTGGAGCGCGTCGATCAGGTCGCGGGTCGCCGCGTTCTTCGGAACCGCGGCGTCGACGAGCGCGTTCGCCGCGCGTTCGAGCACGCTGCGCCGGGTGTAGTCCGTCCAGCAGTTGACGTAGGCGGTCGGCACGTCGAGCACCTCGCGGCGGAGCTCCCGGACGGCGGCGCGGGCGACGGTGGTCTTGCCGGCGCCGCTGGGGCCGAACAGGAAGCAGTTCTCGGCGCGTGCGCCGTGCTCGACGGGCGCGAGCGCGTCGGTCACCTCGTTCATCTGGCTGTTGCGCCCGACGATCTCCCGGGGGAGATGCTCGTCCTCGAAGACCGTCCCGTCTCGCAGCATCTACCCGCAGCAGTGGGCCGACGGCGGCATAAGTGACCCCCCTGTCGTTCCGGTCGGTTCCGTTCGGAACTGTGGCGCTACTCTATATCTCTGTATACAGTTTATTCGGTCGAACGACGCCGCGCTTCGAGGCGTCGGCGCTACGCCCGCAGCGCGTCGCCGAGATCACGTCCGACGCGGGAGGCGACCGTCTCGGCGGCGTCGATCTCCATCGTCGCGAACCCGTGGACTTGTGCGGGGTAGTTCTCGTAGCGCACGTCGACGCCGTCGGCGAGCAACTGCTCGGCGTACCCCTTGCCGGCGTCGCGGAGGGGGTCGAACCCCGCGGTGACCACCGTCGCGGGCGCGACGCCCGAGAGATCGTCGGCCCGTGCGGGGTCGGCGTAGGGGTTGCGCCGGTGAACCTCGCTGCCGTAGTAACACTGCTCGAAGAACCGCAAGTCGCCCTCGGTCAGCACGATCCCCGCGTTCTCCCGGACCGACTCCTGCTCCTCCTCGACGCCTGCCGCGGGGTAGATGAGTGCCTGATGGGCCAGCTCCGGCCCGTCACGCTCGGCGGCCATCAGCGCGACGACGGCCGCGAGCGTCGCGCCCGCGCTGTCGCCCGCGACCGCGAGGCCCTGTGCGCCGCCGAGGCGGTCGGGGTTGTCGGCGGCCCACTCCGTCGCCGCGTACGCGTCCTCGACGGCCGCCGGGAACGGATGTTCGGGCGCGAGCCGATAGGCGACCGAGAGCACCGCACAGCCGCTCTCGCGTGTCAGCCGCCGGCAGAGGACGTCGTGGGTCTCCAATCCGCCGATCACGAATCCGCCGCCGTGGAAGAACACGATCGTCGGGACGGCGTCCTCGTCCTTCGGCCGGTAGCGGCGCGCGCGGAGCCTCCCGGCCGGCCCGGGGATCGTGAAGTCGGTGACGGAACCGACCGCCGGCGGGTTCCAGTTCCCGTACTTCCCCGCCAGCCGGGCGACTGGACGGAGGAGCTTCAGTCCGAGCCGACTGTGGGGGAGCGAGAACCGCCGTCTGTCGAGTGCCGCCTTCGCTTGCGGGTCGATCTCGTCTGCCTGCACGTGCCGGCGTTCGGCCGGCGGCGACATATAGCCACCGAGCGGAAAATTCACACCTCTCCAGCGTGGACGATCAGATATGGCCCAGATCGAAGTCGATCTCCCCGACCGCATCACCGGCGAACTCGACCGACTCGTCGAATCCGGCGAGTTCCTGAACCGCGAGCGCGCCGTCGAGGACCTGCTCCAGCGCGGCGTCTCCGCCTACGACATCGAGGAAGAGCCCACCGAGGAGCTGGACAGCGACCTGTTCACCCAGACCGTCGAGGACCAGCAGGACCCCGCGATGCAGGAGGGGGGCAACGAGGACGAACCGACGTTCTGACCGCTGCCGTCGCTTTTCGGATTTTTTCGAAGCGTCGTCGCGCCACGAGGGTCGACCACGGCAACATCCGAACGTGCCGAGCAGTAACTCCCGAGTGTAGAAGCGAGCAAGGAGGACGACGCCCGATGTGGGGCGGGCGAACGTGAAGATCACGCCGGACCGTGGGATGTGGGGTGGGGGGGATGCCGGAATGCGTCGGCGTACGGTCTGGTGTCCTCCTTACTGCGTTAAGACCATTGGGCTGCTGCATTATTTAGCTGTCGGCTATACTGACCGAACTGGAAACCCAACGGGGCTAGCAGGCCGCCAGTTAGTCGGTCCCCCCGTCGGGGCCGATGCTTCCCCGTTTCGGGAGAACTACGATCTCCGTAGGTTCTGACCCCGACAGCGGCGATCAGCGTTGCTCGCTCACAGCGCCCTCGAACGGCTCTAGAACACCGGCTACTCGGTCGTGGACGCGGTACGAGGCCCTTCGCCGCCCACCAATCGGAAAGGAGACTGCGCGTATCGGAAAATATATTTTTGCAGTAGCTATTTTCTCACTTCCTACGCGTAGTTATACATTTCTTATCACCAAGACCATGCCTGAGTTGGACAACCTTAATACACGGAAGCTACACTATTCTCACGATGGCGAAGACAAACCAAGAGTGGTGGCCACAGATGCTGAACGTGGACATCCTCGACGAGAACGAACGGGACGTGAGCCCGTACGACGAGGATTTCGACTACGCGGAGGAGTTCCAGAAGCTCGACCTCGAGGAGGTCAAAGCCGACATCCGACAGGTGATGATGGACTCGAAGGACTGGTGGCCCGCGGACTACGGCACCTACGGCCCGCTGTTCATCCGGATGGCCTGGCACAGCGCCGGGACCTACCGGACCGCCGACGGCCGCGCCGGCGCCTCCGGCGGCCTGCAGCGACTCCCGCCGGAGAGTAGCTGGCCGGACAACATCAACCTCGACAAGGCACGCCGCCTGCTCCAGCCGGTCAAGCTGAAGTACGGTCGCAAGCTCTCGTGGGGCGACCTGATCGTCCTCGCCGGGAACGTGGCGCTGGAGACGATGGGGTTCGAGACGTTCGGCTTCGCGGGCGGCCGCGAGGACGAGTTCAAGTCCAACGAGGCGACCGTCTGGGGGCCCGAGGAGAACTGGGAGGAGACCTCCCCCGAGCGCTTCGAGGACGGCGAAGTTGGCAACCTCAAGGACCCGCTCGCGAACACCGTGATGGGGCTCATCTACGTCAACCCCGAAGGCCCCTACGGCGAGCCCGACGTGGAAGGCTCCGCGGCGAACATCCGCGAGGAGTTCAGCCGCATGGCGATGAACGACGAGGAGACGGTCGCGCTGATCGCCGGCGGCCACACGTTCGGGAAGGTCCACGGCGCCGACGACCCCGAGGACCACCTCGGCCCCGCACCCGAGGGAGCGCCCATCGACGAGCAGGGGCTCGGCTGGGACCACGACTTCGACGAGATCCCGGGGATGATCACCAGCGGGATCGAGGGCCCCTGGAACGATACGCCGACGCAGTGGGACACGGGCTACGTCGACAACCTGCTCGACAACGAGTGGACCTCGGTCAAGGGTCCCGGCGGCGCGTGGCAGTGGACGCCGGTCGACGCCGACGACGTTGAGGACGCCCCCGGCGCCCAGAACCCCGAGGAGTCCGAGGAGCCGATGATGCTGACGACCGACGTGGCGCTGAAACACGACGACGACTACCGCGAGGTGCTCGAGCGCTTCCAGGAGAACCCCGACGAGTTCCAGGAGGCGTTCGCGAAGGCGTGGTACAAGCTGATCCACCGCGACATGGGCCCGCCCGAGCGACTGCTCGGCCCCGAGGTCCCCGACGAGACGTTCGTCTGGCAGGACCCGCTTCCTGACGCCGACTACGACCTGATCGGCGACGAAGAGGTCGCCGAGCTCGAGGAGGCGGTGCTCGACACCGACCTCTCGCGTACCCAGCTGATCAAGACGGCGTGGGCCTCCGCCTCGACGTACCGCGAGAGCGATAAGCGCGGCGGCGCCAACGGCGCCCGGGTCCGGCTGGAGCCCCAGCGGAGCTGGGAGGTCAACGAGCCCGAGGAGCTGGAGACGGTGCTCGAGACGCTCGAAGGCGTGCAGGAGGAGTTCAACGGTTCGCGTGACGACGACGTGCGCGTCTCGCTCGCCGACCTGATCGTCCTCGCCGGCAACGTCGCCGTGGAGCAGGCCGCGGCCGACGCGGGCTACGACGTCGACGTGCCGTTCGAGCCCGGCCGCACCGACGCGACCGCGGAGCAGACCGACGAGGAGTCCTTCGAGCACCTCGAGCCGAAGGTCGACGGGTTCCGCAACTACCTCGGCAGCGGCGACTACGACGACATGTACGACACGCCCGAGGAGCGGCTGGTCGACAAGGCCGAGCTGCTCAACCTCACGGTGCCGGACATGACGGCGCTGGTCGGCGGGATGCGTTCGCTGGGCGCGACCTACGGCGACAGCGACCGCGGCGTGTTCACCGACGAGCCCGGCACGCTGACCAACGACTTCTTCGACGTCCTGCTCGACATGGAGTACGAGTGGGTGTCCGTCGACGAGGACGACGAGGTGTTCGAGGTCCGCGACCGCGACACCGGCGAGGTCGAGTACGAGGCGACCCGCCTCGACCTGATCTTCGGCTCCAACGCGCGCCTGCGCGCCACGGCCGACGTGTACGGTGCCGACGACGGCGAGCAGGAACTCGTCGAGGACTTCGTCGACGCGTGGACGAAGGTCATGCGGAACGACCGCTTCGACCTCGAGTAGATCCGACCGCTCTCGGTTTTCGATTTTTCGGGAGGTAGCTACCGAGCTTCTGGTCCGCGGCGACAGCCGAGCCTCGTCCGGACCGATCACACGCGCTGGCCGGCCAGCCGAACCGCGCCAGCACCGACGAGGGTCGCCGCGCCGGCGACGAGAAACGCCGGCTCGTACGTCCCGAGCGCGTCGTAGGCCGCGCCGGCGGCGGGGGGCGCGAACAGCCCCGACACCGCAAACGCCATCGAAGCCAGTCCGAACACCGCGTTGATGTTCTCGCGGCCGAACAGCGCCGCGACCAGCGGCGACAGCAGCGCGCCGTTGCCGCCGTAAGCCAGTCCGAACACGACCGCGAACGCGGCGATCCCCACGGTCGACGACGCGAACGCCAGCCAGAGCGTCGCCAACCCCATCACGGCGGAGCAGGCGACGAACACGCGTAACCGCCCGACAGTGTCGGCGACGTGCCCGATCGCGACACGCCCGAGCGCGCTCACGAGGCCGACCGTCGCCAGCGCCCACACGCCCACGCTCGCGTCGAGGCCGATCCCCTCCGCGTACAGGACGAGGTGAGCGAGCACGGCGTACAGCGAGCCGTAGATCGACACCCAGCCCGCCGCGAGCAGGCCGAACGCCGGCGTGAACGCGATCGAGCGCACGGCCGCGAACTGCTCGGGCAGGGGCTCCCGGTTCGGCGCCGGCGGCGCGCCGACGAACTCTCCGGACGGCGGTTCGACGCCCGCGGAGCCGGGATCGTCGCGGACGAGCAGCGTCGCGAGCAGGAGGAGCCCGCCGGCGGCCGCCGCCAGCACGAGCAACACGTCCCGCCAGCCGAGTTCGGCGATCAGCGACGCCGCGGAGGGGACGACGGCGAACATCCCGACGCCCAGCCCGGCCGACGCGAGCCCGCCGGCGAGGCCGAGCCGCCGGTCGAACCACCGGGTGACGGTGCCGTAGGCGACGACGTAGACGACACTGAGTCCCACCCCCGTCACGACGCCGTACGTCAGGATCAGCGCCGCGAGGCTGCCCGCCCGGCTGGCCGCCGCCAGCCCGCCGGCCGTCAGGAGCCCGCCGACGGCGAGGGCCCGCCGGGTGCCGTAGCGGTCGATCAGCACGCCCAGCCCGCTCGCACCGACGTAGATCGCGACCGTCTGGACGCCGAAGGCGAGCGAACTCGGCCCGCGCGCGCCGCCGAACGCGTCGACGATCCGGTCGAGAAAGACGCCGAAGGAGTAGCTCAGGCCGAAGACGACGAACGTCCCCAGAAACGAGGCCGCGACGACCGCCCAGCCGTAGTACGGGCGGCGACGCGACGGAGGGCTCGGGAGCACGGGGAACAGGTGTTCAGTACGGCACCGCGTACAGCACGATCGCGAGGAACGGGATCAGCGCCAGCAGCATCGCGATCGCGTAGCCGAACATCTCCCGCGCCTTGACGCCGGTGATCGCCAGCAGCGGCAGCGCCCAGAACGGGTTCAGCAGGTTCGTGTGGGCGTCGCCGACCGCGTACGCGATCGTCGCCTGCCCGTAGGGAACGCCGAGGTCCTGTGCGGCCTGCAGCACCGAGGGGCCGACGACCAGCCACTCGCCGCCGCCGGAGGGGACGAACAGGTTCGCGATCGCGCCAGTGACCCACGCGATCACGGGGTACGTCGCGGCGGTCGAGACGCTGAGCAGCGCCTCCGCGAGCAGCGTCGCCAGCCCCGCGCCGCTCATGATCCCCTGAATGCCGGCGAAGAAGGGGAACAGGAGGATGATCCCGGCGGCGGCGCCGGCGGCGTCGTTGAACCGCTCGCGGTAGTACGCCGGCCGCTGGTAGATCAGAATCCCGGCCATCAGGAAGCCGAAGTTGACGGCGTTGAGCGTGAACGCGCCGAGCCCGCTCTGGACGAACTGGTAGGCCAGGATGAGCACGCCCGACAGCGCGATCAGGCCGCCCAGCACCCGGCTGTTGTTGAGTCGCTCGGAGGGGAGGTCGCCGTCGGTCTCGGCCGGCTCGTCGACGGCTTCCGCCGCCGCGGAGGCGGCCTCCTCGTCGGCAGCGCCGCCGCCGGTCGCGTCGAACAGCTCCTCCTCGTCGACGAACTCGGTGATCCCCTTCGCGCGCTCACCCGAGGGCGCCAGCACGTACAGCACCAGCGTCGCGAACGCGATCGACAGCAGCGTCAGCGAGATCGCGTAGGGGTGGAAGATCGTCTCGGCGGCGGGAACCGTCGACTCGAGGAAGCCGAATCCGGTCCCCTCCCCGATGTTGGCGGCGTCGGTCAGCTGCAGCGGCGCCGACGCCGAGAGGCCCCAGTGCCACGTCAGCCCCAGCCCCATGTACCCCCCGACCGCGAGCAGCGGGTAGTGGGCGTCGATCCCCTCCTCGTGGGCGGCTTTCCCCATCTCGCGGGCGAAGATCGCACCCATGATGAGGCTGAACCCCCAGTGGATCCACGCCAGCGACATCGAGACGAGGCCGACGAACGCCGCGGCCTGCGCCCCGGTCGCCGGCACCCGCGCGAGCCGCTGGAGTAAGTTGTTGACCCGCGGGTGGTAGGCGATCACGAAGCCGGTCATCAGGATGAGCACCATCTGCATCGAGAAGCCGAGGAACGCCCAGAACCCGTCGTACCAGTACTGGAGCAGCTCCCCGGGACCCGAGCCGGTCGCCAACCCCGCGACGAACACGATGTACGTGAGCAGGATGGCGAACACGAACGGGCTCGGCATCCACCGCTCGACGATCTCGGACATCCGGAACCCGATGCGCTCGATCGTACTGCCGTTACTGTCGCTGGAAGACATACAGCGATTCGGGTCGGCTGGCGGGGATAAATAACTCCGGAATGGGGAAAGCGCTACTCCGCGGGCGTCGTCGTCGCCTGCGGCAGCCGGCGCTTGAGGAAGTCGTCCAGCGTGCGCAGCATCCGGATCTTCTGGTCGATGTCCGAGGAGGCGTGGCCCTCCTCGCCGAGTTCCACGTATTCATAGTCGGCGTCTTCCCCCTCCTCGTAGCCGGCCTCCTCCAGCGCGTCCCGAAAGATCCGGGCCTGCGAGACGGGGACGCGGCGGTCGTTGACGCCGTGGACCATCAGCAGCGGCGCCGCGAGGTTCTCGACGTGGGTGACCGGCGAGCGCTCCCGGTAGAGCTCGGGGTTCTCTTCGGGCGTGCCGAGGTACTTCTCCATCAGCTCGGTCCGGAAGTGTGGCATCGTGTTCTCGAACATGTCCTCGAGGTCGGTCACGCCGATCCACGCGATCCCCGCGGCGTACAGTTCGGGGTACTGGACCATCTGCCAGTACGCCGAGTAGCCGCCGTAGGAGCCACCGAACACGACGATCCGGTCCTCGTCGATCCAGTCCTCGGCGCTGACCTGTCGGGCCGCCTCGGCGATGTCCGCCTGCTCGCCGCCGCCCCAGTCGCCGTAGAGGCGCTCGACGAACTCCCGACCCCGACCCGTGGAGCCGCGGTAGTTCACCTTCAGCACCGAGTACCCCCGCGAGAGCAGGAACTGGGTGTACATGTCGAACGACTTGTAGTCCGCCGCGCGCGGGCCGCCGTGAGGGTTGACCACCAGCGGCGACGGCCGCTGGCCGGAGTCGTACAGCAGCGCGCCGATCTCGAGGCCGTCGTGGCTCTCGAACGTGAAGTACTCCGCCGGGACGAACCGATCGGGGTCGAACTCGCCGTACTCTGCCGCCAGCAGCGTCTCCGTCCCGCCCGTTCCGAGATCGTGGGCCAACAGGTCCGACCGGCTGTCGGTGGTGGTGTGGCTCACGAGCACGCGATCGCCGGCGAGGATCGGGGCGCGGGCGCCGGAGAACGCGGCGACGCCCTCGGGCACGTCGAGTTCGCGCCCCTCGCCGCTCTCGATATCGTACACCAGCGGCACGACGGCGGCGTCGCGGGTCCGGAGTGCGAGGAAGCGCTCGCCGTCGGGGAGGAACGCGACCGGGCTCTCCTCGGCGGTCAGGTCGCCGAACCACGTCACCTCGTCGCTCGCGAGGTCGTAGACGCCGCAGCGAGTGAAGTTCTCGGTGTTGTCCGAGACGAGCAGTCGGTCGCCGTCGGGGCCCCAGTCGGCGAAGCCGGCCTCCGCACCGTCCTCGCCGATGTGGAGGTTCCGGGGGTCCGAGCCGTCGGCCGCGGCGACGTACACGTCCTGATTGTTGTAGTCGTCGGACTCGTTGGTCGTGTACGCCAGCCGGTCGACGCCGGGCGAGAACCCGCCGCTGCCGGCCGCGCGGTCGTAGTCGGTCAGCTTCGACACCTCGCCGGTGGGGAGGTCGTACGCGAAGAGGTTCATCTGCCCGTCGCGGTTCGAGCCGAGCAGGAGGGTTTCGCCGTCGTCGGCCACGTCGACCAGCGCGGTCTGCCCGTCGAGGTCGGTGAGCTGTTCCACCTCGCCCTCGGAGTCGCCCCGGACGCCGATCCGGTAGATGTCGTTCTGCTCGTTGCCGCCCTCGTCGTCGTGGAAGTACACCCAGTCGCCGTCGGCGCTCCAGTCGACGTGCCAGCGGGCGTTGCGCGGCACCTCGCCGTCGCTGATCTGTCGACGTTCGCCGGTCTCCACGTCGAGGACGTGGAGTTCGTTCCGCCCGGTCACGTCGTAGTAGAGGGCGACGCGATCGCCGTCGGGGGACGCGACGGCGTGCTGGAAGCTCGGAAGGCTCGCGAGGCGTTCGAGGAAGTCGTCTGCCATAGTCACGCTGTCTTACTCCGGGGGTAAAGTGTTGACTGAACAGTCAGTATGGGCCGCCTTTCAGCGGTGCTGGTCCCAGAAGCGTTCGACGCCGAACGCCAGCATGTCCGGCGAAACGGGCTGGAACTCCTCGCGTTCGCGCTCGGGCAGGTACTCCCGGACCGAGTTCCACGATTCGCGGGCGTAGCGGGCGTCGACGAGCGCGCGGATGCCGACCTCTTCGGGCCCGCGGATCACGCGCCCGATCGCCTGTCGGGCCTTGCGGACCGCCGGCACCGTGAGCGCAGTTTCGAACCCATCCCCGAACTCGCGGTCGTAGGCGGTCCGCACCGCCCGCGTCCGCGGGGAGGCGGTGTTGATGATCGGGACGCCGCAGACGACCGCCGCCGCGAGTCGGTCGCCCTGGTAGTCGACGCCCTCGGTCAGCGTCCCGCGGATGCTCGTCACGAGGGCTTTCGGCTCCCCGTCGAAGAACTCGGCTTTCAGCTCCTCGGTCACCTCGTCGGTCGAGGAGCTGTCGAGGAGCACGGGCTTGTCGAGGCGGTTCTCGAGCGCGTCGGCCATCCACTCGGCCTCGCCGTAGCTGGGCATCCCCACGAGGACGTTCCCGGGCGAGCGTGCGACCGTCGCGGCCGCATCGACGTGCATCCGGCGGCACTCGGTGTCCTCGTTCGGATCGCCGCGATTGCTGTAGGTGAACTTCGGCGCGTCGACCGCGAAGGAGGCGCGGTTCGACTCCGGGAACCCCAGCCCGTAGCTCCGGGTGGTGACCGGCCGCCCCTCCGCTTCGAGGTGGTTCAGCCCCGTCACCTCCCGGAACACGTCGAGCGGTTCGAGCGTCGCGCTCATGAGGACGCCGCCGCCGAACGCCGCGAGCCGGTCGCCGATCGCCCGGCTGGGGACGCAGTTATGCAGGGAGAGCCGGGCGTTGTACGCCCGACGCCAGGAGTCCGGCCGCTCGCTCTCGTCCCACGTGCGCGAGAGCTCGATCTCGCGGAAGAACGACTCGTGGTCCTCGCGGTACCACGCGTTCAGCACTCGACCCACCGTCGTGACTGCCCGCGAGGCGTCCTCGTCTTCGACCTCGTTCAGGATCCGCGCGACGACGGCGCCGACGACCTCCGCGCGGGCCCAGACCGCCTCGCCGAACCCCTCGCGTTCCGCCCACTCGGTGATCTCGTCGGACTGGGGCGTCTCGGGGTCCCGCAGCGGCAGTTCGTGGTCGTCTAGCTCGGCCAACTCCGCGCGCCAGCCCGGGCGCTCGCGGTCGAGGTGGGCTTTCACCCGCCGGTCGAGCTCCTCGCGCAACGATTCGCAGAAATTCCGCAGATTCCGAAGTTCGTCCAGTTTTACGTCGCTCTCCTGCAGCTCGCCGCGGACGAGGTCGGCGTCGTCGTTCCCGGCCGAAGGCGTACTCTCGTCGTCGAACTCGCCGGCTGCCTGTGCCGGCGAGTCTGCGAACTCGACGGCTTGGAGGATCCGCGTCAGCTCCGACACCGCGTCGCGAAGGGTCCGGTCGCCCACGCCGTCGCTCACCAGATCCCGAACTCGCGGTTCGAGCATGTGTGCCTCGTCACAGACGACGAACGTCGACTCGTCGACGAGCGCACCGGTGAACTGCCCCGACGTGGTCGGGTCGAACGCGTGGTAGTAGTTCCCGATCACGACCTCGACGTGGCCGAGAATCGCCCCCATGATCGAGTGCGGACAACTGCCGTGGCCCGCCGCGAGGCCGACCAACTCCTCGGTGTCGATCAGGCCGCGGTCGGTGAAGTCGAACGGCACCGCCTCCGCGGGGTCGCCGTCCTCCGGGAGGTCGGCGAGGTACTGCGCGTAGAACGGGCAGTACTCGGTGCTCCCCGTGCCGGTGCCGTACTCCTCGGTGTCCGGGCGGTACGGCGTCGGCTCGCCCGCGGTTTCGAGGTAGTCGGCGCCGCCGCCACCCGAGTCCGCGATCCCCACCTGCTGGCTGCGGGCCTGACTCGCGAGCGCGTCGGCGGTCGTCGGCCCGCCGTCGGCGGTGAGGTTCCGCGTCCGCTCGCGCAGCCCCTCACAGCGGTCGTACACGTTCTCGTCGTCGACGCCGCCGCGGTTCTCGCGGGCGTACGGGCACACGTCTGCCTTTCCGACGAGCGTCAGTCCGGAGACGGGGTCGTACGCCTCGGGCAGGTTCTCGTTGATCGTTCGAAGGTCGGCCTCGAACTGGCGCAGCTGCTGCTTGACGCTTGTGAGGACGAGCACGCGCTCGAACTCGGAGTCGGGGTCGCGCACGCGGTCCAGTCCCGCAGAGAGCGCGAGCATCGTCTTTCCGGTCCCGCAGGCGCCCTCCAGCGCGAGGAAGCCGCCGTCGTCCGCAGCATCGACGGCGGCCTCGATCCCGTCGCGCTGTTCGGGGTACGGCTCCGGGTGGCCGAACAGGTCGCGCCAACTCACTACCGGAGACTGGGCGGCGGCCAGTTTAGGCATGTCGAACGTGGTCGCGCCTCCGCACTTGAACGCTCGTCCGACCACTCAAGTGCGATGACGGGGCCACGCCTCGTGTGACCTGAGAACCGCCGGGTGGGAGACGAGGCGGGAGCGCGAGAGATCCCACCCCGGTGCGGCCTCGCCTGTCAGCCAACTACGTCTCTCGACGGCGCTGCACGGTCGGGACGAGGACCGCCGCTGCCGGGTGTTCGTGAGTGGGTAACGTTTACTATAGCTCACGTAAACGTATCGTCCGAATGCTATCTCCTTCCGCCCACACGAAACTATTGTCCGGGCAGCACGGGACCGTCGTCTCCGCCGCCGGAGGTCGGTCAGGGTGATCGACGACGAGCCCGACCAGTCCGAACCACCGTCGTACACGCGGATCGACAGTTTCCGTGCGGGCGGCATCCGGTGGGGAAGCCGGTCTCGTCGTCGGCGACGAGGGGTTCGACGTGCTGATCGGCGAGCTTTGACCCTCCGCTAACGAGTTTTTGCGGCGACACGGGTCGCGTGCGACCGGTCAAAACCGCCCGTCAGCCAAACGCTTACCTTCGGCGCCGTCGCGCACTCGGGTATGACAAGCAACGCTGCCGGACCGAGTCGAGGCCTGCCCGACCGGGCCCGGGCGAGGGGGTGCTGAGTCGGATGGCGGCCGACGAGTCGGTAGAGGAGCCTGACGTCGACGACCTGCTCGACGAGCTCGAGGCGCTCGAACTCGAGCTCGCCGACGAGGACCACGAAACCCAGTCCCGGGTGCGCGAGAGCATCCGGATGGCCAGACGAATCGACGAGGAGACGCCCGTCTTCGGCCGGGTGATCAAGGGGTTCGACCGCCACGACGCCGCCGAGGCGCTGGTCGGAAGCGTCGTGTTCGGCATCCCGATGGTGATCGAAGGCGGGACGCTCGAGGCCGGCGTCTACCTCGCCGCCCACCCGCTCTACTTCCTCGCGACGCTCGTGTTCGGCGTCAGCATCGTCACCGGGCTGCTGTACGTGGCCGAGATTCAGGACGTGCGCGTCGTCGACCCGATCTTCGGCATCGTCCCGCGCCGACCCGTCGGGCTGCTCACTATCGCCGCGCTGACGGCGCTGTTCATGATGACCACGTGGGGGCGCGTCGACTGGGCCGAGCCTTGGGTCGCCGTCTGTCAGACCGCGGTGTGTTTCGTCGGGATGGCGATCGGCGGCGCGCTCGGGGACATCCTCCCCGGGAGCTGAGATGTCGCCCACCGAGTACAACGGCCACGAAGTTTATGCCCATCTCGCGGCAACGAAACCGTATGGAGCTATCACGCCGGAAAGTCGGTGCGCTGACAGTCGCAGGGATCGCGGGGCTGGCGGGCTGTAGCGGTTCGACGAGTTTCAGCGCCGAGTACGCCGTTACCGACCCCGGGGACACCGGGTACGAACAGACCGGCCAGCGACAGCCGACGATGACCCGGACGTTCGCGGGACAGGAGGTCGAGGTGACGAACACGGTGACGGAGTACCGGAAGCAGATCGACCTCGGCCCGCTGGGGAGCTCCGACATCGGCGTGTTCGCGGCGTTCACCTCGCCGCAAGTCGAACTCGCCGGGCAGTCGTTCAACCCCATCTCGAACATCGACGCCGGCGAACTCGTCCAGCGCTTCCAGCAGCGGTTCGACAACATGAACGACGTGAGCCGGGAGTCCGAGGAGGAGGTGGAGATGCTCGGCGGCGCCCGGACGGTGACGAAGTTCTCCGCGACGGTGACCGTCGACGGCAACGAGGTGCCGGTGTTCATCCTCGTCGCGAACTTCAACCACGAGTCCGACGTGGTCGTCCCGATGGGGATCTTCCCGCAGGAGCGAGAGGACGAGGAGGGACCGAACATCCGCCAGCTGATGTCGAACCTGAGCCACCCCGCCTGAGGCGGCGGTCGAAGGGGCGACAAGCTTTATCGGCCGTCGGGTCCCAATCCGGAGCATGGTCGAAGCGTTCGTCCGCCTACTGTGTCCGGAGTGTAACAAGGAGTGGGAGTCGAACCCGACGGATCTCCCAGAGTCCGACCAGAACCTCAGCTGCCCGGACTGCCACGCGACCCGGCGGCTCGCGCAGTTCATGCGGACCGACCGCGACCTCGAAGTCGTCCAGCAGTTCGAGTAACGCCGCGCCGTCCGCTTTCTCCGCCCGCTCAGTCCCGGATCGCCGCCATGTGGTCGATCCGCGACTGCACCAGCTCTTCGGTTCCCACGTCCTCACGGACCCGCAGCCCATCGCCCGCTGCCTCGAGCGCATCGGCCGCGAGCGCCTCCGCGGTCGGGATGTCGTCGGCGACGCCGACGACCGCGAACGATCGGGAGGTCGTCGTGAACAGCCCGTCCTCGCGGTCGTCGACGGAGGCGTAGAACAGCAGCGCGTCGCCGCCGTGTGCGTCGGCGGCGGCTGCGACCGTCGACTCGTCGACCTCGATCTCGCTGCCTGCGTCGGGGTCGGTCGGGTAGCCCGCCGGGACGGCGTACTTACACACCGTCGCGCGGTTCGCGAACGCCGGCTCCGGCAGCGACTCGCCGTCGCGGGCGGCGGTCACGATATCCAGCAGGGGGGTCTCCATCACGGGCAGGACGTTCATCGCTTCGGGGTCGCCGAAGCGGGCGTTGAACTCCACCACCTTCGGCCCCTCGACGGTCAGCATGAACTGCCCGTACAGCACGCCCGTGTACTCGGGAAGCGCGTCGACGGTAGCCTCCAGCACGCTCGCGGCGCTGTAGTACTCCTGTGGCGTCATGAACGGAAGCGTCGCCCCGGCGTCGGTGTAGCTCCCCATCCCGCCGGTGTTCGGCCCTTCGTCGCCCTCGTAGGCGCGCTTGTGGTCCTGCACGGCCGGCGTCAGGCGCATCTCCCCGTCGTGGACGAACGCTTGGACGGTGAACTCCTCGCCGACGAGGCGTTCCTCGATCACCCACTCGTCGTGATCGCTCCCCCGGACGTACTCGGCAGCTTCGGCGTGGGTCACCTGATCGCCGGTGACGCGGACGCCTTTCCCGCCGGTGAGCCCCGTCGGCTTGACCGCCACGTCGCCCTCGACGCGTTCGACGTACGCCGCGGCGGCCTCGGCGTCGTCGAACGTCTCGAACTCGGGCGTGCCCGGGATCTCGTGTTCGGCCATGAACTCCCGCTGGTAGGCCTTGTCAGTCTCGATCCGGGCGGCCTCGGCGGTCGGGCCGAACGTGAACACGCCGGCGTCGTTCAGCGCGTCGGCGACGCCGGCCGCGAGGGCGGACTCCGGCCCGATCACTGCGGCGTCGGCGCCGATGCTCTCGGCGTACGCGACGATCGCATCGGTATCCCCCTCGTCGGCGATCTCGGTTCCGGCCGCGAGCGACGCGATCCCCGGGTTCCGGTTGCTGGCCAGCGCGTACACCTCGGCGTCGGGCGCCAGCGCACGCGTGATCGCGTGTTCGCGGCCACCCCCGCCGATCACCAGCACGGTCTCGGACATGGGCGGAGGATATGAACACGGGAGTGTAAAGGTTCCCTTCCCACCCCGTGTCGAAATACACGAACGCGGATATCTACAGGATGCGTTTGCCGAACGCGCTGGCCGCGAGTTCGACCGCGAGCTCCGCAGTCTCGTTGTGCTGGTCGAGCGTGGGGTTGACCTCGACCAGCTCCATCGAGCGCATGCCGCCGTCGGCGGCGACCTGTTCCATCGCGTGGTGGGCCTCGCGGTAGTCGACGCCGCCCCGGACGGGCGTCCCGACGCCGGGGGCGATCGTCGGGTCGAGCCAGTCCAAGTCCAAGCTGACGTGGTAGCCGTCGGTGCCGTCGCCGGCGACCGCGAGGGCGTCGTCGACCACCTCGTCGAGGCCTCGGTCGTCGATCTCGGACATCGTGAACGCGCTGATCTCGCTGTCCCGAAGCAGTTCACGCTCGGCGTCGTCGACCGAGCGCAGGCCGACGATCGCGACGTTCTCCGGCGAGAGCGACGGCGCGTTGGCCCAGTCGACGCCTTCCCACTCCTTCACGCCGAGCAGTGCCGCCAGCGGCATCCCGTGAACGTTGCCCGATGGCGTCGTCGTCGGCGTGTTGAGGTCGCCGTGGGCGTCGAACCAGACGGCGCCGATCTCGGCGTCGGCTGCCGAGCCGGAGACGGTGCCGATAGCGATCGAGTGGTCGCCGCCCAACACCAGGGGGGTAGCGCCGTCGGCGATCGATCCGCGAACCTCCTCGGCCAGCCGGCTGCAGACGTCCTCTGTCTCCCGGAGGAACCGGGCTTTCCCCTCGCTGGGCGTACGGTAGTGAGCGTCACGCTCCTCGGCACGGGGAACGAGGAGGTCCCCCGCGTCCTCGTCGTCGACCCCGGCCTCGGAGAGTCTCTCACTCAGTCCGCCGTAACGGATCGCCGACGGCCCCATGTCGACCCCCCGCCGGTCCTGCCCGTAGTCCGTCGGCGCGCCGATGATCCGCACCGACTGCTGACGCTTCTCGGAGTTTTCGGACATACGCGCCGGTACGCCACCCGTGGGGTTAGCTTCCCGGGGTTCAGTCCGGCAGTCGATCCCGGCCGGTTCTTTCTGCTGGGGTCGTTCGGCAACGCTCCACCACGAAGTTCGATATTGCGGTATAGAGTTTACAAGTCGCCGCAGCGTCACGGGACCTCGGCCGAACAGCATCAGTTCACCGCTGGGCGAGGAGTTAAGCGGCCGCCGGCCTCGGGTGCTGGCGTGAAACAACGGCTGTTCGACGACGTCGACGACCTCGCCGACCGGATGGACGAGCTCGCGGTCGATCTCTGGGAGCACCCGGAGCTAGGGCTCCACGAGGAGCGTGCGAGCAGGCTGCTCAGGGAGACCCTCGTCGACGCAGGGTTCGAGGTCACTGCCGGCGTCGGCGACATGCCGACGGCGTTCGTCGCGAGCTACGCTGCCGGAGACGGACCGACGATCGGCATTCTCGGCGAGTACGACGCGCTCCCCGGGCTCTCGCAGGCGGTCACGACGGAACGCTCGCCGATCGAAGCTGGCGAACCGGGCCACGGCTGCGGGCACAATCTGTTCGGAACGGCGGGGGTCGGCGCCGCTATCGCCGTCGCCCGGGCGCTGGACCGCGGCGACGCCGACGGGGAGGTCCGGTTCTACGGCTGTCCCGCCGAGGAGACGCTGGTGGGCAAGACGTTCATGGCCCGTGACGGCGCGTTCGACGACCTCGCGGCCGCCGTGACGTGGCACCCGAGCGATCACACCGCGCCACAGCGTGGCAGCTCACTCGCGATGGACTCCCTCTCGTTCACCTTCGAGGGTGAGAGCGCCCACGCCGCAGCGTCGCCCGAATCCGGCCGGAGTGCACTCGACGGCGTCCAGCTGCTCAACACGGGCGTCGAGTACATGCGCGAACACGTCCCGGAGGCGGTGCGCGTCCACTACAACGTCCAGGAGGGCGGGAACGCGCCCAACGTCGTCCCTGCGGAGGCGTCGGTCTGGTACTTCGTTCGTGCGCCGACGCGAAGCGGGGTCGAACGCGTCACCGAGTGGCTGCGCGAGATCGCGACGGGCGCGGCGACGATGAGCCGGACCGCTGTCAGCGAACGCTACTACACGGGCGTCCACCGGCTCGTCTCCAACTCGGCTATCGCCGACACGTTCCGGGAGAACATGGCCGATCTCGGGCCCGTCACGTTCGACGAAGACGAACGCGAGCTCGCCGCCGAGCTCCAGGAGACGTTCCCCGACGGCGCGATCGAGGACCGAATCGCGGAGTTCGAGCCGCCACACGACGACGCGGCCGCCGACGCCGCGCTGTACGGCGAACCCATGGACGCCTTCGACGAGGGCGATCCCGGGGGCGGGAGCACCGACGTCGGCGAAGTGAGCCAGATCACGCCCACCGCACAGTTCCGCGCGACGACGTGGGCGCTGGGCACGCCCGGACACTCCTGGCAGGCCGTCGTCGCGAACGGCGACTTCGGCCGGACGGCGCTGCCCTACGTGGCGAAACTGCTCGCCGGTTCGACGCTCGACCTGCTGACTGACGGGGAGCGACTCGCCGCCGCACGCGAGGAATTCGAACGCGAAGTGGGCGAGTACGAGAACCCCCTCCCCGCGGACGCGGAGCCGCCGTTCGAGCTCACACGATGATCGACGTTGACGGGACCACGATAGTTCCGACTACAGATCGACGTTGGAGGTACCGAATAACGAATATCGACAATTCCGGTGCACATATGCGGAAGGGAACCGGTACCGCACTAGAGGATTAGTGCCCTAATCCCTGTTACCGGTACGTTGATGTGCTCGGCGGCGGACGCTCGATCCATGGCCGAGGACGCCGACAGCGAGACGGTGCAGGTCAAGACGCGGGTGCCCGCCCACCAGCGCGACCAGTGGCGAGAGGCCGCCGACGAGCTCGGAATGAGCCAGAGCGAGTTCGTCCGGACGATGGTCCAGGCGGGCCGGAACGGCTTCGAACCGGCCGACGAGCCGGGGGGAACGAGGAACCCCGAGGAAGGCAGTTCTTCGGACTCGAACCCCGGGGGAGACGGCCTCGAAACGCGTGTCCACGAAGTCCTCTCGTCGGAGGAGGCGGTCGGCTGGGACGAGTTGGTCGACGCGGTGCTGGGCGACTTCGAGGACCGTCTGGATCGAATCACACAGGAGTCGGAGGCGATCCGCTACAGCGGCAGGGACGGAGGGTACGTGCTCGATGGCGAGTAGGTCTCCCGACGCCGAGGTGGCCGACCCAGTCGACTACTACCTCGAGGACATGGAGATGCACGGCCGGGCCGAACGCACCCGCGACGCCTACGAGCGGGTGCTTCGGGGGTTCGCCGAGTTCCTCGAGGGACGGGCCACCGATCCCGGATCCGCCGGCCACCGGGACTGTCTGGCGTGGCTTCACTCCCTTCGGTCGGAGCTCTCGCCGAGCACCGTCGCCACCTACGCCACGACGGTCAATCGGTTCTACGACTACATGACCCGGGTGGGCGCCTTCGAGGAGAACCCCATGGCGCTGGTGATGGAGGAGATGGACGAGTCGATCGAGAAGGATCCCGAGCGGCGGGACGTCGACGTGGCGACCATGGGGGAGTTCCTCGGCCGGATCTCTCACCCGCTCCACCACGCGATCGTCCTGACGCTGTTGAAAACCGGGATGCGCGTGGGCGAGCTCTGTAACCTCGACTGTCGGGATCTGCGGCTCTCCGAGCCCGGGCTCGAACGGTACGGCCTCGACGGCCGGCCCCAGCTCGACGGGCGTGGTGACGCGATATACGTCGACAGCGCGCCCGCACGCGGGGAGGAGTACAACGGCGAGGTGCGCGAGGAGTCGAACAAGCGCAAGCGGTCGACGGTGATCCCCGTCGACGACGAACTTCGGCGCGGACTCCGTCGCTGGCTGGCGATCCGGCCGGACACGCCGTCAGCGGCGGAGCCGCTGTTCGTCTCGACCGCGGGCGACTGGGGCGAACGACTCACCGCACGCGCGGTCAGACACTACGTCCGGAGGTACGCCGAGGAGATGGGCTGGTACGAGCCCGGCGCGGGCGCCGGCGAGAACGTCACTCCCCACTACTTCCGGCACTTCTTCACCACACACCTCCGCGATCGCACCGGCGACCGCGGCGTCGTGAAGTACCTCCGCGGGGACGTCGCCAGCGACGTGATCGACACCTACACCCACAACTGGGGGGACCAGGTTCGGGAGACGTACGTCGCGAACATCTACCGGTTCGACTGATCGACGAGCGGAGCGCGACGGCTCTGCGACTTGTAAACTCTATTTCGCGATATCGAAAACGTCGGGGAAGGATTCAACTTCGCCCCGCCACGAGAGGGCCCATGCCCTCCCGCAGAGCCTTCCTCGCAGCCTCGGCCGCAACCGTGGGACTCGCCGGATGTCTGTCAGGAGAGCTCCCGAACGGTGAGCTCGGTAGCGTCGACGGCGAATGGCGGATGGACGGCCACGATGCCGGCCACACGCGGCGTGTCGACAATGGTCCCAGCGACCCCGCCACGGTCTGGGGACGAGAGCTCGACGGCGTCCGGGCCGCCGGGACACCCGCGCTCGCCGACGGGCGGCTGTACGTGCCGGCCGACGCTGTTTCGCCGGAGTCGCGGTCGTTCCACCGTCTCTACGCCCTCGACGCGTCGACCGGCGAGACACGCTGGTGGGCGCCATCGCGGATCGACCTCAACGGGGCGCCGGGAGTCGTCGGGGAGCGTGTAGTGGTGACGGGGAAACGATCGCTCGAACGCGGTCGGGTGCTCTGTTTCGGATCGCGGTACGGCGAGGAGGAGTGGCTGTACGACGTGGACGCGCGGCTCACCGCACCGCCGACCGTCGACGGCGGCGTCGCGTACGTTCCGGACTGGAGCGGAACCGTCCACGCGCTGTGGGTCGCGGACGGGTCGGTTCTGTGGTCGCAGCAGATCGAGGACACCACCCAGCGGGGGAGCACGACGTTCACGACCCCGGCCGCGGTCGACGGCGAGACGCTGTACGTCGGTTCGAACTCGGGAGCGACCGGCATCGTCGCGTTGGATATCGACGACGGCGGGGAGCGATGGCGCGCGGAGACCGAACCCGTGACGGCCGGGCCGGTCGTCCACGGGGATCTACTCGTGGTGCAGAGCTACGGGCTCGTGATCGCCTACGGGACCGACGGCGAGCAGCGATGGGTGTTCAACGTCCTCGACAGCGGAAATCGGCCGATAGCCGTCGACGACGAGCACGTGTACGCCACCGGCCGCGAGACGCTGTACGCGATCACACACGACGGCGAGGAGTCATGGCGGTACGAGCGGGACGGACGGGTCGGGGCGCCCACGGTCGTCGGCGACAGCGTGCTCCTCACCGGAGAGGGGCGGATTACTGCGCTCTCGGCGGCGACCGGGGGCGAACGGTGGTCCGTAACGCCCGGCGGTGGAGGCGACGCCGTCGTCTCCCCGGGGGCGCTGTTCGTCACCGGGGACAGCGGTCGACTGCTGGCGCTGGGCGAGTGAGCGACTGCGGGAAGGGACGCTGCCGGGTCAGGCGATGTCCCGGGAAGTGTCGATGTTGACGCTCTCGGCCAGCCGGAGCTTGATCGGCTCGGAGAGCGCCTTCCCGCCGCGGAACTTGGGGATCACGAGGCGGTTCTCCACCTCGGCGTTGGTGACGGTCGTCCGCAGGTCGAACACGACATCTGCGACGTGGGCGGTCAGGTCGCGGTGGTTCGGCACGTCGACGCCGTTCAGCCCGTGGAGGATCGCGACGCCACCGGTGTTGACCATCACGGTCTGGAGCTCGTTGAGGAAGCGCCGGTAGCGACCCCGATCGTAGCGCTCCAGCGCGTCGACCACGTCGACGATCAGCGTCGCTTCCTCGGGCAGCGTGCCGATCAGGCGGTTCGCCCGGTCGAGCGGCGCGTCGCCGCCCACGTCACGGACCGTCGGATCGCCCGTTCGGGTGGTCGTCCGGTCGATCGCGTCGACGACGGCCTGATCTGACCGGACGGTCGTGAGGTAGAGAGTCTGCCGCTCGGCGGTGAGTTCGTAGAGGAACAGCTCCGACTGGCTGGCGGGCTCGGCGGAGAGCAGCACGATCGAGCCCGCCGGGAGTCCGCCCTCGATCTCGCGATCGAGGACGTTGATGCCGGTCGAGAGCCGTCTCGCCATGGACACTGGTACTCGTTTGTGAACCAAAAGCGTTCCGTGCAGCTACAGCCACTCACGACGATGTCGTCACGTCGAGAAGTGCAGTCGCGGCCGCCTCGTACCGCTCGCGAACTCGCCGGTCGTCGAGTGGTCGGCCCGCGGCGTCGGGAACCACACCGAGGAGCGGACAGCCGAGCAGCTCCGCCGCGTTCGGCGGGCGGGCGAGGGTGCGGGTGAGGACGGCGCCGACGACGGGGGTGCCGACCGCACGGGCCATCGACGCCGTCTTGGCAGCGTCCCGGAGCGCCGGCGCACAGGCGGTGCTCACCAGCACGATGCCGTCCGCGAGCCGGAGCGGCGTCGCGGCGTCGACGCCCGCACCGGCGGGGGTGTCGACGAGCGTGTGGCCGTCGCTCTCTCGACTGCGGAGGCGTGCGAGCCGCTGCTCGACCGACTCGGGAGTGTCCGCCGGCGTGGGGAGGACACGACAGTCGTGTGCCGAGCAGGGGTGAGGCCCCTCGTCGGCAGGCACGCCGGCGAGCGCGTGGAGGTCCGGCATGTCGCAGTCGGCGTCGACGACCAACGGGCGGTCGGGGAGGGCGGCGGCGAGGCCGAGCGCGGTCGTCGTCTTCCCGACACCGCCCTTGCCGCCGGCGATCGCGAGCATGGGGCTACTGGTCGCGGTCTCCGACAAAAGGTCTCGGTCGCGATTCGTCCTGACAGACTGCGACTCTCCGCGTCGCGGTCAGTCCTGACAGCAGCCGCCGGCTTCGCCGCCGAAGTCGACGACGAGTTCCGAGGAGATCGCGTCGTTCACGGCGTCGAGGCGTGCCTGGAACGCCTCCTGTGCTTCGAGGAACTCCGCCATCTCCGGCAGCGAGTGGAGTTCGTGCTGGGCCTGCCGGACCTCGTCGACGAGCTCCTGATCGGCCTCGCCGGTCTGCCGGGCGGTCGTGAGCTCGGCCCGGAGCGACTCGAACTCGTCGATGCGCCGCTGGGCCTCCTCACTTTCCTCGACGGCGCGTTTGGCTGCCTCGAAGCGCTCGTACTCGTCGGTGGCGGCGATGCGTTCGCCGAGCTCGGCACCGAGATCCTCGACGGTCTTGGCGACGCTCATACACGGGGTTGGTGACGGGCAGATTTAGGGCTACCGACCGCGGCCCCGGTCCGCTACCGGCGGCTGGTTGGGGCGCAGTCCGGCTCCCCGACTACGCGGGACGGGCTAGTCGTGCTGGTCGACGAACTCCTGCACCGCATCGAGCTCGTCCGGGCCGATCCCGTGGCCCCCTTCGAACGTGCCGAACGTCACGTCGGCGCCGGCCTCGCGCATCCCCTCGGCGGCCGCCTCCGAGCGGCTCGCGGGGATGATCTGGTCGGCCGCGCCGGCGGCGACGAACACGGGCTTGCCCTCGATCCCGTCCGGCGAGCGGTCGGCGTGGGACTCCGCGAGGTAGCCGTGGTGGGCGGCGACCCACGCGAACGTGTCGGGCCGTTCGAGCACCGTCGAGAGGCTGGTGATCGCACCCTGACTGAACCCCAACAGGCCGAGGCTGTCCGGGTCGAGGTCGTAGGCGTCGACGGCGGCATCGACCGACTCGGCAACCACGTCGAGGCTCCGGCGGAACCCATCGGGGTCGGGCTGGCTCGACTCGAGCCCGCCGCCAGAGAGGTCGAGATCGTACCAGGTGTAGCCGCCGCGCAGCCGGTCCGGCGCGCGGAAGCTCACGATGTGGCGGTCGCCGGGCAGGCGGTCCGCGACGGGGAGGAGGTCCTGCTCGTCGGCGCCACGGCCGTGGAGGACGAAGACGGCGTTACCGGTGTCGCTGTCGGGTTCGCGGTGGACGTGTTCGAGCGGGATGTCGGTCATTACGTGAACGTTGGCGGGGGAGCGGTTTGAAGCTCTCCTTCGTGACACGGATTCTGAGTCGGTAGGTACCGGTTCTCGAACGGCGGTGTAGCGACGAAACTGGTCAGCAACACCGTGAAAGCCCCAATTCGCTCCGGTCCCGCGACTCGCTGCGCTCCTCGGCTCGCTTCGCTCGCCTGCGGTGCTTGCGTCGTCGGGGTTTCCGGAGCGAACTGCCCCTTTCAGTCCCGCCCGCACAGCCCACACGCCTCCCCAGCCGACTCACTCGCTCACTGCGTTCGCTCGTTCGTCCCTCGCGCTCGGGTCGCGCACGGAGGCGCGACCGCTTCGCGCCACAGCACTGGCAGTTCACATCTCTTCGCGACGGACAGCCAGAACGGAATTTGGTAACGAGGTCCATCCAACACCGAGACTGCCGGACCACCGGGTTGATAAGCGACCCAACACAGCCAAGACGTATGGACGAGGAGGTCCCGGACCAGTACGACCCGCGGGCGGTGGAGGACACCGTCTCGGCGTACTGGGACGACCACGACGCCTACGAACGGACCAAGGAGGCACACGCCGACGACCCGCCATTCTTCTTCGTCGACGGCCCGCCGTACACCTCCGGGCAGATGCACCTCGGGACGGCGTGGAACAAGACCCTCAAGGACGCCGTCATCCGGCGCAAGCGGATGGAGGGTCACCACGTCACCGACCGGCCGGGGTACGACATGCACGGCCTGCCCATCGAGACGAAAGTCGAGCAGGAGCTCGGCTTCGACTCCAAGCAGGACATCGAGGAGTACGGGATGGAGAAGTTCATCGAGGAGTGCAAGCGGTTCGCCGTCGAGAACCGCGAGAACATGGACGAGGACTTCCAGTCCATCGGCGTCTGGATGGACTGGGAGAACCCCTACCAGACGATCTCGCCGGAGTACATGGAGTCCGCCTGGTGGGCGTTCTCGCAGGCCCACGACAACGGGCTGGTCGAGCAGGGGAAGCGCTCGATCACGCAGTGCCCGCGGTGTGAGACCGCGATCGCGAAGAACGAGGTGGAGTACCACCAGGTCGAGGACCCCTCGATCTACGTGCAGTTCCCGCTTGCCGACCGCGAGGGCAGCCTCGTCGCGTGGACGACGACGCCGTGGACCGTGCCCGCGAACACGTTCGTCGCCGTCGACGAGGCCGCGACGTACGCGAAGGTGCGCGCCGAGAGAGACGGCGAGACGGACGTGCTGTACCTCGCGACCGACTGCGTCGAGGACGTACTGAAGAAGGGTCGGTACGACGAGTACGAGATCGAGGCGGAGCTCCCCGGCGAAGCGCTGATCGGCTGGCAGTACGACCACCCGCTGGCCGAGGAGGTGCCCGACCACCCCTCCTTCGTCGGCGCCGGCGAGGTGTACCACGCCGACTACGTCGAGACCGACCGCACCGGGCTGGTCCACTCCGCGCCCGGCCACGGGCAGGAGGACTTCGAGCGCGGCGACGAACTCGGGCTGGACATCTTCTGTCCCGTGGAGAGCGACGGCGTGTACGACGGGCGCGCCGGCAAGTACGCCGGCCAGTTCGTCCGCGACGCCAACGAGGAGATCATCGACGACCTCCGGGAGAACGGCTACCTGCTCGCTCACGAGACGTACACCCACGACTACGGGCAGTGCTGGCGGTGTGACACGGACATCATCTTCCTCGCGACCGAGCAGTGGTTCGTCACCGTCACCGACGTGAAGGAGGACCTGCTCGAGAACATGGAGGACAGCGAGTGGCACCCGCCGGAGGCCCGGGACAACCGCTTCCGGAACTTCATCGAGGACTCCCCGGACTGGAACGTCTCCCGGCAGCGCTACTGGGGGATTCCGATCCCGATCTGGACGCCCGAGGACAGCACGACCGAGGAGACCACCGAGGAGGACTGGATCGTCGTCGGCACGCGCGAGGAGCTCGCCGACCGCGCCGATCAAAACGTGGCGGCCGACGAGCTCGACCTCCACCGGCCGACCGTCGACGACCTCACGATCACCGAAGACGGCACGACCTACACCCGCGTTCCGGACGTGTTCGACGTGTGGCTGGACTCCTCCGTCGCCTCGTGGGGGACGCTGGACTTCCCCAGCGAGGACGAGCAGTTCGACGAGTTCTGGCCCGCCGACGTGATCGTCGAGGCCCACGACCAGACCCGCGGCTGGTTCTGGTCGCAGCTGGGCATGGGCACCGCCGCGGTCGATCAGGTCCCGTACGACGAGGTCGTGATGCACGGGTTCGCGCTGGACAGCGACGGCCGGAAGATGTCCAAGAGCCTCGGCAACATCGTCACGCCCCACGAGGCGATCGAGGAGGTCGGTCGCGACCCGCTCCGGGCGTACCTGCTCCAGCACGACCAGCACGGCGCGGACCTGCGCTTCGAGTGGGACGGGCTCGACGAGATGCAGTCGACGCTCAACATCCTCTGGAACGTGTTCCGGTTCCCGCTGCCGTACATGGAGCTGGACGACTACGATCCCGGCGAGGCCGACCTCGATGATGGGGAACTCAGCCTCGTCGACGAGTGGGTGCTCTCCCGACTCCAGACGGTCGAACAGGAGACCGAGGAGGCGTGGGAGGAGTACGCCGTCCACGACGCGCTCAACACGCTGCTCGACTTCGTCACCGAGGACGTGAGCCGGTTCTACGTGAAGGCGATCCGGGAGCGCATGTGGGAGGAGAGCGACTCCGCGAGCAAGCGCGGCGCGTACGCGACGCTCTCGACCGTCCTCGACGAGGTCGTCCGCCTGCTCGCGCCGTTCACGCCGTACCTCGCCGACCGGATGTACCAGACGCTCGACGGCGAGGCCGACACGGTGCACATGCTCGCGGCGCCGACGCCGGACGACGAGTGGCACGACCCCGAACTGGAGCGGAACATGGCTGTGCTCCGCGAGGTGGAGGAGGCCGCCGCAAACGCGCGCCAGCAGGGCGGGCGGAAGCTCCGCTGGCCCGTGCAGGAGGTCGTCGTCGAGACCGACGACGAGACGGTCGCCGACGCGATGCGCGACCTCGAGGACCTCTTCCTCGAGCGTGTGAACGCCCAGCAGCTCACGGTTACCGACCAGTACGAGGACTTGGTCGAGATCGCGGACCCGCAGATGAGCGTGGTCGGTCCGGCGTTCGGCGGCGACGCGCAGGACGTGATGGCTGCCGTCCGCGGCGAGCCCCGCGAGGCAGTCGAGGACGGCGTCGAAGTGAACGGCGAAGTCGTCGAACTCACCGACGAGATGGTCGAGTACGACGCCGAACCGCCCGAACACGTCTCCGGTGCCGAGTTCGACGGCGGCAGCGTCTACGTGAACACCGAACTCACCGAAGAAATCGAGCGCGAGGGGTACGCCCGCGACCTGATCCGACGGGTGCAGGAGACCCGCAAGCGGCTCGATCTCGACGTGGAGGAGGAGATCCGCGTCGCAGTCGAGATCAACGACGAGCGCGTTGCCGGGTTCTTCGACGACCGCCGCGATCTGGTGGCCGAGGAAGTCCGGGCCGCCGAGTTCGTCGACGTGAGCGAGATCGACGAGGACCACGGGCTCGTCGAGGAGTGGGAGATCGAGGGCGTCACGGTGACGATCGGCGTCGAGCCGGTCGACGGCTGAACGACGCGCCCCCAGCTACGAACCTTTTTGACCGATACCGGGACCAGCCCGTGGCGTGACCTGAACACTGCGGCGCGACGAACACGGCCGGAGTTCGGAGCCCGTCGCGCCGACCAGCCCGCTCCGACTGTTCGCTACTCGCTGACCACGTCGCTGTCGGCCGGTCCGACCGCGCCGAACTCGCGAGCCAGTTCGTCGAGTCGCTCGGGATCGCCCGCACCCGGTAACGATTCCTCGGCAGTTCGGCAGCGCTCCTCGACGCCCAACCCCTCACAGACGCGATCAGCCACGGCTTCGGCCATACGCCGGTAGGTGGTGAGCTTCCCGCCGACGACGCTGACCAGCCCCGGTGCAGCGTCGTGAGCGACGACCGCGAAGTCCCGCGAGATGCCCCGCCCATCACGAGCGAGTTCGTCCGGTTCGTACAGCGGTCGGAGCCCCCAGTAGGTGCGCTCAACCGTCGCGTCCCCAAGCGCCGGCAGCATCGCGGCACACTCCGAGAGCGTCCGCTCTACCTCCCAGTCCTCGCGGTCGAACGTGTCGGGATCGTCGACGGCGACGCTGGTCGTCCCGAGAACCGCCTGCTCGCCGTGGGGGACGACGATGTCGCCGTCGGCCGGCTCGCGACACCGATTGAGAACCGGGGCGAGTTCCGAGTAGTCGACGGCCACCATCACGCCCCGGGTCGGGCGCATCTCCAGTTCTGCGCCGGCCATCGCGGCGACCTCGCCCGCCCACGGGCCCGCCGCGTTCACCACCGAATCGGCGGCGATCGTGGGGCCGCCGTCGACGCGAACAGCGAGGCGCTCGGAGTTCGCACCGGCGTCGATATCGGCGACCGGCGATCCGGTGTGGATACTCGCGCCGTGGTCACGGGCGCTCGCCGCTGTCGCGGCCACGAGCCGTGCGGGGGAGACGACGCCGTCGGGAACGGCGAACCCCTCCTCGACACCTTCGGCGATTCCGGGAACCCGATCGCGGATATCGCCGGGGTCGAGACGCGCCGGCTCCATTCCGATCTCCCGACAGGCGTCGAGCTTCCGGTCGAAGTACGCCGGGTCGTCGTCCGCGAGGCGGACGAACAGCCCGCCGGACTCGGCGACACAGCCGGGGGCGATCTCGCGGAGGGTTCGATTCTCCCGTAGACAGTCGGCGGCTCCTTCGGGGTCGGACTCGGCGTACCGCGCGCCGCTGTGGAGCACGCCGTGTGAGCGTCCCGACGTACCGGCGTTGAGTCCCGTGCCGCGTTCGAGCAGCGCCACGTCGACGCCACGCATCGCGAGGTCGCGAGCGACGCCGACGCCGGTGGCACCGCCGCCGATCACGGCTACCTCCGTCTCGACAGTCATCGACGGAGTTCGGTCGTGCCGCGACTTCAGCGTTCCCGCTCGGACCGAAAGAGTCGACTCCCGCGCGGCCCGAACGGGACGTGTGCACGTCCACGTGAACGCCGCCCAGAGCGTCGACGGGAAGCTCTCGACACGCGAGCGCGAGCAGGTGGCGATCTCCGGCCCGGCGGACTTCGACCGGATGGACGAGCTCCGTGCGGGCGTCGACGGCGTGCTCGTCGGGGTCGGAACCGTACTGGCGGACGATCCCGGGCTGACCGTCAAGGAGGCCGACCGACGCACCCGGCGGGAACGCGACGGGGAGCCGGCGAACCCCGCCCGCGTGGTCGCGGACTCCCGCGCACGGACGCCGCCGGACGCGGAGCTGCTGGACGACGCAGCCGCGACGTACGTGCTCGTGAGCGAGGACGCCGACGACGCGGACGTGGCGGCGCTCTCGGCGGCCGGCGCGACCGTGATCACGGCGGGGTCGGGACGGGTCGACCTCGCCGCGGCGTTCGACCGCCTCGAAGCACACGGCCTCGAGCGCCTGCTCGTCGAGGGTGGCGGCGAACTCATTTTCTCGCTGTTCGAAGCCGGCCTCGTCGACCGGCTGACCGTCTACGTCGGCTCGGTCGTGATCGGTGGCCGTGACGCGCCGACGCTTGCGGACGGGGAGGGGTTCACCGATCCGGACTCCTTCCCGCAGCTGTCGCTGACTGACGTGGAGCAGCTCGACGGCGGCGTCGTGTTGACGTACGACGCCTGAGTACCGTCAGTCGAAAGCGGCGACGAGTTCGTCGTGAGCCTTTCCGTTCGAAGCGATGATGCCGGAGTCGCCGGGCGTCCAGCGGTTCCCCTCCAGATCGGTGACGGTGCCGCCCGCCTCCCGGACCAGATGGACACCGCCGACGGTGTCCCACGGCGAGAGTTCGACTCCCGAAACGGCGGCGTCCAGTTCCCCGGCGGCGACCGAAGAGAGCGCGTACTGCGAGCTCCCGAAGCGGCGGCTGTCGCCGAACTCCTCGGCGATGGTGGTGATGTACGCCGCCAGCTTCCGGCGGTCGCGCGGCTCGAGACCGAAGATCGGGTTGATCGTGAACGTCTCGGGGTCCGACCGGTCGCTCACACTACAGGACTCGCCGTTGCGCATCGCCCCGTCGCCGCCGGCAGCGAAGCTGTCGCCCAACGCCGGAAACTCGTTGACCGCGGCGACGGCGTCGCCGTCCTCGACGGCGGCGACCGCACAGCCCCAGATCCGGTTGCCCGCGACGAAGTTGTTGGTGCCGTCGATCGGGTCGACCACCCAGGCGGCGCCGCTCTCCGGGAGGGTCGTTCGAGTTTCGACGTCGGGCAGCTCTTCCTCGCCGACGATCACCGCGTCGGAGTCGTCCTCTCGGAACATCCCCACCACGTGCCGCTGAACCTCGCGATCGAACTCCGTCACTGAGTCGAGGGCGTTCTTCTTCGTCTCGACGGTCAGCGGCCCCCGGAACCCCCCGTGTGCGACCTCGGCGCCCGCTCTGGCAGCCTCGCGAGCGAGCGTCAGGCGTGTGGTGCTGTCCATACCACCCCGTGTCTCACCCAGAGGCAAGGGTCGTTCGGTCCGGGCCACTCGTCGACGCCCGGGGGCGACGGAGTTCGTCCACCGGTCAGGGGGTGGGACGAACCCTTATTAGCCATCGCGGCCCAATTCGGTACGATGGACGTAGACAAACACGCCGAGGAGCTCGCCTCCGCTCTCGGTGTTGACAAACAGGAGGTCAAAGAGGATCTGGAGAACCTCCTCCAGTACAGCGTTCCGATCGACGAGGCCAAACAGAGCGTCCGCCGGAAGCACGGCGACGGCGGTGGCGGCGACGCTACCCCCGAGTCGCTCGACGTTGCGGACCTGACGACCGAGCACGACAACGTCACCGTGACGGTTCGCGTGCTCACGAAGGGGACGCGCTCGATCCGGTACCAGGGCGACGACATCACCATCCGCGAAGGCGAGCTCGCCGACGAGACGGGGATCGTCTCCTACACCGCCTGGCAGGAGTTCGGCTTCGAACCGGGCGACACGGTCACCGTCGGCAACGCCGGCGTCCGGGAGTGGGAGGGGAGCCCCGAACTCAATCTGGGCGACAGCACCAGCGTCGCGCTGGAGAGCGAGGAGCTGGACGTGCCGTACGAGATCGGCGGCGAGCGCGACCTGATCGAGCTCGAACCGGGCGACCGCGGCCGGACCGTCGAGGTACAGGTCGTCGAGGTCGAAGAGCGGACGATCGACGGCCGTGACGGGGAAACCGAGATCCTCTCGGGCGTCATCGGCGGCGAGACGAGCCGGCTCCCGTTCACCGACTGGGACCCCCACCCCGAGATCGAGACGGGCGAGAGTGTCCGGCTCGAGGACGTGTACGTCCGGGAGTACCGCGGCGCACCTTCGGTGAACGTCTCGGAGTTCTCGACGGTCACGGCGCTGGACGAAGCCGTCACGGTCACCGACTCGGCGCCGTCGATGTCGATCGGCGAGGCCGTCACCGGGGGCGGCCTGTTCGACGTGGAGCTCTCCGGTAACGTGATCGAGGTCCGGGACGGGTCGGGCCTGATCCAGCGCTGTCCGGAGTGCAACCGTGCGATCCAGAACGGCGAGTGTCGCTCACACGGCGACGTGGAGGGCGAGGACGACCTCCGGACGAAGGCGATCCTCGACGACGGCACCGGGACGTGTACGGTGATCCTCGGCCGCGAACTCACCGAGGAGATCTACGGCGGCGACCTCGACGACGCCCGCGAGGCCGCCCGCGAGGCGATGGATCGGGAGGTCGTCGCCGAGACGATCGCCGGGGAGCTGGTGGGCGACGCCTATCGCGCCCGCGGCTCGCTCTCGGTCGACGAGTACGGCGCGAACCTCAACGCCGACGCGTTCGAGCCCGTCGAGGAGGATCCCGAGACGGAAGCGCGTGAACTGCTCGCGGCGCTGGGGGTGGGCGCATGAGCGCCGACTCCGGGCCGGGCAACCGCGAGATCGCCCGCCGGCTGTTCGCCGCGGAGTTCGACGACGCCACGCTCTCCTACTCCGAGAGCGACGAGGAGCGCGCGCCGAACTACGTCGTGACGCCGACGGGTGCGCGCGTGAACCGCCTGTTCGCGGTCGGCGTGCTCACGGAGGTCGAGCAGGTCAACGAGGACAGCCTCCGCGGGCGCGTCGTCGACCCGACGGGCGCGTTCGTCACCTACGCCGGGCAGTACCAGCCCGACGAACACGCCTTCCTGAGCCGTGCCGAGCCGCCGACGTTCGTCGCGCTCTCGGGGAAGGCCCGGACGTTCGAACCGGAGGACTCCGACCGCGTGTTCACCTCCGTCCGCCCGGAGAGCATCAACGAGGTCGACGCCGAGACGCGTGACCGCTGGGTCGTCTCCGCGGCCGAGCGCACGCTCCACCGGATCGCCGTCTTCACGGCCGCGCTCGACTCGGAGCTGCGCGGCGACGACCTCCGCGAAGCGCTCGTTTCGGAGGCGATCGACCCCTCGCTCGCTGCCGGGATCCCCAAGGCTATCGAGCACTACGACACCGGGACCGCCTACCTCGAAGCCGTCCGGTCGCTCGCGGTCGAGGCGGTCGAACAGGTCGCCGGCGAGCGCGACGCCGTCGGCTCGCTGGAGACGCTCCCCGACGCCGACACGCCGACCGAACTCGGCCCGCTGCCCGACGTGTCCCTCGACCTCGACGGCGTCGCGAACCACGTGTCCGGATCGCCCGAGAGCGACGACGAAGAGACGGTCGAATCGGACGCCGACACGTCCGAATCCGGCGAGCCGGAGCCGGAAACCACCGAAACTCCAGAGGCGGAGACGGCCGAACCAACCGATTCAGGGACAGAGTCGCCTGCAGAGACTGCCGAACCGTCGGCCGAGGAAGGGGAGTCGGAAGAGGAATCGACCGAGGAAGAGGAGCTCGGGGACTTCGACGCCGGCGAGTCGGTTCAGGAAACCGTCGAGGACGAGGCCGAGGAGATCGACGACTTCGACCCCGAGGAGACCGTCGCCGACGACGAGGAAGCCCTGACCGAGGAGGAGCGTCAGGAGGTCAAAGAGGAGTTCGGCGCGGAGTTCTCGACGGGAAGCGAGGTCGGCGAACCCGGCGAAGCCGGCATCGACGTTCCCTCCTCCGAGGAGGAGCTCGAGGAGATCGAGGCCGAAGTGACCGGCGAGGAGTCCGACGAAGCCGAACCGGAGGAGGAGTCCGACGAGGACGCCGCTGCTGTCGACCTGGAGGACGCCGTCATCGACGCGATGAGCGAACTGGACGACGGCGACGGCGCCGATCGCGAGGCCGTCGTCGCCCACGTCGTCGACGAGCACGGCGTCGACACCGGCGCCGTCGAGGACGCGGTGCAGGACGCGATGATGAGCGGGAAGTGCTACGAGCCGACCGACGGCACGCTCAAGGCGATCTGATGGGCGAGCCAGCGGTCGAACCCGTTCCCGGTGCGCCGGCGGCGACGCTCGATCTCGGCGCCGAGCGGGCGCTCGCGGTCGCGGACTACCACGCCGGGATCGAGGTCGGCCTCCGCTACGAGCGCGGCGTCGAACTCGACTCGAACGCCGACGAGCGCCGGCGGCGGCTGCTCTCCCTGCTCGACCGAACGGGCGCCGACCGCGTGGTCGTGCTCGGAGATCTGGTCCACCGGATCGCCGAACCCGACGGCACGGAGGCCGAGGAGGTTCGGGATCTGCTCGACGCGCTCGACGCGCGTGCGGTGCCGCTGACGCTCGCAACGGGGAACCACGACGGCGGCGTCGCCGACGTGTTCCCCGACCGGATCGACCTGCTCTCGGCCGAGGGTGCACGGGTCGGGTCGGTCGGAATGGTTCACGGGCACACGTGGCCGAACGCGGAAGCGCTGTCGGCGTCGACGCTCTGTATGGGCCACGAGCACCCGTCGGTTCGGCTGACCGACGAGGTCGGCGGGAGCCGGGTCGAGCGGGCGTGGCTCCGCGGACCGCTGCGGCGGGAGCCGTTTCTCGACGCGCTCGGCGACGACGCCGACGAACTCGCGTGGAACGAGCCGGAGCTGGTGGTGTTCCCCGCGTTCAACGACCGCTCCGGGGGGACGTGGATCAACGTCGAGGGCGAGTCGTTCCTCGCACCGTTCCTGCCCGAGGCGCTCGCGAGCGGCGAGGCGTACCTGACCGACGGGACGCGGCTCGGCCCGTATCGCGAGGTCTGAGTCGGGCTACCCGACCCGGTCGAACGCCTCGCGGAGTCGCTCGGCCGAGTGGACACAGAGGTCGAGATCCGGACTGAACGACTCGATCGTGATCGTTCCGTCGAACCCCGCCGCAGTCAGTTCGGCGGCGACCGGCTCGTAGTCGATCTCGCCGTCGCCGAGCGCGAGGTGGGTGTCGCCGCGGGCGCGGACGTCGTGGACGTGGAGGTGGGTCACGAGGTGGGCGTAGTCGGCGAGGAACGACTCGATCGCCGCCTGTCCGTCCTCCTCGAACGCGTGTCCTACGTCGAAACAGCAGGCGGCGCCGCAGTCGTCGAGGACGCGACCCACGGTGTCGAGGTCGTAGCCGCGGTCGAGCTTGCCGAGGTTCTCGAACGTGACCTCGACCCCGCGTTCGGCGCCCGCCGCGTCGAGTCGGCGAACGTTCTCCCGGAACAGGTCGAGGTCGTCACGACTGCCGCGGTTGGCGGTGCAGTGTGCGACCGCTCGGTCCGCCCCCGCCGCCGCGGCGAGGTCGAGCGCCCGTTCGAAGTAGGCGTGGGCGCCGTCGGCGTGTTCCGGCGGCGCGTGGACGAGCGGCTGCTCGATCGGGAGGTGGACGATCAGATCGAGGCCGGCCGCCGCACAGCGCTCCTGGACGGCGTCGGGGTCGAACTCCCGGAGGGGGACGTTCGACTCGCCGAGGGAGGGTTCGACGAACGCGAAGCTGTCGGGCGTCTCGGGGATGCGGTCGAGGAACGGGCCGACGCTGTTGCCGTACTGCATCGTCTCCCACTCCCGGCGGTCGCGGGTAGGCTTTCGGGTTCTCAGAGCAGCAGCGCGATCGTCCCGGCCGCCGCGGCGACGACGGCCGCCCACCAGACCGGCGTCCGCTCGTCGGGCCCGCCGGCCCACCCAGGACGGAGGACGCCGACCGATGCGGCCACCGTCAGCAGACAGAAGCCGGCGAGCGCGGCGACGTTCCCGGGCCAGACGCCGACCCGCACGACCGCGATCCCCCACGAGAGGCTCTGTGTAGCGCCGAGCCAGCAGAGGGCGAACCAGAACGTACGACGGGGCGTGAACTCCACGACGGAGGTGGGGGCGTGACGACCGAAAAGCTGGCGGGCGAAATCCTCAAGCCGGCGGCGGGACAGCCGCGGGTGTGGAGATCCGCGACACCGCCCCCGACGACGTGCCGGCGATCGCCACGGTCGCCCGCGAGTCGTGGCACGCCGCCTACGACGACCTACTGGGTGCGGAGACGGTCGACGCGACGGTCGAGGAGTGGTACGACACCGAGTCGCTGCGGGCGGAGATCCGTGAGGTGGCCGCGGCCGACGGCACCTGCTTCCTCGTCGCCGACGACGACGGCGTCGTCGGTTTCGCCAACGCCGGCCCGGCGCGGGACTGGGAGAGCGATCCCGACGGCCCGGACGCCTTCTTCTCGCGGCTCTACGTCGCCCCCGAGCACTGGGGCGGCGGCGTCGGCAGCGAACTCACCGCCCACGTCGTCCGCCGACTTCGCGCGGCGGGCCACGAACGCGTCTGGCTGGAAGTGTTCGACGGGAACGACCGGGGGCGGGGGTTCTACGAGTCGCTCGGCTTCGAGCGGATCGGGAGCGTCACCGAGTCGTTCGACGGGACGGAAGTGACGACTCTCCACCTCGCGGCGCCGCTGTCGCGGCTGGTCGAGACGACGCCGTCCGTCGAATAGGCTGCCGACGGCGGAAGCTTCATACCCGCACCAGTCCTCAGGCCAGCAATGAGCGATCTCCTCCGTACGCCCGATCAGCGCGTCTGCGAGCGCTGTGGGCGGCTCGAACGGTACGAGGACGGCGTCTGGCGGGCCGATCGGCTCGGCGAGGTGTACTGCATCCACGAGTGGGACATCGACGGAACGTTCGTCCCGATCGAGGGCGAGTCCGCGGCCGCGACCGAGAAGTGCTGAACCGGCGAGCTACGTATCGTCCGCTGCCCGCTCCCTGACCGCCCGGAGGGCGTCCAGCGTCCCGTCGACGTAGCCGCGGTCGAGGACGTCATCCGCGGCGGCTCTCGCGGTTTCGTCGGCGTTCGCGACCGCGTAGGACTCGCCGACGGTTTCGAACGTCGAGGCGTCGTTCTCGCTGTCGCCGACGGCGACGAACTCGCTCGGCTCGTAGCCGAGCGTCTCGGCGACACCGGTCAGCGCCGCACCCTTGCTGGCGTCGGCGCTCTTGAGGTGGTAGGCGTACCCCGAGTCGACGAACTGGAGGTCGAACTCCGCGGCGACCGCACGGAGCAGCGCCTCGTCGGCGGTCCGGCGGACGGCCACCTCGGTCTCGCGCCAGCGGTTGATCGTGTCGACGCCGTCCCAACCCAGTTCGCCGCCGCGCTCCTCGAACGCCGCGACGGCCGCGTCCACGCGCTCGGGGTCGCCCGCGTACGCAAGCTGCCCGTCAGCGAGCGCGACGCCGCCGTTTTCGGCGATCACTCGTTCGGGGATGCCGGCGAACTGACAGAGCGCCACCGGGTAGGGGAACGCTTTCCCGGTCGCCAGCACGACCGGCGCCTCCCACCCCGCGAGCAGCGAGAACGCCCGCGGCGCGATCGTGTGCTCGGGGGTGGTGAGCGTGCCGTCGATGTCCAACGCCAGCGGCGGAACCATCGGTTCGTCGTCGGGCGCTGGGGCGGAAAACCGTCCCGGTCGACTGCCCGGGAGAACAACCCTTTTCGCCGTGGCCCCGGAACGCGGAGGTATGGCAGACGAACCCGACGAGACCGAGGAGAGCGAGGGCGAGGAGGAGAAGTCCTTCCGCGAGCGCGTCGAGGAGATCCGCGAGCGCCGCGAGGAGGAGCGTGAGGAGGGCGAGGCGCCCGGCCCCGAGGGGATGGGCGGCGGCCCGCCCGGCATGGGCGGCGAGGGTCCCGGCGGCGGCAACCCCTTCGCGCAGATGATGTCCGGCATGATGGGCGGCGGTGGCGGCCCGGGCGGTATGGGCGGCGGTCCCGGCGGCATGGGTGGCGGCCCGGGCGGCATGGGCGCCGAAGCCGGCGCCGAGGGCGGCGAGGGCAGCGAGCGACAGGCCCAAGCCACCGAGGATATGGTACGCGAAGTCCGACAGCTCCGCGACGAGGTCCGTGACGCGACGCGGGAGCTGCGGCGGATCGCCGACGCGCTCGAAGACTGAGAACACCGACGTTCTGCTTTTCTCCACAGTCGAAAGCGACAGCTTCGGCGTCGTGACGGCTCGAAAAACGAAGGATCGCGGCCGGTTCAGTCCGCGCTGGTCGGCTGCTGGTGGAACGGCGCGCTGGCGATCCGCTCGCGGAAGGAGGGGAGCGCGTCCCGACCCTTCGAACTCATCGCGCTCACGACCGCGAACACCTCCTTTCGCGACACCTTCACGCCGCGCTCGGTCAGCACGTCCTCCGGGTGCTCGCGGACCTCCCGGAGCGTGCCCACCGCGAGCAGGAACGGCACCGCCCACGCTTCGAGCGTGTTGCCCTCTCGCAGCGGGACGTGCTGGAGGTACGTCCCCGCGTCGTCGAGGTAGGAGCGTGCGAGGTCGGTCGTGCGCCGGACGACCGAGGTCGCGCCCTCGCGTTTCGCGGGGTCGAGCACTTCGTCCTGCTCGACGCCCTCCTCGGCCAGCCACTCGGCGGGGAGGTAGACGTTGTTCTCCTCGTCGTAGTCGTCGTACACGTCCTTCGAGACGTTGACGAGCTGGAGCAGCAGGCCGAACTCCTCGGCGGTGTCGTACAGCGTCCGCTCGCGCTCGTCGTCGATCTCCCCCCGGGTCACGAGGTTGGTGATGAGGTTGCCGACGGTGCCGGCGGCGTAGTAGCAGTACTCCTCGAGTTCGCGCCGGTCGTCGATGCGGAGGCCGCCCTCGTCGGCGTAGCGCTCGACGAAGTCGGCCATCCCGTCGACCATCTCCCGCACCGGCGGCGTGATCGCTTCGCGCACGTCGGCTGGCAGCGCCTCGAACGTCCCGACGATCCGGGGGGCGCTCGCGACGACCGCCCAGTCGGCGTTGCGCTCGGCCTCGGCGGGGAGCCACTCCTCCACCTCGGCGGCGAACGCGTCGACCTCGGTGTCGTCGGTCGGATCGAGCACGGCGTCGTACGTGCGTAGCAGCGTCGCCTGTTCCGCGGGCGGGATGTGGGAGGCGTCCTCGACGGTGTCCGCGACCCGACAGAGGAGGTAGCCCAGACAGATGTAGGAGTCCATGGGCTCCTCGAGCACGTCCACTGTCAGGGCGAACGTGCGGGAGACGTCTTGGACGGCCTCGTGACACCACGCGAGGTCATCGGACGGAACGTCGGCGAGGGGGTCGGGTCCGGGCATTCGGTTTGCAGGGTCTACGTGTAGCGGCGTTAAAAGTCTCTCCCAAGCAGTTCGCGAGCCGTCGTTTTCCGACCACAGACACCGGGGCAGGGGCGGGTAGAAAACCCTAAGCCCGGTCCGAAAGGAGACGGACGTATGGACTTCAGTCTGGACGCCGAACAGCGCCAGATCCGCGACACCGTCGCCGAGTTCGTCGACGAGGAGGTGGTCCCCCGGGCCGCCGAGATCGACGAGACCGACGAGTTCCCCGAGGATCTCGTCGACCAGATGGCCGAACTGGGGCTGATGGGGATGCCGTTCCCGACGGAGTACGGCGGCGCCGGCCTCGACTACCACTCCTACGCGATCGGTATCGAGGAGATCTCCCGGGGCTCCGGCGGCCTCGGCACGATCGTCGCCGCCCACACCTCGCTCGCGGGCAACATGCTGTACGAGTTCGGCGACGAGAGCCAGAAGCAGGAGTACCTCACGCCGCTGGCCGAAGGCTCCGACGTCGGCGCGTTCGCGCTCTCGGAAGCCGGCGCCGGCAGCGACGTGCCCGCGATGACCACGACCGCCGAACGCGACGGCGACGAGTACGTCATCGACGGCGGGAAGCTCTGGACCTCCAACGGCTCGGTCGCGGACACGGTGATCGTGTTCGCGAAGACCGACCCCGACGCGGGCAACCGGGGGATCTCCTCCTTCGTCGTCCGGCCGGAGACGGACGGCGGGTTCATCGTCGAGAACACCGAGCACAAGCTCGGCGACAAGGGCTGTCCCACCGCGGAGCTCCGCTTCGACGGGCTGCGAGTGCCGGCCGAGCGCCGACTCGGCGAGGAGGGCGACGGGTTCGTCCAGTCACTCAAGACGCTCAACGGCGGCCGCATCTCCATCGCCGCCCGCGGCGTCGGGATCGCCCGCGCGGCCAAGGAGGCCGCGACGGAGTACGCCACCGACCGCGAGCAGTTCGACCAGCCCATCTCGGAGTTCCAGGCGATCCAGCACAAGCTCGCGGACATGGACACGAAGGTCCAGAGCGCGAAGCTGCTGATGCACAAGGCCGCGGACCTGAAGATCCGCGACGAGGACTACATCAAGGCGGCCGCCCAGGCCAAGCTCAAGGCCAGCGAAGTCAGCCGCGAGGTGGCCAACGAGGCGATCCAAGTCCACGGCGGCTACGGCTACACGAAGGACTTCCCCGTCGAGCGCTACTACCGCGACGCCAAGCTCAACGAGATCTACGAGGGGACCAGCGAGGTGCTGCGGAACACGATCGCCGACCGGATGTTGGGCTGAGCCGACCCCCGCCCGACGGGAGCTCACTCCCGTGAGTCGGGTGTCGACGCCTGCCGGAGGCGAACGCCGATACGCGAACCCTCCGAGGTCACCCGTGAGACGAGGTCGCCGTTCGACCGCTTGACGATCCAGTGGACCAGCCAGAGACCGATGCCGGAACCGTGGCTCAGGTCCGTCTCCTGCTCGGCGTCGAGCACTTGGAGTTCGAACTCGGGGATACCGGGGCCGTCGTCCTCGACGAACAGCGTGACCCAGTCGTCCTCGACCGACGTGTAGATGTCGACGGCCGCCCCGTCGGTCGAGTCGTTGTGGACGACCGCGTTCTCGACCAGCTCCCGGATCGCGAGGTCGAGTTTCGGGTGGGCGGAGACCGAGACGGCCGACACGTCGACGGAGATCGACGAGGCTTCCTCTCCGGGTTCGAGCGCGGCGACGGCGCGGTCGACGACCCGTTCGAGCGCAAGCGGTTCGACCTGCTCGTCGGTGAACAGCTGTCCGACGTCTTTCGCCTTCCGCGTGGTCGCGATGAGTTCGGTGGCCGACGAACCGATGAGGCCGGCGTACTCCTCGGCCTCGTCGTCGGTGACGGTCTTGATCAGCTCCGCGTAGCCGGCGATGACGTTGAGTCGGTTGTTGAAGTTGTGGCGGAAGAGACGGCTGATGACCTGCTTGAACAGCTCCAGATCCTGCTGTCGGTGCGTTATCGGGGTCACGTCGGTCAACACGACGACCCGCCCCTGTGTTCCCCGCGAGTGTGTCACCGGCGACTCCTTGACCGAGTAGTACCGGAGTTCGCCGTCGCGGGCGATCGGGATCATGTCCCGGTCGGCATCGGCCCCCGGCTCGCGGTGGGCTCGAAGCACCGAGGAGAGCCGCTTCGAGACCACGTCCGAACCCAGCAGGTCGGTCGCCTTCCGGTTCGCGTCCAACACTTTCCCGTCCGGGCTGGTGACGAGGATGGCGTCCTCGACCTGCTCGAACGCCTGCTCACGGGCGATCGTCGTCGTCTTCAGGAACCCGTACTGCTGTGTCGAGACCGCGAACGCGAGCCCGGAGAGGGAGAACACCATCGGGGTGGGGTAGAAGTATATCGGGACGAGTCCGACCACCTTCACCAGAGTCGAGAGCGCCAGTATCGTGAACACCAACAGGAGATAGGCGACCTGCCTCCGGCGGGCACCCGTCGTTCTGATCCCCTCACCGAGCAACATCCCGGTCGCGAGGCTGACGAGCAGGTAGCCGTACACCTTGACCACGAGCACTTGGATCGGCCCCCCGAACTGGGGGTAGTGGAGGATCCCCGCGGCGTCGACGTAGTACTCCTGCGTGTAGATCAGGTCCTGTGGGTTCCACCACGAGAGCACGAACAGCACGGCGACCGGAGCGAAGAGGCCGACGACGAGCGACCGATTCGGGGGCTTCGTCCCGACGTACTCGTAGACGAAGAGGAACATCGCCACCGACGTCGCCGGAATGACTGCCCAGAAGACGTTCGCCAGCGCCAGCGTCAGCTCGGGCGATCGGAGGAGCGTGAACGTGCCGACCAACAGCGCCCAAACGCCGCCGAGCACCATCGTCACGACGAACCAGAGAACACCCGGTTTCCGCCGGTCGTCGAACAGTAACAGGACGATGATGATCGCTGGCCCGACACCCAGATACGTCAGTGCCGCGGCCATGTCGGGAGAGAGCCACGGCGCCATGGTTACATCATTGGGTTACGGGTTTGTTAACGGTACGTCTCTCTGGCGGACGGGGCGGGAAGCAAGCTCGGTCCGGCAGCCGTCTTCGCGGCCGCGGTCAAATGCCTGAACGCCGAGAGGTACGCGAAGTAGCAGCCAAGCAGGACGACGATGCCTCCCCCGCCGACGACCCAAAAGAGGCCGGCGCCGGACGCTTTCGCCCCGACGACGAACAGCCGGGTTCGGGCCGCGCCGAGCCGGCTCGCGAGCGTCCCGTGGTCGGCCTGCTCGTCACCTTCGGCGTCGCCGACGTTCCGCGACTCCACCCCGGCGAAGACGACGAGCGTCCACGCGATGAACGCGACCCCGACGGGGACGGAGAGTCCGGCGCCGCCGACGGCGACGACGGTGGCGACGATCAGCGACGACCACGTGACCGCGACGGCGAGCGAGTCGAGCACCGGCACCGCCTTCAGTTGGAGGTAGACGACCGCCACCACGAACGGGAGGTGTGCGACTGCCAGGGCGACCAGCCCGTCGAACCGGTGCAACGGGAGCGAGGCGAGGAGGAGCCCCTCGTAGGCGACCACCGCGACCGACTCCGTCGCCCGAAGCGGGGCGTCGTATCGTGTCACCAGCCGGCTCCGGAGCGGGTGGTTCAGCCAGTCGTCGTCGGAGACGGCTCGTCGGTCCCCGACGTAGACGACGTAGACCACGAGCGCCGGGAGGTAGAGCCCCCAACCGAGCGTCTCGAAGGGGACGCCGAGCGCCATCGCCGTCACCCCCACCATCAGCACCGAGGCGACCGCGAGCCAGACGCTCAGCGTGAGGAAGAGGAGCACTGCGTCCCGCAGGGCGATCGCGACGCCGCAGCTCTCGCTGCCGATCGATCGGATCGACGAAGGGGGCTGTTCCGATCGCATTCGACTACTGGCCGGTGACTGGGCCGGCGCCCATCGGCCCCGGTCCCGTGAGTTCCGAACAGTTCGTGGCGGGATCGGCGATAACGTATGGTTGGCTGTCAGTAAATTCGGTCACGAGCACCGATTAGAAATACTGCCTATTGAAGGGACAGGTCCGTCGCGGCGCCGAGTGGCTGACCCGCCCGCGTCGCCGGCCCGTTCGAGCGGGACCGGCCGACTGGAGGGTGGCTCAGCGCTCGACGAGCTCCGGGGGGAGTTCGATCTCGCCCGAGAGGTCACGCTGTGGGAACGGGATTTCGATCCCCGCCTCGTCGAAGCGCCGCTTCACGTTCTTGACGTACTCCGAGCGGATCTTCACGAAGTCCGCCCGAGAGGGGTTGTCGATCCAGATGCGCGAGCGCAGGCCGACGTAGGAGTCCGCGAGCTCGGTCAGCCGGACGCTCGGCGCCGGATCCGTGAGGATGTCCGGGTGGCGTTCGGCCTCGTCGACGATGATGTCGGTCGCTTTCTCCACGTCGTCGTCGTAGCCGATGCCGAACGTGAACTGCAGGCGGAGCGTGTCCTTCGCGACGGGGTTTTTGATCACGCCGTCGGTGAGCTGGGAGTTCGGCACGGTGAGCAGCTCGTTGTCGAACGTGCGGACGCGGGTGACACGGAAGGAGATGTCCTCGACGATGCCGGAGTTGCCGTCCCACTCGATCCAATCGCCGATGCGGAACGGGCGGTCGGCGTAGATGAAGACGCCGGCGACGAAGTTCGCGATCACGTCCTGCATCGCGAAGCCGATGGCCAGCGTCGCGGCGGCGGCGACCGTCGCCAGCGACTGGAGGAAGTCACCGTAGCCGGCGAAGCCGAAGGCGACGGTGATCGCCACGAACACGATCAGGATCGACGTGATCTTGATCAGCGGGCGCCGGGCGTGAGTCTCCAGCCCGCGGGCGTCGAGCACGCGGTCGACCAGCGGGACGGCCGTCGCCTTGCCCACGCCGTAGATGACCGCGAACACCGCGAGGAAGACGAGGAGGGCGCCGATGGCGTTCGCTAGCACCGTCGGCAGGAACTGATCGAGGAAGGCCGCGACGACCTGGTTCGCGTCGGGGGTCGACCCGTCCGGAACCGGGGTCGTCTGCAGGAGCGCCATCAGTGGAACACCGCGGTGTGTCCGCGGGTATCGATCACCTCCGCGTCGACGCGCTCGGCCAGCGCCGTCGCCAGCTCCTCGGTGTCGTCGGTCCCCCGGGCCGACCGCAGGAACTTCGCCTTCACCAGCTCCTCGTTGTCGAGCTGATCGTCGAGCTCGTCGACGACCGCGTCGATCCCCTTCTTCCCCACCCAGACGGTCACGTCGAGGTCGTGTGCCTGCTTTCGCAGCTCGTCAGACATTGTTACCGGAACGATTCGCCGGGGAAGCTTTGAAGCTTCGGTCTGGGGAGCGGCTCACTCCCGGTAGGGGTAGCGGGCGATCGCGCCGCAGTCACAGCGCCGGACCACGCGCCCGCGCCGGACCCGCACCCGGACGTTCACGCCCGGGCGCTGGAACACGTCACAGTCGTCGCACGTCGAGCGCGCGAACCGCCGGGGGAGCGAGAGGCGGTTGCGTTCGGCGAGCCGCCGTGCCAGCCGCACGTACTCCCGCGAGCGGTCGAACTTCCCCGCAGCCACGGCTTCCTCGGCTAACGCGGCGAGGCGTTCGATTCGCTCCTCGGCGATCCCGGCGCTCATCTCTCGTCCGAACGGAAGCGACTGCCGGGGTTATCGCTTTCGGGGACTGCTCGGGGGGATCGCCGCCTCGACCGCGCCCACAGGCCGGAACGTTGATCAATCCGACCTCCGAAGAACGACGAAAGCCGTGCGCGTCCTCGACTACCTCGAACTGGAAGACCGGATCCGCGGCGGGATCGTGACCGCCACGCGGCAGCAGCGCAAGGCGCTCGAAGGGGCGGGCATCGACGTCGTCGAGTCGCCGTGGGTCGGCGACGGCCCCGTCGACGCCGCGAGATCCCGAGTGACCGGTGGCCGGGCGTTCCGGGAGTACGATATCGCCCACTGCAACGTCGTCGGCCCGGGGAGCGTCGCCGTCGCCCGGCACGCCACGCGCAACGACATCCCGCTCGTGCTGCACGCCCACGTGACTGCGGAGGACTTCGGCGAGTCGTTCCGGTTCACCGACCGGCTCGCCCCCGCGCTGCGGCCGTACCTGCGGTGGTTCTACTCGCAGGCGGATCTGGTGCTCTGTCCCAGCGAGTACACGAAGAGTGTGCTCCGGGAGTACCCCGTCACCACCCCGATCGAGCCCGTGACCAACGGCGTCGACATCGACTCGCTGGCGGGGTTCGAGGACCTGCGCGAGGAGACCCGGGAACGGTTCGACCTCGAAGGGATGGTGGTGTTCTGCGTCGGGGAAGTGTTCGAGCGGAAGGGGTTGACGACGTTCTGCGAGGTGGCGAAAGAGACCGAGTACGATTTCGCGTGGTTCGGCCACTACGAGGAGGGCGCCGCCGCCGGCGAGGCGACGCGCTACTGGACGAACAATCCGCCCGAGAACGTCACGTTCACCGGGTGGATGGACGACAAGCGCGCCGCGTTCGGCGCCGGCGACGTGTACCTGTTCCCGACCAAAGACGAGAATCAGGGGATCGCCGCGCTGGAGGCGATGGCCTGCGGGAAGGCGGTCGTGCTCCGGGATATCCCGGTGTTCGAGGAGTTCTTCACCGACGGCGAGGACTGCCTGAAGTGCGAGACCCGCGAGGAGTTCGTCGACGCGCTCCGCCGCCTCGACGAGAGCCCCGATCTCCGGGAGCGACTGGGGGAGAACGCCCGCGAGACCGCCGCCGAACACTCGCTCGACCGGGTGGGCGAGCGGCTGGTCGAGCAGTACGAGCGCCTCCTGGAGGAGAGCCATTCCGGAACCCCTTAACCGCGCCTCGGACAACCGCTCGCGCATGGAGTCGGTCGCCGCGTTCACGGACACCTACCTGCCGACGGTCAACGGCGTCACGTACACCGTCCAGAGCTGGCGGGACCGCTGGCGGGAGCGCGGCGGCCGGATGGAGGTGGTCTACCCGGACGCGCCCGACAGGGAGCCAGAGACCGACGAGCACTCGGTTCGATCGCTCCCGCTGCCGATCTACGCGGGGTACCGGCTGGGGCTGCCCCGCGTGCCCGACGCCGTCACGGACGTCGACGTCGTCCACGCCCACACGCCGTTCTCGCTGGGGCTCGCCGGGATGCGGCTCGCCCGGAGCCGCGACCTGCCGCTGGTCGCGACATACCACACGCCGACTTCGGAGTACGCCAGCTACCTCACCTCGTGGGCGCCGGTCCGGAAGCGGACTGCGGCGCTGAGTCGGCGCTACGAGTCGTGGTTCCTGAACCGCGCCGACGCGGTGATCGTCCCGTCGGCGGCGACCGGCGAGTACGTCGCCACCGAACTCGGCGTCGACGACCCACAGGTCGTCCCCAACGGCGTCGACACCGAGCGCTTCCGCCCGGTGGACTCGGCGGCGTTCCGCGAGCGCCACGGGCTCCCCGACGATCGGACGCTCGTCGGGTACACGGGTCGACACGGCCACGAGAAGTCGCTCTCGGCGATCCTCGCCGCCTGCGACCGCCTCGATCGGGACGTGACGGTGGTGTTCGGCGGCGACGGGCCGGCGCGGGAGAAACTGGAGGCGGCTGCCCGAAAGCGGAACGTCGACGCGCGGTTCCTCGGCTTTCTCGACCGGGAGGAGCTGCCGGCGTTCTACGCCGGGCTCGACGCGTTCCTGTTCCCCAGCCCGGTCGAGACGCAGGGGCTGGTCGCGCTGGAGGCGTTCGCCTGCGGGACGCCCGTCGTCGGCGTCGACAGCGGCGCGCTGAGCGACACCGTCGACGACGGGGAGACGGGATACCACTTCCAACCGGGCGACATCGACGGGTTCGCCGCCGCGATCGAGCGCACGCTCGACGAGCGCGAGCGCCTGCGGGAGAACTGTCTGGACCGCCGGGCATCGATCAGCGTCGAGCACGCGGTCGACCGGCTCGTGGAGATCTACGCCGCGGTCCGGGAGTGAGCGGTTCGGCGAATCACGGCGCTTAAATTCGCCCCGGCGGAACGAGTCACCATGAGCTTCGAGAAAGGCGACACGGTCGTTCTTCACGACGAACACAGCGAGTTCGACGGCGAGGAAGGGGAGATCACGCAGGTGATGGAGACGATGTTCGGCGACCCCAACTACACGATCGTCTTCGAGGACGGGCAGGAGGCCGGCATTCCGGAGGACCAGCTCGAACTGGTCGCGGAGGCCGGCGACGAAGATCCCGAGGAGTAACCGGATCGCGCCCGCCACGGGTGTCTTCTCCGTCGAGGAAGCCTTTTGCGCGCTGCACCCCTACCGGCGGGTATGCCCAGCGTCCCGTTTCACTACGTCGACCTGCGGACCTTCTGCTACGCGACGGAGGACGAGAAACGCGTCGAGCAGGCGCTCCGACAGTTCCTCCCCGAGGAGTACGAGATCGAACGCGCGGTCAACCACGGTCACCACGGCGACCGGATCGTGGTGTTCTCCGCCCGCGTCGACAACGCGGACGACGTGCGCTACGTGCTCCGCCAGCTGAGCGAGCTGTCTGACATCGAGAACGTGATCGGCGAGCTCGACGAGCGCGTCGACGAGAACTGCGCCTTCTTCCTCCGACTCGACAAGCAGGACGCGTTCAAAGGGGAGGTCGAGCGCGGCCCGGGGATCACGCTCCGCGCGAAGGTCGAGGCCTACCCCGCGAAACAGCCCGCAGCCGTCGAGAACGCCCGCGAAGCGCTGGAGAGCGCCCGGGAGCACACCGAAGCCTGAATCCCGCGCTCAGTCGTCCGTCCACTTGATGCTGCAACCGCGCGAGGGGCGGTCCTCTACGTCGACTTCCTCCCCGGCGAGCACCGCGTCGATGGCGTCCCGGATGTAGAACTCCGAGGGCTCCTCGTCGGGGTTGAGCGCGTCGTCGAGGCGGCCGTGGTACGCCAGCCGCCAGGAATCGCCTTCGTTCCTGAACAGGAACGGATCGGGCGTACAGACCGCGCCGTAGGCGTCGGCGACTTCTTGGCTCTCGTCGCGGAGGTAGGCGTCGTAGTCGATCTCGCCGGACTCGACGTACTCCCGCATCGTCTCGAAGCTGTCTTCGGGGTACTCGTCGGCGTCGTTTGGGTTGATGCCGACGATCGCGGCGTCCTCGTACTCGTCGGCGAGCTCGTTCAGCAGGCCGAACTTCGCCTGTGCGTAGGGGCAGTGGTTGCAGGTGAACACGAGCAGCAGCGCGTCGCTGTCGGCGAACGTCTCCAGCGTGTACGTCTCGCCGTCGACACCCTGCAGCGAGAAGTCGGGCGCCTCGTCGCCGCGTTCCAGTTCGGACTCGGACTCTTTCGCGACCATGGGTCGCGGTTCGAACGCCGACCGGAAGCCGGTTTCGCCCGTGGCGTCAGGCCACGTTCCGCTCGTGGAGTAGCTCGCCCACCTCGAAGCGGTCGCTACCGAGCTCCGAGATGTCGACCGTCGACGCCTCGCCGTCGAGGAGCAGTTCCGCGACCACCTGTCCGGTCGCGGGCGCGTGCTGGAACCCGTGGCCCGAGAACCCGACCGCCTGCACGAACCCCGGTCGCGAGGCCTCGATTATCGGGTGGTGATCGGGCGTGACCGCGTACAGCCCGGCCCACCCGCGCTTCAGTCTGGTGTCGTCGCCGAAGTAGTCGCAGTAGACCGCAGCGCGCTCGACCGTCTCGGCGGCCCACGCAACGTCGTAGGATTCCGCGAACGAGTCCGGGTCGGGCGTCTCCGGCTCGTCGTCGAAGTAGCCGCCGACGATCGCCGCGCCGTCGCGCTCCGGCCGGAAGTGCGAGCTCGTCTCCAGGTCGATCGTGAGCGGGTCGTCCTCTGGCACCGGCCGCTCCGGCTCGACGACGAGCGCCTGCCGGCGCTGGGGCTCGACCGGGATCTCGACGCCGGCCATCGCCGCGAGCTCGGCGGCCCACGGCCCCGTCGCGTTCACCACGGCGTCGGCGTCGATGGTGCCGTCGCTCGGCGCGCCGTCGCCCGCGACGTCGACGCCGACGACACGCCCGTCGGCCAGTCGCACGTCGGTGACGGCAGTGTTGGTCCGCACGTCGACCCCGCGTTCGCGGGCCGCGTCGGCGAACCCCTGCAACGCGAGGTAGGGGTCCGCGAATCCGTCGCGGGGGTTGTACGTCGCGGCGGTGACGGCGTCAGGATCGACGCCCGCACAGTAGTCGGTGACCTCGTCGGGGGACAGAAGCTCCGTCTCGGCGCCGCGGTCGCGCTGGAGCGCGGCCTGCTGCTCCAGCCCCCGCGCGGTGTCCTCGGTTCGCGCGAGTAGCAGGTAGCCCGCCTGTCGGTACGCGATATCCACCCCGAAGCGGTCCTCGAACGTCTCCCACACCGGTCGGCTGGCCAGCGAGAGATCGACGTTGACGGGCGTCGAGAACTGACACCGAATCCCGCCCAGCGCCCGCGAGGTGCTTCCGTCCCCGAGGCTGCCCCGCTCACAGAGCACCACCGTCGCGCCGCGGTCGGCCAGCGCGACCGCGCTCGACAGCCCGATGATCCCGCCGCCCACGACAACGACTCGCATAGACTCCCTCGGCGTGGTGTGGCCAAAACCGTTGTGCCGACCCGTGTGCCAGTCACGGAGCCGGCAGCGTGGCGAACAGACGACGCGTGGCTGGCTCACGGGGGGCGCGTCGTGCTCCCGCCTCGACTCCCCCGTGGTGAGGCTTCAGTCCCGGATCGGTGGGGTTGGTCGCGCCATCGCCCTTCAACCCTCGGCCAAGAGCTATCTTCGCGGAGGTGGATCTCGGGGTATGCGCGTGCTCTCGGACGCCGACGTGGCGGAGCTACTCGACCTCGACGAGCTGCTGCCGGCGATCGAACGGGCGTTCCGGAAGCAGGGCCGCGGCGAAGTCGAGCGCCCCGAGCGGCCACACTTCCCGGTCGGCACCGGGATCGAAGGGGACGAGCCGCTCGGAACCGGGTTGACGATGCCGGCGTACATCCACGGTGACGACCAGTACACGACGAAACTGGCGAGCGTCCACGAGGGAAACGCCGAGCGCGGGCTGCCGACCGTGCAGGCCCAGATCGCCGTCACCGACGCCCGGACGGGGACGCCGGCCGCGCTGCTCGCGGGGACGCGGATCACGAACGCCCGAACGGGCTGTATCGGCGGGCTGGCGGCCGGTCGGCTCGCAGTCGGTGACGGGCCGGTGACGCTGGGAGTCGTCGGCGCGGGGACGCAGGCGCGCTGGCAGGCTCGCGCGATCGCGGCCGCACGGGGCGTCGACTCGGTGCGGATCTACTCGCCCAGCGATTCGCGGGCGGCGTGTGCGGCCGATCTCCGAGACGAGGGGATCGACGCGGCGGCGGTCGAGTCGGCGCGGGCGGCGGTGGCGGACGCCGACGTGGTCGTGACGGCGACCACCGCCACCGAGCCGGTGTTCCCCGGCGACGCGCTCGCGCCCGGGACGCTGGTGGTCGCGGTCGGCGCCTACACTCCCGAGATGCGCGAACTCGACGCGACGACGGTCTCGCGGGCGGCACGGCTGTTCGCTGACGTGCCGGCGGAAGCGGCCGAGACCGGCGACTTCCCGGACCACGACGAGTCGGCGTTCACGCCGCTGTCGGCGGTGTTCGAGGGCGAGTCCGGGCGGGAGTCGGCGACGGAGATACTCGTCGTTGCCTCGGTGGGCTCGGCGGTGCTCGACGCCGCGGCGGCGACGGCGCTCGTCGAGCGGGCAGCGGCGGAGAACGTCGGCAGCGAGATCGGACTCTAGCTACTCCTGCACGCCGCCGAACGGGTCCTCCTCGGAGTCGTCCGCGAACGGCTCGCTCCCCTCGACGTCCTCGAAGGGGTCGTCGGCGTCCTCGAACTCCCGGAACAGCGACTCGAACTCCCCGCTCTCGCTCATCTCGTCGATCGTGGTGTCCAGCTCCGCGCGGAGCTGCTGCAGTCGATCGGTGAGCTGCTGGTACTCCTCGTTCTCGGCCAGCTCGGAGTCGGTCTTCTCGGCTTCGAGCAGCGCCTTCTTCGAGGAGAGCGAGAACAGTTCCTGGACGCCCGTGTCGTACGTGCTCCGGCGTTCCAAGTCGCCGACGGTCTCCAGTAGCTCCTCGCGCGCGACCGGCTTGACGAGGTAGTCGTCGAACCCCATCCCGAGCACGTCGAAGTCGGGCTCGACCGCGGTCACCATCGCGACCTGACAGTCGATCCCGCGCTCTTGGATCGCGTCGAGCACTTCGTCGCCGGAGAGACCCGGCATCCGCCGGTCGAGCAGCACGATGTCGACCTCGCTGTCGAGGTTCTCGAGCGCCTCACGGCCGCCGTAGGCGGTTCGGACACGGTAGTCGTTGCCGAGCCACGCGGCGTAGAGGTCTGCCAGATCTGACTCGTCCTCGACCACGAGCACGAGAGGGCGATCGTCACTCATCTGATAGGGAGCGCTTAGCTCTGCCGGAAGACGGGCGTCCGGCTATATCAAAATACCCCTTCCGGTGTCCGTTGTTCCTTCCACGACCGAACGTGTTACTCGTTCGGGCTGTAGTTGGGCGCCTCGTCGGTGATCATCACGTCGTGGGGGTGGCCCTCGGTCTGTCCGGCCGCGGAGACGCGGATGAACTCCGAGCGCTCCTTGAACTCGGGAATCGTCTCGGCGCCGACGTACCCCATTCCGGACTGCATCCCGCCGACGAGCTGGTGGAGCTCGGAGGCCAGCGTCCCGGTGTAGGGGGTCGCCGCCTCGACGCCCTCGGGGACGTACTCCTCGTCGTTCTCCTCTTTGAGGTAGCGCTCGCCGCCGCCGGACTGCATCGCGCCGACGCTGCCCATGCCGCGGTACTGCTTGTACTTCTTGCCGTTCATCGTGATCACGCGGCCGGGCGCCTCGTCCGTCCCGGCGAAGTAGGAGCCGAGCATCACCGCGTCGGCGCCGGCGGCGATCGCCTTGATCGCGTCACCGGAGTATCGAATCCCCCCGTCGGCGATCACGGGCACGTCGTGCTGGCTGGCCACGTCGGCCACCTCGGCGACGGCGGTGATCTGGGGCATCCCCGCGCCGGAGACGACCCGGGTGGTACAGATGCTGCCCGGGCCGATCCCGACCTTGATCCCGTCAGCGAAGTCGACGCAGGCCTCCGCGGCCTCTCGGGTCCCGACGTTGCCGACGACCACGTCGGCGTCGACGGTCTCGGTGATCGCCTTCGCGGAGTCGAGAACGTTGAGGTTGTGGGCGTGTGCACAGTCGATGAACAGCACGTCAGCGCCGGCCTCGTCGGCGGCGATCGCGCGCTCGTCCTCGAACGGACCGACCGCGGCGCCGACGCGCAGGCGGCCGTCCTCGTCGCGGGCCGCGTTCTCGTTCTCGCGGCGCGCGAGGATCCCCTGCATCGTCACGAGCCCGACCAGCCGGTCGTCCTCGTCGACGATGGGGACGCGTTCGATCTTGTGGTCGTACATGAGTTCGAGCGCGTCGCGGGCACTCACGTCCTCGCCGGCCGTAATCACCTCGTCGGTCATCGCCTCGCGCACGGTGTCACTCTCGCCGACTTCGAGGTACGGCCGGATGTCGGTGCCGGAGATGATCCCCAGCACCGTATCGTCGTCGTCGACGACCGGCGCGCCGGAGACGCCCTCCCGCTCCATCATCTCGTCGACCTCGTCGACGGTCTGATCGGGCGCGGCCGTGACGACGTTCTCCCGTCGGATCACCAGCTCGTCGGCACGCTTGACCTGTGCGATCTGCGCCTCCATCTCCGGGGCGTCCATGTTGCGGTGGAGCACCCCCAGCCCGCCCTCGCGGGCCATCCCGATGGCCATCCCGGCCTCGGTGACGGTGTCCATCGCCGCCGAGAGGACGGGGATCTGGAGCTCGACGTTGCGCGAGACGCGCGTGGACACGTCCGCGGCGTCGGGCTCGACACGGCTCTCCATCGGCCGCAGGAGCACGTCGTCGAACGTCAGCGCTTCCGGTACTCGTAGCTTCTCCGAGAAGGGTTCGGACCCGTTACTCGCCATGTTGTCGGTGGTGAGTCTCGGCCCAAAAGCGTTCCGTATCCCGGAACTGTGTGTCGCTCCTCCGCACACTGGCGGCCTCGGGCCGGGGGCGAGGGAGCCACCAACGTATCTTCAGTTTCAACCCGATTTCGCCGTGAGTTCTTCGACCAACGTCCAGTTTCGCTGACGATCCGGGCGTGTTCATGGGGCCCACTCTCACACAACGTTTATCGCCCTATCCGCGGAAGTAGTGGGTATGGACGTCGACCGTCTCGCTACGTCGTGCATCGTCGGCCAGCCGAACGACAGTGCCGTCGACTCGCTCAAACCGACGTGGCGAACAGTACGACGTTTCCTCCCGAAATTTACAGGATTCGCGTTCGGCCGCGGCTATCCGGAGTCGGGAGCACACTACCGTTTGGCCACGGGTGAGGCCGCCAGCTAGTCGTGAGCGTTTCGGACCACCCGATCGCGCTCCGCCTCGAACAGCACGTCGGCGGCGCTACGCGGCTGCTGGCGACGGTGATGGGGCTCCCGCTCGTCGACGGGATCTTCCCTGCACTGGTCGTCGCCGGCGCGCTCACGACCGAGACCGGGGCGATCTCCCCCGGCGGCGTGCTGCAGACCGGCCTCCTCATCTTCGGCGGCTCGGCCACCGTCGCCGTCATTCTCGCGGAGATGGACGGCACGCCGACGGAGAAGGCGATCTCCGTGCTGCTGGTCGGCGCCGTCCTCGTCCCGATCGCGGTCGTCGAGGCGGCGTTCGCCCAGACGCTGTACTCGCTGTTCGATCCCGACGTGTTCCAGCGCTTCGCGGGGCTGGTGATCCTCGCGATCGCCGCCAAAACCGCCAGCGCCGAGGTCGGCACGTACCTCCCGGGTCCCGGCGCGATCGTCGGGCTGGGGATGATCGCCAGCTTCCGCGGCGGCGCCGAGCTGACGATGAACTTCGAGCTCGCGACGCTGCTGCCCGCGGCCGCCGCCGCCGGGACCGGCGTCGCGTTCGCGCTCGGCGTCGCCCTCGGCGCGCCGACGCTGCAGGGCGCGGTCGACATCGACCGCTTCCGGTTCGGGAGCTCGGTCGCGCTGGGGATGCTCGCGGTCGACGTGCTCGGCCTGCTCGCGACCGAGCAGCCCGTCGCGCTGGGCGTGCTCGCGGTGACGGCGCTGCTCTCCTACGACCCCGACTCGGTCGACGAGAGCGAGGAGTCCGAACCCGACGAGCCCGAGCCCGACGAACCGTCGACGACGTACAGCCCCGACGCCGACAGCGAGGACCGCCCCGTCGACATCGCCGCGGAGCTGGCCGTCGACGGTGACGACGCCTCAAGCGCCATGAGCGCGGCCGACGGCGGCACCGTCGAGCGTGACGCCGTCGAGGAGGCGCCCGACGAGCCGGAGCGCCCGCCGTACCTCTAACGTCGGCGGAGCCACCAGACCGCGGCGACCCCGAGCAGCACCGCCATCCCGCCGAGGAAGAACAGTACCCCGGGCGGGAGTGCGAGCGCGTCTTCGGCGGTTCGTACGGCCTCCGGCGTCGGCGTCGCGGTAGGCTCGGGCGTCGCCTGAGCGATCCCGATGTCGCCGGATTCGGTCTCGGTCGTGACGTTCGTGGCCGTCCCGTCGGCGCCGGTCTGGTACTCCTCGCCGCCGCCCGCCCGGCCGAACGGGAGCGGGAGTTCGCCGAAGTACGCCTGCACGAGCAGGCTCGTGAGCCCGAGCGCCGCGACCGCGCCGACGAGCCGGGAGAGCGCCGCCTTCAGGCCGGTGGTCTCCTCTTCCGTGCCCGCGTAGACGATCAGCGGTGCGTCCGCGGGGCCGTACACCGTCATCTCGCGCCCCTTCTCGGAGTACACCGTGTCCACCGGCTCGATCAGGCCGGCGTCCTCGAGGTTGCCGATGTGGTACTGGGCGTTCTGGAGCGAGAGGTCCAGCCGGTCGGCGACGCCCGAGGGCGTGGCGGGGTCGTCGTGGAACTCACGCAGCATCTCCCGGGCGGTGTCAGAGGAGAGCGCGGCGAGAGTCTCGCCGGCCTCGTCGCTGTCGACACCGAGCACCCGCGGCTCCGGGTCGGGGTCGGCGTCGGGAGTGGAGGGCAGTATGTCGACCATACAGTTCGGGTTTCGCGCGGTCCGTTGAAACTCTGTTCCCTCTCGGGCGGCCCAGCGTCGCTCAGTCGCCCCGGTCGGGCACGACCAGCACGCGCAGATCGTTCACGTTTGTCCCCGTCGGGCCGGTCACGAGCGCCGCGTCCCGGTCGCCGAGGTAGCCCAGCGAGTCGTTTCGCTCGAGCGCGTCGCGGGCAGCCTCGCGGTCCTCGATCGTCTCCGCGTCGACGAGCGCGCCGGCGGCGTCGGTGGCTCCGTCTCGACCATCTGTATCGATCGCGGCCACGACGACCTCGTCGCCGGCGCCGTCGACGCTCCCGGCCAGCGAGAGCGCGGCGGCGAGCGCGAACTCGGTGTTTGGCCCGCCCTCTCCCTCGCCGTGCACGTCGACGGTCGCTTCGCCGCCGGAGAGCAGGACCGCGGGCGGCTCGACGGGGTCGCCGGCGATCGCCGCCTCCTCGGCGATCGCGACGTGTGTGGGCGCCGTCGCGCGTGCCGCGCCGCGCACACGCGAGGAGAGCACGCTGGGCTCGTACCCTCGCTCCGCGGCCGCCGTCGCGGCGGCGTCGATGGCGGTCCGAGCGCCCGCGACGACGTGGGTCGTGCCGGGAAGCTCCGCATCCGTGCCGGGCGTCTCGGGGTACTCGCCGGCGTCGCCGGCGTCGAGGTGCGTGCGGACCGCCGGCACGTCGACCCCGTGGCGGTCGATCACCGAGAGCGCGTCGGCGTACGTGGTCCCGTCCGGCACGGTCGGCCCGGAGCCGATCACCGACGGCGGGTCGCCGACCACGTCGCTCACCGCCAGCGTGACGACCGTCGCCGGGGCGGCCGCCGCCGCGAGCCGGCCGCCCTTGACTCGCGAGGTGTGTTTTCGGACGGCGTTGATCTCGTCGATATCGGCGCCGGCGTCGAGCAACGCGCGGCTCGACCGCCGGAGGTCGCCGACGGAGAGCTCGCCCGCGGGCGCGGCCAGCAGCGCGCTCGCGCCGCCCGTGACGGCCGCGAGCACGAGCGTGCGCTCGTCGGCCGTCTCGGCCAGTTCGAGCAGTTCCTCGGTGGCCGCGACGCCCTCGGGCGTCGGCAGCGGGTGGCCGCCGCCCTCGACCGCGACCGCGCCGATCGACTCGCCGACCGCGGGGTCGTCCTCGGGAACGACGATCAGCCCGTCGTCGATCCGACCGCCGAGGCGGGCGTCGAGCGCGCGGACGACTCCCGGTGCGGCTTTCCCGCCGCCGAGGACGAGCACGCGGTCGAACTCGGTCAGATCGACCGCGGTGTGCTCGTCGGTGGTGATCTCGAGGCGGTCGTCGTCGACGGCGAACGCGTCGCGGGTCGCGCGCTCGGGGTCGACGCGCCGGATCCCCGCCGCGAGACAGTCGAGCGCGACCTCGTGAGCGGGCGAGCGGGCGTGACTCTCGCGGTTCTCGAACACGCTCCGTGCTGGGGCGGCGGCGAGCAAAACGGTTCGGGGTGGGGAGCGCGCTTCGTCACGGTCAAGGCCCACGGGGGCGGAACCGCTCTCAATGAGTGATTCGGACGGCAGCGTGCGGGTCGTGGGGACCGCGCACGTCTCCGCCGAGAGCGTCCGGGAGGTCGAGGAGACCATCGAGGAGGAGCGCCCGGACGTGGTCGCCGTCGAACTGGACGAAGGCCGCTACAACCAGATGCGCGGCGAGGAACCCGAGGACCTAGCCGCGGGCGACCTGCTGGAGGGCAACACCGTGTTCCAGTTCCTCGCGTACTGGATGCTCTCGTACGTGCAGGCCCGGATGGGCGACCGCTTCGACATCCAGCCCGGCGCGGAGATGCTCGCGGCCGTCGAGACCGCGGAGGATCTCGGCATCGAGCTCGCGCTGGTCGACCGGGACATCCAGGAGACGATCCGACGCTTCTGGTCGCGGATGAGCCTGTTCGAGAAGCTCCGCGTCGTCGGCTCGTTGGCGTTCGGGGTCACCGACCCCCGGATCGGCGGCGTCGTGTTCGGCCTGCTGGTGGGCATCGTGCTCGGACCGATCCTCGGGATCTTCGGCGGCGCGGTCGGCGTCACCCAACCGCTGCTCGTCGGCCTCACCGGGAGCGCGCTGGTCGGACTGCTCTCGGCGTACGTGCTCTCCGAGGTGACGCTGCGCGTACTGGACGACGACGTGTTGGCGCTGGGTGTCGCTTGCGCGAGCGCGGTCGGCATCGGCGCGTTCGCCGGCGTCGGGCTCGGGCTGACCGACCCGCTGGTCACGCAGTACCTCGGCGACTTCGTGATCACCGCGGTGGGGTCGATGACGCTCGGCCTCTCGGCGGGGCTGGTCGTCGGCGCCGTCGTCGCGGGCGTGATGGGGCTCGCACTCGGCGAGGGTGAGCCGGCCGACGAGGAGGTGGAGGAGCTGCTCGACCCCGACGAGCTGACGGACACCGACGTGGTGACCGCGATGATGGAGGAGTTCCGGGAGTTCTCCCCCGGCGGCGCCGAGGCGCTGATCGACGAGCGCGACGCGTACATCGCCCACAACCTCGTGGAACTGCGCGAGCAGGGGAAGGACGTGGTCGCGATCGTCGGCGCGGGCCATCGGCGGGGGATCGAGGCGTACCTCGACCGCCCCGAGACGCTGCCAGCGAAGTCGTCGCTGACCGGGCAGAAGGAGCGCCTCCTCCCGTGGGGGAAGATCCTCGCGGTCGGGATCACCGGCGCGTTCGTCGCCTTCTTCGTGCTGCTGGCGATGGCGGGCGTCGAGGACCGCTTCCTGCTCGAACTGTTCGGCGCGTGGTTCGTCGTCAACGGGCTGTTCGCGGCCGGGCTCGCCCGGCTCGCAGGCGCGCGCTGGCCCTCGGCGCTGGTCGGTGGCTCGGTCGCGTGGCTCACCTCCGTTAATCCGCTGCTCGCGCCGGGCTGGTTCGCGGGCTACGTCGAACTCCGGTACACGACGGTCAACGTCGGCGACATCGACACGCTGAACGGACTGCTCGACGATCAGGAGACGCCGCTCGCGGAGCTCGTCGGGCAGATGTTCGACGTGCCGCTGTTCAAACTCATCATGATCGTCGCGCTGACGAACGTGGGGAGCTTCGTCGCGTCGTTCCTGTTCGCGCTGTACGTGCTGCCCGCCTTCTTCGGCGACATCGGCGGCGTCGCGGCGGTGCCGGACCTCCTGATCGAGGGGGCGCAGAACAGCGCCCGCACCGTCTGGGGGTGGGTCGCGTGAGCGCCCAGCGAGGCGGCGGGCGGTTCGACCCCGACCCGTCGCTGCGGTTCTCCGCGAGCGAGATTCAGGACCTGCTGGTCGCGTGGCTGGCGCTGGGGCTGGCGTTCGCGATCTTCTTCGCCGGCGGCGGGAACCGCGCGATCGCGCTGCTGACCGGGAGCCCCGCCGCGTTCGCGATCGCGCTGGTGGTGTCGCTGCTCACTGCCGGCGTGGGGTTCCTGCTCCACGAGATCGGGCACAAGGTGGTGGCGGTTCGGTACGGGAACATCGCCGCGTTCCGCGCGGAGTACGGGATGCTGTTCCTCGCGATCATGAGCGCGTTCTTGGGGTTCATCTTCGCCGCGCCGGGGGCGGTCCACCACCGCGGCCGGCTGACCGAGCGCCAGCACGGGCTGATCGCGCTGGCGGGGCCGGCGGTGAACCTCGTGCTCGCGGCGGTGTTCGTCCCGCTGTGGCTCGGTGGGCTCACGCTCGGTATCGACCTGCTCGAACTGCTCGGGGGCCGCGGGCTCGCGGTGAACCTGTTCCTCGCGGCGTTCAACATGATCCCCATCGGCGCGCTCGACGGGCGAACGATCGTGGGATGGAGCAAGGCGGTGTGGGCGGGCGTGTTCCTGCCGAGCGTGGCGGTGACGGTGTACGTGGTGTTCGTGCTGGGCGTGGGGTTCTGAGTTTTCGGCCTTCGAGGAGAGATGGGTTTTCTTGTGGTTTTGCAGGGCCACGACAGACGGGTTTTGACTGTCGTCTACCGTAACCGCGACAGCGACGGCATCTCGATCGTTGGCCACTTGCGACCGCAGTGCGCCGGGCACGAGGCCCGGCGCAGCACCGAGTCCCCACCCCTCCCCCCGCGCTCGCCGACCGCTGGCGAGCGCGAGGCGTCCACCGCACCGCGGCCGGCGGTGGCGCGCGACGTGAGCGCCTCCGTGCGCGAACGAGCGCGCGAGGGACGACTGACCGAACGTAGTGAGGGAAGGAGTCGGCTGGGGAGGCCCGTGGGCTGTGCGGCGCGGTTGCGGCCGCAAGTGGTCCGGCTCACTCCGCGGTCGTGTTGGCAGTCAAGACACCGAAATTCGCAATCAAGACACCGAAATTCGCAATCAAGACACCGAAATTCGCAATCAAGACACCGAAATTCGCAATCAAGACACCGAACCCTACACTCGTCGAAATGACGACCCACAACCCAAACGCAGAGTACACACCCACGCATCAACAGGGGAGCGGAGGACTTTTGCGCCGTCCTCCCGCCGCTTCCCACATGACCGAAGAGGAGGGGCTGACCTACTCCGAGGCGGGCGTCGACATCGCCGACAGCGAGGCGGCGACGGCCGCGCTGGTCGGCGCCGCCGGCGTCGCGGGCGAGGGCACCGACAGCGACTACGCCGGCCTGCTCGACATCGGCGACCGCTACCTCGCGCTGGCGACCGACGGCGTCGGGACGAAACTCCTCGTCGCCGAGGCGATGGAAGACTACTCCACCGTCGGGATCGACTGCATCGCGATGAACGCCAACGATCTCGTCGCCGCGGGCGTGCGCCCGGTGGCGTTCGTCGACTACCTCGCGGTCGACGAGCCCGACGAGACGTTCGCCGAGCAGATCGGCGAGGGGCTCGCAGCCGGCGCCGACGCCGCGGACCTCGAACTCGTCGGCGGCGAAACGGCGGTAATGCCCGAGGTCGTGAAGGGGCTGGACCTCGCGGGCACCTGCGCGGGACTGGCCGCGAAAGACGCCGTTTTCGAGGGCAGCGCCGAACCCGGCGACGCGCTCGTCGGCTGGGAGTCCTCCGGCATCCACTCCAACGGCCTCACGCTCGCCCGCGAGGCCGTCACACAGGAGTACCAGTACACCGATCCCTACCCCGGCGAGCGCTACGACGCCGTCGGCGACGCGCTGCTGGAGCCGACGCGGCTCTACACGGATCTGCTCGACCCCATGCGCGAGCACGGCGTCCGCGCCGCGGCCCACGTCACCGGCGGCGGCTGGACCAACCTCGAACGCCTTGGGGAGTACCACTACGAGATCGACGACCCGTGGCCCCGGCAGGAGGTGTTCGACTTCGTGCAGGACCTCGGCGACGTGAGCGACGAGGAGATGCACCGGACGTTCAACATGGGCACCGGGTTCGTCGCCGCCGTCGATCCTGACCGGGCTGACTCACTCGTGGGCGAGACGGAGGGTCGCGTGATCGGTCGAGTAGAGGAAGGCGAAGGTGTCAGTATTCGCGGCCTGGAGCTGTAACCCCGAGAAAGCATTTACCGCGGGCGGGGCGACGCGGACGTGATGCCCTCCAGACGCGAGTACCTCGCGATAGCGGGCCTCGGCTCGATGGCCGGCTGTCTCGGCGGGAACGAGTCGACGACGACCGAGAGAGATCCGACCCCGACGGCAACCAAGACCCCAGTATCGACCGCGCCGGCCACGGTGTCGACCGACGACCCTGCCGGAGTCGGGGAGCCAGTAACCGTCGACGGCGTCGACGTGACGCTCGAGCGTGTCGCGGTCCAGAGTTCGCTGGCGGTGGTCTACACCGACTCAGGCGACGTGATCGCCAACACCGACGGACGGTTCGTCCTCGCGGCGTTCGACGCGGGGCCGGCGGGGCCGGCGGCGCCGGCCGCCGATCGGTACACGCTCGTCACCGCCGGCGAACGCGAACGACCGATGGAGCCCGGGGGCGGGTTCTGGCTCTCCGAGAACGGTCGGCGCGAGCAGTACTCGACCGAATCGGCGACGAGTGAAGCCGGCGGCGGCTGGCTCGCGTTCCCGGTCGACGGCGGACTCGACGCGGAGGCTGCACAGATCACCGTCGGCAGTGGCGCGTGGGCGCTTCCAGAGCGCGTCACCGAACGACTGTCACAGCCCGCACCGCGCTACGAGCTTCGGTCGTTCGACCATCCTGAGACGGTCACGCCCGACGAACCGTTCTCGGTCTCGCTGACCGTCGAGAACGTCGGTTCCGTCGCCGGCACGTTCCGCGGCGTGCTCAACGTTCGCGGCGTGCAGTACGCCGTCTACCCGTACCCGATCCGGGTGGATCTGGAACCGGGCGAGACGGATATCTGGACGAAGGAGTACGGGCCTGACGAGGGGCTGAACGATGTGGACCAGACGGGCGCGTTCGACCTTCGGACACCCGTCGGCGACCGAGAAGGTGAGATCGAGGTAATCGCTGGGACTGCGGTAGGGACCGCGACGGAGAGCTAGGAAAGGTGACTGGCGATATCGGCCTCGGTGATGATCCCCGCGGCCTCGCCGCCCTCCGTGACGATCACCGCCTTGTAGTGGTCGAGCAGGTTTCGGATCTCGTCGACGGTCGCGTCGGCGCCGACGGTCGGGAACGACTCGCTCATCACCTCCGCGACGGGCAGGTCGCCGACGTTCTCGCCGGCGTGGACCACGTCGGACTGGGAGATCGAGCCCACCGGGACGCCGTTCTGGATCACGGGGAGCTGTGAGTACGCCTCCTCGTCCATCAGCTCGACCGCGTCGGTGACCGAGTCGTCCGGACTCACGTGGACCACCTCCTCGTGCATGAGGTCCGCCGCCCGGACCACCTCGCCCTCGGCCTCGTCGAGCGCCTCGACGATCCGTCGGAGCGTCGAGAGCCGCGGGTCCACGTCGTCGTTCTCGACGCGGGCGATCAGCGGCTGGGAGACCTCGGCGCGTTCCGCCAGCGCCGACTGGGTCAGCCCCACCGCGTTCCGCCGCTCGCGCAGGTCCTCGGGTGTCGGCAGCTCCATGTCCGCGAATAACTAGGGGTAATTTGAAAGCGTTTCGGAAGACGGGGGACTACTCGGCGCTCGCGCCCTCGTCGCCCTCCTCGGTCTCGACGGTCTGGATGACCTCCAGCGGCACGTCACGGAGTGCGCCGCCGACCTCGCTTTTGGCGATGCGGGTGGCGTGCTCCTCGTTCTCGGCGTTGAAGATGTCGATCTCGAGCACCAGCCCGACGAGCGCGGTGCTCGCGGCGATGAACGCGGAGTCGAACGGCTCGCCACAGGCCGGGCAGTCGGTCAGCCCGACCTCGACGTCGACGTACTCCTTGTCGGCCTCGTTGAGTCGGCGGCCGGACTCGGAGACGGCGACGCCGATGGCGTCGTCGATATCCTCGACGTCTCGCACGAGCCACGCAGCCTCCATCACGACGTGATAGTTGCTCATACAGCTACTCCTCCACCAGCAGGCAAAGTTTCGTTGGTTCGCCGACGCCAGCGCGGGCGACGTGCAGGGAGCGAAACGCGAGGAGCGACGCCCGTGGCCCCGAATCAGGTGGCGGTCGCGCCGTCCAGCGAACCGCGTTACAGTTCGACTTCCGCGTCGGAAACGAACTTCTCCTTCGCTCGGCTGGTCTCCGGACCCTCCGGAACCAGACCGGGCGAGGAGATCTCGTCGTCGAACCGATCCGGGTTCGGCGAGAGCGAATCGAGGATCTCCGCGAACGTGGTGCCGTCCCGGCCGGTGACGTGGACGAACCCACCGTACTGCCGTTGGTCGATCGGCGTCGTCTTCGGGTCCGGGAACGCCTCCCGGATGCAGTCGACGCGCTCGCGGAGGTACGCCGCGGCCTCGTGCTGGGAGTACTGGCAGTCGGCGTAGTACTGCTCCCGGGCGCGCTCGTCGAGCTCCGCCTCGAGATGTTTGGCGGACTCGTACCGGACCGCGTCGTCGCTGATGTCACCGGTGAGGAAGCTGAGGTTCACCGTGAAGCAGTCCGGGTAGCGGAGGACCACCAGGAAGAAGATCTGCTCGTCGACGGTGTAGCGCTCCTGCAGCCGGTAGTAACACTCCAGATAGTACGCCGCGAGCGCGCCGACCCAGTCGTCGCGCTCGCCGTCGAGGTACGCGGTCGCGACGTCGTAGTAGTCCTCGCCGGCGACCTGCTGCAGGCGATGCTGGAAGCTCTGTCGCATCTCCGCCAGTTCGTCCTCGTACACCTCCGTCAACGGCACGTCCGGATCGTCGAGCAGCTCGGCCTTCCGCTGGCCGGCGTCGGCGATCCGCATCATGTTCTCGTGGAGGGATCGTTCCGCCGCCACGTCCGGGAGCGGGATGCGGACAGCCTGTCGGTGCAGGATCTCCGTCCCCGACGCCATCCGGTCGCTCCAGTCAGTCATGCGCCATGATCTGCCGCTACGTACATCGTAGGGGTTCTTGAACTCGCCGGTCGAGTCGGCCGCGTTACACGACGAGAGGCCGAAGAGCGTGCCGAACGACCCCGTTCCAACCGGCGTCAGGTCCGTTTCCACGTCCACCGCGAGTCGAGCACGTAGCGGTAGACTCCGCTGAGCAGGATGGCGATCGCGTTCGCCAGCAGGTACTGTATCCCTCGAAAATCGACCAAGGCGTACAGCACCGCCAGCTGGATCGGGATCGCCGTCCCTCGGATCACGTTCGTCTTCACCAGACCGGTCAGGTACGCCCCCCACCCCGAGTTCCGCATCGCCGCGAACGTCCAGGCGTTGTTGAGCACGTACGTCATGACGATCGTGATCTCGATCGCGACGGTCGCCCCGAGCAGGTAGTTCACCTGCCCGACGTCGACGAACAGCCAGAGCAGCAGCATCTGCACCCCCGCAGTCGTCGTCCCGACGACGACGTACCGTCGGAGGCGGACGGCGAGCGGACCGCTCACGAGGCTGCGGAGGAGCGCGCGGACCATCTAGCGGTAGCCCAGCGCCTCCAGTCGGTGTTCGAGGTCCTCGTCGACGACGCCGGCCTCGGCGGCCGCGTCACCGTCGGCCGCGCGAAGCAGGTCCGCGTGCACGTCGACGAGCGCTCCGAACTCCTCGATCACGGCCCGACCTTCGGGACTGGGGTCGTCGCTCAGGTCGTCCTGCTGTGTCGGGTCGTCGGGGCGGAAGTACAGTTCGCTATCGTCGCTGTCGACGTTCTCGACGTACGTCCAGTCGCGGTCGCGGACGCTCACCAGCAGGTCGCCGTCGTCGAGCGATCGCGGGATCGGCTGGCTGGTCACCGTCTCGCCCCGGACCGTGACCGAGACGACGGGCTCGTCGGCCGGCTCCTCGCCGTCGAGGACGCTCGGCGCGACGCTCGCCCCCTGCCACGACTCGGGCGCGTCGACGCCGAGGAGATCGGTCACCGTCGCGGGGATCGAGTCGAGCCCGACCTGTCGCTCGATCCGTCCCCCCTCGCGCCCCGGCACGTCGACGATGTAGGGGACGTGGATCAGTTCGTCGTACAGTTTCGGGTAGTGTGCGAGGTGGCCGTGTTCCTGGAACTCCTCGCCGTGATCGCCCGCGACGACGACCGCCGTCTCGTCGTCGACGCCGGCGGTTTCGAGCGCGTCGAGCACGCGGCCCACGCTGGCGTCGACCTGCCGGACCGCGGCCTGATAGAGCGTGCGGAGGTCCGCCAGCGTCCGCTCGCCGACGTTCCACCCCAGTCCCGTCCGGGTGTGGGCGTGGATCATCCGGTGGGTACCGAGCAGTCCGTCGGACACCTCACGGATGTACCGCGGGGCCGGGACGTACGGCGTGTGGGCGTCCATGTAGTGAATCCAGAGAAAGAACGGCTCATCGACCAACTCCACGTAGTCGGTCGCCGCGTGCTCCACGTCGAACATGCGCGAGGTGTCGAGGAACGGCCGCTCGTCGGTGCCGCCGCGGAGCCACGAGCCGAATCGCCGGACGGGCGAGGTCGCGAGTTGGAGCCACGCCTCCACCGTCGGGTGGGTCGCGAGGTACTTGCTGTAGATGCTCGAGCCGACGCTGGCGACGAACGGCTCGAACTCGTCGAACCCGTCGTCGTACCCCCAGTGGGAGGTCAGAAACCCGTTGGCGGCGTTGAAGCCGGCCGTCGAGAACCCGGCGTCGGAGAGCGTCTCCGCCAGCGTCTCCGCGCCGTCGACGCCGATCTGCCCGGTGTCGGCGAACACGGGGCTGGAGGCCATGATCGACGGGAACGAGAACGGCGTCCAGTTTCCGTTCGCGAACGCGCGGTCGAACGTCGTGCCGCGGTCGGCGAGGCTGTCGAGTACGGGCGTGTGGCGGTCGTCGTCGTACGCGCCCACGGCGTCGGCCCGGAGCGAGTCGACCGTGACGAGCACGACGTTCGAGATGTCGGTGTCGGTCATGGGGGTATCCCCGCGTGTCGGCAGCTCTCTTCCCGGACGAGCCGCCGAACCGAACGACGGAGACGTGTGTATACTTCCTACCCCGCGCCCCGGGAGTATAAGTACCACCATCCCGGCGTCGGTCGGCGACCCGCGTCGTTTTCCCGAGCGGCCCCGAACGGCCGCCGGATGGACGGGAACGCGCTGCTCCAGCGCCGGCAGGTCGCGGTGTACGCCGTCGCGGTGCTGCTCGCTGTCGTCGTCGGCCTCGGCTGTCCGGTGGCAGCGCCGACGCTCGAACGCCTGATCGACCCGGTGTTAGCGCTCCTGCTGTACGTGACGTTCCTCGAAGTGCCGTTCGTCCGGTTCCGGCGCGCGTTCCGGAACCGGCGGTTCGTGGCGGCGGCGCTGGGACTCAACTTCCTCGTCGTTCCGATCGTTGCTTGGGCGCTCACACGGTTCCTGCCGGCGGAGCCCACGCTGCTCGTCGGCGCCTTCCTCGTGCTGCTGACGCCGTGTATCGACTACGTCATCACGTTCACCGACCTCGCGGGCGGCGACGCCGAGCAGGTGACCGCGACGACGCCGGCGCTGCTGCTCGGCCAACTGCTCGCGCTGCCGGTCTACCTCTGGCTGTTCGTCGGGCCGGCGGTCGCGACGGCGATCGAGCCGGGGCCGTTCGTCGAAGCGTTCCTCCTGATCATCGCGCTCCCGTTGGCGCTGGCGTGGGCGACGGAGGCGTGGGCGGAGCGCTCGCACCGCGGCGCGTCGTGGCAGGCGGCGATGGGCTGGCTGCCCGTGCCAATGCTCGCGGCCACGCTGTTCGTCGTGATCAGTTCGCAGCTCCCGCGCGTGTGGAACTCGATCGGTCGGATCGCGGCAGTCGTTCCTATCTACGTCGCGTTCCTGCTCGCCATGCCGCCGATCGCGACGGTCGTCGGTGTGCGGCTGGACCTGCCCGTCGGCGAGCGGCGCGCGCTCGTGTTCACGTCGGTGACGCGGAACTCGCTGGTGGTGTTGCCGCTGGCGCTGGCGCTCCCGCCGGCCTACCAGTTGGTGCCGGCAGTGGTCGTCACGCAGACGCTCGTGGAGTTGGCGGGGATGGTGACGCTGACGCGGGTGGTGCCGCGGTGGCTGGTGCCCGAGGGCGAGGAGTAGTCGTCAGCGGGACTCCCGCTGCTCGACCTTGTTCAGGTGTCCAAAATCCACCATACGTGTGTCGAAACGCGATCCGAAACGAGCTCTCAGGCCTGTCAAAACACACCGTAGAGTAACTGAACACCCGCTAGCGTCGGAGCAACATCGCCAGGAATAGCCACAGCGTTCGCCAGCCTACCGCGTCTCGAACGAGTCCACCACGTCGCTCGTTGAGTACACGTCGACGACCAGCCGCATTCAGTCCGCCTGCTCGTCGGCGCGTTCGCGTCCGCGCTCGTTGATTTTGTCGGCGATTTCGGCCACGTCGCTCTCCGTGAGTTCGCTGTCGGACGTGAGTTCGTCCATCACTTCGAGCGTCTCGATCTTCTCCTGGATGGCCTGTCGTGTGACCTCGCTCCAGTTGATCTCCGGGTGGCGCTCCATCCGGTCTTTGAGGTCGTCGTCGACGTTGACCGTGATTGTGGGCATACAGAGAACTACGTGTACACAGAATACTGTGTCTTTCGGTAGGCTCAGTTTTTCACAGTATGTACTCTCGTTAGTCTCTTGAGAGAGGATTGCGCAGCTACCTGAAAGGAACTATCGTGGTCGTCCCGCGCCAAACGCGCTGAGAAGGCCGTTTTCGCCTACCGACTCTCCCGCTGCTCGACCTTGTTCAGTTCGATCAGCAGCCGGAAGATTGCCTTCACGAGGTTCGAGTCCACGTCGAAGCGCTCGGCGTTCTCGCCGGCGCGGTCCATCACCGCCTGCTCTTGGTCCTCGTCCGTCGTGGGGAGCCCCTGCTCCGCCTTCACGTCGGCGATCGTGTCGGCGACGTAGGTACGCTGGGCGATGAGTTCGACCAGCTCTTGGTCGATCTGCTGGATCTCCTCGCGCAGTTCCTCCAGGGTCATGTCGTCGGGTGTGCGTTCGCTCATAGGTATCTGCCTCCGGTCGCCCGCGTCTCGGTCCGCAGCGTCTCGCCGGGCCGCTCCTGCCAGCGCTCCTCCACCGCTTCGAGGCCGTCGGGGTCGCCGACGGCGACGACGCTCGGGCCCGTCCCGGAGAGGGAGACGCCCGCGACGTGGGGCATCGCCTCGACCGCGGGCTCGGCGGAGAAGCCGAGCGCGGCCGAGAACGCGAGCCCGTTGAGCGTCATCGCGGTTCCGTACTCGCCGTCGAGCGCGAGCTCCTCGACCAGCTCGGCCATCGGCGCCACGCGCTCACAGCGCTCCGCGTCGGCGTCGGCGGAGTAAGCGCGCTCCGGCGGCGTCCAGACCAGCGCCGCCCAGTCGACCTCCTCGCGGGCGAGCAGCTCGTCGGCGGTGTTGTCGGTGACGGTGAGCCCGCCGAGCATCGACGCGCTGGCGTCGTCGAACGCGCCGGTGACGGTGACGCCCGCGGCCCGCGCCGCTCGAACGCCGAGTCGGCAGGCGTCCTCGTGGTCGACGATTCCCGCGAGTCCGAGCGCGTCGGCGGTCGCGAGCACGGCCGCGTTCGCGGCCGCGGAGGAGCTTTTCAGCCCCGCCGCGGTCGGCACCTCGCTCTCAGTTCGGACCGTGCCGCCGACCGTCTCAGGGCCGGGGAGGTCCGCGGTCGCTGCCGGGTCGTCGCCCCACTCCTCGACGGCGAGTGAGACGCAGCGTTCGATCAGTTCGGTATCGGCGTCGGGCTGGCCGTCGATCTCCCCCTCGATCTCGCCCGAGCCGTCGAGTTCGACGTGGGCGGCGGTCTCGAAATCGAGCGCGAACGCCGACCCTCGGCCGGTCGCGAGCGCGTTGAGCACCGTCCCCGCGCCGGGCGCCGCGGCGTGGCCGTCCATGTCCGTACTGGAACGGCTCCCGGGCTTGAAGCTGGTGGTCGCGGCGACGGAGGGTTACAGCAGCCGCGCGCCCTCGGTCGAGACGCGAGTCCGGTTCGCGAGCACGCCTTCGCAGTCGACGGCGACGACGGTCTCGCCGAGCATCGCCATCGTGGCCGCGCCGCCGGCGTCCTCCACGCGAGCCACGTCGTCGACGACGCGCTCGGTCGGGAGGTCCAACGCTTGGGCGAACGGCCACGAGCGCTCGATCACGGCCCGGAGCGTCGGCGGATCGGGCAGCGCGTCGAGCACGGCGCCGCCCTCTTCGCGGACCTGATCCATCAGCGCCTCGTCGGCCAGCGCGTCGGCCGTCGAGAGCCCGCCGTAGGTGACGTACTCGACCGGCTCGGCCGTGTCGACGCGCTGTCGGCCGTCGCCGACGTTGTACAGCAGCCCGCCCGCGTCCTGAATGAACACGTCGCCGAGCCCGGTGCCCGCGGCGACTTCGGCCTCGTGGCTGTGCTCGACGAGCTCGTCGCGAGCGTGACCGAGTTCGAACCGTTCGTTCGCGGCGAGTGCGGTCGCGAGCGTCGCGGCGCCGCTGGCGCCGAACCCCGCGCCGAGGGGCACCTCCGGGCGCACGTCGACCGCGGCAGCGACGCCGAGGCGGTCCAGCACGCGCTCGACCGGCTCGAACTCGGCCGGCTCGCCGTCGACGGTGACTTCGGTTTCGTCGGCGTCGTCGACGGTGACGGTCACGCCGTCTTCGAGCGCGACGCTGGCGCCGCGGGAGCCGGACTCGATCTGATCGGGAGCGAACACGGCCGTCACGCTGGCCGGGGCGAAGGCGTTCATAGTTGGGGGTGGGGAGTGGTGTAGTTGAATCCGTGTGGTTTCGGGTTTTCTCTGTTTTCGGTGAGTTGGGCGTCAACCTCGGGTCTGACCCCAACCGCAACGGCATCTCGGTGCTAGACCACTTGTGACCGCCGTGCGCCGGACACGAGGTCCGGCGCAGCACCGAGTCCCCACCCCTCCCCCCGCCGGCGCCAAGATTGGCGTCATCAGAAATCGGAGATTTCTGATTGGCAGACGAGAGTCGGAGACTCTCGTCGACGCCGGCGAGGCGTCCACCGCCCCGCTACCGCACCGCGGTCGCTGTCGGCGCGAAGCGCGAGCAGGGCGAGACCGACGGTCTCGCTGGCAGTGCGGGCGACGCGTGGGTCGCCCGCACGACGCCTCCGTCCGCGAGCCGAGCGCGAGGGACGAACGAGCGAACGGACGTGAGCGAGTGAGTCGGTTGGGGAGGGGAGAGGGCTGTGCGGGGCGGTGCGGTCGCAAGTAGTCTAGCTCACTCCGCGGTCGTGTTCACGATCGAAACCGCGAACTCCGTGGTCACGTTCGCGGTCGTGGTCGTCAATACTGCAGCAGTCCGTGCGATCACCGAGCCAGCGTCTCCCCCCACACCACGGAGACACCCACATGAGCCAAGCAATCCGTCGAACCCCCAGAACCCACGGCAGCATCGGTATCGGAGACGAAACACTCAAACGCCGACCCCGACAACCGAAATGTATGGAACTGCGGGTCATCGAGAAGACTGACGAGGAACTCCGCATCGAGGTCGCCGGCGAGGGTCACACGTTCATGAACGTCCTGAAGGGGACGCTGCTGGAGCACGACGACGTCGCCGCCGCGACGTACGACGTGAACCCCGAGCAGTCGGGCGGTCAGACGGAGCCGATCCTCTCGATCACGACCGAGGGCGACGCCGACCCCCTCGACGTGCTCGAGACCGCCGCCGGCGACGTGAGCGAGAAGAGCGCGGCGCTGCGGGACGCGTTCGAGGACGCGGCGGCCTAACGGCTCTCGGACTGTTCTCTCTGTCGTCGTCCGTCGCCGACCGTTCGAAGATCCCGTGACGCGGGAAGAATCAGATCCGGACCGGGATTCCGCGCTCGGCGAGGTACTGCTTGACCTCTTGGATCGTGTAGTCCTCGTAGTGGAAGATCGAGGCCGCGAGCCCGGCGTCGGCGTCGGCCTCGGTGAACACCTCGTACATGTCCGCGGGCGAGCCACAGCCCGAGGAGGCGATCACGGGCGTCGAGACGGCGTCACACACCGCCGCAGTGAGCGGGATGTCGTACCCCTCCTCGGTGCCGTCCTTGTCGATGGAGTTGACGAACAGCTCGCCCGCGCCGCGTGACTCGGCCTCCTCGGCCCACTCGACGGCGTCGATCCCGGTGCCCTCGCGGCCGCCCTTGACGGTACACTCGAACCAGCAGGACTCGCCGTCGACGCGCTCGTAGTGTTCGCCCTGCTCGTCGTACCGCCGGCGGGCGTCGAGCGAGATCACGATACACTGCGAGCCGAACGCCTCGGCGCCGCGGTCGATCAGGTCCGGGTTCGCGATCGCGCCGGAGTTGATGCTGACCTTGTCCGCGCCGGCCCGGAGCGTCTCCTTGATGTCGTCGGTCGTCCGGATGCCGCCGCCGACGGTCAGCGGGATGAACACCTCGTCGGCGACCGCAGACACCGTGTCGAGCATCGTCTCCCGACCCTCCGCGCTGGCGGTGATGTCGAGGAAGACGAACTCGTCGGCGCCGGCCTCGTTGTAGCGCTTAGCCATCTCCACCGGGTCGCCGGTGTAGTCCAGATCTTCGAAGTTGACGCCGGTGTAGACGGCCGGGTCGCCGTTCTCGTCCACGTCCACGTCGATGCAGGGGATGACCCGTTTGGTGAGCGTCATTGTGTGGGCTGGGCGGCGTCTGTCGACGGTCCGCGCATACGCTCGCTGGGCGGGCCACCCATTTGCACGTTACGGAAGGAGCGATCACCCGGCCCGAGCGAAACCCGGCGACGGGAGCGGGCCGATCGCCGGAAGCGATTTACGCCGTCCGTCCACACGTCCGAGTATGGTCGACGCCACGGAGCGCGACGGGATGACGTGGTACCAGTGTGAGAACTGCGGGCTCCTGTTCGACGACGAAAGCGACGCCAGCCAGCACGAGGACAACTGCGCCGGCGACGACCCCTCGTACCTCCAGTAGCCCCAGCTCTCGAGCCGCCTGCCGGAGACCAGTACGTCGCTAGCGCTGATCCGCCCGTCCGTTCGGCACCGGGCGCGGTTCGAGAGCCGAGGCCGCCGTCCTGTGGTCGGTGCTCCGGTGCTACGTCCCGTCGGACTCGTCGACGCCGACGATCTCGAAGCTTTGTTCGCCCCAGTCGTCCTCGACGAACACGAACACGCGGCCCCGGGCCACGTCGGGGTCGGCCTCGACCTCGATCCGCCGGCCTTCGAGGTGGCGCGCGATCACGCCGGGGAACACTTCCTCCTCCTCGCCGGGGTCGATCATCACGCGGCCGACGCCGGTGTCCTCGAGGATCTCGTCCTCGGTTTTGCGATCGTTGACGTACAGCATCACCCCCTCGCTCTCGGTCGGGTCGGTGACGAGCAGGTGACACTCCTTCCCCGGGCCGGTCCGGACCGAGCCCTCCTCGACGCTGGGAACCCCTCGGTACAGCGTCTCGCGGCCGTCGGCGTACTCGACGACGACGCCCTCCTCACGGAGGTCGACACCGACCGTGTCGGGGGGCACGTCGTTCCGGTTGGACATACCCCGGCGTAGCGCCCGCGAACGCAAAAGGGCCGCGTCACGCGTCGCCGACCGCTCAGCGCATCCCCGGCGGCGGCCCCTCGTCGTCGTCCTGCTCGATGTCGACGTCGAGTCCCATCTCCTCGCGGCGTTGTTCGAGCTTCCGGATCTCGCGACGGTAGTACGTGCCGCCGGCGACGGCGACGCCCAGCAGGCCGACCACCAGCCCGCCGAAGATCTGCACGTCACGCGGGAGGTAGAACCGCACGGAGAGTGACTCCCGGGAGATCTCGGTCCACTCGATCGTCAGGTGGCCGTCGACGACCGACGTCGAGTCGGCGGGCGGCGCGATCCGCCCGAACAGCGGGATCGACGCCTCGCGGTTCTCGGGGAGGACGACGGTGTAGTTCCCGCCCTCGACGGCGACGGGGTGGGTGAACTGCTTGGGCGTGCTCTCGCCGGAGTACGCCAGCCGGCCGTCCTCGCCCGGCGGCTCGATCACGAGGTGGTTGTTCTGCGTCCGCACGTCGCCGCCGTGGTCGCCGAACGCGGAGCCGTTGATGGTGGTCCCGTTGGGGTAGCGGTAGCGCAGCGAACTGATCGTGAGCGGCTGGTCCGTTCCGAGAAAGCCGGGGCGGGAGAGCCGGATGCTCTCGTTGACCGCCGAGCGGTCGTACACCGCGCGGTAGGTGACGTTGCTGGTGACGGTGATGTGCACCTCGTCCTCGGCGTCCCAGTCGTACGGCTGTGCCGGCGGCTCGTCGAGTCGGTCGGGACTGGTGGGGCCACCGCCCAGCCCGCCCATGCAGCCGCTGAGGGTGACGAGCCCGACGAGCGCGACCAGCGCGAGCAGTCGACGGTTCATCTCTCAGTTCTCAGGGGACGACGCATTTGAGTTCGGCGGGGAGGTACTCGCCGACGCTCGCGAGCAGCCCCGGCGGATCGGTGCCCGCGGCGCAGACGACGCTCTGTTCGAGCAGCCCCAGCCGCTCGACGGTGATGATGTCCTGTGCGTGGCCCGCGCGGTTCAGCGTCGCGCGCACCTCCCCGCGGGTCGCGGAGTTGACGTTGAGTCGGCCGCCGGAGTCGGCGCCCTCATCGTCGTTCCGGGTCCAGCCGTACAGCAGGTCCTGACTCTCCTCGGCGAGTCGGTGGTCGCCGTTCTCGTCGTAGACGAACTGGAGCGGCGTGTGCTGGACGACGCCGAAGCGATCCCGGATCTGCGAGCCGTCGCCGGGGCCGAGACCGAGATCGTCGGCGTCGATCTCGATCGGCTGGCCCGCGTCGAGCGTCCAGCCGTCGTCGCTCCAGGACTGGAGCGTGCCGATAGCGATCTCGCCGTGGTCGAAGTGGTCGGTGATCTCCCCCCAGCGGTCCCGGAGGACGTTCCGGGCGACGGTCGCGTCCTCGCCCTCGACGGTGACGGCGACGAACTCGTCGTCCCGGACGCCGACGGTCCAGTCGACGTCGAGGTCGGCGAGATCGTTCGCGACGAGCGAGTCCAGACTGTCGAGTGCGCGCTTGCGGGCGCTACCCTCGACGTAGCACTTGGTTGCGAGGACGACCATCAGGCGGCCTCGACGTTGAGCTCGTCGCGGAGCTGGTCGAGCCGCCACTCCATGGCCTCGACCATCCGGGTGTTCTCCATCGCCTCGAGCTGGGTTTCACAGTCGGGGCACTCGAAGCCGAACTCCATCGCCTCCTCGAACTCGAAGCGCAGCGAGCAGTTCTCACACAGGTAGAACTGGTGTTCGGTCTCGTACTCGAGTCGCTGCTCCAGCGCGTCGGCGAGGCGGTGCATCTCCTCTTCGAGGTTCTCCGGGATGTTCTCGTAGTGGAACGTCCAGAGGTAGGTGAGCCAGCCCGAGTCCTCGTCGCGGACCCGACGGTACGCCGCCAGGTCGTTCTCGTAGAGGATGAACAGCGCGCGGCGCACGTCGTTGAGTTCGAGGCCGAGCTCCTCCGCGAGTTCCTCGTCCGTCACTTCGCCGTCCGGGGGGGCGGCGGCGACGGGCATCCCCGTGGGGCCGACCAAGTCGTGGAGGTACTTCTGAATCACCGGGTCCTCCAAGAGTTCCTCAAAAGCCATTGCGGTGACCTAAAAGTGGCACGCGCTTCAACGTTGTGGGTTCCGGGTCTTCGTTCGAGACGTTCGGTTCGTTGGTGGAAGTGAGTGAACCGTGATTGATCGGCTGGTGGACGACGGAACTCGGTCAGCCATCCCGTGAAAGCCCGGCAGCCCCGCTGTGTGACGCGAATCCTCTCGCTGCCCCCGTTCGATTCACTCACGAGGACTCCGTCACTCGCTCCCAACGTAGCGGTGTCACGTCGCCCACGGAAACGAATCCACTTCAGGACCCCGACCGAGAGCTATTCAGACGACACACGGCGCCGCCGCTACCCGGACAACTGAACGCAGAAAGGATCTCGACGGGCCTACAGCCCGGCCTCGAAGTCTTCGAGGGCGTAGCTGGGCTCGGCGCCGCGGCGGTCCAGCGTCTCGTTGGCCAGCAGCCAGTAGACCACCGACAGCGCGCGTCGACCCTTGTTGTTGGTCGGGATGACCAGGTCGACGTTCGAGACGGCGTTGTTCGAGTCACACATGGCGATGACGGGGATGCCGACCGTGATGGCCTCCTTCACCGCCTGTGCGTCGCCGATCGGGTCCGTGACGACGACCACGTCGGGCTCGATGTAGCCGTCGTACTTCGGGTTCGTCAGCGTGCCCGGGATGAACCGACCCGTGCGGGCGCGGGCGCCGATGGCGTCCGCGAACTTCTCGGCCGGGAACCGGCCGTACTGCCGCGAGGAGGTGACGAGCACCTGCTCGGGGTCGTAGTTGGAGAGGAACTCCGCCGCCGTCCGGATGCGGCCGTCGGTCTGGCTCACGTCGAGCACGTACAGACCGTCGTCCCGGACGCGGTGGATGAACCGCTCCATGTCCTTCGTCTTCTGCTGGGTCCCGATGTGGACCCCGGCGGAGAGGTAGTCCTCGACGGGAATGAGGAGGTCTGCTTCCTCCTCGTCCGGCATGACGTTCTCGTCGAACCGGGACTCCTCTTCCTCGGCCTCGTCGGCCTGCTCTGTTTCTGCCTCGGCGTCCGAGGCGGGCTCTGCCGCCGCGTCGGAGTCGGCGACCTCGTCGGCCACCTCTTCCTCGGCGGGTTCTGTGTCGTCGTTCTCGCTTTCGCTCATACAGCGTCCTCCGCGATGCGGATGAGTTCGTTGAGTTTGGCAGTTCGCTCGCCCCCGACGGTGCCCGTCTTGATGAACGGTGCGCCGGTCGCGACGGCGAGGTGTGCGATCGTCGTGTCCTCTGTCTCTCCCGAACGGTGGGAGATCACGGGCGTGAACCCGTTGCGGGTCGCGGTCTCGATGGCGTCGACCGCCAGCGAGAGCGTCCCGATCTGGTTCGGCTTGATCAGGATGCTGTTGCCCGCGCCCCGCTCGATACCCTGCTGGAGTCGCTCGGTGTTGGTGACGAACAGGTCGTCCCCACACAGGAGCGTCTCCTCTGCTCGCGGGCTTCGCCCGCTCGCGTTCGAGGCGCTCCGAGCCTCGCTACCGACTCGGTCGGTGAGTTCGGCGAACCCCTCGAAGTCGTTCTCCTCCAGGGGGTCCTCGACGTACGCGAGATCGTACTCCGCGACCAGCTCGGCCACGTAGTCGATCTGCTCCGCGGGGCTCCGGGACCGCTCGCCGTACTGGTAGGCGTCGCCGTCCCAGAGCTCCGAGGCCGCCATATCGAGACCGAACTCGATCTCGAATCCCACGTCCTCGGCGACCTGCTCGCAGGCCGTCGCGACGATCTCGAACGCCTCGCTGTCGTCGATCGACGGCGCCCACGCGCCCTCGTCGCCTTTCGCGGCGGGGACGCCGCGCTCGGTGAGGAGTTCGCCCACGGTCTCGTGGACCGCGGCGTTGGCGAAGGCCGCCTCCGCGACGGAGGGGGCCCCGACCGGCGCCGCGAGGAACTCCTGGATGTGGGTCGCGTCGGCGGCGTGCTCGCCGCCGCCCACGACGTTGCCCAGCGGCACGGGGAAGTTGTCCCCGCGGAACGTCCCGCCGAGATGCTGGTACAGCGGCGCCCCGAGCACGTCGGCGCCGGCCTTCGCCGCCGCCATCGAGATGGCGACCGCGCTGTTGGCGCCGATCTCCGAGAAATCCTCGGTGCCGTCGGCGCCGCGCAGCGCGGCGTCGACCTCGCGCTGGTTCCCCGCGTGGACCTCGTCCACGAGCCGGGGGACCGCGTGCTTCCGGGCCGCGGCGATCGCTTCGCCGGGCGGGAGCTCGACGGCCTCGTGCTCGCCGGTGCTGGCCCCCGAGGGGGCGGTCGCGCGGCCGAAGCCGCCCGATCGCGTCAGCACGTCGGCCTCAACCGTGGGGTTGCCACGGGAGTCGAGCACGCGCCGGAGCGAGACGCCGCTGATGCGCGTCATTTGCCCTCCCGTCGAACGGTGAACGGCAGGACACCGGCGTCGTACTCCTGTGCCGCGATGAGGTACGGTTCGGTCCGGTCGGTCTCCACCAGCACCGGCGCGCCGTAGGACAGCTGCAGCGCTCGGGCGCCGATGATGCGGGCCTTCTCGTACCGGTTGAACTCCGTGTCCGTGCTCATTGGTAGGGGGAGACGACGTCCACCAGATCGCGGTGGCTCACCATCATGCGCCGGCAGCAGTGCCGATCGACGCCGAGGTCGTCGAGCACCGCCGCGGGGTCCTCGTCGCCGTCACGCGCTCGTTCCTCGAACTCCTCCCAGTGTTCCCCGATGACCTTGCCACACGAGAAACACCGGACGGGTATCATCATGGATTGATCACCTCAGCGGTAGGACTTCTGGTAACGGGCACGCGCGCCGGGCCCGCCCCACTTCTTCGGTTCGGACTGCCGGGAGTCGTTCACCAGCAGCGAGCGGTCGAACTCCATGTACGCGTCGCGGAGTTCGGCGTCCTGCAGGTGCTGGACGAGTCCGCGGGCGATCGCGGTGCGGGCCGCGTCGGCCTGCCCCGCGAAGCCGCCGCCGGAGACCGACACGTCGATGTCGACCTCCGAGCGGAGGTCGTCGCCGGCGATGCGGAACGGCTCCAGCATCTTGAGCCGCGAGAGCTCCGGTTCGACCAGCTCGACGGGCTGGGAGTTGATGCGAACGCGACCCTCGCCCTCGCTCACGGTGGCGCGGGCGACGGCCGTCTTCTTCTTGCCGGACGTGTTCGTTACCATGTCTTGTTGGCGCCGAGGGTCTCGGAGATCTCACCGAGCGTGGTGAACTTGATGTTCGAGAGCCGGTCGAGCGAGGTGCCCTCGAGCACTTCGCCGTCGCGGTCGTGGGGGTTGCCCACGTAGATGCGGACACTCTCGAAGGCCTCGCGGCCGCGATCCTGCTTGTACGGCAGCATCCCGCGCACGGAGCGCTTGAAGATGCGGTCCGGACGCTTGGGGTAGTACGGCCCCGAGTCCGAGCCCAGATCCGCTCGCGTGCGGTAGGTCTCCATCGTGGCCTCCTCGTTGCCGGTGATCACCGCCTGCTCGGCGTTGATCACGGCGACGCGGTCGCCGTCGAGGGCGCGCTGGGCGACCTCGCTGGCGACGCGACCCATGATGCAGTCACGGGCGTCGACGACGACGTCGGCCTCCCACTCGGCGACGCTCATCGAATCACCCGCACGTTGCTGCCTTCGGGGTTGTCTTCGAGTTCCTGTTCGAGCTGTACTGCCTCGCCGACCTGGTCGATCTTCTTCCGGGCGGTGCCGGAGAACTCGACCGCGGCGACGGTAACGTCTTTCTGGAGCACACCGCTACCGAGCACCTTGCCGGGCACGACGACCGTCTCGTCTTCCTGGGCGTATCGCTCGATGCGACCCAGGTTGACCTCGGCGTGCGTGCGGCGCGGCTTCTCAAGCCGTTCGGCAACGTCGGCCCACACGTTGGCACCGACGTCGCGGGAGACCGACTTGAGCTCGGCGATGAGGCTCCCTAGTCTCGGGTTCGTCTTGTTGCTACTCATGGATTGACCTCTAAAGTGGAGTTGCCTCCGGAAAACTGAGAGTGCAGGGAGCAGGATTTGAACCTGCGGACCTCTACAGGACAGCGCCCTGAACGCTGCGCCGTTGGCCTGACTTGGCTATCCCTGCCTGCACTCTCGTGTACTCGATGTCCCTTGAAAGCGGTTTCGGTCCGCACCCACGACACGCCGGCGCCGCGGCTCCCGGATCGGGGGCTTGCGTCGGGGTGGCGTGGGGTTGGGAACATCAGACTGCGACTTTCTCTTGTAGTTCGTCCGCGCGTGACTCGATCGACTCGATCCCGCGGAGCACCAGTTCTTCGACCGTCATCGAGCCGTCCGTCTCCACGTGGAAGACGAAGGCCCCGGGCACGTCCTCGACTTCGAGTTCCTTTCCGGGGTAGCGCTCGGTCAGGTCGTGATCGAACTCGTCGGTCGGGACCAGCTCACCCTCCTCGGTCTCGATGACCCCGCGGAGGATGTTTGTCTCTTCCTCGTCGAACTCGCCGCGCTCGCCGACGACCGACACCTTCCGCAGGTGGCGGTAGCCGACCGCGACGCCCCCCGACTGCTTGGCGTGGCTCTTGCCGTCGTCGAGGACGGCCTCGGCCTCCAGCTCGATGCGCTGGTTCTCGCCGCTGGGGTTCTCGTTCAGCTGGATGATCGGGATGTCCTCGTCGGCGGGCTGGACGTCGGGATCCGAGGACTCGATGTCCCCGGAGTACGCCGTGTCCGGCCCCTCGACGTCGAGCGCGAGGGTGACGGTGTCACCGTACTCGAAGTCGTCGGGCGTCGTCAGCGGGACGAGCCCGAGTCGGAGCCCGATCATCTCGTCGAACATCACCGAGGAGTTCTCCACGACGTGGAGCGTGTCGATCGAGAGCGTGGGCACGTCCGCGATCATCGCCCGGCGGAGCCCGTTGGCGAAGGCCGGGGTGAGACCGCGCACGAGGATCCGCGCCTCGCGATCGTCGCCTCGGATGAACTCGACGTCGAATTCGTCTGCCATGTGTTACAGTCGGTTCTTCTTGGGTGCGCGCGTCCCGTCGTGGGGAAGCGGAGTGACGTCCTCGATGCGGCCGATCTCCAGCCCCGCGCGGGCGAGCGCTCGGATCGTCGCCTGTGCGCCCGGCCCCGGGGACTTGGTGTCGTTGCCGCCCGGACCGCGAACGCGGACGTGGACGCCGCCGATGCCGGCGGCCTTCACGTCGTCGACGACCGCCTCGGCCATCTGCATGGCCGCGTACGGCGACGCCTCGTCGCGGTTCTGCTTCACGACCGTCCCACCGGAGGACTTCGCGACCGTCTCCGCGCCGGTGGCGTCGGTCACCGTGATCAGCGTGTTGTTGAACGACGCGAACACGTGTGCGATACCCCACTTCTCGTCGTCGTCGGCTGTGGACTCGCTCTGGCTCATTCGTCTTGACCCTCCGCGCGTGCGGGGTGGAGTTCGTCCGCCAGGACGGAGTTCTCGTCGAACTCGATGGTGTCCTCCTCGGAGACGGTCACGAACTTCGAGGGCTCGGTGACCCGAGCGCCGTCGACGGTGACGTGGCCGTGGACGAGGAACTGCCGAGCCTGCTGGGGCGTCGACGCCAGCCCCTGTCGGTAGACGACGGTCTGGAGGCGGCGCTCCAGCACGTCGGTCTCGTCGAGGCCCAGCACCTCGGTGATGTCGTCGTTCTCGTTGAGGATGCCGATCTTCCGGAGCCGGGCGACGAACTCCTCGCCGCGCTCGTTGGCAGCCTCGACGTCGCCCTGTGCGGCGCCGAGCAGCCGTCGGGCCTCGCGGCGGAAGTCGCGCAGGCGCGACTGTGCGCGCCAGAGCTCTTCCTTGCTCTCGAGCCCGTAGCGGTCGACCAGTCCGGCCTCCTCGGCGATACGCTCGCCCTGGAACGGGTGGTTCGGCGTCTCGTAGCGTTTGGTGGCGTTACCTGTCGTCATTCTGCCTCATCCTCCTCCATCTCCTCGCGGATCTCCTCGATGTTGACCCCGATGGTCCCCTCGGTTCGACCCGTGGACTTGGTCCGCTGTCCGCGGACCTTCTGCCCGCGCTCGTGGCGGACGCCCTTGTAGGAGCTGATCATCTTCATGCGGTTGATGTCGTGGCGCCGGGACTCCTCGAGGTCGCCCCCGGTCTCGTGGGTGGTCTCGCCGGAGAAGAAGTCCTTCTGCCGGTTGGCCATCCACTCGGGGACGTGGTCGCCGAGGTTCTCGACGACCTCGACGACGCTGTCGATCTCGTCGTCCTCGAGGCGCCCGAACGTCGCCTGCCGATCTACGTCGGCCTCGTCGGCGACGATGCGCGCCATGCGCTTGCCGATGCCTTTGAGTTCGCTGAGGGACCGCTCGACGGATTTGGTCCCGTCCAGGTCGGTCTGCCCGATCCGGACGAAGTACTGGAGGTCCTCGTCCCCCTCCGCCTCGCCGTCCGCTGGTTCTTCTGCACTCATATCTGGTTGGTGTCGGTGCGAGCGTTGCGGCGGGGATTTGAACCCCGGAGGCTGTGCGCCACAGAGTTAGCAACCCTGCGCCTTGGGCCAGGCTAGGCTACCGCAACCCGCGTTGTCTTCTATCGTCGCCCGACTCCGTCGGACTCGGGACGCCGCGCCCCTACAGTTCACTACACCCATCGCTTCCGGGACTGTACACTTAAACATCACGGAACGGGGGAGGGTGTGTGAGTGGGGAACACCGCCGACGGCGGCGGGCCGATCGCCCGACGCGGGCTCGCCGGCTACAGATTCAGAATCTTCCGCGCCTCCGCCGTCGACGCCACCGGCCGCCCCAGCTCCTCGGCGATCCGGACCGTTCGTTCGACCAACTGGGCGTTGCTCTCGGCCTGCTCGCCTTTCGCGTAGTAGAGGTTGTCCTCCAGCCCGACGCGGACGTGCCCACCGAGGAGGATCCCCATCGTCGTCAGGGGGAGCTGGTGGGGGCCGAACGCGAGCACGTTGAACTCCGCGCCGTCCGGGACGTTCGCCACCATGTTGAGGAGGTTCCGCGGCGAGGGGATCGTCGTCGTTCCGCCGCCGAACACGAGGTTCACGTACGGCGGCTCGTCGAGTTCGTCCCAGATCCGCAGCGACTCGTTGAGGTGGCCGCCGTTGAACACCTCCAGTTCGGGCTTGATCCCGCGGGCCTGCATCTCCTCGTGGAGCGCGTCGACCAGCGCCCGGGTGTTCTCGCTCGTCAGGTGGTCGTACCGGTTCAGCGGCCCCATGTCGAGCGACGCCATGTCGGGCGCGGGGTCGGTCCGCAGCGGCTCGGCCCGGAGCGCGTCGGGCGCCGCCGTCCCCCCGGTGGAGTGCTGGATCACCACGTCGTCGGTCGCCGCCCGGACCGCCTCGGTCAGCTCCTGAAACCGCTCGGTCGAGAACGCCCGTTCCCCGGAGTCCTCGCGGGCGTGGAGGTGGAGGATGCTCGCGCCCGCATCCTCCGCGGCCGCCGCCGCCTCGGCAACCTCGGCGGGCGTCTCGGGGACGTTCGGGTTGGCCTCCTTCCCGTGGACCCCGCCGGTGAGCGCGGCGGTGACGATCAGCGGCTTCCCGTCGCGGTAGTCGTCGTAGCTCACGAGCCCGCCTCCTCCGCCCCCGAATCGTTCTCGCCGTCCGCCTCGAAGCCGGTGATCGAGCCGAGCCCCTTCGCCTCGCGGTAGAACTCGCAGTCGGTCTCGGGGTCGAGGCCGTAGCGCTTCGCGCAGATATCCGCCCGCATCGGCTGGACGAACGCGTCGACGGCGGTGCAGTACGGCCGTTCGCCGTCGAACGACTCCTCGTCGCCGGCCCCCCGGCGTTCCAAGAACTCGCAGGTGTCGGACATACCTCAACGTGGCGCCGCCGACCCATGAAGCTACCTTCGGTGGCACACCACACACCGCCGGGGGACCGCTGGACTTTTTCGGGCGTTCCGGGTAGCCGGCAGCGTGTCCCCCGACGAGTCCGCCGACGACGTGACTCGTCGGCTCGACGACGCCTTGGAGCGGGTCGCCCACGGCGCCGCGGTCTCGGTGCCGAGCATCCTCCTCCAGCGCGGGCTCACCGTCGTCTTCACCGCCGCGCTCACGAACGGGCTCGGTGCGGCCCCGTACGGCTTGTTCGCGCTGGCCCGGCGCATTCAACGGTTCCTCGCCCGAATCGTGCTGGGGTTTCGGAACGGGCTGAGTCGGTTCCTCCCGACCGCCGATCAGGCGGAGCGGAACGCGCTCGCGACGTTCGCGTCGCTGCTGCTGCTCGGCGTCTCGACCGTCTTCGGCGCCGGCCTGTTCCTCGCGGCGCCGCGGCTCACGGCGATGGCCGGGCAGAGCGCGCAGTTCGAGACGCTGGTCCGGGTGTTCGCGCTCGGGATGCCCGCGAGCGTCTGGCTGTTCACGGTGACAGAAGTGCTCCGGGGGATCGAGGCGGTCGCGCCGCTGAACCTCACGCTCCGGCTCGCGTTCCCCGCCGCACAGCTGGTCGTCGGCGTCGTCGGCGCGTTCGTCCTCGGCGACATCGTGTTCGTCGCCGGGGGCGTGCTGGCGGTGATGGGGCTGACCGGCGTCGGCGCCGCGGTCTGGATCATCCGCGCACGCGGGTTCCGCCCGCGCCTGCGCGGCCCCGACCTCCCCGCACTCCGCCGGCGGTACCTCGACTACACGATCCCGCTGTTCCTCGGCGGGATCGCGACGACCACCCAGCGGCTGGGGTTCTATCCCCTGATCGCGGTGCTTCTCTCGGGCGTCGCGGGCGGCGTGTTCTCCGTCGGCGTGCTGATCTCCCAGTTGGTCCGCCTGCCGCTGATGGCGATCAATCAGTTCATCCCGCCGGTCGCGGCCGCGCTCAACGAGCAGGGCCACGGGGAGGCGCTCGCCCGCCTCTACCACGTCACCAGCCGGCTCGTGCTCGTCGGCGTCGTCGCCGCCGCGGTGCCCGTGGTAGTCTACCGCGAGACGGTGATGGCGGCGTTCGGCCCGACGTTCACCGCGTACGCGCCGCTGCTGGTCCTGTTCGTGCTCGCTCAAGTCGCCGCCTGTGCCGCGGGCAGCGTCGGCATCCTGCTCCGGATGACCGACCACCAGCGCGCGCTGTTGGTGACGAACGTCGCGATCACGGCCGTGCTCGCGGTCGTCGCGGTCCCGCTCACCCTCCGGTTCGACCTCGCGGGCGTCGTCTGGACGTACCTCCTGATGCTCACGCTCAACAACGGGATCGAGGTGCTCGTGCTCTACCACTTGGAGGGGCTCCAGCCGTTCACGAAGCGCCACGGCTTCCCGCTCGTGGCTGCCGTCCCGTACGCGGGGATCGCACTCGGTGCCCGTGCGCTCGCCCCGGGCGTCGTCGGCGCGGTCGCCGGCACCCTCGCGGGACTGCTTGCGTTTGCGGCGACGCTCAAACTGCTCGGTTTCACGCCCGTCGAACGCCGGCTGGCGTCGACGCTGTTCGAGCGGTACGGGACGATGTTCGGCGGTTGGTCGCTACGCTGAGTCAGTTCCGGCCTCGCGCTCGTCCGGGGCGGGCGAGAGTCCGGCCCGGTGGGCTCGCCCGTTCTCGCCGCCGAACCCCGCCGCGTCGGTCAGGTCGCCGACGAACACCAGCGTCGCGGTGTCGAGCACCAGCCCCACGGGCGCCAGCCCGACGATCCCGATCAGCACACCGAGGATCGAGAGGTTCGCGACGACGAGCGTCGCCGGCACCGAGATGAGCAGCACCACTACCGCGTAGGCGGCGGCGTAGCGGAGGTACGCGCCCCCGTCGGTCGCCAGCGAGACGCTCCAGCCGAGTGCGCGGCCCAAACCGACGTCGTGGAGCACGATCAGGAACGGCGCCGCGTACAGCAGGTAGCCGCCGACGACGAACACCAGCAGCCAGAGCACGAGCAGTCCCCGGAGCCCGGCCGGACCGAGCGCGAGCAGCGCGGGCGGCAGGAACATCGCGAGGAGCACGAGCGCGAACCCCAGAAACGGGAGCCAGTACTCCCGGATCGCGGCGCCGAACGCCGGCGGCTCGCCACGGACGCCCCGGGAGAGTCCGCCGAGGTAGCCCGCGAGCAACACGCCCTGTAGGACGATCCCGACGGCGAACAGGACGACGCCGGCGAGTGCGGTCGGGCCGACCGCGACGCCGCCGCCCGGGGTCGGGGTGGAGACGAACGACCACGCGTCGGTCACCGGGATCGGCACGCCGAAGGAGATCCCGGCGTGGAAGTCGTAGTCGGCGCCGAGGACGTTCCGTATCTGTCGACCGTTCAGCGCGGACAGCAGCAGCGGGACCAGCGCGTACCGCCACAGGCCGTGCTCGGCGAGTCGGTCGACGCTGTCACCGAGGCGGGCACCGAAGGAGGGCATCGCCCGGACGCTACCGGCGAGAACGCCGTAAAACTACTGGGGGATCAGTCCGCGGCCGAGATGTACTTCTCGTTGATCTCGTACTCGCCGCGGTCGTTCTCGACGAGGTACTCGCCGTAGTAGGGGACGCGCTCGGCGACCACCTGCTCGAACGTCTCGCGGATCTCCTCGCGGCTCATCTCGCCCATCGACTGCAGGTCGTCGTTGCGGTTGAGACAGCCCTTCAGATACCCCTCGTGGGTCACCCGGACGCGGCCGCAGTTGGCACAGAAGTCGGCGTTCTCGACGGGGTCGACGATCTCGACCATCCCGCCCTGGAACTCGTCGAGTTCGGAGGGCTGGGGGGAAGCGGCGACCGACGCCGCCGTCTCGGGGTTGACGAAGTAGCGCTTCCGATCGTGCATCTCGCGGTGTTCGACGTGCTCGGCGATGTCGTCGAGCCAGTCGTGGACGCGCTGGATGTCGATGTTCCACTCCGGCCGGCCCGTGAGCTCGGGCATGTACTCGATCAGCTGGAGCTGGAGCCCCTCGTTCTCGGCGACGTGTTCGACCATCCCCTCGACGTAGCCGGCGGTGTGCTCGAACACGACCATGTTGAGCTTCACGGGCGCGAGGCCGGCGTCGACGGCGGCTTGGACGCCCTCCATCACCTTCTCGTAGGCGCCGGACTTGGTGATCTCGGCGAACTCGTCGGGGTCGAGCGCGTCCTGCGAGACGTTCACGCGGTCGAGTCCCGCCTCCTTCAGGTCCTCGGCGCGCCCCGGGAGGAACGTCCCGTTGGTGGTCATCGACACCTCCATCTCGTCGGGCGCGCGCCGGATGATCTCCTCCAGATCCTGCCGGAGCATCGGCTCGCCGCCGGTGAGCTTCACCGAGTCGACGCCGTACTCCGAGACGACGTCGAGGAAGCGCACCACGTCGTCGGTGTCCATCTCGTCGTCGCCGGGCTCCATCGGTCCGCGGGTGTCCCCAAGCCCCTCGTTGTGACAGTAGACGCAGTCGAAGTTACACCGGTCGGTGAGGGAGACCCGGACCCCCGTCACCTCGCGGCCGAACTCGTCCGAGAGCGGCATTGGCTTACGGTTCGTCCGGACGGGCTTAAGCCTCCGGGTGCTGGCACCCGGATTGTAACTGTTCGTGGTTTCGCCACAGTCGGTGTGGTGGTATCGGCGGGTACAAAATCGACCCCGCGCCGGGAGCCGGCTTCAAAACCCTCATTAGCCGAACGCGCCACCTTCAGCTATGGACGAAGCCGCCGTACGCGACCTGCTCGCGGAGGTCGAGGACCCCTCCCTCGGCGACGATCTGGTGTCGCTGGGACTGGTCAACGCCATCGAAGTCGAAGAGGGGACCGCGAAGGTATCGCTCGCGCTCGGGGCGCCGTACGCTCCCCACGAGTCGGCGATCGCCGCCGAGGTCCGGGAGACGCTCGAGGACGCCGGGCTCGAGGTCGAGCTCTCGGCCAACATCCCCGACGATCAGGACGGCGAGGATCAGGTGCTGCCGGGCGTGAAGAACATCATCGCCGTCGCCTCCGGGAAGGGTGGGGTCGGGAAGTCGACGATGGCGGTCAACATCGCCGCCGGTCTGTCGAAGCTCGGCGCCGAGGTGGGCCTGTTCGACGCCGACGTGTACGGGCCGAACGTGCCGCGGATGCTCGACGCCGACGAGGCGCCGCGGGCGACCGACGAGGACACCATCATCCCGCCCGAGAAGTTCGGCGTGAAGCTGATGTCGATGGCGTTCCTCTCCGGCGAGGACGACCCCGTGATCTGGCGGGGCCCGATGGTCCACAAGCTCCTCACGCAGCTGGTCGAGGACGTGGAGTGGGGCGAGCTCGACTACATGGTGCTCGACCTGCCGCCGGGCACGGGCGACACCCAGCTGACCATCCTCCAGACGCTGCCGCTGACGGGCGCGGTCGTCGTCACGACGCCACAGGAGGTGGCAGTCGACGACGCCCGGAAGGGGCTGCGGATGTTCGGCAAGCACGAGACGCCGGTGCTGGGGATCGCCGAGAACATGGCCTCGTTCCGGTGTCCGGACTGCGGGAACGAGCACGAGATCTTCGGCGAGGGCGGCGGTCGGACGCTGGCCGACGAGAACGACCTGCCGTTCCTGGGCGGGATTCCGATCGACCCCGAGATCCGACAGGGCGGCGACGAGGGGAAGCCGGTCGTGCTCCGGGAGGGCGAAACCGCCGACGCGTTCCGCGTGCTGACCGAGAACGTCGCCAACAACGTCGGCGTGATCCGCCGGCAGAGCGTCCAGCAGCATGGCTGGTGAGGACGGCGAGACCGGCGCCGACGGCGCGGGCGACGACGAACCGGACTGGGAGATGGCGCCCGAGGGCGACGCGACGTTCCCGGAGAACGCGGAGAAGCGGGAGACGCTACGGGAGGTCGCCGACGAGATCCGCGCCCGCGACGACTCCTCGGAGGCGTCCCAGATCGGAGCGTTCCTCTACCGCGTCTCGGACCTGTACAAGGAGGGCGAGGAGACCTCGATCCCGGAGATCTACATGAATATGCGCCACATTCTGGAGGTCCGGGAGCAGGGCGGTTTGGATCCGGACGGCGAATAGGGCGATTTCGTGGTTTGGGTCGGGTTTTGCTTTGGTTCGGAATGGGCAGCGGACAGCAACAGCATCTCGGAGCCTGACTACTTGCGACCGCACCGCCCCGTACAGCCCTCGATCCTCCCCAGCCGACTCACTCGCTCACGTCCGTTCGCTCGTTCGTCCTCCGAGGGAGCAAAGCTCCCTCGTGTCCTCGCTCGTTTCACTCGCGAGGACCTCGCGCGCTCGTTCGCCCACTGAGGGGTCGTGCGGGCGACCCACGCGTCGCCCGCACTGCCAGCGGGACCTCCGGTCCCGCCTTGCTCACGTCACGCGCCACCGCAACTGCGGTGGCGGTGGACGCCTCGCGAGCGCCACTCACGGCGCTCGCGGGGGGAGGGGTGGGGAATCGGTGCCGCGCCGGGCTTCATGCCCGGCGCACTGCAGTCACAAGGTGCCAGCGATCGAGATGCGGCCGCTGTTCGCGGTCGCGGTGCCGTCGGCGACCACTCACCCAAAACCCACCCCAAATCAGCAGCGAACCGTTTTTCCACGCGCCAAACCTCACCACGAGTAGTGGACGCCCATCAGGACGACCTCGCGAACCCCTTCGCGATGGACGAGGACTGCCGGAACTGCCCCGCCCTCGCCGACTGCCGCGAGCAGGTAGTCCACGGCTACGGCGACGCCGGCGGGGAGTTCGTCTTCGTCGGCGAGTCGCCCACCGCGGGTGCCGAAGCGACGGGCGTGCCGTTCACCGGCGACGCCGCGGGCGAGCGGATCCAGCGTATCCTCGCCGAACTCGGCTTCTCGCGCTCCTCGCCGGACGCCGCCGAGCCCGACCTCCAGAACGCCTACCTCACCTACCTCTCGCGCTGTCGCCACCCCGAGCGGCCGGCGACCGACGACGAGGTGCGGAACTGCGAGCCGTTCCTCAACGCCGAACTCCGGATGATCAACCCCCACATCATCGTCCCCATCGGCGACCGCGCGCTGCGAGAGCTCGCGATCGAGTACACTACGCGGTCGCCGGACAGCTTCGACGTGACCGAGGAGCACGCCACGACCGTCCGGGGGCGAGGGTTCGAACTCGTCCCCATGATCCCGCCCGGAGAGCAGACCGACGCACAGGAGGCCGCGTTCGTCGAGCACGTCAAAGAGAACGTCTTCTCGCGTGACTACCGGCAGACGAAGGGGCGCAGGAGTCGGTAGTCGCTCGGCGCTACGTCCAGTACGCCGTCTCGTCCGGAACACTGCGGCTGCCGACGACGACGCCGGCGGCGACGACCAGCACGACGAACGCGAACACTGCCGCCGTCGGCGCGAGCGCCGCCGAGTCGGGGAGCCGTCGCAGGAACGTCCCAAGCCCGCCGAGGGCGAACGCCGAGGTGATACCGGACGCGAGCAGTCCGGCCGCGCGGGAGTCGAGCATACCGGCGCGTCAGCGGGCAGTCGCTTAAGCGCGGCGCTCGACGTTCCGGCGGTCGCGACCCGCCGGATTCAAGCGCGCGCCGAGCCGACAGTCGACGATGACAGTCGTCGTGCTGCTCGCCGATCCGCCACGCCCCGGACTCCGCTTTCCCGACCTCGCGGCGACGAGCCCGCTGACCGAGTCGGAGGCCGCCGAGCTCGCGGCCGCGATAGCGAAAGACACCATGCGGGCCGTCGAGCGCTCGGGCGCCAGCCTGCTGGTGAACTACCGGCCCGAGGAGCTGCTCCCCGAGGAACATCGGACCGACGCCGCCCCCGAGGCGGAGCTGCGCGCGCTCGCCGCCGACGCGCTCGAGGACGTGAGCGACGTGCGCTTCGAGCCGCAGGTCGGCTCGACGACCAGCGCCCGCGTGGGCAACACCGTCACCCACCTGCTCGAAGAGGAGGAGGCCCGCTCCGTCGTCGTGCTGCCGGGGAACACGCCGTTCGTCACGCGGACGGGGATCGACTCCGCGGCGATGAAGCTCCGCTCCAACGAGGTGGTGCTGGGTCCCGGCGCCCGCGGCTCGGTGTACTACGCCGGCTTCACCGACACGGTCGACTTCACCGACGCGATGGCGCCGCCGGCGCTGAACACGCTCGCGGAGCTGGCCCGCGGCGAGGGGCACGACACCGAGTTCGTCCCGACCCAGCCGACGATCGAGACCGGTGACGACCTCGCGAGCGTGGTCGCGGAGGTCCGCGCGCGCGTCGCCGCCGAGCGGGCCGTCCCCGAGTTCACGACCGCGCTGATCGAGGAGTACGGGCTGGTCGTGGACGAGAACGGCCTCGATCGGCAGTAACGGCCGCCCAAGGCTTTTACCGGCGCGTGCGGAACCGGGAAATATGTCGGTCCGAAACTCCCGACGGCTCCGCTACCCCCTCGGCCTCGTCGCGCTGGTCGTGGGGATCTTCGCCCTCCAAGGTGCCCTCGACGTCGTCGTCCAGCGCGTGGTAGAGTCCGGGTTCCCCGCGTGGCTACCGACGTTCGGCAGTCCCGGCCAGACCGTGGTGACGTACACGATGCTCGGCAGCGCCTACACGTACCTGCTCGTCCCTGCGGCCGCGTTCTGGTTGGGGGTTCGGTACGCACGCGTGGAGTGACGCCGGAACGGTAGGTTCAACCCACCCGAGCCAGTACGGCCGGACGCGCGGTGGGATGGCAGAGTGGCCTATTGCGCCGGTCTTGAAAACCGGTGGCGTCAGCCTCCTGGGTTCAAATCCCAGTCCCACCGTCGTCTCCGAACGACAGTGAGGAGCGACGCGTGTCGGATTTGTAGCCCAGAGAACGAGCGAAGCGAGTTCTCGCGGTTCAAATCCCAGTCCCACCGTATGCTGCGGCTCGCAAGTACGCGAGCCACTCCTCCGGCGTCGAGATCCCGACCGCGTCGAACGCAAAGGCTTTGGGCCGGTCGGGCGAACGACCGAGTAATGAGCGACGCCGACGACTGGCCCCACGACCCGGACGGCGAGCAGGGGAGCGAAGGCCGCCGCAAGTACGGTCACGCCGTACTGGCCAAGAAGATCGACGAGGAGGAGGACTTCCCGCTCTCCGCGGAGGAGTACGTCGCCGACTACGGCGACCACCCGGTCCGGATCAGCCACGAGCAGGTGGTCTCCGTCGAAGAGATCTTCGAGAACGTCGACGCCGAGGAGTTCGAGGACTTCGTCGAGTTCCACCGTACCCTCGGTGCGGTGATGCGCGAGAACGGCTACTGGTTCTACGAGGGCGCCGAGCAGTTCGTCGACGCCTGAGCGACTGCCCGCCTTCTCCGCCACTCCCCGACCTGAGGCCGGCCGTTCGCGATCCGAATCTTTTCGGCCGGCCTAAAAGCCGGAACGACTAAGTGGTTTTAGGTTAGCCTAAACAGTATGTGGCGACGGGACACGCCCACCGAGCCGGGGACGACGGCCGCGAGGAACCGGAGCGACTCGACCGCGACTGCGGGATCACCCCGGACGTGGCGGGAGGGAGCACGATGACGGGGGAGAAGCTCTGCCCGCTCCGACGGCGGATCGAGGCGCTGGCCAGCGAGCGCGGCGAGTACTACCTCGTCTGCAGTCGCTACGGCGACCGGCCGGTGCCGGCCGACGGCTGTCGCTTCGAGAGCCGCGCCGTCGCTCGGCGGGCTGCACGCCTGACCGAGGAGTACCGCTCGGCGCTCCGGCAGTACGACCCGGCGCTCCCGCAGTACGACATCGTCGTCAGACAGACGCCCGAGATCGGGGCGGAGGCCGACCCCGGCGGGGCAGGGGCCCCCCAGTGATCGAGACCCACGTCGACCGCGCGCGGACCGCGGTCGAGCGCGAGCGCGAGGTGCTCTCCGAAGAGCGGTCGGCGTACGAGACGTTCCGGCGCCGCGTCGAGTCGCTGTCGGCAGCGGAGATGGGCCACGGCGGTGGTGTCGGCGGGGCCCGCGGCGGCGTCGTGAGCCGGACTGCCCACGGAGACGCGAGCGGGGGCGCCTGTGAGCAGGTCCGGGAGGCGTTCGCCGAGACGGTTCGCCCGTACAGCGTCGACGACGTGGGCGACGAGCCGCTACTCGAGACGATCCGCGAGGAGCTCGGCGACGGGATCGCGCTCGCGCTGGCGCCGACGACCGAGACGGCGTTCACCCCGGAGACGAAAGGCGCGATCCTCACTGCGACCCGGGAGCGACGACGGGGGATCGACGCGACGATCGACGCCCTCGAGAGCGAGGCCGAGTCGCTCCGGGCCGTCGGCGAGGCGGTCGGGGAGATCACGGACTGGCTCGCGACGGCGGACGAGACGCCGCTGTCGGAACTGGGGTTCGAGGCGCTGCGGGAGCGGCACGACCGCCTCGCGGAGTTCCGGGACCGGTGTGAGGGGCTGCTCGACGACCGGCAGGAGCTCCTGCTGACGACGACGGGCCGGAACCAGTCTGCCGACGTGGCCCACCGGACGCTCGTGCGGTATCTCTACAGTTCGCTGCCGGTCGTCTACCCGGTGCTGTCGACGGTCACGCGGCTGTACGACCTGCTGGCGGAGTGTCAGCGCGCGGTTCGGGCGCATCTGACGCGGCGGGCGTGAGGGGTTTTGGGTGATCGTACGACTGTGACGGCATCTCGATGCTTGACTTCCGGAACAGCAACCGCGACAGCAACAGCATCTCGATCGCTGGCCACTTGTGACCGCAGTGTGCCGGACACAGGGTCCGGCACAGTTCGGAATCCCCACCCCTCCCCCCGCCGGCGCCGAATTGGCGCCGGCGAGGCGTCCACCGCCACCGCACCGCGGTTGCGGTCGGCGCGCGACGTGAGCAGGGCGAGACCGAAGGTCTCGCTGGCAGTGCGGGCGACGCGTGGGTCGCCCGCACGACGCCGACGGCGCGAACGAGCGCGCGAGGTCCTCGCGAGTGAAACGAGCGAGGGCACGAGAGAGCTTGCTCTCTCGGAGGACGAGTGACTGAGCGTCAGCGAAGGAGCGAGTCGGCTGGGGAGGCCAGAGGGCGGTGCGGTCGCAAGTGGTCAGGCGCACTCCGCGGTCCTGTTTCCAGCCGAGCCAACGACTCGTGAGCAACACAAATGCTCGAGGATCACCACTTCTCAACACGCAAACGGTGGAACCTACTCCTCGTCCAGCGACATCCGCTCGCCCAACTGCTGCTCGATCGAGCCGCGTTCCCACGTCCGGGTCCCTTCGCCCTCGATCTCCGCCTCGATCTTCTCCTCCAGCAGATTGACTGCCACCGAGTTCGCGCCCTCGGGGATGATCAGGTCGGCGTGTTTCTTCGTCGGCTCGATGAACTGCTCGTGCATCGGCTTCACCGTCGAGAGGTACTGGTCGATCACGTCCTCCAGCTCCCGGCCGCGCTGGATCACGTCGCGCTTGATCCGCCGAAGGATCCGCACGTCGGCGTCGGTTTCGACGTACAGTCGGAGGTCCATCATGTCGTTGATCTCCTCGTCGTACAGCGAGAGGATCCCTTCGACGATGATCACGTCGGTCGGCAGCACCGTCACGCGCTCCTCCTTGCGGTTGTGGATCTCGAAGTCGTACTGGGGCATCTCCACGGCCTGCCCCTCCGAGAGCTGCCGGAGGTGGTCGCGCAGCAGCTCCCACTCGAACGCGTCGGGGTGGTCGTAGTTGACCTCCTCGCGCTCCGCGCGGTCGAGGTGGCTCAGATCCTCGTAGTAGTTGTCGAGGGGGATGCGGGTCACCGATTCCCCGACGCTCTCGGTTATCAGGCGGGCGACCGTGGTCTTGCCGGCGCCGGTGCCGCCGGCGATCCCGACCACGAACGAGGGGATAGTCATCGCACGGTTCGAAGAGAGCGCGGCGTTTCAAACTGCTGTTTCGGCGCAGTCAGCCCGTCAGTTCGAGCTCGTCGGCGACGAGGAAGGCGACGGCGACGCCGAGGGTGAGCACCGCCGCCCAGAACGCGATCGCGGGCTCGCTCCAGCCGTCGGTGAACGTGACGGCACCGAGCCAGGCAAGCAGTCCGGTTCCGAGCACGAACGCGGCGTCCGGTAAGTCGACCATATCCGCGGTAGCGACGCCCGGCTACGTCAGTGTGACGCTCCGGCGTCGATCAGCGAGGCACTGAGCTGTTCGCTCTCGGCCTCGCCGTTGCCCTCGCTGGGGCCGGCGAACGCCGCCCGCGCGATCGTCTCCGCCAACGCGTCGGGGTCGTCGACCACCGGCGCCAGCGCGGCTCGGAGCGCCGTTCGCTGCACGTCGACGACCGGCGTCCCGCTGCCGGTCTCGCGGGCGCGCTCGCGGCGCGCCTGCAGTTCCAGCCACGCACGTACGGTCGCGCCGGTGTACTCCCGGGCGAGCGCCACTGGATCGTCGACGCTCGGCACCGTCGAGAGGAAGCGCGCGCCGGGCCCGTCGGCGTCCACGCGTTCCGCCACCCACGCCCGAATCGTCTCGGGGTCGTCCTCGGCGTCGAGATCGGCCGTCGCCGCCTCGAGCAGTTCGGCCTCCCGCTCGGCGACGCGGTGGAACGCGTCCCCGACGACGACCGTGTCCGCCCCGGCCTCCCGAACCGCCCGGACGTCCTCGCCGTTTGCGAGCCCGCCGCCGTACCAGAGCCGCGAGCGGACGAGCGCGTCGTCGATGCGGTCGAGCGTCTCGACCGCCGTCTCCCCGCCGAACGTGCCCGAGTACTCCAGATAGACGATCTCGGACTCCAGGTGGCGGTCGGCGGCCATCGCCCGGCGCTTGGCTGCCCCGGGGTCGAGCACGTCCTCGGCGTCGACGCCGGCCTCGCGGGCGGCGGCGCTGTCGGGGTTCTGGACGATGTACGCCTCGAACGCCGCCTCCGAGAGCAGCAGCGAGGTGGCGACGCTCGCGAGCCAGTCGGCGACGCGGTCGGGCAGCCACGGCGCCTTCCGTTCGACGAGCTGTGGCGCGAGCACCTCGCGGACGCTCTCGATCGCGACGCCCAGCGTCCCGACGAGCGCCTCGCTGTCGCCGTTGAGCACCTCCGGCACGAGCAGCAGGTCGGCGGTCTCCTGACTCCGCTCAGTGACGTGGTCGGCGCCGCTGGGTTCGTGACAGACCGGCGTCGACAGTGGCGCCAGCAGGTCGAACGCCGCCTCGGTGTTCGCCGGCGTCACGTCCGCGGAGCCCCCGACCGAGACAGCGTCGGTCTCGGCGAGCCACAGCGGGTACAGCAGCGGGAGCTTCTTCGCACCCTCCGGGTCGACTTTCGTCACGTGGTCCCAGTCCGGCACCGGATTGGTGTCGAGCGCACTCCGGGCGAGCAGCCGCGCGGCGTCGACCGCGCGCTCGCCCCGGGCTGCGAGATCCCGTCGCATACAGGCAGTTCGCCGCGGGGCGGCAAAAACCCGGTCGGTTCGGCGATGGACAGCTTCAAACCGCTGGTCGGCCCACCCACGGCCATGTCCGGACCGCTTCGCCGGGTCGCCGACCGGCTCGCGGGCGTCGGCGCGCTCCCGACGCCCGCCCGCGCGGTGTTCAGCCACTACGCCGCCGGCGGCGCGCTCGAACTCAGGGCGATCCGCCTCCAGCAGCGGGTCGAAGACGAGATCGAACGCATGGTCGACGACGCCTACGCCGACGTGGAGGCCGCCCTCGCCGCCGAGTTCGGCCGGGAGTCGGTCGAGTTCTCCTACGACACCAAGCTCACGATGCCGGTCGAGCTCACCCTCGCACACGTCTACCGCCGGGCCAGCGAGGCCGCGCCGCCGGGGATCGACCCCGTCTCGGGCCGGCGCGCGACCGATCCGATCTCGAAGTTCCGCCGCCGTCGCGCCGAGAGCGACGCCGACCCGGTGGAACTGGTCGGGGAGACGCGCCGCGCCCGCGAGGTGGCGGAGCTGGTCGTCGTCGCCCTGCTCGACGGCGACATGCGCGACGCGATCAACGACGGCGAGTACGAGGATTTCGAGGTCGACTTCGACCTGTCGCCGACGGATCGCGAACGCGTCGCCGAGATCGCACAGGAGGTGCTGCAGGCCGCCGTGCAGGAGCAGTTCGCCGCGTTCCCCGACTCGGTCCGCGAGGCGTACGACGCCGCGGTCGACCGCTCGGAGGCCCACCAGGACCGCGACCCCCACTTCCGGGAGCTGATGGCCGACGCCGTCGCCGCCGCCGAAGCCGAGGCGGTCGACGACGTGACCGTCGACGCGCCCGACGGCGACCGCGACCCGCAACGAGCCCGGGAGGCGCTCCGGGCGGAGTACAAACACGCCGGGTTCGAGGCGACGCCCGACCTGTTCGACGAGACCGAACTCGACCTCCCCTACCTCGTCACCCAGTACGGCCGCGTGGGCGTGATCTACCACGGGATGGTCGAGATGTTCCGCGAGGCCGGCGTCGCGCTCTCCCCGGAGTTCGAGCGCGCGGTCGTGCTCTCGATCGTCGGCGCGCAGGTCTGGCTCGACGACGTGGACGACTTCGCGGCCGACGTGCGGGAGGGGCAGCTCACCCCCGTCACCGCGGAGTATCTGCTGGCAGGGAGCGACGCCGACGCGTACGACGCCGTGGTCTCGATCACGGAGTCGTACCTCGACGCCGCCCGCGACGCCGCCGAGGCCTCCGACGCGCCGATCACAGGGATCGCCGTCGAGTACATCCGGCAGGACGGCGAACCCGAAAAACTCCCCCGGTAGCGGTGGCGACGGGGGCGACTGCGAGGGCTTATTAACTTCGGTATAGTGATTCACAACTAGATGGATACAGAGGCTACTCCGATGTCGTCGCGGAGCGAGCGGGTGGTCGGTGGCGCCGGCGTGCTGGCGCTGCTCGCGGCGTCGGTCGCGGGCGTCGCGATGGGAGCGACGAAGCCGGTCGGGATCGGCTGGGTCGCGTTCGCGGCGATGGTCGGCGGCGTGGCGCTCGCCCGACGGACCGGCGAGAAGCGGCCGTCGACGCTGGTCTGGGGCTCCGGGCTGGCAAGCGGCGCGATGATCGTCAGCGTCGGCCTCTTCCTGCTGCCGGACGCGCTCAACCACCACCTCAGGTTCGGCGGGCTGGGCGTCGCGACGGGCGTGATCGTCGGCTTCGGCGGCCACGCGATCGGCCACCGGCTCTCCCACGCGGAGCTGCCGATGGACTCGACCGTCGCACAGCTCACCGCCCACGCCGCCGCGGCGGGGGCGATCATCGGCATCGTCTACGGCAACATGCCCGAGCTCGGGCCGCTGCTGGGCGTCGCGATCGTCTCCCACAAGGGGCCGGCGGGGTACGCCGCCGCGGACCGACTCCAGCGCAACGGGCGCTCGTGGGTCCCGATCCTGCTGCCCGCGGCGGGAGTCGGCGTGATTGCGGTGCTGTCGAGCGCGATCGCGCTGCCGGCGTCGCCGCCGGTGAACGGGCTGGTGTTCGGGTTCGCGACCGGCGTGTTCCTCCACGTCGCGATGGACTTCCTCCCGCGGTGTGAGCTGGGGAGCGAGGTCCACGACGCGCTGAGCGTCGACGACGACGCCCACGAAGTGCTCGACCAACTCCGCCTCCACGCGGTGGCGTCGACGGTGCTCGGCGGGACGGTGGTCGTCCTCCTGTGGCTCGCCGTGACCGGCGGCCCGTGACTACTCTCGGATCCGTCGCACCTGCCACACCATCCCCGAGCCCACCAGCAGCAACACGACGAGGTTGAACGCCGCCTGGAACAGCGAGCGGTACTCGTGGCTGATCCACTGGTTGATCGCCGAGGAGACGTTGAAGTACAGCTGGAGCGTCGCGATCAGCGCCACCAGCGAGAGCCCCGCGAGCAGCACGTAGTTGAGCGTGCGCCGGAGGTCGCGTCCCTCGTCGGTCCGGTTCGGTTCGGCTTCCTCGTCGTCGGTCTGGTCGGGTTGGTCGGTCATGGTTGGCTCGATCGTGGCTCGGTCCTCGGCCTGTGCCTCCCCGTTGTCGTCGCTCATCGTCGCCTCCGCGCGAGCAGCGCCGCGCTCAGGAGTGCAGCGACGGCGACGATCGGCCCGAACCCGGGCGTCTGTGCCGCCGTGGCCTCGGTTTCCTCGGGTCGGTCCGGGGGCGCCTCCTCGCTCTCGAAGTCGCTGGCGTCGAACTCGACGTCCTGCTGGGTCTGATCGCGTTCGAGCGTCTCGGTGGGGTCGAGGTTCACCACGCCGCCCGCGGTGTCGACGATCACGCCGTCCCGGGTGAGCACGGCGTCGACGTAGTAGTTGTACTCGCTGGGCACCGCCACCTCGGTAGTCACCATCTCGGTTCGGCCCTCCCGCAGGCCGCCGGCGTCGACGCTCGTCCGGGCGGCGACGACGTTGGACTCGGCCTGCCGGAGGACGAACGTCACCGAGAGCGAGTCGGCCTCGCTGGGGCCGACAGCGGTGAGCCAGCCGCCCAGTTCGAGCGTCGTCCGGTTTTCGCCGGCGTCGGCGATCGACACCGACACCGGTTCGAGGACGGGGTCGTCGACGAAGCTCACGTTCGACTCGGCGTAGGCGGGCGTCAGCGCTTCGACGCCGCTGACCTGCCGGGTGAACTCGTCGACCCGGGTGCCGTTGCGGTACACCACGCCCTCCAGTTCGTACCCCCCGTCACGGGGGACCGAAAGGGTGGTCGAGACGCGGCGCTCCCCCTCGGCAGTCAGGTCGCCGACGCTGACCTCCTTCGAAGCTTCGAGGAGTCCGGACTCGGCGTCGGTCGCCTCGAACAACACGGTGACGTTCTCCGCGGCGTTGCCGCGGTGCTCGAGCGTCGCGAACAGTTCCAACTCGGCTGTTTGGCCCGTGATCTCGCCGGTCGCGATGTCGGCGTCGACGACGCGGACCGGCCCCGGCCGGATCGGATCGTCGTCGGGCGACGCGACCGCGCCGGGGACCACGGCGGCCGCGAGGAGGGCGACGGCGACGACCACGACGGCGCCGCCGGCGAGGACTCTGTTGCTGTCCATGGGTAGACGGTCTCGTGAGCCGTACAAGTGCTTTGTGTGCAGTTGGTGGGTGTTTTCGAGGTAGGAGATCGCTGTTCGGGGAACTGTATCCCGATCGTTGGCAACTGAGACAGCAACCGCAGCAGCAGTTTGATCATCGGTAGCTGGGACAGCAACCGCGGCAGCATCTCGACCGTTGGCAACTGGGACAGCGACCGCGACAGCAACAGCAGCTCGTTCGTAGACCACTTGCGACCGCAGTGCGCCGGGCATGAAGCCCGGCGCAGTCCCGAGTCCCCACCCCTCCCCGCGGGCCGGCGACGATTGCCGGCCCGCGGCGTCCACTGCCCCGCTACCGCAACGCGGCCAGCGGTGGCGCGCGACGTGAGCGGGGCGAGACCGAAGGTCTCGCTGGCAGTGCGGGCGACGCGTGGGTCGCCCGCACGACGCCGACGGCGCGAACGAGCGCGCGAGGTCCTCGTGAGCGAAGCGAACGAGGGCACGAGAGAGCTCCGCTCTCTCGGAGGACGACTGACCGATCGAAGCGAGGGAAGGAGTCGGCTGGGGAGGTCTGAGGGCTGTGCGGGGCGGTGCGGTCACAAGGTGCCAGCGATCGAGCTGCTGTTGCTGTGTCTGGAAAACCCTCTATCGCGGTCCACTGCGACGGCCGAGAAACACACACGACCCCCGACAGAACCCCTACAACTCCGAGTCCAGAAACGCGAGCTCGTGGTTCAGCGTCCGCTCCAACTCAACGCCCGCCAACGCGGCGTAGTGCGAACTGGGCACCCGGACGAGCGAGGCGTCCCGGACCGACTCGCTCGCCGCCGCCACCGCCTCCGGCGGCGCCACCTCGTCGTGCTCGCCGGCGACGAACAGCGTCGGGCAGTTCACGTCCGCGACGACCGACCCCAGATCGTGGCGCTGGAGCTTCACGAGCGAGCGCGCGGGCGTCGTCCCCGGCTCGCGTCCCAGCAAGTCGCGCACGTCCCGGGCAGCGTTGGCCGCAGCGATCGCCGCCACCTCGCCCGTGTCGCCGAACAGCGGCACCCTGATCCCCCGTTCGTCGGCGTCGACGCCGCGGAGCCGCCCCAGCGCCGAGGCGGGGTAGTCCGCGACGCCGCGTGCGAGCCCGCGGAGCCGCGGACGCAGCCACGACGGGAGCAGCGTCGCGCCGTCGAGCACCGGGAAGCGGGCGATCACGGCGTCGACCGCGAACGAGTCCGCGGCGGCCGCGAGCGCGGTGCCCGCCGAGAGATCCATCCCCCACAGCGCGAGGCGGTCGCCGTCGACCGCCGGGTCGTCCCGGGCGGCCTCGATCGCGGCGTCGAGATCCGCGCGCTGGCGCTCGGGGGAGAGCAGGCGGTCCCCGTCGACGCTGCCGAAGCCGCGGTGGTCGAACGCCAGCACCGCGTACCCCCGCTCCGCGAACCGCTCGGCGGTCGCTTCGAGCGTCGGTCGCCACGGGAGCCCCGCGCCGGGCGCGAGCACGATCACCGGCGCGTCTGCCGGTCGGTCCGGCGTGAACAGGTGGCCCTGCCGGCCGTCGAGCCCCACGTCCCGGGTCGAGAACGCGTAGCGACTCGGCTTCCCGCGGCGGGCGTGGCTCCCGCTCACGGCGACCACCCGGGACGCCGTCGATCGGAACGGAGTCGGTTCATGGCGGCGATTGCGCCGGCGTGGAGTAAAGCGTTCCCGTGGGTGGCGGGAGGGAAGCGGTCGGAGAGAGAGAGCGAAAACTGGAACCGAACGGTCTACCGGCGGAGCAGCCCGCGAAGCCGGTCGAGGACGCTCCGGTTCCGCTTGCGTTCCGCGAGCAGTACCGAGCAGTCCACGTCGGCCACCACGTCGGGCACCAGCGAGCCGGTGAGCATCCGCGAGAGCACGCCGCGTTCGGTCGCGCCGAGGATCACCAGCGTCGCGTCCCCGGCCGCGTCCTCGATCGCGGTCTCGGCGTCGCCGGTCGCGACGCAGAGTTCGGCGTCGACCGCCTGTCCCTCGGCCCAGCCTTCGAGGAACTCCCGCCCCGTCCGCTCGTCGTCGGCGACGTGCAGCAGGGTGAGTTCGGAGCCGAACTCCGACTGGAGCAGCTTCCCGATCTCGACGGAGAGCTCCGAGTCCGGGCCGCCCGCGGTCGGGATCAGCACCCGATCGGGGTCGAACCCGCGGTCCTTGAGCACGAGGAAGTCACAGGGCAGGTCGCCCGTCACCTCCTCGACGGCGCCCTCGACGCGCCCGCCGCTGTCGGGGCCCCAGCCCATCACCACGAGATCGGCCTCGTGGTCCGCGGCGGCGTCGAACACCTCGCCGATCCCCCGGTGGGAGATGATCGTGTTCGTCTCCACGTCGACGCCGAACGTCTCGGCGTCGCTCCGGGCGTCCTCGAGCACCGTTCGGTGGTCTTCCTCCAGCCGCTCGACGTGCTCGGCGGCGTAGCTCAGCGAGGTCTGGTCCGGGACGGTGATGACGTGGACCGCGTCGACGATCCCGCCGCGCTGTTTGGCGATCGCGCTCGCGAGCGTGATGAGCTCCTTCTCGTGGGCGGGGTTCGCGAGCGGCACCATCACGCGGTACTGGTTGTCGCCAGTGGGCTGGACGCTCTCGGCGGCGTCGACGGCTGCGTCGGGCATCTCCTCCTCCCGAGAGAGGATGTACTCGCTCAACAATCCTTGCTTCTCGGTCCTGCTCCGGGCGTAGCCGAGGTACCAGATCGCCGCGAACAGCACGATGGCGGCACCGACCAGCCGGGGAACGGGCTCGATGTAGTAGATGAGCGCGAAGGAGAGCAGGCCGCCCACGATGGGGGTGAACGGGTACAGCGGCACGGTGAAGGAGGGCTCGTAGTCGACCGCGTCGGCCTCGCGCATCACGACCAGCGCGATGTTGAGCAGCCCGTAGATCACCAGGTGGAGGAAGCTCCCGATCGACGCAAGCGTGTTGATCGGCGCGGCGACGATGAACAGGAGGATGAACGCGCCCGTCAACGCGATCGAGCGGTACGGCGTCCCGAACCGCGGGTGGATCTCGTTGAGGTCCGGCGTCACGATCCGGTCCCGCCCCATCGCGAAGTTGATGCGCGAGGACGCGAGGATCGACGCGTTCGCGCTGGAGGCCGTCGCGAGCAGGCCGCCGAACAGCATCGCGCCCGCGCCGATCGGCCCCATCAGCAGTCGGGCGACTTCGACGACCGCGATGTTGTCGGCCTCGGACTGGGCCTGAATGAACCCGGGTTCGACCGCGGCGCTCATCACGACCAACACGAGCGCGTAGATGATCGTCACGATCACCACGGAGCCGATGATCGCCCGCGGGAGGTTCTTCCCGGGCTCCTTGATCTCCTCGGCGACGCTGGTGATCTGGACGAAGCCGAGGTAGGAGACGAAGATCAGCCCGGTCGTCTCCAGCATCGGCGTCAGCCCCTTCGACCCCGGGATGTTCGCGGGGGTCGCGCGGGTCGCGCCGTACAGCGTGAACACACTCAGGATCAGCACTAGCACGACGACGATGACGTTCTGGAGCCGCCCGGTCTCCTTCGCGCCGATGTAGTTGACGAGGACGAACAGCGCCGCCGCGAGCAGGCCGATGAACTTGATCCACGGGATCGTGAACCCGGCAATCAGGAACCCGTCCGGGAGGCCGGCGATGCCGACGACGTACTCGCCGAAACCGACCATGTAGAACGCGCTGGCAAAGGCCAGCCCCAGCCAGTTCGCCCAGCCGGCGATCGAGCCGAACAGCGGCCCCAGTGCCTCGTTGACGTAGAAGTACGCGCCGCCGGAGCGGGGCATCGCCGTCCCGAGTTCGCTGGCCGACAGCGCGGTGAACAGCGCGATCCCGCCCCCGAGCACGAACGAGACGATCGCGAACGAGCCCGCGCGGGTGATCGCCTCGCCGGGGAGGACGAAGATCCCCGCCCCGATCATCGTCCCGACGCCGATGGTCAGCGCCGCCAGCGGGCCGAGGTCCTTCGCGAGCTCCTCGTCGCTCATTCAGCTCGTCCCGGGAGGGTGATCGCCGGTCGGTCCGCCTCGGTCACCAGCCGGAGCGTGCGGTCGCCCGCGAGGAACTGCTGGAGCCGGCTCCCCTCACGAGGCTGGAACGCGATCGCGCTCGCGCCGATCCGGGCGGCGGTGTCGATGACGCCCTCGACGACGTCCCGCTGGTAGGCGGTTTCGGTCTCCGCGTCCGGGAACTGCTCCCGGAACGCCTCGAAGGCGGCCTCCGCAATCGACTCGGACTGCTCGACTGGCGTCTTGTCCGGGACGCCCCCGCCCTTCTCGACGACGTGGACGACCGTCACGCGCTCGGGATCGTACGGGGCCAGTGCGACCGCCGTCTCCCGGGCGTCCTTTTCAGTGGCGACCGGAACGAGCAGATGCGACAAAAGTGCGGCTGACGGTTCGTCGGTCATAGAGGGCGGTACTGTCGCCCCGGATTTAATGCTGTCTCCTGTGCCGACCGCGGAACGGCTGCAGACGACCGTCACTTTCCGCCGACTCACCGCTGTCGGTCGTCGGCGCCTCCCGAAAAGATCGTGCCGCCTACCGGAGCTCGTCGAGAGAGACGGCGCTGTCGACGTCGACGGTGACCCACTCGGTGGTCGACATCTCCTCCCCGGGGAAGACGGTGACCTCCGAGGGGTCGTCGTCGTCGTCGTACAGACAGCTCAGCCCGAACTCGGGGTACGATGCCAGCGGGTCGCCCGATGGCGTCTGTTGTACACTCATGGTGGTCCCTCGTTCAGCGCGCCGGCCGCCACGCTTCACCGAGCGGTACGCACGGTAGACGGATAAACGCTTCAGTACCGATCGGCGTGAATCGAACGTTCCCCGGGTATCGCAGCCGCTGTTCGGGCTGTCGTCGGGTACGGACCGCGGCCGCAGGATCAGTCGGCGGTGGCGGCGATCGTCTCCGTCTCCGCCTCCTCCTCGTCCTGAAGTTCGTCGGTGACGCCGTGAATCAGCGCGAATACGGCAGCTTTGTGGTCAGTTTTCGATCGGTGAATGGATGTCGGCTGCACGCCCAGCTCCCGGTACTCTTCGGAGACAGTGTCTCCCGCTGCGTCGAACTGGCTCTGAAGCTCCGCGAGAAGGCCGTGCAGGTGGATGAGCTCCTGCTTCTTCATGGTCACCGGCTATATCGGCCGGAGGGTTATAACCTTACTCTGAGTCGGAGTACCATGGTCGGTGTGCCCGGCGGTAGCGGCGTGTTCTGGGCGGTTCACCTGCCTGTCAGGAACGGGCGGCAACGTGGCTCACTGTCGGCGGAGTCTGACCGCCGAGGGGTGGTCACTCGCGTCCCCGGTCGGGCTTCCGACGGGCCCTGCCGGGAGCGTTGGGAGGCTCTCGCGGCCGTATTCTGCGAAAACGCTATTAGTTTCGCGTACAAATCACCTCAGTTATGGGTCCTCGCGAGGAGCTCAAGACGAAGCTACAGGGCCGAACGGGCCGGGTCGTCGACCCCGCGGCCGACGGGACCGCGGCCGTCGGGCTCCGCGATCCGAACTACGCCGCCGAGGAGTACGAGTCGCTCGACGTCGTCGAGACAGTCGAACGGGCCTGTCCCGACGAGATCGAGTTCCGGGTGTACGTCGCTGCGCGCCCGGCCGGGCGCTACTGAGTCGACGGCTCGGGCCGATCGAACGCCGCTTTCGCACCACGGCAGGAGCTACGCGCGACTCGAACGTGGAAGGAGAGGGTGGCCGAAAGGGGGATGTCGGGGAGCTCGGCTGCTCACTCCGAGCCGAACATCTGGCGCATCATCGGATGCATCTCCATCAGCTGCTCCTCGGCGATCTCCTCGTACAGCTTGTACGTGATGGAGACCGTCAGCAGCAGCCCGGTTCCGGAGACCTGCCCGATGGTGCCGAGCATGTTCGCCATCACCGCCAGCAGCCCGACGAGGGCGCCGCCGATGACGGTGACCTGTGGGATGTACCGCTCCATCACCTTCTCGATCACCTGCGGGTTCTGCCGGAAGCCGGGGATCTGCATCCCGGAGTTCTGGATCTGCTGGGCGGTGGCCTCCGGGCCCATCCCGGTGGTCTCCACCCAGAAGATCGCGAACACTGCGCCGCCGACGATCATGAACGTCAGGTCGATGCCGATGCGGATCAGGACCTGCCACCAGTCGGCGGTGACGGTCGCGCCCACGAACCACATCCACTGCTCGGGGCTCTGGATCGGCTTGAGGTACCAGAACAGCCCCTCGACGACCTGCCCGGTCTGGGTGTCGTACTCGCCCAGCCACACGGGCATGCCGTTCCACTGACTGTGGAGGATCTGCCCGAGGAACTGCAGGTTCGCCTGCAGCGCACGGACGAGGATCATCGGCAGGACGCTCGCGTAGATGAGCTTCACGGGGAACTTCCCGCGGGCGCCCTTGACGCGGGCGTGCGAGAGCGGGATCTCGATCCGGACGCTCTCGGCGTAGACGACCACGACGAAGATCAGCACCGTCGTGATCATCGCGAGGATCATCCCCTGCCCGAGGAAGATCGCGCTCAGCCCCTCGGTCGTCAGCGGCGAGCCCGGGAGCTCGGTGCTCCCGGTGATGATCCCGATCCAGGAGGAGACGAAGCCGCTGTTGCCCGTCAGCCCCTGCCAACCGAACAGGCCGCTGACGAGCCGCTGGCTCACGCCGGCGATAATGAACAGGCCGACCCCGGAGCCGACGCCCCACTTGCTCACGATCTCGTCCATGAACAGGATCAGGATCCCGCCGACGAAGATCTGCGCGAACAGCAGTGCCTCGACGCCGCGGAGCCCGATCCCCAGCGACTGTGCGACCTGCGGGTCGGCGCTGAGGATGGGGCTCGCGAACACCATCGGCGCGCCGGTCAGGACGATCATCACGCCCACCAGCAGCTTCTGGAGCCCTTGGTACAGCACCTGGTCCCGCGGGTCGTTCTCGGTGTCCAGCCCGAGCAGGTCCGCCCCGCCCAGCAGCTGAAGCACGATCGACGCCGTCACGATCGGCCCGATCCCGAGCTGCAGGATCGAGCCCGACGCGCCGGCGAGGATCGAACGGAACTGCCCGTAGAAGTCAGTCCCGCCCGTCTGGAGCCCGTACAGCGTGACGTTCGTCAGGAAGAAGTACATCACGAGGATGCCGGCGGTCCACAGCAGCTTCCGCTTGAAGGGGACGTGTCCCTCCGGCCGTGCGACCGTCGGCATCCGCGTGAGCACCGGTTCGGCAGTCTCCTTCCAACCCATTGTCAGTCCTCGCTGGCTTCGTCAGATTCGGCGGCTTGCTCCGCCTCCCGCTCGGCACGCTCCTCTGCGCGCTCGGAGACGGTGGTCGAGCCGCCGGCGTCCTCGATCAGCTCGGCGGCCGCGTCGCTGAACGCGTCGGCGGTGACGTGCAGCTCCTGTCGGACCTGCCCGTTGCCGAGCACCTTCACCACGTCGGCCTCCCAGCCGTCCTCGGCCACGTCGCGGGCGTCGATGGTGTAGGCGCCGTCGTCGTTCTCGGCGACACCCTCCGCCGCCAGCAGCGCCGCGTCCTCGTCGATCTTCTGGACGCGCACCTCGGCGACGTTGTCCTGTACCTCCTCGGGCTGGGTGAAGCCGTGCTTCGCCCAGGGCCCGTAGTGGTGCATCTCGTGTTTGCGGCTGCCCGCCTTGCCGCGGCCGCCACGGTGGCCGGCGCCGCGCCGGTTCTTGTGGCTGCCGCCGCCGTGCGTGCGGGAACCGCGCTGTCGTCGTTTCTTGCTGGTCATTATCGCATCGCCTCCAGGAGCGGGTCGATGTCCTCGTGGGGACCGAGCTCGCCGCCCGTGCTGTCCGGATGCTTGATGCCGTCGTGGCCGCCGCGGGGCGGGTGGAGTCGCAGCGTCGGGGAGATGTTCTGCTCGCGCAGCGTCGTCTCCTCCTCGAGCAGCGCCTCCGCCAGCGCCTCGAAGCTGTCGTAGTCGGTCTCCTCGGCGAGGTACTCCTCGTCGACCTCGGCCTCGGCGTCGAGCGCGTCCGCACGCGTCTCGAGCACGAGCGCCAGCGTCTCCACCGAGGGCTCGCCGTGGGCGACGAAGTCGTTGACCTTCGCGACCATCCCGTCGTACGTGTCGGTCTCGGGGACGAGCGCGGCGTGGTTGACGCGACCGATGTTGAGCATGTCCAGCGTGTCGCGCTGGCCCGCGGTCATGTCGATGTTGCCGCGGAGTTGGACGACTGCTCGCATCAGTTGCTCACCCCGTCCTCGGCCTCTCGCTGGACGCGTCGTGCGCGGTCAGGCGTGCGTGCCTGCGAGGCGTTCTCGAGCGCGTTGAACGTCGCCTTCGCGAGGTTGACCGTCGTCCGGGTGTTCCCGTTGGACTGGGTCCAGGCGTCCTGGATCCCGGCCAGTTCGAGGATGTTCCGGACGGTCTCGGCGCCGGCCAGCCCGAGCCCCTGCGGGGCCGGGATGACTTCGACCTCGACGGAGCCGGCCTTGCCTTCGGCACGCCGGGTCAGCGAGTTCACGCCGCCGGCCTGGTCCTCCCAGGAACCGGAGCCGCGGTCGACGCTGATCACGTTCAGCTTCGCGACCTCGATCGCCTTCTGGATCGCGCCGCCGACCTGATCGTCTCGCCCCTCGGCGTAGCCGAGGTAGCCGTCGCGGTTGCCCACGACGACGACACAGCGGAACTTCACCCGCCGGCCGGAGTCGGTCATTCGCTGGACCATGTTGATGTCCAGTACCTCGTCCTCCATGCCGGGGAGGAGCTGGTCGACGATCTCGTGCTCCTTCAGCGGGAGCCCGGACTCCAGCGCCTCCTCCATGGAGGTGATCTCTCCGTCCTGCACTTGCTTGCCGAGCCGGGTTACCGGCTCCCAGCCGTCGTTCTGGCTCATTCGTGATCCTCCTGGAGCGTCTCGCGCACGTCGTCGAAGTGCTCGGGCAGCTCCGTGGCGTCGAACTCCCCGCTGTACAGATCGTCCTCGAGCTGCTCGGCGTAGGCGGCGATGTGCTCGCCGCGGTTGCGCGACCAGTCCGCGAGGACGCTGTCACTGTGGGGGATCTCGAGCCCCGCGTCGATTGCACCTTCCTGTACTGCGAACACCTTGTTGCCGGGCGTCGCCGTGTTGAGACCCAGATCGAGGACGGCCTCTTCGAGGCCGGCGTCGATCGCGCGTAGGCCCGCGAGGTAGCCCGTCAGGTACGCGCTCGGCAGGTTCCCGGTGGGAGCCTCCCAGCCGTACTCCGACAGGTCCTCGCTGGACGCTGCGGCGTGGATCTCGTCGCCGTCGGGTCCGGGACTGGCCAGCTGCGCCCTGACGTGCTTGTTGCTCACCCGGGCGACCAGGCGAGGCTTGCCAGATTTCAGCAGGCGCAACCGCTGATGGTAGTCCGTCCGAACCTCACGGCGACGACGCATCGGCACCTTGTATCGTGGTCCTGTTGCCATTAGTCGTCGCCTCCGATCTCGACGTCGTAGTTGTTCTCCGCGAAGGCCTCGAGGCGGGCGACGCTGTCGAACTCGCCGCCGCTGGCCTTGTTGTAGAGCTCGCGGTACTGGGAGGCGTCGAGGACCTCCTCGTCGTCGCGAAGCTCCTTCAGCCGGGAGCGCTGTGCGCGGATCCGGCTGACCCACTCGTCCTTCTCGCTGCGCCGGGCGCCGGACTTCCCCTTCCGGGAGCCGGCGCCGGTCTGGTGCCCGTAGTCGCGCTTCGCTTTGCGGTCGCGGGCACGGCCGCGGGAGTTGGACTTCTCGTCTTCCGCGCGGATCGTTCCGTCCGCGATCAGATCGCGGATGTCCTCGCGGGTGATCGCGTCCGCGAGCTCGTCCTGTGCCTCCGGGTCGAACCAGACGCGGTTCTCGCCCACGTCCAGCTCTTCGGCTGCGAGTCGCTTCTGTGCGCTCAGATCCGTCATTCCTCTACCTCCACTTCGACGTAGGTCGGGTTGAGGACGCGAATGCCGGCGTCCTCACACTCCTCCTCGATGCGCTCGCGCTTGCGGGCGCCGACCTTCGAGGCGATGCGGACCGCTTCCGTGTCGCCGTCGACGCCGTCGAGGTCGTCGACGTTGTGGACGTACACTTCCTCGAAGCCGCTCGGGTGCAGGCCGCGGGCGGCCGTCGGCGAGCGGAAGCCGGCCTCGACCTTCGGGCCCTTGCCCTTGATCGAGCGGCGCTGCTTCGAGAGGGTACCACGGGGGCGCCGCCACGAGGTGGGGACGCGCTTCTTCTTGTGGTAGTCCTGTCGGTTGAACTGCGGCTTGCCCTCGCGGTGCTTCTGTGCGAGCGCGGCCGCGGTGTCGTCGTCGAGGTCGGGCGTCTTGTCGGCGTGGCCGCGAGGCTGGAGCTCCGTCTCCACTTCTTCCTCCTCGGCTTCGGCCTCCTCTTCGGCCTCGTCCTCGATCTCGGCCTCGGTCTCCTCTTCGACTTCGAGGCCACCGACGTCGGCCTTGATCCGGGCCGCGAGGGCGTTGCCGACCCCCTCGACCTCGGCGAGTTCGGACTGCGAGGCGGCCTTGAGGTCCTCGACGGAGTCGTAGCCGGCCTCCGCGAGCGTCTCGGCCTTGGAGGGCCCGACGCCGCTGATGTCCTCGATCTCCTGGGGTTCGTCGTCAGCCATCAGGCATCACCCGTGGGTTTCTGCGTGATGTACACGCCGTCCTGGAACACGCGGTTGTCCTTGTCGCTGACGCGCGTGAGCTGTTCGATGTCCGCTGCGGTCTGGCCGACGGCCTCCTTGTCGGAGCCCGACAGGGTGAGCTGCTCGCCGTCGACTTCGACCTGCGTGTCGCCCCGGATCGGCGTCCGCCGCGGGGCACGCTCGCCGAGGAAGTTCTCGATGACGATCTCCTCGCCCTGCACTTCCACCTGCATCGGGAAGTGGGCGTAGAAGACCTCCATCTCGTAGGTCCAGCCCTCGGTTACGCCGTGGAACATGTTCCGAACGTGGCTCTCGAAGGTGCCGACCGTCGCGCGGGTGTTGGCGTCCGAGTCTTCGGGCGCCGTGATCACCACGCTGCCGTCCTCGACGCTGACGTCGACATCGGGGTACCAGAGGCGTCGGGTGACCGAGCCGTTGGGACCCTCGACGGTCAGGTCGAGGTGGTCGAGCTCCGCGGAGACGTCGTCCGGGATAGTGAGTTCTGTCCTGCTCATCAGTAGACGTATGCGATTATCTGGCCACCGATGCCCTGTTCGCGGGCCTCGTAGTGGCTCATGACGCCGTGGCTGGTCGTGACGATGAGCGACCCGTAGTCACGGGCCGGGAGGAACCGCTTCTCCCACTGCTCGTACTCGTCAGCGCCGACCGAGTAGCGAGGCTTGACCGCCCCGCAGTCGTTGATGGCGCCACTCAGTTCGACCTCGAACTTGCCTGCTCGGCCGTCGTCGACGAACTCGAAGCCGCCGATGTACCCGCGGTCGTAGAAGACCTCGAGGATACTGCCGATCACGTTCGAGGCGGGTGCTACCGTGTGGTCGAGGTGCCCGACGCTCTCGGCGTTGTCGATGCCGGAGAGGGCACTCACCAGTGGGTCGTTTCCTGCCATAGTTATCTGTACTTCCGGAAGCCCATGCTGCGGGCGATCTCTCGGAAACACTGCCGGCAGACGAAGACGCCGTACTTGCTCACCAGCCCCTCGGTGCGCTCGCAGCGTCGGCACTGCCGCTCCTGCGTGCTGCCCTGGGTGGCGTGCTCGCCGGTCTCTTCGTTGCCGGTGTGTTCGCCGTCTAGTTCACTCATTCGTCGATCTCCACGTCGAACTCGGTCTCGAGGAACGCGATGGCGTCCTCGGCGGTCATGCGGTGCTTCTCGGGGATCGACCGGGTACCCTGGTCGCGCTTGGCGACGCGGTAGCCCGGTCGGACCAGCGTGACGGTCACGTCGAGCCCGTAGATCCCCGTGTTGGGGTCGTACTCCTGACTCGGGAACGCGGTGTGCTCGTCGACGCCGAAGCTGACGTTGCCGGCCTCGTCGAACTGGGAGGCGCTGATGTCCGCCAGCGGGAGCGCCGTCTCGAGGAACTCGCGGGCGTCCTCGTTCCGCATGGTGACCTTCGCGCCGATCGGGTCGCCCTCGCGGATGTCGAACGCCTGCACCGTGCGCTTCGCCGAGGTTCGGACCGACTGCTGGCCCGTGATCTCCTCGACGATCTCCTCGGCGTTCCCGAGGTCGCGCCCGCCCTGGCCGACGCCCATGTGGACGACGACCTTCTCGATGGACGGTTCGCGCATCGGGTGGAACTCCGATTCAGCTTCACTCATCGTCATCACCCACGAAGTTCTCGTCGATGGTGACGACGTACTCCTCGACGGTCTCGAAGGAGCCGTCGTCGGTGGAGACGGTCACGCTGTTGCGGCCGGAGCCGGGGGTGACGAGGATGTCGTCGACCTCGCCGATCTCGCCGGCGTGCTGGCCGTCGACGGCGGTGACGAGCGCGCCCTCGCCGTACTCGAAGTGTGCGACGATCTCCTTGTCCTCGTTGTCGATCACCAGCGAGTCGCCCGCGCTGTACTCGTCGGCGTCCTCCACGTGGAGGGTGGTGCCGTCGTGCAGCGAGAGCTGGAACGCGCCGCCGCTGACCTGGCGCTTGTCGGTGATCTTCCCGAGTCGGGAGGCCGCGCTCTCCTCGTCGATCGGGGTGAGCGCGAGGCGGCCGCCCTCGCCGGGGAACACGCGGAAGTACTCCTCGCGGGCCGGGAACGCCAGGATGTCGAACATCCCGATCGGCCGGGCCTCGTCGGCGACTTCGTCGCCGTTGACGAGCACCGCGTCGTTGTTCAGCGCGTAGCGAGCCTCCTTGCGGGAGTCCACGTAGCCGAGCACGTCCCGGAGCACGATGAGCAGGGGAACCCCGTCCTCACCGTGGGGGCCGGCGTCGGCCTTGACCGTGAACGTCTCCTCCTTCCGTTCGACCGGCCAGGAGTTCGGTACCGAGAGTCGCTTCTGATGGTTCGTCATTCGTTGTCCTCCTCGAGACGCTCCTGCCGGATCTCGTCGTCGAGATCCAGTTCGGTCACGCGGACGTTCGAGGCGTCGAGCGGCCGGGGAACCTCCTCCCCGTCCGTCTTCTCTACGGTGACCTCCTCGACGTGGATGACCTCGTTCCGGAGGTCGACCTCCAGAACTTCGCCCTCCTCGCCGGCGTGGTCGCCGCGGAGCACCTCGACGGTGTCGCCCGCGTTGACGCGGACGTTCCGCTGGCCGTACTCCTCGCGGAGGTCGGCCGTCAGCGTGGCCCGAACCTGCTTCTGCTTCTCGTGCAGGGCGGCGTCTCGCTTCTGGTTTCGTTGTTTGCGTGGCTGTCGTGTCATGCTTAGACGATCATCGTCGCCGTGCTGGCGATGGTGCCGAACCGCTCTGCGACCTCACGCGCGACGGGCCCCTTGATCTCCGTGCCGCGGGGCTCCTCGTTCTCGTCGATGATGACGGCGGCGTTGTCCTCGAACTTGAGGCGCTCGCCGTTCGGTCGCCGGATCGGCTTTCGCTGGCGAACGACCACCGCTTCGAGCACCTGGCGGCGCATTTCGGGCGTGCCCTTGGTGACCGAGACGGTGATCTTGTCGCCGATGCCGGCTTTCGGGTGACGGTTCTTCGTCCCCGAGTAGCCGGTGATGCTGATGACCTTGAGCTCGCGGGCGCCGGTGTTGTCGGCGCACGTGATCTTCGAGCCCTTCTCCAGACCTTGCGTGACGTCGGCTTTCAGCGCCTCCATCATTCACCCCCGTCGTCGAGAACGTCGACGACGACGTGCGATTTGGTCTTCGAGAGCGGTCGTGTCTCTGCGATGCGAACCGTGTCACCTTCCTCCGTGTCCACACACGGCGGCAGGTGTGCCGGGACGCGGGACCGACGCTTCATGTACCGGTCGTACTTCGGCACACGAACGTCGTACTCCCGCTCCACGACGACGGTCTTGTCCATGTCGGTGGAGGCGACTTCACCCTCGAGCGTCTGCCCGCGCACGGAGAGGTCCCCGTGGAACGGACAGTTCTCGTCGGAGCAGGTCTCCTCCGGTTGTTCTACGTTTAGTCCGATTGCCATGTCGAATCACCCCCGCGCTCGGTTCGCGCGGTGGGTCGTGAGAGCAGTCGCTCGCCATCCACCGTTACGTAGACCGTATCCTGGCACTCGTCCGTTCGGGGGGAGTCCTCCCCGTCGAACCGACTCGCCCCCCGACCCTGACTCCGGGGCGGGGCGGACGGGCCAGACTTGCCGGGGCGGACCCCGGCAGTTTCCGTCCCGAGTTGGGATACGGACCCGGACGCCTCGGCGGCGCCCGCGGCTTCATCTGCGGCGGGAGCGACGCTGGCTCTCGCAGCGTCCTCCGCGTTCGTGATAGCGAACTCGAAGCAGCTCCCCGCCTTGGGGACCTGCCGCACCCGACGCCCGTCGTCGACGTGGAACGTCTTCATCGTCTCGACCACGACGCGGCCGCTGATCCCGACGAGGTCGGGGTTGGCGGCGTCGGCTACCCGGACGGGCAGCCCGTTCAGCTCGTGTCGTGTGAGGGTGTCGGGTGTGAGTGCCATCGTGCGTTACTCCTGGATGTCGGCTGCGTCGACGTCGTCGCCTTCCTCGTTCTGGATCGTCTTGATCCGGGCGATCGTCCGACGAAGCTCGCCGACGCGGCCGGGGTTCTCCGGCGCGCCACCCGCCGCCTGGACGGCGCGAGCGTTCAGGAGCTCGGTCTCGAGCTCCTCCAGCTCGGCCGCCCGCTCGGCGGGCGTCATGTCTCTGATCTCTTCAGTGTAGAGAATCGCCATGTATTACTCCTCCGTTTCCTCGTCGGATTCGGCCTCCTCCTCCATCTCGGAGACGAGGTCTTCGGCCTCCTCCTCGACGTCTTCGTCGAGCGCTTCTTCCTCGTCGAGCTCCTCCTCGTCGGCCGTCTCGACGGCCTCCTCGGACGCGGTCTCGACGTCGTCCTCCTCGACGCTCTCGGTCTCCTCGGCGGCCTCGACGACCTCCTCGACGACCTCCTCGTCGATGACCTCCTCGGGGTCCTCGTCGGGGAGCTCGGGCTCCTCGTGCTGGGGCGCCTCGGGGATCTCCTCCTCCTCGACGTCGGCGAGGAGCTCCTCGACGCCCTCGCCGGTCTCGGCCTGCTCGACCTCCGGCGGCTCCGAGGTCTCGGTGATCTCGAAGTCGTCGGGGAGCTCCGCGTCCGGTCCGATGACCTTGACGTTGACCCCGATGGTGCCGAGCTTCATCACGGCGACGCCCTGGCCCTCGTCGACGACCGACTGGGCGGGCTCGCCGTTGTGCTTGATGTAGCCGCGGTTGAACTTCTCCACGCGCGAGCGGGCGCCGGTGACCTTCCCCGACAGGACGATCTCCGCGCCCAGCGCGCCGGCCTCCATCATGCGGTCGATGGTGGTGTGGCCCGCCTTGCGGAAGTACCAGCCACGCTCGAGCGCGTTGGCCAGTCGATCCGCGACGATCTGTGCGTTGAGGTCGGGTTCGTCGACCTCCTGCACGTCGATCTGCGGGTCCTCCATGTCGAAGCGGTCCTCGAGCTCGGTGGTGATCTTCCGGATGTTCTTCCCACCCTTGCCGATCACCATGCCGGGCTTCTCGGCCTTGAGGACGATCTGGGTCCCCATCGGCGTCTTCGCGATGTCCATGCCGCCGTAGCCGGCGCGGCTGAGCTCGTCCGCGAAGAACTCGTCGATCTGGCTGCGCTGGAGCCCGTTCTCGATGAACTGCTGTTCGTCGGCCATTAGTTATCCTCCTCCTCGGTCTCGAGGATGATCTCCACGTCGACCTCGACAGTGTTCCAGGGGTCGGCGGTCCCCATCGCACGGGGGTTCCGGCCGACCTGCTCGCCGACCTTGTGGGCCGCGACGTGGGAGATGGTCATCTCCTCGCCGTCGAACCCCTGGTGGTCGGCGTTGTTCTTGGCGTTCTCCAGCAGCTTGAGGAAGTCCTCGCTGGCCTTCTCCGGGAAGCGGCCGGCGTCCCAGCCGTCGATGTCGGACCGGTGCCCGACGCCGCTGTTGTGCTGCTTGAACGGCACCGAGCGCTCGCCCTCGATCACCGCGTCGAGGTACTCCTCGGCCTCGGCGACCGTCTTGCCTTTGATGGCCTTCGAGATGGCCTTGCTGTGCTTCAGGCTGATCTGACGCTCCCGCAGCATGGCTTTCGCCGTGGTCTCCGGGTCGGCGTCGACGCTGTAGCTGATTCCCATATGTTACTTGAGTGGCACGAACTTCGAGGACCGGGTCGCGCCGATGCCGGCCTGACCGTGCTCGACGGTGGATCGGGTGAGGTGGAACTCACCGAGGTAGTGGCCGATCATCTCCGGCTCGACCTTCACGCGGTCGAAGCTGTGGCCGTTGTACACCTCGAAGGTGAGGCCGACGAACTCGGGCAGGATCGGCATGTCCCGGAGGTGTGTCCGGATCGGGTCGTTCGCCGTCTCCTCCTCGGTCGCCTCCCGGGCCTCCTCGACCAGCTTGCGGTGGTCGATGCCGAGTCCCCGGTCGATGGTTCGCCGCACGCGGGCGGGTAGCAGTTCCACGACCTCGTCGAGATCCATCTCTTCGAGGTCCTCGAGCGTGTGACCGCGGTAGGTGAACTCCCCTTCGCGGCCGGTTCGGTATTCCGAGCTCATGGTTTACTCTCCCCCCTTGCCACCGCTGCGGCCGGTGCGCTTGGAGGCGATGTCGCCCACCTTCCGTCCCGGCGGGGCGTCCCGCGAGACGGACTTGGGCTGACCGGGGTGCTGGCGGCCGCCGCCACCGAACGGGTGGTCGACGGCGTTCATCGCGACCCCGCGGACACGCGGGTATTTGGTCCCGCGGGCCTTCATTTTGTGGTGCTTGTTGCCGGCTTTGACGAACGGCTTCTCCGTCCGCCCACCGCCGGCGACGACGCCGATGGTGGCGCGACAGGCCGGCGGGAGCCGCCGGACCTCGCCGCTGGGCAGCTGGACGACCGCGACGTCGCGGTCGTGGCTCATCAGCTGGGCCGAGACGCCGGAGGCACGGGCGAACTTCCCGCCGTCGCCCACCTGACTCTCGACGTTACAGATCGGAATCCCCTCCGGGATCTCCGCGAGCGGCAGCGTGTTGCCGGGCTTGATCTCGGCGGAGACACCCACCTGCAGGGTGTCCCCGACGGCGATACCTTCGGGAGCGAGCACGAGCCGGCGGTCGCCGTCCTCGAACTCGACGTCCGCCAGCGGCGCGCTGCGGGCGGGGTCGTGTTCGATGTCGACGACTTCGCCGGAGATCGTGTCCTGCTCCTCGCTTTTCTTGTGTTCGAGGTCAGCTTTGTAGCGGTGGGAAGGCGCCCGGAACGTGGGCGTCCCGCGGCCACGCCGCTGCCCCTGAATTCGTCGTCCCATGTGTCAGAACACCCCGATTCGCGAGGCGATCTCCTGTGCGTCGTCCTCCTCGGAGAGGCGGACGATCGCCTTCTTCTTGCCCTGCGGCGTGACCATCGTGTTCAGCGAGTCGACGGTCACGTCGTAGCTGGACTCGATCTCCGCCTCGATGGTGGGCTTGTCCGCGTCGACGTTGACGATGAACTGGAGCGTGTTGTCGAAGTCCATCTGGTCCATCGCCTTCTCGGTGACCAGCGGGTGTTCGATGACGCCCGTCATCGGTCGGCCACCTCCTCGACGGCGCTCTCGGTCCAGAGCGTGAGTCGGCCGGCGTGGGTGCCGGGCGCGAGGTCCTCGGTGTTCACGTCCTCGGCCGTCGCCACGTCGACGCCGGCGAGGTTCCGTGCCGCACGCGAGGGCTCCTCACTGGTGACGACGAGCACCGATTTGGGCTCGTCGTACTTCCGGCCACGGGCCTTCCCCTGGCCGGCGCGGACGCCCCGACCCTCGTCGGCGCGTGCCACGTCGTCGTGGATGCCCAGCGCCTCGAAGGCCTCGACGGCCTCCTTGGTCTTGTTGAGCTCCTCGAACTCGTCGCTCACGACGAGCGGGAGTTCGAGGTCGTCGTCGAAGGCGTGACCGCGCTCGGTCACGAGCTCGGCGTCGGCCGTGGCGGCGATGGCCGAGCGAGTCGCGAGCTTGCGCTCCTTGTCGTTGACCTTCTTGCCCTGGTCCTTCTCGGCTTTCGGCGGGTGTGCCGCGCGGCCACCGACGGCCTGCGGGACACGCCGCGCGCGTCCGTTCTCCTGAGGTACGTGCGCCATGCCGCGGCCCGACCCCATCGACTCGGCGGGGGTTCGGAGCCCGGCGTACTCGTCGGCGCCGTACGCCTGCTTTCGGTTGGCCTGGGCGGCCTGCACGGCGCCTTTGATGAGGTCCGGGCGGAACGTCGTCTCGAACACCGCCGGGAGCTCGACCTCGTCGCCGTCCGAGCCGTCCAGGTTTCGGATAGTTGCTTGCATTGTGTGTTACCCTTGGTTGGAGGCCGTGGAGACGTAGCGCACCTCGGGATCGAGGCGCGGCTGGTCGTTCGGCCGGATCGCGGGGCGGAAGCGCAGGAGGCGCTGATCGGGGCCCGGCAGCGAGCCCTTCACGAGCGCGTACTGCCCGTCGACCTCGCCGTAGTTGACGAAGCCGCCGTCGACGGAGGCGTCGTCGCCCTCGCCGAAGTCGATCAGGCGCTTGTTGAGCTCCGTCCGCTGGTGGTAGCCGGTCTGGCCCTGCTGGGGAACCGTCGAGCGAACGCGGCTCGGGTTCCACGGGCCGAGGTTACCGATGCGGCGCCGCCAGCCCTGACGGGCGTGCTTGCCCTTCCGCTTCTGGACGCCCCAGCGCTTGACGGGACCCTGCGTCCCTTTGCCCTTGGTGATCCCCGAGGCGTCGAGGTACTCGCCCGCTCGGAAGACGTCGCCGAACTCGTGTTCGCCGCCGTCCTCGACCAGGTCGAGCGCGAACTCGGCGCGCTCCTGCAGGGAGCCGCCGCCGACTCGCGTCTCCATCACGTCGGGTTCCTTCTTGGGGACGTTCTGCAGCGTCGCGGGAGTGGTGTGGGTGATGACCCGGAGGTCGTCGACCGCACCCTCCTCGACGAGCGTCCGCAGCTCGTCGGCGTCGCCCTCGAAGTCGTTCTCCGCCGGCAGGTCGAGCGCGCGATCGAGCTCGTCGTGGAACTCGGTCGCCCAAACCTCGGTTGCCGGCTTCGATCCGTACGCCGTGTCCTCGTAGGCTCGCACGGCGATCGCGTGCATCGGCGGGGTCTCGACAACGGTAACGGGGACGGACTCCTCCATCCCGTTCCGCGGCGAGTCCTCCTCGTCGTTGACCATCACGACGTGGGTCATGCCGGCCTTGTAGCCAGCGAACCCCTGCAGCGCAGGGGAACCCTCGTCGTCCGGCCACGAGCGGATACGCGGCACTTCCGACGCCGCACGCGTTCGCGGGCCGAAGCCCAGCGAGCCTTTTCGTGGTCTGCTTGGTTGTGGCATGTTCGTTTTCCTCCGCGCTCAGTCCCTGAGCGCGAGCGGGGCGAGCGTGGCGAACACCGCTTCCTCGGTGCGCACCACCTCGCTGCCCTGGTCCGGAACCGTATTTAGCCAGAGGTCGAACCCGGGTGAGTCGGGTTCGACGGGGAGATCGTCGGGGGACACCCCCAAGATCTCCGGAAGCCCGCGGCCCGGCGAGCCGAAGACGACGGTGGCGCCGTCCCGGTAGCGCGGGGCGATCTCGGCCAGTCGCGAACGGGTGAGTTCGTCCCCGTGGCGCGACGTGCCGATGCGAACGCCCGCGTCCTCGCGGGCGAGGGCTTCCTGGATGTCCCCGCAGGCGTCGACGCTGAACCCGGGTGGGTCCTCGTCGACGAGCCGTGCGCGGACGGGTTCTCGCGAAGAGACCCTGACTGTGACGCGCTCCCCCTCCTCGACCGCCATCGACGACGGAACGAGCAGGGAGATCGGGTGTTGCAGTCCGCAATTGACCCGGACGCGGTCGTCAGGTCCGACCTCGGTCACGATTCCTTCTCTCGACTCCGGGGTTTCACCCTCGGAGCCGGTCCGTGGGGAGACACGCATGGGGGGGAGGACGCCTGCGTAGCGCAGTTCGTCGCGTTCGTCCCAGACCTCCCGACGGAGGTAGGGGGGTGTGGCCGCGTAGGCCAACACCGTGCGCACGAACTCCCCACTCCAGCGGCCCTCGGCTTCCCGGTCGGGGAAGACGAGGATTCGATCGATCCGGTAGATGGCCGCGGCGCGAGCCACGTACCCGAGCTTCCGGGTCGCCTCGCGCTTGTCCTCGGCCTCCCGGACGAGCGACGACGGAACGACGAGTGTGATGCCGTCCGTCATGTGCCTCGCCACTGGACTGTACCTTCACTTCCGAACGACACCGTAAAAGGGTAGCGACTCAGCGCGGGGGCTGTGACGCCGTCACACGGCTGCAGACGCCCGTTGGCGGCTTTCTTTCGTTCGTGACTGTGTGTCGTGGATGTCGTTCACGGACGACGCGCTACCCCGCCGCCGGCCGTCGATTGGAAGCGTTTCGGAAGCCTTAAGAAGAAAACCGCACTTGGTGGGAATGCGAAGGAACGCGCTGGTAGTGTAGTGGTATCACGTGACCTTGCCATGGTCACAACCTGGGTTCAAATCCCAGCCAGCGCATGATTTTCCGCGCCGCCAACTCGCTAGGGGCGAGTCTCGTCTCGACCCGAAGGCGGCGCGTGTCTGGGCGTCGCTGGATTTGAACCCTGCAAGTCGCAGCAGCCGAGCGCAGCGAGGCTGATCGTCTTGCTCTGGTTCAAATCCCAGCCAGCGCACTTCTATCGACGCCAACTGTTCGAGCGACGAGCGTAGCGAGTCGCGAGTCGGCGTCGACGAATTTCCGAGAGACGATTCCCTTTCGACCCACTGCCGTCCGGTATCTTGCCGTAGAACTCCCCTCTCGTTCAACGTTGGCACTCTCGATGCGAGAATCACCGGAACCATTATGGCTATTAAAGGGTTGTTACGAGGTAACGAGTGAATTCTGACAACCGCGCAAGCAGGGCTCTGATCGCGCTCGGTTGTCTGTTAGGAGCGATTGTCGTCGGCGAGCTAATCTGGATTACACTTTCGGACCGGTTCACACTGATAAACGCCACGTACGCGGTCGGACTCCTGACGACCCTCCCGGGAATCGTCGGGCTCGTCGCGGGTGGCGTGTTCCTGTCACGGTCGTCGCTCTCCGCCGACCAGCAGTTCCGGGTTCTGAAGTGGGCTCTCGCCGGAGGCGTCGGATTCCTGCTGGTGAACGCCGTGCTGATACTCACGATGCCGCCGGGGAACGATCTGATCACCGTCGGGTGGGCGCGGTGGGCGCTCAGCATCGGCGTCGGGGGCGGCTTCCTGATCGGCTACTACGAGGCGCGAGCGGTCCAGCGCGCCGTGAAAGCCGAGCGCGCGTCCATCCAAGCGAGGGAGTCCGAGGAGCGCCGGGAGATGCTCGACTACCTCAACTCCCTGCTCCGGCACGAGGTGCTGAACACCGCCGCCGTCATCAGCGGCTACGCCGACCTGCTCAAACAGCGGTCCGACGAGGACGACCCCGCCTACGAGTACCTCGACATCATCGAGCGACAGGCGACCGAACTCACCGGGACGACGAAGGACGTGCGGCTGCTGCTCCAGTCGATCGAGGAGGGAACCGACCTCGGTCCTGTGGATCTCACCGACGTACTGGAGGAAGAGCTCGACAAGCTGGAGGACCGCTACGGCTACGTCGAGACCGAGGCGGCGCTCCCCGATCAGGTGTACGTCCGCGCCGACGACCTCCTCAAACGCGTGTTCTCGAACCTGCTCAACAACGCGGTCGAACACAACGAGAGCGGCCACCCCTACGTGACCGTCTCCGTCTCACCATCACCGGAGACCGTCGAGGTCCGCGTCGCGGACAACGGCTCGGGCATCCCCGAGGCCGAGCGCGACCTGCTGTTCGAGACGACGACCGGGAAGACGGACCACGGGATCGGTCTCACCATCGTCGGTCGGCTGATCGACCGATACGGCGGGGACGTCGAACTCACCGAGACCGGCCCGGAGGGCACCGTGTTCACCGTGACGCTCCCGCGAGCGGAGACGGAGCCCGAGTCCACCCGACGGGAGTCGACGGCGACCGTGTCGTCCCCGCAGTAGCCCGCAGCCACGTCGGAGCGCCGTTGCTACCCGGATCCCCCCGTCAGACCTCGCGGGTATCACCGTTCCCGGGAGAACTGCCCTCCTCACCCTCGACCGTCTCGTCGACCGTTCGCTCAAGCGTCGCGTCGGTCTCGACCCGGACGACGCCCGGGAGCGAGCAGAGCTCGTCGACGCCCGCTTCGGGCAGGCGAACGAGCCAGCAGTCGAACTCCAGTGCCTCGACCACCTCGCCGTCGGCGTCCGTGACGGTGTCCCGGAGCCGGGACGGTTCGGCGTCGGCGGCGAGTTCGACGACCAGCGCCGCCGACGCGTCCCCGGGATCGTCCCGCATCCGCCGAACCGGGTGTGAGAGGTACACGGTCGACCGTGGCGGCGCGGTCGGGCAAAAACGTTCGGCCGAGGCCGGAACGTTCAAGCCGGCGACAGCCCCAGTCGGGGTGTGACTGTGTGTACCACGAGCAGGGGGCGGTCGCCGTGACCATCTCGATCGCGGCCCGCGATCCCGAGTCCGAGCAGGTCGGCGTCGCCGTCGCGTCGGCGTTCCCCGCGGTCGGGGCTGTCTGCCCGTGGGTGAGCGCCGACGGCGCCGTCGTCACCCAGTCGTGGGACGCCGGCGCCGACTACGGCGAGGCGCTGCTCGCCCTGCTCGACCGCGGGATCTCGCTCCCGACCGCGGCGGAGGCGTTCGTTGCCGGCCGGGCAGGGTCGGTCGGCCTCCAGCTCCACGGGATCGACGCCGACGGCAACACGTACGCCCACACCGGCGAGAAATGCGTCGAACACGCCGACCACTACGTCGGCGAGGAGTACACGGTCGGCGGGGATCTGCTCGCGAGCGCCGAGGTGATCGACGCCGTCGCCGCCGCGTTCGAGCGTTCGACCGGACGGTTCACCGACCGACTACTGACGGCGCTCGAGGCCAGCGAGTCCGCCGGCGGCGACAAGCGCGGCGACAACCTCAGCGCCGCGGTGCTGGTGTACGGCGACCCGCACAAGCTCTACCACAACCTCAGAGTCGACACCCCCGGCCAGCCGATCGCGGACCTGCGCGAGGCGTACGAGTCCGCGTTGGAGACCGAACGCGGGATGGACGACGAGGAGATGCAGAAGTTCTGGGGCGACGCCGTCCCCGAGACGATCCGCGAGTACCCGATCCGCTACTGACTACAGCACCAGCGCTTCCCGGAGCGCTTCGCTCCCCTGCGCCTCGTGGATCCGGCGCTGTCGCTGGCTCCCGCTCTCACGGTCGAGCAGTCCGGTCAGCGCGTCGTTGCCGATCCGGTCGCAGGTGCGCTCGATCGCCGCCGCGAGATCGATCGTCGATTCCCCGTCGCGGTCGACGAACGTCGCGTCGTGGCCGTGCCGTGTCGCGCGCCACTTGTTCTCGTCCAGCAGCTCCCGGCGCAGCCCGGCCCCGAGGGAGTCGCGCTTCCCGTCCTCGTAGCGCTCCGCGAGGTCGATCACCATCGCGTGGATCCCCTCGACGAACGCGTCGACGACCGCGGGGTCGACCTGCCCGTCCGGCGTCCGGATCTCGACGGTGCCGTGGCCGGTGTGGGGGCGCACGTCGAACCAGAGCTCGCCGCGGTCCTCGACGGCGCCCTGCTCGACCATCCGGCGCTCGTAGCGCTCGAACGCGTCGTAGTCCTCGAACGCGGTCGGCATTCCGGTGTTGGGGAGGTTCTCGAAGACCTTCGCCCGCGCCGAGGCCAGCCCCGTGTCGAACCCGTTCCAGAACGGCGAGTTGGCCGACAGCGCCAGCAGCGGCGGCATCTCCCACCGGAGCTCGTTCGCGATCCAGACCGCCTTGTCGGGGTCGTCGACGCCGACGTGGACGTGCAGCCCCGCGGTCGTGTTGCGGTGCTGTGGGTACTGGATCCGTTCGAGCTGGGACCGGTAACGCGGCTTCTCGGCGTGGTCGAGCTCGCGCCAGCGAGCCTCGGGGTGGAGCCCCGCGGCGGCGATCTGATAGCCGTGGTTCTCGGCGTGCTCGACCAGCGCCTCCCGCACCGCGAGCAGGTGGTCCTCGGCTTCGCTCACGTCCTCGATCAGCGGCGTCTGGGTCTCGATCGTGAACTTGAACAGCTCGTGGTCCAGCTTCCCCGCGAGCGGCGCCGGCGGCTCGTCGTCGCCGTACACCAGTTCGTCGATGCCCGAGACGGGCAGCCCATCGTCGTTGACGACGTAGAACTCCTCCTCGACCCCGAGGGTTCCCATCCGGTCGAAGCTCTCCCGGGAGCCCAGTTCCTCCATTTGCACCACAGTGAGGGCCCCCAACTAAATAGGGTGCCGGCTCCGGAACGGTCGGCGTGTCGGTCCCCGGCGACCGTTACCGCTTCCGGGCGACGATTCCGAGGTGGTCGTCGTGGTAGCGGTCCAGTCGCGTCGTTTCGAGCAGTTCGTACTCCTTCCCCAGCGTTGCCCGCACGTCCTCGAACACCGCGTCCGGCTCCGCGACCACGTCCTCGCTGCGGGCCTTGATCGCCGCCAGCAGCAGGCCGTCGTCGGCGAGGAACCCCGCGTTGCGGTTCGCGACCTCGGCCTGCCCGCGGGTCGCCACGTCCTGCACGATGCAGTCGAGCCCGGACTCCACGACGCCGGCGTACTCCCGCGGCTTCCGGGCGTCGGCGAGCAGCGGGAACAGGTTCGGGCGGCTCTCGGCCACGTCGACGAGATCCCGGACTGGCCGCGGCGCGAACTCCACCGCGTACGTCGGCCCCGCGAAGTCGGCGACGTGGCTGACGGTCGTCCCCGAGGCCGCGCCGAGGTACAGCACCGACTCGCCGCCCGAGAGGTGGGTGTCCATCCCGAGTTCGAGCATCGCGCCGAGCTTCGAACGGCCGGCGTCCCACACCCGCCGGCCGTCGACGGTCGGCTCGCCGTACACCGGCTCGCCCTCGGTCGTCAAGCGTTCCTCGCCGGCAACGGTCCGGCGCTCGACGCCCGCGGGGAGCTCACTCATCGGCCACCTCCTCGTCCGCCGCACGCGCGCGGATCGTCTCCATTCGCTCGCGGAGGTCCTCGTGGACGCTCTCCCGGCGGTCGCCGCTGTAGTGATCGATCCGGGCGGCGATCGAGAGCTTCCCCGCGAGGGCGCGGGCCGCCGAGCCGCGGTCCTCGGGGCGCGTGCCGCGGACGAACTCGTGGGTGAAGATCACGCCGTGTTTGGGCGAGGGGGCGTGCCCGCGGAGGTGGGCGAACAGCGCGTCCTCCGCGCCGAGCACCTGCACGGTGCCGGAGGGTTTCTTCGCGAGCGACTCCAGCCCGCCCGCGAGCGAGATCAGCCGCGCGGCGAGCACGGGGCCGGCCATCTCCGCGAGGTTCGGCGCTACCTCGGGCGCGCGGCGTTCGAGGAACGTTCGCAGATCGTCGCGCTCCTCGCGCAGGTCGACGACGCGCTCGGCCAGCGAGATCGCCCGCTCCTCGGTGGCGTCCGCGGGGTCGCGCTGGGCGACGACGGCGGCGAAGTCCAGCCCCGTGGCCTCTTCCTCCACGTCGAGCAGCGCGCCGGCCCACTCCTCCAGCCGTTCGGCGAGCTCGTTCGCGGTGCGCTCGGCGTCGTCCATGGCCCGCAGCGCGTGGATCAACTGTTGGTCGTCCGCGCGTTCGGCCGCGCGTGCGGCCTCGCGAGCGGCGTCGACGGTCGCCTCGTGGAGCCGGTCGTAGTACTCGCCCTCGTCGGCGGCGAACCCGGCGTCGACGGCCAGCGCGGGCCAGTCGCGGGGCTCGTCGGCCTCGCTCTCGCGGATCGCCGCCGCCGCGGCCTCGGAGTCGCCGGGGTCGACGCCGGCGAACCATCCTGCATTCGAGGAACTCAGATCGTTCATACCCCGATAATGAATGTGGGCCCGTATATGTATTCTCGAACGGCGAGAGTCGTCGACTGGCCTATCAGGAGAACTGCTGTTCCAGAACCTGAATCGCCATATCCGGATCGAACAACCCGGAACCGAAGAAGATCGAGAGCGGAAGCTGGTACCCGTCGTCGTCGTATTTTTCCCGCCATTGCTCTGCTAACTGCTTGAAGTCGGCGGCACGCACGAGTCGAATATCTCGACCGACCTGCATCTCGAGTTGTTCTGCCTGAGTCTCGGCGTTCTCACTGAACTCTGGAGCAATGATGAGGAACCACTCCACATGATGTTGCTCAGCTTTGGTGTCGATGTAGCTCTTGATCTTGCTCCGTGCGGTGCTACTAAGTTTGAACTCCCGGGCTCGACGCTTGTTGTCCCACAGTAGCCACTTACCGTCCTGTTCGATCTCCCCGTCGGCGACGACCCCACTCGCCTGTTGGCCGAGTAGATTCGTACCGTCGAGGTTGAACACTTCGCTGAATATCTCGGCCGTCGCGTCCTCGAAGAGGACATCAAGTTTATCGCTCGGATCGTCTGCGTCGACGAGATCCTGTAGCTGAGGGGGGACCTGTTGTACCGTCCCGTCTGCGATATCCTCGTACGCACTCAGATACAGTTCTACCGCCGGGTCGTCGTCCTCGACTGATTTCTGAGACTGCTCGAAGTATTCGATGATAGCCGAGATCATCTGGTCGGTCTTCCGTTTGTGCGCGTCGAGCCCGTACCGATCGACGATTTCTTTGAGTTCGTCTTTCGTGAGGGCGTATCTGAGGAGTTCGCTTGGAAACACACCCCCTTTGACGATACTCTCGCGCCGTCTGTCGTTTCGCCCTCCAGTCTTGGACTCGATTCCGTACTGGTCACGAACATCGACAAGCACCGACTGCCTGTCGAACGGTTCGAGTGTCTCCAGCATCCGGAGGTAGTTCTCTTCGGACATCTCGTAGTAGAGCCAGTCCCGGATGTAATCGACGTACTCCTCGGGAATTCCGACGAGTTCGTTCGTCTTGTCGGTGTTCACTTCGTAGACAATCGCCTGTTCCTGAAGCGACCAGAGCCCCTTTTCGATCGTATCGTGAGCGTGTTGAGGGCTGTCGGAACGCCGGACTTTCGGGAACCGGTCGATCGCTGAGAGACGCTTGAAGAAGTCCAGCCAAGTGTAGTACTCGCGTTTATGCTCCCGGGAGCGATTGCGAAGTTCGAAATAACTGTACACCATATGAAGCTCCGAATCGTCGACATCGTTCTTGTAATCGACGGCAGCCTCGGCGAGATGGAGCAGGTCGTCGGGATCCTGGAAGTCCTCCTCGGAGTACTCGTCTAGTATATCGAGTTGCCACGTCTGAACGTTCTCGAGAAGCCCATCCTTTGGCATACTGTAGTCGGGCTGCTGAATCAGTTGACGGAGAATCCCGTAGCGGATGACGAGTGCCTGATAGGGAGAGTCATTGAGAGCGTTCAATCGCGGCGGAGTAAAGTCATTCAACTCTGTCTCGAGCCGTTCTTCGTCGGCGAGCGCGGGAACGTAGGTTTCGAGGTATTTCTCACGGTCGCTGAAACCGTCGTGTTTGAACGATTCTGGGTCGAACGAGTCGGTTTTCGATTTTGTGTCGTCCTTTATGAATCGCTTCCGTTCATGGCTGTTCCAGTTCTGGTCGACGAGCTCACGTAATTCCATATTGACACCGATTAACAAGGTATCAACTTCAATATATCCCCCTCTGTGTTTTACCTATCCTCCCAGAGCGTATTTAGGCCCGGCCCACCCTCCTTCCGCCAATGACGCCGTTCCAGTCGATGCTGTTCGTGAGCACACTCGTGGGGCTGGCCACGGGTCTGGGCGCGATCCCGACGCTGTTCGGCGCCCGCGTGAGCCACCGCACGTACGACGCCGCGCTCGGACTGGCGGGCGGCATCATGGTCGCGGCGTCGGTGTTCGGCCTCATCATCCCCGGGAGCGAGACGGGCGCGCTCTGGGAGGTGATGCTCGGCGTGTTCGTCGGCGGGTTCGGCCTGCTCGCGGGCAACCGCGTGATCCCGCACCTCCACACGGAGTACCACCGCCGGCGGGGCCACGGCGGGGGCGAGATCGACGACGGGAGCGACGTTGAGGGCGGCGGAAACGACGGCGAGAGCGACGGCGGACTACTCGACGACCGACTCCGCCGCGCCGCGCTGGTCGGCGGCGCGATCACGCTCCACAACGCGCCCGAGGGGCTGGCGATGGGGATCGCCTACGCCTCCGGGCTGGAGGAGGTGGCGCTCGTGCTCGCGGTCGTGATCGCGCTCCAGAACGTCCCGGACGGGTTCGCGTTCGCGATCCCGGTCGCCCAGTCGGGCGTCTCGACGCCGAAGGTGTTCCTCTACACCACGCTCTCGGGGACGGTCCCGCAGGTGATCGGCTCGGTGTTCGGCTTCGCGCTCGTCGGGATCGCACAGGGGATCTTCCCCGTCGCCGCCGGCTTCGCCGCGGGCGCGATGCTCGCGGTCGTCCTCCGGGAGATGGTCCCCTCCAGCCACGGCCACGGCTACGCCGACGCCGCGACGGCGGCGTTCCTCGTCGGCTTCGTGCTGCTCGTCGTCGTCGACGCCGCAGTCGCCGCCTGATCGCAGTCAGCGCCCCATCGTGTGGAACTCCGAGTTGGGTCGCATGTCCGCGAACATCGCCATCCGGTTGCTGAGGTTGAAGAAGGCGGTCACGGCGGCGATGTCCCACATCGCCTCGGGGCTGTACCCCACCTCGGCCAGCCGTTCGAGGTCGGCCTCGGTCACGCGGTCGGGGTGTTCGGTGAGCTTCACCGCCACGTCGAGCATCGCCATCCGCTTCTCGCTCACGTCCGCCTGTCGGTAGTTCGCGACTAGCTGGTCGGCGAGCTCGGGGTTCCCCGAGTAGATCCGGGTCAGCGCGCCGTGGGCGACGTTGCAGTAGTAGCAGTGGTTCCGGCCGGAGACCGCGACGACGATCATCTCCACCTCCTCGCGGTCGAGCGCGGTGTCGTCCACGAGCGCGTCGTGATACTCGAAGAAGGCCCGGAAGTGGCTCGGCTTGTAGGCAAAGGCCGAGAACACGTTCGGCGTGAAGCCGGCCTCCTCGGTCTCCTCGGCGATGCGGTCCTGCAGATCCTCGGGGAGCTCCTCGAACTCGGGCACCTCGAAACGGGTCATCGCGTCGTCGTCGAGTGTTGGGTCGGCCATCGCCGGTCGTTGGGCGGGCGAGCACTTCAACCCGCCCGGAGCCGGGAGCACGAGAAACCGTTAAGCGCCGTTACCGCATCTGAACCGCATGAACGCTGTCACGGCGGCGCTGGACGTGCTGCCGCCGATGCTCGCGCTTCTCGTGGTCGTCGCGAGCAGCCTCGTCGCTGCCCTCGTCGTCGAGCGTGTCGTGATCCGGCTCCTGCGGCGGCTCGGTCGCTCGACGGAGAACGCCCTGGACGACATCGTGTTCGAGGAGTTACGGCTCCCGCTCGTCGTTTCGGCGGCGCTGGCGGGCGTGTTCCTGCTGACGGGCGACGGCGGCGTGCTCGACGCATTAGCCGTCGACGCCGCGACCCGAAACGCCCTGTTCAGCCGCCCGGCGCTCTCGGTGCTGGTGGTGGTCTGGGCGTGGGCGCTGAACGCCATCGTCAACCGCGCCGTCGAGAGCGTCCAAGACGCCGGCCCGCGGTTCGACTTCGCGCCGGTGTTCTCGAACGTCTGGACGCTGATCGTCGTTATCGCCGGGGCCGGGGCAGTGCTCTCGATCTGGCGTATCGACGTGACGCCGCTGCTCGCCGGGGCAGGCATCGTGGGCATCACGATCGGCTTCGCGGCGAAGGACACCGTCGCGAACTTCTTCGGCGGAATCGCGCTGTACTTCGACGACACGTACAAGATCGGCGACTTCGTCGTGCTGGACTCCGGCGAGAGGGGGACGGTCGTCAAGGTGGGCGTCCGTTCGACGACGCTCCAGACCCGCGACGAGGTGCTCGTCACGGTACCCAACGCCGTGCTCAACGCCGCGAAGATCGTCAACGAGTCCGCGCCCGGGAGCCGCAAGCGCATCCGCGTCCCGATCGGCGTGGCGTACGGCACCGACATCGACGCCTTCGAGGCGGCCGTCGTCGACGTCGCCGAGGCGGAGTCGCTGGTGCTCGACTCACCCAAGCCGCGGATGCGCTTCCGGGCCTTCGGCGACTCCGCGCTGGAGTACGAACTGCTCTGCTGGGTCCGCAGCCCCGTCCGCGGGTCGAAGGCGACCCACCGACTCAACCGCGGCATCTACGCTCGGCTGACCGAGCTCGACATCGAGATCCCGTTCCGGAAGCTCGATGTGACCCTCGTCGACGGTGGCGCCGACGCCGCGGGCAACCGTTCGCTGAGCGACGACTGAGCCACGGGACTTTCCCGCCGCCGGTCCGACAGGGCGAACGATGACGCTCGCGCCCGACACCGAGGACCGAATCGCCCGCCACTGGGCCGAGCGACTGGACTGCGCACCCGAGGCGTTCCAGGAGCCCGGTGTCACGCTCACGACGAACCCTAGCGGGGGGACGGTCCGACTGGTCCGCCGTGGGGAGGCGCTCGTCGTCGCGGCGCCCGAGGCAGCCAGAAACGCGCTCGGGGCCCACCGCGAGGCGCTCGCGGACGCGGAGTTGCCCGCGAGAGAGGTGGTCGAACGCGCGTTGGCCGATCAGGAGGCGAGCGTCGACGCCGTCCACGGCCCCTACTTCCTCGGCTACGTCGACGAGAGCTCGTTCTCGCCGGTCGACACGGACGCGCGCCTGCTCGTCGGCGCAGACCGGGACGCGTTCGACCGCCTGCAGGGGCGCGTCCCGGAGGACGAGTGGGCGCGCGCCTCGCCCGTGTTCCGGCCCGGGCAGACCGCGGGGCTGTTCGCCGACGGCGACCTCGTGGCGGTCGCGACGCTGACCCACCTCCCGTTCCCGGACGTGGGCGTCGTCGTCGACCCCGCGCACCGCGGGCGCGGCGACGGGCGCGCGGTCGTCTCCACGATCACCCAAACCGCCTTCGACGTGGACCGAAACGCCATCGTTCGCTACCGGACGCTCGCATCCGACTCGGCCTCGGTCGCGCTCGCCGAGTCGCTGGGCTACGAACGCTGGGCGAGGAGTGCGGTGCTCGTGCTCGATCAGGGCAGCCCCTGAGCCGCCAGCGCGCCCGCGGCGGCGACCGCGAAGATCCCGAGCAGGAACAGCCCCCAGTTCGCGAGCGTGTTGTCCGCGCGGGTGACGTAGAGGCTGAACGCCCGGCCCCACGGCCAGAACAAGTTCACGCCAGCGGGCGTGAGCACGTCGCCGAGCAGGTGGGCGCCGACGCTGACGAAGCCGACGAAGAAGCCGAACAGCGTGAGCGGGACGTGCCCGACGACCCCCACGCCGTCGGCCAGCAGCGCGCCGGCGCCGGCGAACGCCCCGCCGACGAGCACGGCGAACAGCAGCGAGTGGGTCGGCCCGCGGTGGGGGATCCCCGGGATCCGGTGGTCCACGTCGGGCAGCATCGCCAGCCAGAGCATCGCGCCGCCGGTCGCGAGCGCCGCCAGCGGCTGCCCGACCGCGACGAGCAGCGACACCCCGAGGTGGCCGGTCCGGTACACACGAACGGCTGGTCGCCCCATCGGCCTAAAGGGCTCGGCCGAGCTGTCAGTCGTCCGTACCGTCGCTCTCTCCGTCCGTGCCCTGGTACTCGACGCTCTCCCCGTCGGCGAACGTCACGCTCGCGATCTCGCGGCGCTCCCCGTCGACGTAGCAGTACACGCCGTCGCCCTCGTCCTCGGTCCGCCGGTGGGAGCCGTCACAGAACGGGTGCTCGTCGCTGAGCCCGCAGCGACAGACCGCGATGTCGCCCTTCTCGGGATCGATGTCCTCCTCGTCGAGATACTTCGGGGAGTGCTCTTCCCGGGTCACGTGGCGGGTCACGGCGGTCGATGGGGCGCCCGCCCCGATAGCTCTTGGGCGCGGCTGCCCGCGACGCGTCGCGAACGCGTCGGGAATTAAGTGCAGTTCGGCCGTGGGCGGGGGTATGGGCACTGTCCAGTACGACTTCGCCGACGAGACGGCTATCGTCACCGGCGGGAGCTCCGGCATCGGGCGCGCGATCGCGCTGGAGTTCGCCGACGCCGGGGCGACGGTGATCAACGCCGACATCGACCCCGAGCCGAAGGACCGCGACGCCGAGAAGCCGACCCACGAGCGGATCGAGGCCGACGGCGGCACCGCCGCGTTCGTCGAGACCGACGTGTCCGACCCCGAGGAGATCGCGGTCGCCGTCGAGGCCGCCCGCGAGTACGGCGGCGTCGACGTGATGGTGAACAACGCGGGCCTCTACATCGGCGGGCCGATGCGGGAGGTCACCGAAGACGAGTTCGACCGCATCCACGCGGTCAACGCCAAGGGGGTGTTCTTCGGCACCCAGATCGCCGCCAACGACATGATCGACCGCGGCGTCGCGGGGACGATCGTCAACACCGCCTCCATCAGCTCCAACGTCGCGCAGTTCGGGCAGGTGCAGTACGACTCCACCAAGGGCGCGATCCGGATGATCACCCGCGGGTCGGCGCTCGAACTCGCGGAGCACGACATCCGGGTCAACGCCGTCGCGCCCGGGCAGATCGCGACGGAGTTCCTCGAAGGGTGGACCGAGGAGGCACAGGCGGGCGCCGCGGAGGGGGAGTTCCTCAAGCCCGTTCCGCTGGGTCGGGCGGGGTTCCCGACCGACGTGGCGCCGGCGGCGGTGTTCCTCGCGAGCGACGCCGCGGGCTACGTGACGGGCGAACTGCTCCACGTCGACGGCGGCTGGCAGATCATCTGATCGGTGCGGTAGTCGGCGGACTTTAACCCCCACACGCCGGAACGCAGAGTATGGCACAGCCGGCACGGCGTGCGGGGCTCTTCCTCCTCGGGACCGCCGCGGTGATCGTGCTGTACGCACTGCTCTACCAGTTCGGGATGGCCCGACTGGAGGGGGTGGAGATGCGGTTCATCGAGGCGCTGCACGTCGTCGTCGAGACGTTCACCACCGTCGGCTACGGCGAGCAGGCCGGCCAGTGGGACTCCACGCCGATGCTGGCGCTGTCGATCGCGATGCAGTTCACCGGCGTCGCGCTGATCTTCCTCACGCTGCCGGCGTTCGTGCTGCCGCTGTTCGCGGAGGCGCTGGCGTCTGGCCCGCCCCGCGAGTTCGACGGCGACGGCCACGTCGTGATCTGTTCGTTCTCGCCGACGGTCGACACGCTGATCACGGAGCTCAGCGCCCGCGGCCAGCCGTACGTCGTGGTCGAGCCCGACGGCGATGCCGTCGAATCGCTGCAGGCCGACGGCGTCGAAGTAGTGCAGGGCGACCCCGAGGAGGCCGAGACGCTCGAAGCCGTCGCGGCCGCCGACGCCAGCGCGGTCGTCGTGGCCGACGACGACGAGACCAACGCCAGCGTGATCCTCGCCGCCCAGCACGTCGCCCCCGAGACTCGGGTGCTGAGCCTCGTCGAGGACGAGAGCCACGCGGACTACCACCGCTACGCCGGCGCCGACGAGGTGATCCACCCCCGTGACGTGCTCGGGGAGTCGCTGGCGGGGAAGGCGTCGGCCGCCCTCTCCTCGGAGCTGAGCGGCGCGGTCGAGATCGCCGACGAGTTCGAGGTGGGCGAGCTGCTGGTCCAGCGCGGCTCGCCGCTCGCGGGGAGCACGATCCGCGACTGCGGGATCGAGGAACTCCCGGGGACCAACATCATCGGCGCGTGGTTCCGCGGCGAGTTCGTCTCGGCGCCCGACCCGGAACGCCTCATCGACGAGCACACCGTGTTGCTCGTCGCCGGCCCCGAGGACGGCGTCGAGACGATGAAACGGCGCAGCATCGCCGAGGACCGTTCGGCGCGGTCCGGCATCACCATCGCGGGCTACGGCGTCGTCGGCTCCGCGGTCGCCGAAGCGATCACCGCCGCGGGCGTTCCGGTCACCATCGTCGACGTGGACGACAAGCCCGGCGTGGACGTGGTCGGGGACGTGACTGACCCGGCCACGTTGGAGGACGCCGAGGTGGCGGACGCGGAGGCGCTGGTGCTCGCGCTGGCCGACGACACGAGCGCGCTGTTCGCGGCGCTCGTCGCCAAACAGGTCGCGCCGGAGACCAACGTCATCGCGCGAGCCAACGATGCCGACTCGTCGCCGAAGCTCTACCGCGCCGGCGCGGAGTACGTGCTCTCGCTCCCCACCGTCAGCGGCCGGATGCTCGCATCGAAACTGCTGGACGAGGAGGTGATCACGCCCGAGACGCAGGTCGAGGTCGTTCGCCGGGAGGCGCCCGCGCTGGTGGGCCACACGCTCGCGGACGTGGACGTGCGTGCCCGCACCGGCTGTACCGTCATCGCGATCGAGCGCGACGGCCGGACGATCACGTCGATCGATCCGGGAGCGCGGATCGAGGAGGGGGACACGCTGGTCGTCGCCGGCGACGACGACGCCGTCGACGCGTTCGCCGAGATCGCGACGTAGCTACGTCGGGCGACCGGGCCGTTCAGGGCTGAGCGCGACCACCCAGACGCCGAACAGCACCGCGCCCACGAACTCCGGGACGGCGATCCCGCGACCGCCGAGCCAGAGTAGCCACGCGGGCCACGCCACGGGCGCGAGCACGCCGGCGAGCAGCGCGAGCTTCCCGCTGTCGAGTCGGAAGCGGGCGACGCCGTCGACGATCGCGGTCAGCGCGGCGAGCGCGAAAAACGAGACCGCAAAGGGGAGATGGAGCGGCTGGCCGGCGGGGGCGAGGCCGACGCCGGCCATCGCGACCAGCGCGAGCAGGTACGTCGCCGCGCGCAGATGCCCCAGCGGGTCGGCCGCGGCGCTCCACAGCGCCCACGCGTACGGCGCGCCGACGAGGCCGCCGACGACCAGCGAACCGTTGAACAGCCACGCGCTCCCGGGCGTCACGCCGAGATCAGACAGCGCCCCGGCCCACGAGAACGTCGGCGAGAGCGCCGTCGCGAGGAGTATCCCGCCGATCGTGACGACAACCGCGGCCGGCCCCGCGAGGCGGGCGATCCCCCGCCGCGGGGTGGCGGCGTCGAGCGAGAGCTGAGCGGACACGGGTCGGCCCACGCACGCCCCCTTGGTTAGCCCTTCGGACCGGCGGGCGGAGTGGGTGGATTGATGTACGAGCCACCGCTTCGACCGAACGTGACCGAGCGCTCGCCGACGCTGTTCGCCTACGGGACGCGGCTCCGGCCGGTTCGTGACGGCCGATTCGGCGACGCCGCGAGCGCGCTCGCGTGGCTCCTCGGCGCCGCCGCGACGGCCGTCCACCCCGCCGGGCTGCTCGTCGCCGCCCTCCTCCTCGCGGTCGTCGCCACGTCGATCGAGCGCGCCGTCGCGAGCGCCGCGAGCTTCGGTATCGTCGTCGTCGCCGCCGGCGCGGTGTGGCTGACGCTGACCGGAGCGCTCCCGCCGACAGGGGGGCTCTCCCCGGCAGCAGTCCTCGCGCTGGCGCTGGTCGGCGCGCCGACCGCGGCCGGGATCGTTCGGGCGCTCGGCTGAGCGGCGAGGGCGGCGCTCGCTGCCGCGAACGCGTCAGACCGCTGTCCGGATCGGGGGAACGCTCCACAAAGTATTTTGACCGTACCGGGTGAGTACCGACCAACGATGGAGAGTCAAACGGTCGAGCGAGTGACCGAGTGGGACTCGGAGCCGTTCTCCGACGGCCACGCCGGGCTTCGGGAGCTCGCCGAACGGGAGTTCACGGGTGCGGTTACCGACGGCGGGGCGTGGCTGTTCATGCTCAACGGCCGCGTCCTCGGCGTGTTCGACGGCGACATGGATCGCTTCGCCGACGCCGACGGCACGGCGTACGTCGCTCCCGACCGTTCGCTCCCCTTGCTGTTCGCGATGCGGGAGACCGGCGGCGAGGTCCGCGGCGAGTACTACACCGAGGAGACGCCGATCTCGGAGGTCGACCGGACGCTGCAGTCGGGCAACTTCACCGGCTACGTCGAGCTCTCCGAGAACGTGCTCTCGGGCGATTACTACCTCGTCTACTACGGCGGCCGGCGGCTGCCCGTCGCGTTCATCGGGAACCAGCGCCGCCGGATCTCCGGCGACGAGGCGTTCGAGCGCGCCGACGACGAGGTCGGCATCTACCGGGTCAGAACCGTCGACCTCGACATCGTGGACGTGCCCGAACCGTTCGGCGACGCCGCGGCCGGCGCTGCCGCGACCACGGACGAATCCGGGACGGACGGGGAGCCCGAAGCGGGCGATGAGCCCGCGCCGGACGAGGGGTCCACGCCGGACCGGGAGTCTGCCCCGAACGGCGGGGCCGTAGCGGGGGCGGAGTCCGCCGGCGCGGCCGCACAGACCGACACGTCCGAGACGGACGACGCGGGGGACGAGAACGATACGGCCGCCGAACCCCGGACCGCGACGAGCGAGGCCGACGACTCCTCGGTCTCGCGAAGCCCGCGGGATCGGTCGTCGGCGGCGGAGCGTGGGGCCGACGAGGCGGAGTCGTCCGCGTCCGCGCGAACGGATCGATCCGCCGGCGAAGCCGCCGAGGCGGCGATGGCCGGCGGCGAGGACACGACGGCCGACGACGAGTCGGCGTCGGGGACCGCAGCCGAGCCGTCGACCGAGCGCTCGTCTGCGGGGGAGTCCTCGGGAGCCCGGGAGCGGTTCGAGGCCGAGTCCGAGTGGCGCGAGGGGGCGACCATCCCGGCGCTCGACCCCGAGAACTCGGTGTCCCGAGAGTCCGACGACGGCGGGACCGAGCCCACGACGACGACCGACGCACAGCCGACGGCCGAGTCGAGCGAGGAGCTCGAAGCGCTGCGCGAGGAGCGGGATCGGCTCCGCGAGCACGTCGAGGAGCTGGAGGCCGAGACCGAGCGCCTCGAGTCGGAGAACGAACGGCTCTCCGGCGAGCGCGACCGGCTCGAACAGGAGCGCGACGAGGCGGCGGCGACCGCCGAGGAGCTGGAGACGGAGCTCGAAGAGCTCAGAGCGACCGTCGATCGGCTGGAGGCCGAGCTCGCGGAGGCCGAGTCCGAGCTCGAGTCGGCCCGGGAGTACGTCCCCGACGGCGACCACGAGATCACGCCGGAGGAGGCGCTGGCCGGCACGAACCTGTTCGTCCGCTACGAGCGCAAGGGCGGGCCGACGCTCGAGGACGCCCACTCCGGCGACGCCGGCCGCGAGGCGGTCAACGACAACCTCCGGCTCGAACACCACACGGAGTTCGACGACGACGGCGCGATCGTCGACGGCCGGCCGTTCGAGGAGTGGCTCCACGACACCATCGAGTACGGGTTCGTGGAGTGGCTGACCCGGATGTTCGTCCACGACGTACGCGAGACGCGCAACCAGACGTCGATGGGGACGCTGTACGACGCGCTCCCCGACATCGACCGGATCGAGCTCCGCGGCGACGTGGGGCTCGGCGAGGAGTCCGACGAGGAGCGCGCCTCCTTCGACGTGGTGCTCCGCGACCGGATGGGACAGCCGCTGGTCGTGACCGACCTCAACGACTCCCGGGAGCCCGCGACCGAGCCGATGCTCGAGTCGCTGATCCGGAACGCCACCCCCGTCGCCGAGCACAACGAACGACTGTCGGCGGCGTTTTTCGTCACGTCGAGCTACTACGAGCCGGGCGCGCTCGAGACCGCCGAGGAGGCCACCGGCGGCGGGCTCCTGAAGCGCAGCAAGAACAAGAGCTTCGTCAAGCTCTCGCGCAAGGAGGGGTACCACCTCTGTCTCGTCGAGACTCGCGAAGGCGAGTTCCACGTCAGCGTCCCGGAGCTGTAGACCCGCGGTTCAGAACTGCAGAAAGCGTCAGTTCTCGGCTTCCGGCGCCGACTCGATACGCATGTCCCGCAGCTTCTCCACGGTGTCGTCGAGCTTCTCGTCGAGATCCTCGACGAACTCCGCGGTGTGGTCGGTCGTGATCGCACCCTGACTCGACGGCTCGATGAGGTTCTCCTCTTCGAGGACGCGCAGCGAGTAGCGTACCTTGTGGTGGGGGTAGCCGGTCTCGTTCGACATCTTGACGATGCCGATCGGCTCGTTCTCGATGACCATCCGGAGGACTTGGAGGTGCCGCTCCAGCATGTCCACTTCTTTCTCCAGTCGATCTATCATGCTGTATGTTAACTTCTCTTGCGAGAGGTTAAAACTTCCCCTCGACCGCCGGGGGGTTGTGGTGTCACAGCTACACACGGGGCGAAGTTAACCGTTCCGACCGCGGGAACCGACCCGATAGCGGCATCGAAATCGGTTTAGCCGGGGGTACTGAACCGCCGCACATGACCGTCACAATCGTCGGGGCGCAACTCGGCGACGAAGGCAAAGGCGCCCTCGTCGACCGCTGGGGCGAGGAAGCCGACACAGTCGTGCGGTACCAGGGCGGCGACAACGCCGGCCACACTGTCGTTGAGGACGGTGAGGAGTACAAGCTCTCGCTCGTTCCGAGCGGCTGTGTCCGCGGGAAGACCGGCGTGCTCGGCAACGGCTGCGTCGTCAACCCTCGGACGCTGTTCGACGAGATCGAGAGCCTGCGGGAGCAGGGGCTCGATCCCGACGTACGCGTGGCCAAGCGGGCCCACGTCATCATGCCGTACCACCGCGTGTTCGACCAGATGGAGGAGGCCGACAAGGAGGACACCGACATGAAGGTCGGCACCACCGGGCGCGGGATCGGGCCGACGTACGAGGACAAGGCCGGCCGGCGCGGCGTCCGGATCGGCGACCTCCTCGACACCGACGTGCTCCGGAACCGCCTCGAGTACACCGTCCCCCAGAAGCGCGCGATCGCGGAGGACGTGTTCGGCATCGACACCGGCGTCGAGTTCGACGTGGACGAACTGGTCGCGGAGTACGCCAACTACGGCCAGCGGCTCCGGGAGAACGACATGCTCGTCGAGGCCGGCGACTTCCTCCACGAGCAGCACCAATCCGGCGGGAACCTCCTGTTCGAGGGCGCACAGGGGACGAGCATCGACATCGACCACGGGAACTACCCCAACGTCACCTCCTCGAACCCGACCGCCGGCGGCGCCGCCGTCGGCTCCGGCGTCGGTCCGGGCGTCGTCGGCTCGGGGGAGATCGTCGGCATCGTGAAAGCGTACCTCTCCCGCGTGGGCGAGGGGCCGCTGCCGACGGAGATGGAGGCCGACGAGGAAGCGCTCGCCGACGAGATCCGCGAGAAGGGCGGCGAGTTCGGCACCGTCACCGGCCGGCCGCGCCGGATCGGCTGGCTCGACGTGCCGATGCTGCGCCACGCCGCCCGGCGCTCGTCGTTCACCGGGCTGGCGGTGAACCACGTCGACGTGCTCGCCGGGCTCGACGAGCTGAAGGTCTGCCACAGCTACGAGCTCGACGGCGAGACGCGGACCACCGTCCCGGCGACGACCGAGGAGTGGGCGCGGTGTGAGCCGAACTTCCGCGAGTTCGAGACGTGGAGCGAGCAGGACTGGAGCGCCGTCGCCGCCGAGGGGTACGAGGCGCTGCCCGCCGCCTGTCGCGACTACCTCGAGTACCTCGAAGGCGAACTCGACGCGCCCGTCTACGCCGTCGGCGTCGGCCCCGATCGCGACCAGACCGTCGAGCGGCAGACTCCCTGGTAGGGCACCGACCCGGATGCGGACTGTATTTACGGGCGAGGCTGAACCGTCCGGGTAGACACTGATGACCGGAGCGTCGAACCCGGAGACCCCGCCGGAGGGGATGGCGGGCGAGCCCGGAACCGAGTCGGTCGAACAGTCGGGTGGGATCGAGTACGGCGTCGACGAGCGGCCGCCAGCGGGCGAGTCGGCGCTGCTCGGCCTCCAGCACTACCTCACGATGGTGGGCGCGAACATCGCGGTCCCGCTCGCGCTCGCGACCGCGATGGGGATGCCCGCCGCGGTCCAGCCGCTGTACGTCGGCACCTTCTTCGTCGTCTCCGGCGTCGGGACGCTGCTCCAGACCGTCGTCGGGAACCGCTACCCCATCGTGCAGGGGGCGACGTTCTCGATGCTCGCGCCCGCGCTGGCCATCATCGGGTTCGTCGGCACGGGCAACTGGGAACAGGCGATCCTCGCGCTCCAGGGGGCGATCATCGTCGGCGGGATCGTCGAGGCGCTGCTCGGCTATCTCGGCGTGATGGGCTGGCTCAAACAGTACCTCTCGCCGGTCGTGATCGCGCCGACGATCGCGCTGATCGGGCTCTCGCTGTTCAGCGCGCCGCAGGTCGTCGCCGCCGAGCAGGCGTGGTGGCTGCTCGGGCTCACCGTCCTGCTGATCGTGGGGTTCAGCCAGTACGTCGACGACGTTCACCGCGCGTTCCGGCTCTACCCCGTGCTGCTCGGGATCGCGGCCGCGTGGGTGCTCGCGGCCGCGCTGTCGGTGCTCGGGATCGTCCCCGCCGACTCCCCGGCGTTCGTCGACTTCTCGGTCGTCGCCGAGGCCAGCCTGATTCAGGTTCCGACGCCGCTGCAGTGGGGGATACCCACGTTCCGGACCTCGTTCGTGATCGGGATGTTCGCGGGCGTCGTGGCCTCGATGATCGAGTCGTTCGGCGACTACCACGCCGTCGCGCGGCTGGCGGGCGAGCGCGCGCCCTCCGCGCGCCGGATCGACCACGGGATCGGCGTCGAGGGGATCGCGACCGTGTTCGCCGGGATCATGGGCACCGGGAACGGCTCGACCTCCTACTCCGAGAACATCGGTGCGATCGGGCTCACCGGCGTGGCCTCCCGCTTCGTGATTCAGGTCGGCGCGGTGTTGATGCTGATCGCGGGGTTCGTCGGCTACGTCGGCGCGCTGATCACCACGATCCCCGACCCGATCGTCGGCGGGCTCTACGTCGCGATGTTCGGGCAGATCGTGGCGGTCGGGCTCTCGAACCTGAAACACGTCGACCTCGACTCCTCGCGCAACGCCTTCGTCGTCGGCATCTCGCTGTTCGTCGGGCTCGCGCTCCCGGCGTACATGGGCAACGTCGGCAGCGCCGCCGCCTTCGCGGAGGGCGTGGCGGCGACGCCGATCGTCGGCCCGCTGCTCACCGCGCCGATACTGCCCGACGCGACGCTGCAGATCGTCGCCGACACGGTGTACGTCGTCGGCGGCACGGGGATGGCCGTCGGCGGGCTCGTGGCGTTCGTCCTCGACAACACGATCGACGGGAGCCGGGTCGAGCGCGGCCTCGACGAGTGGGACGCGCTCACCGAGGAGTCCGGCGCGTTCCGCTCGGCGTACGAACGCTACGTGAAGTAGCCCCGCGGAACCCGCAGCCTTTTGCCCCGCCCGAACCGAGGGGCAGCGCATGAAGGAGTCGCTGATGGAGATCGTCTGCTGCCCGATGGACAAACACGACCTCGAACTCGACGCGGCAGAGCGCGACGACGCCGAGATCATCTCCGGAACGCTGACCTGCACCGACTGCGGCGAGTCCTACCCCATCGAGGACGGCATCCCGAACCTGCTGCCGCCGGACATGCGCGACGAGGCCTGACCCGGGAAGCTTTTTTCAGCCCGTCGGTGGAACTGTCGCCGTGCTCGAAAGCTCCCTCCACAGCCGGCGACACGACGGCGGGCTCGCGTTCGAACTCACCGTCGAGAACCGGGGCGACGAGCCCGTCGAACTCGCCTTCCCCGACGCCCAGCGCCTCCGCGTCTCCGTCTACCCGGCCGACGCCGCCGACGACGCGTCGCCGATCTGGCGATCGGACGCCGACCGGATGTTCGCGCAGGTGCTCGGCAGCGAGACGGTTCCGGCCGGCGAGAGCGTGACGTTCGACGCCGCGTGGCAGTCGCCCGAGCCGGGCGAGTACCTCGCGGTCGGCGAGGTCACCTGCCGGGACCGAGAGATTCTGGCCGAGGAAACCGTCCTGTTCTGAGGCGGGCTACCGGAGCTCGTCGTACAGCTGTTCGGCCGCGCGCCGGACCGCCGCGTCGCTGTTTTCCGGCACGTCGTGGAACGCCGAGAGCTTCGTCGTGTCGAGTCGCATCTTCGGCACGTCGCCGGTCCAGCCGCGGTCGCCGCCGGTGAACTCGTACTCCGGGTCGAGATCCATCACGTCGGCGACGATGTCCGCGATGTCGACCACCGAGGTGGTGGTCTTCGAGCCGAGGTTGTAGAGGTTGTACTCGTCGTCGGCGTGCTCGACCACGTCCCGGATCGCCCCCGCACAGTCCTCGACGTGGAGGTAGGACTTCTCCTGTTTCCCGTTGCCGAGGATCGTGAGCGTCTCGGGGTCGTCCTGCAGCTTCTGGATGAAGTCAGGGATCACGTTCCCCCGCTGGCGCGGGCCGACGATGTTCGCGAACCGGAACACCCACGACTGGATGCCGTAGGAGTGGGCGAACGTCGACACCACGCCCTCGTCGGAGAGCTTCGAGGCGCCGTAGATGCTGATCGGTTCCAGCGGCGCGTAGTCCTCCGGCGTCGGCCGGGGGGCCTCGCCGTACACCGTGGAGGAGGAGGTGAACGCCAGCGCGTCACAGCCGACCTCGCGCATCCGTTCGACGACGTTGTACGTCATCTCGGTGTTCTCTTCGAACACCCGGCGCTCCTCTTCGGGGTCGTCGACACGCACGTCGGTGTGGGCGGCGAAGTGGAAGACGATGTCCGTCTCCTCGTCGATCACTCGCGCCACGTCGTCGGGGTCGAGCATATCCGCCTGCTCGAACGCGACGCCCGCCGGAACCGCCTCGCGTTCGCCCTTCGAGAGATCGTCCACGGCCAGTACGTCGTTCTCGTCGGCCAGCATCCCCGCGAGGTGGGAGCCGACGAGTCCTGCGGCGCCGGTCACGACCACGCGCTTCCCGCTGAGGTCCATATCCGCGACTGTTCGGGTCAGGGGAAGTGCGTTCCGGAACGCCGCGTCGGCGGCCGGGAACCGAAAGCGCCACCCCTCCGCCCCGGTTTCGCGGGAGTATGCAAGACGCCCCGGAGTGCTGTGTGCTCCGGTTCGGCCACCGGCCGGGCCGGGACGACCGCATGACGACCCACGTCGGCCTCACCGCCCGCGCGCTGGGTGCCGACCGCGTGCTCTTCCCGGACAACGCCGGCCAGTCCGCCGAGACGGTGCGGGACATCACCGACCGCTTCGGCGGCCCGTTCGATGTCGAACTCCGGGAGGACCAGCGCGCGATCATCCGGAACTGGGAGGGAACGGTCGTCCACCTCACGATGTACGGCGAGGAGGTCCAGACCGTCCAAGAGGAGATCCGCGAGGCCCACCACGACGAACCGATCCTGATCGTCGTCGGCGGCGAGAAGGTGCCGTTCGAGGTGTACGACCACGCGGACTGGAACGTCGGCGTCACGAACCAGCCCCACTCGGAGGTCGCCGGACTGGCCGTGTTCCTCGATCGCTTGTTCGACGGCGACGAACTCGACCGCGAGTGGGAGGGCGGCGAGCAGCGCGTGATCCCGAAGGAGACGGGCAAGCGCGTCGTCGATCCGGAGGCCGTGAACGAGGACGGGAGCGTCGACGAAGCGGACGACGGCTGATTTTCGCGGAGCGACACACATGCCCGCAGTTCTGCGGTGGCGCGAAGCGCTCGCAGGGCGGGACCAGAGGTCCCGCTGGCAGTGCGGGCGACGCGTGGGTCGCCCGCACGACGCCTCCGTGCGCGACCCGAGCGCGAGGTCCTCGCGAGCAACGCGAGCGAGGGCACGAGAGGGCTTGCTCTCTCGGAGAATGAGCGACCGAACGCAGTGAGGGAGCAAATCGGCTGGGGAGGTGTGTGGGCTGTGCGGGAGGGGGTTGCGGTCACAAGGTGGCAACGATCGGGATGCTGTCGCCATCCCGGCAGTCAACTCCACGATATCCGGACGGCAGCACGATAGCGCCCGCACCCGACACGCCTGCCGTCCTCGACCCTACCACACCGCCGACGACGGGCTTTTCCTACCCCTCTCCCAGATGCACCCATGGGCTACCGAACCGTGCGAACGCAGGACGTGGAGCCGGCCCCCGACCGACCCTGTGAACTCCGGCGGCTGACCGAAGCCGCGGGACTGGAGCAGGTGGCGCTCAACCGCTACAGCGTCGAACCGGGCGAGGAGATCCCGCTGGCGTACCACTACCACGACGAGCAGGAGGAGGCGTTCTACGTGATCTCGGGCGCGATCGCGGTCGAGACGCCCGAGGGGACGATCGAGGTGGGCGCCGACGAGCTGTTCGCGGCCGAGCCCGAGAGCCCCCACCGAGCGTACTGTCCCGACGACGCCGAGGGGACCGCGGAGGTGCTGGCCGTCGGCGCGCCACAGACCGACGGCGACGTGCACGCCTACGAGCCCGACGAGTAGCAGTCGGAACGACTGTAACGATCGAGAGCGAGCGTTCGGGCATGACGACTTCGAGCGCCCCCGGCAAGGTGTACCTGTTCGGGGAGCACGCCGTGGTGTACGGCGAGCCCGCGGTGCCCTGCGCGATCGAGCGCCGGGCGCGGGTCAGCGTCGAGCCACGCGACGACCACCGCGTTCGCGTCGAGGCCGACGAGCTCACCCTCGACGGGTTCACCGTTGAGTGGGGCGGCGACACCGACGAACAGCCCGACGTGGACGTGCCGTCGAACCTCGTCGAGGCCGCGACGGGGTACGTCGACGAGGCGCTGGGGCAGGCCCGCGACGCGCTCGACGACCCCGAGGCGGGGTTCGACGTGACCATCGAGAGCGACATCCCGCTGGGCGGCGGGCTGGGCTCCTCGGCGGCGGTCGTCGTCGCCGCGATCGACGCCGCGGTCCGCTCCCGCGGGGAGTCGATCGACCCCGAGGAGCTGGCCGACCGTGCGTATCAGGCCGAGTCGACCGTCCAAGGCGGTGAGGCCTCCCGCGCGGACACGTACTGCTCGGCGATGGGCGGCGCGGTCCGCGTCGAGGGCGACGACACGCGGCCGATCGAGGCGCCCGAACTGCCACTCGTGATCGGCTACGACGGCGGCGCGGGCGACACGGGCGAACTGGTGGCGGGCGTTCGCGCGCTCAAAGACGAGTACGAGTTCGCCGCCGACACCGTCGAGACCATCGGCGACCTCACCCGCGAGGGCGAGCAGCTACTGGCCGAGGCCGACCCGGGCGAGGAGCCCAGCCCCGTGTTGCTCGACGAACTGGGCGACCTGATGGACTTCAACCACGGGCTGCTGTCGGCGCTGGGCGTCTCCTCGCGCTCGCTGGATCGGATGGTCTGGTCCGCCCGCGAGGCAGAAGCGGAGGGCGCGAAACTGACGGGGGCGGGCGGCGGCGGCTGCATCGTCGCGCTCGACCGCACGCAGGCCACCCGGCGCGCGCTGGAGTACTCGCCGGGCTGTGAGCAGGCGTTCCGCGCCGAACTCGCGACCGAGGGGGTGCGCGCGGAGGAATGAGCCCGACGATCCTCAAACTCGGCGGCTCGGTGATCACCGAGAAGGACCGCGCGGAGACGCTGGACGGCGCCGCGCTCGACGCGGCGGCCGACGCGATCGCAGCGGCGATGGAAGGCGGCGACGTGTCCGAACTAGTGTTGGTCCACGGCGGCGGGAGCTTCGGCCACCACCACGCCAGCGAGGCGGGCGTCACCACGACCGACGAGAGCGGCGACGCCGCGGACGCGATCGCGATCCACAGCGCGATGAAGACGCTGAACCAGTTCGTGCTCTCCCGACTCCACGACCGCGGCGTGCCCGCGCTGCCCGTGCATCCGCTCTCCGCGGGGGCTCGCGACGCCGACGGCGACCTCGACCTCCCGATGAATCAGGCCGCGACGATGCTGCACGAGGGGTTCGTCCCCGTCCTCCACGGCGACGTGATCGCGACCGAGGGCGAGGGTGTGACGGTGCTCTCCGGCGACGAGATCGTGACGACCGCCGCGGCACACCTCTCGGCGGACCGCGTCGGGCTCTGTTCGACGGTGCCGGGCGTGCTCGACACCGACGAGGAGGTGATCCCCGAGATCACGGCGTTCGCGGACGCCGCCGACGCGCTGGGGGGCAGCGACGCGGACGCGGACGTGACCGGCGGAATGGCCGCGAAGGTGCGGGAACTGCTCGATCTCGGCGCCCCGGCGTCGGTGTTCGGCCCCGAGAGCATCGGGGCGTTCCTCGCGGGCGAGCAGCCGGGGACGACGATCCGCGGACGGTGAGGGTCAACCGTCCCGGGACAACGATCCGCGGACGGTAACGGGCAACCGTCCCGGTGCGACAATCCGCGGACGGTAACGGGCAACCGTCCCGGTGCGACAATCCGCGGACGGTAACGCTTCAGCAACTCTTTACCCTCACCCTCCCCCGGTCCCAGTATGCACGAGATCACCGGGAGCGGCTTCGTCGAGGTGATCGCCGGGTCGATGTTCTCGGGGAAGACCGAGGAGCTGCTGCGCCGCCTGCGTCGCGCGGAGATCGCCGGGCAGGACGTGGCGGCGTTCACCCCGGCCATCGACGACCGGTACGGCCAGACCACCATCGGCTCCCACGAGGGGCGCCAGTGGGACGCACAGGTGATCGACAACGTCGGCGACGGCGTCTGGGAACTGCAGGACTACCTCAACGGCGAGGAGGTGGTCGCGATCGACGAGGCCAACTTCTTCGACAAGGACCTCGTCAACGTCTGTAACGTGCTCGCGAACGACGGTCGACGGGTGATCGTCTCTGGGACCGACATCACGTTCCGCGGCGAGCCGTTCACGCCGCTGCCACAGCTGATGGCGATCGCTGAGTACGTCGACAAGCTGCAGGCGATCTGTACCGTCTGCGGCGAGCCGGCGACCCGGAACCAGCGGCTGGTCGACGGCGAGCCGGCCCACGTCGACGACGAGACGATCGTCGTCGGCGCCGAGGAGTCCTACGAGGCACGGTGTCGGAACTGTCACACGCTGCGGACCGACTGAACATGACCGCGACGGGGGCGTACTGATGACCCAGTGGATCGGGAACCCGGAGGGCGGGCGCGACCGCGGGCCGCGAGCGCTCGCTCGCGCGTGGGCGGAGGTGCTCGTGCGCCCGCGGCGGTTCTTCCGGAACGGGGTCGCGCCCGCGGATCAGGCGCCGGGGCTGGTCTTCGGCGTGCTCGTGGCGCTGGGCGCGGTCGCCGGTCGGCTGGCGACGGGCGACATGCCCAGCTTCGAGACTGGCGGCGTGGCCCCGCCGTTCGGTCTCGGGGCGAGCCCGGTGGGAGCCGTGCTCGTGCTGTTGGGCGTCGGGCTCTTTCTCGCACCCGCGGCGTTTCACCTCTCGGCGGCGATCGAGACGGTCGGGCTGTCGCTGCTGGCGCCGGACCGCGGCGGCGTGAGCGAGACGGTACAGGTGATCGCGTACGCGACCGCGCCCTGCCTGCTGACTGCCGTCCCGTCGCCGATGCTGCGGGTAGTCTGTTGTCTGTACGGGGCGGCGTTGCTCGTCGTCGGTACCGCAGTCCGGCACCACACCTCGATCCCGCGGGCGACGCTCGCGGCGGCGCTGCCGGCAGTGATCCTGTTCGGCTACGGCTACGGCGGATTCGCGGCCGCGGGGCTCTGAGTCGGGGTCGTTCCGGCCGATCGCAGTTGCTTTCGACAACGCCTTTAGGGCGGACCGAGTTTGTCCTCACAAATGGGTAACTGTATCATCTGTGGCGCCGATACCGAGGGCCACATCTGCCAGTCACACGAAGAGGACGTCGTTTTCGAGTTCCGCGGCAACAGCCCGGACCAGCTCGTCGAGAACCGATTCTACCGCGGCGTCGTCGACGGCTACGCCGACTTCGGCGTGTTCGTCGACCTCTCGTCGAACGTCACGGGGCTGCTCCACCGCTCCGAGCTCGACGGCCGCCTCGAGAGCCTCGACTGGGAGGCCGGCGACACCGTCTTCGTGCAGGTGAAGAACGTCCGCGACAACGGCAACGTCGACCTGACTTCCTCGATTCGGCAGGCCGACCGCGAGTTCCGCGGCACGCTGATTCAGGACGGCACCGAGGAGCTGCTCCCCGAGGACGAGGAGGAGGTCGAAGAGGGAAACGGGCGTGAGCGGGACGTAGAAGCGACGACCGGGGACGAGGAGGAGTCCACCCCGGCCGAGACCGACGGCAGCGGCGCCGAGGCCGCGACCGCGGCCGAAGACGCGCAGGAGGCCGAACCGGAGCCCGTCGAAACGACGACGGAGGAGCCGGCCGCGGCCGACACCGAGGAGACGCCCGCGGGCGCCGAGCCCGAGGAGCCGACCCGCCGCGACATCGGCGAGCTGTCCGACCGCGTCGGCGAGGAGGTCCGCATCGAGGGCGAGGTCGTCAGCGCGCGACAGACCGGCGGCCCGACCGTGTTCGAGCTCCGCGACGAGACCGGCGTGGTCGACTGTGCGGCGTTCGTCGAGGCTGGCGTGCGCGCCTACCCCGAGATCGAGGTGGGCGACATCGTCCGACTCGACGGCGAAGTGGAGATCCGCCGCGAGGAACTGCAGGTCGAGACCGAGGCGCTGGTCGAACTCGACGGCGAGGAGCGCGAGACCGTCGAGCGCCGACTGGCCGAGGCGCTGACGGCCCGCGCCCGGCCGGACGAGCCGACGCTCGTCGCCGAGGACGACGCGGTCGCGGCGGCCGACGAGCACCTGCTCGACGCCGCGGAGGCGATCCGGCGTGCGGTGTTCGAGTCCCGACCGATCGTCGTCCGGCACGCGGCGACCGCCGACGGCTACATCGCCGGCGTGGCGCTCGAACGCGCGATCCTCCCCATGGTGCGCGAGGAGCACGCCGAGAGCGACGCCGAGTACCACTACGTGAACCGTCGCCCGCTGGAGGAGGCGGTGTACGAGATGAACGACGCGACCAACGACGTGACCAGCATGCTGCAGGACCGCGACCGGCACGACGAGAAGCTGCCGCTCGTGGTGCTCGCGGGCACCGCCTCCACCGTCGAGAGCGAGGACGGGCTGGAGATGCTGGGGATCTACGGCGCCAAGCGCGTCGTCGTCGACGCCGCGCCGGCGGACCCGGAGATCGCCGACGCGTCCGAGGTGCTGGTCAACCCCGACGCCGACGGGCTCTCGACGGGCGCGCTGGCGTCGTCGCTGGCGACGACGGTCTCCCCCGAGGTGCGCGAGGAGATCGCCCACCTGCCGGCGGTCAGCTACTGGCAGGACACCCCCGACTCCTACCTCGACGCCGCCCGCGAGGCGGGCTTCGACGAGGAGGCCGTCACCGAACTGCGCGAGGCGATCGCGCTGGAGGCGTTCTACCAGTCCTACGACGAGAAGCGCGAACTCATCGGCGACCTGCTGTTCGGCGAGAGCCCCGAGGCCGTCGCCGCGGGCGCGCCCGAGGACGCCGCCGAGAGCGAGACGCTGGCGGGCCACATCGCGACCCAGTTCCGCGAGAAGATGGACACCGAGGTCGAGACGGCCGAGGCCAACATCGAACGCAGCGAGAGCGAAGGCGTCGAGATCGCGGTGCTCGACACCGAGGAGTACACCCACAAGTACGACTTCCCGCCGAGCTCGCTGCTGCTCGACGAGCTCCACCGTCGCGGCGACGCGGACGTGACGATCGGGATCGCGATGGACGAGCTGTGGGTCCGCGCGGACACGGACGTGGACCTGCGTGAAGTGGCTCGCGAGGCGGCCTCGAACGCGCCGAACGCCGGGCTCTCGGCGGCCGGGCTGCGTGAGGGTCGGATCGAGTTCCTCTCGGGCGCTCGTGAGGAAGTCGAGATCGCGGTCGTCGGCGCGGTCGTCGAGCAGTTCGACTGATTCTCGGTCTTCGGCGTTCTCTCGGGTTTCGCTCGTTCGGTAGTTGGTTCTGGGGTGAGCTACTGCAACAGCAACCGCGACAGCAGCTCGATGCTTGACCACTTGCGACCGCAGTGCGCCGAACACGAGGTTCGGCGCAGCACCGAGTCCCCACCCCTCCCCCCGCCGGCGCCAATGTGGCGCCGGCGAGGCGTCCACCGCCACCGCACCGCGGCCGCGGTGGCGCGCGACGTGAGCAGGGCGAGACTGACGGTCTCGCTGGCAGTGCGGGCGACGCGTGGGTCGCCCGCACGACGCCGACGGCGCGAACGAGCGCGCGAGGTCCTCGCGAGTGAAACGAGCGAGGGCACGAGAGAGCTCCGCTCTCTCGAAGGACGACTGACCGAACGTAGTGAGGGAAGGAGTCGGCTGGGGAGGTCTGTGGGTTGTGCGGGGCGGTGCGGTCGCAAGTGGTCAGGCTCGCTCCGCGGTCGCTGTCGCCCATCAAGCAACTCAATCGCTGGCTCGCGGCTCACTACGTTCACCGTTCGCCGTTCGAGGCTGTTTGCCGTTCAGTCGCTTCGCTCCCTCACGTTTCCCGCTACGCCCCGCAACTCGCGGGTCGCTTCGCTCCCCGCTCGTTTAACGAGGGAGTTTTCCGTTCAGTCACTCCGTTCCCTCACGTTTACCTCCCTCGCTCGCAACCCTTAACCCCGAAAACCACCCACCACACACCAATGAGCACGGACGCCGCGAACGACGGCGACCCCCCCGCCTTCGTCGACGCCTGCGAGGAGCTCTGCCGCCGCATTATCGAGGAGGACCTCGAACGCGACGATCTCGAGGCCGCGAAACGCGAGGTCTGCAGCGAGACGGGCGCCCCCAAGGTACCCACCAACGGCGACATCCTCAGCTACGCGCCCGACGAGTGGCGCGAGGACGTGAAGTCCGTCGTGCGGCGCAAGCCCGTCCGGACCGCCTCGGGCGTCTCGCCGATCGCGATCATGACCTCGCCGCATCTCTGCCCGCACGGGAAGTGTCTCTACTGCCCCGGCGGCCCCGCCTCGGAGTTCTCCTCCGCGCAGTCCTACACCGGTCACGAGCCCGCGGCCGCCCGCGGCGAGCAGAACGACTACGACCCCTACGGGCAGGTCACCCTCCGGCTCGAACAGCTCCGGGCGATCGGCCACCCCGTCGACAAGGCCGAACTCATCCTGATGGGCGGCACCATGACCGCCCGCAGCCACGACTACCAGGAGTGGTTCGTCAAGCGCGCGTTGCAGGCGATGAACGAGTACGACCTCGACTCCGACCCTGACCCCAGTCAGACCGAGAGCTTCGCCGAGCCGCCCGAACAGCAGGAGTTCGAGTACCTCGAAGACGTGATCGCCCGGAACGAAACCGGCGATATCCGCGTCACGGGGATCACTTTCGAGACCAAGCCCGACTGGTGCGATCCGGAGCAGATCGACCGGATGCTCGATCTCGGCGGGACGAAGGTCGAGGTCGGCGTCCAGACCACCTACGAGCGGATCAACCGCGAGATGCACCGCGGCCACGGTACCCAAGCCAGTATCGACGCCAACCGCCGACTGCGTGACTCGGCGTTCAAGGTCGGCTTCCACATGATGCCGGGCCAGCCCGGGATGAGTCAGGAGATGTGCCGCGAGGACTTCCGCCAGATCTTCGACTCGCCGCAGTGGCGCCCGGACTACCTCAAGATCTACCCGACGCTCGTCGTCGAGGGCACCCGCGTCTACGACATGTGGAAGCGCGATGACTTCGAGCCGCTGGACAACGAGACCGCCGCCGACGTGGTCGCCGACGCGATGAACGAGATCCCGAAGTACTGCCGTCTCCAGCGCGTCCAGCGCGACATCCCGGCGGACTTCATCGAGGGGGGCGTCTGGAAGTCGAACCTCCGCCAACTGGCCCAGCAGCGCGCCGAGGAGAAGGGGTACGAGATCCGGGACATCCGCGCCCGCGAGGTCGGCCACAACGACGCCGATCCCGACCCCGCAGAGATCACGCTGGACACGATGGAGTACGAGGCCGGCGGCGGCACGGAACGGTTCATCTCCTTCGAGGACCCCGTGCGGGACCTGCTGATCGGCTTCTGCCGGCTGCGGTTCCCGAACGATCCCGTCCGCCGCGAACTCGAAGACGCCGCGCTCGTCCGCGAGCTCCACGTCTACGGCTCCGAGGCGACGTTCGACGGCAGCGACGGGGAAGACGGACAGGAGTGGCAGCACCGCGGCTACGGGAAGCGGCTGGTCCGGGAGGCCGAGCGGCAGGCCCGCGAGGCCGGCTTCGGAAAGCTGAGCATCATCTCGGGCATCGGCGTCCGGGAGTACTACCGCGAGAAGCTGGGCTACCACCAGGACGGCCCGTACGTCTCGAAGCGGCTCTGAACGGGAGTGTTTTTGTCAGCGTCGCCCAATGCCCCGCGTATGAGCGACGCAGGCGGGGGCGAGCAGGACTCCGTGGGCCGGCGGCTCCGGGAGAACGCCACGGGCATCGTGAGCACGCTCGTCACCGCGGTCTGGATGGGTGCGCTGTTCACCAATCAGGACTGGTGGCTGGCGGCGATGCTGGTGGGGTACGTCGCGGTCGTGCCGATCACCGCGATGCTGTTCGATGACGACGACGAGGAGGAGTGGCTGGACGAAGCTATCGACGATCGAGTGTCGAACAGGTCGAGCGACGAGCACGAGGAGACGCCGCTGGAGACGCTGCGCCGACGCTACGCGGAGGGGGAGCTCAGCGAGGCGCAGTTCGAGCGCAAGCTCGACCAGCTGCTCGAAACGGAGACGATGGAGGACGCCGAGGAGTACGCCCGCCGGGAGCGGGAGACCGAACGCGAGCGGTAGCCACGGTCGCGGCAAGCGTCGATGCGAGCCCCTGCTCGGGGCGTGAGCCCCGAACGGAACGCCCTTCCGGGTCGCCCCAGAAATTCGGTCCATGGAGCCGAAACGCGAACTGTCGAGCGTCGACCTCGCGGCGCTCGCGACCGAGCTCTCCCGCTACGAGGGAGCCAAGCTCGACAAGGCGTATCTCTACGACGAGGACATGCTGCGGCTGAAGCTCCGGGATTTCGACCGCGGGCGGGTGGAGCTGCTGATCGAGGTGGGCGAGAACAAGCAGGCCCACGTCGCCGACCCCGAGCGCGTGCCCGACGCGCCCGGGCGCCCACCGGAGTTCGCGATGATGCTGCGCAACCGCATCGAGAGTGCCGACCTCGTCTCCGTCTCCCAGTACGAGTTCGACCGCATCCTCGTGTTCGAGTTCGAGCGCCCCGACCAGAACACCACGCTCGTCGTCGAGCTGTTCGGCGACGGCAACGTCGCCGTCCTCGACGGCAACGGCGAGGTCGTCCGCTCGCTGGAGACGGTGCGACTCAAGTCCCGCACGGTCGCGCCGGGCAGCCCCTACGAGTTCCCGCAGTCCCGACTCAACCCCCTCGAAGTCGACTACGAGACGTTCGAGGCCCGGATGGAGCAGTCCGACACCGACGTGGTGCGGACGGTCGCGACCCAGCTCAACCTCGGCGGCTTCTGGGGCGAGGAGCTCTGCCAACGCGCGGGCGTCGAGAAGGCGATGGACATCGCCGACGCCGGCGAGGACGAGTACCGCGCGATCCACCGCGAACTGATGGATCTCGCCGACGCACTCCGGAGCGGGCAGTTCGATCCCCGCGTGTACGCCGAACTCGACGAGGACGGCGAGGACGATGAGAACCGGCCGCTGACCGAGCGCGGCCGCGTCGTCGACGTGAGCCCCGTGGTGCTGGAGGAGCGGGCGGAGCTCCACAGTCGGGCGTTCGACTCGTTCAACGCCGCGCTTTCGGAGTACTTCTACCGGCTCACCGAGCAGGAACAGCGCGAGGAGGAGGGCGGCGGCCGCGAACGTCCCGACTTCGAGGCCGAGATCGAGAAAGAGAAACGCATCATCGAACAGCAGGAGCAGGCGATCGAGGGGTTCGAGGAGGAGGCGCAGGCGCTCCGCCGGAAAGCCGAGATCTGCTACGCGCGCTACGACCTGATCGACGAGGTGCTGTCGACGATCCAGCAGGCCCGCGAGGAGGACCGGCCGTGGGACGAGATCGAGGAGACGCTCGCGGAGGGCGCCGAGCAGGGTATCCCCGCCGCCGAGGCGGTCGTCGGCGTCGACGGCTCCGAAGGAACGGTGACCGTCGAGGTGGACGACGAACGGATCACCCTCGACGCCACCACGGGCGTCGAGAAGAACGCCGACCGCCTGTATCAGGAGGCCAAGCGCGTCGAGGGGAAGAAGGAGGGCGCCCGCGAGGCGATCGAGGACACCCGCGAGCGCCTCGAAGCCGTCAAGCGACGCCGCGAGGAGTGGGAGGAAGAGCCCGAGCCGGAGCCCGAACCCGACGAGGAGGCGGAGGATATCGACTGGCTGAACCGAGAGAACGTTCCGGTCCGCCAGCCCGAACACTGGTACGAGGAGTTCCGGTGGTTCCACACCAGCGACGGCTACCTCGTGATCGGCGGGCGCAACGCCGACCAGAACGAGGCGCTGGTGAAGAAGTACCTCAACAAGCACGACCGCTTCTTCCACACACAGGCCCACGGGGGTCCAGTGACGATCCTGAAGGCCAGCGGCCCCTCGGAGCCGTCGAGTCCCGTCGACTGGCCCGAGTCGAGCATCGAGGAGGCCGCCCAGTTCGCGGTCGCGTACTCCTCGGTCTGGAAGGACGGCCGCGGCGCCGGCGACGCCTACATGGTCGAACCGGATCAGGTGAGTAAGACGCCCGAGTCCGGCGAGTACCTGGAGAAGGGCGGGTTCGCGATCCGTGGCGACCGCGAGTACTTCCGGGATCTGCCCTCGCGGGTCGCGGTGGGGATCACCTGCGAGGACGAGACCCGCGTGATCGGCGGCCCGCCGAGCGCGATCGAGCCCGACGCCGAGACGACGATCACGCTCGAACCCGGGAAGTTCGCGCAGAACGACGCCGCGGTGAAGTGCTACCGGGAGTTCAAGAACCGCTTCGCGGACGACTCGTTCGTCCGGAAGGTCGCGAGCGCCGACCGCATCCAGGAGTTCCTGCCGCCGGGCGGGAGCGATCTGGTGGACGTGTAGGCCGTCGGCGTTATTTCTCGTCCGTGGGCAGCCTCAGCCCGTCCCGCCGGCCGTCGAGCACGCCGAACCGCTCCTCCCGACGCGTCTCGAGCCAGTAGAGCAGGCGCTCGGCCCAGCGGAGCTTCTTCGCTTTCAGCTCGCCCACGTCGGGGTCGTCGAACTGCCAGCCCACGAACCGGAGCTCGCCGGCGCCCAGCGCGTCCGCGAGGAACGCCGCGCGGTCGCCGTCGGTGAAGCCGCCGAAGTTCCGGACGTGGGCCGTCGGCGCGGCCTGTGTGGTTGGCAGGAGCTGGGCCTCGGCGAACTCGGGAACCCAGCGTTCCAGCGCGTCGACGTTGTCGCCGTGGGCGTGGACCGCGACGGGGAGCCCCTCGTGACTCGCAGCCGCGAGGCGTTCCGGCGTCCCGTCGAGATCCGTCACTGCGAGATCGATCCCGACCCCGGCGTCCCGGAGCGTCGTCGCCGCGGCGGAGGCGGCGATCACGCGGTCGGCGGCCGCGGCAGCCTCGGCCTCGTCGGCGAGGGTGGGGGCAGCACCGGCGACGGCGACCGTTCGCCCCTCGAACGCGGGGAGGGCGTCGAGATCGAACGGCTCGGTCAGCGACGCCAGTCGGTCGCGGGCGCGCTCGTCGGCCGCGCGGCCGAAGCCGAAGTCGGCGAGGATGCGCTCGTAGACGGGCTCCCAGACGTGGAACTCCATACGGTGTAGCTGTCGCTGACGGACGTGAATACTGCGGAGATGAATGGGCCGGCGTGGTACCGAAGTACCCCTACCCAGGTACCGTGCCGGCGTCCACCTGTGGTTTTCTGCGGCCCCGGTATAAGCTTTCTTGTCGGATCCGACGGGAGAGGGGCGGTCGACTCCCCGTAACCTTGATGCGCTGGCTGGCGCAGGATACCCCCATGGACCTCTATCGTACCAGCGAGTCGGGCGTCGTCCCGGTACAGCCGCTCGATCCCAGCGAGACGGCCGGGCTCGCCGGGTCGCTCCTCCGCGGCCCCGGGGGGACGCTCGGCGCCGACGACGTGCTGTTCGTGACGACGGCCGCCGGCGACGGCGCCGCGACCGCGCTGGCGCTCGACGCCGAGGGATCGGCGGTCGTCGTCGGCGCCGTCGACGGAAAACTGGGCAGCGACACGGTCACCGACGCGCTCGAACGCGCCAGTACGGTCGCCGACCGCTCCTACGAGGCGCTGAACGAACAGTACGACGGGGGCTCACTCCGCGAGGCCCACGCGGAGTACTTCACCCGCGCCCCGCTCGACCCCGGGGCGTTCAACGACGAGCAGCGCGTCCGGCTGCTCGGAACGGCGTTCGCCGACGAGGCACGGGCGCTGGCGACGTTCCTGAGCGACCGCGAGGTGGCGGTCGACGCGGTCCGCGTCGAGGCGTTCGGCGCGCCGGAGAGCGAGGAGTTCCTCGTGCGGTTCGTCCCCGACGACCGGGCGGAACCCGCCGCCGACAGCGCGGAGCAGTCGGTCACCGGCACGAACGCGAGCGCCGAGGCGGCTGCCGGCGGGGAGACCGAGACCGGCAGCGGGAAATCGAACGAGCGAACAGCGGGGTCGGCGCTCGCGGCGGACGATCGGGTCGACGACGGTGCCGGAACGGACGGCGAGCGCGACTCGGAAGCGGGAAGCGGAGCCGACGGTTCGGAGGGGGCGGCGGCCGGAACGGGCGCCGAGCCCGAAACGGACGGGGTCGAGGAGACGGAGAACCTCGAACTCCCCGTGTTGCTCGACGCCGTCGCCGAGGGGATTCGGGACCGTCTCGTCGGGACGTTCGACACCGACCCCGAGGATCTGGTCTCCGTCGAGCGCGGGAACGAGCTGCTCGTCCGGCCCGACCACCCCGCCTACGCCGGCGGCGTGCTGCGCTACCGGCTCCGAGTCGACTCCGACGGCACCGTGGAGTTCGGGGTGAGCATCTACGGCGGCAGCGAGGCCGAGAAGGAGCAGATGCGCGCGGTGGTCCGGGAGAACGAGGCGGCGATCGCGGAGGAGCTGGAGTACGAGATCGCGGACGGCTACGACGGGTTCGCGGCGAGCCGGCAGTTCGCGTCGTTCGATCAGGTCGCGGCGGCCGAGATCGTCGACGAGTTCGACCGGCTCGTCCGCTTCTTCCACTCGCGGGTGATGCGGGCCTGACGCCGAGAAGGAAAGAGACGTCACCCCGGGGCCCGCAGTTTCGAGTATGCGAATCGTCCAGCGCGGTCACGGCGCGGAGGGTCGTGACCGGGTGACGCTCGTCCCCGAGACCGTCGACGACCTCTGGCACCTCTCGCACGTCCTCGAACCGGGGGATCTGGTCGAGGGCGACACCACTCGCCGCATCCAGCGCAACGACGACCAGATGCGCGACACCGGCGGCGAGCGCGAACACCTCCACGTCACCCTCGAAGTCGAGGACGTGGAGTTCGCGCGCTTCGCCAACCGCCTCCGGGTCGGCGGCGTGATCCAGCACTGCTCGATGGAGGACCAGATCGGGCTCCACCACACGATCAACGTCGAGACCCACGAGGAGCTCACGATCGAGAAGTACCTCAAACCCGACCAGCGCGACCGGATCGAGGAGGCCGCCGAGGCGACCGACGCGCCGGACGTGGCGGTCGTCACCGTCGAGGAGGGCGAGGCGTACGTCCACACGGTCCAGCAGTACGGCACCGACGAGTACGTCTCGCTGACGGCGCCCACGGGGAAGGGCGAGTACGCCCAGCCGCGAACCACGCTGTTCGAGGAGCTCGGTTCGGCGCTCCAGCACGTCGACGCCGAGGCGATCATCGTCGCCGGCCCGGGCTTTACGAAACGCGACGCGCTCGACTACCTGCAGGAGGAGTACCCCGACGTAGCCGAGAAGGTCGCGACGACCGTCGACACCTCCGCGGCCGGTGATCGTGGAGTGCACGAAGTGCTCAAACGCGGCGCCGTCGAGGACGTACAGGACCAGACCCGGATCGCCCGCGAGAGCGAACTGATCGACGAGCTCACCGAGCGCATCTCCACCGGCGAGAAAGCGACCTACGGCATCGAGGAGACCGCCGAAGCGGCGGAGTACGGCGCGGTGGAGACGCTGCTCGTCGTCGACGAGCGCCTGCGCACCGAGCGACAGGACGAGGGCGACTGGGAGCGGGACGCAAACGAGATCATCGAGACCGTCGAGCAGAAAGGCGGCGAGGTGGTGGTGTTCTCCTCGGAGTTCGCCCCCGGCGAGCAGCTGTCGAACCTCGGCGGGATCGCGGCGCTGCTGCGGTACCGACTCCAGTAGCGCGGACAAAACTTTACGAGCCTCCCCGCGTTCTATCCGGCAATGGACAGAGAGACCACCCGCCGGGCCCTGCTCTCGGCCGTCCTCGGCGCCGGCGTCGGCGGGATGGCGTTGACGGACGCCCGGTCCTACTTGAACCGGTTCGCCCCCGGGTCGGGCAGCGCCTGGGGCGCCGCCACCGGGACGGCCCCGGACGAACTCGACAGCCCGTACGGCCCGGCGACGGTGCGCTACGACGAGTACGGCGTCCCCCACGTCGAAGCCGACAGTGAACGGGCGGCGTACTACGCGCTCGGCTACTGTCACGGCGCCGATCGACTCTTTCAGATGGATCTCTACCGCCGCCGGATGGCCGGCCACCTCTCCGAAGTCGTCGGCCCGGCGACCGTCGACTCCGACGCGTTCCACCGGCAGATGGACTTCGAGGCCGCGGCGGAAGCGACGTGGGAGCGCGCCGAGGGCACCGAGACCGGCGACGTGGTCGAGGCGTACGTCGCCGGCGTGAACCACGCCCGCGAGGTCGAGCCGACGCCGCTGGAGTACGGGCTGTTGGAGTTCGAGCCGCAGCGGTGGACGCCGACGGCGACGCTGCTCGTCCAGAAACAGATCTCGTGGGGGCTCACCGGCTCGTTCCGCACGCTCCGGCGCGCGCTGGCGCGGGAGCGGCTGGGCGCCGACGCGACCGAGCAGCTCTACCCCAGAGTCATGGACCACGAGACGCCGATCCTGCGGGGCGGCGAGGCGTCGTTCGCGGCGATCGACGGCGACGCCGCGGCTCCCGACGCCGGGCTGGTCGACTGGCTCGGCGCGTTCGAGAGCGACCCGGGGATCGGCTCGAACTCCTGGGTCGTCTCGAGTGAGCACACCGCCTCGGGCGACCCGATCGTCGCGAACGATCCCCACCTCCAGCTCTCGGCACCGCCGATCTGGTACGAGCAGCACGTCGCCGGCCCGGGGTTCGACAGCCGCGGCGTCGCGTTCCCGGGCGTCCCGTTCGTCGTGATCGGGCAGAACCACGCCGGCGCGTGGGGGTTCACCAACGCCGGCGCCGACGTGGTCGACTTCTACACCTACGACACCGTCGACGGGGGCGACGGGTACGAGTACGGCGACGGTGTCCGGCAGTTCGACAGCCGGACCGAGACGATCGCCGTCGCGGGCGGCGAGAACGTCGATATCGAGGTGAAGCGCTCGGTCCACGGCGCCGTCCTCAGCGAGTACCCCGATGGCGACGGGTTCGCGGCCGCCGACGAACTCGGCGTCGCGTGGACGGGGCTGTCGGCGACCCGGACCGTCGAGGCGGTCCGGGAGCTCAACCGCTCCAACGGGCTCGACGACGCCGAGGCCGCACTCCAGAAGTTCGACGAGCCCACACAGAACGTCGTCTACGCCGACGACTCGGGGAACACCTACTACTGGATCACCGGGCAGATCCCGATCCGGACCGTCGACGGCGAGCCCGTTCGGGGAACCAGGATCTTCGACGGCTCCGCGGGCGAGGGGGAGTGGGGCGAGGGGTACGAGCCCTACGGCGAGTCCTCGTGGGACGGGTTCGTCCCCTACGACGAGAAGCCCGGCGTCCGGAACCCCGACTACCTCGCGACCGCGAACCAACGCATCACGAACGACCCCGCACACTACCTCTCGGAGGGGTACGCGCCGCCGTTCCGGGGGCAGCGTATCTACGACAGGCTCGACGCCCGCGCCGAGAGCGACGAACCGATGGACGCCGCGTTCCACCGCGGCCTCCAGACCGACGTTCTCGACGGGCGCTACGACCTGTTCCGTCCGATCGTCGAGGAAGTGGTCGACGCCGGCGAGACGGCCGACGATCTCGACGCGCCGGACGCCGAATCGCTGCTCGACTGGGACGGCGAGATGCGGCCCGAGCGGCCCGAGCCGCTGCTGTTCGAGCAGTGGCTCCGGGAGTTCCGCGCACGGACGTTCGGCGACGAGTTCGACGACGCCGACCTGCCCGAGGGGTTCCCGCGACCGAACCTCTGGGTGCTCGGCACGCTGCCCGCCGACAGCGAGTGGTTCGACGGCGACCGCGCGGCGGTCGCGGCCGGCGCGATGGCGGCGACGCGCGAGCGAATCGACTCGGAGGGGTGGGAGACGTACGGCGACTGGAACCGCGTCCGGTTCGCCCATCCGTTCGACCAGTCGTTCCTCAACTACGAACAGCGCCCGACCGCGGGCTCACCCGGGACGGTCCGGAACTTCCACAGCGAGGCGTCGACGGGCGCGAGCTGGCGGATGGTCGCGACGTTCGACGGCGACTCACGGGCGGTGCTGCCCGGCGGCAACTCCGGCGACTACTTCTCGGATCACTACGACGACCAACTCTCGCTGTGGGCCGACGGCGAGTACAAGTCGATGGCCCGGACGCTCCCCGACGGCGTGGATCTGACGTTCACGGAGGGCGAGCGATGAGTTCCGACTCGGTGGCGGCAGGGCTGACCAGCCTCCGCGAGGACCGTCGGCGCCGGCTCGCGGCGAGCGCCGGCGCCGTCGTGCTGGGGCTCGTGCTCGCGCTGTTCCACTGGGCAGGACTGCTCGCGGCTGGCGCGCTGGTCGCGCTCCCGCAGCGCTCGTTCGGGCGCGGGGTCGCCGCCGGGTTCGGGATGGGGGCCCTGATCGTCGTCGGCTTCCTCGCCCAGTTGGCGCTCGCGGGGACGCTCGATCCCGTGCTCGCGATGGGGCAGCCGAGTCTGCTCGCGCTCGGGATCGGGCTGCTGCTGCCGGCGTTCGGGTCGCTCGTTCGCGGGGTCGGCTGAGTAGCCGCGCCGAACTGTCCCTTTTTACCGACCGCCGCCTCACCCACGCCCATGGGCACCCACATCGTCCCGGTCGGCTTCGACTACGACCGGCTGATCGCGCCGCTGATCCGCGACCAGTTCGACGTGGATCGGGTGGTGCTGCTGGAGGGCGCCGTCGGCAGCGAGGCCAACGTCGAGTACTCCCAGAACCTCGCGGGCAAGCTCGAACAGGACTTCCAGAACCTCCTCGGTGCCGAAACCGAGCGCGTCGGGCTCTCGGACGTGTACGACTACGACGCCGCGTTCGAGCGGGCGTACGACCTGATCAACGCCCACCTCGATACCGGTAGCGAGGTGTGGGTGAACATCTCCTCGATGCCCCGCCCGGTGAGCTTCGCGTTCGCGACCGCGGCGCACTCGATCACGCTGGAGCGACAGGAAGACCGCCACCGCATCCACACGTACTACACCGCCCCCGAGAAGTACCTGGAGACCGAGATGGCCGAGGAGCTCCGGGAGACGCGGGACCTGCTCGCCGAGGTTCGTGAGGCGGGCGCCGACGACGGGGAGATCGCCGACCGCCTCGCGAGCATCGAGGGGCTGCTCTCGGAGTTCGACGAGCGAGGCACCACCATCGGCGCCAAGCGCATCGGCGACAACCACATCGTCGAACTGCCCGTCGCGGCGTTCTCGAACGTCGAGCCGTTCGAGGAGGTGATCCTGTTCACGCTGGGCGAACACGGCGAGTTCGAGAGCGTGAGCGAGCTCGCGAAGACGCTCGCGGCGGACATGGGCGAGGAGTACACCGACAGCTTCCGCTCGAAAGTGATCTACAACGTCGACCGGCTCGGCCCCGGCGGGAAGGCGTACGTCGAGCAGGAGGAACACGGCAACTCCCACCGCACCTCCCTCTCGCGGATCGGCGAGCTCTGGGTGCGGGCCCACGCCGACGACGAGCCCGCCGAACTCTCCTAATCCGCCGTCCCGTTGTACCAGTCGAGTTCGTCCCCGTCGATCTCCGCGGGCGACTCGGAGGTGACCGCCGTGACCGCGCCCGCGGCGTCGAGGTAGAGCCGGCCGTCGTCCTGTACGGCCGTGTTGCGGAACACGCGCTGGGCCTCGGCGGGCGAGAGGCTCTCGTTTTCCGCGAGCATCAGGGTGAGCGCCCCGGCCACCAGCGGCGCCGCCACGGAGCTGCCGTACATCTCGCCCGCCGTGTTCGTGTCGACGGCGCCCGGCGCCGAGATGTCGAGCCGGGGACCGGTCGAGCTGTACGACCGCGGCTCGCCGGTCACCGCGTCGACCGCGCCGACGGCGATGACGCCCTCGGCGGTCGCGGGCGCGACCATCCCGCCGCCGTCGCTGCTGATGCCGAGCTCGTGGCGGGAGGAGAACAGGTCGACGGTGCTCTCGCCGGCGTCGGGGCCGCCCTGAACGGCGACGTAGTAGCGCCCTTCGGGGACGGTGGCGTCGATCGCCTCGGTGTGGCTGCCGTTTCCGGTCTCGTTCGTCGCCGACTTCGCGATCAGCGGATCCTCGCCGTTCTCCGCGCGGTAGAGGAAGAGGTCGTAGTCGGCGTTCCCCTCCCAGTAGAGCCGGAGCGAGACGCCGCCGGCGATCTCGCCCTCGCCCAGCGTGTTGTACCGAGTGTCGTTCGCGAACGCGAGCCAGCCCTCGTTCCCGGTGCCGGCCCAGTGTCGCTCGGCGTAGTTGCCCGCCGACGTGACGAAGGCAGTGTCGTTCTCGGCGGCCGCGGCGGCGGCCTCGTTCAGTCGCGCCATCCCCTCGGCGGTTCGCGGGAAGTAGCTCCCGGCGTCGACGACCACGTCGACCTCGTTCTCGCGCAGCCACGAGACCGCGCGCTCGTAGGCGGCCGGCCCGCCCTCGAGGCCGATGCTCGCGAGGTACAGCTCCGAGTCGGGCGCGGTCCGGGCGACGATCTCGGCGACGGCGGTGTCGTGTGTGCTGTCGACCGCCAGCCCGGGCGACCGGTCCGCGAACGTTCGTGTCGCGACGACCGACTCGCCGAGCCGGCCGCCGGGGGAGAACTGGCTGCCGATGACGCCGACCCGGACGCCGTCACCGGTGACGCCGGCCTCGTGCACCGCGCCGAACCCCGACAGCGGGTCCGGGTCGGACGACTCCTCCGGCGGATCGGGCGACGATCGGATGGCGTCCGCGAGCGCGTCGTTGGGCGGCCCGCGGACGAGCTGCTGGCTGCTCGACCCCACGGGAACGGCGAAGGAGACGCTGCTCACGACGACGACGACGACGAACAGTGTCGCTGCCGTGCCGACCCTCATGCCGTCACCTCGGGGGGGTTGCTCATCAGTCGGTTCGGCTGTACTGGAGTGCGACCGCCGCGATGGCGACCAGCCCGCCGGCGAGGAACAGCGCCGCCGGGGGGACGGTGCCGAACACCGCGCCGGAGCCGATCGAGTCCGCGACGCGCGGGCCGGAGGGGCCGGCGATACCGCCGCCCCCGACGTTCACTGTCGCGTGGACCAGTAGGCTCCCGACGAGCACCGCGGCCGCGGCGCCGACGTACTGCCGGAGCGAGTCGAGCAGTCCCGACCGCTCCGCCTCGTTGCCCACACAGACCACCAGCGAGTCGTCGACCGGGGCGTACACCTTCATCTCGCGGCCCTTGACCGAGTAGCGCGTCTCGGCGACCTCGACCAGATCCGCCTCTTGGAGGTTGTCGAGGTGGTGGCGCACGTTCTGCAGCGAGGTGTCGACCGCGTCGGCGAGCTCGGAAGCCGTCCGGGGCTCCTCGTGCAGCGCCGTCAGCAGCGATCTGGCGGTCTCGGAGGAGAGCGACCCGATCAGGGGGTCGACCTCCTCGTCGTCGAGCCAGAGCAGCCGGGTGCCCCCCTCGTCGTCCGCCTCGTCGGCGGCGACGGCGTCGGACTCGGACGGCAACAGACCGGACATGGGTGTGCGTACCACATCCAGTAACTAAACCCTTCGGTAACGACAAGAACGGGCGAGTCAGTCAGCGCGGCGGAGTCGCCCGAGCAGGGGGGTTGACTCGGCGACGAGCGCGTCCGCGGCCGCGACTGCCTCGTCGGCGTCGGCGTCGGTCGCGTCCCCGCCGTACCGCGCCCGCTCGTACAGCCCCGCCACGCGGTACACCCGCGCGTCGGTCACGTCGAGACTGTCGAGATAGTCCTCGACGGTCTCGCCGGGGTGTCGCGGCCGGTAACGGGTTTCGAGCAGCGTCTCGATCCGGTCGAACGCCCGCTCGACGTCGCCGACCGGGTCCGCCCGCGGCTGGTAGCGCAGCCACACGAACCGATAGAGGCGGGCGTCGAGCCCGAACCGCCGGCCGGCGGCCACGCCGCCGATCAGGAGCACGAGGCCGTACCCCACCTCCTCGGGCGAGGGTAGCGCCGGCTCGTCGGAGCTCCCCTCGTCGCCGCCGGCGGTGAAGTTCCCGACGGTGCCGTTCGGCGCCTCCTGCCCGGGTCGGAGGATGTCCTCGAGGTTGGCCGTCCCCGTCACCGCGTCGGCGGTGTCGTTGACCGTCGCGGGAGTGGCCGTCTCAGTCGGCGTCGGGGTCCACTCGCCGCCGCCGGTGCGGTTGGTGTCGACGTTCGCCACGCCGGCCTCGCGGGCCTGCTCGACGCGCTGCTCGGCGGCTGACTCGCGGGGACCGCCGGGCGTCGGGTCGAACGCGACCCAGCCGGTCGCCGGGAAGTACACCTCGACCCACGCGTGGGCGTTCAGCCCGCGGACGACCCACTCGTCCTCCGCGACGCGCTCCCCGGGGGTGTAGCCGGTCACCATCCGTGCCGGGATCCCCTGCGTGCGCAGCATCACGGCCATCGTCGTCGCGTAGTAGGTGCAGTAGCCGGCGTCCATCTCGAACAGGAACGAGTCGGCGACGCTGCCGCGCGGGCGCTCGACGTTCAGCGAGTACTCCTTGGTGCGCTCCAGGTACGACTCGATCGCGACGGCGGTCGCGTAGGGCGTCGATGCGTTCGCGCGGTCGGCGACCGTGGCCGCGCGCTCGCTCACGCGGTCGGGGGTGCTGTCCGGCAGCGAGAGGTACCGCCGCTCGACCGTCTCGGGGTAGTCGGTGCCGGCCATTCGGAGGTCGTCGAGCGTGTACGCCGGCCGGTGACTGACGACCGTGTACGACTCCCCCTCGGCGATCGGCGCCGCCGCGCGGAGCCCTCCCTCGGCGGTCACCTGCGTCGCTCGCTGGACGTTCCCCTCGACGCTGACCGGCTTCCAGACCGCGGGCATCGAGTTGAGCGTGGTCTCGGCGGTGACCGTCTGCTCGATCTCGATGCTCGGCCCGGGCGGGTCGTCGAGCCGGCCGTCGTAGCTGCGGGCCTCGCCGGTCCGGACCCACGAGCCGCCGGTGTACCGGTCGTAGGCGCCGACGCGCCAGTACCCACGGCGCTCGGACTCGACGGTGAACCGGACCTCGGGCGAGAGCCGGATCGCGCCCACGATACCCACGTTGTCGGCGTTGTCGACGACGTTGCCTTCGAGCGTCGGCGTCGCGCTGCCGCCGAGGACGGGGCCGCCGGCGCCGCCGGGCACCAGCGAGACGGTCGAGGAGAGCACGATCATCACGGTGACGACGAGCACGACCGTGTCCCAGTGGAGGGCGATCGCCCGCCGGGGGCTGAGCTCGCCGAACCCGACCGCGGCCGCGGCGCCGACGACGCCCGCCAGCGTGGTGAGGAAGCCGGCGTCGCCCGTGAGCACGAACAGACCGAGCGCGCTGCCGCCGACCGCGGCGCTCAGCGGGTAGTTCCCCCGGAGCGCGAGCAGCCACGAGCCCAGCAGCGGTGCGGGCAGCACCGCGAGCGCCCAGATCTCGGCCTGAATCAGCCGGAACACCGAGAGCCCGCTGAGCAGCGCCGCGAGATCGGTCAGCACGGCGCCGGCGTCGATCAGCGCGCGCTGGCTCGGCGGGATCGAGAGGTAGTACGCCGCCAGTCCACCGAACAGCGCCGCCGCGCTCCCCAGCAGCGCCGTCCGCGTGTCGACGCGGCCGGCGAGCACCGCGCCGAGCGCGAGCACCGCGCCGACCTCGAGGAGCAACAAGCCCGTCCCGCCGACCACGTCGGTGACGTGGAACAACACCCGGAGGTACGACGCCGTGAGCACGGCGATCCCGAGCATTCCCGGGGAGAGGATCGCCGACCGCAGCGACCAGTCCGTCTCGGTCCCGACCCGCGACCGGCGGCCGGGAGCGGTCGTCACGCTTCCACCTCCCGGGCCGGCGTCATGTCGCCCGCCGTCTGCGCCTCGACCATCTCCGAGAACTGGTGGCGGCGCCCGCGCACGTCGACGGTCGCGTCGTCGGCCCGCCCCTTGATCACCACGTCGGCGTCGGGGTCGGGCACCGGCCCGGAGTCGACCACCGCGAGCGTCCGGAGCATCGCCGCCTGCCCGCCGTACTCGGGACCGATCCGGAGCTCGCCCCGCGGGAGCGAGAGCTCGACCGGGACGCCGTCGGCCACCAGCGGCAGCACCACGCTCGCGGTCGCCTCCGCCATCGCGTCGGCGCCGTCGGCGTTCGCGCCGGCGGCGACGGTCACCGACGCCACGTCGGTGTCGGCGGCGAACTCCGTGACGATCAGCTCGTCGCGCTTGGCCGTCGTCTTCCAGTGGATGTCACGCAGGGGGTCGCCGGGGACGTACTCCCGGAGCTCCTCGAACTCGCCGCGCTGGTCGCTCCGGCTGTACTCCTGCAGCCGGCCCAGCGACCGCCGCCCGACGGCGCCGAGCCGTCGGACCCGGGGGAAGACGATCGTCGTCTCGGTCCCCCGGAGCTCGGTCTCGCGGGCGTGGAGGCCGAACGCGTCGGTCGCGACCACCGTCACCGGGCCGAGCGTGTGCTGGCCGCGCTGTCGGTACTCGACCTCGTACTCGATCGGCTCGGCGCCGACGGCCGTCTCGAACGTGATCTCGGCGTCACCGCTCGGCCGTTCGCGGACCGTCGCGGTCTCCGCGGCGACCGGCCACAGCCCCTCGCCGACGCGCTCGGTCACGTCGCCGAGGAACGGCCGGGAGAGCGGGTCGCCGTCACGGCTGTGGAAGGAGAGTTCCGCCGTCCGCGTCTCGCCGGCGTGGGCGTTCGCCGGCGGCGTGCGGTCGAGTTCGACGGCGGGGACGAACCGGACCTGCAGGTAGCCCGCGACCAGCGCGACGACCGCGGGGGCGACGATCGCGTTGAGCGCGCGGGCGCCGAAGATGCCCGCGAGCAGCACCGACAGCCCCGCGACGCCGGCGACGGCGCGGCCACGGCGCGTGAGCATCACTCGACGGGGACGGTCGAGAGCGCCGAGGCGACCACGTCCTCGCCGGTCTCGCTACCCGTTCGCGGCCGGATCCGGTGGGCGAACACCGTCCGTGCCTCCGCCTGTACGTCGTCGGGGGTGACGTAGTCGCGGCCGTCGAGCAGCGCCCGGACCTGCGAGGTGCGCGCCAGCGCGATGCTCCCCCGGGGGCTGACGCCGAGCTGGGCCTCGTTTCGCGTGTGTTCGGCCAGCCGGCTGATGTAGCTCCGCACCGGCTCGCGCAGCGTCACCTGACTCGCCGTCTCGCGGGCGCGCCGGAGCTGCGTGCCGTCGGTGACGGGTTCGAGCTCCTCGATCGGGTGATGGCCGGCGGTGCGCCCGATGATCTCGGCCTCCTGGTCGTCGTCGGGGTAGCCCAGCCGGAGCTTCTTCGCGAAACGATCGACCTCGGCCATCGGGAGCTCGTAGGTGCGACCCGTCTCCACGTCGTTCTGCGTCGCGATCACGACGAACGGCTCGGGGAGGTCGCGGGTGTCGCCGTCGACGGTCACCTGTCGCTCCTCCATCGCCTCCAGCAGCGAGCTCTGGGTTTTCGGCGGCGCGCGGTTGATCTCGTCGGCCAGCACCACGTTCGCGAACACCGGGCCGGGCTGGAACTCGAACTCCTGGGTCTTCTGGTTGAACACGTTCACACCCGTCACGTCGGAGGGCAGGAGGTCGGGCGTGAACTGCACGCGGCGGAACGAGGCGTCGACGGAGGTCGCGACCGAGCGGGCGAGCATCGTCTTCCCGGTGCCGGGCACGTCCTCCAGCAGGACGTGGCCGCGGGCCACCGTGGCGACGAGGATGTGCTCGATCGCGTCGCGCTTCCCGACGATGACGCGCTCGACGTTGTCGACGATGTCGTCGATCAACTCCGCGGCCGCGTCGACCGACAGCGGGTCGAGCGTCGACGGCCCCGTGTCGCCGCCAGTCTCGACGGCCGCGTCGCCGCCGTCGGACCGAGCGTCGTCGGTCATCGTCGCGGACCACCTCCGGAAACGTCCCTGCGGGGAACGGAACGGTCGTACACGGGGGGATTGTGTGGCTGTGTCTACCTAACTCTGCCGCCAGCGGCGGATCGAAACCGTCGCTGACGGGGCGAGATGTCCGTCTTGCCGCATCGAACAACCCATTAGCCGTGGGGCCCCCAGCCCGGGCCATGGAGACCACCGACGCGTTCGCCGGCCTCGACTGCATCGACTGCGGGGAACGGTTCGACGCCGACACCGCGACCCACCGCTGCCCGGACTGCGGCGGCATCCTCGACCCGGCGTACGACTACGACGAGATCGACGTGTCCCGCGAGACGTTCGAGGGCGAGCGCTTCGACTCGCTGTGGCGCTACGACGCGCTGCTGCCGTTCCCGCGGGAATCGGCGGTCACCATCGGTGAAGGTGCGACGCCGCTGGTCGACTGTCCGAGCCTCGCCGACGCGATGGGCGTCGACGAGGTGTACATCAAAGACGAGGGGCACAACCCGACGGGGACGTTCAAGGACCGCGGGCAGACCGGCGCCGTCACCGCCGCCGCACAGCACGGCGCGGAGACGATCGCGCTGAACACGGCGGGCAACGCCGGGCAGGCGGCAGCCGCCTACGCCGCCAACGCGGGGATGGACGCGCACGTCTGGATGGCCGAGCGCGCGGGCTATACCCAGAAGGCGATGGTCGAGGTCCACGGCGGCGAACTCCACGTCGTCGAGGGGGAGATCACCGACGCCGGTGCGGGCTACGCCGAACGCATGGACGAGGAGGACTGGTACTCCACCAAGACGTTCGTCACCCCCTACCGCCACGAGACGAAGAAGACGATGCTGTACGAGACGGTCGAACAGCTGGACTGGGACGTGCCGGACGCGATCGTCTACCCCACCGGCGGCGGCGTCGGCCTCGTCGGGATGCACAAGGGCGCAAAGGAGTTCCGCGATCTCGATCTGACCGACGAGCTGCCGGGAATGTACGCCGCACAGGCCGCCGGCTGCGCCCCCGTCGTCGAGGCGTGGGAAGAAGGGAAATCCATTCACGAGGCGTGGGGCGACGAGAACATCACGACCGTGCTCAACGGGATCGCGGTCCCCGACCCGGGCGCGAGCCCGCTGATCCTCGACGCGTTGGAAGAGAGCGACGGCGGCGCCGTCGCCGCGAGCGACGACGAGATCCTCGACGCCGCCGTCGAGATCGCCCGGACCGAGGGCGTGGAGATGGGCGCGACCTGTGCGGCGGCGGCCGCCGGCGCGTTCGACCTCGCGGAACGCGGTGAACTGGATGAGGACGACACGGTCGTGCTGCTGAACACCGGCGCGGGCAACAAGGACGTGGACACGCTTCGGAGTCATCTGGGCGAGCGAGAGTTCGAGAGCGGGGAGTAGCGCAGGCTGACTCTTTTGTCGGTGCCGAGCTACCGAACTTGCGTGAGCAAGATCGACGGTGCAGGGCTGTGGGACGGCACAGATGCAGCGGAAGCTGCTCGTGAGGCCCGAAGTCGGCTGAAGCGGGATATCGCTCTTGAGACTGAACGCTGACGCTCCCCCGAACTGTTCGAATTCCGTCGAAGCTACGGTCCTTTTTACCGGATGCCGCCGAAACCCGGCGTATGACGACGATCAAGGACTCCGTCCACGACCACATCGAGGTGGAGGGGGTCGCCGCCGACCTGCTTGATACGCCCGCGGTCCAGCGGCTCCGACACATCAAGCAGTTGGGGACGGTGCAGTTGGCCTACCCCTCCGCGAACCACACGCGGTTCGAGCACTCGCTGGGCGTCTACCACCTCGCCGAGCAGGCGCTCGACCAGATGGGCGTCGACGGCGTCGACGCCGAGCGGGTGCGGGCGGCGGCGATGCTCCACGACGTTGGTCACGGCCCGTTCTCGCACAATATCGAGGGGCTGACCCACCGCGAGACGGGGAAGTACCACGACGACGTGGACGAACTGCTCGCACAAGGACAGGTCGGCGACGTGCTCCGCTCCCACGGGCTCTCGCCGGGGCGCGTCGCGGGGCTGGTCGCCGGCGAGGGGAAGTACGGGCAGCTCGTCTCCGGGGAGTTGGACGTGGACCGGATGGACTACCTCGTCCGCGACGCCCACCACACCGGCGTCCCGTACGGCACGATCGACCCCGGGCGGCTGGTGCGGGCGCTGCAGTTCGTCGACGGGGAACTCGTGCTCGCGCCGGGGAACGTCCAGAGCGCCGAGTCGCTGCTGGTCGCCCGGGCGCTGATGAACCCCACCGTCTACTCCCACCACGTCGCCCGGATCAGCAAGGCGATGCTCCGCCGGGCGACGGAGCGACTGCTCGACGCCGACCCCGATCTGACCGCCGAGGAGCTCCGCCGGATGGACGATCACGGGCTGCTGGTCGCGCTGCGGCTGTGTGAGGAGACCGAGGAGTTCGCGCGGCGGTACGCCGAGCGCGACCTGTACAAGCGCGCGGTCTGGGCCGAACTGGGCGGCGTCCCCGACTGGCTGCTCGACGCCGGCCACGAGGAGACGGGAGAACTGGAAGCCGAGATCGCCGCGGCCTGCGATCTCGACCCACGGGAAGTGATTCTCGACGTGCCGAGCGAGCCGTCGATGCGGGAGTCCACCAGCCGCGTGATGGTCGGCGACGAGATCCGCGAACTCGGCCGGCAGTCGCCGCTGGTGAAGGCGCTCCGGACCGCCCAGTACCAGCAGTGGCGGCTGGGCGTGTACACGATCCCCGAAGCGACCGAGCGCGTCGGCCACGAGGCGGTCGAGCGACTGGCCCTCGACGTGGACGGCGCGCTCGTGAGCGAGCGCCGCGGCCGGCCGGCGACGCTCGACGAGTTCGCCGGCGGGGAGTAACGACCGCCACCCCCGCACTTATGCGTAGCCGCGCCTACTCCCGACCGTGACTGGAACCGTCGAACACATCCACGTCGCCGGGGAGGCGGGGGCGCCGCCCGAGCCGCGAGAGTCCGTCGAGGCGGTCGTGGGCAAGGGGCTGACCGGCGACCGCTACTTCGAGAACGAGGGGACGTTCTCGACCGACGACGAGGACCGGACCCGGGACCTGACGCTGATCGAGGCCGAAGCGATCGAGCAGGCAGAAGCCGACTACGACGTGTCGTTCGAGCCGGGGGCCCACCGCCGGAACCTCACCGTCCGCGGCGTGGGGCTGAACCGCCTGCTGGGCGAGCGCTTCCGCGTCGGCGACGCCGTCGTGGAAGGGGCGGAGCTATGTGAGCCCTGCACGTACCTCGAACGGCGGCTCGAGGAGAAGGGGATCCAAGAAGCGCTCGTCCACCGCGGCGGCCTCCGGTGTGAGATCGTCGAGAGCGGCGAGATCGCCGTCGGCGACGACGTGGTGTCCGAGTAGAACCGACGCGTTCAGGGCGGCGCCGTCCCCAGCGGGGCCATGAGCGACCCCGACGAGCTCGACTTCGACCGCGAGATCAAAGTCCGACTGGCGTTTGCCGTCGTCGCCGCCACGCTGGGGATCGGCGTCGCGACGTTCACCGACGTCTCCCAATGGATCGCGTTCGGGATCGTCGTCGTGTTGGGGATCGTCGCGCCGCGGGCGTACCTCTACCTCACCGACGAGTAACGCCTCAGAGTCGCTCGGAGCGACCGGCGGCGCTCCAGGCGTCGGTGGGCGTCCCGTCGCGCACTCGCACGGTCCGGCGCTGGGTCGACTCGACGCGGCCGGCGAACCCCCAGCGTTTCCCCTGCCAGCTTTCTGCCTCGCTCTCGGCAGCCGCCGCGGCCGCCGCTTCGCCGTCGCGGATGTGGGCGCCAACGGCGGCGGCGATGGCCGCGGCTTCGGCCTCGTCGGCGTCGTCGGGGAGTGTGAGCCGATCCGCGAGGGAACGCTCGTCGGTCATATCGGGATGTTGCCGTGTTTCTTCTGGGGCGTCTGCTCGCGTTTGCCCTGCAGCATCTCCAGGTCGGAGATCAGTCGCTCGCGAGTCTCCGGCGGCTCGATCACGTCGTCGATGTAGCCGCGGTCGGCGGCGGTGTAGGGGTTCGCGAACTCCTCGCGGTACTCGTCGATCAGCTCCTGCCGGCGGGCCTCCACGTCGTCGGCCTCGTCGAGCTCGTCGCTGTAGAGGATATCCACCGCGCCCTCGGGGCCCATCACCGCGATCTCGGCGGTCGGCCACGCGTAGTTCACGTCGGCGCCGACGTGGCTGGAGGCCATCACGTCGTACGCGCCGCCGTAGGCTTTCCGCGTGATAACGGTCAGCAGCGGAACCGACGCCTCACAGTAGGCGTACAGCAGCTTCGCGCCGTGGCGGATGATCCCGTTGTGCTCCTGATCCGTGCCGGGCATGAAGCCGGGCACGTCGACGAACGTCAGGACGGGGACGTTGAACGCGTCGCAGGTGCGGATGAACCGCGCGCCCTTCTCGCTGGCCTCGATGTCCAGCGTGCCGGCGTTGACCCGGGGCTGGTTCGCGAGCACGCCCACCGCGCGGCCGTCCATCCGGGCGAAGCCGATCACGAGGTTCTTCGCGAACTCGGCCTGCACCTCGAAGAAGGAGCCCTCGTCGACGACGGAGGTGAGCACGTCGTGCATGTCGTATGGCTTGCGCGGCTGGTCGGGCACGACCGAGTTCAGCGACTCGTCGGCACGCTCGGGGTCGTCCCACGGCTCGACCCGCGGGGGGTCCTCGACGTTGTTCTGCGGGAGGTAGGAGAGCAGCCGGCGGATGTTGTCGAGCGCGTCCTCCTCGCTCTCCTCGGCGAAGTGGGCGACGCCGGAGGTGGAGGCGTGGGTGACCGCGCCGCCGAGCTCCTCGAAGCTGACCTCCTCGCCGGTGACGGTTTTCACCACGTCGGGACCGGTGATGAACATGTGGCTGGTGTCCTTGACCATGAACGTGAAGTCGGTCATGGCGGGGGAGTACACCGCGCCGCCGGCGCAGGGCCCCATGATCGCGGAGATCTGCGGAACGACGCCGGAGGCCTCCTGATTGCGCCGGAAGATCTCGGCGTACCCCCCGAGCGCGTCGACGCCCTCCTGAATCCGGGCGCCGGCGGAGTCGTTGAGCCCGACGACGGGCGCGCCGACCTGCGTGGCCTTGTCCATCACCTTCGTGACCTTCTCGGCGAACACCTCGCCCAGCGAGCCGCCGAAGACGGTGAAGTCGTGGGCGAACACGAACACTTTCCGGCCGTCGACCTCGCCGTAGCCCGTGACGACGCCGTCGCCGTACACTTGTTTCTCCTCCATCCCGAACTTGTGGTTGCGGTGGGTTCGGAACTGGTCGAACTCCGTGAACGTGCCGTCGTCGAGGAAGTAGTCGATCCGCTCGCGGGCGGTCATCTTCCCCTTCTCGTGCTGGCGTTCGATGCGCTCCTCGCCGCCGCCCTTCAGGGCTTCCTCGCGGCGCTCGCGGAGTTCCTCGATGCGGTCCTCCATCGTCACTGTGGACCACCTGCAGTCATTACTCCGAACGTCGCCCAGGTGTCGCAAAAGGATTCCGAACACGCGAGGCCGGAAAACGTCGCGCCCCGGCGCGACGGCAAACGGCCTCGAAAAGCGAACGGTGAGCGAAGCGAACCGTGAGCCACGAACAGTCGTAAACCAGGACGGCGAAGCGAGGGGGCAAACGACCTCGGAAACCCGACCGACCGCGAAAACCGTCGGTTCCACACCGCGACCGATTTACCCCCACCGGTCCCACGACTACCCATGACCGACACGCGTCGCGCGCTGCTCGACGCCCTCGCGGACGACCCCGTCGCCGGCCCCGAACTTGCGGACCGCCTCGGCGTCTCCCGCGCCGCGGTCTGGAAGCAGGTCGAGGGGCTGCGCGAGGAGGGACTCGAAATCGAGAGCACCGACGACGGCTACCGCGTGACCGACGTGCCCGGGTTCGGCGGCGCCGCGATCGAGTACGGCCTCGACGCGCCGTTCGACGTGGAGTTCCACGACAGCATCGGCTCGACGAACGAGCGCGCCCGCGAGCTCGCGGCGGAGGGCCGGACGGACGTGGCGGTCGTCGCCGACGAGCAGACCGCCGGGCGGGGGCGGCTCGACCGCGGGTGGACCGGACCGTCGGGCGGGATCTACACCTCGCTACTGCTCCGCCCGGACGTGCCGCCCGCGCACTCGCCCGTCTACACGCTCGCGGCCGCGGTGGCAGTCACGCGCGCCGCGCGGGAGGCCGGCGTCGACGCGCGGATCAAGTGGCCCAACGATGTGTTAGTTGAGGGGGCCGGCGAACGCGGCGGGCAGAAGCTCTGTGGGATCCTCACCGAGATGGAGGGCGAGGCCGACCGCGTCGCGTGGCTGATCGTCGGCATCGGGATCAACGCGAACGTTGGGGCGGGATCGCTCCCGGAGGGCGCCACCTCGCTACAGGAGGAACGCGGTGAGCCGGTCGACCGTCGCGTGTTCACCCAGCGGCTGCTGGAGACGTTCGACGACCTCCGGAGCGATCCCGACTCGATCCTCGACGCGTGGCGCGAGCACGCGGCGACGCTCGGGCAGCGCGTGCGCGTCGACACGCCGGGCGGTGAGGTCGTCGGTGAGGCCGTCGACGTGGCGTTCCCCGGCGCGCTGGTGATCGAGACCGACGACGGGGAGCGCGAGCGAGTGACGGCGGGGGATTGTGAGCACCTGCGGCCGGTCCGGGAGGAGTGAGACGCCGAGCGGTCAGGAGTCCGATACAGTCTCGCTGCCCGGCCCGTCGGGTTCGAATATCTCGATGGACTGCTCCGGGAACGACTCCGGCGAGAAGATCGACACCACATCGCCGGCTTCGATCCGCGTGTCTCCGTTCGGGGTGATACGGTCGTCGCCGCGCTCGATGCTGACGACGAGCACGTCGTTCGGGAGCAGCCCTTCCTCGTTTGCGGACTCGAGCGTATGGCCGGTGATCTCCGCGCGTTCGGAGACGGTGAACTCCACCACTTCGGCGCCACCGACTACGCTCTGGAAGTCGGTGATCGCCGAGTCGAGGTGGTCGGCCTCGGGCGCAAACGACTGGTAGGGCTGGACCGACTCGTCGCGGACGATATCCTCGCGCTCGATCGTCAGACCGAGCGAGGAGAGCTGCTGGGCGATCCGATTGATGTCGTCGGTGTCGGCTCCGACCGCGGTGACGACGAGGTTCTCTTGGCCGGCCAGAAGCTCCCGGACGTTCACGACGCCGGGGGTCGAGAGCGCTTCCGTCGCGATCCCGGAGCGGTCGCCGACTGGCGCGGTGCAGGTGAACTGTGTCGTCACCTTGCCGTTCGTCGACTCGTAGTCGATATCCGCGTGGTAGCCGCGAATGATACCGTGCTCCTCTAACTGCCGGATCCGGTTTCGTACCGTCGCCGGCGTCACGTCGACCTCCTCGGCGATCATCGTCGCCGACGTGTTCCGGGCGTCGCTGGCGAGGTAGTAGAGTATTCGCTCGTCGATCTCGTCGATCCGGTAGCTCACGATCATGCTACTTCCGGATCTACAAAAGACGTTTCGTTGAACAGTCTTGACGGACGCGAAGCTCTCACGAACAGCGATAACGTTTCGGTTGAAATAGAATATACGCCACTATATTTTCGCTACAGAAATATACAGCGCAGATTTTTTTTTTTCACTACAGAACCTACAAGCGACTCGTATGACGAACGACCGGAACCGATCGGCGTTCGAACGGCTGAAGCAGCACTACGATCACGAGGAGCTCGTCTGCCCCGACTGCGGGTTCGAAGACGAGGAGGGGAGTTGGACGAGCGAGACAGACGGACAGGTAGTCGAGTACTACCACGAGTGTCCGAGCTGTGGCGCTGTCCGGGAACACACGATCGACCTCACCGACGAGTGACGGCGGTCGCCTGCCTCCGCCGCCGATGAGACGTCGAACGCTCGACAGTCCGGGCAGCCGCATCGCTCGTGAAGCGAACGAACTGATCAGACAGAGAAGATGAATCGGACAGTCCGGGTCGACTGGCGTGCCGCGGTCAGCCTGACTGGGAGCATCGTGAAGTGGCTCAGCGTCCCGATGCTGTTCCCGCTAGCGCTCGCGCTCTACTACGGCCGTGGCCTCGTCGTCTTCCTGCTCAGCATCGCGGCCGCGCTGGTCGTCGGGCTGGGGCTCGAACGTCTGCACCGCGAGCCCACCTCGTCCCTCGGGATACGCGAGGGGTTCCTGATGGTGTCGCTGACGTGGCTGGCTGTGAGCGTCGTCGGTGCCGTGCCGTACGTCGTCGAGGGACAGTTCACGGCGTACGGCGCGAGCTCGACGCTCCGGTTCCCGGTGAACGCGCTGTTCGAGACGATGAGCGGGTTCACCACCACAGGGTCGACCGTGATGGGGACGATCTCCTTCGAGAGCCACTCACGAGCGCTCATGATGTGGCGCCAACTCACCCAGTGGCTGGGCGGGATGGGAATCGTCGTGCTCGCGATCGCGGTGCTCCCGGAACTCTCCGTCAGGGGCGCTCAGATCGTCGACGCCGAGGCGCCGGGGCCCGAAGTCGAGAAGCTCACCCCCCGGATCACTCAGACCGCCCGCGCGCTGTGGGGGCTGTACGGCGGACTCACGATCGTCGAGATCCTCGGGCTCTACGCGTTCCACCGACTCGGGATGGCGCCCGAGATGACGCTGTACAACGCAGTCGCACACGGGTTCACCACGATGCCGACCGGCGGGTTCTCTCCCGAAGCCCGCTCCATCCAGGCGTTCACTGCGGTCGTGCAGTGGTTCATCGTCCCGTTCATGGTCGCCGCCGGGATGAACTTCGCCCTGTTCTGGCAGCTCTGGAACCGGGAGTTCGAACCCGTGTTCGAGGACGTCGAGCTCCGAGCGTACTTGGGAGCGATCGGCGTGTTCAGCGCGATCGTCGCCGGATTTCTCTTTACGCGTCCGGGTGTCGAGGCGCTCACAGGCGCGTTGGAACCGGCCGCTCGGCACGCGACGTTCCAGATCACCTCCATCGTGACGACGACCGGCTACGCGAGCATGGACTTCAACACTTGGGGGCAGCGGAGCCAGTTCGCGCTACTGTTCGTGATGTTCATCGGCGGCTCGGCCGGGAGCACCGGCGGGAGCATCAAAGTCGTTCGGTGGGTGGTGGTGCTCAAGTCGCTGCGCCGACAATTGTTCACGACGGTCCACCCCGAGGCCGTCGACCCCGTCCGACTTGGGGGACACGTCCTCGACGATGCGACCGTTCGGGGGATATACGCGTTCACCGCACTCTACTTGGTCATCTTCGCGGTCGCGACACTACTCGTCGTATTCGTCGGCGTTCCGGCAGCGGAGCTGTCTGTGTTCGAAGCCGCGAGTGCAGTCGCTGCGACGCTCGGCAACGTCGGACCGGGTGTGGGGCTCGTCGGGCCGATGAACAACTTCTTAGCGTTCCCACGGGTTTCGAAGCTCCTGATGGTGCTCCTCATGTGGATGGGACGGCTAGAGGTAATCCCGGTGCTCGTGCTCCTGACGCGGTCGTATTGGCGGACTTAATCAGACGTCGAGCCCCGTCAGCAGTCAGGTTTCCACACTGGTATCAAAGCGATCCGAATGGGCCGATGGCGCGATCGGTCGACCGCTGACCCACGGTCTGCTGGACGGGGCTGAGCGTCGGGCTCGTCACCCTCGCCGCGCTCGTGGGCGTGAGTCCGGCGCTTCCCGTCACGGAGGAGCTCCGGTTCGGCCTCGGGATTCTCGTCGTCGGGACGGGGCTGCTCGCCTACACGGCCGGGAGCCTCGCCGTACTGGAGCGGATCGAGGACGGCGACGGCGCGTCGGCGGCGAGCCGCGACGGCGCGCCGACCGCCGACGACTGAGGGAGCCGCCCCGGCGTCACCCGCGAACGGAAACGCACTAACCTCGACCGGCCGAACCCCCGCTATGACCGACCCGCTTCTCGTCCGCGCCGCCCGCGGGGAACGCACCGAGCGCCCGCCGGTCTGGCTGATGCGGCAGGCCGGCCGCCACCTGCCCGAATACCGTGAACTCCGCGAGGAGTACTCGTTCCGCGAGGCGATCGAGACGCCCGAAATCGCCGAGGAGATCACCCTCCAGCCGTACGAGCGCTACGGCGTCGACGGCGTGGTGATGTTCTCGGACATCCTCACCTGTCTCGAACCGCTGGGCTTCGACTACCACATCGAGTCCGGCGTCGGCCCGGTGATCGAGAACCCCGTCGAGGGGCCCGAGGACGTGGCTCGCCGCCGCGGCGACGTGCGCGAAGAGCTGGCGTTCGTCGCGGACCTGCTCGACCGACTCGACGAGAGCGTCGCCGACGAGGACGCCGTGCTGGGGTTCGCCGGCGGCCCGTTCACGCTGGCGTCCTACGTCGTCGCCGGCGGGCCCGACCGCGGGCGGAAGGAAGTGCGGAAGTTCCGCGCCCGGCACCCCGACGCCTTCCTCGAACTGATGGAGCGCTTCGCGGACGTGGTCGCGGAGTACCTCGAGATGCAGGCCGACCACGGCGCCGACGCGGTCCAGCTGTTCGACACGTACGCCGGGGTGTTGCCGCCGGCGGACTATCAGGAGTACGTCCTGCCGCTCCACCGCGAGATCGTCGAGCGCGTCGACCTGCCGACGATCGAGTTCGTCCGCAACATGGGCGGGCGGCTGGAGAGCTTGGACGCGACGGGCGCCGACGCGGTCGCGCTCGACTGGACGGTCGACATGGCGGCCGCTCGCGCGGAACTGGGTGACACGCCCGTCCAAGGGAACCTCGATCCGTCGCTGCTGTACGCCGACCCTGAGACGATCCGCGAGCGGACCGCCGAGATCATCGAGGCTGCGGGGCCCGAAGGGCACGTGCTCAACCTCGGCCACGGCGTCAACCGCGACACGCCGATCGAGGGTGTCGAGGCGTTCGTCGAGACCGCGAAAAACTGGGAGTGGTAGCTACTCGCCGCCGGCCAGCTTCCCGGCCAGCCGTCGGGCCTCCCGGACGCGGCTCGGGACGCCCATCCGGCCGGTGTAGTTCGTCGCGAGCGTGATCCCCTCGGGGAGATCGACGCGCTCGCTGGCGGTCCAGGAGTCGTCCCACGCCGGGAACGCCCGCGGCATGCGTTCGACGTTGACCGCCTCGGCGTCGACGCCCATCACGCGCCGGAACTCGGCGACCGCCGTCTCCCCGAGCGTCTCGTCGTCGCGCTCGATCGCCCCGGGGTCGTGCATCCCACCGAGGAACACGGTGTAGACGCCGTCGCGGTCGAACAGGCTGGCGTTCCACGTCACGCCCAGCGTCCGCAGCGGCTCGGTCCGGCGGACCTGGTAGCCGAACCCGTCGGCGCGGGCGGGGCTCTCCAGATGCACCATCACGAGAGGGTTGTAGTTGAACTCCCTGAGCGCCGCCGCGCTCTCGGCGTCGACGCCCTCGACGATATCGGCGGTGGTGTCCGCGGGCGTCGTGAGCACGACGTGATCGACGCGCCGGCTCCCGTCGTCGGTGTGGACGAGCCACTCGTCGTCGCCGGCGCGTTCGATCCCCATCACGGGAGTCTCGCGGTGGAGTCGCTCGGCGTGTTCCTCGGCCAGCGCCTCGGGGAGCCGCTGGAGCCCGGACTCGAAGCTCGCCGGCGGCGGCGTCTCGTCGTCCGAGAGGACGAGCCGGGAGAGCGCCGCCCGCAGCAGAGTTCCGTTCTTCTCCTCCATCCCCATGATCGGCTGCAGCGCGTACTTCGCGGGCATCCGCGCCGGATCGGAGCCGTACGTGCCGCCGAACAGCGGAGCGATCAGGTTCGTGTACGTCTCGGTGCCGAACTTCCGGACGAACGCGTCCCGTGCGGACTCCTCGGGGTCGATCGGGTCGGTCAGGGGTTCGGCCAGCAGGCGGAGCTTCGCCGTCGTCGAGAGCAGGTCCGTCCGGCGGAACGCCGACAGCGACCGGGGCGCCTCCCGGAGCTTGCCGCCGGCGTAGACGAACAGCGGGAGGTCGTCGTCGGCCGTGATCACCTCGTCGGCGATGTCGAGATCGGTCACCATCGCCCGGATCGCGTCGGTCATCCGGAGGCGCTGGGGGCCGAACTCGAACAGCTTCCCGTCGATCTCGCCGCTGCGGACGACGCCGCCGACCTCGTCGGTGGCCTCGTACGCCACGGCGTCGACATCGCGCTCGGTCAGCGCGTGCAGCGTCGAGAGGCCGGTCATCCCGCCGCCGACGACGGCGACCGCGGGGTCGTCCTCAGTCATTCCGGCGGGCGTTGAGGCACATCGCGTTCGGCTCCGGCCGGCACTTGCACTGCTGGAGGCCGTAGAGGTCCGGGTCGAAGTCGGCGATGAACGGCTCGGTCAGATCCGCGAGCAGGCCGACGAACCGCTCGTCGTCGTAGGGGACGGGGACGCGAGTGAAGCCGAGCCCCTCCGCTTCGGCCTCCTCGCGCAGGTCGTGGTCGAGCTCCGCGAGCGTCTCGCTCTGTTCGTGCATGAAGCTCGTGGGGTCGACGACGACGCGGTCGGCGTCGATCTCCTCGATCACGTCCTCCACGTCGGGCTGGGTCCACTCCACGTCGCGGTTCGCGTGGTTCTGATAGCCGAGCTCGTACTCGGGGTTGCCGAGCATCCCCGCGACCATCTTGCAGTACTCCTCGACGTACTGGACGTAGCGGCTCCCTTCGTCGAGGTAGTACGTCGGCGTCCCGTGGGCGGAGAAGATCAGCCGGGTGTCGGCGTCGAGTTCGAGTCCCTCGCGGTCGAGCGTCTCGCGGATGTTGTCCGCGCGCAGCCGAGCGTAGGCGGAGTGGGTGTGGTACCCCGTGATCTCGGTGTACGGCACGTCCCAGTCGAGCTCGTCGACGGCGTTCGAGAGCTTCTCCAGCGCCTCCACCGTCGTCGAAGGGCCACACAGCGGGTAGACGGGCAGCCCGATCAGGCGGTCGACGCCGTCCTCGTGGGCGGCCTCGGCGGCGTCGCCGATGAACGGCTCCATGAACTGGTAGCCGACGTACGTCTCCACGTCGTAGCCGCGGTCGCGGAGCTCGGTCTCGACGAGCTCGGCCTGCCGGCTCGCGTGGGCGTTCAGCGGCGACCCGCCGATCTCGCCGTACTCCTCGATGAGGCCGGGCGCACGGCGTTCGGCGAGCGATCGGGCACGCTCGCGGGCGGCCTCCTGAGTGGTCTCACCCTCGATGTCCATGTTCGCGAGGAAGATGCGTTCGAGGTAGTCCTCGACGACGTCGCGGTCGGCCACGGCCGGCTCACCGAAGTTGAGCACGGCGATCCCTGTAGTCATGCCTCGAACTCGGGGCCGGCGAGGCAGAAAGGTAACGGTTCAGGCGCGCGCCCGCGCGTGCTCAGCGATCGCCGTCGGCGTCCGTATCTGCGTCGCCGTCGGCGTCCGTATCCGCGCCCGTATCGGCGCTCTCGCCGCGAACGGCGGCGGAGTCGACGGTCTCCCGCTCGGCCGCCTCGCGGGTCGCGACCCGGGCCTCACCGCTGGTGTCGTCGAACACCACGTGACGGTGCGGGTAGGCGATCTCCACGTCGACGTCCTGCTCCTCCAGCTGCTCCCAGATCGCCGTCTGGACCCGCGAGCGAGCGGTCAGGAGCTTGTACGGCCGGTCGACCCAGTAGCGGAGCGTGAGGATTACGCCGTCGTCGTGGAACTCGTCGATGTAGCAGGTGGGGCGTGCCGGGTAGCGCGCCGAGCCGATGCGGATGTCCGGTCCGCCCTCGATCACGCCGTCGACCTTCCGCGCCGCGCTCTCGATCAGCGAGCGGGCCGCGGCCACGTCGCTCTCGTAAGTCACCTCGACCGAGAGCGTGAGGCGGGTCCGCTCGTCCTCCGCGGAGAGGTTCGTCACCTTGTCCTGCCGGATCACGTCGTTGGGGATGACGAGGAACGTGTTGTCCACCGTGAATATCTTCGTGTACCGGATCGTGATGTCGTCGATGAACCCCCGGGTTTCGTCGGGGAGTTCGACCATGTCGCCGATCTCGTACGGCTCGTCGGCCAGCAGGAACAGCCCGTTGATCACCGAGCCCACCAGCGGCGCCAGCACGATCCCGATGACCGCCGAGAACACCGTCACCGAGAGCACGATGTTGCCGAGTTCGAGGCCGACCAGCCCCGCGCCCAACAGCAGGAAAAACAGCGTAATCGTCGCGCGGATCAGCCGCAACACCTGCTGGGCGACGCTCTGTCGTCGGAACCGCTTCGCGACCGGACGCCCGAACAGCCGGACGACGTACCGCGAGGCCGTGTAGCCGATAGCGCCGAATAGCACCACCAGGAGGAAGCTCAGCGCGGGCGAACTCCCCCAGTTCGGGAACAGCGGCGCCAGCCGGTCGACGAGGTCGCCGAGCAGCCGTATCGGGTCCGGGAACTGGCCGAGGCTCACGACCCCACATCCACCCGCCTCGGAAAAAGCGTTGTCGTCGGCGGTGTCGATAAGCGATCGGGCGCCCTAGCGGGGGCATGGAGAAACAGCAGCTCCGCGAACGGGTCTGGGACGAGCTCGAAGCCAGCGGCGAGGCTCGCTTCCCGTTCCCGCCCCACGGCCGGATCCCCAACTTCGCCGGGGCCGAGCGGGCGGCCGACCGCCTCGCGTCGACCGAGGCGTGGGCCGCCGCGGACACGATCAAGTCGAACCCCGACTCCCCCCAGCGGCCGGTCCGGCGGCGGGCGCTGGAGGCCGGGAAGACCGTGTACATGGCCGTTCCGCGGCTCAGCGACGAGGACTGCTTCCTGCGGCTCGATCCCGCCGAGATCGACGACATCGACCACGCCACCACGATCGGCGGGTCGTCGGAACTGGGCGTGCAGGTCGGACCCGAGGAGATGGAGCCGATCGACCTGATCGTCTCCGGCAGCGTCGCCGTGACCGAGGACGGGGCACGGGTCGGGAAAGGCGAGGGGTACAGCGATCTGGAGTTCGCGATCCTCCGGGCGTTCGGGCTGGTCGACGACGGGACCACGACGGCTACGACCGTCCACGAGATGCAGGTCGTCGACGAGGACGTGCCAACGGCGGCGCTGGACGTGCCGATGGAGCAGATACACACGCCCGAGCGGTCGATCCGGGCGGCCGCCGCGGACCGGAAGCCGTTGGGGATCGACTGGGACGCGCTCGACGACGAACGGCTCAACGAGATCCCGATCCTGTCCCGGCTCGAACCCTGACTACGCCTCGATCGCCGCCGCGAACGCCGGGAGGACGCGCTTGGCCTGCGCGCCGTCCTCGACGAAGACGATCGTCTGCGGGGGGTCGGCGGCTTTGGGTCGGACGCGGAGCCCCTCCTCCTCCGCGGCCTCGGCGACCGCCGCGGGCGCGACGCGGAACTCCACGCGAGCGCGGTCGGGCTGGACGTAGACGCTCGCGATCGTCTCGTCGGCCGGGGCGTTCCGGACGCGGTACGCGAGCGCGCCGTCCGCCGTCGGCTCCACGTCGGGATCGGCGTCGGTGACCGCGAGCGCGTCGTGGCTGGCGCCGCTCTCCAGTTCGGAGGCGAGCAGTTGGGCGATCCGGTGGCCGTCCCGTAGTCGATCCCCGGTCATTCGTCGAGCACCGAGTTGCGGGCCGCGCCGGCGACGCCGCTCACGTCGACACCCTCGCGGCGGGCGTAGACGACCGCGGCAGCTTCGATCGTCAGTCCCAGTTCACGCTGGAGCTCGTTGATCCCCGCGACTGCGGCCTGTTTCTCCACGCCGGCGTCGGTGACGCGGTCGAGCACCTGCTCGAAGGCGCTCTGCTCGCGCAGCACGTCGGCGTCGGGGGCGAACTCCTCGGGCACGTCGACGGCGTCGGGGTCGAACGTCGCGACGAGCTCGCCGTCGTCGCGTTCGAGCAGCCCGCGGCCCAGCGCCACGTCGACGACGCGTTTGGCCTGATCGGGGGAGAACCAGTCCCGGTCGAGCGAGAGCGCGACGACGAACTCGCCGTCGCCCAGCCGGTCCCGGCCCTCCTGCCGGAACGGGACGGCGACGGTGGCCTCCAGACTCATGCTCGTGTGGAGGGCGTCGATGGGGGGTAAGGGTTGTGACTCGGGTGGGTTCTGCTTTGTTTGGGTCTTGGTTAGTGGGTCCTAGTCCGCGGCAGTAGACGGTACTGCTTCCGCGACAGCGAACAGCATCTCGATCGCTGACCACTTGCGACCGCAGTGCGCCGGACACAGGGTCCGGCGCAGCACGGAGTCCCCACCCCTCCCCCCGCGATCGGCGACGGTCGCCGATCGCGAGGCGTCCACCGCCACCGCACCGCTGTGGCTGTTGGCGCGCGACGTGAGCGTCTCCGTGCGCGAACGAGCGCGCGAGGGACGAGGGAGCGAACGGACGTGAGCGAGTGAGTCGGCTGGGGAGGTCTGTGGGCTGTGCGGGGCGGTGCGGTCGCAAGTGTCCCGGCTCACTCCGCGGTCGTGGTCACGGTCGCGGTGCTGTCGGCCCAGATCGTCGAACAGCTAACGGCGAAGCAGTGGACCAAGAGTCGAACGGTTCAAGTATTCGCTGACCGTTTCCCGGAGTATGCAAGACCAGGGACCCTCCCGACGCAAGCGTACCGGGGGTCGACTCGTCCGATCGCACAAGAAGAAGCGCCACCAGCTGGGCAACGAGCCCACCGAGACCACGGTCGGCGAGCCGACGTTCCGCGTCGTCGACGCCCGCGGCGACAACCGCAAGACCCGCGCGCTCTCGACGAACGTCGCGCAGGTCGCCGACGACGGCGAGACCGTCGAGGCCGAGATCGAGGACGTGAGCGAGAACCCCGCGAACGTCAACTACGTCCGACGGAACATCATCACCAAGGGCGCGGTCATCGAGACCAGCGCCGGCACGGCCCGCGTCACCTCCCGCCCCGGCCAGACGGGGCAGGTGAACGCGGTCCTCGTCGAGGAGTAACTGCGACGCGTTCTCCCGTTCTCTCGACTCGGTAGCGGCTGCGCCGCCGAGGGAGGTAGCCTCGACATCGTGAGCGAGGTAGTCGACGCCCACGGGTGGGAGATCGCGCTGACCGATAGCGAGGACGGCGGCGAACGCTTCGAGATCGTGGAGTCGAGGTCGTCTGAGGCGTGGACGCCAGTTCGCTATCGTCTCGGTGTGGAGTAACGGCAAGAAACGAGTGATCGCACCGCTTTGAGCCGAACGTCGGTCTGCGGGGTGGTCGTGGGTCAGTCGCTCGCCGTCTCGGCGACCGCCTCGCGCTCCTCCTCGACGGTCTCTCGAATGTCGGACTCCAGCTCCTCGCGGCCGCGTTGGAACTCGCCGATGGCCTGCCCGCTCGACCGCGCGAGCTTCGGGAGCTTGTTCGCCCCGAACAGCAGGACGAGGATGCCGAGGATAATCATCAACTCCGGTCCGCCGGGTATCACGCCGATCAGTGGAACCATACCACCATCAGGCGGGGGAGGGTATTAAGCAAGCACCGGCTGTCGGCCGGAGGAGGGCGTTCTCAGTCGTCGCTCGGCTCGTACTGCGTGTCACGGTTCATCGCCCGGCGGTCCAGCCGGGCCGGGCGATAGCGGATGTAGGAGCCTACCGTAACGACGCCGAACGCGAGCGCGACCACGCCCGCGAGCTGGTAGCCGCCGAGGAGCGCGAACGGGGCGACCCCCGCCCACGCGAGCAGCGCGACGACGACGGCCGAGCAGGCGGCGGTCAGCGCCAGCCCGAGCACGCCGCCGTGTTCGACGGGCCCCCAGAGGTACGGCCGGAATCGCCGGCCCGAGTCGGTGAGCCGGACCGTCCCGCGGTTGGCGTCGTACTCCACGAGACCGTGTTTCGCGAGCTTCGGCAGGTGGGTCTGGCGGAGCGCGGTGTAGGAGCGCTTGCGCTCCTTGGAGCTGATCGTCGCGGGGGTCTGGTCGGTCTCCCACGCGGCGAGCTGGCGGGCGAGGTCTGCGACAGTCGACTCCCCTTCGGCCTCGTAGAGCGCATGTAACACGTTACGACGACGACGACTACTCAGCAGCGAGTAGGCGATGTCTCGCTCGAACGAGTCGCCCCGCTCGGTAGGTACGTCCTTCGTCGGCGGTACGTCGGCAGTGTTCGATTGCAGCAGTTGGTCTTTCATCAGTAGTCTCAACCCTCCGGACGCCGATCGTTCTGTGGCGTCGACAAGAATACGGTTGCTCCTTGAGAGCATAAACCATTCGGTGAATGGCCAGAATTTGGCAGCTTCGGGGCTTGAGAGTGTAAAATCGAGATACTCAGCGGCCCTCTGTTCGGCGGTAGGAACTACGTACCGGACGGTGGGGGGGTTCGTGTTGAAGAGGTCGTTCCGCTTACTGGTCGGATATGACCGAGACACCGAGTCCGACGCGACCGATCGACGCTCGAGCCGGCACCGGAAGTTGGCGAGACGGTGTACAGACGACGATCTCGCGGCTCCGCAACCCCGCGTACACGGGACAGAACCGCTGTCTCCCGTGCACCGGGGTGAACGTCGGCCTCACGGCCGCAGCCGCGTTCGGGGTCGGGACCGTCTCCCCGACCGCAGGAGCGGTCGTCGGCGGCCTCGGGCTGGCCGCCATCTGGCTCCGGGGCTACGTCGTCCCGGGCACGCCCGCGCTCACCAAGCGGTACCTCCCCGACAGGGTGCTCGCGTGGTTCGACAAGACGCCGTCCGGCGACGCGCTCGGCGGCATTGATCCCGAGGCGTACCTCCGCACCGCCGGCGCGATCACGGACGGCCCGGACGGCGACATCGCGGTCACGCCGTCGACGCGGGCGGCGCTGATCGACGGCGTCGCGGAGCTCGACAGCGACGATCGGCTCGCCCGTGCGCTGGCGGAGACGCTCTCGCTCCCGCCCTCCGACGTGACGGTCCGCCCGGAGGGAGTCGGCTACGCCGCTCGCGTCGGTGGGCAGCCCGCGGGCCGCTGGGAGTCCCGGCTGGCGCTGGCGACCGACCTCGCCGCCCACCAGATCTTCAGCGAGCGCGTCGGGGGGTGGCGTGCGCTCCCGGCCGACACGCGCGCGAGCCTCCTCGGGGCGTTCCGGCTCGCGCTCGATAGCTGCCCGGGCTGTGACGGCGACGTGATCCTCGGGAGCGACACCGCGGAGTCGTGCTGCCGGGCCTACGACGTGCTCGTCGCCAGCTGCGAGAGCTGTGGCAGTCGGCTATTCGAGGTCGACGCCGCACTCACCGATGAGGACGCGACTGTCTGAAGAAGTCGAATTTTTTCCTGAGAACGGTCATCGTGCCGCCGAAGGCTCACGCGCTCGTCGGGTGCCACTCCTCCTCGACGGCGGTGCCGCGGGGGGAGCGAGCGCCCCGCGGGTAGAGCGTCCAGGCGTGGTACGCCGAACTGCCGGCGTACGCTGCGAGGGCGACGATCGCCGGGAGCAGCGGGTCGACCGCGGCGAACAGGGGGATCCCCGCCAGCGCGGCGACGACGCTACAGAGCCCGAGCACGCCGATCGCCCGGTACTGCTCGCTCCAGCGCAGGCCGAACGGGCCGGTGTCGCGAATCCGCCGGACGACGTGTTTGGCCGCCGGCGTCGCACAGAGCCCCTCGTCGCGGTCGACGACCAGCCCGTGGCGTTCGAGCGTCGGGACGTGGGTCTGCCGGAGCGAGGTGGCGACGCTCTCCCGAACTGCCCGGGGCGCGGGGTCGACGCCCGCCTCCACGGCCGCGACGGCGTCGGCGACCGTCGACAGCGGCGTCGGCGCGGCGGCGTCCCAGAGGAACTCGATGGCGAGTCGGCGGCGCTGACAGCTCAGTACGCGGTAGAACTCCGAGTCGGTGAGTGTGTGGGTCATTGGTTGCTCCCGCGGTTCGTCGGCGTCGAGGCCGGGCCGCGTTCGGCCTCGCCTACGCGCGGGGGTCACTAAGTCACGGACTGCCAGCACCGACGACACGGACCGACAGCCCCGTGGAGTGGGTCACACTGCCCGGACCCTCCGACACGCTACCGAGGGACATGGTGAGCGTACCGCGGGCCGTCGCGGGCGGGATCGGGCGGTACGGTACTCCTGCCCGGGGGGAGATCGGGCGGTACGGTGATCCTGCTTCGAGAGATGGAGAGCCTCACGATCCTCGCTGAGGGGCGTCGAAACGGCGATTTCCGGGCGAACGACCGGTTCGCGAACGGCGTGGCGGTTCATGAGTAAGTCACCTCCCGACAGGGGAGTGTACGTCGACGGGCCACGGCGGCCCGTGACCCGACAGACTCGCCCCGCGGCAGGGCGGGGGCATCGCCCGACGACCGACCACAACCCAAACCAATGGACGACAACCCGAAACTGTACAACACGACCCGCCGGCAGCTACTCGCCGGCATGGGCGCCGTCGGCCTCGCCTCCGCGGGCGCGGGCCTCGGCACGACAGCGTACTTCAGCGACACCGAGTCGTTCGAAGGCAACACTCTCCAAGCCGGCACGCTCGACCTGAAGCTCGACTACAAGTCGACGTACATCGGCGGCGCCGGTCGCATCGACCACATCCGCGAGAACTACCCCGAGGCCGAGGAGCTCGGCGACGGCCAGTACCTGCTCGGGCAGGCGCCCTCGCCGGCGGACATGCAGGAGTGGGAGGATCTCGTCACCGGCGAACAGTTCGACTTCTGTTCGCCCGAGGCCGACCAGTACCTCGTCAACGGCGACGAGATCCCGATCTTCACCCTCGACGACGTGAAGCCCGGCGACTACGGCGAAGTGACCGTCAGCCTCCACATCTGTGACAACCCCGCGTACGTGCGCATGCTCGGCGAGCTGGTCTCGGAGTCCGAGAACGGCCAGACCGAGCCCGAGATGGACGCCGAGGGCGAGGACACCGACGACGTGTCCGAGCTCGCCGACGCCATCGAGGTGCGCGTCTGGTACGACGAGGACTGTGACAACGTGTACGAGCCCACGGGCACGGGCCAGCAACAGGAGCTCGAGGTCGCGCTCGTCAGCGACACCTCCGGCTCGATGAGCCAGGAGATCGGCGACCTGAAAGCCGCCGCGAACGACTTCGTCGACAACCTCTCCTCGCCGGACGAGGCCACCGCGGTCTCGTTCTCGGACGGCGCGAGCGTCGATCAGGAGCTCACGACGAACTACCAGGCCGTCAAGAACGCCATCAATCAGTACACCGCCAACGGCGGGACCGACATGGACGACGGCATCGCCGAGGCCGAGGACGAACTCCTCAACGGCACCAACGCCACCCCGGGCGCCTCGAAAGTGATGATCCTGCTCTCGGACGGCTCGCCGAGCAACGCGACCGCGGCGACCGACGCCGCCGACGACGCGAAGAACGCGGGCATCCGCATCTTCACCATCGCGCTCGGCGCCGGCGCCGACGCGTCGTTCCTCGAGAACAACATCGCGAGCTCGCCCGACGACGCCTTCGTCGCGCCCAACGCGGCCGACCTCGACACCGTCTACAGCGAGATCGCCCAGATCGTGCTCGCCGGCGAGCAGCTGATCGCGGAGGGCAGCCTCCGGGAGGTGCTCGCCGAGCTCGAAGCGATGCCCGTCCTCGACGGCGACCGCAGCGAGGAGGGGATGCAGTGTTTCCCCGGCAACACGACCCAGTGTGTCGGCTTCGAGTGGGAGCTCCCCTGGGAGACCGGCAACGAGGTCCAGAGCGACAGCGTCTCGTTCAACTTCGGCTTCGAGGCCGAGCAGTGCCGCCACAACGACGAGCCGTTCGTGACGGAGACCGAGACGGAGACGCCCACCGACACCCAGACGCCCGCCTGATCCGACCGGCCGCGGCTCTCCGGCGGCCGTTCCGACCGGCTGTCTGACTCATCCCCCGACGGAGCCACACCGTGTGGCCAGCCACCGTGGCGGTGCGACGCCGCCACCGGGGTCTGTCCCGTGACGACCGCGGGACCGAATCGCCCGACGATCACGAGACACCAACGACGATGACGAAGAAACCCTACAACACGACCCGCCGGCAGCTACTCGCCGGCATGGGTGCCGTCGGCCTCGCCTCCGCGGGCGCGGGCCTCGGCACGACAGCGTACTTCAGCGACACCGAGTCGTTCGAAGGCAACACCCTTCAGGCCGGCACGCTCGACCTGAAGCTCGACTACAAGGCGAGCTACGACGGGCCGAACGGCCCCGAACTGATCGGACAGGCCCCGACCGAGCAGCAGCTGATCGACCAGTACGGCGACCCCATGGAGGGCCCCCTGACCTGGGAGGAGCGCGCGGACCTCGGGTTCGCCTGCGACACCGAGGGGCTGATCGACGGCGACGCGATACCGGTGTTCGACCTCGACGACGTGAAACCCGGCGACTACGGCGAGGTCACCATGAGCTTCCACATCTGTGACAACCCCGCGCACGTGTTCTTCCGCGGCAGCGTCGGCGAGGACGTGGAGAACGGGCTGACCGAGCCCGAAGCCGAGGTCGACGAGACGCCGGACATCGGCGAGCTCTCGGAGGCCGTCGACGTGCGGATGTGGTACGACGAGAACTGCTCGAACACGTACGACGAGCGCACCGGGCTCGCGGACGTGCTCGTGGTGCAGGACATCTCCGGCTCGATGGAGTACGCCGGCAACGGCGGCGTGATCGACGACGGACAGGGCGGCACGACCACCAAGCTCGAGGTCGCCAAAGAGGCCGTCGGGGCGTTCGGCGACACCGCGTTCGCCGATCCCGCGGACGTGAACGTCGGCCTGTTCACGTTCGGTAACGAGGAGTACATGGGCGACGACACCCCCAGCGGCGACGACGTGGGGATCGAACTCGCACCGACGAACGACGAGTCGACGTTCGACGCCACGGTGTCGAACGTGCAGGCCGCCGCCCAGGGCGTCGGTGGCACGGCGCTCGGGCTCGCAGTGCAGGAGGCGAACGACTTCCTGCAGGCGAACCTCCGACCCAACGCTCAGCCCGTGCTGATCGTCCTGACCGACGGCGAGCAGTTCGACTCCACCGTCGACGAGCTCGCCGCGGCGAATCAGGCCAAATCCGAGGGCACCCGGATCGTGATGATCGACATCAACGACGTCGGCGACGGCGACCCACAGCTCCTCCGCGACATGGCCGGCTCCTCGCCGACCAACGCGGGCGACGGCGACGGCACCGACTACTACCAGAGCGCCGACAGTCAGTTCGCGACCGCCGCGACAGACATCTTCGACTCCATCCTCCAGACCATCGTGGTCGCGGAGGCCGTGCTGTTCGAGGGGACGCTCGCGGAGTTCGGCGACGCCTTCGAGGACGGCCTCGCGCTCGACCCGGCACCGCTGCTGGGGCAGGCGACGACGAACGATATCTGTTTCCACCCCGGGACCCACTGTGTGGCGTTCGAGTGGTGGATCGACCCCGAGGTCGGCAACGAGATCCAGGGCGACGCGGTGAGCTTCGACTTCGACTTCGCGGCGGTGCAGTGCCGCCACAACGCGGAGCCGACGAACCCCTTCGCTTCGGCCTGACCTCCCCACCTCTTCTCCGACTGCCCCGGGCCCGGGAGCGTCGCGCTCGCCGGATTCGGCACCGCAGGGTGGCCGTACCGTCGAGGAACGGGCTGCCTACCGGGCGGCGTCACCCCCCGTACTCTCCGGGTGGCTACCCGTACTAACGCTCCCGTAGCCCGTGGGGGGTACCAACGCGCCCGCGACGCGGACGCGCACACCACCATGACCAATCTCACACGACGGAGCGTTCTGACGGCGCTCGGCGGCGTCGGCCTCGGCACGGTCGCCGGGTCGCGCCTCCTCGCCGGCGAACGCCCGCCGTTCTCGCGGTACACGCTCGCCCAGTCCGCCGAGGGGACCGGCTCCCTCCGCGTGGCCTGGTACGAGCGCTACGGCGACGAGCCGGTCGAGGGGAGCGGCGGCGTCGACGCCGGCGCCGCCGACACGCTCGACCCCGACACGTCGCCGGCGTACGTCGAGACGGCCGCCACCGCGGTCGTCTCGCTGGACGACGTGCTCCCGGGCGACGACGGCACGCTGGTCGTCGGCCTGCAGGCGATCGATGCGGACCTGAACGTCTGGGTCCGCCCGCGTATCACGCTCGACGCCGAGAACGGACAGACCGAACCCGAACTGCTCGCCGAGGGCGCCGACACCGACGACGGCGAACTCGACGAACGAACCGACGTTGCGTACTGGCTCGACAACGGCGTGGTCTTCGGCCGCTGTAACGGCCAGCGCGGGCTGTTGGAGCCGCGACTGACGACGGCCACCGGCTCCCCGGCCACCGGTACGCTCCGGGCGGTCACCGACGCGCTCAGCGACGGCGTTCGCCTACCGTTCGACGGCGGGGCGGGCTGTCCCGACGCGCTGCCGGCGGGCGGGAACCGCTGTGTCGGGTTCTCCTGGGAGATCCCCGAGACGGTCGGCAACGAGATCCAGAGCGACGTGCTGTCGTTCGATCTGGAGTTCGTCGCGACCGCGTGTGGCGACGACGCCAACCCGTTCCTGGAGGTGGGGGAGTGACCCCCGTGACCCGCCGGCAGCTGCTCGCCGGCATCACCGCCGCCGGGGCGGCCGGGACGCTTTCGGGCGTCGGCACCGCGGCGCTGCTCGTCGACCGCGAGACGCTCGCGGCGAGCGTGGAAAGCGGCCGCGTCGAACTCCGGGTCGACACCGGCGACGGCCCGACCGACGCCGTGGGCGGCCCGGTCGAACTCCCGTTCCCGGCGCTGGACGCCGGCGACGCGGGATCGGTCGCGCTGTCGTTCGTCGTCCCCGACGAGCCGGGCGTCAACCCCGCCTACCTCTGGCTCCGCGCCGGCTGCGGGAGCGCGAGTGGGCTGGGCGACCAGCTCGCAGTCACGCTCTCGCGGACGGACGGCGCGGCAGAGACGCTGTACGACGGCGACCTCGCCGGGCTGATCGACGCGCTGAGCGCGGGCATCCCACTGGACCCGAGCGGTGCCGCGGCCGTGCCGGGCGGGCAGGACTGCCTCGCCCCCGGGACGACCGTCGCGCTCGAACTCGCCTACGCGCTCTCGACTGGGTACGTCGGCTCGACGTCGACCAGCCTCCTGATCGAGGGGGCCGCGATCCAGTGTCGCCGGGTCGATCCGACGACCCCGCCGGCGGCGTTCGCGATCCCGCTGGGTGTCGCGGACTGCACTGCCGCGGCGGACTGCGCCTGCCCCACGCTGGTCGGGAAGTACGACCTCCCGGGCAGCGGATCGCTCATCCCCGGGCTCTACCAGTTCACGGACGGGAGCGACGACTACCGGCTCGTCGTCTCCGACGTGGAGACGAAAGACGGCGGCGAGGCTGTCGCAGCCCGCTTCCGCGTCGTGCTCGCCGCCGATCCCACGGTGACGGTGCCGCTGGATCGCGTGCTGCTCAAGGCCGCGACGGACGTGTTCGTCTACGAGGGCGACGCCGCCCTCGGCGTGATCGGCACGGACGGCCACGGGATCAGCAACGTCACGGTCGGGGTCTGCCTGCCGGCCGTCGACGGCGACTGCCCGGACGATTTCGTCTCCGAGCCGAACGACAAACCCGGGAAGTCGAAGGAGAAGCCCGGAGAGTCGAACGACAAGCCCGGGAAGTCGAACGGAGGGTCGGAATGAGCCGACTCGACGGGGTCTCGGCCCGGCACGTCGCCGGCCTCCTCGTGCTCGTGCTGGTGGTCGCCCCGTTCGCGGCGTACACCGTGCCCGCGGCAGTCGGCGCCGACGACAGCTACATCGTGCTCACCGGGAGCATGCGCCCGGCGATCGATCCCGGGGCCGTGGTGTTCGTCAGCGCCACCCCGGCGGCCGGGATCGGCGTCGGCGACGTGATCACGTTCGATCGCGGCGGCGACGTGCCCACCACCCACCGAGTGATCGAGGTCGTCGAACGCGACGGCGAACTGCTGTTCCGCACGCAGGGCGACGCCAACGAGGACCCCGACGCCGAGCTGGTGGCCGCCGAGCAGGTGATCGGCGTGGTGACGTTCTCGATCCCCTACGTCGGCAGCGTGATGCTGGCGGCGAACAGCCAGCTCGGCTTCGCCGCGCTGGTGGTGGTGCCGTTCGGGCTGCTGCTGCTCGACGTGGTCTACGGCGCGGTGGTCCGACGGCGGGAGTCGCCGGCCGGCGACGACGCCGACGTGCCGGTCGTCTACGACCCCGCACGGGCCGCGGCGGCGTACTACGACGCCGCGGAGGAACGGCTCCGCGAGGCGGAGGCGCTCGCGGGGACCGGCGGCGTATCGAGTCGGGACATGACTGCCTCGATGCTGCTCGCCGGCGGGCTCGTGATCTACGCGGGCTGGAACGCCTACTGGCAGTTCGACGCGCTGGGCGCCCCGCGCGCGGAGACGATGTCCGTGCTCTCGGGCGCGCTGGTCTGTCTGGCGTTCCTGGGCTACCTCCGCGTCACGACCGGCGACGAGCCGGCCGAGGAGCCCAGTTCCGAACACGCCTCGGTCGCGTCGCCGCCCGTCGCGCCAGTGGCCAACGCCGGCCCGGACCAGAGTTCCCGGTCGGATGTCGGCGTGGCTCCGGCACGACCGGACGACTCCCGGCGGTCGAACGGCCACGGCGTGGAGACGCCGCAGGCCGGCTCGTCCGTCGCGGCCGAGCCCGCCCCACACGCGGGCGAGGAGGTGCTCGATGCGGAGTGATCGCGCGCTCGCGCTGGTCGCGGCGGCGTTCGTCGTCGCCGCGGCGACGACCGGCGGGACGACGATCGCGCTGCTCTCGGATTCGGAGACGGCCGTCGCTCCCCTCGTCGCCAGCGGAAGCGAGGCCGCGAGTGTCGCCGGGGTCGACCCGGCAGCCGACACCGAGCTGAACGAAACCGAAGCACCGAACGGCTCCGGGAACGTGACGGCCGCCGGCGATACTCCGACCGTGGGGAACACGACGACACCGGAGAACGAGACCGCCACACCCGAGAACGAGACGGCAGTCTCCGGGAACGGGACTGTAGCGTCCGGCAATCAGACAGCCGCGTCCGGGAACGAGACCGCCCCACCGGAGAACGGGACGGCGACGCCCGGCAACGAGACGGTCACACCGGAGAACGGGACCGCCCCACCGGAGAACGAGACGGCGAGCGCGGGGAACGACACCGCGACACCGGCCGACGGCAACGAAACCGGGACTGTCGGGAGCGGTACCGGCACGACCGGAAACGAGTCGGACGCGCCCGCGAACGAGACGGGCACCGCCGACAACACGACGACGGCGCCGACCGCCGGGAACGAGACGAGCGACGCCGGCGCGTCTTCGGCCGGGAACTACTCGGCCCCGGAGAACGGGAGCGTGAGTGATGACGGCGCGGCAGGTGACGATACCGCGAACGCGACCGAGACGGTGGGCGGCGGCCCCATCCTCGGCAGCGAAACAGCGTCTGCGCCCGACTCGACGGCCGACGACTGGGGAGCGAGCGATCCCGTCGCCGAGTCGATCCGTCGCGATCCGGGCTTCTGAACGCGGTGGTTCCGTGTCCCGAACGCACGACGCCACACTCGCCGTCGCGGTGTCGACCGTCGCGAACGCCGCCGGTGCGTGGCCCGAACTGGCGGCGGACGAGCGCGCGGCGGCGTTCGCCGCGGCCATCGACGCCGTCGAGGCGGTCGAGTCGGCGCCGATCGAACGCCAGCACCACCTGCTCGCTGCCAAGCGAGCGCTCGTCGACGGCACCGCCGAGGGGCTGAGCGGGAGCGACCGCCGGGCCGCGCTGCTGACGGCGAGAGGACAGCTCGACCGGATCGGGATGGCCGACCGCTAACGGCTCAGGGCGTCGGCGCGGCCTTCTGGAGCGCGGTCTCGGCGACGTTCCCCCCGTAGTCCGCCGAGCGGGAGAGCGAGTCGACGATCAGGCCGAGCAGCTGTGCCCGCGCGGGGTCGAGCTCCCGGAGCAGTTCGTCGATCTCGCGGGCGCTGGCGTCGATCTCCTGGACGCGCTCGCGGGCGCCGTTGGCCAGCCGGATCGCCTCGTCGTTCTCCTCGGCGACCAGCGCGGCCATCGCGTCCTCGATCACCTCGGCGGCCGCGTCGTGGAGCTCCTGCAGCGACGCCGCCACCTCCTCGGGCGGCACCCCCTCCAGCTCCAGCGAGAGGTGGGCGATCTTGGTGGCGTGGTCGGCGACGCGCTCCAGCTGCCGGGCGCTGGAGTGGTAGTCGAAGCAGACCTCCCGGGGGAGCCCCAGCTCCTCGGCGGCGGTCGGGCTGCGCAGCGTCGCCCGGAAGATCCGGGAGACCACCATGTACAGCCGGTCCACGTCGTCGTCGCGCTGGATCACGTCCCGAGCGAGGTCGCCGTCGCTGGCCGCCAGCGCCTCGACGGCGTCGTTGAGCATCGACGACGCGATCAGCCGCATCCGGTCGACCGCGTTGTGGATCGACAGCTCCGAGGAGTCGAGCAGGTCCCGCACGACCACGCGGTCGGCGGTCTCCTCCAGCACCTCCAGCCCGACGAGCCCCTGGGCGGCCTGCCTGATCTCCCGGCGCTGGTCGGTCGTGATTCGGTCGGCCTCGAAGGAGATCACGTCGAACCCCGAGACGTACATCGTCATCACGGCGCGCCGGAGCTCCTCACCTTCCAGCCCCGCCACGTCGAGGCTCCCCTCCGTCCGCCCCTCCTCGCTAACCGGCGTGAGGATGAGCGAGTGGTCCTCGGGGTGGAACTGCACGCGACTCCCCGCCTCGACGTCGTTCTCGGTCGCCCACTCCTTGGGGATCGACACGGTGAACGTCGAGCCGCCCGTCACCTGCACCTTCCGGGTTTCGGCCATTGGAAGTGGATAGCCGGCGGGACGGTGATAAACATTCCCCTCAACTATATACTCCCAGTTCGACCTGATACTCGAACGGTAAGATATTCGACCGAGACACGAACTACCAAGACGAATTTTTCGTCGCTGATCGTTGTCCGACCCGGTGGAACGCCCCATATAGCCATCTACCGGTCGTTCGGGAACTTCCGATCCGAAGGGAGCGTGTGACAACTGTTTCCGAACGTTGCACTATATAGATTTCATAGTAGTGTATTTACCTTCGTAGGGGAACTATCCGGTGATGGCGAAACAGACCGACGGCGTCTCCCGACGAACGTTCCTCGCCGGCGCCGCCGCGACGGGTGCGGTCGCGGCAGCCGGCTGTACGAGCAACACGGGCACCGAGACCGGCAACGGGCTCTCCGGCAACATCGATATTTCGGGGAGTTCGACGGTGTTCCCGCTCTCGGTGGCGATGCGCGGCGCGTTCACCGGCAGCGGCGAGTACCCCAACGTCGACGAGGCGGACCAGCACCCGGACGTCGACATCTCGATCAACTCCACCGGGAGCGGCGGCGGCTTCACGAACTACTTCTGTACGGGCGATACTGACTTCAACAACGCCTCCCGCCCGATCACCGAGACCGAGGAGCAGCAGTGTGCGGACAACGACGTGACCCCGGTCGAGCTGAAGGTCGCGACCGACGCGGTGACCGTCGTCGTCAACAACGAGGCCGACTGGTTCGGCGAGGACGACTGCATCACCGTCGAGGAGCTGGCCGAGATCTGGTCGGCCGAGAGCCAGCCGACGACCTGGAGCGACGTGAACGGCGACTGGCCCGACGAGGAGATCCAGCTCTACGGCCCCACCGACGCCTCGGGCACGTTCGACTACTTCCTCGAGGAGATCATCGGCGAGGAGGGGAGCCACCGGACCGACTACCAAGCGACCGAGCAGGACAACCAGATCATCAACGGCGTCGCCAACAGCGAGTACGCGATCGGCTACATGGGGTTCGCCTACTACTCGGAGAACACCGACCGCGTGACCGCGCTGGCGATCGACAACGGCGACGGCTGCGTGAAGCCGACGCTGGAGACCGCGAGCAGCGGGGAGTACCAGCCCCTCTCCCGACCGCTGTTCACCTACCCCGCGCAGTCGGCGCTGGCCGAGGAGCACGTCGCTGAGTTCGCACGCTTCTGGCTCGAGTACAGCACGAGCGAACAGATCGTCGCCAACGAGGTCGGTTACGTGCCGAACACGGAGGAGGAACGCGACGAGATGCTCGACCGTCTCGACTCGGCGATCGAGGCCGCCTCGGAGTAACCGCGGCGCCGTGGACCACACAACGAAGCGCTTTTTCCGAGATACACCGATGAACGATTCAGTATGAGTGGGGACGAAGCGAGGGAGCTGACCAGACGGACACAGAACTCCTCGCGGGAGCTCCTCGCGAAGGCGTTCTTCTTCGCGTGTGCGGCGCTGTCGGTGCTGACGACGCTCAGCATCATCGCGCTGCTGGTGTTCGAGGCCGCGAAGTTCTTCTCGATCAGCGCGTCGCTGGTCGGCGTCGAGGGACCGACCGCGACGGTGACGGAGTTCTTCACCGGCAGCGAGTGGGGGCTGCAGGGGCCGGATCTCGGCGTGATGCCGCTGGTGGCGGTGACGCTGATGGTGACGATCGGCTCCGGGCTGATCGCGATCCCGCTCGGCGTCGCGACGGCGCTGTACCTCAGCGAGTACGCGAGCGAGAGCGCCCGCTCCTACCTCAAGCCCGCACTCGAGATCCTCGCCGGCGTCCCGTCGATCATCTACGGCATCTTCGCGGTGGCGTACATCACGCCCGCCCTCGACGCGCTGTTCGGCGTCGACGGGCTGTTCAACGTCGCTTCGGCGTGCATCGTCGTCGGCATCATGATCCTCCCGATGGTCGCCTCCGTCAGCGAGGACGCGATGCAGGCGGTGCCGGACGACCTCCGGCAGGCCGGCTACGGGATGGGCGCGACCAAGTACGAGGTGTCGACGGGAATCGTCGTCCCCGCGGCGATCTCGGGTATCTTCTCCTCCTTTATCCTCGCGCTCTCGCGGGCGATCGGCGAGACGATGGCGGTCACGCTCGCGGGCGGGTCGCTCGCCCGGGAGTTCGACCCGACGCGGCTCTCCTCGTACCTCACGCTGTTCGACCCCGAGTCGTACCTCGAACCGGGGATGACGATGACCGCGGCGATGATCCAGCTGCTGACCGGCGACGTGACCGGGGGCGGGCTGGCGTACCGCAGCCTGTTCGCGGTGGGGCTGGTGCTGTTCGTGATCACGCTCACCATGAACGTACTGAGTGACCTGATCGCCCGACGGTATCAGGAGGACTACCAATGAGCGCCGAGAACGCGTTCGGCCGCGTCAGCCGACGGGTCGGGAAGCTGTTCCGGGCCGTGCTGCTCGCGTCGACGCTCGCGGGAATCCTCACGCTCGCAGTGCTGCTGGTGTACGTCCTCAACGACGCCGTCCAGCCGCTGACCGCTGACGCGGGCTGGCATCTCGTCTTCCTCCTCACGCTCGTCGCCCCCACCGTGGCGACGGGGTGGTGGTGCTACCGGCGGAGCTACGGCACGCTCACGACCGGGCTTCTCGGCACGGTGATGCCGACGATCGCGGCGCTGTACGCCGGCGGGCTCGCGGCGCTGTTCATCGACGTGATCCCGACGCTCGTCTGGCTCGCGTACGTGGTCGCGGTGGCGGTGCCCGTCGGCCTCGTGCTCGCGCTTCGCCGGACCGACCGGAACGTCCCGTTCCTCGCGGAACTGGGCTCGGTGCTCGCCGTCACCGTCGGCTCGCTGCTGGTGATACCCGGAATCGTGCAGGGGCTGCCGACGGTGCCGGCGGACTGGATGGTGCTCGTGCTGACGCTGGGCATCCCCGAGGCGATCCTGCTGGGCCGGTGGCTCGGCGGGCGCTGGGGCCAGCGCGCCGGGCGACTCGCGGGCGCGGCGATCCTGCTCGGGAGCGCGGCCGGCGGCGGCGTCGGCATGGTGACGGGGTTCGGCGCGGTCGCGGGCGTCGCACTCGCGCTGTTCGCCGCGGTGCCGACCGGGATCTACGTCGCGATCGTCCTGAAAGAGCGTCCCGACCGACGCGTGGGGCTGTTGCTGCCCGCCGTCGTCGTCGCCGGGTCACTGACGGGCGAACTGCTCGTTGGTGCGCTGGGGTTCGCCGGTCCCGAGTCGTGGGTCGACTGGCAGTTCCTGACCAGCACCGTCCAGAGCGGCGCCGACGCCTCGGCGGTCGGGATCTACTCCGGCGTCGTGGGGACGATCCTGCTGATGTTCGTCGTCGCCGCCATCGCGGTGCCGGCGGGCGTCGGCGCCGCGGTGTACCTCGAAGAGTACGCCCCCGACACGACGTTCACCCGGATCATCGACGTGAACATCAGCAACCTCGCGGGCGTGCCGAGCGTGGTGTACGGCCTGCTGGGGCTGGGGCTGTTCGTCCGCTACGGCGGCCAGCCGACCGGGACGCTGCTGGTCGGCGGCGCGACGCTCGCGCTGCTCGTGTTCCCCATCGTGATCATCTCCTCGCGGGAGGCGATCCGGGCGGTGCCCGACTCCGCGCGGCAGGCCTCCTACGGGATGGGGGCGACGCGCTGGCAGACCGTCAAGAACGTCGTGCTCCCCCGGGCGTTCCCGGGCATCCTCACGGGCACGATCCTCGCGCTCTCGCGGGCGATCGGCGAGACCGCGCCGCTGCTGGTGATCGGCGCCGCGCAGGTGTTCGGCGTGCCCGACTCCTGGAACTCCGCGATCGGGGCGATGCCGCTGCAGCTGTACGTCTGGGCGTCGACGTACGCCAGCCCGGCGTTCTACACCACCGTTCTCGCGGCGGGGATCGTGGTGCTGCTGACGGCGATGCTGAGCATGAACTCGATCGCGATCTACGTACGCAACCACTATGAGCAACGCTGACCAGTCCACAGACATGAGCGAGGGATCGAGCGGCGACGAGTACGCGGTCAGCGTCCCCGAGGGGCGGGGACGGGACCGGGACGCCGACGGTGAGGCGTCGACGATCATCGAGAGCCGCGACCTGAGCGTCTGGTACAACGACGAGCAGGCGCTGCGCTCGGTGAGCATGAAGATCCCCGAGAAGCGGGTGACCGCGATGGTCGGCCCCTCGGGCTGTGGGAAGTCCACCTACCTCCGGTCGATCAACCGGATGAACGACCTGATCGACGCCGCCCGCGTCGAGGGGGAGATGCTGTTCGACGGGAAGAACGTCTACGACGACGACGTCGACCCCGTCGCGCTGCGACGGCGCATCGGGATGGTGTTCCAGCAGCCCAACCCCTTCCCCAAAAGCATCTACGACAACGTGGCCTACGGGCTCCGCCTGCAGGACCGCACCGAGAACCTCGACGAGAAAGTCGAGCAGGCGCTGCGCGACGCCGCGCTCTGGGACGAGGTCAAAGACCAGCTCGATCAGTCCGGGCTGGATCTCTCCGGCGGGCAGCAGCAACGGCTCTGCATCGCCCGCGCGATCGCGGTCGACCCCGAGGTGGTGCTGATGGACGAGCCCGCCTCCGCGCTCGACCCCGTCGCGACCTCGAAGATCGAGGACCTGATCGACGACATGGCCGAGGAGTACACGGTCGTGATCGTCACCCACAACATGCAGCAGGCCGCCCGGATCTCCGACAAGACCGCCGTGTTCCTCACCGGCGGCGAGCTCGTGGAGTTCGACGACACCGAGAAGGTGTTCGAGAACCCCGAGAACGACCGCGTCGAGGACTACATCACCGGGAAGTTCGGGTAGCGATCTCCGGACCCACTCCCGTGACTACGTTTCCCACGGGAACCGCCATCGAGTCTCGAACAGTTATCTACCCGCCACCGTAACCGACGCCTATGCCACGCGAAGACTACCAACAGAAGCTCGAATCGCTCCGCGAGGACGTGCTCTACATGGGCGAGGTCGTCGCCGAACGCCTCCGCATGGGGCTGGACGCGCTCGAACAGCAGGACGACGAACTCGGCCAAGAGGTGATCGACCGCGACAGCGAGGTGAACGAGCTGTACCTCGAGCTCGAACAGGACTGCATCGACCTGCTCGCGCTCCAGCAGCCGGTCGCCGGCGACCTGCGCTTCATCGCCTCCTCGTTCAAGATCATCACCGACCTCGAACGCATCGCCGACCTCGCGACCAACCTCGGCGAGTACGCCGCGGAGGCGCGCTACGAGGTGTTCCCCGACGTGGACGTCCAGCGGATCGGCGACGAGACGCTGGAGATGCTCGCGATGGCGATGGCGGCCTACGAGGACGAGGACGCCGACGGCTGCTTCGCGGTCGCCGAGCGCGACGACGATCTGGACGCGCTGTGTGAGGACGCCTCCGAGATCATCGTCCGCGACCTGATCGAGAAGGAGGCCGACGACGAGAGCGAGGTCGAGGACCTGATGGCCGACGTCTCCCGGCTGCTGCTGACCGTGCGGGACCTCGAACGCGTCGGCGACCACACGGTGAACATCGCCGCGCGGACGCTGTACATGGTCGACAACTCCGACGAGCTCATCTACTAGTCGGCCGAGCGAGCGGCCAGCACGGCCGGTCGCACCCAGATTTTTCAGTCGCGGTCGCGAGGTACGCCCGTGTCCGACCAGTGGGAGTACGAGACCCTGCGGCCGCCGCGGGGTTCGACGAAGAAGGAATCGACCGACCCGAAGGCCGCGCTCGACGAGCTCGGCGAGGAGGGCTGGGAGCTCGCGGAGACGATCGACTACGTCGGTGGCGGGACGAAGTTCCTCGTGCTCAAACGGCGGGTCGAGGAATGAGCATCGAGGCCGACGACAGCGTCGACGCCGACGCGGAGTCGGAGACGGAGATGGAGACCTCCGGCGACACCGAGATCTCGACGGCGAACACGATGCGCGAGCGGGCCGAAGAGAGCCGGCTGAAGCTGTACGTGCTGTTGAGCGCGAACCGGCTGGTCGTCACCGCCGCGCTCGGCCTGCTGATGTTCGGGGCGTTCGTCGTGGTCGGCAGCCTCGGCGGCTTCCACGAGAACCTCAACACCGGCGACACGAAGGCGACCATCTTCTCGACGATGCTGGGGGCGATCATCACCGGAACCACCCTGATCGTCACGATCAGCCAGCTCGTCATCTCACAGGAGAACGGGCCGTTGGGCGACCAACACGAGCGCATGAGCAACACGATGGACTTCCGGGAGTACATCGGGAGCATGGCCGAGGAGCCCGTCCCGGTCGACCCCTCGGCGTTCCTCCGGAAGCTGGTCGACGAGACCCAACAGCGTGCGGAGGCACTCCGTGACTCGGTGTCGGGCAGCGACGACGACCAGCTCCGGGAGGAGGTCGACGAGTTCACCGACAGCCTCACGGGCAACGCCGACGCCGTCCGCGAGGAGCTCGACGGCGCGCGCTTCGGCAGCTTCGACGTGCTGTACGGCGCGCTCGACTTCAACTACGGCTGGAAGATCTTCCAAGTCGAACGCATCGCCGACGAGCACGCCGACGCGATCGACGGCGACACCGAGACGCTGCTCTCCGAGCTCAAGACCGCGCTGTCGATGTGGGGGCCCGCCCGGGAGCACATCAAGACGCTGTACTTTCAGTGGGCGCTGATCGACCTCTCACAGCTCATCCTCTACGTGTCGGTGCCCGCGCTGGTCGTCGCCGGCGGGATGCTCGGCTTCCTCGGCACCGGCCCCCTCCCGGGGTCGACGTTCGGCGTCCGGAACGTGCTCTGGGTCGTCGGTGCCGGGTTCACCGTGACCGCGCTGCCGTTCCTCCTGCTCGTCTCCTACATCGCCCGGATCGCGACCGTCGCGAAGCGGACCCTCGCGATCGGCCCGCTCATCCTCCGGGGTTCCCAGCGGTAGCCCGCGGGGAGCGCGGCGACCTCACTCGCTCAGGCGTGCGAACTCGTCGTCGGTCAGGTCGATCGCGCTGGCTTCGACGTTCTGTCGCAGGTGGTCGACGCTCGACGTGCCCGGAATCGGCAGCGTCACGTCCGAGCGCTCCAGCAGCCACGCCAGCGCGATCTGGTAGCGCGAGGCGTCGTGTGCGTCGGCGACCGCGTCGACGGTCTCGGCTTTCTCGCCGAGGTCGCCCGCGCCGATCGGGAAGTACGGGATGAAGCCGATCCCGGCGCCCTCACACGCCTCCAGTACGGCCTCGTGCTCGCGGTTCGCGAGGTTGTACTCGTTCTGGACCGTCGCGATCTCGACGTGCTCCCGGGCGGTCTCCAACTGCTCGACGGAGACGTTGCTCAGACCGACGTTGTCGATCAGCCCGTCGTCTTTGAGTTCGGCAAGCGCCGTCACCGACTCCTCGAACTCCGTGTCGGGATCGGGCCGGTGGAGCTGGTAGAGGTCGATGCTGTCGACACCGAGGCGGTCCTTCGACGCCAGCACGGCGTTGCGGAGGTAGTCAGGGTCGCCGAGCGGGAGCCAGTCGCCGTCGTGGTTCCGGAGCAGGCCGCCCTTCGTCGCGACCAGCGCGTCGTCGGCGCCCGGCTGACCGTCGCCGGTCGCGCCCGTGCCGACCACGCCGGCCTCCCGGAGCAGGCGCTCGCTCGTACCCGGACCGTAGGAGTCCGCGGTGTCGATGAAGTCCACGCCGAGGTCGACCGCCTCGCGCGCGACCTCGCGGGCGGCCTCCTCGTCGTCGGGCGCGCCGATGATCCCCTCACCGCAGAGTCGCATCGCGCCGAAGCCGAGTCGGTGGACGGTGTACTCGCCGATATCGAACGTGTCGCTCTGGTTCTCGGTCACGCCGGAACGTACCGACGCCGGCCGGGTGGGTGTTGTGCTACCGGCAGCACTACGCCTCGCTGTCGGCGGGCGTCACCTCGTACGCCTGCCCGTCGACGCGGACGCGGGAGGACGACTCGTCGTAGCCGACCAGCCCGTAGGTGACCCGTTCGCTGCTCCGGAGCCGTACCTCGTCGACGCCCTCGGCGAAGAAGGGGAGCGTGTTCCGCAGGCCGCGGTACCAGCCGCGCATCACCTGCTCGCGGATCAGCGTCCGGTCCGCGCTGTCCGCGCGTGTCACCGAGAGCGTCACGTCGCGCTCGCCGTCGCCGCCCGACCACTCGGAACTGGTGACGGTGACCGTCGAGCCGTCCTGTTCACTCTCCACGTCGTCGGTCGGGACGATCTCGATAGGGTCGCCGACCAGTTCCACCATCGCGGTGCTCGAGGAGGACTCGTCGCCGTAGCCGACGGAGACGGCGTAGCGACCGCCGCCGAGGTAGGGGTAGGCGCGGCCGTCCTCGGGCGGGAGGCTCCCGCCGCCGCGGTAGGCGTGCAGCGTCCACGACTTCGTGCCCGCCGGCGGCACCATCCGGCACTCCGCGGTCCGGACGTACGGGCCGAGATCGTACCACTCGCCGTCGTGGAGCTTGTACACGTACCAGTGGCCGCAGCCGAGCTGCTCGCGGGTGTGGTTGACGAACTGGAACGTGATCCCCGCCGGGAGCTCGGCCCGCTCGGTCTCCGGGCGGAGGTACGCCGCGGAGGACTCGTCGGCGGTGTGGTACCAGCCCGCCCCGGCCTCGCCGTCGCCGTCGATCGCGGGGACGGACTCGCCCGCGAACCGCGACTCCCCGGTCGGGCCGGGGGCGCTCGTCTCCCAGACGGTGATGCTGGCGTCTTCCCCGTCAACGCCACCGAGGAACTCGTACACGCCGGTCGGCCGGCCCGACCCCTCGGGGTGCCCGACGACGGCGTACTCCCCCCGGATCGCCTCGCCGGGATCGAGCGTGATCGTCTCGGGCAGCCAGCGGTCGATCCCGCCGGCCAGCCGCCAGAGGCCGTCGCCGTCGCGTTCGACTTCGGGCGGCTCGTCGACGAGGTCGTGGTTCTCGGTCGGCGCGAGGATCAGACTCCCCTCGTCGCGGAGCCCCGCACCCATCAGCGGCTCGCCGTGGTCGCGGGGCGGTTCGCTCGCCGGCCGACCGAACGGCGGGAGCCAGTCGAGGCCGACCGACTCGCGGTACCGTTCGGTGTTCTGGAGCGAGGCGACCAGCCGGGCGGGGTGGTCGGCGGTCGCGGTCGCGTCGAACCGCATCCGGATCTCGGCGCCGTCCTCGGTCCGGTAGCGCATCGGCGAGAGCGCGTACGTCCGGTCGATCGTCCCGAGATCGACGACGCTGGCGCCGAACAGGGCGTTCCCGTCGATCTCGACCACGTCGTCGGGCGTCGACGGCGTGGGCGTCGGCGTCCCGGGGGGTGTGTCCGTGGGGGTGTCGCTGTCGGTCGGTTCGGTGTCGGTCGTCGCGACGGAGCTACAGCCGGCGAGGAGGCTGCTGCCCGCCGCCAGCGATGCGAGGAGGGCGCGTCGGCGCATACGCGTCACTCCGGACCGTCGCTAAAAGGCCCTTGTGGAGGGGAAAAGACCGCTTTGTGCCTACTGGAAGCCCAGTCGGTTACCGCGGTCGACGTTCGCGCTGGAGCTACCGCGGAACTCCTCCTCGACCTCCTCGTAGTAGCTCATCAGGTCGTCGGTGATCGTCGGTCGCACGGCCTCGATCGCCTGCCGGAAGTGGCGCATCTCGACCTCCTCGGCGCCGTCGGACTCCCGCAGCGCCTCGATCGCCGCTTCGCGGCAGATCGACTCCAGATCGGAGCCGACGTAGCCGTCGGTGATCTCGGCGACCTCCTTCAGGCTCACGTCCGGCGCCAGCGGCGTGTGCTCCGTGTGGATCTGGAGGATCTGCTCGCGGCCGTCCTGATCGGGCGCGCCGACCATCACGAGCCGGTCGAACCGGCCCGAGCGGATCAGCGCGGGGTCGATCATGTCCGGGCGGTTGGTCGCGCCGATCACCATCACCTCGCCCATCTCCTCCAGTCCGTCGAGCTCGGTGAGGAGCTGGTTCACGACGCGCTCGGAGACGTTCGTCCCCGCCTGCTCACCGCGGCTCGGCGCGAGCGAGTCGAGCTCGTCGAAGAAGATCACGGTGGGCGAGACCTGTCGGGCCTTCCGGAACGTCTGCCGGATCGCCTTCTCGGACTCGCCGACCCACTTCGAGAGCAGCTGGGGCCCGCGGACCGAGATGAAGTTGGCGTTGGTCTCGTTCGCGACGGCTTTCGCCATCAGCGTCTTCCCGGTGCCGGGCGGGCCGTACAGCAGCACGCCCTTCGGGGCTTCGACGCCCATGCGCTCGAACTTCTCGGGGCTGGACAGCGGCCACTCGACGGCCTCCTTGACCTGCTGCTTGGGGTCGGTGAGCCCGCCCACGTCGTCCCAGGTGATCTTGGGGAGCTCGACCAGTACCTCCCGCATCGCGCTCGGCTCGACCTCGTTGAGCGCGCCGCGGAAGTCCTCCTTCTTGACGATCATGCGGTCGATCAGGCTGGGCGGCACCTCCTCCTCGTCTAAGTCGATCTCGGGGAGGTACCGGCGCAGCGCCTTCATCGCGGCCTCCTTGCTGAGGCTCTCGATGTCGGCGCCGACGAACCCGTGGGTCTCCGCGGCGAGGTGGTCGAGATCGATGTCGTCCGACAGCGGCATCCCGCGGCTGTGGATCTGGAGGATCTCCTTCCGGCCGGTCTCGTCGGGGACGCCGATCTCGATCTCGCGGTCGAAGCGGCCGGGGCGGCGCAGCGCGGGGTCGACGCTGTCGACGCGGTTGGTCGCGCCGATCACGATCACCTGCCCGCGGGAGTCGAGCCCGTCCATCATCGTCAGCAGTTGGGCGACGACCCGGCGCTCGACCTCGCCGGTCACGTCCTCGCGCTTGGGCGCGATGGAGTCGAGTTCGTCGATGAACACGATCGCGGGGCTGTCCTCCTTGGCGTCCTCGAAGATCTCCCGTAACTGCTGTTCGGACTCGCCGTAGTACTTCGAGATGATCTCCGGGCCGGCGATGGAGAAGAAGCTCGCCGAGGTCTCGTTGGCGACCGCCTTCGCGAGCAGCGTCTTCCCGGTGCCGGGCGGGCCGTGGAGCAACACCCCCTGGGGCGGCTCGATGCCGAGCTTCTTGAAGATCTGGGGGTGTTTCATCGGCAGTTCGACCATCTCCCGGACGCGCTGGATCTCGTCTTCGAGGCCGCCGATGTCCTCGTAGGTGATCCCGCCGCCGGTCTTGTCGAAGCCCGAGATGGGCTCCTCGCGGAGCTCCACGTCGGTCTCCTCGGTGATCAGGCAGACGCCGTCGGGCTCGGTGTCGACGGCGATCAGCGGGATCGCCTGCCCGGGCGAGCGCATGAACGGGTGGTTCGTGCTCGACATCACGGGGACGATGTCGCGCTCGACCACCGGGCGCTTGAGGATCTGCCGCTTCACCATGCCGGCGGCCTCGGAGCCGAACTGCACCGACGCCTCCTCCGGCGGGGCGAGGGTGAGCGACTCGGCGGTCTCGGCCTCGGCCTTCCGGATGGTGACGCGCTCGCCGATGCTCACGTCGGCGTTCTGCCGCGTGAAGCCGTCGATGCGCACCGTGTCGGTGTTCCAGTCCTGTCGGTCGGCGCGCCAGACCTTCGCCGCCGTGGTCTCGGCGCCCTCGATCTCGATGATGTCCCCGGGGGAGAGCTTGAGGTGGAGCAGAGTGTCGGGGTCGAGCCGAGCGATACCACGGCCCGAGTCGTTCGGGTACGCCTTCGCGACTTCTAGTTGAACTTCGTTCATGGGTGACCCGGAGTGAGTTACGTGGAAACAAGGGGTGTTCGCGCATAAGTGTGGCGTTAGGTCGAGGTTTTCTTCCCGTCTCAGTCGTGGGAATATATCCGGCGTGACCGTCTCGCCCCCGCGGAGTCCGGCCACGGCGCCGCGTCGGCCGTCGTCGACCTCTCGGACCGAGCCTCGTGACCGCGCCGGGTTCGGCGACACGCCGTCGGAGCGACTCCCGAGCGCTTTCGTACCACCGCGCGCAACCACCGCCAATGAGCGAGCCCGTCCCCACCGGCTGCGACCCGATCGACGACCTGCTCGGCGGCGGCTTCGAGCGCGGCACCGTCACGCAGGTGTACGGCGAACCGGCCGCGGGGAAGACGAACCTCGCGCTCGCGGCGGCGGTCGAGGCCGCCGTCGACGGCGGGCGCGCGCTGTACATCGACACCGAGGGGCTGTCGATCGATCGGTTCCGACAGATCGTCGACGGCAAAACGGACGGCGACGCCGACTTCGAGGACGTCGCCGGCCGCATCGTGATCTCGGAGGCCCACGACTTCGACGAGCAGGCCGAGGCCGTCCGGGACGCCGCGGAGTTCGCCGACACCGCGGACTTGATCGTGCTCGACTCCGCGACGGGTTTCTACCGGCTGGAGCGCGCGGGCGACGACTCCGGGGGGGAGTCGCTGCGCAAGGTCGCGAGTCAGGTCACCCACCTGCTCTCGCTGGCCCGGAAACACGACCTCGCGGTCGTCGTCACCAATCAGGTGTTCCGCGACCCGGACGCCGACCGGACCCGCGGGCTGGGCGGCAACACGCTGGAGCACTGGACCGGCGTCGTCCTTCGACTGGAGCGGTTCCGCGGCGGGAACCGCCGGGCCGCGCTGGAGAAACACCGCTCGAAAGCGACCGGCGAGACCGCGACGTTCCGGATCGTCGAGGAGGGGCTGGCTGCCGCCGAGGAGCTCTAAGCCGGTTCTTTCCTGCCGAACTGGACGGCCAGCCAGCCGCCGATCCCCGCACCGATCCCGCCGGCGAAGTAGCCGGCACCGAGGACGAACGCGACGGCGAGCAGACTGCCGACAGCTCTGAACCAGCCGTCCTGCCAGAGGAACCACGTCGTCGAGTCGAACAGGTACCAGGCGAGCAGCGGGAGCGCGGCGAGCAGGCCCGCGCGAGCCCCGGCCGCGTAGGCGTCGACTTCTTCGGGCGCGAGGTAGCCCGCTACGAGCCCCGCGACGAACAGCAGCGGCCCGCCCTGCCCCGCTCGGCCGTAGACGGGGAGCGCCAGCGCGACGCCGACGGCGCCGCCGAGGAGTGCAGGCCGCCACAGTCGAGCGCGATCGGTGGAGGGAGAGTCGGTCGAGGACACGCCGGAACGCTGGCACCCGAGCGGCAAAAATCCGGAGGTCGCTCGCGTGGTTCGTACAGATAGACCACTCACCGCGAGCGAACGGACGTGAGCGAGCGGGCCAAGAGCCGACCAACGGGAGGCTCGCCGGCTTTTGGCCGAGCTTTTGCCAGGGAGGAGCCGAAGGCTCCGACCGCAGCAAAAGGTCGAAGTCTTAGAGCTCGTTCAGCTTCCGCATCAGCTGGCCGCGGTACTCCTCGTCGGCCTTCACGCCTTTGAGTTCGAGCACGTTCCGTTCCAGACGGTCGAGCGCGACGTGGAACGCGTGCTCGGCGCCGTACCCCTCACCGGAGCCGGCGACCTGCCCCTGCGTCGTCCGGAGCCGGATCTGACAGCGCAGCAGCGGCGTGCCGCGGAGCTTCTCCTTGTGCTGGGTGAAGCGAACGTGGGCGTGGAGCACGTTCATCTCCTTGAACTTGTCCGCGACGCTCGTGATGTCCGCGACGATGTCCTCGCGGGAGAGCACGTCCAGCAGATTGACGTTCGTGATCTGGACGTCCATCGACTCCTCCTCGGTGTGGGTCAGCGCACGGAGCACGTCGGTCTTCGTGATGACGCCCTCGATCTCGGCGCCGTCGGGCGTCGCCGTCACGACCAGCCCGGAGATGTTGTTCTCGAACATGACCGACACCGCCTCGTCGACGGTCTCGCCGGCGGTGATCGTCTGGACCGGGCTCGACATCAGGTCGTAGACGGGGATGTCGAGCATGCGCTCGAGCTCGCCGCTGCGGTCGCCCTCGCCCTGTCGCTCCTCGTCGCGGACCGCGAAGTCGACGATGTCGTTGGTCGTGACGATCCCCGTGAGCTCGCCGTGCTCGTTCACGACGGGCAGCCGGGAGATGCCGTTCTCGCGCAGGCGGTTGATCGCCTTGCCGACGTGGTCGTCCTCGGTGACGGTGACGACCGACTCCGAGGCGATGTCGCCGACGGTGATGGCCTCGAGGTTGTCGTGGACCGCACGCAGGATGTCGTCGGCCGCGACGATCCCCCAGAGGTTCTCACCCTCGTAGACGGGCGCGATCTTCACGTCGCCCTCGACGAGCACGCGACAGACCTCGCGCACGTCGTCGTGCCGGGCCACCTTCGGGGGGCTCCCCCCGCTTCGGGAGGAGCGGACGATGGCGCCGACCTTCATGTCGTCCTCGACGTGGGACTGGATCAGCTGCTTCTCGCGAATCACGCCGATACAGTCGCCGTCGTCCATGACGACGATCCCCTTGGGGTTCTCCCGCTCGAACCGCGACCGGACCTTCGCGACCCGGGTGTCAGCATCGACTTCGACGAATTCCTCGACGGCGATATCCGAGATGTCCATAGACAGCCTGTAACTTCCCCCGGCGTTGCCTTGAAGCTTATCGCATCGGGACAGCGGCGTGACGCTTTCACGTGGCGTGTCGGGACACGACCCGGACCGCGCGACGGGAACGCGACGGGAACGCGACGGGCGATACGGCCGACGGCGCCGAGTTCGGGGAAGACCCAGAGCGTTCTTGGGGCTGGCTCCCGGAGACGGAGAACCATGCACGAACACGGAGCGAGTGGTCGCGCCGCGCTCGCCCGGCGGGCGGCCGTCGCGGGCGGCGACGTGGCGAAAGAGTTCTTCCGGAGCGGCGTCGCCGTCGAGACGAAGGCGGGGAAGACCGACGTGGTGACCGAGGCCGACCGCGCGGCCCAGCGCGAGGTCGAGGAGATCATCCGGGAGGAGCGGCCCGAGGAGGCGATCGTCGGCGAGGAGGGCGACGCGCTCAAGTCGGTGCCCGAAACCGGGCCGGCGTGGATCGTCGACCCCATCGACGGCACGAACAGCTACGTCCGGGAGCTCACGACGTGGGCCACCGCGGTCGGCTGCGTGATCGAGGGCGAGCCGGTCGCGGCGTGTAACTACCTGCCCGCGATGGACGACGTGTACACCGCCGACAGCGAGGCGGCCTACCGAAACGGCGCCGAGATCTCGGTCTCGGCGGTGAGCGACCCCGAACGCGCCGCGGTCGTGCCGACAGTCTGGTGGCCCCGCGAGCGACGCGACGAGTACGCCCGCGCGTGTGAGGCCATCGTCACCCGGTTCGCCGACCTCCGGCGACCCGGCAGCGCCCAAGCCGCGCTCGCGATGGTCGCCGCCGGATCGATCGAGGGCGTGATCACCAACGTCCAGACGAAGCCGTGGGACACGATCGCCGGGGTCCACCTCGTGCGGCAGGCCGGCGGGGAGGTGACCGACCTCCGCGGGGAGCCGTGGCGCCACGACGCCCGCGGGCTGGTGGTGTCGAACGGCGAACTCCACGACGAGATGCTCGAAGCGGCGCAGGAGATCGACGACGCGGTCTGATTCTCGGGGGTGTCTTGGTGTGGTTGGGTGGCGCGCCGTCAACGAGAAGCGACTATTCGCTGTAGATTCACGGCTTGCGACTGCGGTGGCGCGCGACGTGAGCGCCTCAGTGCGCGAACGAGCGCGCGAGGGACGACTGACCGAACGGAGTGAGGGAAGGAGTCGGCTGGGGAGGGTCGTGGGCTGTGCTGTCGGGTGGGACTGAAAGGGGCTGCCCGGTCGACGAGCGAGACGATGCAAGCACCGCAGCGAAGCGAGGAGCGTGGTTCGAGAGACGCCGCAGGCGTCTCTCGTCATCACGAGAGAGCTTCGCTCTCTCGAACGACAGCGAGTCGCAGCCGTCGAGCGGGCAGGGGCTTTCACCGTGTTGCTGACCACCATCGAAACCACGTCCTGACACCCACCGAATCGAGCGAGCCATCCCATGAGGAAACCCCGCCCGACAGACACGAATCGCCGTCCCAGTCACAACCGCAAAGAGCCTCCACCGCGATCCCCGAACCATGGAACTCGACGAGACGGACCGGCAGATCCTCCGCATCCTCCAGGAGGACGCCCGGACCCCCTTCAGCGAGGTCGCCCGCCGGATCGACATGTCCAGCGCGACGGTCCACGACCGGGTGAACCGCATGGAAGAGGCGGGCATCATCGAGGGGTACCACGCGAGCGTCGACGCCGACGCGGTGGGGTACGGCGTGAGCGCGTTCGTCGGCCTCCGGACCGAACAGGGCCGCGAGGAGGAGGCACTCGCTCACCTCGCCGGCCTCCCCGAGGTGCAGGAAGTCCACCTCACGACCGGCCAGTGGGACGTGATGGTGCGGGTCCACGCCGAGGACACCGAGGCGCTCCGGGACCTGATGTTCGACCACATCGCCGACACCGACGGGTTCACGCGCTCACAGACGATGGTGGTGCTCGGCACCGACTACGAGGCCGACGGGCTGCCGATCTAGCCGACGTACTGCGCCTCGGCGGAGTTGCGGTCCCGGCCGAAGTCGACGATCTCGGCGTCGATCACGTCGCCGACGGCGGCGCCGTCGGGCACGTCGTCGACGAAGATCACGAACCCCTCCTTCTTGCAGACCGCGACCCGCTCGCCGGAGTGGTGGCTGTTGAACTCCTTGATGCCGAGCGAGACGCGATCGCCCACGTCGACCGGCGGCTCCCGTTCGGTGGCCGCGTCGTGGGCCTGCCGCGACTGGTCGCGCTGGGCGCGTTCGATCCCGTCGGCTCGCCCCTTTCGGTAGGCGGCGTAGACGGCGATCACGGCGACCGCGACGCCACCCGCGATCAGCATCGGTGTCGGACTGACCATACCCGTGAGGGGGACCCCGGAGGGTAACGTTACTGATCCCGATGCGGGAGACCGCAACCCTGAAGCCCCACGCTGTGCGGTGTTGAGGTATGTTCTCCCTCCGCGAGTGGGCCGACGGGAGCCCGGAACGACTCTGGGCCGGCACCGTCGGCGCGCTCCTGGTGGCGCTGATCGGGGGATCGATACTCGCCCCCGAGACCGTCTACGACGGGTTCGTCTGGCACTACTTCTGGGGCCCGGTGCAGGCCGACGCACACAACGCGGTCTGTGCGATCCGCCCCGGGAGCACGGTCGAGTACCTCTACAGCACGTCGGCGTGCCAAGCGGCGGCCGAGCCGGTGGCCTACCCGGGGTACACGGTCGTCAGCGAGATCGGCTACATCGTCGCCCTGCTGATCACGATCACGGGCGTCGTGCTGCTGCTGAAACAGCTCGGCATCGGCGAGGACCGCGGGCTGTTCTGGGCGATGGTGCCGTTCATGCTGCTCGGCGGCGCGCTCCGGACCGTCGAGGACGCCCACAACGCGATGGGCGACAGCTGGTTCGACTACCCGCTGAACACGCTGCTGATCAGCCCGATCATCTACGTCACGCTGTTCGTCATCGCGCTGGCCTGCATCCTCCTCTCGCTGTGGCTGGCCCGACAGGGGTACGTCGACGACTACGTCCGCCCGCTGACGGCGATGGGCAGCGGCGCGTTCCTGCTCTCGGTCGGCTACCTCTCCTACCTCGCGGCGACGGACCCGCAGGTGCAGTTCTACCCGCTGGTGCTGCTCGCGATGGTCGGCCTCTCGGCGGCCGCAGCCGTCGGGACGTGGTACGCCATCGAGACCTTTGCCCCCGGGATCAACCAGGGGACGGGGATCGCCGGCGGGATGGTGCTCGTCGCCCACGCCGTCGACGGCGCCGCGAACGTGATCGGCCTCGACTACCTGATGGCGCTGGGCGTGCCGTACAACCTCAACCCCAAACACCCCGCGAACCAGTTCATCGTCGACCTGTTCGGGGCGGCGTGGCCGTTCCTCGTCGTGAAGATGGCGGCGGCGACGTTCCTGATCTGGGTGTTCGAGCCCGAGCTGGTCGAGGAGACGCCGCGGTACACGACGCTGCTGCTGATCGCGGTCAGCGCGGTCGGGCTGGGTCCCGGCTCTCGGGACCTGTTGCGGTCGGTGTTCGGCGTCTGAGCCGGTCTCCGGCCGTCGGCCGTCGACCCGCGCCATTTTTACCCTCGGACGCAGAAGGACGGGTAAGAACATCCCGCGGGTAAACGCCGACGTGGCGTTGCGGGGATCGGTGACCGACGCGCTGTAAGACGCCGGGGTCCACGACCCCCCACGCTCGCGGCTGTTTCAGTACGCACACCGCCACGAACGTGGCTTTGAGTGCATCCAACCATGGAAGTCGAAATCGCAACAATCGGCGGCTACGAAGAGGTCGGTAGACAGTGTACCGCGGTCCGCGCGGGCGACGACGTCGTCATCTTCGACATGGGCCTGAACCTGAGTAAGGTCCTGATCCACGACAACGTCGAAACCGAGCAGATGCACAGCCTCGACCTGATCGACATGGGCGCCATCCCGGACGACCGCGTGATGTCCGAGATCGAGGGCGACGTGCAGGCCATCGTGCCCACGCACGGCCACCTCGACCACATCGGCGCCATCTCGAAGCTGGCTCACCGCTACGACGCGCCGATCGTCTCGGCGCCGTTCACGATCGAGCTGGTGAAACAGCAGATCCAGGGCGAGTCGAAGTTCGAGGTCGACAACGACCTGATCAAGATGGACGCCGGCGAGACGATGCAGATCGGCGACGACACCGAACTCGAGTTCGTCAACATCACCCACTCCATCATCGACGCGATCAACCCCGTGCTCCACACGCCGGAGGGCGCCGTCGTCTACGGCCTCGACAAGCGGATGGACCACACGCCCGTCATCGGCGACCCGATCGACATGGATCGGTTCCGCGAGATCAGCCGAGAGGAGGGCGTGCTCGCGTACATCGAGGACTGTACCAACGCCGCGAAGAAGGGCCGGACGCCCTCCGAGCGCGTCGCCCGCGAGCACCTGCGTGACGTGATGATGAGTCTGGAGGATTACGACGGCGGCATCGTCGCCACCACGTTCTCCAGCCACATCGCCCGCGTGAAGAGCCTCGTCGAGTTCGCCGAGGAGATCGGCCGCGAGCCGGTGCTGCTCGGTCGCTCGATGGAGAAGTACTCCGGCACGGCCGAGCGCCTCGGCTTCGTCGACTTCCCGGACGACCTCGGGATGTACGGCCACCGCAAGTCCGTCGACCGGACCTTCAAGCGGATCATGAAGGAGGGGAAGGAGAACTACCTCCCGATCGTCACTGGCCACCAGGGCGAGCCGCGCGCGATGCTCACCCGGATGGGTCGCGGCGAGACCCCCTACGACATCGAGGACGGCGACAAGGTCATCTTCAGCGCCCGCGTCATCCCGGAGCCGACCAACGAGGGCCAGCGCTACCAGTCCGAGCAGCTGCTCCGGATGCAGGGCGCCCACATCTACGACGACATCCACGTCTCGGGCCACCTGAGTCAGGAGGGCCACTACCAGATGCTGGAGGCGCTCCAGCCCGAGAACATCGTCCCGGCCCACCAGAACCTCGAGAACCTCGCGAAGTACGTCGACCTCTGTGAGTCCGAGGGGTACAACCTCGGCGACGACATCCACCTCTCGCGCAACGGCAACGTGATCCAGCTGACGGAGTAACGATGAGTGAGGACGCGACGGTCGAACGGCTGCTCGCCGCGGTGAAACAGCGCCGCGAGCGGGTCAACGACGCCATCGTCGAGGAGCTCCCGATCGAGGAGCCCGAACGCCTGTACGAGGCCTCCCGCTACCTGCTCGACGCCGGCGGGAAGCGCCTGCGGCCGACGGTGTGTCTGCTCGTGGGCGAGGCGCTGGCCGACGTGACGCCGGGCACCGCCGACTACCGGCAGTTCCCCGCGCTGTTCGACGGCGAGGTCGACCTGCTGCGTGCGGCGGTCAGCATCGAGGTGATCCAGTCGTTCACGCTGATCCACGACGACATCATGGACGACGACGACCTCCGGCGCGGCGTGCCGGCGGTCCACCGCGAGTACGACGAGGAGACGGCGATCCTCGCGGGCGACACGCTGTACGCCAAGGCGTTCGAGTTCATGACCGACACGGGCAGCCGGCCGGAGCTCTCCGTCGCGGCCACCAACCGACTGGCACGCACCTGTACGGAGATCTGCGAGGGGCAGGCGCTCGACGTGGAGTTCGAGAACCGGGCCGGCGTGCTGCCCGAGGAGTACCTCGAGATGGTCGAGCTCAAGACCGCCGTGCTGTACGGCGCCTCCGCGGCCATCCCGGCGATCCTGCTCGGCGCCGACGACGAGACCGTCGAGGCGCTGCGGCAGTACGGGATCGACTCCGGGCGCGCGTTCCAGATTCAGGACGACGTGCTCGACCTGACGGTGCCGAGCGAGGAGCTGGGCAAGCAGCGCGGCTCGGACCTCGTCGGCGAGAAGGAGACGCTGATCACCCTCCACGCGCGCCAGCAGGGGGTCGACGTGGACGGGCTCGTCGACGCCGAGACGACAGACGAGCTCACCGAAGCCGAGGTCGCCGCGGCCGTCGAGACGCTCGAAGACGCGGGCAGTATCGAGTACGCCCGCTCGCGAGCGGAGGAGCTGACCGCCCGCTCGAAGGACCACCTCGACGCGCTGCCGGACAACGAGGCCAGTCGGCTGCTCGCGGATCTCGCGGACTACCTGATCAACCGCGGCTACTGAGTCCCGAGCCACGGCCGTTTTTCTACGACGACGGCGATCGACGCGTATGGAGTCGACCCCCAGCGACCGTCGCCGCCGTTCCGTCCGTCAACTGCTGTTCGTGATCGCCGGCGCCCACACCGGGGCGTTCGCCGGCTCCGTGCTCCCGACCACGTTCGGACTCCCGGGCGACATCGCGAGCGGGCTCACGATTCTGGTGCTGTTCACGCTCCCGTTCGTGGTCGACGCGAAGTGGGAGTACGTCGACCCGCTGTTCGCGAAGCTGATGCGCTGACTACCGCAGGTCGATCGCGAATTCGGACTCGGCCGTCGCGGCGTCCCGGACACGTTCGTTCGACGGGCACTGATCGAGCAGCGCCGACAGCCCCGCCAGCCGAACCGGGCGGTAGTCGAGCAGCTCCGCCGAGACGTTCACGCGGCGCGCGTCGGCGGCGACGAACGGGAACGTCTCGGGGTGGTTGTCGTGGTGGTGGCCGTGGATCACCCAGCCGTCCCAGTCCTCGGGCACGTCCTCGGGGCGGTGGGTGCAGTAGAACGTGCGGTCGCCGTGGTCCAGCACGGTGGCGTCGACGACCGGGAACGGCGCGTCGTCGGGATCGAGCCCCACGTCGTGGTTGCCACGGATCAGCAGGTCGCCGTCGAGCTGGTCGAACCGTTCGACCGTCTCCCGGCCGTCCTGCATGTCCATCGCCACGTCGCCGAGATGGACGAGCACGGCGTCCGGCGGGACGGTTTCGTAGTGGCCGTCGAGCATCGCGCTGTCCATCGCGCCGGGGGAGTCGAACGGCCGGTCGCAGTACTCGATGATGTTCGCGTGGCCGAAGTGGTGGTCCGAGATCAGATAACGGCTCACGGTCCGGGTAGCCGGGCGGGGCGGCTTAACTCCCGCCGTCGTGTGTGAGTCGTTCGCAATCGAAAGCGGCGAACGCCGCGCGGATGGACACGCTCAAGCCACCGCCGCCACCAGTTCCGACGTGTCTCGCTACCAGGACGCCGGGCTGTTCGTGGTGCTGGCTGTCGCGTGGGGGGCCGGCTTCTCGGCGATCGAGGTCGGGCTGGAGACGATCCCGCCGATCCTGTTCGCGGGGTTTCGCTTCGACATCGGCGCGGTCGTGACCGTCGGCGCGCTCGCGGCGCTGGGGCGGCTGGATCTCCCGCAGACCCGCGCGGACTGGGCGGCGATCGCCGTCGCGGCGGCGTTTCTGGTGTTCGGGAACGTGTTCTTCCTCTTCTTCGGGCAGCTCTACACCTCCGGCTCGGTCGCGTCGGTGGTGTACAGCCTCAACCCCGTGCTCACCGTGGGGTTCGCCGCCCTGCTGCTCTCGGGCGACGGGCTGGCGCCCCGGGACGCCGCGGGGATCGTTCTCGGGCTGATCGGCGTCGTGCTGATCGCGCGCCCGTCGCCGACCGCGGCGACCGAGCCGCCCGCCGGCGCGCCCGACGTGCTCGACGGCGCGTTCGCGACCCTCGGGCCGGACGGGCTCGGGGCGGCGCTGGTGTTCTGTGCGGTGATCGCGGTCGCGGCGGGGAGCGTGCTGCTGCGCCGGGTCGACGCGCCGATGGCCAGCCTCCCGACGACGGGGTGGGCGATGGGGCTCGGCGCGATCATGCTCCACGCCGCCAGCCTCGGGCTCGGCGAGCCGATCGTCGTGCCCTCGGGGACGTGGACGTGGGTCGCGGTCGGCTACGTCGGCGTCGTCGCGAGCTCGGTGGGGTACGGCGCCTACTTCACGCTGATGCGCCGCCGCGGGCCGTTCACCGCGAACCTCGTGAGCTACGCGGTGCCGCCGGTCGCCGCCGTCACGGGCTGGGCGCTGCTCGACGAGGCGCTCCCGCCGGCGGCCGTCGCCGGGTTCGGCTGCATCCTCGCGGGCTTTCTCGTGCTGAACCGGAAGGTGGTGAGTGAGGAACTGCGGCGGCTGCGGGCCTGAGTAGGCGAGGGGTGCTCAGTTCAGGCCGAGGTCGCCGAGGATCTCCTCGGCGTGGTTCTCGGGGTCGACGCCCTCGTAGACCTCGACGATCTCGCCGTCTTGCACGACGAACGTGTTGCGGAACACGCCCATCACCTCGTTGCCGAAGACGTTCTTCTCGCCGTAGGAGCCGTACGCCGCCGACACCTCGCCGTCCTCGTCGGAGAGCAGGTCGAAGGGAAGGTCGTACTTCTCGCGGAAATCAGCGAGGTCCTCGACGGGGTCGTCGCTGATGCCGACGACGGAGACGCCCGCCTCCTCGTAGGCGTCCCAGTCGTCGCGGAACGAGCAGGCCTCGGTGGTGCAGCCGGGCGTGTCGGCACGGGGGTAGAAGTAGACGACGGCGTACTCGCCGGGCAGGTCCGAGAGCGAGACCTCGTCGCCGTTTTGGTTGGGGAGCGAGAACTCGGGTGCGTCGTCGCCGGCTTCGAGCATGCCCGAGCGTGCGATCGGCGGGGACTAACGCTTTCCGCTCCCGTCACCAGAGCCGCTCGGCGGCCTCGCGCTGGAGCAGCGCCTCGGCGTTGTCTGCCGGCAGCGACACCACGTCCTCGCTCTCCAGTTCGTACTCGCGGTCGTCGACGCCGAGCATGCGCCCCACGTCCTCGGTGACACGGACGGTGGTCCGGTCGTCGGCCGCCTTCTCTGTCGCCGCGCCGGTCGCGGCCGTGTCCGCACTCGCCGGCGCGTCGTCCCCGCTCGCGGTCGCGACCCCGCCGTCCGATCGGGGATCGACCGACGCCTCGGGCGGCTCCGACCCCGCCGCCTCGGCCTCGCTGGCCGGCCTGTCCGGCGGCGCCGGCGGAACGTCGTCCGACTCGTCGGTACTCGACGGGGCGGTCGGATCGGGCGCCCCCGTGCCGACCGCCGGCTCGTCGCGGGAGGGACCGGTGTCGTCGGTTCTCGTCGGCGTCTCACCGCCGGGCGCTGTCGGCTCGCTCGTTTCCGTCGTCTCGGTTGGCTCGGGCTGGGCGCCCGGCGCGCCCGCGGACGCGGGCACGCTGTCGCCCTCGCCGGCGAGGATGTCCAGCACGCGCGAGCGGTTCTCGCCGATGCGGCCGACCATGTCCTCGAACAGGTCGCGTTCCTGCGTGGTGAGCCCCTCCTCCTCGACGGGCATGTCCGCGGCCGCGAAGGAGGCCATCTTGACGACTTTCCCGACGCGGCGCTCGTAGATCGCCTCGACCACGTCCTCCGCGCGCTCGATGTCGTCGCTGAGCCGGGAGACCTCCGGGTTCGAGAACGGCTCGTCGGCCTCCTCGGCCACGCGATCGCGCTCCTGTTTCAGCTCCTCGATGTACGCCGCGACGTCCTCGTAGAACGAGTCCCGCAGGTGCTGGAGGCTGTCCTTCTGGCGCTCCTTGCTCTGGACCGTCTGGAGTTCGTCGATGTCCATGCTGTGTGTTGGAGTCGCGCGGATGGCGCGACGGCGGCCTGCGGGTTCGTTCGATCACTCTGCGGCTTTCTCGGCGCGCCCCCTCGCCATGAGGAACACGCCGACGTACTCTTCCACTGATTGCGGACCGGGCTCTAAAGCTGTTTCGGCGCCCAGGTCGACCGGCCCCGGCTCGGTGACGTTCACCATGATCCGCTGGCCGCGGAAGCGGTCGGCGACGGCGTTTTCGAGCGGGTCGAACGAGTCGAGATCGTCGGGCTCGATCGGCTGCACGACGAACCCAGTCCCGCCGTGGAGCGTCCCCGGGAGTCGGATCAGCCGGCGCACGTCGGTCGTGACGGGCTCGTCGATCGGCGCCGTCTCCTGCTGGACGACCTGTGCGGTCAGCGCCTCGATCAGCTTCCGCAGGCCCGGACCGCCGGCCTCGACGTTCCCCTCCCGGATCGCGCCGGGGTTGCGCTCCGCGGCGTCGAGGATGGTGCTCGCCCGGCCGTCGCCGATCCCGTCGAACGCGGTGAGCTCGTCGAGCGCGTCCGCCCGATCCATCTCCCGGAGCTCGGCGACGAACTCGACGAGCTCGCGGTGGACCCGGCGTCCCCAGCCGCCGCCGGTCTTGAGCTCGCGGCGGGTGGTGCCGCCGTGGGAGACGGTGCGGATCAGCCCGTCGCGGTCGAGGTCGACCGCGCGTACGTAGTCGACGATCTCGCGGCGCGCCTCGCTGTCGAGTTCGAGCAGCGCGTCGTTGCGGACGTGGACGTGGTAGCCGCGGCCGCCCGAGAAGACGATCAGCAGTTCGTCGTCGGTGAAGCCGAAATCCTCCCGGAGCAGGTCGAGCAGTCGCTGGAGCGCGTCCTTACACGCCGCGAGCATCTGCGCGTAGCTGGCTTCGTCCTCGTCGACGCCGGGGAGGTGGTCGGCGTCGAGGTCGAACACGAGGTCCGCGCCGCGCCAGCCCTTCTCGGCCATCGTCCGGTTGTCGGGGTCGTCGTAGCGTGCGGCCGAGAAGTAGGCGTGGCGAGGGGCTGCCCGTTCGAGGAACTCCCGGACCGACTGGGCGTCCCCGCCCATGTCCAACAGCGAGCGGTGACGCACCATCGTCGTCCCGTCGCTCTCGGTGTAGGGGATATGCCCCCACTCCCGGGCCGCGGGCTCGGGCGGCACCGAGATGTCGGCGTCGGCGTAGTAGTCGCCGAAGCGCCCCTCGAGGTAGTTGCGCGTGCGCTCCTCCATTCCTGTGCTCGCTTGTGGAGTTCGGGGTATAGGGTTTTGCCTTCGCCGACGCCCCCACGCCACGGGACGGCGTCACAGGGTCCGAGACGGCGCCCTCGCCGGGTTTCGGCGAGTCCCGAGTTCGACGGCTTTAAGTCTCGCATCGCCGTCGTCTCGGGTGAGACAGGCGTAGCCTGTTTCACTCACCCGTAGGAGCCGCCTACGCGTACTACGGAGGTGAAAGATGGCAGATTCAATAGAGGAAGCAGTATCCCGCGCACTCGAGGACGCACCCGATCGGAACTTCACCGAGACGGTCGACCTCGCAGTCAATCTGCGCGACATCGACTTGAACGACCCGTCCAACCGGGTCGACGAGAGCGTCGTGCTCCCGTCAGGAACCGGACAGGAGACACGTATCGTCGTCTTCGCGACCGGCGAGACCGCCGTTCGTGCCGAAGACGTCGCCGACGAGGTGCTCGGCCCCGACGAGCTCGAGGACCTCGGCGACGACGACGACGAGGCGAAGGACCTCGCCGACGATACGGACTTCTTCATCGCGGAGGCCGCGATGATGCAAGACATCGGCCGCTACCTCGGGACCGTGCTCGGTCCGCGAGGGAAGATGCCGACCCCGCTCCAGCCCGACGACGACGTGGTGGAGACGGTCGAACGGATGAAAAACACCGTTCAGATCCGCTCCGGCGACCGCCGGACGTTCCACACCCGCGTCGGCGCCCAGGACATGACCCCCGACGAGGTCTCGAACAACATCGACGTCATCATCCGGCGTCTCGAGGCCGACCTCGAGAAGGGGCCCCTCAACATCGACTCCATCTACGTGAAGACCACGATGGGGCCGGCCGTGGAGGTGCCCGCATGAGCGAAGCACAGGACGTCCGCAAGACCGAGACGGTGCCCGAGTGGAAGCAGCAGGAGGTCGACGAGCTCGTCGACTTCCTCGAGCGCTACGACGCCGTCGGCATCGTCGGCGTCACGGGCATCCCCTCGCGACAGCTCCAGAGCATGCGCCGCGGGCTCCACGGCACCGCCGAGGTGCGCATGAGCCGCAACACGCTCATGACCCGCGCCGTCGAGGAGGTCGACGAGGGTCTCGAACAGCTCGCCACGGAGATCGGCGGCGAGGTCGCCTTCGTCGGCACGAACGACAACCCGTTCGGGCTGTTCAAGGAGCTGGAAGCCTCGAAGACCCCGGCGCCCATCGGCGCCGGCGAGGTCGCCCCCAACGACATCGTCATCCCCGAGGGTGACACCGGGATCGACCCCGGTCCGTTTGTGGGCGAGCTCCAGTCGGTCGGCGCCTCCGCCCGCATCATGGAGGGGTCGATCAAGGTCACCGAGGACTCCCACGTGCTCGACGCCGGGGAGACCGTCTCCGAGGATCTGGCGAACGTGCTCGCCGAGATGGGCATCGAGCCCAAGGAAGTCGGGCTGGACCTGCGCGCCGTCTACGCCGACGGCGTGCTGTTCGAGCCCGAGGAGCTCGAGCTCGACGTCGACGAGTACCGCGAGGACATCCAGGCCGCCGCCGCGGCTGCCCGGAATCTCTCGGTCAACGCCGCCTACCCGACCGCCCAGAACGCGGGCACCCTGCTCGCGAAGGCGGCCGGCGAGGCCAAATCCGTCGGCCTCGAGGCGACGATCGTCAACGAGGAGCTCGCGCCCGATCTGATCGGCAAGGCGGACGCACAGCTGCGTGCGCTGGCCGCCCAGATCGACGACGAGGAGGCGCTCCCCGAGGAGCTGCAGGGCGTGGAAGCGCCGGCAGCCACCGAGGACGTCGACGAGGACGAGGAGGAACAGGACGACGAAGCAACTGACGCCGAGGACGCCGACGACGCCGAGCCGGAGGACGACTCCGACGACGACGACGCCGACGGCGGCGAAGGTCTCGGCGAGATGTTCGGGTAACTTACAATGGAATACGTTTACGCTGCACTCACGCTGAACGAATCGGGCGAGGAGATCAACGAGGAGAACATCACCGCGGTGCTCGAAGCCGCGGGCGTCGACGTCGAGGAGTCCCGCGTCAAGGCCCTCGTGGCCGCGCTGGAGGACGTCGACATCGAGGAGGCCATCGAGACGGCCGCCGCCGCGCCCGCCGCGGGCGGTGCGGCCGCCGGCGGCGCTGGCGGTAGCGCCGACGAGGCCGACGAGGAAGCAGAGGAAGAGGCCGAGGAAGAGGCCGAGGCCGAGGAAGAGGACGAAGACGAGGGCGACGACGAGGAGTCCGGCGAGGGCCTCGGCGAGCTGTTCGGTTAAACGGCAGCGACCCTCTCACCGACGCTTCCGCAGTGCCGATTTCTTTCGACGCTCGTTCGGGAGTGGCGACGCTCGACACGGGTCGTTCTCCCCGGTAAATTTATTTGAACTAGCCGATATGTGTTCTGGCATGGGCCTGTTTAGCACAGACTGTGCCTACTGTGGCGATTCGGGAGCGAGCGAGAACTGCAGCCAGTGCGGAATGGACTTCCACGCGGAATGTGCCCAGCAGCGGGGCGACCTCCAGATCAAGGAGGAGGGTGGCGGGCTGTTGAGTTCGAGTACGACCCACTACCGGTGGGCGTGTCCGAACTGCGGACGGCGCTCGAACGGGTCGTTCTAACCGTACTCGGAAGAGTAGCCACTGTCGAAGGTATTTTCGGAAGGATTGTGCGTGGGTGCTGTCCAGCGGACGAGCACCTGCATCGTGTGGTGAGTGATTGCTCACCGTGCGATGCGTGGGACCGGATTTGAACCGGCGGACCTCTACAGGACAGCGCCCTCAACGCTGCGCCGTTGGCCTAGCTTGGCTACCCACGCTCGCGTGCTTGCTGCAGTCGTTCATTGCCGACGGCCCAGTAAAAGGGCTTCCTTTTGGCCGCGCCGTCGGGCGACGAGATAGCGTCGGCGCCGCCGTGCCGTCGCCACACGTTTCTTGCCCCGTCGGACCGACACGCCAGTATGAACGTTCGTACCACCGTCCGCGACCACACGCTCGGGACGGCGACGCTGCTCTCCGTCGTCGCGCTCGCGCTGGTGTTCGCCGCGGCGCTGCGTGTCGTCCCCGCCGAGGCGCTCCCCCGGGCGCCTTCGGCGGTCGTCGAGGCCATCCCGCATCTGAACGCGCTGATCTGTACGGTCGCGCTGGCCACGGTGATCCTCGGCGTCCGCGCGATCCGGGAGGGGGACGTCGACCGCCACCGGAAGCTGATGGGCGCGACGTTCGGCCTGTTCGCGCTGTTCCTCGTCGCCTACCTCTACCGGGTCAGCCTCGTCGGCCCGACGGAGTTCCCGGCGACGGGGCTGCTCGAGACAGCGTATCTCGCGATCCTCGGGATCCACATCACGCTCGCGATCGTCTGCGTGCCGCTGGTGTTCTACGCGCTGCTTTTGGCGTGGAGCTACCCCGTCTCGGAGATTCCCCGGACGAACCACCGGAAGGTGGGGAAGGTCGCGGCGCCGCTCTGGGCCATCTCGTTCGCGCTGGGCGTCGTCGTCTACCTGTTCGTGTACGTGATCGCCTGACTACGCCCACCGCGGCTCGGATCGCTCCGCGCCGCAGTCCGGGCAGACGACGATCGTCTCGCCCTCCCCCTCCCCGGACGCGACCTCCATCTCCGCGTTCCCACACGCCGGACAGCCACGCGTTCGATGCTCGCCGCCGCAGTCGGGACACGCCAGTCGAAGCTCGCCGTCGAACTCGGGGGAGAGCCCGCGGTGGCCACAGTCCGGGCAGTCGAGCGGGACCCGCACCTGCTCGCTCTCCCTCGGCGCGCCGATCGCGAGCACGACGGCCGGCGACTCCCCCGTGTTCGCGCCGGTCTGGTACTCGCCGGGGGCGAACCGGACCGCCTCGCCCGCGTCGACGGCGACCGGCTCAGAGAGGGTATCGAACGTCACCGTCCCCTCGATTACGTAGAACACCTCCTCCTGATCGAGGTGGGTGTGGAGCCCGCTCGGCAGCCCTTCGCCCGGGGAGAGCCGGTAGCGGTTGATCGCGACGTCGGTCGTCCCGAGCGCGTCGGAGAGCGACTCGCTGGGAGAACCGTCCGAAACGAACGTCTGCATGCGCTGGAACTCTCCCGTCGTAAAGGAACGTCTTGTGCCAAGTGCCGCGTCTCAATCGTCCGCCACGACGGCGTCGTCGATATCCGGCCGCGTCACGTCGCGATCGGTCTCCTCGCCGTCGATGTCGTAGGGGTACTCGCCCGTCACACAGCCAAGACAGAGATCCCCCCGGGACTCGCCCAGCACCTCGGCGACGCCGTCGACGGAGAGGTAGGAGAGCGAGTCCGCGCCGACCGTCTCGCGGATGTCCTCGGTGTCCTGTCCCGCGGCGATCAGCTCCTCGCGGGAGGCCATGTCGATCCCCATGTAGCACGGCGCGAGGATCTGTGGCGCGCCGATGCGGAGGTGGACCTCCTCGGCGCCGGCCTCTTCGAGCAGCGAGACGAGCTGCGTCGAGGTCGTCCCGCGGACGATGCTGTCGTCGATCAGCGTGACCGACTTCCCCTCGACCGTCGAGCGGATGGGGTTGAGCTTGAGGCGGACGGCCTGCTCGCGCTGGTCCTGTGTGGGCATGATGAACGTCCGGCCGACGTAGCGGTTCTTCATCAGCCCCTCCGCGAACTCCGGGCCGTCGTCGCCGAGCTCGTCGGCCGCGGCCTCGGCGTACCCCGTCGCGAACGCCCGGCCGGAGTCGGGGACTGGCATCACCACGTCGCTCTCCACGCCCGACTCCTCCCACAGGCGGGCACCGAGATCGCGCCGCGTGTCGTAGACGAGCGCCTCGTCGATCACGGAGTCCGGCCGCGCGAAGTAGACGTGCTCGAAGAAGCAGTGGGCCGTGTGCTCCTCCTCGACCAGCTGGTAGCTGTCGTACCCCGTCCCGTCGGGATCGAGCAGGACGAGTTCGCCGGGCTTCACGTCCCGGATCAGCTCCCCGCCCAGCGTGTCGATCGCCGCCGACTCCGACGCGAGCACGTAGCCGTCGTCGAGCTTGCCGAGACAGAGCGGACGATTTCCTTGGGGGTCCCGAATTCCGAGGACAGTCTCGTCGTGCATCACCGTCAGCGCGTAGGAGCCGTGGATCCGGTCCATCGTGCGCTTGACCGCGCGGACGAGGTCGGCGTCGAGCAGATTGCGCGCGAGATCGTGGGCGATCACCTCGGTGTCGCCGTCGGAGGTGAACGCGTGGCCCTCCCCGGCCAGCTCCTCGCGGATCTCGCCGGCGTTGACCAGGTTCCCGTTGTGGCTCAGCGCGAGCGAGCCCGAGCGGAAGGAGACGGTGAACGGCTGTGCGCAGGCTTTGTCGACGCTCCCCGCGGTGGGGTAGCGGACGTGACCCACGCCGGTCGAGCCCTGCAGCCCGTCGAGGTCGTCCTCCTCGAACGCCTCGCCGACCAGCCCCATCTCGACGTGGTCGTGCTGCTGAAACCCGTCGTGGGTGACGATCCCCGCCGACTCCTGGCCGCGGTGCTGGAGCGCGTACAGGCCGTAGTAACAGGGGTGGGCGGCCCCGCGATCCTCGAGCGCGACGCCGACGACGCCACACTTCTCCCGCATCCCGTCGGTCGGCCCTTCGGCCGAACCCTCGTGCATACCCGCCCGTCGGTCGCGCGGAACCAAAAACCCCCGCTATCGTGCTGTATCGTTGCCGGTATACCGAAAGAATATACAGACACGTGCATACCGACGGACGATGCGGCGATCGTGCTCCCCGTCGCGTCGACTGTCGGCGGCGAGAGTGCGGCCGCTACTTCGGTTAGAAACGGCGGAGAAAACTGCAGTGAGAGCCGTCAGTTGTCGCCGCTTTTCGACTGCCACTCGTAGTCGCGTCGCTTGGCGGACTTCCCGAACCCGCACGACGAGCAGACCTTCTTCTTCGTGTGGTAGGATTTCTCGCCGCAGCGGCGACATTTCGTGTGAGTCGTGGTGTTCTTCTTCCCCTGGCTCGGTGTTCCTGCGCCGGTCATAGAGTTACCGAAACGACGTTGTCACCACGGATAATCGTTGTGTTGTCCACTTCCTCGACGTCGAGTTCGCCCAGCACGGCGTCGCTCGCGTCGGCCGGTTCGAGCACGACGTTCATGTGCTGGTCGTAGCCCGAGAGCGCCCCGTAGAAGGACTCGCCGTCCTTCAGATGGACCGTCACCGGCTCCGAGAGCGACTCTTCGAGCACGTCGAGCGGGCGTCCACTCATGGTCACTCAAACCCCGGTGCCGGAAATAAACGTACCGAACCGCCGACGACGGCCGGCGGCCGGGAGAGCAGGCTCACTCCAGTTGGCCGACAGCCTCGGCGGCGTAGCCGAAGATGTCGTCGTACCCCTCCGCCGAGAGGAGCACGGGGTAGAACGGCTCGTCGGCGGTCAGCGCCTCGCCGTCGGCGATCGCGAACCGCTCGCCGGCCTCGACGCGCTCGAAGTTCGGGACGACCACGTCGTACTCCCGGCCGGGGGGCTTGGCGATCGGCCCGTCGAGCCGGAACACTTCGACCTCGCCGCGTTCGGGCTGAGCCAGTCGGTCGTCCGTGGCCGGTACCGAAAGCGCGTTCGACGCCGCGAGGAACGCCCGGGTGAGCCAGTAGGCGTTCTCGGCGGCCTCCTCGCTGCCCTGGAGGCCACACTCCAGCTCGATCGTGTGGGCGTGCTCGACCAGCCGGCCGTCGGTGTAGTTGTCGGTCTCGACCAGCACGTCGACGGGGAGCAGCGGCGCGAGCGAGCGCGCGATCTCGTCGACGGTGTCGATCACCGCGATCGGCTCGGCGTAGGACTGCGTGGAGTGCAGCGCGAGCACCGTACAGCCCTGTACCTCGCGGGCGAGCTCGTGGGCCAGCCGTGACTCGTGTGTGTCGCCCTCGGGATCGCCCGGGAACGCGCGGTTGAGGTCCTCTTCGACGTATCTGACCCCGCGTTCCAGCGCCTCCTCGTTGGCGATTATCAGCTTCACCGGACGGTCGACTTCGGGCTCCTCGGCGACGAGACGTTCGACCGCCTCGACGCCACAGGGCTCGTCCCCGTGGATGCCAGCGACGACGGCCAGTTCGGGCTGTCCCTCGCCCAACTGGTAGATCTGCATACCCCACTGGAGGAGGTGAACGGGCAAGAAGGGATCGGCTTCGGCTTACTCGACGAGCGACGCCGTCCGGGACAGCGCCACCGTCAGTAGCGCCACCGTCGCCGACAGGTCGTCGCGATGGGCGGTCTCGACGGGGGAGTGGTGGTAGCGCACGGGGATCGAGAGCGCGCCCGACAGGACGGCGCCGCCGGCGTTCTGCAGCGCCCCGGTGTCGGTCCCGATGTTCGCGGCGACCTCCGGCTGGTGGGCGATCTCCCGGTCGTCTGCCACGTCGACGAGCCACTCGACCACCGCGGGGCTGGGGATCACGGAGGCGTCCTTCCGCTTGATCCCGACGCCCTCACCGAGCGTGGATACCGTCTCGGCGGCGTGAACGCCGGGGACGCTCCGTTCGAGTGTCCCGTCGAGCGCGAGCACGAGGTCTGGGTCGAAGCGGTCGTCGGTCGCGACTGCGCGGGCGCCGCGCAGGCCGACCTCCTCCTGCACCGTCGCACAGAAGTGGACCGTCGCGTCGGGCTCGGCCGTGCGTGCGGCCGCGAGCATCGCGTAGACGCCCGCGCGGTCGTCGAGCGCCTTCCCGGTCACGCAGTCGCCGAGCGCGCGGGGTTCGGCGTCGAGCGTGACCACGTCGCCGACCGAGACCGTCTCGGCCGCGGCGTCGGCGTCGAGTCCCAGATCCACCGCGAGGTCGTCGATGTCCTCCACGTCGTCCTCGTCGCGCGTGTGCGCCGGCTCGGCGCCGATCACGCCCGGCACTGTCCCGTCGTCGGTGTGGACGGTGACGGGCTGTGCGCGGAGGACCTGTGGGTTCCAGCCGCCGAGAGAATCGAGCCGCAGGAAGCCGTCGTCGGTGACCCGCGAGACCACGAAGCCGATCTCGTCCATGTGGGCGGCGACGACCACCTCGCGATCGCTCTCACCCTCGACGGTGCCCACGACGTTGCCCATCGCGTCGGTGTCGATTCGGTCGACTGCGGGCGCCAGCGCCTCGCGGACCACCGCGCGGACGCCGTCCTCGTACCCCACCGGGCCGGCGGCCCGGGCGAGATCGAACAGCAGTTCCCGGTCGTGCATACCCGAGGCTGTTCCGGGCCGAGCAAAGGCGCTCCGGTCGGGGCGACCGTCGCCGGCTCAGGGGAGCCGCGCGAACCGCCAGAGGGAGGCGACCTGAACGAAGCCGACCGACTCGTAGAAGCCGACGTGCTCGTCCGTGGCACAGACGACGATCCGCTCGGCGGGGAGCGGGCACCGATCGACGACCGCGCGGACCAGTTCGGCGCCGACGCCCTCGCCCTGTGCGTCGGGTCGGACGCCGACGTGGGTGAACCGGGCGACGGGATCGACGCTATCGTCGCCGTGGACGTACCAGCCGGCGGCAGCGATCGGCTCACCGCCGCGGGCGGCGACGACCTCGCGCCCGTCGAGCGCGCCCGCGATCGCGGCCGCGTACTCGATCCCTGCCGGGTCGCGACCGACCGACTCGTGGACGGCTCGCGCCCCGTCGCTCCCGTGCCGGCGAGTGTCGAACTGGAGTGTCGTGTCGTCGCCGGGTGGGGCGACCGACTCCGGGACGAGCGCCCGGTAGTCCTCCCGGTCGTAGCCGTGGTTCCGGAGCAGCGGATCGAGGCGAACCGCCGTCTCGGTGTCGTGGCCGGCGACGACGCGGTGGGGGAGATCGTGGCGCCGGTAGAGGCTGTCGAGCTGGTCGAGTAGCGACTGCGCGGCCTCGTCGTCGCCCACCGTCGACGGGAGCGCCGCCGCGGAGGGGAGCCGCGCGTCGAGCAGCTGTGTCGCCGCTGCGCGGTCGGCGTGGGCGGGGTCGTGGACGAACGTCCCGAACCACGTCTCGGTCACGTCGGCGAGCACGCGCCACTTGGCGTACTCCGCGTCGGCGACGCGCTGGGGCGCGAGCATCTCACCCCAGCCCCGCGGCGTACTCGTAGTCGGCGGGGTAGGCGTCGGGGGTGTGGTCGTCGATCGCGATCCGCCAGTCGTCGATCAACTGGGGCTCGAACATCGCGACCAGCAGCCGGCGCCGGACCGCGGCCACGTCGACGCCGTAGAAGTCGTCGGGCACCCCGCGGAGGTAGTCGAGCGCGGTGGAGAACAGCGAGCGCATCCCGTCGTCGCCGGCCTCGGCGCCCCGCCCGCGGTCGGCGGCGTGTTTGTGCGTCCCGGCGGCGACCTGCTGCATCCCGTGGCAGAACGCCGACTCCGCGGTCCCCCGGCCGTAGTTGTACCACTCGAACTTGAAGCAGTCGTAGCTCTCGGTGTAGGCGGCGTCGTTGTACAGCCGGACGCCGTGTTCGGCCGCGCGCCGGAGCGTCGCGTGCTCCCAGCGGCGGTCCTCGCGCCACCCGGTCGGGTCCCCCAGCGGCGGCGCGACGCCGGGGTCACGGGTGTGCTCGTCCATCGTCGGGCCGGTAGGACGGGCAGGGGCCTGAAACTATCGCCGGGCAGGAGCGCCGAACCGTTGGCTTAAACCACGACGGCCCGTTTCCCCGGACTGCGTGCGAGGGTAGCCAAGCTGGGAAACGGCGGCGGACTCAAGATCCGCTCCTGTAGAGGTCCAAGGGTTCAAATCCCTTCCCTCGCATGAGTGCGCGCCGACGGCGCGCTACGAATGCACACGGAAGGATTTGAACGAGGGCAGACGCAGCGCGAAGCGACCGTCTGCACGTAGTTCAAATCCCTTCCCTCGCATCGTCGGGGCAACCACCCCGTGATGCGGGAAGACGCTCTCGGAGCGCTCTTCCCTCGCAAAACTTCGACAGAACTCGACCAGCGACGGCTGTCCGGAACGGCGTCGGCGGCTACTCGATCTTCCCGCTCGACGGCTTCGCACACATCGAGAACCGCGTCAGCCGCAGGATCGACAGCGTCTCGAAGGGGTAGGACTCCTGTCGGACCTCCTCCGGCACGAAGCCGGCGTCACGGGCCAGCGCCTCAACCTCTTCGAACCCCGCGAGCGAGGAGACGAGCAGCAGCGCCTGCCCGCCCGGCGCGAGCACGCGCCCGAGGTCGTCGAGGAACGGCTCGATCAGCTCGCGCCCGCTCTCGCCGCCGGAGAGGGCCTGCTCCATCCAGTCGTCCCACTCGTTTTCCGGGTCGGTCGGGAGATAGGGGGGGTTGAACAGCACCGTCTCGAAGCTCCCGTCGGCGAACGCGTCCGTGAGGTTCGTTCGGACCGCCTCGATCCCCCGCTCGCGGGCCTGCTGGCAGGCGTGTGGGTTCACGTCGGCGGCGACCATCTCCGGAACGCTCCCGGCGACCTGCTCGGCGACCCAGCCCGAGCCGGTGCCGACCTCCAGCGTCCGGCCGCGGGCGAACTCCGCGGCGGCGTCGGCGAGCAGCCCCGAATCCTCCGCGGGCTGGTACACCTTCGTCTCCTCGCCCCGGCGCTCGGCCAGCCCCGACACCGACTCCTCCTCGGTCATTCGTCCCCCTCCGAGTCGGCGGCGTCCTCACGCTCGATACGGTCGTCGTCGGTCGCTTCCGGGCTCTCGTCCTCGTCGTCGGTCACGTCACTCGCACTGACGCCCGAGACGGCGAGCCCGCCGGCCTCCGGCCGGCCGGAGAGCTCGCGCTGCGGGAACGGGATCTTGATCCCCTCCCGGGCGAACGCCTCCTTGACCGCCGCGATCACCTCCGTCCGGGCTTTCCACATCTTCCGGGCGCTGGGGTTGTCGATGTAGTAGCGCAGGCGGAGGAGGACGCTGGAGCCGCCGAACTCCGCGAGCACGACGTTCGGGTCGGGGCGCTCCATCGGCGTCTCCGTCTCGGCCATCGCCTCGGCGGCCACCTCCATCGCGTGCTCCACGTCGGTGTCGTAGTCGACGCCCACGTCGGTCTCGATCCGCAGGCGTCCCTTCCGGGAGCGGTTGCGGATCTCGGTGGCGGTGACGATGTCGTTGGGGATCATCACGTACTCGTCGTCGAACGTCCGGATCCGAGTGTTGAACACGCTGATGTCGGTGACGATCCCCTCCTCGTCGCCGATGACGACCCAGTCGCCCAGATCGAACGGTCGCGAGAACAGCACCACGAACCCCGCGAGCACCGCGCCCAGCGTCTGCCGGGCCGCGAGGCCGAGCACGACGCCCGCGGCCCCCGCACCGAGCAGCAGTTGGCCGGGATCGACCCGCCAGATGCCCAGCACCACCAGCACCGCCATCCCGAAGATCACGATCTGGACGAGGTGATGGGCGATCTCCTGCTGGTGGTCGCTGATCGCGCCGCGCTCCTTCGAGAGCCGGCGGATGCTGTTCTTGCTGAGCCGAGTCAGCGCGTACGCGGCCACCAACACCGCGACGCTCAGCGCGGCCGCGACGATGTCCTGCCGGCTGGGGTTGATCTGGGCGAGGCCCTGGCTGAGCAGCCAGCCAGCCCGCCAGACGGCGACCAGGAACAGCGTCGTCACCGCGGTCCATAGCGCGACGATCCCGCCCTGAATCGGCTCCGCCACCGTGTCGTCGACGTACTGTTTCAGCCACGGCCCGGCTCGGCGCACGCCGACGACGACCGCCGCGAGCACGACCAGCGCGAGCAGCGTCGCCAGCAGCCGAGCGGCGGTCGACATCGTCGCCAGCCAGATCGCGTTCCGGAGCGCGTCGACCCCGATCATTCAGCCACCCCCGTTCCCGACCCCGGGGTCGACCCGCCGCGCCAACTGCGCGAGTTCGGCGAACTCGGCGGGCGTGACGGTCCCGGCACGCTGGCTCATGAGCGACTCCGCTGCCGCGTCCACGACGGCGTCCGGCTCTTCGAGCCCGGAGATGTGGCCGGTGTTCCGGACGGCGTTGCGCATCGTCTTCCGGCGCTGCGTGAACAGCGCCTTGACGAACCGCAGGAAGAACGCCTCGTCGGCCACCTCGTACTCCGGCTCGCGAGGGGTACAGCGCACGACCGCGCTGTCGACCCGTGGCCGCGGATCGAACGCCTCGGCGGGAACGTGCTCGACGATCTCCACGTCGGCGTAGTGTTGGGCCGAGACGGATAGCCGGCCGTAGTCGTCCTCGCCGGGCGCGGCGACCATTCGCTCGGCGAACTCCCGCTGGAACATCAGCACGAGCGGCCGCTTCCGTGGCAGGAGGTCGAACGCGATCTCCGAGGAGGCGCCGTACGGGAGGTTCGACACCGACGCCGAGAACGCCGGCAGATCGACCTCGAGGGCGTCGCCGGCGATCACGGTCAGATCGCCCGACTCGATCGCGTCGGCGAACTCCTCGCGGAGGAAGCCGACGAGGTCCGGGTCGCGCTCGACGACGGTGACCTGCCCGTCGGCGGGCGCGGCCGCGAGCAGGCGGTCGGTGAGCGCGCCGGTCCCGCCGCCGATCTCGAGCACGTGCGAGCGGTCGGCCCCCTCCGGGAGATAGCCCGGGAGCCGGTCGAGCACCCGGTCGTCGACGAGGAAGTGTTGGTCGAACTCCGGGTTCCCCCGCTTGGCCCGGCGGATGAGGGCGTCGGGATCCCGCAGGTCGTCGGACCCAGTCATTACCGGCGATACCGTGCCGCCGGCGTTAAAAGCCCCGTTCCGGCCACGGCGAGACGCTACTCCTCGCCGGCTCACCGCGCCGGCGAGACGCTCACTCCTCCTCGCCCACGAACGCCCGGTACTTCACGTCCTCGGTGAGTTCCTCGATGATCCGCTCGACGACAGTGCCTTTCGCGTCGTGGAGCCCGGAGATGCGCTCCTCCAGCTCCTCGAAGCTCTCGAAGGGGCCCTCGCGCTTGCGGCTCTCGAGGATGTCGTCCCGGAGCTTCTCGCCGATCCCGGGGAGGACGTTGAGCTGGTGGAGCCGCAGCGTCAGCGGCTGGGCCTCGTTGAAGTACTCGAGGAAGCGGTCGGGGTGGCGCTCGACGATCTCTTCGATGACGTAGTCGAGCTCCTGCTCGGCGCCCCGGGAGAGGTCGTCGTGATCGATCTCGCGGTAGCGCTGGACAAGCTCGCGGTCGGCGTCGGGGGCGACGACGATCCGGTCACCGATGCTCACGTCGGCGCCGTCGGTCAGCGTGAGCTCGAACAGATCGAACGCCTGTTCGCCCACGGCGTAGGCGATCTCGGGCTTCTGGTGCTGTGGCCGATCGTCGTCGGGGCGCCCGTACGGGAGGTGGTCGAGCACGACCGCGTACTCGACTTCCTCCTCGGCGGCGTCCTCGGCCGTGCCGGAGTCGTCGGCGTCGCTCATAGCGCTGATACGTCACCCCGACGGATAAACTGTCGCCCGGCGTGAGAACGAGTCGAGAGCGCCCGCAGTCAGGCGTACTCGGCGACGACGTTCAGGATCTCGTCCAGCTCCTCGCCCGACAGCGAATAGCGCTCCTGTGCGTACACCGTCCGGAGCTCGTCGCGGTCGCGGGGGAGCAGATCCGCGATCTTGTGCGCGGTGGCCTCGTCGACCTTGTCGAGCTCCTGCAGGCGCTCGACGAGCTCGCGGGACTCCTCGGCGTCGAGCAGCGCGAAGCGGTTCACGTGCTCGATGGCGCGGGCGAGCTCGTAGCGGAGCTCGCGGTCCTCGTCGGCCGCGCGCTCCTCCTCGACGGACTGGAGCTCCTCTTTCACCTCGGCGGCGGTGAGATACTCCTCGTCGAGCTTCTCTTTGAAGATCGTCATTACTCCTCCTGCGCGCGGAGATGGGCGGCGGCGGCGATGATCGTCTTCTCCTTGCCGCCGTCGGTGATCTGGACTTTGAACGCGTCGCCCTGCTGGCCGACGACCTCGCCGGTGTGACCGTTGAAGCGCGCGTGGAAGCGCCCGTCCTGCACCGAGGGGTCGAGCACGAGGTGGACCTTCTGTCCCTCGTCGAACTCGGCGATGGCGCGCTGGGGCGGCGACGTGCCGCGCTCGCGTGGGTGGTTCGAGAGCTTGTTCCGGGTTCCGGTGTTGGGCCCGTTGGAGCTAGGCATGGTCTTGTTCCCGCGTACTGGTGGTCGGCGTATAAACGATGCGTTCTCGGGACGGGGTGTGCCGCCGAGACACCCCACCAGTCAGACCGGAAGCGGAACTATGACGCCCCCGCCGATCCAGATACGGGTATGAGCGACGAGCACGACGACGACCGCATCGAGACCCGCGCGATCCACGCCGGGCAGGAGCCCGACGAGGAGACCGGCGCGCTGATGACGCCGATCTACGCCAACTCCACCTACGAGCAGGACGCCCCGGGCGACCACCGCGGCTACGAGTACTCCCGGACTGGCAACCCCACGCGGACCGATCTGGAGGAGAACCTCGCCGCGCTGGAGGGCGGGGAGTTCGGCCGCGCGTTCTCCTCGGGGATGGGGTCGATCAACACCGTCCTCAATCTGCTGGAGTCCGGCGACCACGTCGTCGCCGGCGACGACGTGTACGGCGGCACCCACCGCATCTTCACGCAGGTGTACGAGGACTACGACCTCGAGTTCGACTTCGTCGACACGACCGACCACGACGCCGTCCGCGACGCGATGCAGGAGAACACCGAACTCCTGTGGGTCGAAACGCCCACGAACCCCCTGCTCAACGTCAACGACATCGACGCGCTGACCGACATCGCCGACGAGTACGACGCGCTCAGCGCCGTGGACAACACGTTCGCGACGCCGATGCTCCAGCGCCCGCTGGAACACGGCGCCGACATCGTCTCCCACTCGCTGACGAAGTACCTCGGCGGCCACTCCGATGTGGTCGGCGGCGCGCTGATCGTCGACGACCCCGAACTCGACGACCGCATCGCGTTCTACCAGAACTCCGTCGGCGCCACGCCGTCGCCGTTCGACTGCTTCCTCGTCCTCCGCGGGACGAAGACGCTGCCCGTCCGGATGGACCGCCACTGCGAGAACGCCAGCGAACTGGCACACTGGCTGCAGGATCACGACGCCGTGGACCGCGTCTACTACCCCGGGCTGGAGAGCCACCCGGACCACGAACTCGCGGCCGAGCAGATGGACGACTTCGGCGGGATGCTCAGCTTCGAACTCGACGGCACGCTGGAGCAGGCCCGGACGGTCGTCTCGGAGACGGACGTGTTCACGCTCGCCGAATCGCTCGGCGGCGTCGAGAGCCTGATCGAGCAGCCGGCGACGATGACCCACGCCGCGATCCCGAAGGAGGAGCGCGAGGCTGCGGGGCTGACCGACGGCCTCATTCGGGTCAGCGTCGGCGTCGAGCACGTCGACGATCTGAAGGGCGATCTGCAGGCGGCGTTCGACGAGGCGCTGGAGTAAGTCCGATAGGTACCGACCGCGAACGAGCGAAGCGAGTGAGCCGGCCGAGGAACCCTCGAAGAGGCCGACGCAGGCTTTTGGTCGAGCTTTTGCAAGGGCCCTCCGGGGCCCGCAGCAAAAGGTCGATTAGCGTCGAACGAACTCCGAGAGCTTCTCCGAAATACTGCGGTCCTCGCCGAGTTTGAGGTAGTAGGCGTCGCCGCCGTCCTCGTAGTAGCTCTCGATGCGGCGCACCACCTCGAAGCCGATGTGGCGGTAGAAGGAGAGCGCGTCCTCGTTGGTCGCGCGGGCGTGGCAGGTCACCGAGTCGTGGTCCGCCGCGACGGCGGCGACCAGCCGTTCCCCGAACCCCTCGCCGCGGTAGTCCGGCGAGACGGCGAGAAAGAGGATGTAGCCGTCCCGACGGGCCGAGACGAAGCCGGCGAGCTCCCCGTCGACGAACAGCAGTCGGCAGTCAGCACGGCGATAGGCGTCCCTGAAGAAGCTGCGGCGCTGCTTCAGCACGCCCTCCGCCCGGCGGATGCGTTCTTTCAGTTGCCACGCCTCGGACTCGTGGGTGTCGTCCCCCCGAGGGTCCCGGCGCGTCTCGACCGTCGCGCTCACTGTTGCCGATCAGTAGTCGTGACGGGGATTTAACTCCGTCGTCGGTGGGGGCAAGCGTCGCCGGGAGGGCGGCGGCCGCCCCCTGTCACTCGCCGTGTTTCGGGGTCCGCACGGCGGGGCATCGAGCTTCGTGGCTCCAGCACGGAGGCTGGAGCAGGGCACTCGCCGTCGACGGTCGAAACACTCCCACGGCATCGAGCTTCGTGGCTCCAGCACGGAGGCTGGAGCAGGGCACTCGCCGTGGGAGGTCAAAACACGCTGTCGGCTGTCGCGGCCCCGACTACCGCGAAGACGGCGCCGATACTCACCGCCTTCGCGGTCTGGTAGATATCGGCGTCGAACGCCTCCGGCGCGGCGAAGCTGAACGCGAGCACCAGCACCGAGCCGAAGGAGACCAGCATCAGCGTCAGGAACCGATAGGGGATCCCCGCGACCTCGGTCTCGTCGTCGGCGTCGCGGCCGCTGTCGGCGCGGTAGAGCGCCCCCCAGCCGATCGCGAACACCATCCCGACCACCGTGACCCACTGGGCGGGGTTCATGAAGCCCGCGAGCACCCAGACCTCCTCGGTGACGACGAACGGCCCCGCGAGCAGGAACCCCCCGACGACCTGCTGTGCCACGTCGGCCGGCTGGAACTCGCGGTTGAACAGCCGGCGGAGGATCGTCCGCACGATTCCGGTCATACCGGACCCTCACGGCGGGAGGTCTTTACTCCGACGACCGCCGCGGCTGCCCGTCCCCGCGGCGAGTCCCGGCCCCGAACAGCACGTCAGAAGATGTTCGCCTGCCGGTACACCGAGATCCCCTCGTTGGTGATCTCGTACGGCTTCGTCTCGCGGGAGTGGTTCGCGTCCCGGATCTTCTGAATCTCCACCGCCAGTCTGGTCTCCCGGAAGTCCGAGGGTCGGACGTACTGGAGGATGAACACCGCGTCCACGAGGTACTCGATGATCCCGTACCGCGAGGTGTAGGCGTCCTCGCTGTCGGCCTCGGAGGTCAGCATCGTCGTCACGCCCGCCCGCTTGAGCGAGCGGGCGAAGTCGAACACCTCGGACCGCCGGTCGGCTGGGTGGTCGTACATCATCTCCAGCAGCGACACCGAGTCGAGCACCAGCCGGTCGGCGTTGAACTCCTCGACCAGCCGCGAGATGTCGTTCCGGATCGACGACAGCGAGTTCGCCATCTCGATGGGGTCCATCGCGACGATCGCCAGCCGGCCCTCGTCGCGCCACTTCCGGAACGGCCAGCCCTTCTCCTCGGCGGTCGAGAGGATCGCCTCGCGGGACTCCTCCAGCGTGATGTAGATGGCGCGCTGGTCGTCCCGTAGCGCCTCCGTCAGGAACTGGAGGCCGAACGTGGTCTTCCCCGTCCCGGCGGCGCCGATAGCCACCATCAGCGAACGCTTGGGGACGCCACCGAGGATCATTTCGTCCAGCCCCTCGATCCCCACGTCGATCCGATCGATGTCCGAGTCCAGTTCCGCCTCGTCGAACGACTCAGCCTCGTCGCCGAACCCCTCGCCGCCGCCGAACCCACCGCCGCCACCGCCGAACCCGCCACCGAACTCGTCCGCGCCGCCCTCCTCGCCGATCGGGCCGCCCCCGCTCCCGCGGTCGCCGAACCCCGGCGCGTCGCCGAACGGGTCCTCCTCGGCGTCTGCCTCCTCGCCGGCGACACCGCCGAACGGGTCGGCCTCCGTCTCGCTCTCGCCGAACGGGTCGGCCTCCGTCTCGCTCTCGCCGAACGGGTCGGCCTCCGTCTCGCTCTCGCCGAACGGGCCCGCGGCCCCGTCGCCGGATCCGCCGAACGGATCGGATTCGGGAGACGCCGAGGAGCCCTCGGCGGCCGGCTCGCCGAACGAGTCTTCCCCCTCGTCGTCGGTCTCGTCGGCAGACTCCTCCGCGGCGGATGACTCCTCGGCTTCGTCCTCGTCCGCGCCCGCGTCCTCCTCGTCGGCCTCGCGCATCGCGCGCTCGAACCAGTCTTCCTCCTCCTCGTCGCTCATGGGGGCGCGCTCACCTCCGCGGGGCGGTCACTCATTGACGAACCCTCAGTCGCGCCCGCAAATGAAGGTTGCCCGTGTAGCGCGTATCCGCGCGTTTTTGCCGGCGGGGTGGGAAGCGCGAGCCATGCTGGTCGGTATCGTCGCGAAGCGGGGCAACAAACGGGCGTCGTTCCTGGCGGCGGACATCCGCGACCGCCTCCGGGAGGCCGACGTCGAGGTGTGGCTCGACGAGGCCACGGCGGGGGCACACGACGAGTCCGGCCACCCCGTCGACGCGATGGACGCGTGTGACCTCGTGGTCGCGATCGGCGGCGACGGCACGTTCCTGTTCGCCGCCCGGGGCGTCGGCGGGACGCCGATCCTCGGCGTGAACCTCGGCGAAGTCGGCTTTCTGAACGCGCTCGGGCCGGAGGAGGCGGTTCACGAGGTGCTTCGGGAGGCAGTGGCGCTCGAGAACGGGGAGCTCTCGGTCCGCGAGGCCCCCCGGCTCGTCGCCGCCGGGGAGGGCTGGGAGAGCCCCGCGGCGGTCAACGAGATCGTGCTGCAGGGCCCCCAACGCGGCCGTGCGGGCGGAGTCGACCTCGAGATACGGGTCGACGGCTCGCTGTTCTCCTCCGGCCGGGCCGACGGCGTGCTCGCCGCGACGCCGACGGGGTCGACCGCGTACAACCTCTCCGAGGGCGGCTCGCTGATCCACCCCGACGTGGACGCGATCGTGCTCAACGAGATGTGCGCCGACGCGGGGATGCCACCGCTGGCGGTCGGCCTCGACAGCGAGATCACGGTCCGGCTCACGGGGGCGCCGGAGGCTCACGTCGTCGTCGACGGGCGCGTGACCCGGAGCCCCGAGCCGCCGACGACGGTGACGGTTCGAACCGCCGACACGCCGGTCCGGATCGCCGGCCCCGACGCGGAGTTCTTCGAGGCGCTGAACAAGCTGGAGTAGGGTTTTTGCGGAAAACGAGCGAGTGACGGCCCGAGGCGTTCAGCCCCAGTTCTCCTCGCGCGTCGGGCGGTCCGACAGCGCGGCCACGTCGACGCCGGCTAGCGGCTCGTCGGTCGCCGCGGCGGCGTCGAGCGCTTCGAGCGCCGCGCGGGCCGACACCACGGTCGAGAGGTAGGGGATCTCCTCCTCGACGGCGGTTCTGAGGCTGGCGCGCTCCGTCGACAGCAGGAAGTCGATCTCGTCAGCCAGCAGCGCGCCTTCGAGGTCGTCCGGTTCGACGAGGTCGAGGTGGTCGGCGAACGCGTCGACCACGTCGGCGGGCCAGTCGCCGTCGACCGCGAGCGTCCCGGACTCGGGGATCTCGTTGTCGGCCGCGATCTGGGCCTTCCCGTAGGCCGCGCCGAAGCTGCCGGCGGTGCCCATGACCTCGCCGGTGGACTTCATCTCCGGGCCGAGGCGCGGGTCCGAGTTCGGCAGGCGGTCGAACGGCAGCACGACCTCCTTCACGCTCGGCTGCTCGGGGATCTGCTCGGCGACGTCCATCTCCGACAGCGACTCGCCCGCCATCGCCCGGGCCGCAAGCTTCGCGATCGGCACGCCCGTCGCCTTCGACACGAACGGGACGGTGCGCGAGGAGCGGGGGTTCGCTTCCAGCACGTAGACGGTGGCCCCGTCGTCGTCTTCCTGCACCGCCAACTGGACGTTCAGCAGGCCCACCGTCGAGAGCGCGTCGGCGATCTCCTCGACGACCTCGCGGACGCGGGCCATCGTCTCGTCGTCGAGCGAGCGCGGCGGGATCACGCAGGCGGAGTCGCCGGAGTGGACGCCCGCGCTCTCGACGTGTTCCATCACGCCGCCGATCAGGACGTCCTCGCCGTCGCTCACGGCGTCGACGTCGAGCTCGACCGCCTCTTCGAGGAACGAGTCGATCAGGATCGGCTTCTCCGGGGAGACGCGGACCGCCTCCTCGACGTACTCCTGCAGCTCCGCGTCGCTGTGGACGATCTCCATCGCGCGCCCGCCGAGCACGTAGGAGGGGCGCACGAGCACCGGGTAGCCGATCTCGTGAGCGAGATCGAGCGCCTCTTCCTCACTGGTCGCGGAGCCGCCGTCGGGCTGTTCGATGCCGCGCTCGGCCATCAGGCGGTTGAAGCGGTCGCGGTCCTCCGCGAGGTCCATCGCGTCGACGCCGGTGCCGAGGATCTCGCAGTCCAGCCCGCGGCGGTCGAGCTCGTCCTGCAGCGGCTCGCCCACGTCGACGGAGGTCTGCCCGCCGAACTGTACCATCACGCCGTCGGCGTTGGTGGCCTCGACGGCGTCGGCGACCTCCTCGGCGGTGATCGGCTCGAAGAACAGCCCGTCGGAGGTGTCGTAGTCCGTCGACACCGTCTCGGGGTTGTTGTTGAGCACGTGGGCGTCGATGCCGAGTTCCGACAGCGCGCGGACCGCGTGGACCGCACAGTAGTCGAACTCCACGCCCTGCCCGATGCGGATCGGGCCGCCGCCGACCACGACGACGCTCTCGGCGTCGCGGTCGACCTGCAGTTCGCCCGCGGCCGCGTCGCCCTCGAACGGGCCGGTGAACGACGGGGGCTTGCGCGAGGAGTAGTAGTACGGCGTCGACGCCGCGAACTCGCCCGCGCAGGTGTCGACCTGCTTGTACGTGCGCCCCGGCACGGTCGCCTCGACCTCGCCGACGCCGGCGCGCTCCGGCGAGACGGGCAGGCTCTCGCTCTCGGCGGCGCCCGCGGCCGCGGGCTCGGCGGCCTCACGCCACGCGCCGCGGGTCTCGGGCAGCCACGTCAGGCTGCTGTCCTCGAACACGTTCCCCGCGAGCGCGGAGATCTCCGCGTTCGTGAAGCCGGCGACCGCCGCGGGCGTGAACTCCCCGTCGACGACCTCCTGACTCGCGTCGACGATGCGGGCGAAGCGCTCGACGTACCACTCGTAGATCCCGGTAGCCTCGACGACCTCCTCGACGCTGAAGCCGCGCTCGAACGCCTCGAACATCGCGTACGGGCGGTCCGGGCTCGGGCGTTCGAGATACCCCTCACGGAGCTCCTCGTCCTCCAGCGCGTCGAACTCCACGGCGGGGTCGTACTCGGATGAACGGAGCGCCTTCAGCAGCGACTCCTCGAACGTTCGTCCGATCGACATCGCCTCGCCGGTCGACTTCATCGCCGTCGACAGCGTGAAGTCGGTCTCGGGGAACTTGTCGATCGGCCAGCGGGGCACCTTCGTCACCACGTAGTCGATCGCGGGCTCGAACGCGGCGGTCGTCTCGCCGGTGATCTCGTTCTCGATCTCGTGGAGGCGCTTGCCGAGCGCGACCTTCGCGGTCACGCGGGCGATCGGGTAGCCCGTCGCCTTCGACGCCAGCGCCGAGGAGCGGGAGACGCGCGGATTGACCTCGACGACGCGGTACTCGCCGCCGGGGGTGCCGTCGTCGCGCCACGCGAACTGGATGTTACAGCCGCCCTGAATGCCGAGGTCGCGGATCACCTCCAGCGCCGCGTCGCGCATCTCCTGGTGGCCGTCGTCGGGGATCACCTGCGACGGCGTGACGACGGTGGACTCGCCCGTGTGGATACCCATCGGGTCGAGGTTCTCCATGTTGCAGATGATGATGCAGGAGTCGCCCGCGTCGCGCATCACCTCGTACTCCAGTTCGACCCAGCCCGAGATGGACTCGGTGATCAGGACCTCGTCGTTGCGCGAGAGGCGGAGCCCCTTGCGCGTACGTTCGAGCAGTTCGTCCATCTCGTGGACGACGCCCGACCCGGAGCCGCCCAGCGTGTACGTGGTGCGGGCGATCACCGGGAGGCCGCCGACCTCGTCGACGGCGTCCTCGACGCGCTCTCTCAGCGCGGCCTCGCTCATCTCGGTCGCGGATTCGTCGTCGTCGAGGGTGACGGTCGTCGAGGCGGGCACCGGCTGGCCCAGATTCTCCATGCGCTGGCGGAACAGGTCGCGGTCCTCCGTCGCGTAGATCGTGTCCAGCGGCGTGCCCATGATCTCCACGTCGTGCTCCTCGAGCACGCCCAGTTCCGCGAGCTCGGCGGTGACGTTCAGCCCGGTCTGCCCACCGAGCCCGGCGATCACGCCGTCGGGCTGTTCCTTCCGGATCACCTCGGCGATCGCCTCAGGAGTGATAGGTTCGACGTACACCCGGTCGGCGGTCTCGGGGTCGGTCATGATCGTCGCGGGGTTGGAGTTGACGAGCACGACCTCCGCGCCCTCCTCCTGCAGCGCCCGGCAGGCCTGCGCGCCGGAGTAGTCGAACTCCGCGGCCTGCCCGATCTGGATGGGGCCGGAGCCGATCAGGAGGATCGTCCGACCCTCGCCGGCGCCAGCGTCGCCGCCCTCCGTCGCGTCTGTCGCCGACGACGCTCCGCCGCCGTCCGTGACTGGCTCCGGGACCCCTGCTCCGTCGTCACTGCCGGTGTCCGTCATTACTCACCCCGAATACGTGAATCGTAATAAGCTCGGCGAATAGCTACGAGGTCCGTAGAGAGATTACGAATTTCGTAACAAGCGGATCGAAAACGCGACGGCGGCGAGAGCCGTGACGACGAGCGTGCCCCGCGAGTACGACAAACTGGTCCGTGACGGGATTCCCGCAGTGATCGAAGCCGACGGCGAAACACCGGTCACCCACGTCGTCGACGGCGACGCGTACGAGGAGCGGCTGTTCGAGAAGCTCGACGAGGAGGTGCGCGAGCTCCGCGAGGAGCCGGGCGCCGACGAACTCGCCGACGTGCGGGAGGTGCTGGCCGCGATTCAGAACTGTCTCGGCGTCGACGACGACGAACTCGAACACGTTCGAGAAGAGAAGGCCGCCGAACGCGGGCGGTTCGAGGACGGGGTCGTGCTGGAGCGCGTCGAGGATTAGACGTACGGCTCGGGGTCCAGATCCCGCTCGTCGCGGTACTGGTCGACGAACGCCGTCACGTCGAACTCCAGCATCTGCTCCTCGAACTCGGTCATCGCGCGCTCGCTCTCGGCGTGGGAGATCGCGTGCTCCATCATCTCGACGACCAGCTCGACGACCACTTCGTGGAGCCGGCGGGAGTCGAACTGGGAGATCCACACCATCGCGAAGCCCACGTCGCCCTCGTCGGTCGCGTCGGCGACCGCGATCTGCTCGGGGAACTCCTCCATCACCATCCCCATCAGGTGGGGGGTGCCGAAGTCCGGCATCTCCTCGCTGGTCGTCTCGACCACGTCGTCGAGCGTCTCCACCAGGAACTCCGGGAAGAACCGCGTCGGCGGGTGCATGTCCATCACGACCGCGTGGGCCTCCCCGCAGTCACAGTCGAGTTCGCGCATCCCGAGGTCGAGCGACGTGAGCGCGACCGTCTCGCCACAGGGTAGCTCCAGTCGCTCGCCGCCTGCCGTAGCCATGGTCGAGAGAGGGGGCTGACGGGCTAAAAGGTCGCCGCTCCCGCGATGTCGGGTCCCGCCGCGATCGGTTACTCCTCGTCGTCGGAGCCGACGTCGAACGTCTCGCCGCCGTCCTCGTCGTCGTCGGCGATCGAGACCTCTGTCGCGCCGTCGTCACCCTCGTCGGTCACCTCGATCTCCGCGGCGTCGTCGTCGGCCTCGTTTTCCTCTTCGTCGGCCTCGTGTTCCTCTTCCTCGTCACTTTCGTCGGCCTCCCGTTCGACCCCCTCGATCTCCAGCTCCACTTCGACCTCGATGCCGTCGGTTTCGAGTTCGGCCTCGATCTCGCGTTCGTCGCCGGCCGCGACTTCGAGCTCCTCGCTGTCCACCTCGACTTCGACCTCCACGTCGATCTCGACGTTCGCGTCGTCGGACATACGCGAGGCGGTAGGGACGCGAACGGGATAGTTCGCTCGGCCGCCGAGTCGGCGACGCCGCTGCCGTTCTCGACCCGCCGCTCACGCCTCACTCCGTTCGTCGTTCGAGATTCCGAGGCCGTTTCCTCCCCGCTCCGTTCGGCGGCACGGCCTCGCCCCCTCCGCCGCTCACGGGTCGCTTCGCTCCCCGTTCGCGTACCGAGGCTGTTTACCGCCTCCCTTCGGTCGGCGTTTACCAGCCTCGCGTTCGACACGCTTTACCCCGAAACACCCCGACCACGAAGCATGCAAGAGGAGACCCGCGTCGAGTGGCGTCAGTGGGGGCAGGACGCCTTCGACGAGGCGCGCCGACGCTCCGTACCCGTACTGCTCTCGCTCTCCACGACCTGGTGTGTGGACTGCCACGAGATGGACGCCACCACCTACGCCGACACCAATATCGCGGCCAACGTCAACGATCGCTACGTTCCGATCCGCGTCGACGCCGACCGCCGGCCGCGAGTGCGGGAGCGCTACGCCGCCGGCGGCTTCCCCTCGACCGTGTTCCTCACGCCCGACGGCGAGGTGCTCTCGACGGCGACCGCGCTCGCGCCCGACGGGATGCGGCAGGTGCTCGACCGCGTCGCCGAGAACTACGCCGAGAAGGGCGACGACGCCGGCCGGGTGCCGCGCGCGCTCTCGGGCGATCTCCCGCCCGCGGGCGAGGTCGACGCCGCGATCGAGGAGCAGCTCGCCGGCCAGCTCGGCGAGAAGTTCGACGACCGCTTCGCGGGCTGGGGCGAGAGCGCGAAGTTCCCGCTCGCCCGCACCGTGGAGTTCGCGCTCAAACGCGAGCGCGATCAGGCTCTCCGCACCCTCGACGCGGTCCGGGACCACCTCCACGATGACGTGGCCGGCGGCTTCTTCCGCTACGCCGGCCGCCGGGACTGGGGGGAGGTCCACCACGCGAAGCTGCTCGACACGAACGCCACCCTCCTGCGGGCGTTCGCCCACGCCTACGTGTACACCGGCGAGGACGCCTACCGCGAGCCCGCGGAGTCGACCGTCGAGTTCCTCACCGACGACCTCTGGAGCGGCGTCGCCGTCGGCGGCAGCGTCGGCCCGGGCGAGGGCGCCGAGTACTGGCGAAAGAACGCCGAGGAGCGCGCGAACGCCCGCTCGCCGCGGACGGACCTCACCGCCTACGCCGGCGGCAACGCCCTCGCGGCCGACGCGCTGCTGTCGTTCTACGGCTACACCGACCACGAGCGCGCCCGGGAGTACGGCGAGCGCGTGCTGGACTACCTCGAACGCGACCTGCTCGAACACGGCTCTGTCGTCCACTTCCGCGAGCGCGGGCAGACTGGTCCCCGCGACGTGCTCGCCGATATCGCCGCCGTCGTCGGTGCGTTCACCCGGGCCGAGCAGACGCTGGGCTACGGCGCCGACGTGGCCGCGACGGTCGCCGACCACGCGATCGAGACGCTCCACGACGGCGGGTCGTTCCGCGACGGTCCCACGGAGGGCCCCGGCCTGCTCGACCGGCCGCTCCGCCCGCTGGACGGCAACGCCGCGATGGCGAACGCGCTGGTCGACCTCGCGACGCTGACCGGCGACGACGAGTACCGCGAGCTCGCCCGCGAAACCGTCGGCGCCTTCGCGGGGGCCTCTCACCGCGTCGGCGTCCAGGTCGCGGAGTACGGCACGGCCGCGAGCCGGCTCGTCCACGAGCCGCTGACCGTCGCCGTCGCGGACGAGCCGGGAAGCGACCTCCACCGCGCCGCACTGCGTATCGCGGACCACGAGAAGGTGGTCGTCCCCGACGCCGACGCGTCGATCGCCCCCGAACTCGACCGCGGGACTGCCCGCGTGGCAGGGGTCGACGAGCCAGCGAGCGATCCCGAGGCGCTGATGGAGCGCGTCGCCCGGTTGGAGTGAACGGTCGGGAAACGCCGCGAAACGGTCTTTACGGGTAAACGTTCGGTGAGTTTTTGAGGGGGCGAACTGTGACAGACGAGTATGGCAAGCTTGCGCGATCTCGGGCTCTCGGAGTACGAAGCCCGGGCGTACCGGGCGCTTCTCGACGACTCCCCGAGCACGGCGAAGGAGCTGTCGGGCTCCAGCGACGTGCCGATGGGCCGGGTGTACGACGTGCTGAAGGATCTGGAACGACGGGGGCTGGCCCGGAGTCAGGCCGCGAGCCGGCCGAAGAAGTACGTCGCTGTCGAGCCCGAGGCGGCGTTGGACCGGCTGCTCGACGCCAAACGCGAGGAGCTACGGGAGCAGGAGGTTCAGTACGAGGAGACCGTCGAAGAGCTGGAAGGTGATCTGGACGCCGGCGTCCCCACCGAGGAGGGGTTCTGGACCGCGGTCGTCGGCCGGGAGGAGAGCGCCGACCTGCTGCTCGAACGGCTCGATACGGCGACCGAACGGGTGATCACCGTCGCCGGCGGGCCGACGCCGCAGTTCGACGTGGGCGAGTACGGCGACGAGGTGACCGCGGCGCTGCAGCGCGCGCTCGAACGCGGCGCCGAGGTGTCGGTGCTGCTCGGCCCCGACCTGATCGAGACGCTCCCCAACACGGCGCTCAAACGATACGAGAAGCAGCTCGCGGGACATCCCGCCTTCGAGGTGCGAACGACCGAGCGAGTGAGCGGGTCGTTCCACCTGATCGACGGCGTCGAGGCGTGTATCGAGATCCCGAACCCGCTGGCGCCGCGGGAGCCGTTCGCGATGCTCGACCTGAAGGATCGGGAGTTCACCGCGGACGTGCGGGAGACGTTCGACCCGCGGTGGGAGGACGCGGAGCCGCTGACGACGGACTAGGCCGAGAGCTCCTCGCGGAGCCGGGCCATCGTGACCTCGCGCTCGGCGACCGCGTCGTGCTGGTGGATCGACTCGTCGTTCTCCTGTTTGACGTGGATCACCGCCTCGTCGTCGAGGTCGGGGTAGGCGTCGACGACGCCCTCCGCCAGCGAGCGCACGCAGTCCTCGACGAACTTCGCGTTGGCGTGGGCCGCGTAGGTCATGTGGTCCTCGTCGGGGCGCTTGGCCAGGTTGTAGATCCGCGCGCTCATCGAGTCCCGCGCGATCTCGATCAGCTCCATCAGGTCGACATTGGGCTCGGTGTCCTGTGTGACCGTCAGCGTGGCGTGCCCGCGCTGGGAGTGACCGGGCTGGGGCACCTGATCGAGGAACGCTTCGGTTGTCTCGTCGTCGACGCCCAAGTCCGCGAGCGTCTCGCGGGCCCGGGACTCGGACATCCCCTGCGAGCAGGGGCAGACCGTCATCCCGGTGACGCGGCAGCCGATCTCCTCCTCGGTCCCCTCGTCGGTCGCCGTCGCGGAGGCGATGATGTCGACGGTGCTCTGTGTGGGCCGGCCGCTGGCGGGGGTCTCCTCCCGGAGCACCCACTCCGCCTCCATCTCTACTTCGGCGGTTGTGGTGTACTCGTGTTTGGCGAGCAGGCGCTCGGCCGCCTCGCCGCAGAGTTCCTCAACGCGGTCGGTCTCGCCGTCGACGGCGTCCTCCAGTACCTCGTCGATCACCTCCATGTTTCGGCTCATGTCGATCCCCTTCCGACCGCTGGGGAGGTCGACGAACACGGAGAACTCCGCGGTCAGCACGTACGGTCGGTCCTCGCCCTCGAGTTCGACGAGCTTCTCGACGCCCGTGACGCCGACCTGACTCAGCCCGACCGTTACGTCGGGCTCGTCGGCCTGCACGTCCGGAAGCTGGTGACTCATTACCGGTGCTGCGGCCTCCGCGTGATTAGTGTTGTTGGAAGAGGCACGCGCGCCGGCGCGCACGCGAGAGGCCTCGGGCTTACGGCTGACAACACACAGCCACGGCATCGAGTTCGTAGCTGCGAGACGGCGCTCGCAGCAGGTCACGCGCCGTGACTGGCTATGCACAGCGACGGCGTCTAGCTCCGTCGGCGCGCGACGGAGCGCGCGCCAGGTCACGCGCCGTCGCTGGCTATGGCCAATCCTCGCGCTGGTCCCCCTCCTCGAAGTGGTCCTCGTCGTCGTCCTCGGCCGCGATCTCCCAGTCTGCGGCCTCGGCGGCGTTCTCGAGCGGGAGGTACTCCCAGCCGACCGACTCGGCCTGCTCGCGGTGCTCCTCTGAAGTGCCGACGAACACGTGGCGCTCGGTGTCGAACTGGCGTTTGACGTTCTCGAGGCTCTCCTCGACGCCCCGCGGGCCGGAGAAGAAGTCCTGTCTGATCCGCTCCTTGCGGGTGAAGTTGGTGACGACGTACGTGGGCTTGTCGCTCACCACGCCGACGTAGCTCGTCCACCCGCGGGCGTCGTTGAACACCGCGTTGGGGTCGGCGAGCGACTTCAGCGCGTCCAGTTCGAACGCGAGCGTCATATCCGAGGAGCCGCCGGAGTCCATACGCTCACTGGGAACGGTCGCCGCAAAACGACTTCGGTGTCGCAGTCGTCCGGAGCCGAGCCGAAAACGGAGCCGGCGAAATCAGTCGTCCACGCCGGCTGACAGCGTGCCGGCGAGATCAGTCGTCCACGCCGGCTGGCAGCGTGCCGGCGAAATCAGTCGTCCGCGACGGGCGCTTCGAGGTCGTCGACGCTGAAGGATTTCTCGACCAGCTTCTCCTTCTCGTCGCCGACGTGGGTGCCCTCACGCATCAGCTGCTTGTACGCCGACTGAGGGGCGAGGTCGCCGATCAGGACGCCGCCGACGATGCGGCCGTCCTTCAGCGCGAGGCGGCGCCACTCCGTGTCGGAGTACTTGCGCTCGACGCTGTCGTCGCCCTGTGTCGGGTGGCCGAAGGAGAGGAACGGGAAGTCGAAGTGGGTGATGGAGTACGAGGAGACCCAGCGGAACTCCTCCTCGCCGTAGTCGAGCATGTTCTTGGCCGCACACTCGCCCTGGGCCTTGGCGGAGCCCCACGCGCCGTTCTGGGCCTGGTCACCGAGGATCAGGTCGTTGAACTTGGTACAGTCACCGGCGGCGTACACGTCGTCGAGGTTGGTCTGCATGTACTCGTCGACGATGATGCCGTCGTCGTCGTAGTCGAGGCCAGTCCCGCGGAGGATCTCGGTGTTGATGTCCAGCCCGATCGCGACCCCGGCGAAGTCGGCGTCGAACTCCTCGCCGTTGGGGTCGACCGCGGACTCGATGTGGCCGTCGTCGTCGACCTCGAAGTGGTCGACGCCGGAGTCGAACACCGGAGTGACGCCCCGCTCGCGCATCGCGTCGTGGAGGATCTCGGCGCCCTCCTCGCTGAGCGCGTAGCGCCACCACGCGTTGCCGCGCATCAGGTAGTGGGCGTCGACGTCCTGTGCGCCACAGATCGCCGCGAAGTCGATGCCGAGCAGCCCCGCACCGACGATGACGCCGGTGTCAGCCTCCTCGACGTCCTCCTTGATCTTCCGGGCGTCCTCGAACGTCCAGAAGTGGTGGATCCCCTCCGCGTCGGAGTTGTCGACGGGGAGCTGTGCGGGCGTTCCGCCGGTGGCGATCAGCAGCTTGTCGTACTCGTAGCTGTCGCCCTCGTGGCTCGTGACCTCGTGGGCGTCGGTGTCGATGTCGACGACGAGGGTGTTGAGCTGGAGGTCGATATCCCGCTCCGCGTACCACGACTCGTCGTGGATGGAGATGGGCGCCTCCGGAAGCTTCCCCTTCGCGAACTCCTTGATCAGGATACGGTTGTAGAGAGCCTCCCCCTCGTCGGTGATGACGGTGATGTCGGCGTCCGGGGCGTTCTCGCGCAGCGTCTCCGCCGCCGAGCTCCCAGCGACCCCGTCGCCGATGATCACGAACGACTCGCTCATGGCTTCAGGTTTGGCAGCGGGGGTTAATGTGGGTTGCCATACGGCTTTCGGTTGGGGAAATCCACCCACACCGCGGGTCTCGGAGGGTTGAAGGTCGTTGCGCCGCTACGCCCGAGTAATGAAGCTCCGACAGAACCTCCGCCACTTCGCGGCGAAGCAGGCGCTCACGATGCCGGTGGTCGGGGAGAAGATGAACGACAAGCTGGTCGACCTCCACGTCGATGTGTTCGGTGGCCGCGCCGAGGACGGCCGCCGGGCGGAGCGCGAAGACCACATGGAGGCGTTCTTCGACTGTACGATGGCCACGTACATCGCCGCGCTGAGCGATGGGTTCCCGGAGGCCGAGGCCCGGGAGATCACCCACCTGCAGGCGAACTTCGACTTCTACAACCACGGCTGGACGGAGATGATGGAGTTCCCCGTCGACGAGGTCGAGGAGCACTACGACCGGTACGCCGACTTCTTCGAGGCTCACGGCATCACGATCGACGACCCGCTCGGTGAGTTCCGGAACCGCGAGGTCCCCGACGCCCCCTCGACGCCGGAGAAGCTCGACGATCCGGAGCATCCCCACGCTGCGGAGGGGTTCGCCGACGACGTGTACGTCGAAACCGAGGACGGGGTCGTGGCCGGGGATCGGAGCGACGAGATCCAAGAGTCGACCGGCTGATCGGGGAGAACCGGTTGGCGAACAGGTGACTCGATCGGCGACCGCGACGGACTGAGCCACACACCCGCGAGGCCCGCCGCGATGGGAGGTCAGGTCACGATGGGGGTGGTCGCGTTTTGGTAGTTAAGTGTCGGCCTCAATTTCGCTCGTTCGCGTCGTCGGCGTCGTGCGGGCGACCACACGTCGCCCGCACTGCCAGCGGGACCGGAGGTCCCGCCCTGCTCACGTCACGCGCCACCGCGGCCGCGGTGCGGTCGCGGTGGACGCCTCGCGAGCGCCAACGGTCGGCGTCACCAGAAATCTCCGATTTCTGGTTGGCAGCCGAGAGTCGCAGACTCTCGGCGACGCCCGCGGGGGGAGGGGTGGGGACTCGGTGCCGTGCCGGGCCTCGTGCCCGGCACTCTGCGGTCGCAAGTGGTCAGGCTTCGAGATGCTGTTTCGGTAGGGGTTCCAGTAGGCAACGGTGGAGGTGCTGTTGCCATCGCTATTACCGACTGACTCGACGGAACCTCAGTTCTCGCAAAGGAACACCCTTAGTCAGTCCGCCTTCCGGTCGATGCGCTTCGCGCACTCGAAGCCGGCGACGATGCCGCCGTCGAGGCTGCGCTCGGGGTACTGCGCCTCGCTGGCCATCCCGGCGTAGTAGAGCCCCTCGCCCACGTCCTCGGCCAGATCGTACGGCACCACCATGTCCAGATACCCGCGCTCGTAGATCGGCGCGGCTCGCGGCGCCTTGGCCAGCCGGAACTCCTCGACGTGCTCGCGACCGAACTCGGGGTACATCCCCTCGATCGCGTCGAGCCACTCCTGCTGGATCTCGTCGTCGTCGGCCGTCGCGAGCCACTCGTCGTCGCTCTGGACGTACGAGGCGACGTAGAGGAGGTGCTGCCCGCCGTAGCGCGCCGGCGGCACGAAGTTCGTGTGCTCGATCAGCGCGCCGAAGGGGGCGTCGTCGGCGATGTTGAGCCAGTACGTGTCGGTCAGCGGGCGGTCCATCGTCACGACCGCACACACCGCGCCCTGGAAGTCGATCTCGCAGGTGTACCCCGTCAGCTCCTCGAGGACGTTCGGCATCGTCGCCACGACGACGCCCTCGGTGTCGTGGGTCGTCGTCTCGCCGCCGGACTCTGTCGTGAGCGTCTCGACGGTCCCGTCCGACATCCCGAGATCGGTGACGTGAGTGTCCGTCTGTACGGTGTCGGGCCCGACAGCCTCGATCAGGGGGTCCAGCAGCGCCTCGAAGCCGCCCTCGGGGTAGCCCAGAATCTCGCCCCGGAGCAGGTCGCGCTCGCCGCGGAACTTGATCCGGCCGAGCAGCCACGCCGCGCTCACGTCCTCCTTGCGGTCGCCGAACTTCGCGTCGAGCAGGGGTTCGAAGAAGTTCTCGTACACCCCGCGCGTCGTGTGTTCCAACAGGAACTCCTTGATCGGCACGTCCTCGAACTCGGTGAGGTCGTCGTACGTGTCGAACTTCGGAACGCCGCCGCGCACGTCGATCTCCAGCGTGAGCATCCCCAGTCGGAAGATGTCGTAGAGGTTCATGTGCGGGTACGCGAGGATCTCCCACGGGGTGTCCATCGGGTGGGCCTCGCCGTCGACGAAGTAGGCGTTCTTCCCCAGTCGCCAGTCGATCCGGTCGCCGACGCCCAGTTCGTCGGCGAGCTGGACGATCGTCTCCTCGGACTTCGAGAGGTGGTGGTAGAACTTCTCGATGGGGTCGCCCCCGGTCTCGTAGCTGGCCGCGAGCCCGCCGAGTTCGTCGCTGCCCTCGAAGATTCGGACCTCGTGACCGCGCTGCTGGAGGCTGTACGCGGCCGCGAGGCCGGCGATCCCGCCGCCGACGACGTGGTACATGGCTCGACGAAGGACGGCTGCACAGGAAAACCCTCCCGGTCCGCGGGCGACGACCCCCGGCACCGACCGTGGGGGATGCTTTTTGCCGCCAGCGCCGGACAGTCGGGTATGGACTCGTCGCAGACGACCGCCAGCTGCTCGTCGGGGCGATGGTAGACGTCGCCCTCTCGGTCGGCCGGCTACTCGTCGCGTTGTTGCTCGTCGGATTGAACGGCCTGTTCGTCGCCGCGGAGTTCGCGTTCGTGCGGGTGCGAGCCACCTCGGTCGAGCAGTTGGTCGAGGAAGGACGCACCGGCGCGGGCGCGCTGCAGGACGTGATGACGGATCTCGACAACTACCTCGCCGTGACGCAGTTGGGGATCACCCTCGCCTCGCTGGGGCTGGGGTGGGCCGGCGAGCCCGCGATCGCGTCGCTGCTGGAGCCGGTGCTGGGGTCGGTGCTCCCGCCGACGCTGGTCCACCTCGTCGCGGTGGCGATCGGCTTCTCGATCATCACGTTCCTCCACGTCGTGTTCGGCGAGCTCGCGCCCAAGACGTTCGCGATCGCCCGAACCGAACGGCTCTCGCTGCTGCTCGCGCCGCCGATGAAGCTGTTCTATCTGCTGTTCTACCCGGGAATCGTCGTGTTCAACGGCGCCGCCAACGCGTTCACCCAGCTGGTCGGCGTCCAGCCGGCCTCGGAGTCCGACGAGACGCTGGGCGAACGGGAGCTCCGGCGCGTGCTGTCCCGATCCGGCGAGGCGGGCCACGTCGACATCGGCGAAGTCGCGATGATCGAGCGCGTGTTCGAACTCGACGACACCGCGGTCCGGGAGGTGATGGTGCCGCTGCCGGACGTGGTGAGCGTTCCGACCGACGCGTCGCTCGACGACCTCCGGACCGTCGTCGACGAGTCGGGCCACACGCGCTACCCGGTCGTCGAGGCCGACGACCCGACACAGGTGGTCGGGTTCGTCGACGTGAAGGACGTGCTGCGCGCGGTCGGTGACGGCGACTCGGCAGTCACGGCCGGCGACCTCGCCCGCGAGATCATCGTCGTCCCCGAGACCACGTCGATCGACGATCTGCTGGCGCAGTTCCGGGACGACAGCCAGCAGATGGCCGCGGTGATCGACGAGTGGGGGTCGTTCGAGGGGATCGCCACGGTCGAGGACATCGTGGAGGCCGTCGTCGGCGACCTCACGGACACGTTCGACGAGGCCGAACCGTCGATTCACCGGCGCGCCGGGGGCGGGGTCGACGTGGACGGCGGCGTCGCGATCGCGGCGGTGAACGACGTGCTCGGCACCGAGTTCGCACACGAGGGCGTCGAAACGGTCGGCGGCCTCGTGCTCAGTCGGCTGGACCGCGCGCCCGAACACGGCGACAGCGTCGAGATCGACGGGCACGTCGCCGAGGTGACCGGCGTCGACGGGACCCGGATCGCGACGCTGCGAATCCGCGAGCGCGACGGCTCGGACGGTGCGCCGGAGTCGGAGGAGTCCGGGTAATCACGCGACTATCCGCGGGACTGTTCTCGAAATTTTCGCAACAGAAACCGACCGTCAGGCTCGGGCGACCAACAGCGTCGTCCCCGAACCGTCGACGAGTCGGACGTCCTGTAGCCCGGCCGCTTCCGCGGCTTCCCGGAGCGACTCGGCGTCGTGGACCGGAACCGTGATGGTCTCGCTGGTCGTCGCGGTGTCGCCGCTGTCCTCGTCGGTCGCGCGGTAGCCCATCCGAAGGTCGATCCCGCCACTGCTCGGGAGATCGGTCACCGAGCGCTCCATCCGGTAGCCGCTCCCGGTCAGCACGCCCACGGACTCGACGGCGCCGCGGACGGCGTCGGCGTCGGTGACCGCACGCAGGAGGAGCGTCCCTTCGGGAGCGAGTCGGCCGGCCGCGGCCTCGACCAAGTCGGCGGGATCGTCGACCGTCGGCGGCGCCGCGGGGCCGGCCATCGCGACCACGAGGTCGAACGCCGCGTCCGTCGGCGGGTCGCGCGGGTCGCCGACCGCCACGTCCGCGTCGGGGGCACGGTGGGCCGTGAAGCGGAGCAGGTCGTGGTGGCTGTCGACGCCGAGCGCGCGGTCGTAGCGGTCGGTGAGGTGGGTCAGCAGCGCGCCGACGCCGCAGCCGAGTTCGAGCGCGTCGCCGGACTCGGGGGCGAACGCCCGGACGGCCTCGAAGTCGCCGGCGACGCGCTCCTCGTCGGTCAGACGATCGAACACCGGTGCGAGCGTCGTGTACAGCGAGTGGTCGCCGTCGGGATCGCGGAGCAGTCGCTCGCAGGCGTCCGGGAACGTCGGTGCCGCGGGTCGGGGCATCTAGCTATCGTCCCCGGCGCGGCCGGCACCGTCGGTGCTGTCGCCGGACGCGTCCCCTGCGTTCTCGCCGTCGTGTAGTCGCACCCGGACGCTCTCGGCGTGTGCCTCCAGCCCCTCCGCCTCGGCGAGCGTGGTGACGGTGTCCGAGAGGTCGGCCAGCGCGTCGCGGTCGAGGCGCTGCACCGTCGAGGAACGCAGGAACTCGTCGACGGAGAGGCCGCCGTGGACTTTCGCGCCGCCGCCGGTCGGGAGCACGTGGTTCGTACCGGTGGCGTAGTCGCCGGCAGCGACCGGCGCGTACGGGCCGAGGAACACGCTGCCCGCGTTGTCGATCCGATCGAGCAGCGCCTCGTCGTTCTCGGCTTGGATCGAGAGGTGTTCGGCGGCGTACTCCTCGGCGAACAGCACCGCCTCGGGCATCGAACGCGCGACGAGCACGCCCGAGGCGTCGTTGTCTAGGGCCTCTCGGATCAGCTCTTCCCGCTCGCGCTCGCCGACCTGTTCCTCGACCGCCTCGACGACCGCCTCGGCCAGCGCGGCGTCGTCGGTGACGGCGACGACGCTGGCCTCCGGGTCGTGTTCGGCCTGTGCGACCAGGTCCGCGGCGACGAACTCGGGGTCGGCGGTGTCGTCGGCCAGCACGAGCACCTCGCTCGGCCCGGCGAGGAAGTCGATCTCGACCTCGCCCCGGACCTCCGCCTTCGCGGCCGTCACCCAGGGGTTGCCCGGGCCGACGACCTTCTGGACCGCGTCGACGGTCTCGGTGCCGTAGGCGAGGGCGCCGATAGCCTGCGCACCCCCGACGGAGTACACCGCGTCGGCGCCGGCCTCGTGGATCGCCGCGAGCGTGACGGGGTTGATCTCCTCGGCGGGCGGCGTCGCGACGGCGACGTGTTCGACGCCGGCGACTTTCGCGGGCACGACGCCCATGATCGCGCTGGAGGGGTAGGCGGCGGTGCCGCCGGGGACGTAGACGCCGACGCGTTCGATCGGCCGGAAGCGCCGGCCGAGCTCGCGGTCCTCGAACGTCTCGCGCCAGTCGTCTGGGCGCTGACGCTCGTGGAACGCCCGGACGTTCTCGACGGCGTCGCGGATCGCCGACAGCGTGTCGTCGGCCACGTCCTCGGCCGCGCGCTCGGCCTCGGCGGTCACGTCGATGTTCGCGACGTCGACGCCGTCGAACTCCTTGGAGAGCTCACGAACCGCCACGTCGCCCTCCTCACGCACCCGCGGGAGGATCTCGCGAACGTCCTCGCGGGCGCTCTCGACGCCCGAGTCCCGGTCGAAAAAGGCCCGGCGCTCGGCGGTCGAGAGCTCCGCGATCGCTCGTGGTTGCATGGTTCGCGTTCCACGCCGACGGCCTAAGGCGGTTGCGGATAGCCGTCGCTCGGGGCGTGAACACAGCGCGGCAGCGAATGGCTGCCGCTCGAACGTGTGAGTTCAGGGGTCCGCAACGCGGACGCCCGAATAGTTACTGCGTCGCGAAAACGCTGAGCCGAGTTACAGGCGGGTCAGGTTCGTCGCGCGCGGGCCCTTGTCGGCCTGTTCGATGTCGAACTCGACCTCCTGGCCCTCTTCGAGGTCGGGACCGCCGACGTCTTCCATGTGGAAGAACACGTCGTCGTCCGCGTCCTCAGTCTCGATGAAACCGTAACCGCCCGTGTCGTTGAAGAAATCAACCGTACCAGTCGCCATTACGTATCGAAGAACTCGCGGCCGACTGTTAACCCCTTCGGTCCGACCTCGCCGGCGTCGAAGCGCCGGCAGCCGCCCGTCCGCGGGCCGACGGGCCTTTACTCGCCCGTGCCCGACGGTCGAGCGTGAACCCAGAGGACGTGCGCGAGGAGTGGGCCGAGCGGACCGGCGAGTTCTCGCCGACGTACTACGCCCACAAGGGGCCGAACGAGGCCAGCGAGCAGGTGCGCGATCTCGTCTCGCACTTCCTCGACCGGGAGGCGCGCGTGCTGGAGATCGGCTGTAGCTCCGGCCGCCACCTCGCACACCTCCACGACGGCGGCTTGGAGAACCTCCACGGGATCGAGATCAACGCGGACGCCATCGACGTGCTCCGCGAGGAGTACCCCGACCTCGCCGCCGACGCGACGTTCCACGTCGGCGACGCCGCCGCGATCCTGCCCGAGTTCGACGACGGCGCGTTCGACGCCGTCTACTCCGTCGAGACGCTCCAGCACATCCACCCCGACGAGGCCGAGACGGTGTTCGACGAGGTGGCCCGCGTCACCGGCGACCTGCTGCTCACCGTCGAGAACGAGTCCGCCCGCGGCGCGGGCGCCCGCGAGGCGGCCGACGTCTCCTACGTCAACGACGAGTTCCCGCTGTACCACCGCGACTGGAAGGCGATCTTCGAGCAGCGCGGGTTCGCACAGCTGCTCTCGGAGTCGAGCAAGCGGCGGGACACGCTGCGCGCGTTCCGCCGGCCGTAGTCGCCGCGGAACTGCGAGCCTTCCGCCGACCGTAGTCGCCGCGGAACTGCGAGCCTTCCGCCGACCGTAGTCGCCGCGGAACTGCGAGCGTTTCGGCGGCCGTAGCTGCCCTTTTTCGCTATTCGTCGTGCGGCACCGACAGCACGACCGCCTCCCCGTCGATCACCGTCGTCGGCTCGCCGTCGACGACCTCGGCGACCGTCTCGACGCGCACGCGGTCGTCGCCCAGTTCCGCGACGACCGCCACGCTCGCCCGCACCGTGTCGCCGGGTCGAACCGGCGCCTCGAACGCGAGATCCTGCGAGAGGTAGACGATGTCGCCCGGGAGCGCGGCCAGCGCGGCGCTGATCAGCCCCGCGCCGAGCATCCCGTGGGCGACGACGCCGCCGAAGAACCCCTCCGCGGCGTAGTCGGGGTCGGTGTGGAGGCGGTTCTCGTCGCCGGTGAGCTCGGCGTACTCCCGGATCGTCTCCTCGGTCACGGTGCGCTGTACTTCGGCGTCGTCGCCGACGGTCGCAACGGGCATACCTCGACGGAGTTCCGGCGGCACCGTAGCATCCCCGGTTCACATGTGAATACGGACCTTGATAGCCCGCGGGCGACAGTTCGAGGGTATGCCGACCGCACACAACGGCGACGTGGCGCTCTCCTACGACCGGGAGGGGCCGCGCGACGCGCCGACGGTGGTGTTCGTCGAAGGGCTGGGCTACGGGAAATGGATGTGGCAGTTCCAGCGCGACCCCCTCGCCGAGTCCTACGACACGATCGTGTTCGACAACCGCGGGACCGGGGCCTCGGACTGCCCGGCAGGGCCGTACACGATCGCGGAGATGGCCGAGGATCTGGGGGCGGTGCTCGACGACGCCGGCGTCGAGTCGGCCCACGTCGTCGGCGCGAGCATGGGCGGGATGATCGCCCAGCGCTTCGCGCTCAACGACGACCGCGCCGCGTCGCTCGCGCTGCTCTGTACCTCCCACGGCGGCGAGGACGCGGTCCCCGTCCCGCCGGAGACGCAGGCGTTCATGTTCGACGTGCCCGAGGACGCCGACGAGCGCGAGGCGATCCGGTACAAGATGACGCCCGCGATCTCCGAGGGGTTCGCCGAGGCGCACCCGGAACTGATCGAGAACATCGTCGACTGGCGGCTCGACTCCGACGCCAGCGAGGCCGGGCGGAACGCACAGGCCGCCGCGGTGCAGGCGTTCGACGCTGCCGACGAGCTCGGGTCGCTCTCGCTCCCGACGCTGGTCATGCACGGTACCGACGACGAGGTGCTGCCCGTCGACAACGCCCACGCGCTCGTGGACCGACTCCCCCACGCCGAACTCGAACTGTTCGAGGGGGGCCCGCACCTCTTCTTCGTCGAGCAGGCCGAGAGCGTGACCGACCGACTCCGCGAGTTCCTCGAGCAGCATGCCTGAGGAGTTCTCGCCGGTCCACGGCCACAGTTCCCGCCCGTACGACTGGGTGGGCGCGTGGAGCGAGAAGCGCGCCGAACTCTCGCCCGACCGCGTCGGCCTCGTCGACGACACCACGGGGCGGGAGTTCACCTACACCGACCTCGACGCGCGGGCGAACCGGACCGCACGCCTGCTCCGCGAGCACGGCGTCGCCGAGGGCGACCGCGTCGCGGTCGTCTCCCGGAACCGACCCGCGCTGGTCGACCTGTTCTTCGCCTGCGGGAAGACCGGCGGGGTGCTCGCGCCGCTCTCGCACCGTCTCGCCGCGCGGGAGTTGGGCGAATTGCTCGACAATGTGGATCCAGAACTGCTCGTCGTCGAGGCACCGTTCGTCGGGGCGGTCGAGGACGCGCTCGCCCGCGTCGATCTAGAGACGACCGTTCGCGCGCTTCCCGCGGAGGACGGTGGAGTGGTCGACCACCCCTCACTGCTCGACGAGCGCCCCGCCGACGACTCGCCGGTCGACACCGCCGACCTCTCGATGGACGACCCCGCGCTCTTTCTCCACACCGGCGGCTCGACGGGGACGCCGAAGGAGACGGTGCTGACCCACGGCGGCCTCCTGTGGAACTCGTTCAACACGATCACCGCGTGGGGCCTGCGCGAGGACGACACGACGCCGATGGTGTTCCCGATGTTCCACACCGGCGGCTGGAACGTACTCACGCTCCCGCTGTTCCACATGGGTGGGACGGTCGTGATCGCCCGGGAGTTCGACCCCGGCGAAGTGTTGAACCTCGTCGAGGAGACGAACGCCTCGGTGCTCGTCGCGGTCCCCGCGGTGCTGCGGATGATGACCGAACACGACGACTGGGAGACCACGGACCTCTCGACGCTGCGGTTCGCGAAATCCGGCGGGGGCCCGTGTCGCGACGCCGTCCTGCGGGCGTGGTGGGACCGCGGCGTCGACCTCTCGCAGGGGTACGGGCTGACCGAGTGCGGACCGAACAACTTCACCATGCCAGACGGCTGGCCCCGCGAGAAGGCCGACAGCGTCGGCGTGCCGGCGATGCACGTCGACGCCCGCGTCGTCGACGACGCCGGGGAGGCAGTCGAGCAGGGGGAGGTGGGCGAACTCGAACTCGCCTCGCCCCACGCCGCCGACCGCTACTGGGGGAACGAGAGCGAGACGCGGGGCACGTTCGGCGCCACGGGCGACGCCGGCCACGGCTGGGTCTCCACGGGCGACCTCGTCCGTGTCGACGAGGACGGCTACTACTACGTCGAGGGGCGGAAGAAGAACATGTACGTCTCGGGCGGGGAGAACGTCTACCCCGCCGCCGTCGAGAACGCGCTGACCGACCACCCGAAAGTCGACGAGGCGGTCGTCGTCCCGATCCCCGACGAGACGTGGGGCGAGGTCGGGAAGGCGGTCGTCGTCGGCGACGAGTCGCTCACGCTCTCGGAGCTGACGGCGTTCCTCGACGGCCGGCTCGCGTCGTTCAAACACCCGAAAGCGCTGGCGTTCGTCGACGAGATGCCCACCTCCGGCCCCTCGAAGATCGACCGGGGCGCCGTGAACGATCGGTTCGGGGAGTAACGCATCCTCGCTGAGCCGGATCGATTGGGTCATTCCTTTCCGTCCCGTCGCGTAACGGGCCGACAATGCCGGGACTGGCTGCATCCCTCGTCTTGATCGTGGTCGGGGTCGGGGTCATCTGGAAGGGCAGCGAGTACTTCGACCGATCCGCGGAGCGACTCAGCCGGCACTACGGCCTGCCGGTCGCGGTTCACGGGGCCGTCGTGGTCGCCGTCGGGTCGAGTTTCCCGGAGATCAGCTCCGTCGTCATCAGCACGGTGGTCCACGACGAGTTCTCCCTCGGCGTGGGCGCCATCGTCGGGAGCGCCATCTTCAATCTGCTCGTCATCCCCGCGCTGTCGGCCATCTTCAGCGACGAGCTCGAAGCGACGCGGAGCCTCGTCCTCAAGGACGCCCAGTTCTACGTCATCAGCGTCCTCGTGCTGTTCATCGTGTTCGCGCTCGGCGCGACGTACGTCCCGGGCGGGACGAACAGCGCCGCGATACTGACGCCGTCGCTGGCGATACTGCCGCTGGCGACGTACGGGATCTACCTCTTCCTCCACCAGCAGGACGCGAGCGACCACGTCGCCGAGGCCACGACCGACGTGCGTCCAGCCCGTGAGTGGGGGATCCTCCTGATCGCGCTGCTCGTGATCGCCGTGGGCGTCGAGGGGCTCATCCGCGCCGCTCTGTCCCTCGGGGCGATCTTCGGCTCGCCGAGTTTCCTCTGGGGGATCACCGTCATCGCGGCCGGGACGAGCCTCCCCGACACGTTCGTGAGCGTCCGCGCCGCCAAGAACGACGACAGCGTGACGAGCCTCACGAACGTGCTCGGGAGCAACACGTTCAACCTTCTCGTCGCGATCCCCATTGGGGTCATCTTGGCCGGCTCGGCGACGATCAACTTCCTCGCGGCGATCCCGACGATGGGCTTTCTCGCGTTCGCGACGCTGGTGTTCATCGTGTTCACGCGGACCGACCTCGAACTGACCGACCTCGAGGCGTACGGCTTCCTCGGCCTGTACCTGCTGTTCCTCGTCTGGATGGTGTTGGAGTCGGTCGGGATCATCGAGACCGTCAGGGGCATCTGATCGCGCCTCGGGTCCAGTCCGCCGCCGCCGGGCACTCCGTCTCCCCTACTCGTAGGTGGTCGTCATCCCGCCGTCGAACAGCAGATCCCCGCCGTTGAGGTGTGTCGCGTGCCGCGAGAAGCCGAACACGAACAGGTTCGCGACCTCGACGGGGCTCATCATTCGCTTCGTCCGTGACTGCCCGAGCATCACGTCCTCGACCACCTCCTGCTCGGTCAGCCCGCGCTGCTCGGCAGTGTCCGGGATCTGCCCGGTCACCAGCGGCGTCGAGACGTACCCCGTCGACACCGAGAACGCCCGGACCTCGCCGTCGCCCTCGGCCGCGAGCGACTGCGTGAGCCCGCGGAGCCCGAACTTACAGACGTTGTACGCCACCTTGTCGCTCGTCGTGTAGTGGCCGTGGACCGACGCCATGTTGCCGACGGCGCCGCCGCCGGCCGCGCGGACGTGCGGGAGCGCGTGCTTGGCCAGCAGCGTGGGCGCGCGGAGCATCACTCGCTGCATCAGGTCGTACCGCTCGGCCGGGAACTCCTCGATCGGCGCGACGTGCTGGAGCCCCGCGACGTTCGCGAGGAACCGCAGATCGCCGTACTCCGCCGCGGTGTCGACGATCCGTTCGATGTCGGCGTCGTCGGTCAGATCACCCTCGATCGTGTGCACCGGGCCGTCGGCACCCAGCGCCGCGGCGCGGTCGGCAGTGTCGTCGAGGCCGTCGGCGTCCACGTCGGTCGCGGCGACGGTGCAGCCGTTGGCCGCCAGCGCGACCGCGACCGCGCGGCCGATCCCCGAGGCCGCACCCGTCACGATGGCGACCGAATCGCTGGTGTACCGGTCGTCGTCGACCTCGAGGACGTTCTCGGCGGTGAGTGCCGGGCCGTCGGCGCCCGGGATGGGGTCGTCGGTCATGGAGAGGGACAGTCCCCGAACCACCCAATAAGGGAGGGTTCAGGTATGAACCCGGCCCCCAAGAGCTGGTCCGCCCACGGAAACCCTTAACAGGGAACCGAAGAATCGTTCATGATAGTACAGCGCCCCATGATCGACATCGCACTCGATATGCGGCAGTACGACTGCCCGTTCATCGACACGACGGACGACGCCGACCTGAGCTTCGCTGCCTCCTACTGGGAGTTCAACCCCGCGGCGGGGGAGCTCGAAACCCGGATGGTCGTCGAGGCGCCGGACCGCCACGAGCTCGATCAAGGGCTGTCGATGCTCCGCGAGCACCGGGGGATGGAGGGGTTCGACCTGCTCGCCAAGCGCGACGGCGCGGCCCGGATCCGGACCACGATCCAGGAGACCAGCGCAATGCGCACCATCCGGCAGAACGACGGCTACGTCACCGGCCCGTTCTACATCGAGGACGGCCGCGAGACGTGGCACGTCGGCTTCGACAACGACGGGCTCGCCGACGGCGCGCTCGCGGGGCTGGAGCGCAACAACGACTTCTCGGTGCTCTCCCGCGAGGACACCAGCATCCCGGAGATCTCCGAGCTCATGAGCAACGCGGGCGCGGCGATGACGCTGATAAACGGCTGCCGGGAGCTCTCCGAGACCGAGCGCGAGACGCTCGAAACCGCGGTCGAAGGGGGGTACTTCGAGAGCCCGCGCGGGGCGACGCTGGGCGACCTCGCCGACGAGTTCGACGTCTCCAAGCCCGCGGCGTCGAAGAACCTCCGCCGGGCCGAGCGGAAGCTGATCGATCGCGTGGTCGACGCGCTCGGCGAGCTGGAGTAGCGCGCCGAACGCCGGCGGTATTTACATGTTAACCCGCCAATCCATGGTGGGAGAGAGCCTCATACTGAGGATATGGCGCGAAAGCTATCGCGGCGTGGAATGCTTCGAGCGACCGGCGTCGCCGGCGTCGCCGGGCTCGCAGGCTGTACAGGCGCACTGAGTGGCGGGAGCGGCATGAGCATCGGCGTGCTCCAGCCGGTATCCGGCGACCTCGGCTACTACGGGCAACAGGCGCTCTGGGGGTTCTTCTCCGGACTGGCCTACAAGGGGGACACCGACCCGATCGAGGATTCGACCACGGGGAGCTACACCGTGACCGCGGGCGACACCGAGTACGAACTGATCGTCCGTGACACGCAGTTCAGCGCCGACACCGCCCAGTCGGCCGCGACCGACCTCGTGGAGAACGACGACGTGGACATGCTGTTCGGCACCGCCTCCTCCGGGGCGGCCGGGCGCGTGATCGACACGGTCGTCGACACCGCCGAGGTCCCGTTCATGGCTGGCCCCGCGGCGTCTGCGGGGATCACCTCGAACGAGGGGACGTGTTCGGACCTCGTGTTCCGAGCCTCCGAGAACACGGCGATGGACGCCCGCTCCGGCGGGAAGTACGTCGCCACCGAGACCGACATCTCGTCGGTGTACCTGTTCGGCGCCGACTACTCCTTCGGCCGCGCGGTCGTCAACAACTACGAGCAGGTGCTCTCGAACAACGGCGTGGAGATCCTGGGCAAGCGCTTCGTCCCGCAGGGGTACAGCGAGTGGGACGGGCTGCTCCAGAACGCCGAGGACGCGGGCGCCGACGGCGTCGTCGGCGGCTTCACCGTCTCGACGCTCCCGCAGATGTTCACCTCCTACCTGCAGGGCGACTACAGCTACTCGGTGTTCGGCGGGCTGGCGACGCAGATCACCAGTCAGGTCGTGGGGCAGACGCTCCGGCAGGTGCTGGGCGAGCCGCTCACACAGGAGAAGCTCGACAACTCCGGGCTCGGACCGTTCACGACGCGCTACCACTGGAACCAGTACGACAACGAGATCAACAGCTCGTTCGTCGACTCGTACACGAGCGCCTACGGCGTCGTGCCGGACCTGTTCAGTTCCGGGACGTTCACCGCGGCCTCCGCGATCGTGCAAGCCGTCGAGGAGTCGGGCTCGACGAGCGGCAGCGACGTGGCCGGAGCGCTCCGGGGCATGACCGTCACGGACACGCCCAAAGGCGAGAACGGCTACACGTTCCAGGAGTACAACAACCAGGCCCGCTCGGCCATGACCGTCGCGAACCTCGCACCCACCAGCGACGAGTGGAGCGACAGCTGGGACGCCGCGATCCAGCCCGGCGAGCCCCTCGCGACGATCGACAAGGGCGAGACCACGATCCCCGCCGACGCGCCGGGGATGAACTGCTCGCTGTAGATGCTCCGTACCGCCGGGCTGACGAAGAACTTCGGCGGGCTCACCGCCGTCGACGACGTCGACTTCCGGCTCCGGGAGGGCGAACTCTGCTCGCTGATCGGGCCCAACGGCGCCGGGAAGACGACGTTCTTCGACCTGCTGACGGGCGCACTCGAACCGACCGCCGGCAGCATCGAGCTCCGCCAAAACGGCGAGTGGGAGCCGCTCACCGACGCCTCCCCCGCGGCGGTCGCACAGGCGGGAGTCCACCGATCGTACCAGATCACGAACGTGTTCCCCGAACGGACCGTGTTGGAGAACGTCCGGGTGGCCGCACAGGCCGCCGGCGAGAACGCCTGGAAGGGGTGGCGCAACACCGCGGCGTTCGAGGAGCACGTCGAGGAGGCGCACGCGATCCTCGACCGCGTCGGCCTCGACAGCCTCGCCCACCGGCCGGCGAGCGCGCTCGCCCACGGCGAGAAGCGCCAACTGGAGGTCGGCATCGCGCTCGCGGGCGACCCCGACGTGCTGCTGCTCGACGAGCCCAACGCCGGCGTCTCCAGCGAGAGCGTCGACGACATCATCGACCTGATCGCCGACGTGGCGACGGATCACGCGGTGCTGTTGGTCGAGCACAACATGGACATCGTGATGAACGTCTCCGACCGCATCGTCGTGCTGAACCAGGGCGCCGTCATCGCCGACGACGAGCCCGCGGCAGTGCGTGACGACCCCGCGGTACAGCGGGCGTACCTCGGCGGGTACGGCGAGGACGACGACCCGCCGAGCAGCGGCGCGACGACCGACGACGACGAGGAGGTGGCCGGCGCGTGAGCCTGCTCGAACTCGACGGCGTCGAGACGTACTACGGCGAGAGCCACATCCTCGAAGGGGTCGACCTCGAAGTCGAGGAGGGCGAGGTGGTCGCGCTGATGGGGCGCAACGGCGTCGGTAAGACCACGACGCTGCGGAGCATCCTCCAGCTCACGCCGCCCCGCGAGGGGTCGATCCGCTACCGGGGCGAGGAGCTGGTCGGCAAGGAGACCCACGAGGTCGCCGACGCCGGCGTGGGGTGGATCCCCGAGGACCGCCGGATGTTCAGCCAGCTCACCGTCGAGGAGAACGTCCGCATCGCCGTTCCGAAAGGGGGTGACGTGCAGGCGGGGCTGGATCTCGCGTGGGACGCCTTCCCCGACCTCGAAGAGATCCGCGACCGCGACGCCGGCGACCTCTCGGGCGGGCAGCAGCAGATGCTCGCGATCGCCCGCGGGCTCGTCGGGGAGAACGACCTGCTGCTGGTCGACGAGCCCAGCGAGGGGCTCGCGCCGCTGATCGTCGAGGCCGTCCACGACGCGCTCGAAGCGGTGGCCGGCGAGACGACGATCCTGCTGGTCGAGCAGAACCTCCCGATGGCGCTCGACCTCGCGGACCGCTTCTACGTGCTCGATCACGGCGTCGTCGTCGACAGCGGCGACGCCGACGAGGTGTCGACCGACTCCGAACGGCTCAGGAGGCATCTCTCGGCATGACGGGGGCCGTACTCACACCCCTGATCGTCGACGCGCTGGGGGAGTTCTTCCGCCTCGGCACGCTGTCGGAGGTGTTCGTGAACGGGCTCTCGAAGGCCGCGCTGTACGCGATGATCGCCAGCGGGCTGACGCTGGTGTTCGGACTGCTGGGCGTGCTGAACTTCGCCCACGGCTCCTTTACGATGCTCGGCGCCTACCTCGGCGGGCTGGTGATGGTCGTGCTCGTCGGGAGCGCGACGGGCGATCTCGCCCGCGTGCTGTTCTTCCTCGTCGGCACGCTGCTCGTGTTCGCCGCCATCGGTGCACTCGGCGGTGCCGTCGAGGTGGGGCTGATCCGCCAACTGTACGATCGCCCGCCGATCTACCAGATCCTGCTGACGTTCGGGCTGGCGCTCGTGCTCGACGAGGTGGCCCGCATCGTCGTCTCGTTCTACGGCATCCAGCCGATCACCGACTGGCGCGCCGCGCTGGGGACGAAGCCGGCGTTCATGGTCGAGAACCTCTCGTTCGCCGGGCTCTCGGTGTCGCCGCTGGCGCTGTTCCAGATCGTCTTCGGCACGGTCACGATCGGCGCGGTTTGGCTGTTCCTGACCCGGACGCGCTACGGGATGGTGGTCCGGGCCGGCAGCGAGGACGACGAGATGACCGCCGCGCTCGGCATCGACGTGAACCGCGTGTTCACCACCGTGTTCGCGCTTGGTTCGGCGATCGCCGGCGTCGCCGGCATGCTGCTGATGTGGGACCCCGTCTGGGGGGCGAGCCTGCCGCTGGCCCACGAGACGCTGCTTCCCGCGTTCGTCGTCGTGATCGTCGGCGGCCTCGGCACGTTCCGGGGCACCGTCGTCGCGGCCGGCCTCGTGGGCATGGTCGACGCGACGATGACGTGGTGGTTCCAGAACGCGATCACGTTCACCGGCCTCCCCGAGATGATGATCTTCCTCGTGCTCGTGCTGACGCTGATCGTACGGCCACAGGGACTGTTCGGCGTCGAGGAGGTGGGCGGCCATTAGCTCTCCCACCGAGCCGCCAAGCGAAGACGGATCACCCGACAGCGGCGCTCACCCGCCGGACGAGGAGGATCCGGCCACTCCCGACGAGGACAGCATCGCGGCCGCCAGCGGGCGCGAGTGGTGGCGGCGCTACCTGCGCGAACACACCGCTCACGCGCTGGTGGTGGCGGCGTTCGCGCTGTACCCGTTCCTCTACGCGCTGCTCGCGGCCTCGCCGCTCGGCACGGAGGTCGAGACGCTGCTGCCCCGCGTCGAGACGATGGTCGCGGTGTTCTACTTCGGCCTGTTCGCGATGTCGTTCGACTTCGTCTCGGGGTACACCGGCTACCTCTCCTTCGGCCACGCCATCTTCTACGGCACGGGCGCGTACTTCGTCGTGCTCGCGGCCAACGGACAGGTGCCGCTGTTACCCCCGGGGACGCCGTTTATGCTCCTGCTGCTGCTGGCGGGGCTGCTCGCGGTCGTCATCGCGCTCGCGATCGGCGCGCTCTCGTTCCGACTCTCGGGGGTGTACTTCGCGATGATCACCCTCGGCTTCGCGCAGGTCGCGTACGTGTTCGTCCGCGGCTGGGACTACGTGAGCGAGAACCCGCGGGACGGCGCCGCCGTCTCGACGGAGGTCCACCCCGGCGGCTTCGACGTGGGCGTGCCCGGGATCGACGCGCTGAACCTCGCGATCGGCCGGCTGACCGGCGACAGCGTGGAGCTGCTGTTCGTCGAACTCGGCGGGACCGAGGTGTCCTACTACATGGTGGGGCTGGTCGTGCTCGTCTGCTACCTCGCGATGCAGCGGCTGATCCACTCGCCGTTCGGCACGGTGCTGCTGGCGATCCGGGAGAACGAGGAGCGCGCCGAGGCGGTGGGGTACGACCCGTTCCGGTTCAAGCTGGCGGCCTTTGCGGTCAGCGGCTTCTTCGCCGCGATCGCGGGCGGGCTGTTCGCCGGCTTCCGGCGCTCGGTCGCCCCGGACAACTCGATGTACTTCCTCGTCACCGGCGACGCGCTGCTGGCGTCGATCATCGGCGGCTTCGGCACGCTCGCCGGCCCGCTGTACGGCCGGCTGTTCGACGAGACCGTCCGTGAGTTCCTCTCGAAGCGGGGCTCCGGCGGCGGCCTGCTGCCGTACCTCCGGGAGCACCTCCCGGCGGGCGTGATCGAGGCCGACCTCGTCGGCGGGCTCACCGTCGGCGGCGCCATCGAGACGTTCCTCAACGGCCACGCCAGCCTCTACATCGGCGTGATCTTCGTGCTGTTCGTGCTGTACGTCCCGAACGGCCTGCTCGGCACCGTCCGTGACCGCCTCGGTGGCACGGTCGCGAAACAGCTCCCGGAGTATCTCGACCGCTACCGCCGCGACTGATCGGTCGCGGCCTTTCCACATCCATGACCGTCTCACTCACCGGCTACGGCCGTTACGTACCGCAGGAAACGATCACCGGCCCGGAGATCGCCGACCGCTCGGGCATCCCCGAGGACGTGGTCGTCGAGAAGATGGGCGTTGTCCAGAAGCACGTCTGTCCGCCGGACGACGACCACGCGACCGACATGGGCGTCGCCGCGGCCCGCGAGGCGCTCGCCGACGCGGGCGTCGACGCCGCCGACGTGGATCTGGTGCTGTACCACGGCTCGGAGTACAAGGACCACGTCGTCTGGTCGGCCGCCGCCGACATCGCCGAGCGCCTCGGCGCATCGAACGCCTACGCGACCGAGAGCTACTCGCTCTGTGCCGGCCAGCCGATCGCGTTCCGGCAGGTCGCCGCCCAGATCGAGACGGGCGACGTGGACACCGCGCTGCTCGTCGGCGCCAGCCGCGAGGAGGATCTCGTGGACTACACGGACGCCGACGCGTCGTTCATGTTCAACTTCGGCTCGGGCGCGTGTGCGACCGTGCTCGAACGCGACGCTGGCGAGCGCGCGCTCGCGACCGTCCACGGCCACGCCGCCAAGACCGACGGCTCGTTCTCGCGGGACGTGATCATGCCCGCCGGCGGCTCCGAGATGCCGCCGAGCCGGGCGACCGTCGACGAGGGGCTGCACACGCTGACGGTGCCCGACCCCGACGGCATGAAGGAGCGGCTGGGCGAGGTGAGCCTCCAGAACTTCCTCTCGGTCGCCGACGACGCGCTCGCCGAGTCGGGGCTGGCCCGCGAGGAGATCGACTTCGTCGCGGTCACCCACATGAAGCGCTCGTTCCACGACTACCTCACCGACGAACTGGGCGTCGGCGACGGGCACCACTACCTCGACGAGTACGGCCACGTCCAGAGCGTCGATCAGGTGCTCGCGCTCGACGAAGGGCTGGAGCGCGGGCTCGTCGCGGACGGCGACGTGGTGCTGTTCCTCGCCGCCGGGACGGGGTACACGTGGGCGGCGAGTGTGCTGCGGTGGGTTGACTGAGTCGATCAAGGGGTGTTTTTGTCGTCAGGACGATCGCGAAACGTCTGCTAAGTCGTTCCGGCGTATTGAGCAGCAGATCCCTCAATAAACGACTCGTTCGTCCTCAACTTCGCCTTTTGAATCCACGGTCAGAGTCAAACTCTCGTAATCATCGACATCTTCACTATACTCCTGTTCTCCGTCAATAGAGAGGCTGATTTCGCAGGTTTCGGCGTCCTCTTTACGGTTGATCTGAACGGATTCTCCCGGCTGAATCGAAAACTCCCTCTCGCGACAATCTGCCTGTAGTGTCACATCACCCGAAAAGCCGTTCGAGACGATCACCTCCACGAGCTTCGTCCCCTCGCACATCGAGGGCCCACACTCCGGTGTCACGCCTTCGGGCGACGATGTGTCACTGACGTCTTCCTCGGTACAGCCGGAGAGCGATATCGATACCGCCGAGAGCACGAGGAACCGTCGACGATTCACATTAATTGATGGTATCTATCATTCGTATGCTTTCTGGTGAAAAGAGCCGCTTCGATCGCGCCCAGAAGGAACGTACTGCTACGTGGATCGGTTGTACTTAGCGTTCAGTTGTTCCACAAAACCCAGCATCCGCGAGCGAAGCGAGCGGTTCGCCGGACCGACCGAAGGGAGGTCCGGATTTTTGGCATCACCAGAATCGCGATGCGATTCTGGTTAGCAGTCAGAACGCAAAGCGTTCTGACGACATGAACGGGTTTTACGGGGGTTCGACCGAGCGAAGCGAGGGAGGACCCCCGTAAAAGAGGTTGGTTCAGACGAACGCCTGCCGGATCACCGCCGCCAGCACGCGCGCGAAGCCGGTCCCCTCGCTCCAGAACGCCGACTCGTCGGCGACGGCGGGCATCTCCTCGGTCGGCTGCACGCTCAGCAGCACCGTGTCGCCGTCGATCAGCAGCACTCGACCGACGCTGAGCTCCGGCGCCGCGTCCTCCACGTCGATGGCCGACAGCCCGGCGTCGTTCGCGGCCTCGCGCACGGCCGCATCTGCGCTAGCGACGGTTACGTCGACGCCCGTGCTCGCGGCGTCGGCCAGCGCGTCGGCCACGTCACCGGTCAGCAGCGCCGGGTTGCTGGTCGCGAACAGTACCCGTCGGTCGGCGCTCGCGACCAGCGAGGTGATCCGGGCGGTCACGTTCTCCCGGCCCTCGGTGGTCCAGATGGCCTCGCGGTCGTCGGATGGGGTGTGCTGACCCCGGACGCTCTCGAGGTGGTCGAACGCCGCGTCGGCGGTCGACTGCAGCCGGTCGTACAGCAGCTCGCGGGCCTCGTCGACCGGGACCGCCCGGTATCGCGTGGGCGACCCCTCCTGCACGTCGACCAGCCCCAGCTCCTCCAGCTCGTCGGTCGCGCCGTACACCTGCGACCGCGGCACCTCCGTCACCTGTGCGACCTCGCTCGCGCTGGCGACGCCGATCTTCTGAAGGCCGACGAACGTCCGGGCCGCGTACGTCGACAGCCCGAGTTCGGTCAGCGCGTTCGCGGCGTCGGCGTCGTCCATCACTCCTCCCCGCGGGTCCAGGCTTGGTTGATCCGGCTGAGCTGGGCCTCAGTGAGCTCCTCGCGCTCGAACCCGTCGTAGGCGTCCGCGAGATCCGCCGCCGACACCGTACCGGAGGCGGTGACGCGCTCGAACACGTCGGAGACGACCGACACCTCGGAGTCGCCGTCGGTCTTGTACGCCTCGCCGCCGACGACGACCGCGCCGTCGAACGCGACCGTCTCGCCGTCCGTCGCGCCCTCGGGCACCGTCGTCGTGTACCGGAGCGTCGGGTTCTCGCCCTCGAGCGCGACCGAGAGCACGCCGTCGGTTTCGACGTACCGAACCGGCTCGGGCGTCGCGGACTCGACTGTCGGCGTCCCGGCCGCGCGCTCGTACACGACCGCACGGCCGTCGACGCCCGTCGTCTCGATGGTCACCGTGACCGTGCCGTCGGGGCCGACGACCGAGCGGTCGAAGCGCCGTTCGGCACGGGGCGCCTCGCTCGGGCTGCCGGCGGCGGCCGCCGAGCCGCCGTCGTCGCCGTCGTCGGTGCCGGCGTCGCCGTCGTCCGCACCCTCGTCGGGCGCGGGGAACACGCCGTCCGGACCGACGAACCGGGTCCAGACCGCGAGCAGCGAGGGCAGCACCAACACGCTCGCGAGGAACGCGTAGATGATCGTCAGCCCCGTGATCTGGCCGAACTGCTGGAGCGGCGGCAGGATCGCGAAGATCAGCACGCCGAAGCCGCCGACCGTCGTGGCCGCCGACCCCAGCAGCGCGCCGCCGGTGCCGGTGACGGCTCGCTCCATCGCGGTCCAGACCTCGCCGGTGCGCTCCAGCTCCTGATTGTACCGCTCGGAGAGGTGGATGCTGTAGGCCACCCCCAGCCCGACGGTGAGGCTGGTGATCATCCCCGTGATCACGTTGAACGGGATGTCCAGCAGATGCATCGTGCCGAGGATCCACGTCACGCTGAACGCGACCGGGAGCAGCGTCACCGCGCCCAGACTGGCGCTGCCCTCGGTGATGCGGTAGGCGATCATCAGGAACACGAACGTCGCCACGAGCGTGATGATCAGGCTCTCGACGACGGTTTCGAGCAGCTGGTCCTGCACGATCTTGTTCAGGACCGCGCTACCGGTGGCGGTCGCTTCCAGCCCCTCGCCGTCGACCTCGTCGGCCACGTCGCGCATCGACTCGGTGACGGCGTCGCCGTTCGCGCCGCCCTGCACGGAGACGACGATCCGCATCGCGGTGTACTCGCCGTCGTCCTGGTCGATGACGCTCGACGCGCGGTCGGGCGCGACCTCGAACAGCTCGTCGTACAGCGCTTCGAGGTTGCGGTCCGGCACCCCGTCGTCGTTCGTGTCCGCGGCAGCGAACTGCTCGGCGAAGGCGTCGTTCTGCTCGGCGACGGACTCCATCACCGACAGCGGGCTCTGGATCCGCGGCTCGCCGTTGGAGAGCGTCTGTGTCACGTCGTCGTGCTCCGCAGCCGTGGCCTCCGCGTCGGCGACCCGCTGGAGCACGTCGTCGTCGGTCAGATCACCGCCGTCCGGACGTATCAGGATCTGGGCCTGCGAGTCCTGTCGCAGGAAGTTGTCGTTGACGTACTCGAGGTTGCCCTTCGCGGTGTAGTCCCCGGGCGCGAACGGCTCGGGGAGGTCCTTCATCCAGTCGGCGGGGTCCTCCGCGATGAAGTCGGACTGCTCGAAGGAGGTGTCGACCTGCGTCGCGCCGTACCCGCCGCCGGCGCTGAGCACCAGCGCGAACACGATCACGAGGTACGGGCTCTTCCGTGCGGCGGTCGCGCCGACGGAGAGCACCGACGAGAACGCGCCGCCGCCGGTGCCGAACGCCCGCTTCCGGCGGTCGAAGCCGCGGGCTTCGAGGAGCTCGTCGAGTTCGACCTTCATCGCGGGCACGAGCAGCCCGAACACCAGCAGCGCCGCGGTGATCCCCGCGGAGCTCACGATCCCGAACTCCCGGATCGGCGGCACCGGGCTGGTGAGGTTCGAGAGGAACCCGATCACGGTTGTCGCCGTGACGTAGATCAGCGCGATCCCGACGCCGACGAGCGCGGTCCGCATCGACCCCCGCGGGCCGTCGCCGCCGCCGTTCCCGCGCTCCTCGCGGTGGCGCATGAAGATGTGGATCGCGTAGTCGATGCTCAGCCCGATCAACAGCACCGGAACGGCGATGAAGATCTGGTTGAACGCGATGTCCGCCCAGCCCATGAAGCCGAACGTCCACGCGAGCACCGCGCCGATGCCGAACAGCCCGAGCAGGATGTCGAGCACGTCGCGGTAGGCGACGATCAGCGCGATCAGCACGAACACGATCGCCAGCGGCCCGACGATCAGCAGGCTGTCGGTCATCGAGCTGGTGATCTCGTGGCTGATGATCCCCGCACCGAACACGAGGTACTCGCCGCCGTCGGCCTGCTCGCCCAGCGTCTGCATCGCGAGCTGGGCGTCGATCACGTCCTCGCCGGCCGAGCCCTGAGCCGCGGCGCCGTCACCCTCCATCGTCACGATCAGCATCGTCGCGTCGGCCTCGGTCGAACCGGGGTCGTAGTCGGTCGGCATCAGGGCGAACGTTCCGGGCCCGTCGCCGCCGTTCCCACCGGCGTCCTCGCCGAGCACGGTGCCGATCGTGTCGTGGATCTCCGACTCGTTCATCGAGCGCAGCTGCTCCTGCTGCTCCTCGAGCGTGGCGTTCGACGCGTTCTCGTACTGCTGGCGCTCGGTTTCGAGCTCGTCGGCGAGCGCCTGCAAGCGGTCGGCGTCCTCCTGCAACGCCGCGGCACGCTCCTGCAGGGCGGTGTACTGATCCGCCAGCACGCCCTGCGTCCCGAGTTGGTACGCCTCCTGAGCCTCGGCCTCCGAGGAGGCGTTCCGGAGCTGTCCGGCCGCGCGGTCGAACGTCGCGGCGTCCTCCTCGTCGAGCTCGACGGTCGTGTTCGCGCGCACGTCGGCGAACGCGGCATCGACGCTCGCGTCGGGGTTCTGCCGGAGCGTCGTCAGCGACTCGCGGAGCAGCCCCGCGGTGGCTGTCAGCGTCTCGTTGCGCTCACGGATCGCCGCTCGCTCCTCGCTGACGCTCTCGTTGAGCGCCTGCAGTTCCGCGGCGGTTCGCTGAACGTCCTCGCCCTCCTCGGCGGTGATCGCCGTAATCGCGATCACGTTCGCGATGCTCGTACTGGACTGATCGCCCGCGAGCGTCGCGTTGACCGTCTCGTTCTGCCGGAGCGTCTGCTGATACTCCAGCATCCCGACGAGCGACGACCGGTCGAACACGTCGTCGTCGCGCTGTATCACCTGTGCGGTGGTGGTGTCCTCCTCGCCGGTCGAGAAGTTCCCCTCGGCGTAGTCGAGCGCCTCGCCCTCCGGCGAGTCGGTCTGGAACTGATCGAGCGAGGACGTCTGCTCGACCATCGCCGCGCCGCTGCCGATCGCGACGGTCAACACCAACATCACCGCGATCACCACCTTACTGTGATCCATCACGGCGTCGACGACGGTGTCGACCCCTCTCATCCGCACCTCCGCTCGTCCGCCGCACGCTGGCCATTCATCTGTCTGTACTCTCGTACTAACAGCCCGGGCATAACCCTTCCGACTCCGGTGAACGCTCGTTCAACTTCGGGGGTCGCGGGCAGACGGAAGCGCTTTCCCCGACGGGCCGCTCAGGGGGCGTATGTCGTTGGTTCCGGAGCGACTCCGGCCGTACTTGGCCGGGCTGTTGGGCACCATCGCGACCGGGTTCGGGCAGTTCTACCTGCGGCGCTGGCTGCGCGGGGTCGGCTGGCTCGCGCTGGCGTTCGCGGTGACGTTCGCGTTCGTCCCCGAGGGAACGCTGATGGCGATGAGTTCGGGCGAGGCGATCGCCGACAGCACCGCGCTGTATCCCACGATGGCCGTCCAGTTCGCCGGCGCGTTCGACGCGTTCCTGCTGGCCTACCGGAGCCGGAGCGATCGCGACGTGACGCCGGACGTCGACGTGCCGGTCGTCTCCGAGGAGAACCCGGGGATGGTCACCTGCCCCAACTGCGGGAAGGAGGTCGACGCCGACCTCGAGTTCTGTCACTGGTGTACGACCGAGTTCGCGTCGGCCGACTCCGAGTGAGCCCCGACGACCGACACCCATATCCTCGCGACTGAACACTCGTTCGACATGGGGGAGACACCACCGTTCCTCGCCGACCCCGGGACCACCCGGGAGTCGATCATGCGGGCGACGTATCTCGCGCTGTGTGAGCACGGCTACGCGGGGCTGACGATCCAGCGGATCGGCGAGTCCTTCGAGAAGAGCAAGTCGCTGCTGTACCACCACTACGACGACAAGGACGAGCTGCTGCTGGCGTTCCTTCAGTTCATGCTGGAGGAGCACGAGGCGTCGGTGCCCGAGACGGCCGACGGCGACGCGGTCGACCGGCTCGACGCCGTTCTCGACGCGATGCTCGCCCCCTCCCTCGCCGCGGAGCACGAGGAGTTCACCGCCGCGATGGTCGAGCTCCGGGCGCAGGCCGCCCACGACGAGCGCTACCGCGAGCAGTTCGCCGAGCACGACCGGGCGTTCCGCGACCGGCTCGTCGACGTGATCGAAGACGGGATCGACGCGGGGACCTTCCGCGAGGTCGACCCCGCGAGCGTCGCGGAGTTCCTGAGCACGACCGTCGCCGGCGCGATGACCCGCCGCGTCACCGGCGGCGACGACGTGGCGGCGACGGCTGCCCGCGACGAACTCGACGACTACGTCGATCGCGTGCTGCTGGCCGAGGACTGACCGGCCCCGCGGCGCGTCGCGCTCTGTCAGACGCCGAGCTCGTCGGCCAGTTCGTGGATGCCCGCGACGGTCAGATCCGGGTCGGCGGCGAACCCGTCCCACGGGTCACTTTTTCGATCGATCCAGACGCCCTGCATCCCCGCGTGACTCGCGCCGAGCACGTCGAACCAGCCCGCGGTCGCGTGGGCGATCTCGTCGATCGGCGTGCCGGTCCGGGCGGCGGCGTGGCGGTACAGTTCGCTGTCCGGCTTGAACGTCCCGACCTCGTCGGCGCTGATCGTGTCCGCGATCAGGTCGCCGATGCCGGCGTGGTCGACCATCGAGTCCAGCATCTCGGGGTTGCCGTTCGAGACGACGTACGTGTCGTAGCCGCCGTCCCGGAGGCGCTCGATCCCCGCGCGAACGTCGTCGAACACGTCGAGTTCGTGGTACACTGCGAGGATCTCGTCGCGCTCTTCGGCCGTGATGTCGACACCGTGGGCGTCGAGTGCGTACTGGAGCGCGTCGCGGTTCATCTCGTAGAACGGCTGGTAGGCGTCGATCGCGTTCGCGACGAACGTGTACGCCAGCGACCGCGAGCGCCACAGCGTCGAGACGGGCTCGGGGTCGGGGACGCGGTCGGCCAGCGCTCGCTCCGCGGCGTCGACGTCGACCAGCGTGCTGTACGAGTCGAACGTGACCGTCTCCACACGGTCGGGGTCGAACGGCATCCGTCCGGGAGCGCGGCCGGCACGGGCAAAGGCCTGCCGCCGCCGGCACCCGGCCGCCGACTCCGGCGAGGCCGGGTTTAAGCGCCGCGCGAGCGAAGCGCACGTATGGTCTCGAACACGCGGCTGTACGGCGCCGCGATCGCCGCCGTCTCCGGCGGCTACTCGCTGTGGAGCGCGTCGATGGGGGCGATGGGGACGGGCGGCTGGCTGATGGCCGTGCTGGGCGCCGTCGTGCTCGTCCACGGCGCGCTGTTGCTGACCGACTACGCCGACCGGCTCGGCGACGCCAGCGGCCCGCTGATGATCGCGTACGCGGTGCTGATGCTGCTGAACCAAGCGCTGCTCGGCTCGGGGATGATGGACGGGATGGGCGGCGGCATGGGCGGCGGGATGCAGGGCGGCATGCCCGGACCGAGCGCCGGGATGGGCTGGGACGCCGGCATGGTCGCGCTCGCGCTCCTGATGCTGCTCAGCGGCGTCATCATGACGCAGAGCGACTCCGCCGACGACGGGATGTAGGAGGCTAGAGCCCGTCGACGAACGGCGCGACGCGTTCGTGGTCGAACCGGGCCGCCTCGCGCCCGTCGACGCGGCGCACGAGCGTGCGGGCGGCCGCGTCGGGCTCGGACGCGTGTGGCCGCAGCGAGTCGTGGCCCACGCCGCCCGCGAGCAGCACGACCGGCGCGTCCGGGGCCTGCACGTCGAGTACGAACAGCCGCGTCCCGTCCACGTCGACGTACTGGACCTCGGTCCGGTAGGCCGCGTCGTCGTCGACCGCCGCCGCGAGTTCGTCCGCGAGGTCGCCCGGGGCGGTGAAGCTCAGCGTCACCGCGTCGTCGGTCTGTCGCACCGTCGCGTGATCCGCCACGACTTCGACGACCTCGTGGCCGTCCTCACGGTACGTCGCGGCGGTCGAACTCACGACGTTCCGGACGCGCGTCCACGCCGCCGCGAGTGGGTGATCGCCCGACATCGTTACCCTCCGGCCCCGCTGGCGGCCGCGCTGGCCTCCTCCTCGTTCTCGAGGTTGGTCTCGGAGTCGATCGCGTCGCGGATCCCGTCGCCCAGCGCGTTGAACCCCGTCACGACGATCACGATCAGCACGCCCGGCATCACCGCGATGTGCCACGAGACGGTCGTGAGCAAGGGTTGGCCGACGTTGACGAGCCGGCCCCACTCCGGCGTGGGCGCGGTGACGCCCAGCCCGAGGAACGAGAGGCCGGCGGCGCCGATGATGATGCCGCCGAGGCTCATCGACGCGTAGACGAGCAGGTAGCCGACGACGAACGGGAAGATGTGCCGCAGCATCGTCCGCGGGGAGTCGAGCCCGTAGCCGTCGGCGGCGTCGACCCACGTCCGCTCGGACACCTGCAGCGCCGGCCCACGGACCGCACGCCACAGCGACGGCCAGCCCGTGAGCGCGAAGATGAGCGCGAGCAACACCGCGCCGTTGTAGAGGCCGGCGATCCACGTCTGGGAGAGCACCACCGAGAGCATGATCACCACCAGCAGCTGTGGCAGCGACTGGGTCGCGTCGCTGAGCAGGACGATCGCGAGATCGACCAGTCCGCCGTAGTACGCGCTGACCAGCGCGAGCGCTGCCGAGACGGCCGCGCTGACGGCGATCGCGACGAGCCCGATGAACAGCGACACCCGCGCGCCGAGCGCGACCGCGGTGAACAGGTCCTGCCCCGAGGGAAGCGTGCCGAACGGGTGGTAGCGGTTGTACCGGTCGTAGCTGAACAGCCCGACGTTGCGCTCCGGGATCCCCTGCGAGGTGGACTCGAGGTTCGCCTGCCCGACCGTCACCGTCTGCACCTCGCCGGCGTCCTCGTCGTAGTAGCTCACCTCGTAGCTGAACGGGTCCTCGACGTTGCGCTCCATCGTCGTCGGGCCGAGCGCGGGGGCGAAGACCGAGAGGATCAGGAACAGCACCACGACGACCAGCCCGAACTGCCCCCAGCGGTGGCGGCCGAACCCACGGACCGCGTCGTCCCGCGGCGTCCAGTCGGCGTCGCGGTACTCCCGCCGCCAGAGCCGGTAGCCGTACCACAGCCACACACACCAGACGCCGCCGTAGAGGAACGCGACCCCCACTCGCAGCGCCCACGCGCCCGCCGGCGACAGGCCGAGGAACGTCCCCTGCCAACCGGAGCCGGGGACGTGCGCCCCCTGGTTCGGGATCGTCTCCCGGCTGATCAGGGTGGGGACGCTGTCCGCGAGGCTGGACACCCCGGCGCCGAGCGGGAGGATCTCCGCGGCGAACTGCAGCAGCGCGCCGAGCTCCGGGAGCACCAGCAGGCCGGCGATCAGCGCCCAGCCGGCCGCGGAGTTGACGAGCACGGGGAGCCGACGCCGGTCGGCGTCCCGCTGGTAGACGCCCCCGCTCATCGTCGCTCCTCGTAGCCGATCCGGGGATCGATCAGCGTGTACAGGAGGTCCTGTGCGATGTTGATGGAGACCGTGATCAGGATGAACACGAACATCAGCGAGCCCGCGAGCGGGAGGTCGCCGCTGGTCATGGCCTCGTAGAACAGCGTCCCGATGCCGTTGATGCCGAACACCACCTCGACGAGGACGCTCCCGCCGACCAGCAGGTACGCCTCGCTGGTGACGATCGGGATCAGCGGGATCATCGCGTTCCGGAGCACGTGCTTGCCGATGATCCGGTAGTCGGGGACGCCGGTGGCTTTCGCCATGTCGACGAAGTCCTCGGTGATGATCTCGAGGACCGCCGTCCGGGAGAGCCGGAGCTCGTTCCCCATCGACGCCGAGCCGAGCACGAACGCGGCGGGGAGGATCTGCTTCGTCGCCGTGACGAACCCGTCGACGCTGCCGAGGTTCGAGAGGTCGGGCGCCCCGACGAGATCGGTCTCGACGAGGAACGACTCCCAGCCCGCGCCGAGGAACAGCGAGTCCGTGCGGGACAAAAGCGCAAGCAGAATCACCGCCAGCCAGAAGTTCGGCATCGCCCGCCAGACGATCCCCCCGATCGAGGCGGCGTAGTCCTCGGCGGTGTTGGCGTTGAGCCCGGCGTAGATCCCGAGCGGGATGCCGACGAAGATGGGGATCAGCACCGCCCAGAGCCCGAGCCAGATCGTCCGCGGCCCGAACTGCGCGAGCAGCGAGATCGTGCTCTGCCCCGGGTAGACGACCCACGACTGCCCGAGATCGAGCGTGATCAGGTTCGTCATGTACTCGACGTACTGCACGCCGATCGGGTCGGTGAGCCCGAGCTGTTGGCGGATGCGTTCCAGCTGTTCCTGCGCCTGTGCGCTGTTGACCGGGCCGACGATCGCCGCGGCCGGGCTGAGCGGACCGACCCGGATGATCAGGAACGTCGCCGTCGTCCCCAGCCAGAGCACGGGGATCGACATCAGTATCCGTCGGAGCAGGTAGCCGAGCCGATTCATGAGGCGTAGTCGAGTCGAACAGTTATCATGTGGGGAGAAAAATCGGCCGGGGGGTCAGAACGTCACGTCGTCGTAGAGTCGGTCGTGGAAGCCGCTGCTCTGGACCGGCACGTCCACGTCGTCGTACCACCACTGCTGACCGCGCGGGTGGTAGTTCGTGAGGTAGATCGCGTCCTCCCAGATCGCCTCCTCCATCGTGATGAACGCCTCGTTGCGGGCCTCCTGTGCGGCCTCGCCCGGGCCGAGGTTGTTCTGAATCTGCTCCCACGCCTCGGCCGCCCGCTCGGACGCGTCGGAGGGGTCCTCGCGCCACCGGACGAGGTTCCCGTCGTACGGGCGGCCGAACTTGAGCATGTCCATGGGGGAGGGGTACTCCAGCCCGTTCCCGAGCGTGTACATGTCGAGGTTGCCGCTGACGGCCTCGCTGATGATGGTGTTGAACGGCGCGCGCTCGATCGTGAGGTCGACGTGGATCGACGCCGCCTTCGAGCGCAGGATGTTCGCGATCCGGGAGTAGGCGTCCGGGTTCCGGTCGTTGTACAGCGAGAGCGTGACCGAGGCGGGGTTGTCGGGGCCGTAGCCCGCCTCTTCCATCGTCGTCCGGGCTTCCTCCATCATCGCCTCGTTGTAGCCGTACGGGAAGTTCTCCTGCGCGTGCCGGTCGTACGCCTCCTTGCCGCCGGGGAACACCGACGGCGGGCTCTGGTGGTACGCCGGCTCGCCGACGCCGCGGAACCCCTGCTCGACGAAGTTCTCCTGGTTGACCGCGTAGTTCAGCGCCTGCCGGATCGGCTTCTCGACGCGCGAGCAGTCGAAGATGAAGTACGCGGTGTAGGCGTCGTCCCACGTCGCGTAGTTCACAGTCTCGTCGTTCGACAGCGGCCCGTACGTCCCGACCCGCTGGCCCAGTTCGCGGCTCTCCTCGAAGGAGACCTTGCTCGGATCGAACCGGGAGTTGGGGAGCTCGAACACCTGCACGCTCTCGTTGACCGCGCGCTGGTACCGCGCCTGCGTGTTCTGGACCACCTGCATCCGGATCTCGTCGGGGCCGGGCGCCTCGCCGTGGTACTCCTCGTCGGCGGCGAGGACGACCTCCGTCCCCGTCTCGACGGTGTCCGTGCGGAACGGACCCGTCCCGATCGGCGACTGGGAGGCGAACTCCGAGTACTCCATCTCGCCGTCGTACCCCTCGATGTCGCCGACGATCCCCTCCGGGACCGGGCTCAGCGAGCCGTACGCGAACCAGAACAGCGCGTCGAAGAAGGGGCTCGCGAGCGTCACCTCGAGGGTGGTGTCGTCGACGGCCTCGACCGCCAGACTCCCGGGCTCGTACACCTCCTGCTCCTCGCCGTCGACCGTCTCGGTTGTGGTCTCGTGCTCGATCTGGAAGCCACCGTTGAGGATCACGCCGCCCTCCTGACTGTTCTCGGAGGCCGCGAGGCGCTCCCAGGAGTACACCACGTCCGACGCCGTCAGCTGCTCGCCGTTGTGGAACGTCACGTCCTCGCGGAGCTGGAACGTGTACGTCCGGCCGTCGTCGGAGACCGAGTAGTCAGAGACGAGCTGTGCCTCCGGCTCCAGACTCCCGCGAGGGAGGGAGAACAGCTCGCTGAACACGTGATCGGAGACGATCTGCGAGCCGTCGCCCTTGATCTGGACCGGGTCGAAGTTCGCCGCGTTCGGGATCGACAGCGACAGCGTGTTCCCGGTCGGCGTCTCCCCGTCGCTGCTCTCGGGCGTCGCCGTCTCAGTTTCCCCACCTCCGCCGCCGGTCGCCGGGGACTCCCCTTCGTTCCCGCCACCGCTACAGCCCGCGAGCCCCGCGGTGGCGACGACCCCAGCCGTCTTCAGAAACGTCCGCCGTGCACGACCGCCCTCGTTGGAATCTTGCACACGAGCGAGATGCTTTCTGGGGCGAAATAACGGATTGGATACAGGAAACCCCACAGGGGTATGCATATTTTAAAGTTGTACGAGTCCGTGTTTGGACATCTCTACGGAACGGTCCGGTCACGTCGGGATCGCTATATAGCCCCGCGCGTCCCGACCCGAACCTTTTTCTCTTTAGGTGTCCCTAAACCCAGCTAATGCCGACGAAGGAGCAGATCGAGGCGGCCGAGACCGGCGACCTGCCCGCCGTGAACGCCCGCTGTCTCTCGACGGAACGAACCGTGTTTACAGAGGAAGGGAACGAGGACGGCTGGATCTCGACCGATCTGACGGTCGACGTCCGCCGCTAGAGGCTGTCGTCGGCGAGATAGCGCTCGACGGTGTGGGCGTCCTGTTCGATCGTGAGCAGTCCTTCTTCCAGCGCTTCCGCAGTCCGTTCGTCGCCGACCTCGCGGGCGGTCTCGATCGCTTCGCGGAACGTCACCGCGAGCGTCGCGTAGCCGTCGAGGTCGCTCGCGAGTGCGTCCCGCAGCGCGTACACGTCGCCGCCCTCGATGCGCATCGGCGCGTGCTCGCGGATGCCCATCGGCCCGTTGACGGGGACGCCGCCCAGCGCGTGGACCCGGATCGCGAGCTCGTCGGTCAGGTCGCTGAGACGGTCGGCCTGCGTCTCGAGCCGTTGCTCGACCTGCTGGGACTCCACGCCCTCGATCGTCCAGACGTGCTTGCGGAGCTGATTGAACAGGATGTACAGCCCAGAGAGGCAGCGGTTCACGTCCTCGATCACCGCGGCGGCCGCCTCGGGATCGAGCCGGATCTCGTTGTCGGTGACGCTGCCCCACTCGCGGCGCAGTTCCTCGTCGGCCGGGCGTCGGAGGTGGGGCGCGCTCATGCGTCCACCTCCACGAGCGCGTCGTCCTCGACGAAGCGCTCGATCGTGTGGGCGTCGTCCTCGATCGTCTCGAGGCGGTCCGAGAGCAGTTCGTAGCTGGCCTCGTCGCCGATCCGGTCGGCAGTCTCGATCGCCTCCCGGAAGCTGACGGCCAGCGTGGCGTACGCGTCCAGATCGCCTTCCAACGAAGCGCGCAGGCTGTAGAGGTGTTCGGCTTCGAGGTGGACCGCGGCGTACTCCTGAATCTCCGGCGGCGTGCTCACGGGGACGCCGCCGAGCTCGGTGATCCGCTCGGCGACGCTGTCGTCGATCTCGCGGAGCCGCCCATAGGCGTCACCGAGGAACTCGGCGACCTCGCCGGACTCGGCGCCCTCGGCGCTCCAGTAGTGTTTCCGCACGAGATAGAAGAGGTTGAACGCCCCCGCGTGAGCGACGTTCAGCGCCTCCACCATCTCGGCGGCCTCGTCGGGGTCGAGCCGGACCGCGTTCTCCTCGACGCTGCCCCGTTCCTGTCGGACGGTCCCGCCCGGCAGGTCGCGGACGAGCCGTCCGCGTTTTGGTTCGGACACGGCTTACTCCTGGACGAGCGTGTCGTTCTCGAGGTAGTGGTCGATGTCGTGGGCGTCGTCCTCGAGGTCCTCCAGCACCTCGCGGAGGAGTTCGGCCGTCGCGTAGTCGCCGAGGTCGGTCGCGAGGCCGACGTGCTCGCGCACGTTCTCGATCACGTCGCCGTAGGCCTCGAGGTCGGCCTCCAGCGAGTCGCGGATCGCGTACACGTCCTCGCCCTCGAACTCGACGTAGGCGTGCTCCTCCTGTGCGGCCGGGCCCGCGACGGGGACGCCGCCCAGCGCCTGCGCGCGCTCGGCGATCGCGTCGGCGTGGCTCTCGAGCGTCCCCGCGGCGTCGTCGAGGAAGTCGTGCAGGTCGCCGGACTCGGCGCCCTCGACGTTCCAGTGGTGCTTGCGTACCTGGTGGTAGAGCACGTACGTCGACGCGAGATCTCGGTTCAGGGCGTCGATGATCTGTTCGGCCTTCTCGGTGTCGATACGAACCGCGTTCTCCTCGACCGTGTCGGCACGCTGTCGGGCAGTCTTCTGGGTACTCATACTCAGTCAGTAGTTGGGCTGCCACCCTAATAAAGCTTGTAGCTGGTACTCCCCGATATCGGCGATTAGGGCGCCCAAAACCACCGATTTACGTCTTCTCAGCGCCGCCGATTCAGCCGGTTCGGCCGGGGAACGAGCGTGTCCCGTTCGACGGCGCCGACGCTGACCGGTCGAGTGTCGCCCGGAACAGTACCGGACGACTCTCCCAGCGGGCTCGGCGGACCGAAAATCGAGCGTTCTGTGGTCAGTGTTCGACGGTCGTGACCGTGAATAGCGAGTCGTCGGAGAGCACACTCCGGACGCGACCATGCCACACGTCAGCGAACAGCTCGCGCTCTTCGTCGCTCGCCGTTCCTTCGACGATCCGTTGGAGGTTGCCGAGCGCTGGCCCGCCGTCCGGAACGTCGCCGACGTGGTAGGTCACCTCGACGGTTTCGTCAGTGTCGGTCCGGCGGAATCGGAACGTCGGGGCAGCAGTATCGGGGTCGAACGCGTCGAACGTCAACATGTTCCGGCGGTCACCGTAGCCGCCGGCGAGCCCGCCGAAGCCGTCCTCCTGGGCCGCACCGGTCACGTACGAGATGAGCCGCCCCATCACGCCGTACGTGGCGTCGTCACGCGGTCCCGCAGCGAGTACCTCGACCTCGCTCCGGACGGGGAGATTGTCGGGGTACAGCGCGTCGAGTCCCAGCTGGGCGATGCGATAGGCGCCCGACGCGGTCGGGCAGGAGTGACCCGCCGCCGTCACCACGTCCTCGTAGGTGACGACGAACGGGTCGCCGGGATCGAGGACGGCGAGCGCTTCCGCGACTGGGTCACGGATCCGGATCGGTTCGGCGTCGTATTCGACGGCCATGTTCGAGCCGGGTCGGTTCGTGTGGGTCGGAGTCGTGTTCTCTGACATTGTGAGCTTTTGTGATCGCTGGTCGTGATTCGGTCCTGTTCAGTACCGCAGCAGCCGCATCCCGTTGCCGATCACGGCGAGGACGCTGGCCTCGTGGACGAGCATCCCGAGTGCGAGCGTGACGTAGCTCGTCAGGACTCCTGCCAGCAGGAGCGTCACCGTCAGCACTGCGAGGCCGACGTTCTCGTAGATGTTCCGCCGGGTGGCCTTACTGAGTGTCACCGCGTCGGGGATGCGTTCGAGATCGTCCGCCATCAGCGCCATGTCCGCCGTCTCGATGGCGGTGTCGGTCCCGGCGGCGCCCATGGCGATCCCCACGTCGGCAGTCGCCAGCGACGGCGCGTCGTTGATGCCGTCGCCGACCATCGCCACGACGTGATCCGCCTCGCGGTACTCCTCGATGACCGCTTGCTTGTCTTCGGGGAGCAGCTCCGCGCGGTAGTCGTCGATGCCGACCTCCTCGGCGACCGCACGAGCGGTACGCTCGTTGTCGCCGGTGAGCATCACCGTCTCGATGCTCGCGTCTTGGAGTCTCGCGACGACGCCGGGCGCGGCCTCGCGCAGTTCGTCCCGGAGCGCGATCGCACCGACGACGACACCGTCGCGGACGACGTGGACGGCAGTTTCGCCGCGCTCCTCGCGCTTGCGAACGTACTCCGCCACGTCGTCGGGGAGTTCGACCCCGCGCTCGTCGAGCAGTGCGCGGTTCCCGACGACGATCTCGCGGCCATCGTAGTGCGCGACGACGCCCTTCCCGGCGACGACGGCGAAATCGTCCGGGTCGGGGAGCGACCGCCCGTCCGTGGTTGCTGAATCGCCGTCCGCCCGGGAAGTCGTCGTCCCGCCATCGGCCACGGGGTCCCGTCGGTTCCGCGCCGCCTCGAGGATGGCGTCGCCGAGGTGGTGTTCGCTCTTCTTTTCGGCGATGGCCGCGAGTTCCAGCACGTCGCTGGCCTCGGCGCCGAACCCGGCAACGTCGGCGACGGTCGTCTCGCCCTTCGTGAGCGTGCCCGTCTTGTCGAAGGCGACGAGGTCGATCTTGCCCGCCCGTTCGAGGTGCTCGCCGCCCTTCATCAGAACGCCGCTTCGGGCGGCGTTGCCGATCGCGGAGACGATGCTGACCGGCGGTCCGATCACCAGGGCCCCGGGGCAACCGATGACCAGTAGCGTCAGCGACAGGATCGCGTTCTGCGTGACTGCGTAGGCCCCGATAGACAGTGCGATCACCCCGGGCGTGTAGTACTTCGCGAAGCGGTCGATGAGGCTCTCCGTCGGGGACTGGGCCTCCTGGGCCGCCTCGACGCGCTGGATGATCCGTTGGAGCGTCGTGTCCGAGCCGGCGCCCGTCGTCTCGATCTCCAGTGAGCCTTCTTGGTTGATGGTGCCGGCGTACACTTCGTCGCCGTCGGCTTTGTGGACGGGCGCGCTCTCGCCGGTGACCGGCGCCTGGTTGACGGCGCTCTCGCCCTCGACGACGTCGCCGTCCACGGGTATCTTCTCGCCGGGTTTGACGATGACGACCTCCCCCGTTTCGACCTCGCGGGCGGGGACTTCTTTCTGCTCGCCGTCGCGGCGCACGGTGGCCGTGTCGGGCGTCATCTCCAGCAGTTCTTCGAGGGCGTTGCGCGTCTTGCGCATCGTCCGGCCTTCGAGGTACGAGCCGAGCGCGAACAGGAAGACCACCGCGGCGGCCTCCCAGTACGAGCCGATACCGATCGCGCCGACGGCGGCCAAGGTCACGAGCGTCTTGATGCCGAGCGTCCGGCTTGTGACTTCGTGATAGGCGGTCTTGGCGATGTCGTAGCCACCGACGATCGCCGCGAGGATCAGGATCGCGGCGCTCGCCGTGTCGAAGGCGGAGACGTAGCCGAGGGTCCACCCGCCGGCGTACAGCAGGCCGCTCACCGCGACGATGATGGCCTTCCGGTGTTTGCGGTAGTACTGTTTTACTGATTGGGTATCCATGGCTCTCCTCCTCAGGCGGGCTGGGGCGTGTAGCCCTGGTTCTCGATGGTCTGTTCGAACGTGGCGGGGTCGGCGACGCTGTCGTCGTAGTCGATCTCGACGCGACCGGTCGAGTAGTGTACCTCGACGTCTTCGACGCCCTCCTTCTTCGAGAGGGCGCGTTCGACGGTGCTCGCACAGCTCGGACAGTCGAAGTCCATCACGCGGAGTTGCGTCGTTTCGCTCATTGCAGTTCAACGTAGCATCGGAGCCGGCATAAGTATTTTTTAAATGATATGTTTGAATAGAGATACGATGTGTTTGAACGGACAAACGAGTCGTCTCGAGCTTTCAGAGCTCTCCCGAGAACAGGCGCCGCGCGAAGTTCGGACGGCGGTCGTTATTACTTAGCGTGTACAGGCCGTTAGTTCACGTATGAGCACGTCCGATTCTGCCCGCGATCTCGAGGACATCGCCATTCGAGACACGCGGGTCTCCGACGCCATCGACGAACCGATGCGGGCGATGATTCTGGATATTCTCGCCGAGGAAGCGCTGACGGCGAGCGACGTACACGAGCGCCTCGCTGACCGCGGGGTAGATCGGACAGAGAACACCGTGCGTCACCACATCAACGAACTCCGGGATGCGGGCCTCGTGGATGTAGTTCGATTCGAGGAGGGACGGGGTGGGACAACCAAATACTACGGCGCAAACACGACCGTTCTCTCGTACTCGCTGCCGGAATCAGCCGATCTCGCTGTCGAGGAGATGGTCGACGCGGTCCAGCCACAGATCGAGAGGGCGCTCGGCACTCTGACCGATGAGTACGACGACGAGATCGACGAGATCACGGCAGAGATGCAACCCTGCGAGCACTGTCGTACCCAAAAATACGAGACGTACGTGCTCTTGACAGTCCTCCGTCGGGCGTTCGTCCGAGCACATCAAGACGGGGAGTCCGCGACGAAGGAACCCTGATACGTCTCGTTTTACCCTGAGAGGCGTCCGGTGCCGGCAGATGTGAGTACTCCCGATAGACCCCACCTCACCGACTGTTTTCACAGATCCCGCGGGACGGAGGCGTCACTACGGAATGAGTCCGTCCAACGATAGCCGATGCCTGACGCGATCATAGATTCACAGAGGGTTCTTACGGTGCGCTCGAAATGTACGCCCGGAACACTAACTGCCAGCCTCATCCCGGGGCTGCGTGCCGCGTCGGCTGGCTAACCCTCGTGCCGGGCGACCGGGTACGCCCCGGCGGGCGGTCGCTCTCGCGACGGATGTGCCGCGCCCGGGTTCGCCACGCTGTCATCGCTCCCATGTGGGAGTGCTCGGGTGGGGACTGAAGGCGCGGAGTACAGTTACCGTCCGTAGCGGTTTAAAAGGAGCGTCGGGAGGGCCTCAGTCGTCGCCGGCTGCTCGCCTCGGCGACACCGTCTGTCGTCGCCGGCTGCTCGCCTCGGCGACACCGTCTGTCGTCGCCGGCTGCTCGCCCCACCGACCCCGTCAGTCGTCCGCGGGGCCCGACTCCTGCGGTCCGTCGGCGGCGACCGGCTCGATTCCCTTGCGGCCCGCGTCGAGTTCGGAGAGCCCGTAGACGAGGCCGACGAGCACGACGACGCCGACGGGCAGCAGCGCGACGGGAGTGATCCGGGTGACCCCCCACACGAGCAGCAGCACGACGGCGACGAGCGCCACGGTGAGCGCGTAGTACAGCTGCGTGCGGACGTGGTCGATCAGGTCCGCGCCGGTGAACGTCGCCGAGAGCACCGTCGTGTCCGAGATGGGGGAGCTGTGGTCGCCGAAGATGGCGCCGGAGAAGATCACGCCGACCATCGCCGCGATGATCGTGTGGTCGCCGGTGAGGTTCCACGCGACCGGGATCACGATCGGTGTCAGGATCCCCATCGTGCCCCACGAGGTACCCGTCGAGAACGCGATGAAGGCCGCGAGCACCAGCACGAGCGCCGGCAGCACCGCGATCGGGAACTGGTCGCCGACGATCCCGGCGACGTACTCGCCGGTCTGGAGCGCGCTCACGACCTCGCCGATCCCCCACGCGAGCACGAGGATCGACACCGCCGTCAGCATCAGGCCGAACCCCTCGATCACGGTGTCCGTCGACTCCCCCAGCGTGAGGATGCCGTAGAACTTCCCGAGGGCGAACCCCGTGACGACCATCGCGAACGAGCCGTAGATCAGCGCCGACGCGAAGTCGGCGTTGGTCACCATGTCCATCAGGCTCGCGCCGGGCGAGTAGCCTGTCCACAGCGCGCTCGCGATCGTGACGGCAATGAGCACGATGATCGGCACGAAGAAGCTCACGAGCCGGGGGTTCCTCGCGCTCGGCTCGCCGAGGTCGGACTCCACGTCCTGCATCGGGCGGGCGTCGGCACGACTCACCGCGCCCGTGCGCCACGACCGGTGCTCCGCGTCGAGCATCTCGCCGAAGTCACGGCCGGAGAACACGATTATCGCGACCATCACGATCGCGAGGATGGAGTACATGTTGAACGGGATGGAGCTGAGGAACACCTCGAACGCGGGCGGGTGGTCGGACACGCCCGCGGCCGCGTACCCGTCGGATATGAGCGAGAGCTGGAACGCGACCCACGAGGAGATGCCGAGCGTCGCCACCGGCGCCGCCGTGGAGTCGACGATGTAAGAGAGCTTCTCCCGGGAGATGCGCAGGTGGTCCGAGACGTCCTTCATCGCGGAGCCGACGATCGCGGTGTTGGCGTAGTCGTCGAAGAACAGCACGACCCCGAGCAGCCACGCGACGGCGCCGACCTTCCGCTGACTGTCCAGTTTCGCGATCGCCCAGTCGCGGACCGCGTAGGAGCCGCCGAGGTTCCAGATCATCGCGACGCCGGAGCCCAACAGCAGGGTGAAGACGAGGATCCGGACGTGGAAATCCCCGGCGACCGCGGCGACGATCCAATCGAACGTCTGGACGATCCCGAGGCTGCCCGTGTAGATCACCGCCCCGGCCCAGATGCCGAGAAACAGCGACAACACCGCCTTCCGGGTCGCGATCGCCAGCACGATCGCGAGCAGCGGCGGCAGCACCGACAGCGCGCCGAACTCTGATGGCATATTCGTGGAGATATATCTCGAGACCGTATAAAACTAGTCGGCACTTCGCTCCGTAGTGGGAGGGAATCACACGTCCCTCGGGTGTGTCGGCGGCGATCCCGGCGGGACATCAGCGCGGGCGGGCGTCCGCCGAGAGTTCGTCGGCGTCGCCGGAAACGTGCCGACGGTTCGCAACTGAACCGTGACTGAGAGCTCGGAACTCTCGAAATCGGTGGGTAGCCGGGCTCTCTCCCGCTACCCGAACGCACTTAGGCACGCCACTCCCACACCGGGTAATGTCCGTACGTGTCGGCCTCCTCGGCGCCACCGGCGCCGTGGGCCAACGGTTCGTCCAACTACTCGAAGACCACCCGACGTTCGAGATCGCCGCGGTCACCGCCAGCCCGGAGAGCGCCGGGAAGGCGTACCGCGACGCCGCCAAGTGGCGCGTCGACACGCCGATTCCCGAGTACGTCGCGGGGATGACCGTCCGGGAGACCAGCCCCGAGGCGCTGCCGGACGACCTCGATCTGCTGTTCTCCTCGCTGCCCTCCGGCGTCGGCGCCGAGATCGAGCCCGAGCTCTGCCGGGCGGGGTACGTCGTCTCCTCGAACTCCTCGAACGAGCGCATGGCCGAGGACGTACCCCTGACGATCCCGGAGGTCAACGCCGACCACCTCGACCTGCTCGAAACCCAGCGCGAGGAGCGCGGCTGGGACGGCGCGCTCGTCAAGAACCCCAACTGCTCGACGATCACCATGGTCCCGACGCTCGCCGCGCTCGACCAGTTCGGCCTCGAACGCGTCCACGTCGCGACCCTGCAGGCGGTCTCGGGCGCGGGCTACTCCGGCGTCACGTCGATGGAGATCATCGACAACGTCCTCCCCCACATCGGCGGCGAGGAAGCGAAGATGGAGTCCGAGTCCCGCAAGCTGCTGGGCGACGTGGAGAACGGCGAGCTCTCGCTCCACGACGTGGACGTGTCGGCCTCCTGCAACCGCGTCCCCTCGCTCGACGGGCACCTGGAGAACGTGTTCGCCGAGCTCGACGCGAACCCGACCGCCGAGGCCGTCCACGAGGCGCTGGCGGGCCTCGACGGCGTGGACCTGCCGTCGGCGCCCGAGCAGCCGGTCCACGTGTTCGCCGATCCCGATCGCCCGCAGCCGCGGCTCGACCGGATGCGCGGACAGGGGATGCAGATCTCGGCGGGCGGGCTGCGCGAGACCGCCGAGGGCGTTCAGTACAACTGTCTCGCACACAACACCATCCGCGGCGCCGCCGGCGCGTCGGTGCTCAACGGCGAACTGCTCGTCGAAGAGGGCTGGGTCTGAGCTAGACGACGCGGTTCTCGATCTCGCCGCCGTTCTCCAGCGCCTCGTAGTTCCCCGCCACGATGTCGGCCAGTCGCTCGAAGTACACCGGGGAGTGGCCCGCGTTGTGGGGGGTGATCCGGACGTTGTCGAACCCCCAGAGCGGGTGGTCCGCCGGCAGCGGCTCGGGGTCGGTCACGTCGAGGAACGCCGCGCCGATGGCGTTGCCCCGGAGCGCGCGGACCAGCGCGTCGGTGTCGACGACGCCCCCGCGGGCGATGTTGACGAGGTTGGCGTCCGCCGGCATCGTCTTGAACGCCTCGTCGTCGAGGAGGTTCCGGGTCGCGTCCGTGAGCGGGCACGCGAGCACGACCGAGTCGCTGCGCCGCAGCGCGTCGTGGATCTCGTCGAAGCCGAGCACCTCGTCGGTCGGGCCGCCCTTCTCGGGCGTGTAGCGCACGCCGATCGTGTCGGCCTCGAACGGCTCCAGCCGATCGACGACCGCCTGTCCGATCGCGCCCATCCCGACGACGGTGACCGTCGACTCGTACAGCTCCTGACTGCCGAAGGACTGCCAGACGCGCTTCTCCTGCTGGCGGGCCGCCCGCGGGAAGTTCCGGGCCAGCGAGATCAGCGCGCCGATCACGTACTCCGAGATGTTCGGCCCGTGGACGCCCGAGGCGTTGGTGACGGCGACGCCGGCCTCCTCCAGCGCCTCCATCGGGAGGTGGCCCGTGCCGGCGTAGGAACAGGCGAACAGTTCGAGGTTCGCCGCGCGGTCGAGCATCTCGGGGTCGATGTTGAAGCCGGCGACGACCCGTGCGCTCTCGATCAGCTCCCGCTCCTCCTCGGGGGTCCGGCCGACGGCGATGTCGGCCTCGGGGAGTCGGTCGCGCATCGCGTCGGCGTACTCGTCGACGGACAGTCCGTGGATCTTCTGGCGCAGCAGCAGCACGTCTGGCTCGCTCATACTCGCGGCGTCGACCTGCGGCGAAAAGAGTGTACCCTTCTCGGCAGGTCACGCGCGGCGGCGCCGGCCGTCCCCTCGCGACACGGGCCGGCACGGGACAACGCTCAACCGGCTCGACCACACAGGCACCGCCATGGACCGAGAATCGGTCGCACGACGGTACTACGAGCTGGTCGACGCCGGCGACTACGACGCGCTGGTCGCACTGTTCACCGAGGACGTGGTCTACGAGCGCCCGGGGCAAGCGACCATCGAGGGCCGCGAGGCGCTGCGGTCGTTCTACGAGGACGGGCGGCCGCTCTCGAACGGCGAGCACGAACTCCACGCGGTCGTCCCCGACGGGAACACCGTCGCGGTCCGCGGGACGTTCCGGGGGGAGCAGAACGGCGACGCCGTCGAACTCGGCTTCGCGGACTTCCACGAGTTCGACGGCGAGTCGATCGCGCGCCGCTACACGTACACGGACCGGGACACCGTGTGATCGAGGCCGGCCGGAGGACGGTCGACGCTACACCACGGGCGGCGCGGTCCGGTCCTCGATCACCGGGATCGCGTTCGCCGGCGCCTCGTCGAACCACCGGACTTCGAGCAGTTCTTCCCCCTCGTCCAGTCGGCCCGGGTCGACGCCCGCCTCGCCGCCCACGGCGTCGGCGGTGAAGAACACCTCGAGCAGGTAGCCCCGCCGCTGCGGGTCGTCCCGGCGGACGAACCGCTTGCGAACCGCGCGCCAGACGCCCGTGATCTCGCAGTCGACGCCCGTCTCCTCCCGGACCTCGCGGCGGGCCGTCTCGGGGAACGTCTCGCCCGGCTCGTGGCCGCCGCCGGGCAGCACCCACGTCTCGGGGTCGCGGTCGTCGCGGAGCAGGAGCAGTCGCCCCTCGCCGTCGGTGACGCGGGCGCCCGCGGCGCCGCGGGCCCCGGACTCGAACAGCGCGACGCCGTCGGCGAAGAAGTCAGGGTCGTTGAGCCGGGTCACGTCCACGACCGGGAACGCGCCGAACCGTTCGCGCAGGCTCTCGATCCGGTCGTCGACGGCGCGCCGGGTGCGGATCGAGAGCGGGTCGCTCATCGGCCGGGGTCAGGGCTCCTCGACGCCCTCGTCGGTGATCAGCGTGTCCACCAGTTCGACCGGCGTCGCGTCGTACGCGGGGTTCTCGATCTCGACGCCCTCGACGGGCTCGCGCATCACTTCGCTGCCCGGGCGGTACTCGTTCTCGAAGCGGAACTCGTCGATCACCTTGGTCGAAGAGCCGACGACCGTCACAGGCACGTCCTCGCGGTCCGCGACGGCGGCGATGGGGTAGGTGCCGATACGGTTGTACAGCGTCCCCTCGACGATGCAGTCCATGCCGACGATCACGCGGTCGACCTCGTCCATGACGTAGCCCGCGGCGCTGTCGACCAGCAGGTGGGGCTCGACGCGGTCGATCCCCGCGAGCATCCGGGCGGTCTTGCGCCCGAGGTAGCGCGGCCGGGCCTCGGTGACGTACGCAGTCAGGTGTTTTCCGTCTGCGCAGGCGGTCTCGACGGCTTCGAGGACGGTCGAGGAGTAGTCGTGTGTCAGGATCGTCTCGCCGTCGTCGAACGTGTCCGCCGCGTGGGCGGCCGCGCGGCGCTTCCCCGACTCGACGCGCTCGACTGCCTCCTCGATCGCCTGTTCGAGCAGCGACTTGGCCTCCTCGGGGGTGTCGGCCTCGCCCACCACCGCGTCGGTGATGCTGCGCATCGCGGTGTGGAGCGAGGCGTGGGAGGGGTTCGCCCGCCGGAGGGCGCCGGCGTTGTGTTCGAGGTCGCGGTCGAACGCGTCCGCGGAGACGTACTCCCGATCCAGTAGCTCCCGGAGTGCGGTGGCGGCTTTCACCGCCACGGCCGAGGAGGAGTGGCTCCGCATCTCCCGGATCTCGGCGACCGTCTCGTCGATCATGGTCGCCGCTGGGGTCGCTCGCCCGATAGGTGTTGCTACTCGCGGAACGGGCGAACGGAGCCCCGAGCGGGAAACTTATCTCCCTCACACTACCCACCCCAAACGATGACGGGCGACGGCGCCGACCGCACGCCGGGAGCGGCGATCAAGCCGCCGGCGTGGTTCAGGTCGGCCGCGGCGGTCTCGGACCCCGAGATCTACGACCAGTTCGAGCGCGAGTGGCCCGACTGCTGGGAGCGCGCCGGCGATCTGCTCGACTGGGAGCGCGAGTACGAGACGGCGTTCCGCGGCGGCGACACGCCGCCGTTCGAGTGGTTCCCCGGCGGGGAACTCAACGCCTCGGTCAACTGTCTCGACCGCCACCTCCCCGAACGCAAGAACCAGCGCGCGCTCGTCTGGGAGGGCCAACTCGACGAGCGCCGGAGCTACACCTACCTCGAACTGTACCGCGAGGTGAACGCGCTCGCGGCCGGGCTGCGCGACCTCGGCGTCGAAGAGGGCGACGTGGTGACGATCTACCTCCCGATGGTGCCGGAGCTCCCGGCGGCGATGCTCGCGTGTGCCCGCCTCGGCGCGATCCACAACGTCGTCTTCGCCGGCTTCTCCGCGGACGCGCTCGCGACGCGGATGCGGCGGGCCGACTCCGGCTTCCTGCTCACCTGCGACGGCTACTACCGCCGCGGCGACGCCATCGCCCAGAAGAACAAAGCCGACAACGCCCGGCTCGCGCTGGACCGCGACGTGGACGTGGTCGTGCTCGACCACCTCGGGCAGGGCGTCCACCTCGGCGAGGGGTACCACGACTACGGCGACCTGATCGACGCCCACGAGGGGACCGAGGTCGAGCCGGTCGCCCGGGACGCCGCCGACCCCCTGTTCCGGATCTACACCTCCGGCACCACCGGCGAACCCCGGGGCGTCACCCACACCACGGGCGGCTACCTCGCTCACGTCGCGTGGACCGCCCAGTCGGTGCTGGACATCCGCCCGGAGGACACCTACTGGTGTGCCGCCGACATCGGCTGGATCACGGGCCACTCCTACGTCGTCTACGGCCCGCTCGCGCTCGGGACGACCACCGTGCTCTCGGCTGGGACGGCCGACCACCCCGAGCGCGACCGGCTCTGGAAGCTGATCGATCGCCACGCCGTCGACGTGTTCTACACCGCGCCCACGGCGATCCGGGCGTTCATGAAGTGGGGCGCCGAGCACCCCGAGCGCCACGACCTCTCCAGCCTCCGCCTCCTCGGCACGGTCGGCGAACCGATCGACGAGCGCGCGTGGCACTGGTACCGCGACCACATCGGCGGCGGCGACTGCCCGATCGTCGACACGTGGTGGCAGACCGAGACGGGGGCGATCCTCGTCTCGACGCTGCCCGGCGTCGACGCGATGAAGCCCGGTGCGGCGGGGAAACCCCTCCCCGGAATCGAGGCCGAAGTGTTGGGGCCGACAGGGGAGCCGGTCGAGCCCGGCGAGCGCGGCGAGCTCGTCCTCACGCGGCCGTGGCCGGGGATGCCCACCGCGCTCGCGGAGGGGACCAACTGGGGCGAACGCGCGGCGACGGAGCGGGACGGCTGGCGCTACTACCCGGAGGACGCCGCGACGGTCGACGACGACGGCTACGTCACGTTCCTCGGCCGCGCCGACGAGGCGGTCAACGTCGCCGGCCGGCGGTTCAGCACGATGGAGTTGGAGTCGACGATCGTCGGCGTCCCCGGGATCGCGGAGGCCGCGGTCGTCGGCGCGGACCACGAGACTACCGGCACCGCGATCTACGCGTTCGTCGCGCCCGAACACGGCGCCGACGAGGGCGCGCTCCGGGAGCGAGTCCGCGATGCGGTCGAGGACGCCGTCGGCGCCGTCGCGATCCCCGAGGCTATCGTGTTCACCCCGGACCTCCCCAAGACGCGCTCGGGGAAGATCATGCGCCGCCTGCTCGAAGACGTGGCCAACGGCGAGGATCTCGGCGACACGTCGGCGCTGCGCAACCCCGAGATCGTCGGGGAACTCCAGTCCCGGACGCCGAACTGATTTCGGATCAGTCGCTCGTCCGAAACCGGTTTCGGCGCTTCTCACCGTTCGAATCCCCCTACCCCGAGGAGATTCGAGAATCGAGCGGTGCACTTATTTCGCTTCGCGCGACAGACCGAAACCGTGTCACTGACGCCCGCGGCGTACGACCGGCTCCGGCGCGCGACCCGGACCCACCGCGAGGAGCTCGCGGTCCGACTGGCCGGCGAGGCCGGGCTCCGGCCCGTCGAGCAGGCACGCCTCCGGCCCGGTGACGTGTTCGAACACGGCGATACTCACCTCGTTGCGGTCCACGACGAGTCGACGGCCGCCGCGCGCGAGGCGGGCGAGTCACCGGAGCCGGCCCGGGAGACGGTGCTGCCCGACGGCGTCGCCCACGACCTGCGGCAGTACGCGGCGAGCAACGGGATCGACGACGACGAGCCGCTGTTCTCGGTGTCGCCCCGACGGCTCGCGATGCTGATCCGGGAGGTGTCCGACCGCGTCGACGGCGTCGACGCCGCGGCGCCGGATCTACGCGAGCACTTCGCCGCCGGCCTGCTCGACGAGGGCGTCCCGGCAACCGTCGTCGCGGCCGCCGGGGGCTGGGACAGACTCGACAGCCTCGCCCCGCTCCTGCCCGAGCCCGACCGCGACGCGCTGGTCCGGGCGGCGACCGAGCGCGAGCAGGGGTCCGGCGCCGGCGGGCTGGCCCGCCGCACGCTCGCCGCCGCGCGAGGGCTGCCCGACGCGCTCCACGACGCCGGGGATCGAGAGACCGTCGCGGCGACCGTCTGCGACCGACTGGCGGATATCGAGGGGGTCCAGTTCGCGTGGCTCGCGGAGCGGACCGGCGAGACCGTCACGCTCCGCCACGTCGCCGGCGTGCCGGAGCGGACCGTCCGCGACCACCTCGACGACAACCGCGACGCGATGGAGGCGGTCGCCGCCGAGGGAACCGCCCGCCAGCTTCCGGGTCCGGACGGGCCGATCGTCGTCGCCCACGCCCCGGGCGGCGACGCCGGCGGGGCGCTGCTGGCCGTCGGGGCGAGTCAGCAGGTCGACGATGCGGCGACGGACGCGGTCGCGGCCGTCGCCGGGCAGACCGCCCACGCGCTCGCGGCCGTGCGGCGCAAGCGACTCGTGCTCTCGGACTCGGCGGTCGAACTCGACTTCCGGTGTCCGGCGGCGGCGTCGGCGCTCGCCGACCTCTCGACGGCGCTGTCCTGCCGGGTCGAACTCTCCGGGCTCGTCCCGGTCGACGGCGACTCGCTGCTGTTCTACGCGGCCGTCGAGGGGGCGAACGCCGAGTCGGTGCTGACGCGGGCGGCGGCAGCCGACGCGGTCGAGGACGCACGGCTGCTCGAGGAGTACGACGACGGCGCGGCGATCGAACTGGTGTTGACCGCGACGCCGGTCCTCCCGGTGGTCGAGCACGGGGGACGGGTCAGGTCGCTCTCGGCGGCCGACGGCGTGACGACGCTCACGGCGGAACTGCCCGGCGACGCCGACGTGCGTGCGACCGTCGACGCCGTGACCGACGCCTACTCGTCGGTACGACTGGCCGCGAAACGGCAGGTCGACCGGCCGGTCGAGACCGACGCCGGGTTCCGCGAACGGCTCGGCGATCGCCTCTCCGAGCGGCAGACGACCGTGCTCCGGGCGGCCTACCACGCGGGCTACTTCGAGTGGCCGCGGGACACGACCGCCGAGGAGCTGGCCGACTCCGTCGGCGTCTCGGCGCCGACGCTGCACAACCACCTCCGAAACGCCGAGGGGAAACTGCTCACCGCCTTTTTCGAGGACGCTCCCGCGGGGGAGAGAGGGGGTCGCTGAGCCCCGACCGACGGGCGAAACCGGGCGCGGTTTGGATAATTAGCGCCCCCGTTTATATGATGGGAAGGTGGATCGTCGGCGATAGATCATGGGTGATCAAGACGCGGAACTGGAAGCGCGGCTCGAAGCGCAGGACGTGTTCGAGCCGCCGGAATCGTTCGTCGAGCAGGCGAACGTCTCGGATCCCGACATCTACGGGGAGTTCGAAGAGAACTGGCCGGAGTGTTGGGAGGCCGCGGCCGACATGCTCGACTGGGACACCGAGTACGACACCGTACTCGACGACTCGAACCCGCCGTTCTACGAGTGGTTCACCGGGGGAGAGCTCAACGCCTCGGCGAACTGCATCGACCGGCACCTCGACGAGCGGGGCGACGACGCCGCGATCGAGTGGGTCGGCGAGCCGACCGCGGAGGAGAACCGCACGTACACGTACGAAGAGCTCCACCGCGAGGTGAACGAGTTCGCGGCCGCGCTGCGGGAGATGGGCGTCGGCGAGGGCGACGTGGTGACGATGTACATGCCGATGATCCCCGAGCTCCCGATCGCGATGCTCGCGTGTGCCCGAATCGGCGCGCCGCACTCGGTCGTGTTCGCCGGCTTCTCCGCCGACGCGCTCGCGACTCGCATGAACGCCGCCGACTCCGAGTACCTCGTCACTGCCGACGGCTACTACCGTCGCGGCGACCCGCTCGACCACCTCGAGAAAGCCAACGAGGGCCTCGGCGGCGTCGACCACGAGGTGTCGGACACGGTGGTCGTCGGCCGGCTCGCGGCCAACGGCGACGATCACGGTCACGAACTGGGCGAGTCACAGCACGACTACGACGACCTCGTCGCCGCCCACGAGGGCGCGACGGTCGAACCGGTCGAACGTGACGCCGAGGACATGCTGTTCCTGATGTACACCTCGGGGACGACCGGCGAGCCGAAGGGGGTGAAACACACCACGGGTGGCTACCTCTCGTGGGCGGCGTGGACCTCCCAGGCGGTGCTGGACATCAAGCCCGAGGACACGTACTTCTGTTCGGCCGATATCGGCTGGATCACCGGCCACTCCTACATCGTCTACGGCCCGCTTTCGCTGGGGACGACCACGATGATGTACGAGGGGACGCCCGACCACCCCGAACGCGACCGCCTCTGGGAGATCGTCGAAGAGTACGACGCCACGCAGTTGTACACGGCCCCCACCGCCATCCGCGCGTTCATGAAGTGGGGCTCGGAGTTCCCCGACAGCCACGACCTGTCGAGTCTCCGTCTCCTCGGCACGGTCGGCGAACCGATCAACCCCCGGGCGTGGAAGTGGTACTACAAACACATCGGGGACGAGAACTGCCCGATCGTCGACACGTGGTGGCAGACCGAGACGGGCGGGATGATGGTCACCACCCTGCCGGGCGCCAAGGAGATGAAGCCCGGCTCCGCCGGGCCGGCGCTCCCGGGCATCGACGCGGAGATCCTCGACACGACGGGTGAGCCGGTCGAACCCGGACGTGCGGGCTACCTCACGATCCAGAAACCGTGGCCGGGGATGCTGCGCACGCTGTACCAGAACGACGAGCGGTACATCGACGAGTACTGGCGGGAGTACTCCGACACCGACTCCGACGATCCCGAGGACTGGGTGTACTTCCCGGAGGACGGAGCGAAGATCGACGAGGACGGCTACATCACCGTGCTCGGTCGGGTCGACGACGTGCTGAACGTCTCGGGCCACCGGCTGGGGACGATGGAGATCGAATCGGCGATCGTCGGCGTCGAGGGCGTCGCCGAGGCCGCCGTCGTCGGCGGCGATCACGAGGTGAAAGGGGAAGCCGTCTACGCCTACGTCATCACCGAGGACGGCCACGCGGGTGACGAGGAGCTCCGGCAGGCCATTATCGAGGGGGTCGAGGACGCGATCGGCCCGATCGCCCGTCCCGAGCAGGTGATCTTCACCCCCGAACTCCCCAAGACGCGCTCGGGCAAGATCATGCGCCGACTGCTGGAAGACATCGCCAACGGCGCCGAACTCGGCGATACTTCCACCCTCCGCAACCCCGATATCGTCGAGGAGATCCGCACCAGCGTACAGGACTGACGACCGTGTTCCGACTTCGAGACACCACCGACAACGCCGACACACGACACGACCTATGACACAGAATCCCTCACACGAACCGGACGACACGGCCGAGGACCTCGCCACCGATGGTGGGGTTCCCGAGGAGGAGGCCGACGTCGACTATCTCGACACCGAGATCAACATCCTGAAACCGAAGACGCCGTTCATGCGCGACCACCTGAAGCAGGTGTGGGCCGGCTTCATCGCGTGGACGATCCTCACGTGGGGGCCGGTGACGGCGACGTTCCTCGCGCCGGGGCTGATGACCCAGGAGATCCCGATCATCCAGTTCCCCGCCCACTACTTCGCCGTCGCGTTCGTCGCCCCCACCAGTTCGCTCGTGCTCGCGTACATCTACACGAGACGGCGCGACCGACTGGACGAGAAGTACGGTATCGACCACTCCACGCCTGCCGAGAGCGAGGAGGACACGTCACCGCCCGAGGAGGGGGCCGCCGTCTCCGACGGGGGTGAGGCGAAATGAATCTCGCCGCCGTGAACGCCGCGGTCCTCCAGTCGAACGAGCTCCTGCCGGAGGCGCTCGACATCTCGTTCAAGCCGATCCCCGCGGTGCTGGTGATCGCGATGCTCGCGCTGTTCCTCGTCGTCGGCTACCTGTTCAAGGTGGCCGACACCGAGGGGATGTGGGTCGCGGGCCGCTCGATCGGCAACGTCGAGAACGGGATGGCGATCGGCGCCAACTGGATGTCCGCGGCCTCGTTCCTCGGGCTCGCCGGGCTGGTCGCCCTCTCGGGGTTTTACGGGCTCGCGTTCATCATCGGCTGGACGGCCGGCTACTTCGTCCTCCTGATCTTCCTCGCCGCCCAGATGCGGCGGTTCGGGAAGTACACCGCGCCGGACTTCGTCGGCGACCGTTTCAACTCCGACACCGCCCGCGCGCTGGGCGCGCTGACGACGATCCTGATCGGCTTCGTCTACTCGGTCGGGCAGGCCCGCGGGATGGGGCTGGTCGGCCTGTACGTGTTCGGCACGGACTACGTGACGATGGTGCTGATCATGATGGCGATCACCGTCGCCTACCTCACCCTCTCGGGGATGATGGGCGCGACGAAGAACATGGCCGTGCAGTACGTCATCCTGATCGTCGCGTTCCTCGCCGCGGTGTACGTCGTCGGCTTCACCGGCGACTACTCCACGGTCCTCCCACAGATCGAGTACGGGGCGCTGATCAGCGACCTCAACAGCGAGTTCTCCGAACCGTTCGCGAACTCCTCGTTCTTCCTGTGGATCGCCACGGCGTTCTCGTTGGTGTTCGGGACGTGTGGGCTGCCACACGTGCTCGTTCGGTTCTACACCGTCGAGAACGAGAAAGTCGCCCGCCAGTCGACGGTGTGGGGGCTGTTCTTCATCATGCTGCTGTACTGGGGCGCACCCGCGCTGGCGGCATTCGGCGTCGACCTCTACGACGCCTCCCAGTACGGCCCGACGTACGCCGCCGAGGGCGGGATGAGCGGCGGCGAGGGTGACCTGATCGTCGTGCTCGCCGCCCAGCTGTCGAACCTCCCGACGTGGTTCGTCGGCCTCGTCGCCGCCGGCGGGATCGCCGCCGCGATCGCGACGACCGCCGGGCTGTTCATCACGGCCTCCTCAGCGGTTTCCCACGACATCTACACCAACATCATTAACCCCGACGCGACCCAGCGCGAGCAGGTGCTCGTCGGCCGAGCGACGATCGTCGTCCTCGGCGCGATCGTCAGCGTCACCGCACTCGACCCGCCGGCGCTGGTGGGCGAGCTCGTCGCGCTGGCGTTCTCGCTCGCGGCGATCGTGCTGTTCCCGATGTTCTTCCTCGGCCTGTGGTGGGAGAACACCAACCGACAGGGCGCGCTCGCGGGGATGATCGTCGGCCTCACGATCTGGGTCGCCGCCGTGGTGAACGACCTGATCGTGCCGTTCAGCGACCTGTACGGGCAGGTGTTCCCGGCGATCGGCGCCGCGCTCGTCGGCACGCCGATCGTGTTCGCGATCACCATCGCCGTCTCCAAGTTCACCGAGGAGCCGCCCGAGGAGACCAAGCGGATGGTCCGACAGTGTCACAGCCCCGAACCGATGTCCCGACAGGAGAGCGCCGAAGACGTCGCGACCGACGGGGGCGAGACCCCCGCGGACGACTGACCAATGTACGACGATATCCTCGTTCCGACCGACGGAAGCGACACCGCCGAGGCCGCCGTGGACCGCGCGGTCGACCTCGCCGCGAAGTACGACGCCACCGTCCACGCGCTGTACGTGATCGACGTGGACGCCGTGAACTACTCGCTGGGCACCGAGCAGGTGGACCGCATCCGGCAGGGCCACCTCGACGACATGCCCGAGGTGAAGCAGGCCGCCGACGACGCGACGGGCTACGTCGCCGACACCGCCGCGGCCGCTGGCGTCCCCGCCGAGGAGCACGTCCGCGCCGGCCAGCCCGCGCTGGCGATCCGTGACGCGATCGAGGAGATCGGCGCCGACCTCGTCGTGATGGGGAGCCACGGTCGCTCGGGCATCTCGCGGGCGCTGCTGGGCAGCGTCGCCGAGAAGGTGCTCCGGAAGACGAAGATCCCCGTGCTCGTCGTAGACGCGCGGGGGGAGGAGTGACTCGGCGGCGCTGACCGCACCGCCGCCGAAACCCACGTATCGCTCGGGCGCCTACGGCGCCCATGGCCTACCCCGTCACCTACTACTGCCCGCGCTGTGGCGCCGTCCACGAACTCGAGCGCGAGGGGTATCTCGCCGACAAAACCGTCACGCCGTACCCACTCGAAGGGTGGGAGTACGTCGCCCCGGACGAGCCGTTCGAGGACGAGGGGGGCGTCGACGGCGTCCGGTTCGTCTGCGGTCGGGACGAGGAGCTGTTACTGACGGGCGAGGAACTGCCGGACGCCGCCGAGGCGCCCGACTCCGGCTGCGGGGAGCCGTTCTACCTCTCGTTCGTCCGGTTCGAGGACGGAAAAGAGATCCAACCCGAGCGCGGCGACGACCGCGTCACCATCGGCGTCGGCCCGCAGCGACCGCGCGGGCCGGACAGCCCGAACGGTCCGAGCGGTCCCCACGGCGACTGAACGCGGGGGGACAGCGATCAGTCCCCCCGCAGCCGTTCGTACACCGTCGGGTGGCTGAGCAGGTTCGCCGCCGTGAGCGCGAACAGCACCACGCCCACGACGACGACCACCTGCGTGTACGGGTCCGGCGGGATCAGCAGCGCCGACAGCGGGACGGCGACGGCGAGGATGGCGACGGCGATGCCGACGAACCGACCGCGCCGCGTTTCGAGCATACGCCCCGTAGCGCTCGGTCCGACGTAAAGCTCAGCCTTTGATGTTGCAGACCGGGAACGTCCGCGCCACCTTGTCGCCGATGTCTAGCTCGTCGCTGACCCGGACCACCTCGTCCACGTCCTTGTACACGCCGGGGGCCTCCTCGGCAATGGTGGCGCCGGAGTTGGCTTTCACGTAGACGTGCTCCTGTTCGGCGAGGTCGTCCTGCACGTCGCCGCCCCAGAACTCGGATTTGGCCTGCGTCCGGGACATCAGCCGCCCCGCGCCGTGGGCCGTGGAGCCGAACGTCTCCGCGAGCGAGCGGTCGCCGCCTTTCAGCACGTAGCTGCCGGCGCCCATCGATCCCGGGATGATGACGGGCTGGCCCACGTCGCGGTAGGCGGCGGGCACCTCCTCGCGGCCGGGCGGGAACGCGCGGGTCGCGCCCTTCCGGTGGACGAACAGGTCGCGCTGCTCGCCGTCGACCTCGTGGGTCTCGCGCTTGGCGATGTTGTGGGCCACGTCGTACAGCAGCTCCACGTCCGCGGTGTCGACGCTTTCGAACACGTCGGCGAGCGTCTCCCGCGTCCGGTGGGTGATGAGCTGGCGGTTCACCCACGCGAAGTTCACCGCCGCGCACATGGCGCCGTAGTACTCCTCGGCCAGCGCCGAGTCCGCGGGAGCGGCCGCGAGATCCTTGTCGGGCAGTTCGTCGAGCAGATCGCCGTGGTCCTGCTCGATCTTCCGCACGTAGTTCGAGCAGATCTGGTGGCCGAGCCCGCGGCTGCCGCAGTGGATCAGGACCACGATCTGCCCCGCCTCCAGTCCGTAGGCGTCGGCGACGGCGTCGTCGAACGTGTCGGTGACGCGCTGGAGTTCGAGGAAGTGGTTGCCCGAGCCGAGGCTCCCCATCTGGTTCATCCCGCGATCCTTGGCCTTCTTGGAAACGTACTCGGGCTTCGCGTCCGGGCGCCGACCCTCGTCCTCGCAGTGCGCGAGGTCGTGCTCGGTCGCGTACCCCTCCTCGACGGCCCACTCGACGCCGCGTTCGAGCGCCCCCTCGACGGCGTCGCGGCTCCCCTCGATGACGCCGCCGCCGCCGAGGCCGGAGGGGACCGCGTCGAACAGCGCGTCGACCACCTCCTCCTCGCGGCCGCGCACGTCGTCGTACACGAGATTAGTTTTCAGTAATCTTACTCCGCAATTAATGTCGAAACCCACCGCTCCGGGCGAGATGCAGCCGTCCTCGGCGTCGATCGCGCCGACGCCGCCGACCGGGAACCCGTACCCCTGGTGGGCGTCGGGCATCGCGAGGGCGTACTTCGTCATCCCGGGCAGCGCCGCGGCGTTTTTCAGCTGCTTGAGGCTGGCGTCGTCGCCGATGTCTTCGAGCAGCGCCTCGCTCGCGAGCACGCGGCCCGGGACTTCCATGTCGCCCTCCTGTGGGATCTCCCAGACGTGCTCCCGGACGCGCTCGAGCGTCACGTCGCCGAACTCTCTCGTAGTCATGCTCGGGCATGCGGCCCGGAGCAGAAAGACCGTTGCGTGTCAGTCGGCGGCGACCGCCGACTCGTCGCCGCGCCAGTCGGCCCCCGTCTCGTCGCCGAACCGTTCGGCCAGCCAGCGGTCGAGCGAGTACGCGCCGCCGCCGGTGATCACCAGCACCGACACCAGCCCGAACAGCGAGACGTGGGCCATCACGGGGTCGTCGGGCAGGCCGAACAGCGTGGTCGTGAACATCAGGATCGCGACGCCGCAGCCGGCGCGAGTGAACAGCCCGAGCGCGAGCGCGATCCCCAGCGCCACCTCCGTCAGCGCGGCGCCGACGACCCACAGCTCCGGCGAGACGGGGACGACCGCAGTGAGGTTGTACTTCGCGACGACGCCCAGCGCCTGCCCCGGCATGAGCAGCTTCTGGACGACGCCGAGGTAGACGAACGAGATGCCCAGTCCGACGCGGACGATCACCGGCACGAACTCGTCGCGGTCGGCGAGCCGCTCGCCGATCGGCGCGAGCGTCTCCCGCACGGGGTCGATGCGCTGGTACACCGTCCCCCCGACGGCCGACAGCCGCGAGAAGACGTGGTCAGCGCTCGGGCGTCCGCCGCCGAGCAGCAGGATCGCGAGCAGCCCCGGGACGAACTCGAACGCCAGCAGCAACGCCGGACTCAGCAGGACCCCGACGAGGTAGCCCGCCAGCCCGACCGCGGCCGCGAGCCGCGTCGCGAAGCCGAACACGAGCAGGAAGCCGATCCCGATCCCGAACAGTCGGACGAGCGCGCCCGGGAGTCCGAGGAAGTCGGCGGTCGCCGCGGGCGAGAACAGGTAGCCCGTGAAGCCCGCACCGACCATCGGCAGGCCGATCGCGAGGCGGGCGAGCCACGGCAGGAGGTCGTCGTAGCTCCGGAGCGTCCGTCTGAGCACGGCGAGATCCAGCCGGAACGGCCGGAAACGGAGCCAGCCGGCGCCCGCGACGACGGCGCCGGCACCGCCGCCGAACAGCATCGCGAGTGCGAGCGGGTCCGCCGCGACGGCGGCGAGCAGTTCGGCGGCCCGTTCCCCGCCGTCACCCGGCGTGACGTACCGGACGTGTGCGAGCGCCCGATCCGGAACGACGGCGAGCAGCACCCCGAGTGCGGCCGCCGCGGGGGCGATGTGACGCGTCATACTCCAAACTGTGTCCGGAGGGGCAAAGGCGTTCGCCCGGGGGAACTACGTCGATGGGGGACGGAGACGGCACCATGGCGACGACGAGACGGTGTCCGGACTGTGGCGTCACGCTCGAGGAGATGACGATGCGGACCGGCGACGGCTTCGAACTCCACCTCGTCACGGACGAGCCCAAGGAGGGAATTCTGGGGAGCCTCGGCGCGAAGGAGAAGGTGAAGCCGACGACGTACGCCTGCCCGGAGTGCGGGCTCGTCCGGCAGTACGTCGAGGAGTGAACTGAGAGTCAGAGCGACCGAACGTCGCTCGCCGGTCGCGAGCCTGAATCGGTTACACACAGCCGCGGCAACACGCTCCTCGCGAGCGACCGAAGTCGCTCGCCGGTCGCGAGCCTGAATCGGTTACACACAGCCGCGGCAACACGCTCCTCGCGAGCGACCGAAGTCGCTCGCCGGTCGCGAGCCTGAATCGGTTACACACAGCCGCGGCAACACGCTTCATGCGAGCGACCTGACGTCGCTCGCCGGTCGCGAGCCGCGGCTGGCTACACATCGAAGACGACGTACGCCTCCCACGCCCCGTCGACGCGTTCGAGGCGCATCTCCGAGTACGTCACCGCCTTCACGTCCCGGGCAGTCACCGCCGAGAGCGGGACGCCCCGGTAGCTGGCGTCGACGGTCCACGCCTCGCCGTCGGCCATCGCGGCCTCGTTGTCGACGGGCAGCACCGACCGGACATCGCGCTCGTAGATGAGCTGGTCGAGATAGTCGTACAGCGCTGCCTCGCGACTCTCGGCGGTGAGCCGGAGTCCGGCGCGCTCCCCGCCGTTGGGGGCGTCCGCGGCCGGCCACTCGTCACACATCGCCGCCGCGAGCCCGTCGGCGACGGCCGCGAACGTCGATCCGAGCTGCTCGCCGCGGGCCGCGACCGCCACGTCGGCGGTGTGCTCCCGGAGCTCGAACGCCGCCATCAGCTCCGGCCACCCCGATCCTCGTTCGACTCCGCCTCGGGCTCACCCTCGGTGGCCTCGCGCTGGTCGTCCGCGCGGTCGGCCGCCTCCGCCGGCCGTTCATCGGTCGACTCGCGCTCGCCGGCGTCGCGGCCGGCCGCCTCCGCCGGGGGCTCGTCGGTCGCTTCGCGCTGCTCGGCGTTCCGGTTGGCCGCCTCCGCCGGTCGTTGGTCGGTCGCCTCGCGATCGGCGGCGTCGCGGTCGGCCATCTCCGCGGGGGGCCGGTCGGTCGCGTCGGCCTCGGTGGCGTAGCGGCCCGACTCCTCTGCGGGCGTGACGTTCGCGTCGTCCGTGTCGACGCCGTGGGCTCGCTCCGCGGGCGTGTCGGCGTCGGCGGCAGGGCCCTCGGCCTCGGGGCGTTCCCGGCGCGCGATGTCGTCGGGCGTCGTCGCCCGCGCGGGTTCGACCGACTCGTCGTACGTATCCGATCGGTCGGTGTCGACCGGCTCCGAGCGGCGGATCGTCGGCGACTCCGCCCCGGGTTCGAACTGCTGGTCGGCGTGCTCGACGCCGGCCAGATCCCGGAGCTGCTCCTCGGACATCCCCCCGCTCGTGGCCGCGCCGCCACCGGCCACGGCGACGCCGCTGGTGACGATGGCGCGGATCCCCTCCTCGACGGTCATGTCCACGTCCATCACGCGGTCGGCGGGCATGTGGACCAGATGCCCGCCCATCACGGGGTTGGGCGCCAGCGGGAGGAACAGCGTGAGCATCTCGGCGTGGCCCGCCGGGTCCGACAGCGCGTCCGGCGTCTCGGTGGTGACGAACCCCAGCGTGTACGCGCCTTCGTGGGGGAACTCCACCAGCTTCACCTCCCGGAAGCTCTGGGTGTCGGACTCGAGCATCACGTCGCTCATCTGCCGGAAGGAGTCGTAGACGCCGCCGACCGCGGGGATCTGCGAGATGAAGTAGTCGAAGTAGTCCACCGCGCGCTCGCCCCACTTGGTGGTGTTCGTGAAGATCCCGACCACCATGATCACCGCCAGCAGGATCACCGGCGTGATCAGCTGGATCACGAAGACGCTAGCGGGGATGTCGCCGATGATCGGGATCTGTACCTGACTGTCGGCCGCGACGATCCCCTCGGCGAACAGCGAGAGGTAGTTGTAGACGTACTGGAACGCGACCGCCAGCACGATCACCGTGACCAGCATCGGCACGACGACCGCGAGCCCGGTGACGAACGACTCCCGGAGGGTCTCGCGGGTCGACTTCCTGACGCGCTGGTCCATCCGCAGGTCCGACTCGTCCATTCGTCACGACCAACGCAGTGACCCCCGCTAAAGCCTTCGGCCTCCCCGGAGCCGTCCTGTCGCCGACCGCCCACGTCGCCCACCACGCTTTCCCCGACGCGACGCGTTGGCCGGGTATGGCTCTCGTCGACGGACTGCTCGTCGGTATCGTCAGCCTACTCGTCGGCGCGCTCGCGATCCACGTCGGCGCGAGGGGAGTCGTCGGCGACGACCCCGCGTTCGGCAACGCCGTGGTCGCCGCCGCCGCCGGCGCGCTGGTGTACGCGCTGTTCGGCTTCGTCGGCGGGATCCCCCTCGTCGGGCCCGCGCTGCTGCTCCTGTTGTGGATCGGCGTCGTGAACTGGCGCTACCCCGGCGGCTGGGTCAGCGCCGCGGGGATCGGCTTCGCCGCGTGGCTGGCGGCGATCGTCCTGCTGTGGATCCTCTCGCGGGTCAGTCTGGTCGACATCGGCGCGCTGGGCGTCCCGGGCGTCTGAGGGCGAGCGTTTATTCCGGTTCGCGCCCCCTGAGGGGGCATGTACCGCCGAATACTGATCCCGACCGACGGGAGCGACCCCAGCTATCTCGCCGCCGAGGAGGCGCTCGACCTCGCGGAGCTGTTCGACGCGACGGTCGACGCGCTGTTCGTCGTCGAGCAGTCCGGGCCGAGCGGCCACTGGGACTTCGAGGTCGAGAAACAGGAAGCCGTCGGCGAGGCGGCGCTGGACAAGGTGGCCGAACTGGCCGAAGAACGCGGCGTCCCCGTCGAACGCCACCTCCGCCGGGGGCGACCGGCCGAGGAGATCGTCGACGCCGCGGTCGACTACGGGGCGGAGCTGATCGTCATGGGAACCCAGGGCCGAACCGGGTTCTCCCGGATCGCCACCGCCGGCAGCACGACCGAGCGAGTCGTCCGACTCACGGAAATCCCGACGCTGGTGGTCGGCGGCGCGGGAGCTGGGACGGAGTAGACCGGGGGTCTGCACTCAAGCGATCCCGTCGACGACGAGCAGCAGGCCGACGACGACCGTGAGGCTCCCGACGACGAACCCGACCAGCCGGGCGTTGTCGTCCATCTCGATCTCCGACGGCTGCTGGGTCGTCCCGGCCGACTTGAGCCAGCGGTTGAGCCAGTCGATCGCCGGGTGGTCGATCGCCAGGAGGACGCCGCCGACAGCGAGGAACACGCCGAACAGGACCTGTTCGACTGCGACCATAGCGAAGCGGCGTCGGCGGGGAGGATAGTTCTGTTCGTTGTCGTCGCCGGTCGGCCTACACGATCACGGCAACAGGCTCCGTCGCCGGGACACAGAGATCCCGGCAGGTCACGAGCCGTGATCGGTTACTGCACGACCACGGCAACAGGTTCCGTCGCCGCGCGACGGAGCGCGCGGCAGGTCACGCGCCGTGGTCGACTACTGCGTCGCGAAGCTCTCGGTCACGACCTCGTCCTCGAGTTCGGCCTCCGTCGGCTCGAACTCCTCGCGGTGGACGATGTCGTCGACGGGGCGGCGGAACTTCCGGGGCGTGTTCGTGTCGGCGGCGTTGGGCGCGGCGTGGCCCATCGTCACCAGCATCACCGGCTCGTACTGGTCGTCGATGTCGAACTCCTCGTGGAGCGCGTCGGGGTCGAAGCCGCCGACGGGGCAGGTCGAGAGCCCCTCGGCGCGGGCGGCGTGCATCAGCGTCATCCCCGCCAGCGCCGTGCTCTTGGTCGCCCAGACGCGGTTGGTCTCCTCGTCGCGGTCGGCCATCCCCTCGATCGTCTCGAGCAGGCCCGCCTTGGCCTCCTCGTTCGGGAGGTACCCCTTCCGGAGCTGGTCCTCGGCGACCGCCTCGCCGTGGGCGCTGGGGTCGGTGTTGCCCAGCACTGCGACGGCGACGGGGGCGTCCGTGACGTGCTCCTGACCGTAGGCGACCTCCTGCAGGCGCTCGCGGTTCCCCTCCTCGGTCAGGACGAGGAACTCCCACGGCTGGAGGTTGTAGCTGGAGGGGCTGTAGCGGACGCGCTCGAAGACGGCCTCGATCGTCTCCTCGGCGACCGGCTCGTCGCTGTACTCGTGGACGCTGCGGCGGGTCAGGACGGTGTCGTCGAACTCCATACCGGAGACCGGCGGTTCGAGGTTTAATGCCTGTCGTGTCGCTCGTAATTAGGTCACCGTCGAGTCAGGGGGTGGCGTCGACGTCACCGTCCTGTCGGCCGACTCACCGGACGACCGTGACGGGAATCGGCGACTCCCGGACCACCCGCTCGGCGACGCTGCCCAGCAGCATCCGCGAGACGCCGGTCCGGCCGTGGCTGCCGACGACGAGGTGGTCGTACGCCGGGGCGTCCACGTCGTCGCTGTCGCCGCCGGCGACGTCGACGATCGTCTGTGGCGGCCGCCCGACCGCGATCTCGGTCCGGAACTCGGTGTCGTACTCGGCGTCGGCCTCCTCGAACAGCTCCTCGGCGTCCGCCTTCGACTGCTCGAACCACTCCTCGCCGCCGCTGGGGATGCCGACGCCGGCGCTGTAGCCCGCCTCGACGGGGTTGATGACGTACAGCAGGGTGACGTCGGCGTCGCCCCACTCGTCGATCACGAACTCCAGCGCTTCCTCGGCCTGTGGCGTCCCGTCGTACGCGACGAGTATTCGCTTGGTCATGGCTGGGGGTTCGGGCGGCGGGGTAAAAAGCCCGGTTGCCGAATCGCGTTCGCCGGTGTGTTCGTGCCGGCGATCACGACGGGTCGGCGTTCGCGTACGGGAGCGCCACCACGAACACCGAGCCGCGGGGGTCGTTGTCCTCGATCCGCAGCTCGCCGTCGTACCCCTCGACCAGCGTCCGGACGAGCGAGAGCCCGCCACTATTGCCGTCCTGCCCGGAGAGCACGCGCTCTTTCTGTTCCTCCGAGAGGCCCGGGCCGTTGTCCGTGACCGTCAGCTCGACCGTCTCGCCGCCCACGTCTACGTCGACGTGGACCTGCGGGTCGTCGGCGTCGTTGTGCTCGACGGCGTTCTCGAGCAAGTTATCGACGACCGACCGTAGCCCCTTGTTCGCAGTGACGGGAGCCTGCTCCGGGATGTCCGTCGTGACCGTGATACTGTAGGTGGCCTCGACCCCTTTCGCGATCTCGGCGGCGATCGCCGCGAGATCGATCGGGGCGAGCTCGGCTTCCCCGCTGAGCGTCTCGGCGACCACGCCCGTCGTGTCGATGCGGGCGAGCGCCTCGTCCGCTTTCTCGGCGATGATCGACGGGCTGTCGCCGGCCGCCTCGGCGTCGCTGTCCACCAGCTGGGCGTGGCCGCGGATCACGTTGAGGTCGTTGCGGAGGTCGTGGCGGATGAGGCCGTTGACGAACCGGAGCGCTTCGCTCACGGTGCGTGCGCGGCGAGCTTCGCTCCGTGCACGGCCGACGTAGTAGCCCGCGACCACGCCCGCGATCCCCCCCCGATTCCGCCGCGATAAGCAGGGGGAATATGGCTTCACCGACGACGCGTCCCTCGAACGCTCGAATGAGGAGGGAGAACCCCATGATGACCACGAATATCGTGGCACCGAACAGACACCACAGGAACACCCGCCAGCGGTCCTGCGGGAGGAGGTCGGTGTCAGAAAGCCAGTATCCGGCGTACACGATCACGAGCGCGAGAAAGCCGTCCAACAGCCCCGCCACGACCGGCCCGATCAGCCCGTCGATCGCGATGATCTCGGTCGCGTGATGAACGACGGCTATCAGAAACAGCACCGCCCCGAAAGCCATGAGAAGATGTGGCGATCTCGTCCGGAGGCGATGACGGTCCATGAAAAATACGCAGCAGGGACCGTATTTACACTTTTGGAATCCGACAACTTCCCGGAGCCCCAAGCACACGTCGTCATCGCACGAGGGCACGGCGGCCGTCGCTTACTCGCCGTGGTAAGTCACACATAGACACGGCATCCGTCCTGCGGGCTCCGTGCCGCGACGGGTCAGTCGCCGTGTCTGGTGACACATCCCCACGGTGTCGGTTGTACGCTCCCGACACGAGCTCGCTTCGCGTTCACTCGCCGTGGCGAGTGACACACTCGCTCAGCCCGATCAGTTCCACCGGCTCGGAGTTGTCGGGCGAGTACACCACCATCTGCCCCTTCTCCATGTACGGCACCTTCTGAGCCAGCTCGGTCGGGATGTTGACCGACGAGATCGCGTCCTCGTCGCCGAGGTTCAGCACGATCTTCGTGTTCACCTGCTTGAACACCGGCTCCGCGATGTCTTGCGGGTCCTGCGTGATCAGGAACAGGCCCAGTCGCTCTTTCCGGCCCTGCTTTGCGGCCTCAGTGAACTTCTGGACCACCTTCTGGGCCTGCACGGTGTCGGCGTCGGAGAGGAAGTTGTGCGCCTCGTCCATCCCCAGCACCAGCGGGGTCTCCTTGATCCGCTGGCTGTTGGGGGAGTTCGAGAGCTTGTCGTCGACGAGCAGCGAGGAGACCGCGAGCACGAACATCTCCTTCGCCCGCGAGGTCGAGAGGTGGTACGTCGGCACGACCGTCAGCCCGCCCGGCCGGACGAGCTCGTGGTCGAGTTCGGTGATCGGTCGGGCGTCCTGATCGAAGATGCCCGAGGGAATCCCGCGAACGCGGCGCTTCACCGCGTCGAAGGTGGCTTCGTGGACGCGGCCGGACTCGTCGAGCTCCTCCTTGAGCCCGGGATCGTCGAGGAACCGTTTGAACTCCTCGTACGTGCCGTCGTCGCCGTAGTCGGCGAAGAAACGGTTGAGGAGCGTGAGCAGCGCGGGGTACTGATTGTCGTTCAGGCCGCTCCCCGCCACGAGCCACGGCATGTCGTACTCGTTCACGACCGAGAACGGGATGGTGAAGCGCACCTGCTCGGCGCGGTGGTTCTCGCCGCCGTAGCTCACGCCGTCCTCGACGGGGACCAGCGCGATGGTGTCGTCGTGGCCGCCGTGGGCGATCCCCTCGCGGTCGAGCTTGCGGGCGAACGCGTCGCTCATCCCGGGGTTGTCGTCGTGCATCTGGGCGTACTCGTCCTGCGGGTCGAACTGCACGACCGCAGGTGAGACCTCTCGACCGTCGTCCATCGGGTACGTCCGGTCCGCGTCGAGGTACTGCCGGAGCACGTTCTTGGACGCGTGTGTCTTCCCCGAGCCCGTGCCCCCGGCGACGAGTGTGTGCCGGAACACGAGCGGGTCGCCGTCGGCGTACTCGTCTTTCACGCGGTAGTCGACCGTCGGCGGCTCCGCGGCGGTGCGGACCTTCTCCCCGCCGACGGAGAGGTGGCCGAGGAACACGCCGTCGCCGGGGATCTTGAGGCCAGTCTTGATCTGCTCCTCGTCCGAGGCTTCGCGAGCGAGCGCGCCGGGTTTGGGCACGCGGTCGGTCATCCGGCGTTTGAGTTCGCCGCCCTCCTCGTAGATCACCGCGACGGGCTCCAGTTCGGCCATGAACTTGTAGTCGCGCTCCTCGAACTCCTCGCGGCGCATCTGCCGGCGCGCGTGGATCTCGGTCGCGTCGTCGGACTGGAACTCCTGTGCGTACTCCAGCGCGGCGATGGAGCAGAACAGCGCCTCGTCGTCGGGATAGGGAACGAGCAGGTAGCTCCCCAGCCGGACCGAATCGCGGTTGCCGGTGGTGATAAAGGCCCGCAGGGTCGTCTCGTCGCCGTCCTGCGAGACGCGCAGCCCCTGCGAGACGGAGACGGTGCCCAGTCCCTCGTCGGTGCCCGACGGCTCGGCGCCGTAGCGCTCGAACTCGGTCGCGTCGTCGCCCTCGCCGCCCGGATCGGTTTCCGTGGCCGCGTCGCCGCCGTCGGTCGCCCCCGACTCGTCGCCGTCGACGTAGTCGGTGAAGTCGCCGAGATCGCCCGAATCGCTCATGTCCCGGAGGTGGGCGGCTCCCGCCATACGCCTTTCCCTGTCCCGGGGATCGCGACGGGCGCCGCGGGCAGCACCCCTAAAGGCGCCGACCGACTAACTGCGGTATGATTCACGTCCACGGCCGCGGCGGCGGGACCGCCCTCACCGGCACGGTGTTCGAGCGCGGCGAGGACCCCCCGACGTACAAGGGCGCGCCCGACGAGGACGCCGCCTACGTCTGGGTCTGTGACGCGTTCTACGAGGTCGAGAGCGGCGGCTCGGCCATCGAGGTCGACGGCGAGGAGATCCGGGTGGCGTTCGAGTCGCCGATGCCCCGGGGGTTCGACACCCGCGAGCAGGCGCTCGCGGCGGCACGGGAGCACATCCGCACGCAGTTCGCCCGGATCGGCGTGGAGGACGTGGCGATCGACGTGGAGAAGGAGACGCCGGCTTAGACGTTGTCTTAGCGGTCAGGTGCGGATAATCTGGTTTCGTCGACTGGGACACGCGGACCGCAACCGGCAACAGAACCGCGGAGTGAAGCTGACCACTTGTGGCCGCACCGCCCCGCACAGCCCTCATGCCTCCCCAGCCGACTCCTTCCCTCACTCCGGCAGAGCAAAGCTCTGCCGTGCCCTCGTTCGCTTCGCTCACGAGGACTCCGTTCGGTTAGTCGTCCCTCGCGCTCGGCTCGCGCACGGAGGCGCGAGCGCTTCGCGCCACCGCCGGCTGCGGTGGCGGTGGACGCCTCGCGAGCGCCACTCACGGCGCTCGCGGGGGGAGGGGTGGGGACTCGGTGCTGCGCCGAACCTTGTGTTCGGCGCACTGCGGTCGCAAGTGGTCAGCGACCGAGATGCTGTTGCGGTCCCAGTGGTCTACGATCGGGATGCCGATGCAGCCGCGATCACGGTCTCAAACCCCCGCAACCAAAGCGCGACCGAAAACGGGGACTACTCCTCCTCGCCCCACCGTAGCCCGTCGTACGTCGACCGCGACTCGCTCCCGAACGTCTCCTCGAACTTCCGGCGGATCGCCGCCTTCTCGCCGGCGCCGATCTTCGCGAGCTCGTCGGCCTTCCCGACTGCCTCCGGCGGCCCGCGCTCGGTCGCGACCTCGCTCAGGAGCTGCGTCGTTAGCGCCTCCCGAGTCTCGGGGTCCCGGGTGACGGCGTAGGGCGCCTCCACTTTGTACGTCACGTCGGTCCGCGGGTCGTAGAGGTAGCAGAACGTCACCTCGTACGCCTCGGGGTCGAGCCGGCGCTCGACCCCCATCGCGTCGCCGTCGACGGACATCGGCTCGTCCGACGAGCCGCGGGAGCGGAACCACGAGGTGAACGTGAGGTCGGACTCCTCGCGGGCCGCGGACGGGTCGTCGGTCGTCTCGTCGAGCGCGTCGTCGCGCTGCTCCAGCAGCCGGGTGAACAGCGCGGCGTCGTCGGTCCACGGCGTCGGCACGCGATCCGAGAGCGTCCGGACGATAAAGCGGGAGGTGGGGTTCTTCACGAACCCCGCGATCGGGACGCCGCGCTCGACGAACTCCTCGACCAGTCGGACGTAGTTCTCGACGATCGCCTGCGGCGCCGCCTCCTTGGTGGCCTCCGCCAGCGCGGGGTCGCGGGACTCCCAGTTGAACAGCCGCTTGGGGTACAGTGGCCCGTCGAGCAGGAGCAGTTCGTCGACGTTGTCGGCGTGAGCGAGCGCGTGGGAGGACTCCGCGAGATACAGCGCGAGCTCGTGTGTCACCTCGTCGGCGAACTCCGCGACTTCGGGCACCTGCAGCACCTGCTGGCGGCTGTAGCCGCGGTCGTACTGCTGCCACTCGGTGCCGTACTCCCGGGTGGCGTCGCTGGCGTGAACCGTCGCGACCATCGAACGCGAGCGGTGGAGGTCGAGATCCGTCGGCGCCGACGCGATCGCGGCCTGCGCCACGTCGAGCAGCAGCCCGTTCTTGAACGCCGTGGGGTTGAGCGTCCCCGCGTCGAGCCCGTGGGTCGTCTCGAACGGGCGGTCGGCGAGCGCCACGTCGTCGATCGTGGCCGCCCGGAGCGCCGGCTCCCCGAGCGGCTCGACCACGGCCCGGCCGTCGTCGCGTAACGGGTCGAGCATCCCCCACGCCCGGGCCGCGTGGTCGTCGTGGTCGGAGTCGTCGACGGTGCCCGCGATCGAGGCCGCGATCCGGGCGATGGTGTCGACGTGGATAGGGTCGAGCGTCACTGGCTGTCGCTGGGGGGCGGGCCGGGAAAACTCCCCCGGCTGCACACGGAAGAGCGAAGTGACCCCGGATCCAACGCCGACGTATGGCTACGCTGCAGGAGTTCGTGAGCCGGATCGTCACCGACCTGCCCGAGATGGGCCGGCTGTTCGAGGGCGTCGTGACGCAGGACCCGCTGTCGGCCGTCTCGGCCGCGATGGGCGCGCTGTTCGTGATCGTCGCCAGCGCCGGGCTCGGCTACCTCGCGTTCGGCGGCCTGCTCGACCTGCTGGGCGCGAACCCGGCACGATAGCGTCGTTCAGTCCCGTTCTTCCGCCCGTTCCAACGCCTCGCCCGCCAGCTCCACGGCCGTATCGAGATCCGGCCCCAGCGGCGAGCCACACACCACGCCGTCGGCGTGGTCGAGCACGCCCGCCAGCCGGTCGGCCACTTCGTCCACGGTGCCCGCCGCGGCGAAGGCGTCGATCATCGCCGGCGACACCTGCTCGAACGCCTCGGTGAACGCACCCTCGCTGATCTTCTCGCCCACCGTGGCAGCGCGCTCGGCGTCGATCTCGTGCCGTGCGAGCACCGGCTCCGGCGCGCCGGCGGCGATGAACGCCACGGGCGGGCGTGCTGCCTCACGGGCGGCTTCGCGCTCGGCGGCGACGCTCACGCTGGCGTACGCGAGGAAGTCGAACGCGCCGCGGCGGTCGGGACGCTCGCTCAGCCCCTCCGCGACGCGGTCGCCCGCCCACGAGAGGTCGCGGGGGTGGGAGCCGTTGAACAGCAGCCCGTCGGCGTGTTTCGCCGCCATCCGACACATGTGCGGCCCCTCGCCGCCGACGTAGACGGGGATCTCGCCCGGCGGCTCGTAGTTCAGCCCCGCATCGTCGGCGCTGAAGGTGCCGTCGTGATCGACGCGCTCGCCCGCCCAGAGGCGCTTCGCGACCTTGAACGCCTCCAGCACCGAGCGCAGCCCGCGGTCGTCGCCGTCGACGCCGAGGTTCCGCAGCGTCGAGGGGTCGCCCGGGCCGATTCCGAACACGCCGCGGCCGCCGGAGCGCTCGTCGAGGGTGGCCATCCGGGAGGCGAGCGCGACGGGGTGGCTCTCGTGGGGGTTGGCGACGCCCGGCCCGAGTCGGATCGCGTCAGTGCGGTCGGCGATCGCGCCGAGGGCCTGAAACGGGTCGCGGTTGTTGTAGTGCGACGACGCGAACACGGCCTCGAAGCCGGCCGCCTCGGCGGTTTCGGCGAGGTCGGTCAGTCGGTCGATGGGGTGCTCGGGCGTGAGTTCGATCCCGCGGCGGATGGGAGTGGGCTCGGCCATCGATCAGTCCTCGTACTCCCAGCCACGTAGCGCTTGGCGCACGAAGTCGCCGCGCATCTCGCGGAACATGTTGTCGCTGCCGTCGTGGTCGCCGAACTCCCAGTCCCGGACGATCACGACGGGATTCCCGCCGTCGCCCTCGCCGGAGACGAGGTTGGCCGCGCCCGCGAGCTCGTCGACGACGCTCTGGACGGTCACCTGCAGCTCGTGGCCGTCGCGGTCGGTCTCGCCGCGCCAGTCCCGGGAGGCGGGCATCCCCGCCCAGCCGATCGCGACGCCGCGCTGGCCGTGGCGGAACGGCCGGCCCGAGGTGTCGGTGACGATCACGGGCGGCGACTCGGGGAGGTTCTCGTGGATGCGCTCGGCAGACTGGCTCGGGCGCTCGGGCAGCAGGAGCAGGTCGTGCTCGGGGACGTTCGAACGGTCGATCCCCGCGTTGACGCTGACGTGGCCGAACGGCGCCTCGGTGAGGACGAACGGCGCCTCCATCACCACGTCGGTGCTGTTCTCGAGGACGGCTTGGGCGAACCGCGGATCCTTCTCGTCGCCGGAGATCTCCTCGAGGTTGCGGGCGATCTCTTTCGCTCGGGGGCCGGCGGGGAACTCCTCGAGGTCGGCGGTCCGGCCCTCGGCCTTGGAGACGACGGTCGAGGCGACACAGACCACGTCGTCCGCCCGGAGGTCGACGCGCTCGGCGATCATCGCGGCGAGGTCGTCCCCCCCCCGGATCTCCGGGAGGTCGGGGACGGCGAACAGTTCCATACCCGCCACTCCGCGCCGCCACACAAAAGTCGTGGTGAATGGGCGAGCCGCGCGTTCGAGGGGCCACGAAAGCAACAGGAATACGTAGAACGGCTGAGAACCCACCGGTAATTGATGCGGGATCAGGATTTCCTCGAGTCCGACTGGGACTACTGCCTGGTGCTCGACGCGTGCCGCTACGACGTGTTCAGCGAGATCTACGACGAGTATCTGGACGGGCGACTGGAGAAGCGACGCAGCGTCGGCTCGTCGACGCCGGAGTGGGCGTACCGGAACTTCACGGGGCACCACGACATCGCGTACTTCTCGGGGAACCCGTTCATCAACGACCTCGGGATCCCGCTGAACGAGCTCAAGTGGGGGGCGAGCTGCGACTACGAGTGGACCGCTTCCGACCACATCTCCGAGGTGTTCGACGTGTGGAAGACCGGTTGGGACGACGACCTCGGGACGGTCCCGCCGGAGGGGATCACCGAGGCGTTCCGGAGCAACCGCGACGCCGTCGAGCGCGCCGAGCGCACGGTGCTGCACTACATGCAGCCCCACGCCCCCTATCTCTCCCGCGGGAAGGGCCAGAAGCTCAAACAGATCCAGAAGGGGATCCGGAAACAGGAGGAAGCCGAGAACGGCGACGCCGAGGCCGACGGCGGCACGCTCGCGTCGATGAGCGACCGGCTCCGGACCAACGTCGAGAGCGTGCTCGACGGCAGCGAACTCGCCCAGAAAGCCGGGCTCTGGCTCGAACTCGATCCCGCCGACGTGATGAAAAACGGCACGCAGGAGGCCGCGCTCGGGCTGTACGAGGAGAACCTCCGGATCGTGCTCGAAGATATCGCCGAGTTCGTCGACGAGCTCGACGGCGACGTGGTGGTGACGGCCGACCACGGCGAGGCGTTCGGCGAGGAGGGCGTCTGGGAGCACCACATCGAGACCCACATCCCGCCGCTGGTCGAAGTGCCGTGGTTAGAGTTGGACAAATAGCGAACGACTGATACAGATCCGCGCCGAACGTCCCGCCGGGCGGCAGTGACGAGGGTTACCCCCACCGAGCCCCGTGTGACGATGGATTCTCCCGAGCCGCCCGTTCTACCCGGCGAGCGTCGCCGATAGCGCTCAGCGCTGCACGCGATCGGGCAGCCCCAGCACGTCCACCGCCGCCGCCGCGACCGCGTCGCGCTCCTGTTCGGGCGCGTACACGCCCAGTCGCCAGCCGTCGCGCTGGGCCTCCCGGATCGCCGTCACGAGCCCGGAGGCTTCCTCCAGCCGCTGGATCACGCCGTCGACGACGACGCGGGCGTTGGACTCCTTCATCGACGGCCGCCGGGGCACGTCGACGATCACTTCCGACTCGTCGACGCCCGCACGCTCGGCGATGTCGCGTTCGGCGGCGCGCTCGTCCTCGTGTTCGAGTTCCAGTAGGTGCGCGGGCGTGTCCGAGAGCCCTGCCCAGACGGTGCGCTTGTACAGGTCGCGGCGCTCGATCCGGCCGCCGAGTTCCGGGACGTGCTCGCCCAGCGCGACCAGCAGGTCGTGGTCGGCCATCCGGGCGAACTCATGGATGTCCACGTCGTTCTCGCCGTCGAGCAGGCGTTCCGCGGCGCGTTCGAGCATCGAGCCCGCGATCCGGGAGACGTGGTGGCGGTAGACGATCCCGTTCATCAGCCCGCGGGCGAGCAGCAGCGACTCCGCGGTGCGGACGTTCCCCTCCGCGAGGACGAGTTCGCCGTCGCGGTAGCGTAGCGAGCGAACGAGCCGGCCGTGGTCGATCGAGCCGTAGGGGACGCCGGTGTGGTGGGCGTCGCGGACGAGGTAGTCCATCCGATCCACGTCGAGTTCGCCGGAGACGAGCTGGCCGAGTTCGCCCTCGCCGCGGACCAGCGCGGCGACGCGGTCCGGGGAGAGGTCGTGCTCCCGGAGCACGTCGGCGATCCCGGTGTCCGCGATCACGTCGGCGATCTCGTCGTGGTGGCGGCCCGCGCGGCGCATGATCACCTCCTCGGTCTGGTGGCCGTAGGGGCCGTGCCCCACGTCGTGCAGCAGGGCGGCGGCGCGGACGTGATCGGCACGCTCGCCGTCGACGCGCAGGTGGGTGAGCGCCTGTTCGGCGAGGTGGTACACCCCGAGCGAGTGCTCGAAGCGCGTGTGGGAGGCCGAGGGGTAGACGAGCCGGATCGTCGAGAGCTGCTTGATGTGCCGGAGCCGCTGAAACGCTGGCGTGTCCAGCAGATCCGTCGCGACCGGCGAGAGCGTGATCCAGTCGTGGACGGAGTCCTTGATCGCGTTCATACCGGAGCCCCGTGGGCGAGCCCCAAAGTCGCCCCGGTGCAGGGAGAGGAAGCTTCAACCCGGCGCACCCGAAACGTCGGCCATGGTCACGTTCCTCGCCGGGGGCACGGGCACCCCCAAGCTGCTCTCGGGCGACGAGCCCGTCTTCGCCCGCGACGCAGTCACGGTCGTCGGCAACACCGGCGACGACGTGGAGCTCGGCGGGCTGTTGGTCTGCCCGGACCTCGACACGGTGCTGTTCGACGGCGGCGGCGTCCTCGACCGCGAGACGTGGTGGGGGATCGACGGCGACACCCACGAGACCGACGACGAACTGTTCCGGCTGGCCGACGCCGCCGGCCTCGAAACGGGCCCGCGCTACCTCCCCGAAGACGCCCAGACCGACGGCCGGGAGATCGCGCGCTGGCGACGCTTCTCGGGGATCGCGGAGTTCATGACGATCGGCGACCGCGACCGCGCGGTCCACATCACCCGGACCTCGCTGCTCGACGAGGGCCACACGCTGACCGAAGCGACCCGAACCCTTGCCGACGCGTTCGACCTCGAGATCGACCTGCTGCCGATGAGCGACGATCCCGTCGCCACCATCGTCCACACGCCCGACGGCGAGATGCACTTTCAGGAGTACTGGGTCGCGAACCGAGCCGAACCCGTCGTCGAAAACGTGGAGTTCCGCGGCGCGAGCGACGCCGAACCGACGCCTGCGGTCGAGGCGGCGCTCACCGACCCCGTCGTAGTCGGCCCCTCGAACCCCGTCACCTCGGTCGGCCCGATCCGGGCGCTGCCGGGCGTCGACGCCGCGCTCGGGGCGACGCCGGTCGTCGCCGTCTCGCCGTTCTGTGAGGACGAGGCGTTCTCCGGCCCCGTCGCCGACCTGATGGCCGGCACGGGCCGTGAGCCGTCGACCGCCGGCGTCGCCGAAACGTACCCGTTCGCGGACGCGTTCGTGCTCGACGACGAGGACGATACCGACCTCGACCGGCCGGTCGTCCGCACGGACACGAAGATCGAGGAGTCGGCGGACGCCGAGCGCGTCGCCCGAGCCTGCGCACTCGCGCTCGCGGCCGTCGGCGCGGATCCGGACGAGCTCGGCCTCGCGGTCGACGATCCTGGGGAACTGAACGGAGAGGATATCGACACGAGCGAACTGCCCGTCGGGGGTGAGCAGTAGGTGTTCGAGCCCCGACTCGCGCTGGCGTCGCTCTCGGGGGAGGCAGATTCCGAGTGGGCGAAAAACGGTGCCGAGTGGGCGGGCGCGGCGTTCCTCGGCGGGATCTGTCTCGACGAGCCGACCCGCGAGGCGGCCCGGGAGATGGTCGCCGACCGCGACCGTTCGGAGTTCCTGCCCGACGATCCAGTCGCGTTCGTCGACGGCGAACTGGCGGCGCTGTCCGGCGTCGACGTACGGCCGGGGATTAACGTCCGCTCGACGACCCCGGGACCGGTCCGCGAGGTCGCCGCGGTGGCCGCCGACCACGGCGCGATCGTCGAGATCAACGCCCACTGCCGACAGGAGGAGCTCTGTGCGGCCGGCGCTGGGGAGACGCTGCTCCGCGAACCGGACCGACTCGAACCGCTGGTCCGGGCAGCCGCCGAGTCGGGCGCCGACGTGAGCGTAAAACTCCGGACCGAACTCGACGGCGTCGACCTCGGGGACGTGGCTCGGCGAGTCGAGGCCGCGGGCGCCGACGCGCTTCACGTCGACGCGATGGACAGCGAGGCCCGCGTTGCCGACCTCGCGGACGCGACCGACCTGTTCCTGATCGCGAACAACGGGGTCCGCGGGCGGGAGAGCGTCCGTGAGTACCTGAACTACGGCGCCGACGCGGTGAGCGTGGGGCGCCCGAGCGACGATCCCGCGGTGCTCGAACGCGTTGCCGACGCCGTGGACGAGTGGTTCGCCGAGCGGGGGGTGTCCGCGGAGGCGCCGCGATGAGCCGCGACAGCCCCCGAACCCCGGCGGAGAACGCCGAGCTCGCGCTGCTGCTGGAGGTCGCGGGCACGCCGAAGCCGGGGAATGTCGACCGCCGCCGCGACCTCGACGACCTGCGCTTCGAGCAGTTCCTCGCCGGGAGCGTCGGGAGCGCCGCGGGGCTCCGACTCGCGGCCGACGGCGCCCCGATCGGGGAGGCGTTCGACCACGCCGTCGCGGGGATGAGCCGGCAGTCCGGCGGCAACACCCAGTTCGGCTGCCTACTGCTGCTGACGCCGCTGGTGAGCGCTGCCGCGGACGGCGAACTGACCCGCGAGGCGGTTCGAGAACGCTGTCGGGCGACGACCGTCGACGACGCCGTCGACTTCTACCGCGCGTTCGAGCACGTCGATGTCGCCGTCGGCGACCCGCCCGAGGGCGCGGACGACCTCGACGCGCGGCGCGGGAGCGACGCCGAGCCCGCGCTCCGCGAGCGGGAGATGACGCTGTGGGACGTGATGGCGCTCTCCGCGAACCCCGACGAGGGCGTCCCCGACACGAACGCCGCCGAGTGGGTCGAGGGGTTCCCGGGGACGTTCGACGCCGCGGACGCGATCTTGGCGGACGACGGGCCCGTACTGGACCGCGCGGCGCGCTGTTTCCTCCGGCAGTTGGCCAACGAGCCGGACACGCTGGTCTGGACGAACCACGACGAGGAGACCGCGCGGACGGTCCGGGAGCGTGCCGAGTCGACGCTCGCCGAAGTCGAACGGACGGGCTCGCTCGACCCGGCCGAAGAACTGGCTACCGAGTTCGTCGACGAGGGAATCAACCCCGGTACGACCGCCGACCGCGTGGCCGCAGCGCTGTTCGTCGCGCTCGAACGGGGGCTGACAGTATGACGGCGGACGGAGGGGACTGGGCGCCCGAGGACGACGCGCCCGACGGCTGGCCGGTCCCGCTGCGCGGGGTGACGGAGTCCGTCATCGCGACGAAGGGGCCGAACGGGCTGTGGAACCTCGCCGCGCTGGGGCTCCACGCCGGCGATCCCGTCACCGCGCGGACGTACGGGAACACGCGGACGCGGCGGAACTTCGAACGTCGCGGCGGCGGCGTGGTCCAGTTCGTCGCCGACCCGCGGACGTTCGTCGACGCGGCGCTGTCGATCCGGGAGGCGTCCGAGCCGGTAGCCGCCAGCGCGGACGCGTGGGTCGAAGTCGACGCGACGCTGGTCGACAGGTGGACCGAGGAGGGAACGACGATCCGGGAGTGGGAGCTCACGCCCGGCCAGAGCGGGGTCGTCCGCGAGGGGCCGACGACGGTCAACCGCGGGTTCGGCGCGGTGATCGAGGCGACGGTCGCGGCCTCGCGGCTCGGGGTCGCGGGGTTCGACGATGCGGAGCTCCGGGAGCGCCTCGACTTCCTCGCGGGCGTGGTCGAGCGCTGCGGCGGCGCCCGCGAGCGCGAGGCGCTGGAGCGCGTGGCGGCGAACGCGGACTGGTGTCACCAACCGGAGAACTAAGACCACAGCCCCCGACTCCGGAGGCATGAACGACAGCGCTCGCCCCGCGGGCCAGTTCGGCGTGGAGAGCAGCGAGGAGCCGAAAGAGACGCTGCTCTGTGGGTTCGCGAGCTACGGGCTCTCCGGGCTGACGGCCCTCGACTTCCTGATCGACCAGCTCGAACTCGTGGAGACGGGCCACGTCTCGGCGGAGGGGATGCCGAGCATCACCCCCTTCGAGAACGGGACGCCAACCCACCACACGCGGCTGTTCTCCCGGCCGGATCTGGAGCTGACGCTGCTGAAAAACGAGCTGTTCGTGCCGCCGGCGCTGAGCGGGCCGTTCGGCGAGGAGATCCTCTCCTGGACCGAGCGCCACGGCGTCGAGGAGGTGGTCGTCGTCGACGCGGTGCCGATGCAGCACGGCCCCGACGACCACCGGACGTACTACGTCGCGACCGACGACTACCGCGAGCGCCGGCTCGCCGACGCCGGGATCGAACCGATGGCGCGCGGCTACCTCGACGGCGTGACCGGTGCGCTGGTCGAGCAGGGGATCGCCTCGCCGCTCGCGGTCGGGGTGTTCCGCACGCCGGTCCACGAGCAGATGCCCGACGTGGAGGCGGCGATCCGGCTGGTCGACACCGTCTGTGAGCTGTACGGGCTCGATGTGGACACCGAACCGCTGCAGTCGTTCGCCGACGAGATACAGCGCTACTACGAGGAGCTCCACGAGCGCTACGAGGCCGCCGCGGAGCGCGAACGGGCGTTCGACGACCGGATGTACATGTGACCGAGGGGTCGGGCGCCCGGAGTCAGTACCTTTAACGCTGCGAGTACACAGCTATGGAGTCATGGAACGCGTAGACGTCGCCATCGTCGGCGGGGGGCCGGCCGGGACCGCGGCCGCCCACGCCGCGGCCGAGCACGGCGCCGACGCGGTGGTGCTGGAGAAGGGAGTCCCGCGCGAGGACCGCTCGGGGCTGGGCCCCGACTCCACCGACGCCGCCGGCATCCTCGACTACTGGGTCGACATCATGGGCATCCACCCCGACGAGATGCCCGACGGGGTGGTACAGAACACCCTCGACCGCGCGGAGTTCCGCGGCCCGAACACCGCCTGTAACCTCCGCTCGACCGGGATCGAGTCGTCGTACGACGAGTTCGGCTACACCTTCCACCGCGCCCGCTTCGACGACTTCCTGCGCTCCCGCGCGGAGGAGGCCGGCGCCCACTACCGCACGGACGCGTCGGTGAAGGGCGTCCTGACGGAGGCACACGACCACCCGCGGCACACGATCGCGCTCGCGAACGGCGAGGAAGTCGGCGCGGACTACCTCCTGCTGTGTGACGGCCCCCAGCGCACCGTCACGATGGGCGTGCTCGACGACTACCTTCCGGAGCGGCGCGGCTCGGAGGTGCTCTCGCCGCCGACGGCCAACCACATCGCGTATCAGGAGTACCGGAAGTTCCCCGAGGAGATCTACGAGGAGGTCAAGGACGCCATCGTGTTCTGGTGGGGGCTGATGCCCGGCCACACCGCCTACCCGTGGATCTTCCCGAACCAGGACCGAGTCTGCCGGGTCGGGCTCACGATGCCGATCGGGATGGACATCGACGAGGTCGAGGACCGCGAGAAGTACGACCTGCTGCGGCCCGAAGACGACCGGATCCCGCAGGGCGCCACCTACATCGAGCGCCTGCTCGAACGCGAGTACGGCGACGAGTACGACCTCGAGGACTTCCCAATCGTCGAGGACGCGGGCAAGAGCCGCGGCACCGAGACGTACCCCATCTCCTCGACGCGGCCGATCGAGTCGCCCGTCGACGCCGGGATCGCGGTCTGCGGCGGCGCGATGGGCACCACGTCGGCGTTCCACGAGGGCGGCGACCACCTCGCGGTCCGGACCGGCGCGATCGCCGGCCGACTCGCGGCACAGGAGCGTCTGGGCCACTACAACCACGAGTGGCGCGACGCCATCGGCGAGGAGGTGCTGCGGAACGTCTCGCTCGCGGAGCTGGTCCGCGGCTGGGGGCCGGATCAGTGGGACAACGTGTTCCGCGTTGGCGAGGAGATGCTCGCCGAGGAGGGTGCCGGCGAGATGCTCTCCTGGAGCCCTCGTGCGGGGCTGCGCGGCGCGAAGCTGCTCGCGGAGTACAAGCTGGTGAAGTTCCGGAACCGGAACCGCTACGTCCAGCTGACCGCCGACGAGTACAGCTACTAACGGAGAACTACGCTTCGGCTTCCTGCGCGGCGGCGCCGGCTTCCTTCCGCGTGATGTAGCCTGCGATGCGGTTGCGGACTTCCTTGGACTCGACGTTCGTGAGCGCGGAGACGCTCTCCTTGTTCGTCTCGAAGTTCTGGTTGAACGACTCGGGGTACTTCTCGAGCAGGATCGTCCCCAGCTGTTTGACGTACTTCGGCTTGATTGCCATACGGTTGGATTCCCCGGAGAGCCACTAAAGCGATTCGTTCCGGGCCAAGGGGCTCGCGGGGGCCGCGGACGGACAAGGTAGAGTTATGCCGCGCCGGTCCCGCGAACGTAGTAACATGGAGGTCGAACTGCTGGAGGCCACGGAGGACCCGGAGGAAGTAATCTGTCGGGCCGCACGCAACGACTACGCGTCGGCGTTCGTCGGCGACCAGACGTTCGCGGAGACGATGGAGACCGTCGACGGCGACGACCTTGAAGCGAAGAAGGAGACGCTGATCGGCCACCTGCTCTCCCACGGCCACTTCGGCCCGTTCGAGCACCCGCAGGCCACGTTCGCGATCGAGGGGATGTCCCGCTCCTGTATGGCCCAGCTCACCCGCCACCGGCACGTCTCCTTCGACGTCCAGAGCATGCGTTACGTCGCGTTCGACGACGTGGACCCCGAGGCGGTGGGCGACGGCGAGATGGTCGTCACCCCGCCGTCGGCGACCGACCCCGACTGGATCGGCCGCAATCAGCAGAGCGGCGCCGTCGACGAGGAGACCGTCGAGCAGCGCGAGCAGGTGTTCCGCGACTCGGTTCAGCGCTCCGTCGAGGAGTACCAGCGCCTGCTTGACCTCGGGATGCCCCCCGAGGACGCCCGGTTCGTGCTGCCGATCGGCACCGAGGTCAACGTCGTGATGAGTATGAACGCCCGGACGCTGATGCACGTCGCCGACATGCGCGCCGCCGCGGACGCCCAGTGGGAGATCCGCGGGCTGACCGAGCAGGTGCTCGACTTCGCCGCGGAGTGGTGTCCGATCACGTTCGAGTACTACGAGGAGAACATGAAAAACCGGAAGAACCGCCTCGCGCCGTAGCAAACGCCTTTCTCCCTGCTCCTCGTAGGCGCCGGTATGTCCGGCGCCCGCGCAGTCGCGCTCTGTCTGCTCCTCGTTCTCGCCGGCTGTGGCGGCGGTCCCGTCGCGACCGACGGCGAGGGACGGATGCCGACCGACACCGCGGCCACGCCGTCGACGGCCATCGACGCGCCGCCGTCGGCGACGCCCAAGCCCGACGGGATCGAGGTCGAGGTGATCGACGTGGTCGACGGCGACACGATCGACGTGCGCTACCCCAACGGCAGCGAGGACACGGTGCGCCTGCTCGGCGTCGACACGCCGGAGGTTCACGCCGAGAACGACCCCGCGGAGTTCCCGGGCGTCCCCGAGACCGACGCGGGGCGGAACTGCCTCCGCGAGTGGGGCGAACGCGCCAGCCAGCACGCCAAAGAGGAACTCATGGGCGAGACGGTGACGCTCTCCTTCGACGAGAACGAACCCCGGCGGGGGTACTACGGCCGGCTGCTGGCGTACGTCCACGTCGACGGCGACTCGTTCAACTACGGCCTGCTCACGGCGGGGCTCGCGCGGCGGTACGACAGTTCGAACTTCCAGTACCGCGAGCGCTACGGCACCGCCGAGGGGATCGCGCGCGGCACCGACACCGGGCTCTGGGGCGCCTGCGCGACCGACGACCCCCGGACCGCGACCGAGACGGCGATCCCCATCGCCGACGGCGGCCCGCCGCTGTGGATCAGCGAGATCCACGCCGACGCCGCGGGCGACGATCGGGAGAACCTCGACGACGAGTACGTCACGTTCGGCAACGCGGGCAACGAGACGCTCGACCTCTCGGGCTGGACCGTCAGCGACGAGGCAGACCACACGTACACGTTCCCCGACGGGACGGCGATCGAACCGAACGGGACGCTCACGCTCTACACCGGCAGCGGCGACGACGGCGACGGAGAGCTCTACTGGGGACAGGGGAGCCCGGTCTGGAACAACGGCGGCGACACGGTGATCGTCCGGAACGAGAGCGGGGACGTGGTGATCGAGCGCGAGTACGACGGGTAGGACCGCAAGCGACATTCCGCGACGCGCCCACACCCCGGACATGCACTCGGCCGTGATCGTCGCCGGCGGGCGCTCGACTCGCTTCGGCGACGACGACAAGGCGACCGCGTCGCTCGCCGGAACGCCGATGATCCGTCGCGTCGCGGACCGCCTCGAACCCGTGGTCGACGAGCTCGTCGTGAACTGTCGGGACGACCAGCGCGCGGCGATCGAGGAAGCGCTCGACGGCTACCCCCTCACCACGAACTTCGCGCTCGACCCCGAGGTCGATCAGGGACCGATGGCGGGGATCCGGAACGGCTGCCGGGCCGCGACGGGCGAGTACACCGCCGTCGTCGCCTGCGACATGCCGTTCGTCGACCCGGACGCGATCAGCTACCTGTTCGACCGCGCGAGCGGCGAGATCGAGCCGCCAGCGGACGCCGAGGACGAGGGAACGCCGCCGTTCGACGGCGCAGTCCCCCGGCTGGGCGACGGCTGGTACCAGACGACTCAAGCGGTCTACCGCCCGGACGCGATGGCCGACGCCTGCGACGCCGCGCTGGAACGCGGCGACCGCAAGATCCTCGCGCCGCTCGAGGACCTGACCTACGCGGTCGTGAGCGAGGCCGAAATCACCGACGTGACCGATCTCACGACGTTCGAGAACATCAACACGAAGGAGGAGTTCGACGAGGCCGCGGATCGACTGGCCTGACTACTCGACGATCTCCCGAACGTCGGCGTCGGCCATCCGCGCGAGCACGACCCGCGGGACGATCGAGCGGTCGGCGTGGTGGAGCGTTGCGTCGGCGATCTCCCGGGCCGCGTCGAGATCCTCGTCGTCGTCGACTTTGTTCACCAGCGGGATCGCCGCCGCGCCCGGCGGGACGCCCCGGAGCCCGCCCTCGGGGCTCGCGAGCACTCGGCCAACGACCTCGGGCGTGATCTCGTCGCCGACCTCGATGCCCGCGACGGCGGCGACCCGTTCGGGGCGGTGGACAAGCTCCTCCGAGAGCGGTTCGCCCACGACGTGGGCGCTGGCGACCGGGATCACGGTGTCGGCCTGCTCGGGGATTCGGGGCTCGTTCTCGCCGGGGGCTTTGAAGTCGCGCATCCGCGCACCGTCGGCTTTCACCAGGACGGGGCCGTCGTGGGCCGCCCCGATCTCGTCGACCGTATCGGGATCGTACCCGCGGTAGCGGTCCTCGAACTCCCGTTCGGGGACGAGGCCGAGCGGCCAGTCGGTGGCGGTCATCAGCGTCGCAAGCGGGTCTTCGGTCACGGCGACGCTGGCGACGTGGGGGTCGAAGATGGGGATGCGGACCGTTGCGGTGACGACCGCGCGGTCGCTCTCGGCCGCCAGCGCGTACATGGTGGTCTTCTTGCCGCCGGCACCGACGACGCAGGTGAGTCCGTCGGCGTCGAGGGCGGCAGTGAGGTCGGACATGGAGCAGCGTGGGACCGCGAGAGGCCAAACAGTTTCGGGACGGGATCAGACCACCTCGCCGACCGTCGCGAACTCGACGCCCGGCTTGGCGGCCATGTGCTCGATCAGCTCCCGGAGCATCGACGGCCGGGGGCTCCGGCCGCTGACCTGTGGGTGGAGCGTGAGGACGTACACGCCGCCGCCGGATCGCGTCCCCTCGTGCTGCTCGTACAGCCAGTCGAACTGCCGGCGCCAGTGGTCGAACACCGCCGCCTCGTCCGAGAACGCGCGGTTGCCCGAGAACGCCAGTGCGGGGTAGTCGTCGCGCTGCCAGGAGACGGGCACCTCGGTGATCCCCACCGGCTCGCCGACCTCGTACGGCTCGTCGACGGGCGCGTGCTCGTCGGTGAGCTCGTACGGCTCGAACTCCCGGGCCATCCCGCTGGAGGAGTACTCGAAGCCGAACTCCCGGAGGATCGACACCGTGTGCGGCGAGAAGTCCCACGACGGCGAGCGATAGCCCGCCGGCGGGGCGCCGGTCAGCGACTCGATGCTCTCGATCCCGCGGGCCACGTCGGCGCGCTCGGCCTCGCGTCTCTCGTACTCGCCGGGCGGGGTGTGACTCCAGCCGTGGTGGCCGATCTCGTGGCCGGCGTCGACGACGCGCTCACAGGGCTCGGGGAAGGAGTCGATCGTGTGCCCCGGGACGAACCACGTCGTCGGCACGTCGAGGCGGTCGAACAGGTCGAGCAGCCGCGGCGCGCCCACCTCGGCGCCGAAGCGGCCGCGGGAGCGTTGGACGGGCGAGTCGGCGAACTCGCCGGCGTGGAGCCACGGCGAGACGGCGTCGAAGTCGACGGTGAGACAGACGGTGGCACGGGCCATACGTACGCCGCGGACCACGGCGGCATAAATCCCCGAACCGAGCGGCACGAGCCCGGCCGCGTCCCGTCTCACGCGACGACCCGAGATCGCCAGCAGCGATAGGGGTTGTAAAATCCCGCTTAGGCAGGGTTTTTCAGTCGGGGGGGCGTATCGATAGTCGATGACCGACAGCGAAGCCGTCTCTGCGGCGGAGGGTTCCCGATGAGAGGAAACGACCAGCAGGCCTACGACCGCGGGACGTCGCTGTTCTCCCCGGACGGCCGGATCTACCAGGTGGAGTACGCTCGCGAGGCCGTCTCGCGTGGCGCACCCAGCGTGGGCGTCCGGACGGAGGAGGGCGTCGTCCTCGCCGCACAGGCCCAAGCGAGCTCCGAGCTGATGGAGTCCGAGAGCATCGAGAAGATCCACAAGCTCGACGACCACATCGGCGGCGCCTCCGCCGGCCACGTGGCCGACGCGCGCCAGCTGATCGACTTCGCCCGCCAGATGGCTCAGAGCAACCATCTGCGCTACGGCGAGGCGATCGGCGTCGAGACGCTCACCAAGTACATCACCGACCACATCCAGGAGAACACCCAGATGGGCGGCACCCGGCCGTACGGCGCCGCGCTCCTGATCGGCGGGATCGAGGGCGGCGTCGAGGGCGAGAAGGGGACGCCGCGCCTGTTCAGCGCCGACCCCTCGGGGACGCCCCACGAGTGGAAGGCCACCATCATCGGCGGCGGCCGCGAGGAGATCCAGGGCGTGCTCGAGGACGGCTGGTCCGACGACCTCAGCCTCGACGAGGGGCTGAACCTCGTGCTCCGGAGCCTGCGTGAACACGAAGAGGAGATCGAGGCCGACTCGCTCTCGGTCGTCTCGATCACGATCGACGACGGGTACGAGACGTACGAGACCGAGGAGATCGCGGAGCTGCTCGGTGCGCTCGAAGACGAGGCCGACGACGAGGCCGACGACTCCGAAGAGTAACGAAGCCCGATCTCCCGCCGCGGATCGCTTCTCGCCGCCACCCGACGCTTTAGGTAGTCGGCGCCACCACCGACGGCCATGCAGTTACTCGAAGGCGGGACGGTAGTCGACGCCGAGGGCGCGCGGCTGGCGGACGTACTGATCGACGACGGCAGCGTCGCGGTCGTCGGCGACGCGAGCGACGAGAACCCCGACGAGCGCGTCGACGTGTCCGGACAGTTCGTCGTGCCGGGGATGATCGACAGCCACGTCCACCTGATGATGGACGCCCGGGCCGACGCCGAGAGCGTGCAGGGCGACAGCGAGGCGACGCTCGCGTACCGCGCCGCCGAGAACCTCCGAAAGCAGGCGAAGGCGGGCGTCGTCGCGACCCGAGATCTGGGCGCGCCCGCGACGGTCGCGATCGACGCCGGCGCGGCGGTCGCGAACGACACGCTGCTCGGCCCACGCGTGCAGGCCGCCGGAGAGAACGTCGTCATGACCGGCGGCCACGGCCACTGGTTCGGCCGCGAGGCCGACGGGACCGACGAGGTGCGGAAGGCGGTCCGCGAACAGCTCAAAGCCGGCGCCGACGTGATCAAGTGTATGGCCACCGGCGGCGTGCTGACCACCGGCGCCCAGACCGGCGCCCCGGAGCTCACACCCGAGGAGCTGGACGCGCTCGTCGATACGGCCCACACCGCCGGCCGCCCCACGGCGGCCCACTGTCACGGCACGCAGGGGATCAAAAACGCCGTCCGCGCGGGGATCGACAGCGTCGAGCACGGGACGTTCATGGACGAGGAGGCCGCCGAACTGATGGCCGATCGGGACACCTACTGGGTGCCGACGCTGGCGGCGCTGAAGGGGATCGTCGAGAACAGCGACGCCGGCATCCCCCAGCAGGCCGTCGAAAAGGGGCAGGACGCCGCCGAGCGGATGGCCGCCGCGTGGGAGTACGCGCTCGACGCGGGCGTCCCGATAGCGATGGGCACCGACGCGGGCACGCCGTTCAACGACCACGCCGACGCCGCCCACGAGCTCGCCTACATGGTCGAGTACGGCCTCGACGAGCGGGGCGCGCTGGAGGCGGCGACGGTCAACGCCGCCGACCTGCTCGGCCTCGACGACACGGGGCTGGTCGAGAAGGGGTACCGTGCGGACCTGCTCGTCCTCCCCGAGAACCCCCTCGAGGACGTGCAGGCGTGGCAGTCGCCCGAGCGGGTGTACCTCGGCGGCGAGCGCGTTCGGTAGCCGGTCGCCGCCCCCACGATACAGCCCTGCGATCTGCGAATCCGCCACACGGCGGCGAGGAAACGCAACGGTTTTACGTTCTACCCCGCTACCGTTGGATGCGAAGCGCTCTGGTGGTGTAGTCCGGCCAATCATATCACCCTCTCACGGTGATGACCTGGGTTCGAATCCCAGCCGGAGCATTTCTGTCGACGCCAACGTCCGAGCGGTGAGCTTCGCTAACCGCGAGTCGGCGTCGACGAAATCGAGTCATGATTCGAAGCCTGCGAGTCGCAGCCCGGAAGCGCAACGAAGTGAGCATCCCGGAACGTCTTGCTCCGGTTCGAATCCCAGCCGGAGCATTTCTCTCGACTCTGCCTCCCTGAGCGACGAGCTTCGCGAGCCGTCGACCGCCACACGGCGACTGATTCCGGACGAAATTCCCCCTCGGCTCCCCCGGAGTTCCGCGGAATTTGTGTCAAAATTCGGAAAATACGTAAGGGGGTGTCCGCCCTCGAACCGAGTGGAGATGTTCCCCAGTAACTCAGGCGGCGACGACGACTCGCGGCGCACTCGACGCGGCTTCCTCGGCACCGTGGCAGTCGCCTCGGCGGTCGGGCTGGCCGGCTGTTCCGGCGGCGACGGCACCGAGACGCCGACCGACGAGCCGATGGCGACGATGACCGACACGGCGACGCCGACGCCCACCGAGGAGCCAACGGCGACGTCCCAGCCCGCGGCGCCGGACGTGCCGGTGCTGAACTACGCGCTCACGCTGGAGCACTTGGAGAACGTGTTCTACCGCGACGGGCTGGAGACGTTCAGCGACGACGAGCTGATGAACGCCGACGCGCTGTCGTCGTTCAACGAGACGGTGCGGATGCAGGTGCCGGAGTACCTCCGCACCGTCGGCGCCCACGAGCAGGCACACGTGGAGGCGCTGTCGGCGACCATCGAGGAACTCGACGGCGAGCCGATCCCGGAAGGGGAGTACGAGTTCGGCTACGAGACCCCCTCGGAGTTCTTCGCGGTCGGGATGGCGCTGGAGAACACCGGCGTCGCCGCCTACGCCGGCGCCGCGCCGAAGGTGGTGAACAACGAGCTGCTCTCGGTCGCCGCGGGGATCCACTCCGTCGAGGCACGCCACGCGGCCTTTCTGAACCTCGTCAACGACCGGGCGCCGTTCCCGAACGCCGTCGACGAGGCCAAGTCCGTCGACGAGGTGCTCGAGATCGCCGGCCAGTTCGTGACGAGGGAGGTCGACCCGAGCGCCTACGAACTCGACGCGGAGCGTCCGACCCACGACCGGAAGGCCGAGAACGACACCAGCGACGTGGACGTGCTGAACTACGCGCTCACACTCGAACACCTCGAGAACGCGTTCTACCGCGACGGGCTCGCGGGGTTCAGCGACGAGGAGTTGATGAACGCCGACGTGCTGAGCGACTACGGGACCGCGGTGCGAGAGAAAGTGCCCGGCCACCTCGCGATGGTCGGCGACCACGAGGCAGCCCACGTGAGCGCGCTCGGCGACACGATCGAACAGCTCGGGGGGACGCCCGTCGAGGAGGCGAACTACGACTTCGGCTACGAGACGCCCTCGGAGTTCCTCGGCGTCGCGAAGGCGCTGGAGAACACCGGCGTCGCCGCCTACGCCGGTGCCGCGGGGACGGTCTCCGCGGACGCGGTGTTCGAGGCCGCGATCAGCATCCACTCCGTGGAGGCCCGGCACGCGAGCTTCCTGAACGAGCTCAACGTCGACTCCCCGTTCCCCAACGGCGTCGACGAGCCGATGACGATGGCCGAGGTCCGCGAGGTCGCGAGCCAGTTCATCGTCGAGTGAGCCGGCAGCCACTCCCGGGACGGCTGGCCGGTGGGCTTAGGTAGGTCGGGGGAGTCGGTACGGACGATGGAGGCGGCCCTCTGGTACGTGCTTTCCGGGACCCGTGGCGGGCCCAACCGGGCCCGGGTGCTCCGGGCCGTCGAGGAGCGACCACGGAACCCGAACCAGTTGGCCGAGGCGCTCGACCTCAACTACGACACCGTCACACACCACCTCGACGTGCTGGCGGAGAACGACGTGGTCGAGTCCAGCGGCGACGAGTACGGTGCGGTGTACCTGCCCACCGACCGCGCCCGCGAGCACTGGGACGTCGTCGAGGAGATCACCAGCGGACTGGAGCAACCATGAGCCCGAACACACCCCGAGGGGAGCCCGATCGATGAGCACGCTCGTCACCGCCGCACAGGTCGCGGTCGGCATCAACGTCCTGCTGTTGCTGGGGCTCTGCTGGGTCTGGGGCCGGAACTACCTGCAGCTCGGGTCGAAACACACCCTCGGGATGCTGGTGTTCGCGCTGCTGCTGCTGGCGGAGAACGCGTTCTCCCTCTACTACTACCTCGTGGATCCGAAGCTGTCGGCGTGGTTCAGTACGAGTGTTCCCCCGGAGGCGTGGTACGCCATGCTGCTGTTCCACGTGCTCGAGACGGTGGCGCTGGCGTTCCTGGCGTGGGTGACGTTCGACTGAGCGGGCCACGACGGAGAAACGAATCTTTATACCCTCGCCGTGGCCATATTTCGCTAACGGAGCGCACTATGGCATCGACGATCTACCTCGTGAGTGCGGCGCTGATGGCAGTCCTCCTCGTCGCCGTCGTGGCGGCGACGGTAGGTCGGGGCTGGAAAAAGTACACGCCGGGGCTCCAGCACGACCAGTCGGTCTGGAGCTCCCTCGCCGGCAACGAGTCGGCATGGACGCTAGCGTTCATCGTCGTGGCGCTCGCGGTCGGGGGCGGCGCGACGCTGTTCGTGAGCGGCGACTCGTTCTCCGGCTCGATCGTCGCGATCGGCGGCGCGGCGGTCGGCGGCGCGCTGGCGGCGGCGTTCGTCTTCTACCTCTTCTACGGCACCTACGCGGCCGCGAAGGCCCGCGGCTACCGGCGCGCGGCGGCCGTGATGGCCGGCTCGTGGGTGCTGGGGCTGCTGCTCGTGCTCGTGATCACGGTGAACCTGCTGACCGGCGCCTGAGCCGGTTGCGAAACGTTCCTGTAGCTCCCGACCCGAGTTTCGGAGAGACGTGAGTACACACCGCCAGCGCTCGGTGTCGGCCCGGCGACGCCGGGGAGACGCCCGCCGACTCGCAGCGTCCGTCCGATCGGCCGTGGCCGGCACGGGAACGCGCTGGCTCGCAGTCCTGCTGTCGGTGACGCTGTTCGCGGCGCCGGCCCGCGCCCACGGCGGCCCGGGGATCACCTCGGGCAACGTCGACACGCCGACGTGGCTGTTCCTGATGACCGGCGGCGGCGTCGTCGCCGTCTCGTTTCTGCTCACCAGCTTCGTCACCGACCGCGACCTGCTGGAGTCCTACCACGACTACCGCGTGACCATCCCCGGCGGCGAAACGATCCGCCGCTGGGGCGGGCCCGTCGGCGGCGCCGTCGGCCTGCTCGGGCTCGCCGGCGTCGTCGTGACGGGCGTGTTCGGCCCGCCCGAGGCCGCACGGAACTTCGCGGTGCTGCTGGTCTGGGTGGTGTGGTGGGCCGGATTCACCGCCAGCACCTACCTCGCCGGGAACAGCTGGCCCGCGCTCAATCCGTTCGGCCGGCTCGCGGCGCCGCTCGCCGGCGACGGGACGGTTTCGCTGCCCGACTGGGTGGGGCGCTGGCCCGCAGTCGCGGGGCTGTTGCTGCTCGTCTGGCTGGAGGTCGTCACCGCGGTGGCGTCGAACCCGACACAGCTGACCGTCGTCGTCGGCGCGTACCTCGTCGCGACCGTCGTCGGGAGCGCGCTGCTCGGCCACGAGACGTGGCGGACACAGATCGACCCCATCTCGGGCGTGTTCGAGCTGTACGGCCGCGTCGCGCCGATCCAGCGCACCGACGACGGCCTCGAACTGGCCGCGCCCGGCGCGGCGCTGACCGAGGCGGACGCCGACGCGACGACGGTGGCCAGCGAGGTCGGCTTCGTGATCGCGCTGCTGTGGGTGACGACGTTCGACGGGTTCGTCGCGACCCCCGGCTGGCAGTCGATCGCGGCGCCGATCGTCCGCGCGGGCGTTCCCGCGGCGCTGGCGTACTTCGGCGCGATGCTCGGCGGCTACGCGCTGTTCTTCGGCGTCTACTGGGGCGCGTCGAAGCGCGTGCGGACCAGCGGGCGGACGTACCGCTCGGCGCCGCGGATCGCCGCCGCGTTCGCGCCCGCGCTGGTTCCCATCGCGGCGGGCTACCACTTCGGGCACTACTTCCCGTACTTCCTGACCCAGCTCCCGGCGTCGGTCGTCGTCACCCTGAGCCCGCTGTCGCCGCCGATCGCGCCGCCGGTGCTCGGGCTGCCGGGGTGGATCAGCTGGGTCGGCCCCGTCGCGGTGCTGTCGGGCCACCTGCTCGCGGTGTGGGCCGCCCACGCCCGGGCGTTCGACCTGTTCACCGGCCGGCTTCAGCCGATCCGGAGCCAGTACCCCTACGTGATCGTGATGGTGCTGTACACGATCACGGGGCTCTGGCTGCTCGCACAGCCGACGATCGACGCCCCCTTCATCTGACCATGACCGACCAATCCACCACCGACGAGTCCGAACGAGGGCACGCCGAGGCGGCGTTCGCCGTCGACGACGACGCCGAGCGCTGTCCGTACTGTGGGCGCCCGTTCGCGTCCGAGCACCTCCACGCGCTGCATCTCGGCGAGGAACACCCCGACGCGCTGACCGAGGCGGAGGCCGAGCGCTACGCCGCGGCCGACGACCGCGAGAGCGACGAGCTGTTCAAGTTCCACATCAAGGTGCTCGCGGTGCTGACGCTGATCGCGTTCGTGTTCCTCTACAGCTACACGTTCGTCTGGACCTGAAAGGGGCAGTGCAGCGTCACGATCTCGCCGTTCTCGGCGTCGACGGTCATCATCGTCGCGCGCTCGGCGGGGCCGGCGCCGGTCACTGACCCGAGGTAAGGCGGCCGCCTCGGGGCCGGTGTTCCTCGACGACGTGGCTGTCGGAGACGACTGCCAAGCCCACGTGTCCCGATGGTCGGGACCCGGAACACCGGGGGCTGTTAGCGTTCGACTATCGTTCGCAAAAAGCCGCGACTGCGGCGGCGTCTTACTGGATCGAGTACGACGCCGCGACCGTGAGCGCCAGGAAGCCGACGAACCCCAGCAGCATCACGTACGTCACCGAGCGGGGCTCCCAGACGAGATGTTGGAAGTAGCCCGCGACCATCACCGCCTTGATCAGCGAGAGCGCGGTGATCAGGCCGAGCGCGAGCAGGTAGCTGTTCTCGAGCAGACCGATCTGCTCGACGCCGACCTGCATCGTCGCGATGACGAACAGTGCCACGTAGATCCCGGTGTAGAGTTTTGTTCGTGCCATTGGTCTAGATGATGTAGAACATCGGGAACAGGAACAGCCACACGATGTCCACGAAGTGCCAGTACAGCCCGAAGTACTCCAGGGGCTCGTCGTCGCCGTTGACGTACGCGCCGTTCCAGGCGCGCCAGATCAGGTAGGCGGTGACGAGCAGCCCCGCGATCACGTGGCCCATGTGCAGGCCCGTCGTCAGGAAGTACGTCGAGGCGCGCACGCTGGAGTCCAGCGCGATCGGCGCGTACTCCTCGGTTCCCTGGAACAGGACGACCCACTCGATCGCCTTGTTCACGAGGAACGCCAGCCCGAGCAGGAACGTCACGACGAGGCTCGCGACGACGCCCTTCCGACTGCGCTTCTGGGCGGCGACCAGCGAGAGGATCACCGTGAACGAGCTGGTCAACAGCAGGTACGTGTTGACCAAGCCCGGGATGGGGTTGTGCGGGATCGGGTGCCACTGCGTCCAGCCGTAGGCCACACGCAGGAAGATGGCCGCGCCGATGAACGCCCCGAACAGCACCACGTCGGAGGCCAGGAACACCCACATGCCCATCTTCGTGTTCTCGACGCCGCCGAACGGCCACGTCTCGCCGAAGCCGCCCTCGTGGGCGGTGAAGTTCTCGTACCCCATGAACGAGACCGAGCCGATCAGGCCGAGCACGCCGAGCACGGAGGCCGCGGCGTAGAACGTCCCTTCGAGGCCGGCCGGGAAGCTCCCGGTCTGGAGGCCGGAGAAGCCGATCGCCGTGACCACGGTGAACAGGCCGATCGCGAACGGCCAGTAACTGGCGTGATCGACGTGTCCACCGTCGTCGTGCGCCGACTCGAGTGCGGCCGCGTGGCCGCCGTCGGTCGCGGTCGTGCCGCCGTCGGCGGCCGCCGCGCCCGTCGGTTCGTCGTCACGCAGGAACTCGAGCGAGCCGCTGGCGTACGACGGCGTGCCGGGGAAGTTCTCCATCGGCGGCGGCGAGGAGACCGCCCACTCCGCGGTCGTCGAGTACGGCCACGGGTTCGCCGCGGCGTCGTCGCCCGCGACGATGCTCTTCGCGAGGTTGTAGATGATCAGCAGGAACGAAATCCCGAGGATCACCGCACCCACCGAGGCGAGGCGGTGCCACGGGAGGTACTCCGGCCGGTACGCGAACACGCGCCGGGGCGTCCCCCACGCGAGGAACAGCGGGAAGTACAGCAGATTGAACCCGGTGAAGTACACCGCGAAGCTCACCTTCCCGAGGAACTCGTCGTACGTCTTCCCGGTTATCTTCGGGAACCAGTAGAACAGCCCCGCGATCAGGCCCGTCACCCCCGAGACCATCACGTAGTGGAAGTGGGCGACGACCCAGTAGGTGCCGCGGAACTCGTAGTCGAGCACGACCGCGCCGAGGAACACGCCGGTGATCCCGCCGACGATGAACAGCACGAGCGCACCGAAGGCGTACAGCATCGGCGTGTCCCACCTGATCCGTCCCTTGATCAAGGTGTAGATCAGCGCGAACACCATCAGGTCGAACGGCAGCGAGATCCCGATGGTGGTCGCCATGAACAGCGTCTTCACCTCGAGGTTGATCGAGGTGAGGAACATGTGGTGCATCCAGACGATGAAGCTCTGCAGCGCCACCAGCACCATCGAGACGATGAACCACTTCCGGCCGACGATCCGGTTGCCCGAGAACGTCTGGAAGATCTCCGCCATCGCGCCCAGCGCCGGGAAGAACACGATGTACACCTCGGGGTGGCCGAAGAACCAGAACAGGTGGGTCCACAGCACGGACCCGCCCGCGGTCGTCGCGGCGAAGTACGTCGTCCCGAGCATGCGGTCCGACAGCAGGATCATCGCCGCCGCCAGCAGCGCCGCGAAGGCGAGCAGCATCATCCAGACCGTCAGCAGCCACGACCAGGTGAACAGCGGCAGCGAGCGCATCGTCAGGCCGGGCGCCCGCATGCGGTGGATGGTGGTGATGAAGTTCACCCCACCCACCGTGACCGAGGCGCAGAACACCACGATCGCCAACACCGTCGTCGTCGCCCCGATGCTCGGCATGAACGCCGGGATGTTCAGCGGCGCGTACAGCGTCCACCCGCCCGCGTAGGAGGCGCCCTGGAAGAACGACGCGAACACCAGGATGCCCGAGGCGAGGTAGAGCCAGTACGACAGCGCGTTCAGCCGGGGGAACGCCAGGTCCTCCGCGCCGATCTGGAGCGGCACGACGTAGTTGGCGAACCCGGTCGCGAACGGCGAAATGAACCAGAACACCATGATCAGGCCGTGTAGCGAGACGGCCTGGTTGTACGCCATCGCCGAGAGGATCCCCTCGCCGGGGGCTCGCGGCGTCCACATCTGGGCGCGGATCAGCAGCGCGAGCACCCCGCCGAAGATGAGGAAGAACATCGCCGTCGCGAGGTAGAGGATGCCGACGTCCTTGTGGTTGGTCGTGACGAGCCAGCGCTTCAGCGACCACCGCGGCGGGAGGTGGCTGTCGTCGTGGCTGTCACCCGGCAGTGCCGTGCCGCCGTCAGTTCGTGGTTGTGTGTCGTCTGTCATGCGTTACACCCCCGCCGCCGCGACGCTGGCGGCGGACTCGTTGTTCGCGGACGCGTTCTGGGACGCGTACCAGTCCTGGTACTCGTCCTGTGGCATCACGATCACTTCCGCGGTCATGTAGGAGTGACCCTGCCCACATAGCTCGTAGCAGTTGGCCGTGTACGTGCCCGTGTCGCTGGCCTCGAACCACGTGTCCGTCGTCTGTCCGGGGATCGCGTCCGACTTCACCCGGAGTTCGGGGATCCCGAAGTTGTGGAACACGTCCGACGACGTCACCTGCAAGTTCACCTGCCTGTCGACCGGCACGCGGAGCGTGTTCGTGGTGTTCACCCCCGCGTAGCTCCCGTCGTCGTTGAGGTAGTGGAAGTTCCAGCCGAACTGGTACCCCTCGACCTCGACCTCGACGCCCTGTTCGCCGGTCTGTCCTTCGACGAACAGCAGCGTCCCGTAGGTCCACGCGATGAGCGAGATGACGATGATCGCGCTCAGGCTCAGCGAGAGGAACAGCTTCTTCCCCTTCCCCCCGCCGGTCGGGACCTCTCCCAGCTTCGGGCGGTCCTTCTCGTCGCTGCCGCCCTCGTAGCTGTATTTATACGCATTGTACAACATGTAGCCGATAACGACGGCTCCCACCAGGGTTCCGAGCACGAGGAACACCCAGTAGATCTCGCTGAACACTTGCACCCGTGTCCCGTCGGGGACCAGCCCGCTCTGGAGCACGGATGCGGCTGTGGCATCAGGTATCATCGGCGACCTTGATAGTGGGTATTCGCTCCGCTCCGACCTTAGTGGTTTCGAACGGTTTCGCACGCGCGCGAGGCGGGCCGCCGAAAACCGGGGACAGGAATAAGTCTCACTGGATCGAAGCGACCACGCATGCTTCACGCGAAGGGACCGATGCTCACCGTCGACGTTGGGGAGCGGAGCGCCGACACCGTCGACATCGACAGCGTGCTCGAACGGACCATCGGCGGGCGTGCGACGGCGACCGCGCTGGCCCACGATCGCATCCCCTTCGACGCCGACCCGTTCGGCCCGGAGAACCGGGCGTACCTCTCCACGGGGCCGATGCAGATGAGTCGGACCTCCTTCACCGGCCGGATGAACATGACGGGGCTCTCGCCGCTGACCGACGGCCTCGTCTCCACCAACGCCGGCGGCTACCTCTCCCGGAACTTCGTCGGCGCGGGGCTCTCCGTGCTCGAACTGGTCGGCGAGAGCGACGAGCTGCTCGCGATCCACGTCACCGATGGCCCCGAGGGCCCGGAAGTCGAGTTCGAGGCGGTACCCGAACTCGAGGGCGCCGAGACCAGTCGCGTCTCCGCGTACATGGAGAGCCACCACGACCTCGGCCCGGAGAACTGCATCACGATCGGGCCGGCGGGCGAGAACCTCGTCCGGTTCGCGTCGGTGATGACGTTCGACTCGCGGGCGTTCGGGCGCGGCGGCATCGGCGCCGTGCTCGGATCGAAGAACGTCAAGTGCGTCACGTTCGAGGGCGACTCCGCGCCCGAGGTCGAGATCCCGGACCCGCCGGCGATGGACGTCCACCGCGAAGCCGCCACCAGCGACGACCTGATGCGCCGGCAGGGGACCACGGGCAACACGGAGTTCATCAACGACAACTTCTCGATCCCGACGCGGTACTTCGACGACTACGAGTTCGAGAGCATCGCGAGCATCGGCGGCGACGCCGTCGAGGAGAAGAAGTACAAGAAAGGCGCCTGCTCGCAGTGTGCCTACGCCTGCAAGCTCCCCACGAAAGACGAGGAACGGGGCGTCGAGACCGAGGGACCAGAGTTCGAGACGGTCTATTCGTTCGGCACCTGTCAGGGGGTCGGCGACATCGTCGACGTGATGATCTCGAACGAGCTCTGTGACGAACTCGGGATGGACACCATCTCCGCGGGCGTCACCGTCGCCGCCTACCTCAAGAGCGAGGACGCCTTCGGCGACGCCGAACTGGTCCACGAGACCCTGGAGAAGATCGCCCACCGCGAGGGGATCGGCGACCTGCTCGCGGAAGGGACCGCCCGCGCTCACGAGGAACTGGGCGTGGACAACTACACGGTGAAGGGGCTGGAGTTCGCGGCCCACGACGGCCGGACGCTCCACGGACAGGGGCTCTCCTACGCGGTCGCGAACCGCGGCGCCGACCACATGTACGGCGGGATGCTCGGGCTGGAGTACTCCGGCGAGGTCGACCCCGAGGGGACGCTCGGCAAGGCTGAGACCCTCGTCGGACTGGAGAACCACAACGTCGTCCGGGACTCGGGCGTGATCTGTGCGTTCGGCGGCGACTACATGACCGACGAGCGCCTCGAACAGCTGTTCGGCGTCGAGTACGAGCGACTGCAGGAGATCGGCGCCGAGGCGATCGAGCGCGAGCGCCACTTCAACAACAAGCGCGGCAAGGACGTGGCGGACGACGACCTCCCCTACGAGATCCCCGATCTCGCCGAGGCCGTCCAGGAGTACTACGCGGCCCGCGGGTGGAACGAGGACGGCACCGTCCCCGACACTGAAGTCGACTCCGTGGCGCCCGCGGCCGGCGACGACTGAGAGTTCGGCCGCGTCCGCGAGCTACCCGCCGTACACCGAGGGGACGATCCGGACTACGTCGCCGTCATCGAGTTCGGTGTCGAGCCCGTCGAGGTGTGTCACGTTCTTCTCGTCGACTGTCACGACCGTCGAGCCCTCGGTTTCGCCGGCCTCCTCGTCGACGAGTCGACCGTCGAGGCTGGGGTACGCCGCCTCGAGGTCACGCAGGAGCGCCCCCACAGTCGTTCCGGGGTCGTACTCGCCGCCCACGTCCTCGACGCCGGCGTCGTCGCGGAACGGACCGAACAGCTTGCACTCGACTTGCACGGTCGACACGTCGGGCGGCGGGGAGAAGTAGCCAGCGGTCAGCCGGTGGTGACGATCTCGACCACGTCGCGGTGGGCGAGCTCGTGATCCGCGCCGACCTGTCGGCCGGAGCGGCAGTCGATCCCGTGGAGCAGCCCGTCGCCCACGTCCGAGTGGATGGTGTACGCGAAGTCCTCGACGGTGCCGCCCTCGGGGAGGACGAAACAGTCACGGAACACCCCCTTCTCGTCTTTCGACCCGTTGGCGCTGCCGGGGAACACGCCGATACAGCCCAGCGTCTCGAACAGCGCGGTCTCGAGGACGTCCTGCACGCCGGTGCCGTCGTACTCGTCGACGAACTCGCGGATCTGTTCGAGCCCCGCTTCCTGTTCGTCGCTCACGTCGCCGACGATCTCGAAGTCGGCTTCGCCGGGCGTGTAGTCGACGACGCCCGCGTCGTTCGCCTTCTTCAGCGACTTCTCGGCGTGGGCGCTCACGGGCACGAAGTCGAGGTGGTCGTACTGCGCCTCGTCGGTGATCTCGGCCCAGTTCTCCTGGGCGGCGGGCGTGTCCATCTTGTTCGCGGCGATCACGATCGGCTTGGTGCGCTTGCGGATCTCGCGGGCCAGTTCCTCCCGCTCCTCGTCGTCCCACGCCTCGGGGTCGAAACCGATCCCCTGCCCGAGGATGATCTGTTTGATCTCCTCTTCGACGATGCCGAACGCGTCCATCTGCTCGCCGAGCGCCGCCTCCACGTCGCCGTCGCCGCCGTGGTAGCCCGAAAGGTGACGCTCGATCCCCTTCTCCAGCACGTCGAGATACCACATGTCGATCTCGTTTTCGAGGAACGCGATGTCCTCGCGGGGGTCGTGACCCTCGGTGGCCTCGCCCTCGAGGTCAGTCTCCCCGGAGAAGTCGACGACGTGGACCAGCACGTCCGTCTCGTTCAGGTCCGCGAGGAACTGATTGCCGAGCCCGTTCCCCTCGTGAGCGCCGGGAATGAGGCCGGCCACGTCGACGAGCTTGACGGGGACGAACCGGGTGCCGTCGTCGCAGTAGCCGACGCTCGGGGTACACGTCTCGTCGAACTCCGGGGCGGCACACTCCACGCGGACGTACGCCTCGCCCACGCTCGGGTCGATCGTCGTGAAGGGGTAGGCGCCTTCCGGCACGTCGTTCATCGTCGCAGCGTTGAACAGCGTCGACTTGCCCACGGAGGGCTTGCCGACGAGTCCGATCCGATAACTCATTGGAACAGCCGATGTGGTTCCCGGACAAAAGCCGTCCCATCGGCGCCGTCCCAGTCTGTGAGTCTCACACACGGTCGATCCGGAGGGGATTTGCCTCGTCGGGACCCAGAGCCGGGTATGAGCGACGACGGGACGGGCGAGGCGGTCGACGGCGACACGTTCGGCGTCGGAGTTCGGGTGACTGAGAGCGAACTGCGCGTCGTGGTTCAGGTGCCGTCGGATATCGACTCGGGCTGGACCGACCCCGAGTCGTTCCAAGGGATGGTCGAGCAGGTGCTCTGGGATCGGCTCGATCAGGAGGAGACGCTTCGAGCGATCGCGTCGGCGAACGAGCCCGGGGAGACGACGATGCTCGGAACGGTGACGCTCCAGCCGGATGGCACCGTCGTCGACAGCTCGCTCGAGGCGCCGTCACTCGGGGAGTAGCTCGACCGCGAGCCCGAGCTCCACGGCGCGCTCGCGGTCGTAGCGTCGGCAGTCGTACCGGTTCGGGCCGTTGGTGTCGGCCCGGACCGCGAGCGCGTCGAGCTGTGCCAGCGCCGACAGCGTCGCCCCGAGCGTCCGCGAGGAGAGCTCGGTGTCGAGCTGGCCGGCCTGCACGTACGAGCGGTCGATCCGATCAAGGATCTCGATCGCGTCCCGCCAGTACTGCCGGAAGTAGCCGAACGTGGTCGGGTCGGTCGCGCGGAGCCGCTGGACCGCGGTCGGCGCGTCGGAGTCGAACGACGGCTCGCCGACGGTTTCAGTGAACGCGTCACCGAAAGCGACGGCCTCGCACACCGCATCGTCGGGAACGCCGGCGACGATCCCCGAACCGTCCTGCGCGGTGCGCGCACGGAACCGTTCGAGCAGGGACTCGACGGTCTCCCCGTCGGTGTCCTCACGGAGGTCGCGCAGCGACTCGACGTACACCACGGTCCCGCGTGGGCTCTCGGCCCAGCCGTCGAAGAACCGATCGTACACCGACTGGAGCCCCTCGCCGGAGAGTGGGCGCTCCAGTTCGGTGACGACGAGCTCGTTCGAGACGACGTTCGTCCGTGTCTCCGTCGTGGCGCCACGGGTGAAGTCGAAGCAGTCGACGATCGCCAGCTGTGTCGCGTCGCCGCCGGACCGCTCCCAACGGCGATACCACTGGTCGGCCGTCGAGTCGGTCAGCACCGCGATGACGTTCCGTCCGGCCGCGTGCTCGCGTAGCGCCCGCATCGCCCGGTCCACCCCGAACGAGAGGAGTGCCGGGCCGTCGTCGGGCATCGTGTCGATTACAACAACCGAACGGGTATAAAAATACGTGTTGCGGCGGATGGGATATCCGCTCTGGGTATCGAAAACGAACGGGAAGCGATCGACTCGCTCACCGCTCGACAAGACGAAAATACCGCAATGAATAGAGAGACGGCGAGTGCACTTTCCCAGCGGGTCGCCCACGCCAGTACTCGCCCACACGTAGGTGAGCTTAACTTCCGTG